>NZ_RBAH01000032.1 GCF_003626695.1 Paenibacillus ginsengarvi
TGCATGGTTGCTCGACACTTCCATGATATCAAACAAAGAGGGTGTTTTTTTGTCAATCAATAGAAAAAGAGGCTTTGGCTCTTAGAACCACAAGGGATTCGACCTATTTTGTTGCTGCGAAAGTTGAGTTACTTTATAAAGTGAAAATTGTGGAAGAGGACCAAAGGCAACATCCTTCACTAGTATTAAATCCTGTAGAAATAATTCGCACCATTAAG
Source organism: Paenibacillus ginsengarvi (assembly GCF_003626695.1). Classification (GTDB taxonomy): domain Bacteria; phylum Bacillota; class Bacilli; order Paenibacillales; family NBRC-103111; genus Paenibacillus_AB; species Paenibacillus_AB ginsengarvi. The sequence continues at coordinate 219 of NZ_RBAH01000032.1, forward strand.
TCTGAAGCTGTTAATAACGTACAAGGAGCCATTCCTGTAATGAAGTAATTTGAGCTTTGAACGAAAAAAGCACCTCTTGTATACTGGGAAACGTTCCGTCCAAAGAACAAATCCCACATACGAAAGAGGCACTCAACATGAAGTATAAACTTAAGCAGAAACAGAATCAACGAATTACACGAATTTCCGATACAACGTTGGTTGTAGTCGCAGACATTGCGAAGAAGATTCATGTGGCTCGGGGTGTCGATTTTGGCGGGATTGAACTTGGAAAAGACTGCACCTTCCACAATGACTCGAACGGACTGACGAAGCTCACAGCTTGGATGAAGGAGCTTCAACAAGTTCACGCCAAGACGGAAGTCGTTTTGGCATCGAACCTACCGGACACTACTGGTTTAGCCGTGTACCTGAAGGAGCAGGGCATCAAGACTGTCATTGTTAACCCGCACCACGTCAACAAAAGCAAAGAACTGGAAGACAACTCGCAGACGAAGAGCGACTACAAAGACGCGAAAGTCATCGCCGATCTCATTCGCAACGGAAAGTACTCCGAACCCAATCTACCGACAAAAGAGTAAGCGGATCTTCGGATCCTGATGAATCTCCGTGAGAAGATGTCGGCAAGCTTAACACAAGTGAAAGGCCGCATCATCAATTGGTTTGACCGGTTCTTCCCGGAATACATCAGCGTTTTAAAGCTATGGGAAGGTAAAGCTTCACTGCTGACGCTTAGGGAGTTTCCACTGCCCGCCGAGATTGTGGCGAAGAGCACCAAAGGCGTCCTGGAGCGTTGGAAGACAGAGGTGAAACGCGGAGTAGGTATACGGCGACCGGAGATGCTCGTTGCCAAGCTGCTACTAGATCGGTCTTACAGAGGGTGTAGTAGCAGCTCGAGTGGAATTGACCGCCTTGTTGCAGCAATACGATCTGTTTAGTGAGCAGCTCGAAACGATCATGGCAAAGGTGCTTGAGATTCTGGAGTGCATTCCCGGAGCTGCGCAGATGTTGTCGGTACCGGGCGTCGGAGTCGTAACGGTTGCAGGGTTTCTGGCTCAAGCGGGAGATATCCACAACTACGACCATGGACAGCAGATCATTCGTTTGGCCGATCTCAACTTGAAGGAGAACAGCTCCGGCAAGCACAAGGGCAAGACGGGAATAAGCGAGCGTGGGCGCTCGCTTATTCGAACTCTGTTGTTTCGAGCCGTGATGTCGATGGTGGCCAAGAACCATGCGTTCAAGGCACTGCATCATGACTATACGACAAGAAGTCAGAACCTGCTAAAGAAGAAGCAGTCCATCATTGCGTTATGTGGAAAACTAGTCCGAATTCTCTTCACGTTAGGAACAAAGCAGAAGGAATAAGATGCAAATGATGTAATGGGGCCGGTTCGTCAGGTTCAGGTACAAGAGGCAGCTTAACAAACAAAGCAAGAACTGTAGACTCATTCCTCGATCATCAGCTAAGACAACGGAAGCACTGAAGCAGCCGAGGGACTACATTCCATAAGGGCAACGACCCCGTAAAGGGGCAAGAATCGGCATCCACCCCTTGAGAGGTAGAACGAAGGAAAGTGAGGGCATCGACCCAGCGGACATGGAAGGGGAAACCCCAAGGGTGAATGTGGATATCCAACTGTGCGAACATACTTAATATCCACAGTTTCAGAATTTGACATCGAAGCTTTGTTCTCGCCTACGCTCTGATGAAAATCGGTAGTATAGACTACATTCTCGACTACCACCGCTCAAGATGTTATTGTTGAAATTCTGAGATTCAGTGAGAAAACAGGAGAAAACATTACTTTATAGTGGGAGTGATACTAATGAATATTGTATTGGAAGAAGTAGACAAGGTCACAACGGAACTCGTTGATGCTCCTGTAAGAATCACCAGGGCACTATGTTTAGGGCCGCTTACAAATTCTTCTGAAAATGATTTGCTTAATAAAGATCTAGAAAATATTTTTAAAAAAGCAACATTATGTTTAAGTGAAAAAAAACCTTTAGAGTTTCATGGGAACAACTATGAATGTTGTTTACTTGAGAGTATTGATCCCAAGAATTCTGAATTAGATTTGTCAAAGTATTACAACTTAAAAGAAGATGAGCGATTATTTCTAATTGCTAACTTGAAAAGTAAGAACAAAAGGGAGGTGTTATTCAGGGTATATGGAATTATAGGAAAAATATGGGTAAATAACTCTCTTGTATATAACAATTCTGGCTCATTTCAAATGATGCTAGAGAAAGGGAATAACACTATTATTGTTGAGTTAACAAAGGTTATTGAATCCAGATCGATTAGAATTTGTGACTTAAAATCTATAAAAGATCCATTAGAGGAATACGTTAATGATTTTATAAACAATACTATTTCTAGTAAAGTTCATGTTATACAAGATAACTGCAATAAAATTACATCGACTAGTCATCAGTTTATGATCTTGCCTAAAGATTTTCTTGGTATTCAAAATAGTACTCCACTTAAAATCATAGTAAGAAATGATGATGGTAGTATTCTTGATGAATTTGAATCGATAATAAATCATAAGATCGAATATGATTTTAGTAAAATAAAACATAGAACGTCAAATATGTTGAAGTTTGAAATTTGCTATACCGATATACATAAGATTTGTCAAAGAATAGTGAATTATATCCTTATAAATTCCCTTTCCAATCTAATTAAAAAGTTAGAGCAGCAGTATTTACACTTGAAAACCACTTATACAATGAATCATGAGAATCAAGCAAATATTGACGGTCTGCTTGCAGAAATAAAAAAAGTAAAAGACTCTGAAACTGGAGTTATATTAAGTACTCGACTAAAAATTGTTTTTGAAAGCATATCTATGTTATACAATACATTCGATTACGTAGAACAAGGGCTAAAGTATTCCGATCTCGTCTCTAGAAAAAGATTCTCAGATGGATTCTTCTATTCAAAAATTGATAATACTTTAGAAAAATATTCTGTATTTCTTCCAGAAGATTATTCTACCAACAAAAGCTATCCTTTAGTCATTTTAATTCCACCAGGTAGATACGATAATCTTGCAACTTATTTTGAGGGAGAAATAGCTGAAGATGTTATTATTACAACTTTTTCCGGTAGAGGTGTTACAACCGGAAGCTATATCGGCGAAGTTTCATTATTAGAAGGATTACATACTATTAAAAAAAACTTCAACATTGATGAAGAAAGAGTGTATCTTTATGGCTATTCTAACGGCGCATATGCAGCATGGGCGTTAGCACAAGCACATCCTTATTTATTTGCGGGGATTGTAACTTTATCGGGATCCCCTTATCAACACAATTTAGGGAATTTGTCAAATCTCTTTATATTAAACATCTGTGGTGATCAAGATTATCTAATTAATTCTGCCTACCATATACCCTCATCGACATTATCAACGCAAACCTATACTGGGGTAATGGAAAGAATATCAAATCACTGGGATGTTTCTCAATTTCTTAATAATACAAAACTGATTAAGTGGTTATTACGGCATAGGAAAGAAAGGTATCCGAGAAAGATATATTATAGGACAGAGAGAAACAGACATAGTAAGGCTTATTGGGTTGAGATTATCGAAATTGAAGAACGACAAACTTATGCGGAGATAATCGGTGAAGTTTTAGATTATTCAACGATTATTATTAATACGACCAATATCAAGCATTGTATAATATTACTTCCTGATTATGTGCGTCGATTCGATTTGAAAATCATAATCAATAATGAAGTATACTTTCTGAAACAGGTTGATGTAGATGAACTTCATTTTATAAAGAAAGGATCAATATTTGAATTACAATATCAAAGTTCTAACGATATAACCCCAAGCACCTGGGGATTGGGGTTGTTAGATATCTATATGGATAGTGTGAAAATTGTTGTTCCAATAAATTATTTTTCAGATGAAGAAAAATCAATAATCTATAAGGTTGCTCAGAACTTTGCTCATCCGAAAACTGCAGGTTGGGATCCGAATATTTATGTCGATTATCCTGTCGTTACTTCTGATCAAATTAACAAAGAATCGAACCCAAGCAATATTATTTATATCAGTTCCACAAATTGCGACGATAGCTTTCTGATTCAAGTAGAGAAAGACTTACGTATAGAACTAAAGGGAAGAGGTTACAAAATCAACAACAATTATGTTGAAGGTGAATATTGTCTTCTCTTTATTCAACATAGCCCTTGGTTTAAGAATAAGAAGGCGTTATTTATTTACACAAACAATACCGCATTGTTTGAAAAAAACTTTTTTACGAGAAATGTTATTATTCCAAGTTATAGTAATGGGTTCCACTCCTATTTAAATCATGAGATTATAATATATGATCAAAAAATAAGAGCAGTTAATTTCCATGATATTCCCTAAATACAAAAAACTAAAGCAATGAACAACACAGGAATCTATGCAGTTCAAGTATTTCAATGGTAATTTGTCTTCACACCGAAATTGTCTGGAAGTATGGTGGGACATCAAGATGTATTTATAAATGAGTTATACAGGGGTAAAATTGCTTCATATATTTATGCATAACCGTGTGAATGTTGAAAATATTTTTCTATTGATTTCTGCAACAAACCGCTAATTTTGCCGCGGAACGCATCAAATTCTAATCGATTCTGGAACAACAATAACGGAGTCACGCGGGTTTGCGGGCTCCGTTTTCTAATTAATTCTGGAATATCGCACCTAGGCCATGGACGTTATACCGAACAGCTTCGACGTCGCCATACTGCCGATTCCCGGCTGTCCGGGCAGCGGAGGCAGCGCCACGATATCCCAATTGACCGCCTTGTGCTGCTCCTCCCAGACGTTGATCAGCCCGGACTGGTAGGCGAACATCGCAACCGACTGGTCTTTGACGAACATATCGAGCGTAGGGAAACCCTTGATCTGTAAAAGACGATCTCCGCAGGTGATTCCGCCGCTTCCCGCGCTGCGTCTTCCGCTCCCGCATTCGGCTGCGGGGACGCGTCTCCCCGGCCGCAGGCGGCAGTGAGCGCCGCGAACGCGAGACATATAGCGACTCCGGACCACTTTTTGGCAACCATTCGAATTCCCCCTTGTTGGATTAGACCCCTAACCTACGCCATTCTCGCAAATCCGGCAAATCGCAATGCCGCAGCAGGCCGGGCAGCACATATTCGCTGATGCCGGTGTTATCGTAATACTCCGAGCGCACCCAGGAGGCGACGGATTCCCATTCGCCCGAGATCTCCAAAGGTACGTCCTCTTCGAGCAGCGCATGGGCCCATTCCGCGTAAACGCCGAAACGCCCCTCGGCATACAAACGAACTTCCGCCGCTCCCGCGCCTTGCGGACTACGGGCGAACTCGACGGCGCGCAGCACGTCGTAGACGCGCAGGGCGGCCAGACTGTCGCCGAGCCACAGCAAATCCATATTCAGCTTGTGCAAAGTGCCGAATACGCCGCGAAGCGGCTTGCCGCTGATCGCATTCGGCTCGAGCGCTCCGCTGCCGGCAGTGTCGAGCACGAGCACGGCTTCCCCGGCTGCGGTCCGGCTGCGTATCCAGTCTTCGTGTGCCTGCAGCCGGGTCGTGCCGTCCTCCCACAGAGCGATCGTCAGCCGGCTTTGCGCGGTCTCCGGGTTCGCCGCCGCGAACAGAAACCCGTGGCCGAACAAGCCTGGCTGCGACCACCATATGCTGCTCCGCACGGTTAACCCTTGCCACGTGCCGATTTTCTGGTGACGCGGGTTCAGGTCGCAGCCGGGCCGTCCCTCGCGCACGCGGCTGCTCAGCCAGGCGACCGCCTGCGACCGCCGCACCGCTTCGGGCAAAGCTTCGCGGGCCGCTTCCAGCAGGGCCAGCCGCTGGCCGTTCGCGTCGAACACTTTCCTGGCGTCCGGATAGTCGTCAAACACCTGCCCGCTCGCCGTGCACCAAATCTCGGTTCCGGCTTCCGTCACGAGTCCGTCTGTACTCACCTGGACCGTTTCGCCGAGCAGATGGAGGGCAAAAAACGAGGCGGCTGCCCGCGCGAGCGGAAGCGTGTACATATGATGCGATTCGTCCTCGGCGAGCTGCAGCCCGCCGCCGCAGCCGTACATGTCCCAGAACCGTCTGCACCGCTGTACCGTCCTGCGCGTGCCTTCAATCGGGAAGATGTCGCCGGTGACGGCAAGCACCAGCACCGGGCGCGGGACCATGGCCAGCAGGATATCCTCATGGTCGAAGCCGAGGGCCGACATGTTCGGCCATATTTGCTCCGCGTCCTGCGCCTGGCCGGCGAACAAATACGATTCCCGGTTCATGATGAACGTGCCGGGAGCGGCGGCGACGATTCGCGGCTCGCAGATCATCGCAAGCGCCGTTTGCGTGCCTCCGCCGGAGCTGCCGGTCATGCCGATTTTGCCCGGGTCGACCTCGGGGCGGGAGCTCAAATAATCGACGGCCCGCACGATATCGTGGATGAAATAACGCGCCAGCCCGTCTCCGAGCGGCCAGCACTGCACGCCACCATGTTCGTGCTCCGCGACCCGACGCGCAAACGGCTTGTCGGACTCGTGATCGCGATAGCCGAGCCGCTCGCCCTGTCCCATCGGATCGATGGCCAGCACAACGAGCCCGGCGCGTACGAGGCATTGGCATACGTGCTGGTAGCTCGGGTACAGCTTGCCTTCCGGACCGTGGCCGCAAACGAACAGCACCGCTCCGCCCGGCGAGCTGCGGCCGTCCGGAATATACAGATGCGCCGTTACGTATACGCTTGGCATCGATTGAAAAATGATTTTCTCGATGCGGTACCCGTCCCGCTTCACGATTCCGGTCGTGACCGGATGAAGCGGCGTATCCCGGGAAGGAAGGCCGCCGATTTCGGCCAGCAGCCGCTCGCGCATCGTTTGGCGGCGCGCCTCGAGCTGCTCCGTGCTTGTTACCGCATCCCGCGCAGCATCCCCAACTGCAAACGCTTTCAAAGATTGCCCGTACACATAGTCCCTAAGCTGATCTTTTACATCATGAACACTGATTCGAAACTGCTCCCAGTTTTGCAGCATTGCGTTCGACTCCTTCGCTTGTTCTCTGTATACATGGTAGGTGAGACTCCCCCTCGGTAAGTAATCGATCTCTTTTCCGCCGCGGTAAACCAAGTATAGAAGATACGGGAATAGTTCGTATATGGTATTTCATAACGATTGCATGTACATCGATAACTGTTTCGATGCGGATTTTTCATGTGATTCGATAACATTTTTTCCTGCCGGCATGTTATGATGGGGACAACGAGAACGACGAGGAGATGGATGCGGTGGCGGATGCCCGGATTTGGCTGAAAAACGGGGGATGGCTCGCGGCGGAGGCGATCGCTTCCTCCACGTTCCGGATCCGGATGAGCGATACGGGGGGGTTCCCGGAATCGCCGCTAGTCCGTTATCAACTTGTAAACGCCGACAAACGGCCCGGAGACGAGAGCTTTTGTGTTGAATACGGCGACGCCACGGTTATACGGGCCGGACGGGCAACGCTGCAAATCGACCGCATTGACGGGCAGTTGAGCCTGAGCGGTCCGGACGGAAGGGAGCGGCTGCGCACCTGCTGCTCACCCTGGTCCGGCTCGGCGTCGGGTTTCGGAGCGCGCTTCTCGCTGCGAGCGGACGAGGCGTTGTACGGGCTGGGCAACGTCGTTCCCGAGCGGCTGAACCGGCGCGGCCTGCGCGTATCGATGCGAGCGGAGCAAAATTTGTGGGCGAGCGCCCCGATCCCTTTTCTAATGAGCTCCGAGGGATGGGCCGTTATGGTGAATACGACGTGGCAGCATACGTTTGATATCGGCGCCGCGGCCGATGACATTTTGAGTATAGAGGGGCCGGCGGGCGAGCTGGATCTGTTTCTGTTCGCCGGAGAGGGCTATGCCGAGCTGCTGGACGCGTATACGGATGTTGCAGGCAAACCGCAGCTGCTGCCGATCTGGATGTATGGACTGAACTTCTGCCCGCGGGTCAAGTCTACCGCCCGGGATGTACTCGAAGATGCCATCAAATTTCGCCGGTCCGGTACGCCCTGCGACCTGATCGGCCTGAGCGCGGATTGGATGGAGACGGTGAACGATTTTTCGACCGCCAAGCGCTGGCATCCGGAACGGTTTCCGACGAGCACGAACGATCTGCTACGCCAAGTGTCGTTTATCGGCATTTTGCACAAGCAGGGCTTCAAGTTGAGCCTGACGCTGGGCTGCGATCACGATCTGACCTTGCACGAGGAAAGGCAGGCCGCAGGAATAACGGACGGGGAGCCGGACGATCCGGAGGAGGCTTGGTACGATCATTTGCGCAAGTTTGTCGATGATGGCATAGCCGCATTTGTGCTGAGCTTGAGAAGCCCAATGTTTAATTATCCCGACCGGATCTGGGGCAACGGCATGACGAGTCCGGAGCTGCACAATCTGTATCCGGTTTTGCTCGGCAAGCAGATGTTTGCCGGTTACCGCGATCAGACGGGTAAGAGGCCGGTCATTCATATAGAAAAAGGCTATTTGGGCATGCAGCAGTTTGTCGCCAGTACGGCGGGCACGTTTTATAACGCCAAACATGCGATTGCGGCCATTTTGAATTACGGGCTGTCCGGTCATGTCAACACGTCGACGAACATGCATCTGATTACGCGCGAAGGCATTCATGCCGACTTTTTGCTCGCCTGGTCGCGAATCCACAGCCAGGATCATTTCCATCATCCGGATTTTCTGGAGCTGCCGCTGCAGGAGCTATTCCGGCGATATGCCCGGCTGCGCTATCGTCTTCTGCCCTACTTGTACGCAGCGGCGTTTGTCGCCGCCCGGACCGGTATGCCGATTACCCGCGCCATGCCTCTGATGTATCCCGACGACCGGAATTGCCGGGAATTAAGCGAGCAATATATGCTGGGGGATTCCCTGCTCGTTGCCGTTTATACCGATCAGGTTTATTTGCCGGAAGGAGGCTGGTTCGATTATTGGACAGGAGAGCGTTACAGCGGTCCGCAGCGGATTGCCTATACTGTACCTCCGGGAGCGGGCGGTCCTCTGTTCGTGCGAGCGGGGGCGATCGTTCCGATGTGGCCGCAGATGGACCATGTCGGCCAACTGCGGGTAGAGACGCTGACGCTGGACATTTACCCCGGACCGAATGGCGAGTTTGTATTATACGAGGACGACGGAGCCACTTTCGACTATTTGGACGGCCGTTTCACCCGTACGACACTGACCTGCGAAGCGAGCCTCGAGACGACGACCGTGCGTATTTCGCGGCGCGAGGGGGAGTATGCCGGCATGGTCCGCAAACGTTGCTACGAGCTGATCGTCCATATGCAGGGAAAGCCTGCGGCTGTACGGGTGGACGGGCAGCGCCGCCTTGACCAGTCAAGGAGAATCAAGGCCGACCCGTTTCGCAGCTGGCGATACGACCGGCTGGCGGATACGGTGACTCTGCATGTGGAAGAAGACGCTTCCGGAGAAGCGGAAGTGCTGGTTGAAATCGTGCATCCGCCGAAGCGAAAAAACACGGGCGCAAGGAGCCCCGGCGCGGTGACGGCCGGCGTAAGCAGCGGCACCGGCGGGGAAGAAGGCGGTACCGATGAAGCGTTCGTCGCCGCCCTCGATACGGGCGAGACGCAGAGGGCGGAGCCTGCTCTCGAAGCGTGGTGGAAGGCGAAGATGAAGGCCGGGTCATCGGGTGCGGTATGGCCGCTGCACGTGATGCAGGCCTGCCATCTGATCGTCCGGCATGCGGAGGGGAGAGGATGGACCGCCGCGGACGTATTCGGCGGATCGGCGGATCTAACGGCTGCGCTGGCGTTGCTTCAATCGCCCGAGCAAGGCTACGAGCTGCTGCAAGGACTTGTAAGGCGGTTTACGCGGCATACCGCGGAGCGGCGCCCTGCGGCGAAGCATCCGGTCATCCGCGAGCTGATCGTCCTTATCGAGCGCGAGCCGGACAAGGACTTGTCGCTGAATACGATGGCCGAGCGATTCGCTCTGCACCCGTTTCACTTGAGCCGCCTGTTCAAAAAAGAGACCGGAGGCGCCTACTCCGATTACGTCATGACGGCCCGGATGACGAAGGCCAGGAAGCTTTTGGAAGCCGGTGTCAAAGTATACGAGACCGCTTCCTGCTGCGGCTTCAAGGATGCCGGCAATTTCTCCAAGGCGTTCAGCAAATATTGGGGCGCCCCTCCGGCGAGCTTCAAGCCGAAGCGCGAATGATGAGGGACGGATGTTGTTCGTGGCGGGCAAGCATCCAGCCGGTTCGGATACGGCCGCTGGTAGCTCCCGCCCCGCTCCATCCGAATATATAACCGATCAATCCGACCTGACCATGGGGCTGAACCACGGCTGTACCGAAACGAGCATCAAATCCGAACGATACGCTCCTTCCCCTTCTCCCGTCTCCGGTACCACTCCTTTCCGGCTCCATATCTTTCACTCGCCATTTCCCTTGTCGTCCCTATTTGAAGTAAAGTCGAAAAAGCACAAAAATCCGGTCTATTATTGAATAGACCCTCTCCCCGGCCGCCATGTATAGTAGGTTTGACTCCAAAACATACATGTCGCAAACAAAACAGGGGGGACCTATGAAACAGCAATTGCACGCAGACATAGCCGTCATCGGAGGCGGCCTCGGCGGGTTTGCCGCAGCGCTGGCAGCGGCTTCAACCGGTAAAAAAGTAATTTTGACGGAGGAAACGGATTGGATCGGCGGCCAAATCACGAGCCAAGGCGTGCCGCCCGACGAGCATCGCTGGATCGAGACGGCCGGCTGCACGAGAACATACCGGCAGTTTCGGAACGGGGTAAGAAATTATTATCGCACGCATTTTCCGCTAACCGAGCAGGCGAAGGCGGCGGAAAACTTAAATCCGGGCAACGCGCTTGTGAGCAAAATCAGCCATGAGCCGCGGACGGCGCTGGCCGTAATGACAGAGATGGCCGCACCGTATGTAAACAGCGGCAGGCTCGTCATCCTGCTGCGGCATATCGCGGAGTCGGCCGATACGGAAGGCGATCTCGTCCGCTCCGTCACCGTCCGTTGTCTGGAAACGGGAGAGCGTACCGAACTTGTCGCGCCTTATGTACTGGATGCGACGGAGTGCGGGGACGTCTTGCCGCTGGCCGGAGTGGAGTACGTAACCGGAGCGGAATCGCGGGAGCAAACGGGCGAGCCGCGGGCTTTGGAAGGTGCCCCCAATCCGCAGGAAATGCAGGCGATCACGTATTGCTTCGCCATGGATTATATGGAGGGCGAAGATCATACGATCGAGAAGCCGAAAGACTACGACTTCTGGAGAAACTACAGGCCGGATTTTTGGCCGTCCCGGATGCTGGACTGGATCGGACCGCACCCGGTAACGCATGAGGCGAGGCAGTATGTTTTGTTCCCGGAGAAGGATCTGTTCCCGCTGTATAACTACCGCCGCATCGCGGACAAAACGAATTTTGTTCCCGGTACGTATGAAAGCGATATCACCATCGTCAACTGGCCGCAGAACGATTACTTCATCGGGCCGGTCATCGATGTGAGCGAAGAGGAGAAGGAGCGCCATCTGGAGGCGGCGAAGCAGCTCAGCCTGTCGCTGCTGTACTGGATGCAGACCGAAGCTCCCCGTCCGGACGGCGGAATCGGCTACCCCGGGCTCCGGCTGCGCAAAGACGTGTTCGGCACGGCCGACGGGCTGGCCAAATATCCGTACATTCGCGAGTCGAGACGGATTCGCGCCGAATTTACCGTTCTGGAGCAGCATATTACGGCCCCGTTCCATCCGGAAGGCCGCGCGGAGCAGTTCCCCGATTCCGTCGGCGTCGGCTATTACGCGATCGATCTGCATCCGAGCACAGGCAACCGCAACTACATTCACTTTTCGCCGCTGCCGTTCCAGATTCCGCTCGGCAGTCTCATCCCGGTCCGGGTGAACAACCTGCTGCCCGCGAACAAAAATATCGGCACGACCCATATTACGAACGGCTGCTACCGTCTCCATCCGGTGGAATGGAACATCGGCGAATCGGCGGGCCTGCTCGCGGTTTATTGTCTCGACAAGCAGGTGCGGCCGCGCGACGTCCGGGCGAATCCAGAGTTACTCGCGGAATTCCAGCAATTCCTCGTCCGTCAAGGCATCGAGCTGGCCTGGGAAGCTCGTTAGTGAAATCGCAAACATAGAGGGGGATTTCATCGATGAAAAAGCTATTGAAGCAAGGCTTGGTTACGCTGCCGCTGTTAGCGCTGCTTGCCGCTTGCGGCTCCCAGGGCAATACGGCGGACCCGGGCAAAGCATCCGGCGGGTCGGAAAGCGATAAAGGGAAACCGGCCGCTGCCGCCGATATCAATGAAAAATTCAAAGATCCCGTGACGGTCAACTTTTTCTACAACGGATACTCCGGATCGCTGATGGATGACTGGAAAGCGAAATTAAAAGAAAAGTACAACATCGTCCTGAATCCGTACATGAACGAAACGATCGAAAACTTGATCTCCTCAGGGGTCAAGCTCGACCTGATCGCTTATTCGGCCGGCGGGCTGTTCAAGGCGCTCGACCTGCAGCTCACCTCCGACATGTCCGATCTGATCAGCAAGTACAAGTTCGACCTGAACCGGCTCGCTCCGGGCGTGCTCGAATCCGCGCGGATGTATTCCGACAAAGGCGAAGTGCCGGTTATGCCGTATGAGCTGAACAACAACGTGCTCATCTACAACAAAAACATTTTCAATAAATTCGGCGTTGCTTATCCGAAGGACGGCATGACCTGGGATCAGATCGGCGATCTCGTCAAGAAGGTGTCCCGTACGGACAGCGGTATCAAGTATCGGGGCTACGCCTACTCGGGGCTGAACCTGATCTACAAAAACCAGATGAACCTGCCGTTTGTCGATCCGTCAACGAACAAGGCGACGGTTAATAACGATCAATGGAAGAAATGGCTAGAAACGATGGCCGGCTTCTACAAAATCGACAATAACGACCTCGTAAACGCCAAAGAGGACGACCTGTTCTTCAAGGAGCAAACGCTTGCGATGCGAGGCGGCCCAAGCCCGCTCGAGCTGCTTCCGCCGGCGATCGAGAAAGGTTTGGACTGGGACGCCGTGGCCAATCCGCGCTTTACGGGATTGGAATCGGCCGGCACCCAGATGAATGCGCCGTTCCTCGCCATTCCTCCGAGCAGCCAGCAGCGGGATGCCGCGTTTAAGGTGATTTCGTACTTCCTGTCGGATGAGATGCAGACGGAAAACGCCCGTGCCGGCCGCGTGCCGGTGCTGAAGGCGGACAGCGTCGTGAAGGAATTCGGTGCGAAGCTGCCGTTCCTGAAAGGAACGAATTACGCCAAAGCCGTGTTCGCCGATACGATCGGCAAGCCGATCCGGGTGACGAAGTATGACGGCACGGTCCGCTCGCAGCTTTCCGTCGCCATCGTTGATGTGGGTACGGGCAAGAAGGATGTCAACACCGCGCTTCGCGACGTCGAAGAAAATTCGAATAAGGCGATTGAGGCGGCACAGAAAAAGTAGCAGACGATTCCCAAGCCAGGGCGTGCTTGTAAACACGCCCTGGACAATAGAACGAACGGATGATCCAGCATGAATAACCAAAAAATCGCCGTCATCACGACGGAGCCGAGCGACTTCTCCGAGCTGCTCGCCCGGCAAAAGGGCGTAGAGGCGGTTATGATCCGCCCGGAGGAGTCGCCTTCCCTGGAACAGTACGACGCGATCGCGATACTGGGCGGCGTGTCCAAGCTGCCGCTGCTATTGCCGGCGCGGATGCGGGTCGCCGTGGAGGCACAGCTGCAAAAAGGCAAAAAAGTATTTGCCGAATATGTCGGAAGTATCGGCCACGTATACTGCGAGTCGCCGGTCAGCACACGATTCGAGCGGCTCGCGGTATGCGCGGACGGACAAATCGAGGGTTTGCATAAAGGCGATCTGATCGAAGACCAGTGCAATGTAAGGCTGAAGCCGTACAGCAGCTTTTGCTCGCATTCGCTGCCGATTTTGCAATATGTCAAAAAACATGCGCATGACCGGGTAGAGATGGATGAAGGCGTGACTGCGGCGATTTGCGACCGGGGGTTATGGTTCGACAATCCCGAGCATCTGATGATTTGCTCGTTTCGTCTCGCGAGTGCTGTCCGGGCCCGTTTTGCGCCTCGCGACTCGGCCGTTAAGCTGCTCGCTTACATCGTAGGCTGGCTGATAGACGCCGAGGCCGATATGAGCGGACTTGAATTTCCTTACACGGTCGGGTCAAGAAACCCCGATGCTCCGCTGACGGAGCAGGTGAAGGCGGCTGCGGGCAAGGCGCTCGGCTGGTTCGAGCGGTCCGGGGTTGTGTACGATGAAGGGAGAAGCGGCGCTCTGGAAGGGCCGGGGACAGAAATTTATCCGGACGGGACGCAGCGGATGGGGCGTATTCACCGGGTCGACTGCATCGGAGAAATTGCGCTGCCATACTTTTTGCACTCTATGCTTGCTTCGGATGAGCGGAGCCTTGCAGTCGCAAGCAATTTGCAGAATCTGGTGTACGAACAGTTCCAATGCAAGGAGGAAGGGCCGCTGCGCGGGATGATCCGCTGGACGGAGGAAGCGTGGGGCGTGTGCTATCAGGATGACGTAGCCCGGGCGATCATCCCGCAGCTGCTCCGCTGCCTGTATACGGGATCTCGCGAGCATCTGGACGATATCGTGGAGGCGCTGGACTTTCTGATCCGGACGACAGGCACTGACGGGACGCGCGTATACCGTACCGACAACGTAAAGCTGACGCCCGAGAAGCTGGAGCAGCTGCGGACAACGCCGGGCAATCTGATGAGCGCCCACTACAACGCCTTTTACTATGGCGCGCTGCTGCTGGCATACAAACTGACCGGCAACAAACGGTTTCGCGGCGCGGCGGTGAAAGGGCTGGAGGCGATCATGTCGGTATACCCCGAAACGAAGCGGGAGCAGAGCGAGACGCAGGAATATTGCCGCCTGATTATGCCACTGGCCTGGCTCGTATGGGTGACGGGAGAAGCGACTCACCGGGAGTGGCTGTACCGGGTTTCCGGCGATTTGCAAAAATTCAAGCATGACTGCGGAGCGTACCTCGAGTGGGACGACGGGTACCGGGCGTCGATGCGGCACGAGATCGGCAAAGGGGAAAGCTCGCTCATTGCCAAAAACGGCGATCCGGTCATCGACCTGCTGTATTCGAACAACTGGCTGCCGCTCGGCTTCATTCAGGCGTACTTCGTAACGAAGGATGCGCATTTCAAATGGTTGTGGGAACAATTGGCGGGCTTCCTCGTCTCCGCGCAAATTCACAGCGGCGACCCGATGATCGACGGCGCTTGGGCGCGCGCGTTCGACGCGGAGAAGGCGGAGGTGTTCGGCTCTCCCGCCGACGTCGGCTGGGGCCCTTGGTCGATCGAGTCCGGCTGGACGATGGCGGAAATAACGTCCGGGCTGATGATGGGGCTGCTGGAGGAACGGCTGCTCCCGTTTTATGCGGATGCGGCGGCCGGCTGATGGCTGAACAGCCCTGCTGCGATTGGCGAGCTGGGCATTTCCCGTCATATTGCAAATTCCCGACCCGTTCTTTATGATGAATGGAGGGAGAGCCGTGCGCTTTCCCTCAGCATTCGGGAAAGGGGAACTATCATGGAGCTGAACCGTTCTCTCATCAACGAACCGCCGGACTGGAACGATGCTGTTACCCGATGGCTCAAAGAATTCCCTGTTTATTTGCGTCACGATTATTTAAGCACCCACAACCATAAGCTGCATGTCCAAACCGGCATCGAACTGAATTTGACGCTCGAAGGTCAAGGTACCTATGTAGTCGACAAGCATATATGGAGGCAGTCGCCCGGGCAATTGCTCATTTTCCCCGGGAAGCTGCCCCACCAAGTTTATATCGATCCTTCTCGTATGTACACGAGAATGGTCGTCCTGATCGACGCCAGCCGGTTATCGTCGCTGCTGCCGGATGCGGATTTTTGGCTGTCGGATATTCCATGCTGTCAGGTGAAGCTCCAGCCCGATACGTATTTGTCGATCAAGCAGCTGCTTTTCGTCATGCACAAGGAAATGCAGGAGAGGAAGGTCGGCTGGCAGCAGATGATCGTGGCCGGTCTGATGACGCTGGCCGTTACGATTCGCAGGAGCATGGACCTGTCGCCGGACTCCGAATCCGGCTCCAGCCCGGCGAGACGGATGCATGGGGAAGACCCGATCGGCAGGCTGTGCGAATACATCGCCATGCATTTGAGCGAGGATTTGTCGCTGAAGCAGATGGCGGGCCTATTCCAGCTCAGCCCCGATCATCTCATCCGCACCTTCAAACGGGAAAAAGGAATGACCTACCACAAATACGTGCTCCAGCAGCGTATCTACGAGAGCAAGCGCCTGCTGTTCCAGCATCCCGATATGACGCTGACGGATATCGCGTATCAGGTCGGCTTCGCCTCCTCTTCCCAATTCAGCAAAACGTTCAAAAGCATGAACGGTCTAACGCCGAGCGAATTTCGCCATCAGCCGTAACGCCGCCGATATAGTCTTTGCAGAAACTCAAGCACTGCGCGCTGCCAGTGTTTTTTCTTTTTTCGTCGGAATGTCTTTTCCGCCGTCTGCACTTTAGTCAGCTATTGTCCTGTCTTTTCTCATCTTTTACTTGTCCGCGGTTCCTCTTTTTTTGTATGCTACAAGTATGCGCTATCCTATTGCGTTCTTAGATTAGCAGCTTCTTGGCAACAGGGGAGAAATCGACAATACACCCTAGACAATTGCTCATCTCCACGGAACTGATCGAAAGACAATCTTGCGCGTCTCGTGCAACCATAATCGAGAGGGGAACGGATATGAATCGTGTTCTAAGGTTCGGCATGGTAGGCGGAGGAGAAGGCGCTCTCATCGGAGACATTCACGCCAGAGGAGCGACGTTTGACCGCAAAAGCGCGCTGGTGGCGGGCTGCTTCTCGCGGGATGCGGCCAAATCGGAAATAACCGCCAGGAAGTGGGGCATCGATTCGGATCGGGTATATGCGACATACCGGGAAATGGCGGAGAAGGAAGCGGCCCGGGAAGATCGTATCGATTACGTCTCGATCGTGACGCCGAACAACTCGCATTACGACATCGCGAAGACGTTTCTGGAACACGGCTTTCACGTAGTTTGCGACAAGCCTTTGACGGTTGAGCTTGCGGAAGCGGAGGAGCTGAAGCGGATCGCGGAGCAAAACGGGCTGCTGTTCTGCGTAACCTATACGTATTCCGGTTATCCGATGGTGAAGCAGGCGAGGGAGATGGTTCAGCGCGGGGAAATCGGCGACATCATTACGGTGATGGCCGAGTATCCGCAGGAGTGGGTGCTGCACGCGAGCAAGCTGTCGTGGCGGATGGACCCGAGCCAGGGCAAATCGTGCTGCGTCGCCGATATCGGGGTTCATATCGCGCATACCGTTTCGTACATAACCGGACTCCGGATCGATTCGCTTTGCGCCGATATGCTGTCGCACGGGCCGCTGATGGAGCTGGACAACAACGCCAACATGATGGTGAAGTATACGAGCGGCGCGACCGGCATGTACTGGTGCTCGCAGGTGGCAGCCGGGAGCCGAAACGGCTTGAAAATACGATTGTTCGGCACGAAGGGCTCGCTCGAATGGCAGCACGATCGCTATGAGGAGCTTCAGCTGGCGCTATCCGGCAAGCCGCTGCAGCTGCTCGCCCGGGGGAGAGATCCGATGTTTCCGGCGGCGGCGGCTTTCAATCGGCTGCCGGGCGGACACCCGGAAGGGCTGTATGAGGCGTTTGCCAACATTTATGCTGCGTTCGGCGCTGAACTAAGCGGAATACTGGACGGCAGCGGCAGCGGAGCGGCGGCCGATTACCCTCGTATCGACGACGGGATCGACGGCGTCCGGTTCATCGACAAATGTTTGGAAAGCTCGCAGGGCGGCGTTAAGTGGGTGCCGTATTCGTAAGTTGTTGCACTTATAAGTAAATAAGGCGCGGCAGTCTGGGACTTGGGTTCCGGGCTGCCGTTTTTTTTGTTGCACGCCATCAATATGACATTAGTTGACATGTTAATCGGGTAAACTGGGTGGTGATTAGAACAGGAGGAATAGATGATGAAGAAACCTTTGAGCGGTAAAGTAGCCTTGGTGGCCGGAGCGACCCGCGGGGCGGGAAGAGGCATCGCGGTCGAGCTGGGAGCGGCGGGAGCGACGGTTTATGTGACCGGACGAACGACGCGGGCGCAGAGATCCGAATACGGACGTCCCGAAACGATCGAGGAGACGGCCGAGCTCGTAACCGAAGCGGGAGGCAACGGAATTGCCGTGCAAACGGATCATCTGGAACGCAGCCAGGTTCAAGCGCTGGTGGAGCGAATAACAAGCGAGCAGGGGCGGCTGGACATCCTCGTCAACGATATATGGGGCTCCGAATATTTAACCGAATGGAACGTGCCCGTATGGGAGCATTCCCTGGACAAAGGGTTCCGCATGCTCCGGCTGGCCGTGGATACGCATATTATGACGAGCCATTATGCGCTCCCGCTATTAATCCGCAGTCCGCACGGACTCGTCGTCGAGATGACGGACGGCACGGCCGAATACAACACCGAGCGTTACCGGATGTCGCTGTTTTACGATTTGGCGAAAATGTCGGCCATTCAAATGGCCCGGTCGCTCGCTCACGAGTTGAAGCCTTATTCGTGTACTGCGGTCGCCTTGACGCCCGGCTGGATGCGTTCGGAAATTATGCTGGACCATTTCGGCGTCAAGGAGGACAATTGGCGCGATGCTACAACGAAGGAGCCGCATTTCGTCATCTCGGAGACGCCGCGTTTTGTCGGCCGCGCTGTTGCCGCACTTGCCTCCGATCCCGAAGCTGAGCGGTGGAACGGTTTATCGTTATCGAGCGGGCAGCTCGCCCGGGTTTACGGGTTCCGCGACCTGGACGGCTCGCAGCCGGACTCTTGGCGTTACATTACCGAGGTTCAGGAAGCGGGCAAGCCGGCTGATGCGACCGGATATCGGTGATTTGGGAACAACCCGCGAGTCGGAAAGCGTCTTGCAGCCCTCCGGTCAAAACTATGGATGTTCCGTTCCCCGTTTTTTTGGTAAAATGAATGATAGTAAAGAGGGAACGTGCATATAGAGGCGACCAAGCTTCGCCGGTACATTTGCGGAAGCGGCAGTACGGAACGGTAATCACGTTCCGGTATTGCCGTTTTCAAGCTTTTATCCGGGCGGGCAGGGGCTGGACAACGAGGAAGGTGACGGACGGTGGCATTAAGGGCGTGGCAGGTGGCCCCAAGCGGCATTAAAGTAATGTATGTTTGCTCGTTTTTGATGAATCTGGGCTTTTACGCGCTGATTCCGTACTTGACCTTACATCTGACCGGTCAGTTTTTGTGGTCGATGGCGCTAACCGGCATTTTGCTCGGCGTACGCCAGTTTTCGCAGCAAGGCTTCACCTTTATCGGCGGCATTGTCGCGGACCGGCTCGGCTGCAAGCAGACGCTCGTTTTCGGCGTTATGGTGCGGGCGATCGGCTTTTCGTCGTTTGCTTTTTGCGGCAGCATCTGGCAGTTTTTCGCCGCGGCAGTCGTATCCGGGGTGGGTGGGGCGCTGTTCGAACCGTCGTACCAGGCGGCCTTCGCCAGAATGACGCCGGAGGAGCACCGAAAGATTCTGTTTTCGTTTAAAAATATCGTCTCCAATCTGGGCATGGTGTCCTCTACGATTGTCGGCAGCATCCTCAGCTCGGTCGACTTTTTTTATTTGTCGCTGCTTTCGGGCGGCATTTATTTCGTCATCGCGGCCATGATCGCCTGGAAGCTGCCGCGGCTCGAAGTGGAGCTTTCCTCGAACAGCGTGCTGGGAGATATGCTGGCGATTTTTAAGGACAAGCCTTTCGTCATTTACACGTGTATTCTCATCGGTTACTATTATTTGTTCATGCAGCTGTTCCTGACGCTGCCGCAGCTTGCGGAAGCAGTGACCGGAAGCCGGATCGGGGTCGCTTACGTGTACGGCGCCATTTCGGTTTCGGTTATTTTGTTTCAGCTGCCGATTACCGCGAAGCTGCAAAAGTATGAAAACCGCTTCATGCTGATCGGCCTCGGCACGCTCGTCATGGGAGTCGGCCTGTTCGAACTCGCCTTCGCCTACAATCTCGCGCTGCTGCTCGCGGGCTCGATCGTGTTCGCGTTCGGCACGATGATCGCCGGCCCGCTGCTGATGGACGTGGTGCCGATGTTCGCGCCTCCGAGGCAGATTGCTTCCTACTACGGGTTTAACGGTTACTCGCTGGCCGTCGGCGGGGCGCTTAGCACAAGCGCGGGCGGCTGGCTGTACGATCTTGGCGGCGCATGGGACATGCCGGGCTTGCCGTGGACGGTATGCTTAGTCGTTGCGGTGTCGGCGGCGCTGTGCCTTTATATGTTGAAGGATAACTTGAACCGGACCCGGCACACATCTGGCTTGGGGGTTTAATCGGTAAGCTCGGCTTGTCCTTTGGGACGGCAAACGGAAACGGCTGCGGCTTGTTCCGCAGCCGTTTATCTTAAGGAAGCGCGGTTTTTTTTGCGCGCTTCTTTTTTTCGTATTAAGTTAGTTTGCTATCTTCGAAGATTCCACTCTTTTTCCCTAGCAATTGCACAAGCCTCGCCGAACTCGCAGCGTATACTATCCGCGAGGAGGTGATGACATGAACAAAACTATAAAGGCGAGAAAAGCATATGTTCGGAAAGCCGCAGTTCGCAAACCTGCTACCCGGAAAGTAAAGGTCGCCCAAGTTCTTCCCCGGTTATCCTTGTGGAGCGACGCCAATTTCCAAGGCAGACGTCTTCGATTCCGCGGCAACCTGGGAGTTCGGAGCCTGGTTGTGTTCAATTTCAACGATGTGTTGTCCAGCTTCGATTTCACCGGTCGGTCGACTAGTACACTCGTTTTGTTCGAAAATGTTAACTATCAGGGGGAACGCCGGGTATTCCGGGGATCGACCGAGGTGGCGTTTCTGAATAACTTCAATGACCGCGCTTCTTCCTTCATTATTTCGCGGGGGCGCTTGACGAATGCGCAAATCGACCGGATCCAAAACCGCCAATCGGCGCCTGATAATTTCGCCGAGGTGCTTGCGAACGGGACGGTAGCCCGGAAATAACAAGCGTGAAAATAATGATGCAAAAAAAGCAATGATCATACTGTTTGCGAAAGGGCGCCTTCGGGCGCCCTTTTCGCCTAATAGCCGTTTGCGAAATAGGGAGCGAATCTTTCGCTTTTTGGGGGAATCGATCAAACCGCGAGAAACGATTTGACGTAAACAGTGTGAAACGATAATAAGAGGAGGAATCATGAAGATGAACAAACGAAACAAGCTGACCGCTTCGCTGCTTACCGGATGGCTGCTGCTCGCTGCAGCCATGCCCGTGACCGCCGCCGCGGAGACGTCCGCTGCTCCCAGTGTAAAAACCGATGCCCAGGTGGCGGCCGAGCTGGGCGTGCTGCAAGGGGATGGCGGCGGCGTGACGGCGGGATATTTGGCGAAAGCGACGACCCGCATTCAGGCGGCGACCTTGTTTTTGCGTTTGAAGGGGCTTGAGCAGACGGCTCTTGCTTACAAAGGCTCGGACAACTTTGCCGACGCCGGCAGCGTCGGGGATAGCAATAAGACGATTATGTCGTATTTGAAGGCGAACCCGGCTCTGGGCTGGACGGGCACGGGAGAAGGCAGATTCGATCCTTTGTCGGGCGTCACCGATCAGCAGTATTACAAAGTGCTGCTGGAAGCGTTAGGCTATAAACAAGATGCCGACTTTACATATGAGGGCGCAATTGCTTTCGCGAAGAGCAAAGGCTTGAGCGGAATCGCAGAGGCGGGCGCCCTGCGTAACGGTCATATCGCGACGGCGACCGTAGAAGCGCTGAAGGCGAAGCTGAAGAGCGGCAGCAAGACACTTGCGGAATCGCTCGTGGAAGCGAAGGTGATCCAGGCGGACAAAGCCGCGCTTGTCAAATACGCCCGAATCGGAGTGGTTAACGACGCCGCGCTGGGCTCCTATCTCGCCGACGAGAACGGCAAAACGCTTTATTATTTTACAAAGGATCCGAAAGACGCGAGCGCCTGCAAAGATCAATGCGCCGTGAATTGGCCGGTTTATTATGCGGATCAAATCCAGGTATCGTCCCTTATGAATGCGGCCGACTTCGGTACGATCGTGCGTGAGGATGGCAAGAAGCAAACAACATACAAAGGGATGCCGCTTTACACGTTCATCAAGGACGAGAAAGCGGGCGATGTGAAGGGCCAAGGTGTCAACGACGCGTGGTTTGTCGTGAGTTTCCCGTCCGTCAAGGTCGCTTCCCAGGACGGTATCGGGAGCTACTTGGCCGATGCGGCCGGAAACACGCTTTATTTATTTACGAAGGATACGGATGGCAAAAGCGCCTGCTACGGAACATGCGAAACGAACTGGCCCATCTTTTATTCCGATCATATGGCGGCGAGCGGCGAACTGAAGGTCCAAGACTTCGGCACGATCGTGCGCGACGACGGCACGAAGCAAACGACGTACAAAGGAATGCCGCTTTACTATTTCGTCAAAGACGCGAAGGCGGGCGACGTGCTCGGTCAAGGCGTCAACAACGTTTGGTACGTTATCCCTCCTTCGGCGTCCGATAAGCAAGCCGAAGCCGAACAGCCCAGTGCGCAGGCGCCGGCAGGCAAAGCTTATGCGATGGATATTTTCAACTTCGAGTTTACCCAGCCGGAAATTACGATCGAGGCGGGATCGAGCATCACGTTTACGAATAAGGACAATATGCAGCATAACGTGGTATCCGATAGTCTGGTAGACGGTAAGCCGCTGTTCCAAACGCCGTTGTTCGGCCAGGGCGAGTCCTATACGCTGACGTTCGACAAGCCGGGAGAATATACGTACTATTGCGCGCCGCATAAAGCCTTTATGAAAGGCAAAATCATCGTCAAGTAGTAGCGTTATCCGATCCGATATCCGGTTTTTCTGGAGAAGCTTTCCGGGAAAGCCGGATGTTTCGTTTGATGAATATCCGCTCTATGGAGCGATTTGCGTATATCGCATCTTGCAAATCCGGTCGGATTGTAAGAAGATCACAATATGTACCGGACTAGCGCTTTGAGTCGATCGACGCGGGGAGTGTCTCTATAGTGCGGCAGTATACCGATGAACAATTGATGCATATGGTTATGGCGAAACAAAGCGAAGCGCTCGAGGAAATGTACGATCGCTATGCGAAGCTTGTATATTCGTTCGCGATGAAAACGAACAGCGACGGCCAGTTTGCGAATGAAATCGTTCAGCTTGTCTTTACGCGGCTATGGACGACCGAGGTCGGATATGACTCCCGAAGAGGCTTGTTCGTCAATTGGCTGCTTACGATAACTAGAAACATAGCGATCGATCAGCTGCGCAAGCTAAAAAAGCATGAGGCGGTCATGCCGCTGGAGCCGCACGTCTGGGAGCTCGTACCGGACGATCCGAAGCGCCATCCCGAGGAAATTGCGACGCGCAACTGGATGAAGCGGCATATCGAGGAGGCTTATCGGCATTTGTCGGAAAGCCAGGTCCGGTTAATCCAGGACTTTTATTGGGAAGGCTATACGCTCAGCGAAATAGCGGAACGTTACCGCGAGCCGCTGGGCACTGTCAAAAGCAGGCTGCACCAGACTTTGAAAATATTGCGGAAGCATTTGGCGCCGGCCGGAGGGGAGGGGATCGAATGAATCGGTTTAGCGAACATTGCGCAGCGTTGTTTTCGTATTTTCTGCGCGAGCTGCCGGAGGCGGAGGAGCGGGCTTTCGAGACCCACCTTGCCGGCTGCGCGGCCTGTCAAGAGGAGCTGAAGCAGCTGAAGATGGCTTGGGAGACGCTACCGTACAAGATGGAGGAGCTGGAGCCGCCGGAGCAGTTGAAGTCCGAGGTGCTGGGAGCGATTTTGCAGAAATATCCGGCTGCCGATGCCGTTTCGAAGCCTGCCGAGCGCGATATGGAACCAAGGCCTGTTCTTGTAAAAACGGAAGCAAAACGTAAAAAAAGCGCAGTGTGGCGTTATGCGGCGGCCGCCGTTATCGTGGTGCTGATCGGCTTTGCGGGCTGGACCGAAGTTTCGCGGCGGCTGGATAAGGCGACCGGCCATACACAGCTGCATACCCCTACCCAGCTCGTCGGGCAGTACAGCCTGAAGTCGTTCGACCCGGGGGTGCCGGCCGCAGCGGGCAGTGCCTGGATCATGAAGAAAGGGGAGAGCATGGAGCTTGTGCTGCAAACGAGCGGTCTGCCGAAGCTGCAAGGCAATCAGGTGTACCAGGTGTGGCTCGTGAAAAGCGGAGACCGCCACAACTGCGGGACGTTTCGCGTCGATTCGGAAGGAAACGGCGTTTTGACGTATGTCATCGACGAGGACGACCGGGAGTTCGATACGATCGGCATTACGCTGGAGCCGGATTCCGGAGGAATGCAGCCGCGCGGGAAAAAAATACTTGGTACCTAAATGCTGCAAAAGCCGAAACAATCGCGAAGGGACATTTTTGCCGCTCCTAGACAAAGCTCCCGCCTTGGACACCGAATCCGGTCCGGGCGGGAGCTTTTAGGTTTGCTTATTTTTTGGCGGCTAACGCTTCCTCGACTTTTTTGTTCGCCGCTTCTTCCGCATCGCGGAGAGCGGTGTTCGTATCTTTTTTGCCGGTTACGACATCCGTGTAGGCCGTATACAGGAAGCTTGGAACAAGGCTCATG
The DNA here is from genome assembly GCF_003626695.1 of Paenibacillus ginsengarvi. Lineage (GTDB taxonomy): Bacteria > Bacillota > Bacilli > Paenibacillales > NBRC-103111 > Paenibacillus_AB > Paenibacillus_AB ginsengarvi. Next base: position 24,997 of record NZ_RBAH01000032.1, read on the forward strand.
TAAGAGTTGAACGGATACGGCGAGGCAGCCGATTCAAGCGGCACCGCGGCTTTCAGGTTTTTGCCCGCGAGTTTCGGAATGCCCTTGCCGAATACATCCATCAAGCCGTCGATTTTGATCGGCGGCACATAACCCTGCTTCGCGAACTCTTTCTGGAACTCCTCGGAGCCGATATACGCCGCCGCCAAAAACGCCTGATCGCGATTTTTGCTCGTGCTGGCGATTGCATAAAACGGCAATTGGAGTCCCGCACCTGCCTTGGGAGCATCCTTGAAGCGGGGAAGCTCGACGAGGTCCCAGTTGATCGGCGTCGTATCCGCGAAAGCCCAAGAGCCTGCGCTTTGTGCGGCGACCATCGCGACCTTGCCTTCCTTCCAGAACGGATCGTTGTAGTCGACGAAGGCGTTGCCCGGAATCGTATGGAAGCGCGCCAGGTTGTCGATCATCTTTTTCCAGTTGTCGTTGTTCAGCGTCGCCTTGTTCGTCTTCGTATCGATAAAGCCCTGGGACAGCTGGTTGACCGGGAACAGGTGGCCGTAGCCTTCCTGGAAGCCCATATACTGGACCCCGCCGTCCTGTCTCGTCATTTTTTTGGCGATGTCGTAAATGTCGTCCCAGGTCATGCCGTCCTTCGGATAGGCGACGCCGAACTTATCGAACAAGTCTTTGTTATAGAACAGGGCGACCGAGACGGTAGCGTTCGGAATGCCGTATATTTCTTTGTTTTTACCGAAGCCTTCCATCTGCTCCCGGATGGCTGGGTACAGTTTGTTCATATCGTAGCCGTACAATTTGACCAGATCGGCGACGTTGCTCTCCAGCTTGTTGTCGGCCATAAGCGAATAAAACGAGGCGCCGCTCACTTTGACCAGGTCGAGCGAAACACCGGCCGCGAGCAGCTCGGGAATCGATCCGCCGCCTTTGTCCTTGTTGTTGTTATATAACTTAAACGACATGTTCGGATATTTTTTCTGGATTTTGCTGCCGTACAGATCCATAAATTGCTCTTGCGAGTAGGCATTGGAGTTTTCGAATACGTTGATCGTAACCGGCTTCGAGGTCGCCTCCGCGATTTTGGCGGCGATATCGTCTTTCTTGGGCGCGGAAGCATCTCCCGGCTTATCCGCCGTTTTCGGTTCCGAATTGCCGCCGCTGCAGGCGGCCGTAACGAATACAAGCATAACGCTGGCTGTGACGCTTACCCATTTTTTGAACATGCGAATTTCCCCTCTCTGAACTTGATGAATTGACAACGCTTCCAAAAAACGAGCAGCTACCTATGCAGGTGAGGGTGATGATGGATTTGTTTCTGATGCGGCAGAATGATGTTAGACCATGACCCCGATTGTTTCATTTGCTTGAAGCAGGATGAGGCAGCAGAGTTGTATCGGCTTCCCCCTTTCATATAGTTCAGTATGCTGAACTTTTTTTAATATATTAAGTAATTCAAGAATATTACAATCGTTTTTAGCTGTCAATACATAGCTTTACATGAAAATATACAACCAGTCGTACTGGATTCGACAGGTTGAATCGGCATGCCATTTTTTCTTGTTCGGCTTCGGGCATTGTGCGGATTGTGTGCTATACTGGGCACATGCGATAGAAGGGGAGGGGAACAAGGTGGACGTCCAAAACTACGGGAACCACAAGCGGCTTCACCCGCCATACCATTTCGGTTTGTCCATACTCACGCTGGCGGTATTAATCGGCTCGATCGTCAATGCGGTTATTGCCTTTCGCAGCGGCGAAGGCCGGCTGGCGGCCTGTTTGCTGGTAGGGGTAGGAGTTGCGCTCGTTTTCTTGCTTGTATTCGTCCGCACCTATGCATTGAAGGCGCAGGATCGCGCGCTGCAGACGGAAGTGCAATTACGTCATTATATGCTAACCGGCAAGCCGATCGACTCGCGTCTCGGCGTGCTTCAGCTTGTCGCCCTCCGGTTTGCATCCGATGAAGAGCTCGCGGAGCTTTGCAGACGGGCGGCGGAGGAGCAGCTTAGCCCGGATGCGATCAAGCGGTCGATCAAGACTTGGCGGCCCGATCAGTACCGCATCTGACGGTGACGCTCTTTAGGACTACATAGGTACAGGAATACCGAGGAGTTGCTTGATTTTTGAGTGTAACGCCGGAACCGCGCGGTTCCGGTTGTTTTCTTTTTTGGGGATGAGTTTGGGGATGAAGTATTGACCGGTGCGTGTTAACTATGTTAGGATCTGCTTGATTCTATTAATTCGTTCGTCGAAACAATTAATTTGCCGCGAACGAGAGTTTCAGGAGAACCGATGAGGAAAAACGCAACCCAGCAAGCGATGAAGGAACGGAACAAGGCGCTGCTGCTGCATTTGCTATACGATCAAGGACCGATTTCGCGTGTCGAGCTTGCTCGTTTGACCGGGCTAAGCCCATCGACGGTGTCGATGCTGATCGAGGAATCGATCGGCGACGGCTTCGTGCATGAAATCGGAACGGTCGGCGGCAAAGTGGGGCGGAAAATGAAGATGCTGGACATCAGGCCGGACTGCGCTTATTCCATCGGCTTTGATCTGTCGAATATGGCGACCCGCTGCGTTTTGTTGGACGTTCGCGGCCATATCGTAGCCAGCGACAGGCTGGAGCGCCTGGCTGGGGAAGAGGAGCTAAAGGCGCATTTGCCGCAGCTGATCGAACAATTTGTATCGCGTCAGCGCGTGGAACGCGATTCCATCCGTTGGATGGGCATCAGCTTGCCGGGCATTATTGACGAGGAGAACGGCATCGTCCGGCAGTCGAACTATTTGGGACTGAAACAGTTCCCCCTCGCCGAGCTTGCTTCGCAATCCGCCGGTTTTCCGGTCAGGCTGATCAACGATCTGGACGCGCAAGGTTTTGCCGAACGGTTTAGCGGCTCGGCGAAGGGGATGAGGACGATCGTGTATATGTTGTTCGACTTCGGAGTGGGCGCCGGACTTCTAATCAATAACCAGATCTATCGCGGGGCAAACGGCCAAGCCGGCAGTATGGGTCCTTATGCCTCGTATTCGACCGGTAGATTAGCCGAAGAGCTGAAAGGCAAACATCCGGACCTGTTCGGCGGCTGCTCCGACGAGGATGCGGTCCGCAAACTCGTCGAGCTCGGCTTGAAGGGCGAAGCTCCATTCGGTCCGATGCTCGAGCGTTTGACCGAGGACATCGCCAAGTATTGCGCCACCGCGCTGCAGCTCATCAACCCGGAGCAGCTTATCCTGAACGGATGGCTGACGCGTTGCGAGCCCTACTTGGAGCGGCTGACACAGCGAATCCATCACTACGAAGCTTCGCCCAGCGGGCCGACGCCGGTTCGAGCCTCCTACTGGAACGAGTTCGGCGGCGCAGTCGGCGCGGCTTCGATCGGGCTCGATTCTTTTTTCGGCTACCACCAAATCACGTAAACGTTTAGCTTAAGAGGGGAGAGGTCTAGGTTGACGGAACAGCTGCGAATTATCATCATTAAGGCACATCCGGACGAAGGGGAAATTTATGCGGGCGGCACGACGGCGTTGTTCGCCGAGCTCGGTCATCAGGTGAAATTTTTGTCTTTGACAAACGGCTGCTGCGGCCATCACGAAATGTCCGGCCAAGAGCTGGTGGAGCGGAGAAAGCGGGAAGGGCTGGAGGCGGCGAAACGTCTCGGGATAGCCGAATACGAGGTATTGGACACGCCGGACGGCGAACTGCTGCCCGATATCGCTACGCGCAAGGAGGTCGTCCGCCAAATCCGCCGCTGGAAGGCCGATATCGTGATTACGTTTCATCCCGAGAAAGGACACCATTCCGACAACCGCTATACCGGAGACGTTGTACGCGATGCCGCTCCTTTTGTGAACGTGCCATTGTTTGCGCCGGAAGTACCGGTTTCGGGCAAAAGCCCGGTATATATGCTGATGCCAGACTACTCGATGCTGCATCGGTACAGAGCGGATATCGCGATCGATATCGGACCGGTGCTCGAGAAAAAGCTGCTCGGCTGCGATGCGCATGCTTCGCAATTTTACGAAAAAAAGGGCAAGCAGCACGAGGTTCCCGAAACGTGGGAAGGGCGCCGCGCTTACATTCTCCGCGATTGGTCCCGCTCGTTCTACAAGAAGGACATCATGAACGACTGTTTGGAGAAATGGTATGGAAGCGAACGCTCGGGGCTTATCGAATACGCGGAAGCGTTCGAGCTTGCCCCTTACAACATGGCGACGCCGACCGACGAAGAGTGGCTGGAGCTGTTCCCGATGCTGAAGCGGTAACAGCGGTTGAAGCTTGCCCTGCAACACCGGACTGCCGATTTGCGGCAGTCTTTTGTTCGTGAGGCAGGATGTATCGCCATGCTTCAAATGGCAGGATTAGTCCCGAAGCCTTTGACAAATTTGCATGATCGCTGCATAATGTCGTAGACTTGCGGAAGCCACTTCCGGACGTTTCGGCATGCGCCGAAAGGGTCCCGGACCGATTGCGCTGGAAAGGATAGGGAATTTTTTGCCATGAAACGTTCTTCGCAGCTTGAAACCTTTCTTGGCAGCCTGCAATGGCTGTTTTTCATTTTTGCCAACACCGTGGTCGTGCCTTTATCGGTCGGCGCCGCTTTCGGATTATCTGGGGAGGAGATCGCCGCCGCCATGCAACGGTCGTTTCTGCTGACCGGGGCGGCCTGTTCGCTCCAAGCGCTTATTGGTCACCGCTATCCGCTGCTCGAAGGGCATTCCGGCATGTGGTGGGGAATGCTGCTGGGCCTTGCCGGCTCGGCGCCTTCGCTCGGCTTATCGTTGACCGGAATGGGCGGCGCCGTCGCGCTAGGCATTATCGCCTCCGGCCTGCTTACGTTCTTAATCGGGGCGACGGGTTTCAGCGGCGTGCTGGCACGGCTGTTCGGTCCTGTCGTCACGTGCGTTTACTTGTTTTTGCTGGCGCTGCAATTAACGCTTATTTTCTTCAAAGGTATGATCGGATACGTGCCCGGCCATCCGGTACGTGCGGACGTGCTTGTCTTGTCCGTGTGCGTTGCCATCCTTGTGATTATCGTGCAGTCGGGCAAAGGGGCGGTTCGCAATTACGCCGTGCTTATCGGGATTGCCGCCGGATGGATCGTATACTCGCTCTGGATTGCAGAACCGGCAGCCACCGATACAGGCACAGGTGAGGGAGGAGCGTCGCTGCTGGGCTTGTTCCCGTGGGGAACGCCGCATCTGGAATGGGGCGTCTTCTTGACGGCGATGGTCACCGGACTGCTTAATGCCTCCAACAACTTGGCCGCTATTCGCGGAGCCGACGAGCTGTACGGCCGGCGTCCCGAACCGGGCAGCTACCGGCGTTCGTTCATGCTGACGGGCGGCTTCACGTCGATTGCCGGAGCATTCGGCCTCGTGCCGTACGCTCCGTTTACCTCGACGCTGGGCTTTTTGCAGACGACGGGACTGCTGAAGCGGGCGCCGTTTATCCTCGGCTCGGCGCTATTTATCGTCGTCGGGCTGGTGCCTCCGCTTGGCGCTCACCTGTCGGCGATGCCGATGACAGTCGCCCAAGCCGTGCTGTTCGTCGCCTACTGGCCGTTGTTCGGTTCGGCGCTGCGGGCGGCTCAGGGCATAACACTTACGAACGGAGCCGTGCTGCGTCTGGCGGGCCCCGTCATCGTAGGCGTTTCCCTGATGAACGTGCCGGCCGAGGCATTTTTGAGCTTGCCGGCGCTGATTCGGCCGATGCTGAGCAACGGTCTGCTGATGGGGGTGCTGGTCGCGGTCATTTCGGAAAATGTATTCGTGCGCGGCAGCGGGCCCGCTCCGGAGAGCGGCGTCCGTTAATCGCCCCGCCGGGCGCTTAACTTCAGGGGAATTATCCGCCGATCGACCGTTTGCGCTGCCGGGGCATATCCGGCATCTCGTTGACGGACACGACTTCGGCCGTTTTTTTGTTCGGCTTTACCCACAGCTTCTCGCTGCCAGGCAAATCGTCGAACCAGGCGGCATCCTCCGGGCAGTCCAGCACCATAAACTTGCCGTATTCCCCGTCGCGCGATTGATGGTATTTCAAGTAGGCTTTGCCGTCTTCGATCGCCAGTATTTCGATTTTGCCCGACGTATGGCTCATCGACAGCCGAATCCGCTTGCCGAGCCCGGATGTGCGCGATTTCGCCATCTCGACGACCCGGTACGCCTCCTCCAGCGATAATACGAAATCGCGGTTGCCGGCGACGGGGCGGTTGATGAAGAAGTAATAGGGCGTAACGCCCGCCCACGACAGCCGGTCGAGCAGCTCGCCGAGCACGGCCGGATCGTCGTTGATGCCCTTCAGGACGGGCGTCTGGTTAACGACGATGGCGCCGGCGTCATGCAGCGCTTCGAAGCCGCGCTTCGCTTCCGGGGTGATTTCGCGCGGGTGGTTAATATGCGCCATTACGTAAATGCGCCGCTCGGCGTCGGAAAATTCGCGGATGGCGGCAAGGAGCTCCTTGTCCTCGTAGATGCGCATCGGGTTAAACACAGGGAGCTTCGAGCCGAGCCGTATTATTTTCACATGATCCATAGCACGCAGCCGCTCGAATATCGATCGCAGCTTGGGAGTTGCCAGAATAAGGCTGTCGCCGCCGGTCAGCAGCACATTGTTAATTTCCGGATGTTTCGCGATATAGGTGAGTCCCGGTTCCACGTCGGACATCGCTTCCTTCACGTCGTTGCGGAACAGGCGCTTGCGGAAGCAGTAGCGGCAGTAAGCGCCGCATACTTCCGAGACGATCAAGAGAGCGGTCGTCTTGTACTTGTGCTGACAGCCGGGAACGACATAATTCGTGTCCTCGTCCGACGCATCCCAGCGCCCGTATTCCATCAGCTCGCCTTCGTTCGGAATGACCAGCTTGCGGATCGGATCATGAGGATCGTCCCAATCGATCAGGTTTAAGTAATAATCGTTGACCCGAAAGACGAATTTCTCCGTTATCGCCTTGAGCTTCTCCCTTTCCTTCTCCGGTATACGGCTGATCTTTCCAATATCCGTAATGTACTTTGGCTGAGGCATGCGCATTCCTCCCGTATCGTGTTATTGGATCTATGTGATCCCCGGACCAGCCGAACCGATCTAAGCGGTTACGGCCGAGTCAGGGGGTAAAGCGTTATTCCTCCCGCAAGCCAGAATGATTTATATCCATTTACAAAATATCCATTTAAAGGATATCGAGACAAAACGAAAAGACCCGGATCAAAGGAAAAAATCCTCTGAAAACAGGGTCTGTGGATATCGCATAAGAACGCAAAAAGACCCTGTCACGGGTCATAACGACGAAAAAATGACGAATTGACCCATCTGCTGCTGACGAGGTTAGCTGACGGACTCGGGAAAGATGGTTCCCTACGGCGATCCGTAGATCGCGCGACTCGCCCCAAAAACTTGGTTCCCCCGCTTTCCGATCCATACAATCGGAAATTAAGCGTATTGCCAGTATAAATGAACGTCGTTTGCTTAGTCAAGTAATTATTTCCTGTTTCCGCTATCGGAAACCGAATATGGGCGAAGAAAAGCGGCGGACAGTTCCGGCCGCTTTGAGAAAATGAAGTCATTTGATTCCGGAATGGATAAAGCTGTTCATGAACTGCCGCTGAAATAGGATGAACGCGACCGTCAGCGGCACGATAACGAGCAGCGTAGCTGCGCTCACTTCCGTCCATTGCGCGCCGATTTCGAACGACTGGGCGAAGATAGCCAGACCTACTGTCAGCGGACGGTTTTCTACAGAATTGGTAACGATAAGTGGCCATAGGAAATTATTCCATTGGTAGCAGACGGATACGAGACCGAAAGCGATGTAGGACGGACGGGCAAGCGGAAAGTAGATGTTCCATAATATTTGCCACTTGGAATACCCTTCGACGCAAGCGGCTTCGTCGAGTTCCCTCGGGATGGTCTTAAACATTTGCCGCAGCAGGAATATGCCGAACGCCGACGCGAAATAAGGCATCATGATGCCAAGCTTCGTGTCTAGCAGAGATAGCTCCTTGAGGATGCTGTAATTGGGGAAGATGAGTACGTCCGGCGGTATCATGATTTGGACGAGAAACAGCAGAAACAGGACGTTTTTGGCGCGAAACTCCACGCGGGCGAACGCGAACGCAGCCATCGTTGCGGTGAGGATCTGGGCGGCGAGCACGCCGACGACGATCAAAATCGTATTGACGTAATATTGCGCGAACGGCGCAGCCGCCCATACGGCAGCGAAATTGTCGAGCGTAAAATCGAGCGAGAACGATGACGACAGCGCGACCTGCTTAGGCCGGAAGGCCGTAACCGCCACCCAAAGCAGCGGGATAAGCCATAGCGCGGCGAGCGCCAGAAGCAGCAACCGGCCCAGCTTCAACTTTTTAAACCGCATATGATGTCCTTTCCTTTCCGTCTCACGGGCTAACGGTCAATTGTAATGGATTTTTTTATCGAGTCCGAAGAAATTGAGCGCCGCGAACAGCAGCAAAACCGCGATCATCACCACGGTCAGCGTGGAGGCCATCCCTTGATCCCAAAAGCCGAAAGCCGTTTCGTAAATGTAATACAGGAGTAGATTGCTCGAGTTGTTCGGTCCGCCTTTCGTCATGACGAGCAGGTGGTCGACCAGCTTGAATGAATTCGTCAGCGCGACGATCGATACGAACAGCGTAGTCGGCATAAGCAGGGGAAACGTAATCTTGCGAAACACCGTCCATCGGCCGACGCCGTCCACTTGCGCCGATTCGTACAGATCGGGAGATATGTTCTGCAGACCGGCCAAATAAAAGATCATGAAATAGCCGGCTTCCTTCCAGATCATCATCGCGATCATCGCCCACATGACGTAGTCCGGAGAGCCCAGCCAATGGATCTCGCCCATGCCGAGACTCGTCATCGCTCTACTCAGCAAGCCGTACTTGGGCGTATAAATGAATAGCCAGATGTTGGCTACCGCAATCATCGGAATCATCGTCGGGTAAAAAAACGCCGTCCGCATCAAACTCGTCCCGCGCATCGCTTTATTGGCGAAAATGGCCATCAGCATGGCAAGCGCCATCGATGTCGGTACGGTGCCGAGCGCAAAAAACAAGTTGTTGGTCATGACCTTGGCAAACACTTCGTCAGCGAACAGGGCGGAGTAATTGCCAAGTCCGACGAAGATCGGCTCGGGCGAGGCCAAATCGGCCTGGTAAAAGCTGAGCCGGATCGTCTTCGCAATCGGATAAAACGTAAACAGGAGCAGGAAAAGCAGGGAGGGCAGAAGCAGCAGCCAGGCAAAAGCGTCCGTTTTCCAGCGTGAAATCGATTTGATGCCCAAAAGGGAACCTCCTAAATCGTCTTGAACTAGAGAATAAAGGGGAGTCCCGCTGCAGCGCGTCCGGTTTACTTTCACCGCAGCGGTCTCCCCGGAAACCGGCAAGCCTTCGTTACTTATTAAAAGCCGCGAGCGCCTTGTCGGCTTCTTCCTGCGCTTTTTTAAGAGCTTCGGCCGGGGATGCGCCGCCTGTTAGCACCGCCTGAACTTGATCGCTGATCGCTTTCGTCACTTTTCCGTTGTTATGGGTGGACAGCTCGGCCGCGGCATATTGAAGCTGATCGCGGGCGACGAGCGCCTGCGGGAAGTCGGCGGCGTACTTTTTCATCCGCTCGGTTTCATAAGCCGATTTTTTGACCGCCACATAGCCGGTATCGATGCTCCACTGCGCGGCACGCTCGGCTTCCGTCATGAATTTGACAAATTGCCAAGCCGCTTCCTGCTTTTTCTTTTCGATGTCTTTGAAAATATAAAAGTTGCCGCCGCCGGTCGGGCTGCCGAAGCTTTTGTTTTTGGGCAGAAAACCGACGCCGAAATCGAATTTGGCGTTTTTCTTCACGTTGGACAAGTTGCCGGTCGTATGGTACATCATCGCCGTCTTCCCTTCAAGGAAGTCGGAAGGAACGGTTCCCCATTCGGTTACGCCTTGCGGCATCACTTTGTCCTTCATCGCCAGATCGGACCAATATTGCAGCCCTTCGACATTTTCCGGCGTATCGAACATTACTTTTTTGCCGTCCTGAGTCATCAAGTTTTTGCCGTTTTGCAGGGCGAACGTTTGCAGCATCCAGTAGGCGAAGCCGGAGACGGGTATTTCCAGTCCCCAAGTGCCGTCTTTGGTCAGCTTTTTCGCATGATCGCGCAGCTCCGCCCACGTTTGCGGCGCTTTCTCCGGATCGAGTCCGGCGGCTTTAAACATTTGCTTGTTGTAATACAAAACAATCGTGCTGCGCTGGAACGGAATGCTGTATGTTTTGCCGCCGGTTTGCGAGTTGGCCATGAATGCCGGATAGAAGTCGGACAAATAGCTGTCGCCGCCTTCTTTGGCGATGAACTCGTCAAGCGGAATAATCGCGTTCATATCCATCAGGCTGAACAACTCGGTCGAGAGCAGAACCGCTACATCGGGAGGAGTTTTGCTCTGTACGCCCGCCTGCGTCTTGACGGTCGTATCCGCATAGCTGCCCGTGTAAACGGGCTTGACGGTAATATTGGGATGAAGCTTCGTAAATTCCTTGGCCATGCCTTCAATTGTCTCGGTCAAAGGTCCGCCGACGGCGATCGGGTAATAAAAAGTCAGTTCGACTTTGTCTCCGCCTTTGGCGGACGATTCCGCAGCGGCTCCCGTTTGCGGAGCGGTCGAGCCGTTCGCGGCCGGTTTGGCGCAAGCCGCCATCGTAGTTAAGCATAAAGCGGTGCATATCAGTTTTGCCGAGAAGGAACGCATGTGAAAGTCTCCTTTTAACCGTTTATTTGTTTACTGTACCTGACTCGTGTAAAGCGGCGATAACGGCAATGTGAAGCGGCGGTTAATTCGATAGCCTTTCTCATAAAGCCCGGGCAAGTTCGACGAAGCGCTCCATGGAATGCCAAACGTAGTCCGGTCGGATGGGGGACAGCTCGGCTTCGCGCTTCGTGGTGACGCCCGTCATTACAAGGGCGGTGCGCATGCCGCCGGTATGCCCGAATAAAATATCGGTTTCCAGCCTGTCGCCGATCATGAGGCAATGCTCGCCGCGAAGCCCGCACCACTCCAGAACTTTCGAGGCGTAAAACTGCGAAGGCTTGCCGACGATAGCGGACGGGGCTACGCCGCTGGCCGCTTCGATCGCTTTCACCATCGCCCAAGTATCGGGTATGATGTCGCCGGCGACCGGGCAATTCGGGTCCGGGTTGGCCGCGATCAGTTCCGCCCCTCCGCGGACGGCTTTCATCGCCCGATGCAGCTTGGCGTAGTCGAATTTCATATCCATGCCTACGAGCACGTGCGTCGTTTGCTCCGGACGGGTAGTCATGCGGACCCCCTGCTCGTCCAGCTCGCTGGCTAAAGCCGGTTCCCCGACGACAAGTACCGTCGGATCAGGCTGTTGTTCGCGCATATAAACAGCTGCGGCGAAGGCGGCCGTTACGATTTCATCCAGCCGGGCTTGCAAACCGAGCTTTTGCAGGCGGATTTGGCATTCCCGGCGAGTTCGTATAGTCGTGTTGCTTAAGAAAAGAATTTTTTTTCCTTTCGTCCGCAATAGGTCAATCGTCTCTTTGACGCCGGGAAGCAGTCGGTCCCCCAGGAACACTGTTCCGTCCAAATCAAAAAAATAACCGTCATAGCTGACTACATCCGGCAAGTCGCGTGCAGCTCCTTTCTTCCGAAAACGTAAATAACCCTTTATCCACCGGAGTAGGCGCGTGCCCCAAATAAGCATGAAGCCGCTGCCTTCCGATGAATAAAGGGTATTCTCCTCGTCTCGTACCCTGACATATGCAATTGTATTGTTACGAGATTTACTATACCGGCCGATTGTTACGATAGGATTAAACCGGAATGAAGAAAATGTAAACGAGAACGAAACGTCTCTCAGTCGTTTTAGTTATCGTTGCCGTTGCCATTGCCATAGCCGTTGCCGACTACCTTGATCGAAATCGGCTGCGTGTACAGATCGTACCGGTTGGCGTCGTCGATTACAGTCGTATACCGGAGCATGATATGCGCCGTCCCCGGATTTTTCGGCGTAATTTTGTTGCCTTCGGTTTCGAACAGCTCTTCGCCGTCCAGCCAGACGATGTCCGGCGTAACCGTCAATTTCGTTCGTTTGAACGTTTCCGCGGTTGCCGTTAGCGTCACGCTTTTGTTTTTGGGCAAGACGTATTCGTCTTTTTCCGCCTTGAGCGAAGCGTTCCAATCGGCTGCATAGTAGGCGTAGTCGGTCGTGATGCCGAACGCGCCGCGGAGGAAGAAGGACGTGAAATCGGCTTTGTTGTTGATCGTCCAAGGCGAAATGACGATGCCGCGATGCTTCGCCGCCTCCATATAGTTTTGTCCCATGTTGTAGTAGCCGGCGTTATAGGTGACGTTTTGGCTTTGAATCGTCCGGAGCGTATCTCGCAGCGATTTGTTAACGTTTTTGTCCGTATCGGAGCCGGGGCTGCCGACCAGCAGGCCGAGCGGAACTTCCGGCATTTTCTCGGCGAACCGCTTCAATTGCGCCGCATCGAACGACATGATGTTGACCAGGTCTTCGGCTTTTTTCTCTTTAATTAAGTCCACGATAACGTCGACGGCTCTCGGCGTGCTCGTTTTGATTTCCGCATATACCATAATGCCTTTTTCCCGCGCCAGATCAAGCTGCTCGTCGAAAGTCGGTACTTTGACGTCGGGGAAGCCGTTGGGATACGGTTTGTTCGCGTTGAGTTTTTTGATCTCGTCGAGCGTGAAGCTTTCGACCGGGCCGGAGCCGTTCGTCGTATTTTGCAGCACCGAGTCATGGATGATGACGATGCGGTCGTCCTTCGTCACGTACATATCGTTCTCGATGAAATCCGCGCCGTTCTCGTAAGCCATCAGGTTGCTCTCGATCGTGTTCTCGGGCGATTTGGAAGGCATGCCCCGGTGACCGATCACGAAAGGCTTGCGGACGAGCGTCGTCGTATTGGAATACAGCTTCAGGGCATCCAGCGCGACCGCCGGCGAATCCGTTACGATCCCGTTCGTTCCCGCCGTAATCAGCTTATGGATGGCGACGTTTTTGTCTTTTGCCTTGGCCGTTTCCTTCGTCCAAACGACGATTGCGCGCTGCTGCAGGTAAGAGACGTTTTCGGGCGTAGCCGCCGATTCGGGCAATATGGCGATTTTGGCCGCGCCGGTCGTCGTCTCCCGGCGAATATCGAGCAGGTTCGCCTTCGTTACGGGCTTGTTGCTGTAATCAAGTATGCCTCGAAGCATCGGATGAATAGCGCGTGCCCGCTTGATCAATTCCCCTTTGTCGGCGACGACGAAGGCGTCTTCGATGCCTTTCGCCAGCAAATACTGAGCCAGCTTATCGGCCGCCAGTTCGCTTTTTACGTAGAAGGCGGGGATGGTACTCGTTCCGATCGAATCGAATGCCGATTGCACCGTTCCGATCGTTTTTTTGCCGGCCGGCTCGGTAATGTTCAGATCGTCGTTCACGTGCAATATGACGGTTGCGGGAAGCTGCTGCCCGGTCAAGCCGGCAAGCTGGCTTGCGCTGCGGAGCTCGGTTACGACGGACGGCGCCATCGAGATTTTCGTCTCCGGCTCGTAAACGTTCACGAACCTGTCGGCCGGCATCGGCGGCAGCGGAGTTTGCTGCAAGGTGACGCGGATATTGTCCGCCCTCATTTTGCTGCCGTTTGACTGCAAGCCGATAGGGCCCTTGACGTATGCCCCAGCCGCGTCGGTATCGATGACGAGTTTGTCTCCGATCCATTCTTGTACGCGATTGCCGTGTGCTACTACCGTGTAGTGGTACATTTTCGAAGCATCGATCGGTTCGCTATAAGGCCCTTTATCGATAACGTTCCAGCCGTTCGCCGGCGTTCTTTCCGCGAATTCGACGCCGTTCGCTACGGTAGCGTCTTTGCGGACAGCCATCTGGTAGTAAGGGTAGTCGTTATTTTGGATCCGGTACATGATCGAGTGCCATCTTGCATTGTCGTTTGCGGCCAGATGAGTCACGTCGGCTTCGATTTTATAATCGCCGAATAGTCCCAAATAATCGGGCAAGAGCACGCGTGATGGGTTATCCGGAGAAGCGGTCGCCGCTATTTCAAAAGCGCCGGATCGAACTGCGGCGGCACCCGGCGAAGTTCCTTCCTTTCGAGTCCATCCTTTCGGCAGCGAGCCTTCGGCAACAGAGTCGAAGTTCTCCTCATACAGCACATATTCGGCGTCTCCCGGGTTTTTCGCAACGACAAGCAGTGTCGCAGACGCATTATCGACCTTGGCGGTTACGGTATGGACGCCTTTTTGCATAACGTTCATTTTGCCGTTTGCGATTGTGACGGCTCCGCTGTCCGCGCTCCACGTCAACTTGTCGCCTGCGATCGTACCCGTTGTGAAATCGCTCCGTTCCGTCCGGAATGTGATGGAGCTCAAATCGACCGGAGTCCCTGCCTCAGCCAGCGCATATCCTTTCTCATGTTCAAGCTTAAGCACTTTGGCTCCCGTTGACGAAGGTGTAACAGCGACGGTGCGTGAAGATTCCGCATTGGCAAATACAGCCTTGATTGACGCACTGCCCGGCTTGATCGGATAAAGCTGGTTGCCGATCACTTTCAAGACGCTCTCGTCCGACGAGTACAGCTTGATCCGGTCCGCCGCGGCAGGCTCCGTGATTCCGTCGGAATAGTAGACGCTGGCCGTCACGCCGATCGGTCCGGTCAACGCCTCGAGTGAAAAAGGGACATTCAAGTCGAGCCGGTCGGCTGTAATCCGGGTCACTTTCAAGTTGTCGAACGACAGCTTGCTTTGATCGCCCTGGAATCCGATTTTGCCGCGCTCCAGCAAATCTTTGGGGAAGCTTTTGTCCGTCAGAAGCGTATAAGCCGGGTCGTTTTTCGCCTTGATGTATTCTTTCACGTTATTGTCGAACACGCGTACTTTCATCGTATAATCGGCGTTTAAGGCGAGCGGGCGCCATTCGCCGCTCGTCATGACGGACCAGTTGTTGTCCGGCTTCCGGTACGCGACTTCATAAGTGCCTCTTTGCCGAATGGCCATCTGATTGTACGGATTTTTTCCGTCAGCCGCCCCGCGGAATAGGAGGGACGCCCATCTGCCGGAATCGAGCACATCATCGAAGCGCACATCCGCTTCGATCGTGTAATTGTCCCATTGGACCGGTGCGGTGGCGCGGGCTTGCTTGCCCGCCGCTTTGCCGTCGAACGCCAATCTGCCGTTGCCGTACGTGTCTTTGACGACGGTGAACGGATTGCTGCCGGCATTAACGTCGGATATCCAGCCGAACGGCAGCGTCCCGCTCGGAATACCGTCGAAGTTTTGTTCCAGAAGCACCGGATTCGTCGGACCCGGAGCCGGGTTACCCTCGTTTAGAACGAGCGTTCCGTATCCGGCCGTATTGTTCCAAAACGACGTTTCATTATAAGCGCTCCAGAAGCTGGACCGCTGCTTGGCGGGATCGGCACCGTACCGGTCCGTAACCCCGATTTCGAAGCCGAACTGTTTTTTGAGGTTCGGGTCGAAGCCCAGCATGTCCCATGGAATGGCAGCCTCGAGCGACCATCCGGTGTCCGTCTTCCGGATCGATCTTAATATATTTTTCTCGTCCTTGCCGCTATGATTGTTCAGCGCCGCTCCGAAATGAAATTCGGGAGTTGCCGTATCCGGCTTGTATACGAAACCGGCTTGCATGTCGTTAATCGCAAATGGAGCAGATTGATGCTGCGCAGGATCGAAAAACAGATTGATATTGTCCTGGTCAAACCAATACCCCGAACCGTCATGGATCGGCGTATTGTCTTCCACCTTCACGCCGACGTACAAATACTGGTTATCCCAAAGCAGTCCGAACTTGGACGGCTGGAAGGGACCCGTTCCGATTTCGGCGTTGAGCGGCTGGTCGATAGTCCAGACGGAGTCGTCCAGCATGCCGTCGATAACCGGCGCATTCAGCGTTTTCCTTACCTCAAGCGATTTCCGGCCGGCTTCCGCAGCGGTTGCCTGCGGGGAAAACGGATGTGCAGGCAGCAGACCGCCGAAGATGGAGGCGGTCACAATCAGGGACAGCAGCTTCGCAGTTTTTTTCATCATACCCATCCTTCCGTTGATGGACCGGCCAAGCGGCAAAAAAACGACAAAAAACCCTTTTACGCATCGACAAAGGAAGCGGCGCGCCGCTATCATGGCCCTTCCGTCACTCAATGCATAAAAGGGTATTCTCCTCGTCTCGTACCCTCGGCTATTCGGTTGCCCATCTCAAGGTACACTTTAACGATCATTTGTTATGCCCGCATCAACGGGGGATAAAGGAATTGTAAACAAGGGGTCGGCTTTAACTCCATAACCGCCGGTCGCCCATCGATACGGCTGCCGCTCCCGCCTGCAGCGCCGTTTCGATCTCGGCCTGCGTCTTGATCAGCCCTCCCGCGATGACGGGCGTCGGGATGCTGTCGCGCAGCTCGGTAATGACCCGCGAAAGCAGACCGGGCATAATCTCGATGGCATCGGGTTCGCTTTGCCTTATATTGTGGATGCCTTGATCGAGTGCCGAGGTGTCAATGATAAATAGTCTTTGGATGGCGAGCAATCCGTTTTTTTTCGCATGTTTTACAAAATGGCTTTTCGTGGAAATGATACCCGTCGGTTTTACCCGTTCCGCGATATATTTGATCACGATCGGATCGCCGCCCAGTCCTGCGATGAAATCGACATGCAGAAATACTTTTTTGCCTGCCCGTTTCGCTTCCGATACGTATTGGTCGGCAGTAAACAGATCGCCGATCAGCAAAAACACGACCGGCCATTCGATGCTTAAAGCCGCTCGCAGATCTTCCGGCTTGCGTACGGCGGCAATTCTTTTGTTTGGTCCCCAGTAGTGCTGCAGATCCTGCGTCAAAAGCCGATTCCTCCTTCATTAAGGACGTACTTGGGTCGGTGTCCCGTTATCCAGCATACTGGACGATTGTTAGCGGAGTATTAACAAAGCGGCATGGGCATACAAAGCCGGTACGGTTACTTGCGGGAGCAAAGCTTTCTCTTGGCGGCATAATCATTTAATATGGTAGATAGAATCGTTTTTCTTCCAGAAGGGAAATTAGTTATGGGAAACATACAAGTAAAAAAAGTGCTCGTCATGACGGCCGTTGAAGTCGAGCGCGCTGCGGTACTCCGCGGGCTGGGAGGCGACGGCCGATTTGAGGTCCGGCTTGCGGACGTCGGACCGGCGTCCGCGGCAGCGAATACGGCGTTGGCGCTTGCGGTCGGCGATTACGACCTTGTCATAAGCGCCGGTATCGGCGGCGGCTTTGCCGAAGTAGCGGGTATCGGCTCGCTGGTGCTTGCCAGCGAAATGATTGCGGCCGATTTGGGCGCCGAATCGGCGGAAGGTTTTATAAGCGTAGACGAGCTAGGCTTCGGTTCTGCGAGGATACCGGCCGACCATGCAATAGCTGCAAGCTGGTGCGAGGCGCTGCTTGCCGCCGGGCAGCGGGCATGCGTCGGTCCTGTGTTGACCGTCTGCACCGCGACGGGGAGCGCAGCTTCCGCATCCGCACTGGCGGCACGAGTGAAGGGAGCGGCGGCCGAAGGGATGGAAGGGTTTGGCGTAGCGACGGCGGCCAAGCTGCGCAATGTTCCCGCGCTTGAAATTCGCGCCATATCGAATGCGGTAGGTCCTCGCGACCGTGCCGCCTGGCGCATTCCGGAAGCTTTGCAATCGCTGGAAAAGGCTTTTAGCGTATTAACGGAGGTGCTTTCATGAAGATCGCTTATTCCCCTTGTCCGAACGATACGTTTGTCTTCCACGCCTGGGCGCACGGGCTTGTCGCAGGCGCGCCGGAGCTGGAAGTGACTTATGCCGATATCGATATTACGAACGGCCTGGCGGCGAGCGGCTCCGGCCCGGACGTGCTGAAAATCTCGTACGCGGCGCTCCCGTGGGTGCTGTCCGATTACAGGCTGCTGCCTTGCGGCGGCGCGCTCGGACGAGGCTGCGGCCCGCTCGTGCTGACGGCAAGCGCAGATGCTGCCGCTGCCGGTCCGGCTGTTCTGTCCGGCCGTCGTGTAGCCGTTCCGAGTGAACGTTCCACCGCATACCTGCTGTTCCGGCTGTGGGCGGCCCGGAACGTTCCGGGAGGCGTGGGCGAGATCGTCGTGATGCCGTTCCACGAAATTATGCCGGCCGTTCGCGACGGACGGATCGATGCCGGGCTTGTGATCCACGAAGCCCGGTTCACGTACCCGAACTACGGGCTGACGATGCTGGCGGATATGGGAAGCTGGTGGGAGGAAGATACGGGACTGCCGATTCCTCTTGGCGCGATCATCGCCCGCCGGACGCTCGATACGGACTCGATTGCGGGATGGATTCGCCGCTCGGTCGAGTACGCCTGGGCGAACCCGGAGGCGTCGCGGGACTATGTGCTGCGCTACGCCCAGGAGATGGATGCGAGCGTGGCGCAAGCCCATATTGACCTGTACGTGAACGAATTTACGGCGGATCTGGGCGAGAGCGGGTACGCTGCGGTGGAGGCGCTGCTTGTCAGGGCAGCGGAGGAAGGTCTCGTTCCTGCGTTAGATCCGGCAAGGCTGAGATAATCAAGGCTGGCACGAAAACTTGAAAACTTGTAAGGAAGGCTCCTTGGAGCTGCCAAACGCAGCCTGGGGAGCCTTTAAACGGTTCAGAAGTTGAACACACACCCGGCGTCCATCCGTGCGGATCAGGCGAAGGTGATCTTTTTACGCCGGACAACTTTCAGCATGAAATTACTAAGTTTTGCAATCAAACTCCCTATACCCTGAAAGCGAATACAACTTATACTTGCAATGTTAGCAAATATTAAAGTCATGGGGGAATCATTGCGATGAAGAAAAAAACGACGTATACGCTAGCGCTTTTATCCGCGATAACAGTTGCTTTGACCGCGTGCGGCGGGGGCGGAGGCAGTACGGCCAGCCCCGGTACGGACAACAAAACGGACGGGAAAGCGGTTCAGCAAACGCCGGACACGCAAAAACCGGCTGAGCTTTCCATTTATTTAGGCTCGATGACCAAAAAAGAGCTGGATGAGGTGTACGCTCCGCTCATCAAGGAAAAGTTCCCGAATTATACCTTGATCGGCGTGGAGTCGTCCAATAAAATAGGGGATTTGCTGGCTGCGGGCAATGTGCCGGACATTATCGTCGGCACGAAAGGGACCATCCCGTTATCGCTTCAGGAATTCGGAATCGATCAGGACATTAGCGACCTGGTCAAAACGAGCAAATTCGATCTCTCCCGTATCGAGCCGGCCTATTTGGACCAGATGAAATATTACACGAACGGGAAAATCATCGGCATTCCGATTAACGGTCCGGCGTTCGCGCTCCATTACAATAAAACGCTGTTCGACAAGTTCGGCGTCGCGTATCCGAAAGATGGCATGACGTGGGACGATACGTATGAAATCGCTAAGAAGCTGACCAGAAACGAAGGCGGCATTCAATACCGCGGCTACAGCGAGCGCTGGCATCAGATGTTTATGGAGTTCAACCAGTTTTCGCTCCCGTATCTCGATGCGAAGGAAGACAAGGCGGCGGTCAACACCGATCAGTGGAAAACGCTTATTAACGGCTTTGTCCGCTTCTACAAGCTTCCGGGGCTCAAGTTCGACAGCAAGACCGGCTATACGGAAGAGGATCTCAAGGTGTTCGCGACGGGGACGTCGGGCATGCAAATATTCGGCCAGCCGGATCAGTTCAAGACGTTCGACTGGGATATCGTCTCCGTTCCTACCTTTAAGGAAAAGCCGAACGGCAATCTGTGGGGAAGCGCGCGGTTCTTCTTTATAACGAATACGAGCAAAAACAAAGAAGCGGCGATGAACGTCAGCGCATTTATTACGTCGGACGAGGCGCAACTCAAGCTGTCGCGCAAAGGTTACGCGCCATCGCTTGCGAAAATTTCCGACGAAATGAAGACGGTGTTTCAACAAGACGGCCTCAACTACAAAGGCAAACACGTCACCTCGTTTTTCTACAACAAGCCTGCCTCCGAGCCGCCGGCAAGAGCGCCGGGACTCGTCAATTTCACGAAGGCGCAGGCGATCATGATTGCCGAGGTACAAAAAATGTTTACCGACGGCATAGAGGTAGACGTCAATACGGCGCTGCGAAACGCCGAGGAATTGATCAATAAAGGCATAGCGGAGCAAAAGGCGACGAAAAAGTAAGCGCCGCATAGCGAACAGCTGCAAGGACTGTCCCGGACGAGGCTATTAGGCCCGGGGCGGTCCTTTTTGCCGTTGCCGCGCTCAAACAAAACAAGCAGCCAGAGCAGGCTGCTTGTTTTTTGAGCAAAGCTCTTACTTTTTGGCGGCGAGCCAGTCGGAGACGGCGCTGATGTCGCTTTCCGACAGCTTGCTTTTGAAGTTCGGCATTGCGCCTTTGCCGTTCGTAATAATGCCGGCGATCTGATCTTTGGAATATTTGGAGCCGATCGCCGACAGCTTCGGCCCGCCGCCGCCCTCCAGGTTGACGCCGTGACAGCTTGTGCAGTTTTGCTTGACGATTGCTTGCGCGTCCGCGGTCGTTGCCGTACCGCCGCCGGCTGTGCCTCCCTGGTTCGTTTCCGGGGTTTTGCTTTTTCCGCAGGCGGAAAGGGCGAGCGCGAGCAGAACGGCCGACCCGATAATCGCAGTTTTTCGCATGTGAGTTTCCCTCCAAGAAGACGGTTGTTTAGATGGAATGCCCCTAGCATGCCCGCAGCCTCCATTTTCATTCGCTTTTTTTGCAGATGAAGCCGGTTTGCATAATTTGTTAATCGGTTGCCAAGCCTAATGGAAGCCAGACCAAGTTTTAGCTGTATAAACTACAACCGAGGAGCAGCGACTTATGACAGATCAGCACTCAGAGCAGCGGCAAACCAACTCCCGGCGCAAGTTTCTGAAATATTCCGGAGCGGCCATCGGCGGAGCGGTTATAACGGGCGTCATCGCGGGTTGTACGACCAAAGGCAACAATACGGCTACGCCGCCTCCGGCGGAGACGAAGCCCGTCCAAAACTTCAACGAAGCGACCATGTTTTTCAATCAGGAGCAGCTGCAAATTACGGAAGCGGCAGCCGAACGCATTTTTCCGAAAGATGACCTCGGCCCGGGAGCGGCAGAGCTTGGAGTCGCCTTTTATATCGACCACCAGCTCGCCGGACAGTTCGGCAATAACGTCCGGGAATACCGGATGGGGCCGTTTGGTCCCAGCGAAGCGACGCAAGGGGATTACCAGAGCATTCCGCGTCACGCCGTGTTCACGATGGGCTTGCAGGCGATTCAGGACGAGAGCCAGAAGAAGCATCAGAAAGGGTTCGCGGAACTGACCGACGAGGAGAAGGACACCATCCTCACCTCTCTCCAGAAGGGCGAAATTCAAGTTGTAACCGGAGTTACCGGCCAATCGTTCTTCAACCTTTTGCGCAGCATGACGATTGAAGGCGCTTATTGCGATCCCGTATACGGGGGCAATAAAAATATGATGGGCTGGAAAATGCGCCAATATCCGGGCAATCAAATGAGCTACACGGACATTATGGAGAAAGACGAATTTATCGTGATGGAGCCGCGCAGCCTGCACGATCATTTCGCCCACTGAAAGCAGCGTTACACATATTATTTACATAGGAAGCGGGGATTGGAATGGCAACGAAATTGCCGAAGGTACCGGTCGTCATCGTCGGAGTGGGATGGTCCGGTGGTATTATTGCCGCAGAGCTGGCGAAGCAGGGTATCAAGGTGGTCGGCCTGGAGCGCGGTAAGCCGCGCAGCATGAAAGATTACTATATGGTGCACGATGAGCTTCGGTATGCCCAGCGTCTGGAGCTTATGCAGGATTTGTCGAGAGAAACGGTGACGTTCCGCAATACGGAAAAAATGACGGCGCGTCCGATGCGCCAGCACGGCTCGTTCTTGCTCGGAGAAGGACTCGGCGGCGCCAGCGTACACTGGAACGGACAGCTGCCCCGTTTCCTTCCGTACGATTTTCAGATTTACAGCAAAACCGTCGAACGGTACGGCAAAAGTAAAATACCCGAAGGGATGACGATCCAAGACTGGGGCATCACCTACGACGAGATCGAGCCGTACTACGACAAGTTTGAAAAGATGGCCGGCATATCCGGAGGCGATCAGCCGCTCGAGCTGATGGGCAAACGCTCCAGCCCGTACCCGACCAAGCCCATGCTCAAGACGCCGGCGATGAAATTGTTCGAAGATGCGACGAAAAAGCTGGGCTACCATCCTTATGTGGCTCCTTCCGCAAACTTATCGGAGCAGTATACGAATCCGGACGGCATCACGAGGGCCGCCTGTCAATATTGCGGCTATTGCGAACGGTTCGGCTGCGAATACGGCGCGAAGGCCGATGCGGTCGTAACGGTGCTGCCGGTTGCCGAAAAGACCGGAAACTTCGAGCTTAGAAGCTATTCCAATGTGGTGAAGGTGCTGAACGACGGCAAAAAAGCAAGCGGTGTCGTTTACGTCAATACGCTGACGGGTGACGAGTTTGAACAGCCTGCCGATGTGGTCATACTGGCCAGCTATTTGTTCAATAACGTCAGGCTGCTGCTTACTTCAAAGCTCGGAACTCCTTATGATCCGGC
The DNA here is from genome assembly GCF_003626695.1 of Paenibacillus ginsengarvi. GTDB lineage: Bacteria > Bacillota > Bacilli > Paenibacillales > NBRC-103111 > Paenibacillus_AB > Paenibacillus_AB ginsengarvi. Next base: position 47,606 of record NZ_RBAH01000032.1, read on the forward strand.
CACCGGCAAAGGAGTGATCGGACGTAACTATGCTTATCAGGTTCAAGGCGGGTCCACGACCGCATTTTTCGAAGAGAAGCAATTCAATACGTATGCGGGCGCCGGCGCACTCGGTATGGAAATTCCGGATTTCAACGGAGACAACTTCGACCACGCGAATTTGCAGTTTATTCATGGCGCGGGCGTTCGCCTGTTCCAGACAGGGCAGCGCCCGATCGGCAACAATACGGTTCCAGCCGGCACGCCGGCATGGGGCAAAGAGTTCAAGCAAGCCTCCATCAAATATGCTTACAGGACGCTGACCGTCGCGTCCCAAGGCTCCAACATGCCGTACAAGCATCACTACTTGGATCTCGACCCGACGTACAAGGATGCTAACGGGATGCCGCTCATGCGTATTACGTTTGATTTCGAGGAGCAGGATCGGCAGATGGTGAAATTTATCGCCGGAAAAACACAAGAAATCGCCAAAGCAATGGGCGCGTCCTCCATAGGGTCGAGCGATCAGCTCAATCCGTACAATATCGTGCCCTACCAATCGACCCACAACACGGGCGGGGCTTGCATGGGAGCCGATCCTTCTACGTCAGCGGTCAATTCGTACCTGCAAATGTGGGATGCGGAAAATGTTTTTGTCGTCGGAGCTTCGGCATTTAACCACAATAGCGGCTACAATCCGACGGGCGTGGTAGGCGCTCTCTCCTACCGGACAGCGGAAGGCGTAGCCAAATATTTGAAGCAGGGCAGCGGGCTGGTCGTCTGATCGGCCCCGGCTTTGCAGCTAAGGCGGAATGAGGATGGATCAGGAAGAGTTGGTTTTTCATTTGACCGAGGTGCGCAAACGGCTTCTGGTCGTGTTCGCGGCGTTTTTCGCGACGTTATGCCTCGGGCTGTACGTATCGCCGAAGCTGCTGCTGCTGCTCAAAAACCAGCCGGCGGCGGCAAGCATCGAATGGAATGTGTTCGCGTTTACCGACGGGCTGTTCATTTATATGAAGTGCGCCCTGCTGGTAGCCGTCCTGTTTACGCTTCCCGTTCTGCTGTACCAGATATGGGCGTTCGTCCGGCCTGGACTTACGGAGGAGGAGGCGAAGGGAACGCTGGCGTACGTGCCGGTGTCGTTCGCGCTGTTTCTTGCAGGGGCGTCATTCAGCTACTTCGTCGTGTTCCCGATGATGCTCGGGTTCATGGAGAAAATGAACCGCACGATCGGGGCCGTCGAAACGTACGGGATCGATAAATATTTCTCGTTTCTGTTCAGCGTCGTGTTCCCGATGGCGATCGCCTTCGAGCTTCCCGTCGTGCTGCTGTTTCTGACGAAGATCGGTCTGCTCACGCCGGGGAGGCTCAAGGCGGCGCGCAAATTCGCTTACCTCGGCCTCGCGATTGTCGGCTCGTGCATCTCGCCGCCCGATTTCGTTTCGCATCTATCGGTCACGATTCCGCTTATCGTGCTGTTCGAGATCAGCGTCATCGTCTCGTCGCGCCAGTGGAGCCGGATGGAGCAGCGCGTCTCTTAGGGCGTGTTTACAAACGCGCTCTAGCTCCCATACTCATACAAGATCAGAAAGGAAGTGGCACACATGTTCAATAATATCGGGATTTCCGGGCTGATTATCATTCTGGCAATCGCGCTCGTCATCTTCGGGCCGGCCAAGCTGCCCCAGCTCGGCCGGGCATTCGGAGACACGCTTCGCGAGTTCCGCAATTCAACCCGCGGCATCGCGGACGACGCCGATCCGGCGGATACGAATAACGCGCAGGAAGTAAAGCGTTTGTCGTAAGGCGCTCGCAGATTGTCAGGAACGAGAAAGGATCTCGCTTCCACCACCGGTGGAGGATGAGATCCTTTTTTTCTGAATCAATCCTTGCATAGAAAAACTCTTTACAAAATCGTTAATTATCTTTATGATTAAATTAATTAATAAAAAGTTCGCAGCAGCAGTCGCAGTCGCATTCGCTTCTCGCCGAAGGTCATTTCAAGGTCATTCGCGCCGCGCTGCCAAACCCGTACACGCAGGAGGGGCCTCATGCTCTTAACTTTCGAAAAGCTATGGAAACGCATCGTACAATTGGAGAAATATCGCTATATCGATTACCGTGAGCTGCCTTCCTACCGATTCTGGGTCGACAAGGAAGCCGAGATTGGGGCAATGCCTCCCGCCGAGGCCGAGTGGGGGACGATTAGCGTAGGCGACCGCTGGCGCGGCTATGACTTGACGGCCTGGCTCAGCGCAAGCGCAGTCATTCCGGCGGAATGGTCGGGACGGAAAGTCGTCGGCTTGTTCGACTTCGGGAAAACCGGAGCGGGCCACAATTCCGGCTTCGAATCGCTGCTGTACGTAAACGGCGCGCCGTATCAGGGCGTAGGCAGCAATCATAAGGAAGTGTTTTTCCCGGAAACGCTTGTTGGTGAGCAGGTGGAGCTGCTGTTCAAAATATGGACCGGGCTGAACGGGGAGGAAGGCACGAAAACGGAGCTGGAGCATCAGCTCTCGATGTCCGGGCTTGCCGTGCTGGAAACCGAGGCGGACGATTTGTATTACACGGCGTTCGCGGTCTGGCATACGATCAAGGTGCTTGGCGACAACAGCTGGGAGAAACAGGCGCTTCTGAAAGCGCTTGACCGGTCGATCATGCTGATCAACTGGCGGGTTCCGGGGGACGAGGCGTTTTATGCCAGCGTGCGCGAGGCGAACGCAAAGCTGAAGGAGGAGCTGGAAGCGATTCCGAAATTCCAGCCGCTCACGGTGCGCTGCATCGGGCACACGCATATCGATGTGGCCTGGCTGTGGCGGCTGAGACATACGCGGGAGAAGGCGGCCCGCTCGTTTTCCACCGTCCTGCGCCTGATGGAGCAGTTCCCGGATTATGTGTTTCTGCAAACGATGCCGCAATTGTACGAATATATCGAGCGCGACTATCCGGACATTTTTGCCGGCATTCAGGAGCGCGTCAAGGAAGGACGCTGGGAAGCCGGCGGCGCGATGTGGCTGGAATCGGACTGCAACATTCCGTCTGGCGAATCGCTCGTCCGCCAGCTGTTGTACGGCATGCGCTATTTCGAGAACAAATTCGGCGTCTCGTGCGACTATTTATGGCTGCCCGACGTGTTCGGCTACAGCTGGGCGCTTCCGCAAATTTTGCAAAAGAGCGGCCTGCGCTACTTCATGACGACGAAGATCAGTTGGAACGTTTACAACCGGTTCCCGCACGACACCTTTGTATGGCGGGGAATCGACGGGACGGAAGTGCTCACCCATTATATTACGACGCCCGATCCGGATCTCGCGGACAGCCCGTTCACCCGGTTCTACACGTACAACGGCCAAGTCGTTCCGGCGACGCTGGCGGGGATCTGGAACAACTACCGCGACAAGGAAATCAACGACTCCGAGCTGCTGCTCTCGTACGGCTGGGGAGACGGCGGCGGCGGCCCGACCCGGACGATGCTGGAGCTGCGCAGACGGCTGGAGGATATGCCGGGGCTGCCGAAGGCGACGACCGGCCGTGCCGACGAGTTTTTCCGCAGTCTGGAGCAGACGGTGTCGAGCACCGACCGTTACGTGCACCGCTGGGACGGCGAGCTTTATTTGGAGCTTCATCGGGGCACCTACACGTCGCAGGGTTATGTGAAGCTGATGAACCGGCGGATGGAGTTTCTGCTGCGCGATGCGGAGATCGTCTCCAGCTTCGCCGCTCCGCTGGCGGGCTTCGCCTCCTATCCGGCGTTTGCGCTGTACGAGAGCTGGAAAATTGTGCTGCGCAACCAGTTCCACGATATTTTGCCGGGCTCTTCGATTACGGCCGTTTACGACGATTGCCGCATCGAATACGCGGAAGCGAAGCAGCTTGCGGACGAAGCGCTCGCGGGCGGACTCGGAAAGCTCGCCTCGTTTGCGGCTGCGGACGGACGTCCGGGCTGGATGCTGTACAACACGCTGACGTGGGCGCGGAGCGAGCTGGTTCATCTGCCGTGGGAAGACCGCTTTGCGGGCAAACGCTGGGTGGACGGGGCCGGCAGACCGGTTTCGGCCGAGCGCATTAGCGGATCGGCGGACGGAGATTACCTCCAGCTGTATGTGACGGATATTCCGCCGATGGGCTACACGACTGTGTATATGGAGCAGGAGAGCGAGCCGGCTTCGCCTGCCGGTGCGGTTATCGTATGCGGAGAGCGTTCGGCTTCCACTCCGTTTTACGAGATCGAGTGGAACGAAGCCGGGCAGCTGACGCGACTGTTCGACAAGCGGTCCGGCCGCGAAGTTATCGCCGAAGGCGAGACGGCGAACCGTTTCGACGTTCACGAAGACAAACCGGTCAATCACGACAACTGGGAGATCGATATTTTCTATTACGACAAAGTGCGGCAGGTTACCGACATCCGTTCCATCGAGGTGATCGAGAACGGACCGCAGCGCGCCGTGATCCAGTTTGCCTGGAAGTACGGCAGCACGTCGATCCGCCAGGATATGATCCTTTACGTGCACAATCCGCGCATCGATTTCTCCACCTGGGTCGATTGGCAGGAGCGGGAGACGCTGCTTAAGGTCGCCTTCCCGGTGCAAGTGCGGGCGACGGCGGCGACGTACGAAATCCAGTTCGGGCATGTGCAGCGGCCGACGCACTGGAATACGAGCTGGGACTTCGCCCGCTTCGAAACCTGCGCGCACAAATGGGTCGATCTGTCCGAACGAGGCTTCGGCGTCAGCCTTATGAACGACTGCAAGTACGGCCACGACATCCGCGACAACGTCATGCGCATCACGCTGCTGAAGTCGTCGAACAAGCCGGACCCGGAATGCGACAAGGGCGAGCATGTCTTTACATACGCTTTGCTGCCGCATGACGGCGACTGGTTCGCCGCAGGCACCGTGCAGCAGGCGTACCGTCTGAACGTGCCGGTCGTTATCGGCGCACTGCCTGAGGGCGGCGCAGCGGATTCGTCCGCATCCGCAGGAACGCTTCCCGCGCTGCTCAGCCTGATCGGTGTAGAGAGCGATCACATAATGATCGATACGGTCAAGAAGGCAGAGGATTCGGACGAATGGATCGTACGCTGCTACGAATATGCGGGCAAGCGGGACGAGGCCGGCTTCCGCTTCCACTATCGCCTCGGCAAGGTGGAAGAGGTCAATCTGGCCGAACGTGAAGCGGCAGCGATGGCTTTCGAAGAGCACGGCTTCCGGGCTTATTTCAAACCGTTCGAACTGAAGACGTTCCGCATTGCCTTAGCCGGCACATAAAGCTCATGAACAGATTCGCGCCATAAGGGTGGGAAGGGAGACAGTTGTATGGAAGAGGAAATTTTCGGTTTATCTTCCGTTCCACAATATACCGGATTGACACGGGAAAGAGTAGCCGGCATTTTGAAAGGGATATCCAAGGTAAAAGCCGGGGTAATCGGGGACGCTTGCCTTGACGTGTACTGGCATGTCGATATGACGATCAGCGAGCTGTCCCGCGAGACGCCCCATTACAACTTGCCGGTCATCCGCGAAACGTTCGGCCCGGGTGCGGCGGGCAACGTAGCGAGCAATTTTCGCTCTATCGGCTGCCAGGAAGTAAGCATCTGCTCGATCGTCGGGGACGACTGGAGATGGACGCTGCTGAAAGATTCGCTGAAGCAGCGCGGCATTAACGATTCGTATACGTTGTCCGAAAAAGGCCGGGTCACTCCGGCCTACTGCAAAACGATACTGCGCGGCTTACAGGATGCGGAGCAGGAGGCGCCGCGTATCGATTTCATCAATCTCGACGCCCCGTTTGACGCGATGCAGCGCAAACTCATTGGCGAGCTGGACAAAATGGCCGAGAACGTCGATATTATCAGCGTGACGGATCAGCTCAAATCGGGCGTGGTCGGCGATCTGCTGCGGGAACGCCTGAAATACTGGGCGTCCCGGGGCAAGCGGATCGTCGTCGATAGCCGGGAAAATATAGGCAAGTACAAAAACGTCATCGTGAAGCCGAACGAAATCGAGGTGCTTCGCTGGTGCTACGGCAGCCTGAAGTACCATCCGTCTTCGGAGAGCGAAATTATGAAGGCCGGCAAGCAGCTTGCGAGGGTCGTCGAGTCGCCTTGCTGCGTCACGCTTGGCGACAAAGGGGCGCTCTGGCTGGAGCAGGATGAAGTGACGTACGTGCCGACGGCTCCCGTCAAGCCGCCGATCGATATCGTGGGTGCGGGCGATACGTTCTCCGCAGCGCTGTTGTCCGCGCTTGCCACCGGCTGCAGCGGTCCGGAGGCCGCCGCCTTCGCGCACCTCGCCGCCGCGGTGTCCGTCCGCAAGCTGGGCGGCGTCGGCGCGGCAACGCCGCAAGAAATTTTGCAGCGCTTCGACGAAACGGTCAAGCTGCAAAAAACGCACTGAGCCAAGCCGGTTCAGCCCGGAGGAGTCCAACCAGAAACGGGAGTGGATAGCATGTCAATCGCATTTTCGAAATTTCGCGGCGTTTACGCGCTGCTGATGACCCCGTTCAAAATGAGTAAAGAGATCGATTGGGATAGCTACGACCGGTACGTCGACTGGCAGCTGTCGAAAAGCCCGAACGGCTTGTTCGCCGTATGCGGCAGCAGCGAAATGGAGCTGCTTACGCTGGAGGAGCGGCTGGCGCTCGCCGGGCGTGCCGCCGCAAGAGCGGGCGGCACCCCGGTGCTGGCGACGGCGAACGTAGATAGCGATCCGTCGAAGCACAAGGAAGAATTGCAGCGGATGGCCGAGACGGGCGTATCCGGTCTCGTGCTTATTCCGCCGGGCGCCATGGGCCAAGATCAGAACAAGCTGGCGGAATATATCGCAGGGCTTGCGGAGCTGTCGCCGCTGCCCGTATTCCTCTACGAATGCCCGCTCGCCTCGCCGCGCCATATCGATCCCGACGTGTATGGGACGCTGGCGGCGAAAAACGGGATAGCCGGCATCAAAGATACGACCTGCACGCCGGAAGGGATACAGGCGAAAATTGTAAGCGCTCCCGAAAGTCTTGTATTCCAGGCGAATATGTCGTTTTTGCGGGAGTCGGTTCGTGCGGGGGCGCAGGGGATTATGGCGACTACCGGTTCGGCGGCGGTTGATGTGCTGGCGGCGTATTGGCGCTCGGAGCAGGATGGCGATGAGGCGGCCGCGGAGGCGTGGCACGAGATGCTCGTCTTTTTGGATGGCGTGCTCGGCAAAGGCTATCCGGCAACCGCCAAACATTTGGCCTCGCTTCGCGGAGCCGCGATGGAAACCGTCACGCGCAAAAGCAAGGGCATGAACGAATCGGCGGCAAAAGGCGTAGCCGTCTGGCTTCGGGCGGCCGAGCGGATGCTGAGCCGCGGCTGAGGCGAAAAATTTACAATCGTTTAACATGCAACTTTGTTCTTGTTGATCTATAATTTTAATCATTAAGAAAATTGGTTTTACACCGCTTCTGAAGTTCGGGTTTTCGGCGGTGGCCGAAGACTTTTACCGGTCTGCCTAGGGGGAATGTTTTTTGCTTAACGTATTGCGCAAATATACGGTTTCCATCATAGTCACCGTCCTTTTGCTGGCGGGGTTCCTGTGGTGGTATCAGTCTCGGGGGTTCAGCGACACGGCGATGGCCGAGGTTCCCGAGTACGGCGATGTAGACGAAAGCTCCATACTGGCCGGCAGCGGGGCGGGCTCGAAGCTGGAGCCCTCCTATACGGCTTATATGGGGCAAACGGGAAAAAGCGGTGCGGCGGATGCGTCGGGCGCGCGTTTTGTCATCCGCGGTGCGGATTACAAGGCAATCAGCCCGACCGGCGCGGCCAAAAGGAGCGATCCCGAAGGACGCATGGGCGATGTAGTAGCACTGACGGACGAAGGCGGCTGGGTCGAGTACGAGGTGCAGATCGCCGCAGCCGGCTATTATCAGCTGGGGACGACCTATTACGCGCTCGAGGGCAAAGGGTCCTCGATCCAGAGAAGCGTGTTGATCGACGGGAGTTTTCCGTTCTCCCAAACGAAGCGGCTCGTGTTCCCGAGAATGTGGAAGGAAGCGGGGGAGCCCTGGTTTGACCGGATGGGCAACGAGTTCAATCCGAAGCAGGCGGAAGTATTCGGTTGGCAATACCGCGATTTCCGGGACCCGGAGGCGCGTATTGCGGAGCCGTTCCGGTATTATTTGACGAAGGGCGTCCATACGGTGCGCATCGGCTACATTCGCGAGCCGGCCGCGATCGGCGAATTGCGGGTGTTCTCGCCTGCCGTGCTGCCGACCTATGCGGACGTTTCTGCGATGTATAAGCAGAAAGGGTACAAAGAGGCGTCCGATACGCTGATCAAGGTACAGGCGGAGTCCGCGGCCTTGAAATCCGACCCGACGCTGCGGCGGACGGACGACCGCGAGCCGGCCAGCGAGCCGTTCGACAAAAGCGTCATCCGGCTCAATACGATCGGAGGCGGCTCGTGGCGCGACGGCAGCCAGTGGCTGGAGTGGGAAGTGGAAGCGCCAGAATCGGCGCTGTATAACCTCGGCTCCCGTTTTGCCGCCAAATGGCTGAACCAGGTGCCGGTGCAGCGGACGTTATATGTCGATGGGGCCATCCCGTTCCGCGAGATGAACAGTGTCAATTTTCCGTATGCGAGCTCGTGGCAGGTGGGCGGCTTCGGCAATACGGACACCCCTTACTTGTTTTACCTCGAGAAAGGCAAGCACCGCATTCGGCTGGAAGTGCAGGTCGGCCAGCTCGGACCGGTGTTCGAGATCATGCAGGACGTATCGACCAAGATGTCCTACTTGAACCGGGAAGTCATTATGATTACGGGGACGAACCCCGACCCGAACCGCGAGTGGGAGCTGGAGAAAAGCATTCCGAACCTGGTGCCCAGACTGCATCTGATGGCGCGGGATCTGGACCGTGCAGTCCAAACGATGTATGAACTCGGCGTCAAGAAGGGCAGCACGGAGCTGGCTTCCATCCTGATGGCGCGCGATCTGATGATTGATCTGGCGGCGAAGACGGATACGATTCCGAAGCGGATCGACAGCTTCTCCACGACGCAGACGTCACTCAGCTCCTGGATTACGTCGATGAACAAGCAGAAGCTGCAGCTCGACTATCTGATCGTCAAATCGCCGGACCGCAAGTGGCCGGCTGCAAACGCAGGGCCGCTGACGACGTTTGGGCTCGGCGTATACGACTTCTTCACTTCATTTACGAAAGATTACCGCAGTATCGGTTCGACGCGCGAGGACGACGGCAATACGCTCAAAGTATGGGTCGCCCGCGGACGGGACTGGGTCCAGTTGATCAAGCAAATGGCCGACGACGATTTTACGGCGAAAACGGGCATCAACGTCGAAGTGAACATCATTCCGACCGGCTCGATGAATCTGTTCATGCTGGCGATGACTTCGGGCAAGGCGCCCGACGTGGCGCTGGGTGTCGATGCGAGCATTCCGATCGATTTCGCGCTGCGCGGCGGACTCGTCGACCTTGGCCAATTCTCGGACTATAACAGCATCGCTTCGAGATACCGGCCCGGCGCTCTTACTCCTTACCGGTTCCAGAGCGGCAACTATGCGCTGCCGGAAAACCAGAACTTTTACATGATGTTTTACCGCAAGGATATTATGGAAGAGCTCGGCATCAAGAAGATTCCGGAAACGTGGCAGGAAGTGATGGACATCATTCCAAAGCTTCAGCAGAACGGCATGGACTTCTACTATCCGCACGACACCGCGGGCGCGGCAGCCCAATTTGCGCCGTTCCTGTTCCAGCTCGGCGGGGACTTCTACAGCGGAGGCGGCAAAAATTCGGCGCTCGATACGCCGCAAGCGCTGTCGGCGATGAAGATGTGGAGCGGGTTTTACACGAATTACAAAATCAGCAAGGAAGCGAGCTTCTACAATCGCTTCCGTACGGGCGAAATGCCGATCGGCGTCGCCGATTACCAGACGTACATGCAGCTTTCGACAGCGGCTCCCGAGCTGACCGGCTGGTGGGAAATGCGGCCGATTCCGGGCATTCGCCGGGCGGACGGCGTGATCGACCGCTCGATGGGCGGCGCTTCGCAAACCGGCGTCATCTTCAGCACGACGAAGAAGGAACAGGACTCGTGGGAGTTTCTGAAGTGGTGGACGAGTGCGCCGGTGCAGGAGCGGTTCGGCAGCGAGCTGGAGGCGATTATGGGCACCGAGGCGCGCTGGAATACGGCGAACGTGGAGGCGCTGCAAAACTTGCCGTGGCCGCAGGCCGACATTAACGCGATCCTGCAGCAGTGGGATTGGTTCAAGGAACGGGAAATCGTTCCCGGCGACTATTACACGACCCGTTATATTAACAACATCTGGAACGAAATCGTGCTGAACGGGAAAAACACCCGCGAGGCGCTGGAGGACGGCGTGAAAGAAATCAACAAGGAAATTCGCAAAAAACGGAAGGAGTTCCGGCTGGACGAAGAGCAGACTTCGGCAGCGGCGGACGGGGGAGGTGGCAGCCGATGAGCGAAACGGCCGTAAGCGCGAAAACGAAGCAAAAAACAAAGGCGGATAAGCAGCCCGGTTTGTGGGCCCGTCTGCTGCGGCACCGCACCTCGATCCTGTTTCTCGCGCCGTTCTTCCTGCTGTTCCTGATCTTTACGGTCATCCCGGTGTTTACCGCAGCCGGGATGAGCCTCACGTACTACAACATACTCGAGCCGGCCCGCTGGGTCGGATTGGAAAATTTCAAGCAGCTGTTTCTGGACGACGACATTTTCCTGAAAGCGATCGGCAATACGCTGACGTTCGCCGTCTTCACCGGCCCGCTCGGTTACTGTATGTCGTTCATACTGGCGTGGCTGATCAGCAACATTCCGCAAAAGTACCGCTTTTTCTTTACGCTTTGCTTTTACACGCCGGCCATTACGAGCTCAGTTGCGATGTCGGTCGTCTGGCTGTATTTGTTCTCCGGCGACCGCTATGGTCTCATCAACCACTGGCTGATGAAGATCGGCGTGTTCGACGAGCCGTGGCTGTGGCTGCAGGACGTCAGCACGATTATGCCGGTCATTATTATCGTCGCCCTGTGGACCAGCATGGGGACCGGCTTTCTCGCCTTCCTGGCGGGGCTGACCAACGTGTCGCCGGAGCTGTACGAAGCGGGCGTCATCGACGGCGTCCGGTACCGCTGGCAGGAGCTGTGGTACATTACGCTGCCCTCGGTCAAGCCGCAGCTGCTGTTCGGCGCAGTGCTTACGATCGTGTCGTCGCTGCAGGTGTACGACATCAGCATGACGCTGGCCGGGTTTCCGAGCACGCTGTACGCCGGTCACACGATTATGACTCATCTATACGACTACGCCTTCGTCCGTTTCGAGATGGGATACGCCGCGGCGATCGCCGTCGTGCTGTTCCTGCTTATGGTCGGGCTGAACCGGCTGATCTTCAACATACTCGGAGAAAGGGATTGAGGCAGTGGTTAGTCGATCTTCGCTCATAAATGGGGGCCGGTTCGATTGGAGCGGGATGGTCCTGTACACGTTGCTGACCTTCTTCGGTCTGCTCATGCTCGCTCCGCTCGTCTATTTGGCGGTGACGGCATTTAAGCCGGTTTCGGAGTTGTTTCTGTTCCCGCCGAGATTTTTCGTTATCAACCCGACGCTGCAAAATTTCAAGGAGCTGCTGTTCGCGGCGACGAGCTCGGTCGTTCCGTTCTCCCGTTATATTTTCAACAGTATCGTCGTTTCGTTTCTCGTCGTCACTATCGGGATCGTCATCAGCACGATGGCGGCTTACCCGCTCAGCAAACATAAGGAGCTGCCGTTCCGTAGAGGGCTGTTCAGCCTGATCGTGCTCGCGCTTATGTTTGCGCCGCAAGTGACGCAAATTCCGCAATATATCGTCATGTCGAAGCTGGGGCTCATGGACACGTATTTCGCTCTCGTGCTGCCGATGCTCGCTTCGCCGATGGGCCTGTTCCTGATGAAGCAGTTTCTCGACCAGATCCCGGACGCGCTGCTGGAGGCGGCGCGGATGGACGGTGCGAGCGAATGGCGCACGTATGTGTCTATCGTCGTTCCGCTGCTGCAGCCGGCGATCGCCACGCTGATGCTGCTTAATTTTATCGCCGCGTGGAACGATCCTTGGGCTTCGACCGTGTATACGACGACCGACCAGATGAAAACATTGCCGTTCGCGATCAGCACGATCAGCGGCGGTTACGGCGTCGTCGCCCGTACGGGCGCTCTGGCTGCGGCCAGCTTCCTGATGATCGTGCCGACACTCGTCATGTTCATCATCACGCAGCGCCGGGTGCTCGAGACGATGGCCCATTCGGGAATCAAGGCTTAGGGGGAGTCCACTTGAGAGTTTACAAACGCCTCGCGCTGGCGCTCGCCGCCGTGCTGGCGACACTTGGCATCGGATCGCCGGCCGCGCTGGCGGCTACGCCTTACCAGGGGTATACGTACAATCACAAATTCGAACCGGTCTCCTCGCTGAACGGTTATGTGTATACGGATTCGATCGACGGCTTCGACAACGAGGGCGGCCCTTTGAACAAGCCGCAGGACTTGTATATTGCGGGCGACGATACGCTGTATATCGCCGATACGGGCAACAACCGGATCGTGCATCTGGACGCGAACAAACGGCTGCTTGGCACGTACGGCGCCGCCGAAGGCAGCGGGAAGCTGAACGGGCCGAAAGGGGTCTTCGCCACGCCGGACGGCGATGTATACGTAGCCGATACGAAAAACAGCCGGATCGCCGTATTCGACAAAAGCGGGAAGTTTACGAAGGAATTTCGCGCTCCGGAAAGCCCGCTGCTCGGCAAAGACTTTCTGTATTTGCCGAGCAAGCTGATCGTCGACAAACGCGGCTACTTGTTCATCGTCTGCGACGGTTTGTACCAGGGGCTGCTCCAGCTCGATCCGGACGGTTTGTTCGCCGGCTTTTTCGGAGCCAATCACGTGCCGTTCAGCATGACCCGCGTTTTAACCAACCTGATCGCAACGAAGGAGCAGAAGGCACAGATCGCGGGCGAGAAACCGCCGGAGTTTTCTAATCTCTATCAAGATCAGGAAGGATTTATTTACACTACCACGCTTGGTATCGAAACGCTGCAGATCAAACGGCTCAGCGCCGTTGGCGTCGATACGCTGAACGAGCAGGAATCCGCGCTCGGCCGCTACGGCGACTATCGGATGAGAGTGATGGGCGAGAAGCGCAAAGTCAATTCGTTCGTCGATGTGACGGTAAGCGCCCAAGGGTTCATTACGGCGCTTGATCTCATTACGGGCCGGGCGTTTCAATACGACAGCCTGGGCAATCTGCTGTTCCAGTTCGGCGGAATCGGCGTGCAGAACGGCCTGTTCATCACCCCTTCGAGCATCGCCCAAACGTCGGACGGCACGATCTACGTCGCCGACGAATCGCGAAACCGGATCGACCGGTTCCGGATTACCGCCTTCGGGGAACTGGTGCACAAGGCATCCGTCCTGTACTCCGACGGCCGGTACGAGGAGGCGCAGCAGCCGTGGGCGGAAGTGGCGAAGCTGAACAGCAATTACAATCTGGCCTACGTCGCCATCGGCAAGTCGCTCTACAAGCAGGAGAAATACAAGGAAGCGCTCGTCTACTTCAAACAGGCAAGAGCGTACAACGAATATTCGAACGCTTTTTTGGAGCAGCGCAAGCTGTTTCTGCGGGAGCATTTCGCCGAGGCGGTCGCGATTATTATCGCGGCGGCGGTGCTGCTTAGATTGCTGCTCGGATGGAGGCGCAGAAGGCGCAAGCGGGCGACCTTGGTTTCGGCTGCGGCAACGGGAAGAGGAGGTGCCTCATGAGCACGTGGAAAATGGCGGGCCAGGTGCTGGCGCATCCGATCGATTTTTTTTACGACCTGCAAGAGCCGGGCAAAGCCCGGTACCGCGATGCGGCGGTACTGATCGCGCTGGCGATGGCGGTGCGCATCCTGTCGCTCTCGCTCTCCGGTTTCCTGTTCCAGCGCCGGGAGGCGTTCGAGATTTCGTTCGTCACCGAAGCCGTGTCGATCCTCATCTTGTGGCTGACCTGGTCGATCGCCAACTGGGGAATCAGCACGATCCAGGAGGGCGAGGGCAAGTTCAAGGAAATTTTGGTCGGCAGCGCTTTTGCGCTTACCCCGTACATCCTGCTCACGCTCCCGATCTCGCTGCTGTCGAACGCGATGTCGATGAAGGAATGGGCCGTGTACTTGTTTATGACGTCGTTCGTTTTCCTATGGGTGGCGTATCTGCTTATTATGAAAGTGAAAATTTTGCACGACTTCAATTTATACAAATTGCTGTTCATCTTGGCTCTGACGATTATCGGCATGCTCATTATATGGTTCGTTATCATTTTGTTTTACGGACTCGTCAATCAGGCGATCAATTTCGTCGTCGGTCTGATTACGGAAATCCGCTTCCGCTTGTAGAAGGAGGGAACGCATGAGCAGACGCAGCATTATCAAACTATCGATTGCGGTTTTACTGGTTGCGGCCGTCGCGGCAGCTCTCCTTCTGAACGGTACGGGAGGCGGGACCAATACGACCGCCGCGGCGAACGCCAGCTGCGCCGAGAACGACAGCAAGACGCCTTTCCAGATTGCGGCGCTGTCCGGCTCCGCGGCGGGGGCGCCACGGCAAGTGGCGGAGAATGGCAAATTCCGCCTCCTGTATGACGGCGCGAAGGGGCTCGTATCGCTCGAGGACAAAGGAACAGGAGCCGTCTGGAGCAGCTATCCGCAAAACCGAACGGGCATCTCGGACACTCAACTGGCGACGGTGCAAAATCCGGTCGTCATCCGCTACACCCAGGGCGCCAAGCCGGCGCAGACGTATCCCGCCAAGGAAACGGGCAGCGCGGTCCCGTCGCTTATCGACGGCGGGCTCAAGATCGATTACGCGCTGACGTCGATCGGCCTGCACTTCACGATGGAATACCGGCTTGCAGGCGACGGGCTGGAAGTGAAAATTCCGTACGATTCGGTTCGCGAAGCGTCCGGCTGCCGTCTCGTCAGCCTGGAACCGATGCCGTATTTCGACGCCGGTAATGCAGTCGAGACCGGGTATATGTTCGTGCCGGACGGTTCCGGATCGATCATCCGGTTCAAGGAGAAGCACCTGGAATATTTCGACCGGTACTACCAAACGATCTACGGCGGCGATTACGCCTTCAACACGAAGACGAAAGAGACCGTGCTGAAAAACCCGAAGGAGGACGTGTTCCCTTCGCCGCGTGAAAAGATCGCCATGCCGGTATTCGGCATCAGCCGCGGGACCCAGGGCTTCGCAGCCTTCGTCACGCAAGGCGATCATGACGCGAAAATCGTCGCGGCGCCTTCGGGCTATCAAAACATCAATTTGTACCGCTCCTCGGTCGAGTTTACGTACCGCAGCGACGATATCATTTTCATTGGCGATTCGGGCGAAATTCCGATGTACCAAGGCAAAATGATCGAGGGAGACCGGGCGGTCCGCTACGTGCCGCTGCAAGGCGGGAACAGCAGCTACGTCGGCATGGCGAAGGCGTACCGGACCTACTTGACGGTGGAGCGCGGCGTGAAGCCGATAACGGAGAAAAACCCAGCGCTTCAGCTTCAACTCGTAGGCGGCGTCGTCCGGGATGAGATCATCGGCAGCACGTACATGGCGATGACCACGTTCGAGCAGGCGAAGATCATGGTGGACAGCTTGTCGGCCAAAGGCGTCGATTCGCTCGAGCTGACGCTCGAAGGCTGGTCCGACGGCGGCGTATTCGGCAAGCAGCCGCAGCATTTCCCGGTGGCGTCAAAGCTAGGCGGAGCAGCCGGTCTTGAGCAATTGGCGAAATATGCCGCAAGCAAAGGAATCAAGCTGTATCTGGACGCCAACTACGTGATGCCTTATGCGCAGAGCGGCGCGTTCAAGGAATCGAAGGACGTCATCCGCAACCTGAACCGCGAGCCGATGCTCGTCCGGGAACCGAATCTGGCCACGCTCCAGCAGCAAAAAGGGATGAGACATTTCCTGCTGAAGCCGCTTACCGCACTGGCGAAGCTGAATAGCGAGCTTAACCGTTATGCGGGGCTCGGCATTAGCGGATTGCGGATGGACCATATCGGCGACATGCTGTACTCGGATCAGAACGTGAACGCGCCGTTCAGCCGCCGTCAAACGATCGAGAGCTGGACGCAGGCGCTCGATGCGGTTCGCAGCCAGGTCGGCGCCGCAGCCGTCCATTACGGCTTCGCCTATACGATGGGGCATATCGACCGGATCGACGACGCTCCGCTCGATTCCAGCCACTATATATTCGAGGACGAAACGGTTCCGTTTTACCAGGCGGTCGTCCGCGGTCTGATCCCGTATTCCGGAGACGCGAGCAATGTTCGCGACGACGGCCGCAGCGAGTTTCTGCGCATGATCGAATACGGGGCGATGCCGAAATACCGGCTGTCGTACGCGAATTCCTCCGAGCTGCAGCGGACGCCGCTGGACGATCTGGTCAGCTCCGATTACCGCGACTGGCTGGAGCCGGCGGCGGACGAATATCGCCGGGCGCTCGAAGCGATGAAGCTGGTGGCGGGGCAGCCGATCGTGGCGCACGAGCGGCTGGACCGAGAGCTGTACCGAACGAGCTACGCAGGCGGCGTAGACATTTACGTCAATTACGGCAATAGCGCGAAGCGGGCGGACAATATCGTCGTAAACGCAGGCAGCTTTGCCGTAAGGAAGGGAGGGACCGCCAAATGAAAGGCAAGCTGCGCCTGACGCTTAAAGGCAGACATTTCGCCGAAGGCTACTCGTTCGTCGCGCTCTGGACGATAGGCTTCCTCGTCTTTATGGCGATTCCGCTCGTCCGTTCGCTCCTGTACTCGTTTCAGGATCTGAAAGTAAATTCCGGCCGGCTGCAAGCGACCTGGGTCGGTCTGCAAAACTATCGTCAAGCGTTCACGGTCGACGTGGAGTTTACGCCGATCTTGACCAGCACGATGCTGCAAACGATATTTAACGTGCCGCTCATCCTCATCTTCTCGATGTTCAGCGCCATTCTGCTGAACCGGCCGATGAAGGGGCGCATCTTCTTCCGCGGCGTCTTCTTCCTGCCGGTCATCATCGCCGCCGGCGAAACGCTGCAAAAGCTGACGGCGCAAGGAGCGGCGACGCTGCCGATCTTCCAGCAGTACGATCTGAAGAGCGTGCTCCAGGACTACATTCCGCTGGAGCTGCTCACGCCGCTGCTGACCATGATGGACTCGCTCACGCTTGTCATGTGGGGAGCCGGCGTGCCGATCCTCATCCTGCTTGCCGGCCTCCAGACGATATCTCCGTCGCTGTACGAAGCGGCGAAGTGCGACGGGGCGACGCCGTGGGAAAACTTTTGGAAAATTACGTTTCCGATGATTATGCCGATGCTGCTCGTCAGCACGCTGTTCTGCATCGTCGACTCGTTCACTTCCGTCATGAACAAAATGATGAAGTACATTTACACGCTCGTGTTTAATAAATTCAACTACGGCTATGCCTCGGCAGTCGGCTGGATTTATTTCATCTTCATATTTCTCGTCATCGGCGTCGTTTTCTTCTTGTTCCGCAATACGACCGCCGTGGCCCGGGACAGGAGGTAACGCGCCATGAAGGAGAGCAGGCTTACCCTGCAATACAAACGGAACCCGTCCCGCACGTCGCAGTCCTCCGCCGATTTCATGAGATCGCCGATAGCGCGGAAGCTGAAGCTGGTAGCCGGAGAGCTGATCCATTACGTCACGATTCTCAGCCTTTCGTTCGTATTCCTGTACCCGATGCTGTACATGATCAGCCAGTCTTTCATGACCGGGAAGGATGTGGCGGATGCGCTCGTGCAATGGATTCCGAAGTCGCTCAGCTTCGAGAACTTCGTGTATGCGTTCAAAAGCTTGAACTACATGAGGCATTTTACGAACAGCGTCATCATTTCGCTCGGCGGCGCGCTGCTCCAGCTTGTCGGCTGCGCCATCGCCGGTTACGGCTTCGCCCGTTACCGCTTTCCGGGTTACACGCTGCTGCTCGTCCTGCTGCTGTTCACGTTCCTCGTTCCGCCGCAGTCGATCGTCGTCCCGCTGTTTCTGCTGTTCAGCGACTTGAAGATGACGAATACGTATTTGCCGCTGCTCGTGCCGAACTTGTTCGGCCACGGGCTGCGGGGGGCGCTGTTCGTGCTCGTGTACATGCAGTTTTTCCGCGGGCTGCCGCATCAGATGGAGGAGGCGGCGAAGATTGACGGCGCAGGGCCGCTGCGCACATTTGTCTCGATCATGCTGCCGATGGCGAAGCCGGCCATCCTCGTCGTGTTTTTGTTCTCGATCGTTTGGAACTGGAACGATTCGTTTTTCCCCAATCTGTATTTGAACAAAAGTGACAGCTACACGCTCAACCAGAAGCTCGGGACGATGGTTGTCACGAAGGAAAACGACAATACCGGCATCACTTCGCCGGGCGACGCGATCGGGCAGCTCCCGACTAACTACGAAAAGCTGATGGCCGGATCGTTCCTCGCCATTCTGCCGATCCTGCTGCTGTATTTGTTCACCCAGCGGTATTTCGTAGAAAGCGTCGAACGAACGGGGATCGCCGGAGAGTAAGCGGATTAACGAAGGGGGGGATGCCGTCGTCCGCCGGGCAAGCGATCGGGGACGAGGGAGCGAATGGCGCGGCGTGATCAGCGAGATGCAGGCAAATGGAACGAAACGGCAAGGGGAATCGACACTTTACAACGGGGAGACAAGAACAATGAAAAAAGTTCCACTCGTGAGTTTGGCTATCATCATGATGCTCGGATTTGTGCTTAGCGCATGCGGCAGCGACGGAGACAAAGGCAAGGAAGCTTCGACGGCGCCGAATGCCGGAGCGGCGAAAAAACCGGAAGACTTCAAAGGCGAAATTACGGTTTGGAAAGGCTACAACGATGTAAGCGAGCTGTTCATGAAAAAATATCCGAACGTGAAGGTGAAGATGGATACGCCGGAGAAGGCGGAGGACAAATTCACGACCGCCCTCGCAACCGGCACCGGCGCGCCGGACGTTATCGATTTGTCGCAGGCGCATTTCTATAAATATAAAGCGATGGACGGTCTGGAGAACTTGCTCGGCGCGCCTTACAACGCGATGGATCTGAAGCGGGATTTTACCGAGCTGAGCTGGGACATGGCGACTACGCTGGACGGCAAGCGGTTGTTCGGTCTTCCTTGGCGCATTACGCCGATGGTTATGTTTTACCGTGCGGACATCTTTGAGGAAAACGGCTACCCGTCCGATCCGGATTCCGTAGGCAAGCTTGTGGCCGACCCGAACAAGTTTTTTGAGATGGCGCAAAAAATGCGCGCCAAAGGCCATTATTTCTTCCGCAAAACCGAAGAGGTCACCGACGTCGCTTCGCCGGGCGTCGGCTACTATGACAGCAACTTGAACTATTTGCGCAATACGGACGCCTTCGCGAATGCGATCGATTATGCAAAGCGCGCCACCCAGCTCGATCTCGTCTTCGCGGGCTCGAAGGAAGAACAGGACCGCGCGCTGAACAGCGGCAAGCTGGTCACCTATTTCGGCGGCATTTACCGTCTGAGCACATTCCAGATCGACGAGAAGGGCAACAAGGGCTCGCTTTCGGAGAATCAGGGCAAATGGCGCGTCACGACGCTGCCGTTCGGTCAGACGCCGGGTCTCGGGTTCGGCATGTATGTCATTCCGTCGCAAAGCAAAAACAAAGAGCTGGCGTGGGAATATATCAAGTTCGCGGTCACGAGTCCGGAAGCTCAGGACATTTTCCTGAAAACGGCCGATTTGAGCCCGTACAAACCGAACTGGAAGCTGCCGGCCGTAACCCAAAAGGCGGAGCCGGCGATGGGCGGACAAAAGGTGCTGCAATTCGGCTTCTCGCTGATGGAGAAAATGGTGTACCAACGCGGGAACCCGCTTGACGAGAAAGCTTCGACCATCTGGGGGACCAAGCTGACGGAAGGCCTTACGAAAAATCAGGACTCCCGAGCCGTGCTCAAAACGATCCTGGACGAGACGGAGAAGGCGGTTTCGATTGAAAAAGAAGCGTTGAAGAAAACGCTGGGCAAGTAGCGCGAAGAGGCCGATGCGGCCCGGCTTTTGCGAAGGCGGAAGCCGGGCCGTGTACTACCAAATCAGGTTAGGAGAATGAGCCCATGCCCAAGAGACATTCGCTCATCTTGATGACTGCTGCGGGGTTGCTCGCCTCCGCCATAAGCGGATGTTCGGCGAATAATGCGCCCAATGCCGGAAACAGCGATTCGGCAAAGACCGGGGCGGCGACAGCCGCGGCCAAAAAACCGGAGGATTTTAAGGGTGAGATTACGGTTTGGCGAGGGTACAAGGAAGTCGACGAGCTGTTCATGAAGAAATATCCGAACGTCAAAATCAACAATACGACCCCGCCCGATGCCGAGGACAAATTCGTCACCGCGCTCGCGGCCGGTACCGGAGCCCCCGACGTCGTTCATCTGCACGAGGCGCATTACTGGAAGGTGAAGGCGACGGACGGGCTGGAAAACCTGCTCGACGCTCCGTATAACGCCGGACTGCTGCAAAAGGATTTTTTGAAGGCGGCTTGGGATATGTCGCTATCGCTCGACGGCAAACGGCTGTATGGACTGCCGTTCCAGTTGACGCCGTACGTCATGTTTTACCGGGCGGACATTTTCGAGGAGAACGGGTTTCCGTCCGATCCCGCCGAGGTCGGCAAGCTTGTCGCCGATCCGGATAAATTTTTCGATATGGCCCAGAAGCTGCGCAGCCGCGGCCATTACTTTTTCCGCAAAACGACGGAGGTTACGGACATCTCCTCGCCGAATCTCGGGTACTTCGACAAGGAGATGAACTTCTCGCGCAATACGGAAGCTTTCGCCAAGGCGATCGATTACGCGAAGCGGGCGGCCCAGCTCGATCTGATCTACGAGAAGCCGAAGGAGGAAACGGACCGGGCTGTCAACAACGGCGGTCTCGTCACTTATTTCGGCGGCACATCCCGAATCAGCAGCTTCCTGCCAGGAGGCACATTGTCGCAAAACCAGGGCAAATGGCGCGTCACGACACTGCCGTTCGGGCAAGTTCCGGGCCTCGTGTACGGCACGTTTATTATCCCTTCGCAGAGTAAAAACAAGGAAATCGCCTGGGAATATATCAAATTCGCGGCGATGTCGCCGGAAGCGCAACAAGTATATATGAACTATGCCGAAATATCGCCGTATCTCCCGAACCGGAACTTGCCGGCGGTGAAAGACTACGGGGAACCGGCCATCGGCGGGCAAAAGCTGCTGCAGCTCGCCTTCCAGATCCAGGACCGGATTCCGTACCAGTCGAACATTCCGCTCGACGCGAAGGCGAAGGAAATATGGAGCAAGAAGCTCGCCGAAGCGCTCACGAAAAACCAGGACTCCCGCGCGGTGCTGAAGGACATTATGGACGAGACGGAGAAGGCTGTAGCGCCGGACAAAGAGAAGCTGAAACGGGCGATCGGCAAATAACGCCGGAGAGGGGCAGACCAGCTTGACCAAACTGAGAATCGGAATTGTCGGCGGCGGAGGGATCGCGCAGGCCGCCCATATTAACAACTACAAGAAACATGTGGATCGCGTGGAGCTCGTCGCGATAGCCGACGTGAACGAAACGACGCTTCGCCGGAACGTCGAGGCGCACGGCTTCGCGCACAGCTTCTCCGACTATCGGGAGATGTTCGAGAAGGTGGAGCTGGACGCCGTAAGCATATGCACACCGAACAAGTTTCACGCTCCGGCGACGATTGCCGCCCTGCGGGCGGGCTGCCACGTCTTGTGCGAGAAGCCGCCCGCGATGACGGCCGCCGAAGCGATACAGATGGAAGCGGCGGCGACCGAATCCGGCAAAATCTTAACGTACGGGTTCTGCAACCGCTACCGGGGCCGCGCGTTGTATTTGAAACGGGCGATCGAGGCGGGCGAACTCGGGCATATTTATGCGGGGCGGGTGGCGGCGATGCGCCGCAACGGCATTCCCGGAGGCGTATTCGTGAACAAAGAGCTGCAGGGCGGCGGGCCGCTGATCGATATCGGGGTACATATGCTCGACCTCGCGCTGTGGTTCATGGATTTTCCGAAGCCGGTCCAGGTGATGGGTTCCGCTTACCGGGAGCTTGGGACGAAGCCTTACGACACGGTGCCGACTCCGTGGGACTACGTCAACTACACCGTGGAAGATTTGGCGATGGGGATGATCCGTTTCGATAACGGCGCGACGCTGCTGCTGGAAACGAGCTTTATCGTGCATATGCCGGAAGGAAGCAACAGCACCGTCAGGCTGCACGGCACGAAGGGCGGGCTCGACTACAAGTCGGCGGGCATCCACAAGCTCAGCCAGGGCATACCGGTCGATATCGTCGCGCCGAAAATACCCGATCCCGATATGCATCAGGTTCAGCTGGAGGCGTTTATAGCCGCCGCGGAAGGCAACGGAACGATGCTGTCGACACCGCGCGAAGGCGTCGTCGTCCAGCAAATTATCGAGGCTCTCTACCGTTCGGCGGAGACCGGGGAAGCGGTGAATCTGTAATGGAATTGTTCATTATTCGTCACGGGCAGTCCGTCGGCAACACGGTTAAGGAAGATATGCCGGACTGTGTGCTGACCGAGCTCGGGCACAGCCAAGCGGAAACTGTAGCGAAGTGCATGGAGGGGGCCGGTCTGACGCATATCGTCTCCAGCCCGCTCATCCGGGCGATCGAAACGGCACGGCCGCTGGCCAGGCAGACGGGACTGCCGATCCGCGTCTGGATCGACGCCTACGAGGTGCGCAGTAAAGGGCCTTGCCGGGGCCAGACACGGAACGCGCTCGAGAGCTTACACGACTCCGTATTGCTCGAGGACGAAGTGGAAGAGGACGGCTGGTTTTATGCCGGCGACGAGACGCCCGAGATGGGGCATATCCGCGCGCTTCGCGTGCTGGGGCGGCTGCGCCGCGAGTTTCCGGGCGACGAGCGGGTGGCGCTGTTCGCGCACGGCGGCTTTAATACGTGCCTGCTGCGCGCCATCATCGGCCTCGATTTTAACAGCGACGTCCATTTTTCGGGCGTGAACGGCAGCATCTATTGGATCAAATTCGGGGAGCAGCGGACGGTGGTGGAATACGCCGGCGCACCGCGTCCGCTATTCTCATAAGCGACACATCCATCTAGGAGGTTTTTATGGATTTATTCCTCATTCGCCACGGGCAATCGATCGGCAACACGGTGACCTACGATATGGCCGACGGGGAACTGACCGAGCTCGGCCGCAGCCAGGCGGCGCATGTGCTTGCCGGAATGAAAGGAGCGGGGGTGACGCATATCGTCTCCAGCCCGCTCATGCGGGCGATCGAAACGGCGCAGCCGCTCGCCCGCGAAACGATATTGCCGATCCGCGTGTGGGTAGAGACGTTTGAGGTGCGGAATAAAGGCGCCTATCGCGGTCCATCCGTAGCGGAGATGGCGAAGATGTATCCGGAAATCCGCTTCGAGGACGAAGTGGAAGCGGACGGCTGGTACTGCTCGGGGGACGAGGACGAGGAGAAGGCGCATGGCCGGGCGCTGCGTATTATCGAACGGCTGCGCCGGGAGTTTCCGGGCGACGAGCGGGTGGCGCTGTTTTCCCACAGCGGCTTTAACCGCCGCTTGCTGCTGGCGGCGCTCGGGCTGGATCATCGCAGCGGCGTCCGTTTTTTGCAAAGCAACGGCACGATGTTCTGGCTCCGTTTCGAGGGCGAAGGAGTCGATGTCCGGTATATCGGCGATTTCCGCCCAATATGGGGGGAGTAAAGGAACGGACTGCAAGAGAAGGGGCGTATTGGACGATGCAAATGAAAGCGGCAGGATCGACCCTGCAGCTCGGGACTTTTCCGCAATTGGAAAGAACCTTTTATACGAAATCGCAAGGCTTGCCATCGGATGAGGTAACCGCTCTGGCGGTGGCCGGCGGCTCGGTCTGGGCGGGGACGGCGGCCGGACTCGCCGTGTGGGACGGAGAACGCTGGGAACCGGTTGGCGCCGGGGAGTCCGAAGATATGCCCGGCGCTCCCGTGACCATGCTATATGCGGACCGGGGCGGCCGGCTGTGGGCGTCGGCAGGCGACGGATTGTATGTATGCAGCGAAGGCGGGTGGAGCCGGAATTCGCTGGAGCTGCCGGCGGTCGCGCTGGCCGAGGATGGCGACGGCACCATTTGGGCGGCTACAGCCGAAGCGTTGTACCACCGCAGCGGCCGGGAGTGGATGCCGGTGGCGGTGTTCGGTCGCGCCGAGGTGCGCGGCCTCGCGGCGTTCGGCGCCGGTCGGGTATATGCAACTACCGATCGCGGCCTGTTCGCCTTGTCGGGCAAACGGCCGCACTGGTTTGTGATTCGCGCGAACGGTCACGGGCTTCCGAGCGAAGATTTGCGCGGCATCACGGCCGACCGGTGGGGGCATCTATGGATCGCCTCGGACCGGGGAGCGCTGCTCCATGACGACACGAACAGCTCGTTTTTGCTGAACGGTACGAGGGGGATGGCTTGCGAGGATGTGCGGACGATCGCGTTCGGCGCGGACGGCACCCGCTGGTTCGGCACTGCGCGCGGAGTGAGCCGCCTGAAGGACGGCCAGATGCGCTATTTCGCCTCGAAGCGTTGGCTTCCGCACGACAGCGTCCGGGCGATCGCGGCAGCGGACGACGGCACGGTCTGGATCGGCACGGACGGCGGAATCAGCGGTATCCGGACGATTCCAATGACGCTGGAGGACAAAGCCGACCGGATCGACCGGATGGTGGAGAACTACGAAACCCGGTTCGATTATGTAACCCGGCGCGGGCTGACGGAGGAAGGCAATATCGAGAGCGGCAGCGTGCGCATTTCCGATAATGACGGACTATGGACGTCCGACTACGTCGCCGCGCAGAGCTACCGTTACGCCGTGACCGGCGACGAGCGGGCGAGGACGAAGGCGAAACGTTCGATGCATGCCGTCATGAGACTGTTGGACGTAACCGGACGGCCCGGATTTTTCGCGCGTTCGATTCGTCACCGGAGCGAGCCGGGGTTCGGCAAGCACGAAACGAATCCCGAGTGGCGGCTGTCCCCGGACGGCGAGTGGGAATGGAAGGGCGATACGTCGAGCGACGAGCTGACCGGTCATTTTTACGCGTATTCGATCTATTACGATCTTGCAGCCGACGAAGACGACAAGCCGCTCATGCGGGAATGCGTCCGCGTGATTATGGACCATATCCTGCAGCACGATTACTGCCTGACGGACATAGACGGCTTACCGACCACCTGGGCGGTATGGACGCCCGCGAAGCTGAACGGGGAAGCAAAATGGCTCGATCAGCGGGGCATCAATTCGCTCCAGCTGCTTTCGTTTTTGAAGACGGCGTTCCATATAACCGGAGACGAGAAGTACGAGCAGGAGTACCGTCATGTCGTGACCGGCTACCATTACGGGATGAATACGCTCGAGCAAAAACGGACGTACCTCGGAGAAGCGAGCAGCATCGACGACAATCTCGGCTTCCATGTCTACGTCCCGCTGCTGCTGTATGAAACGGACCCGGATTTGCGGGCGCTGTACATGATGAGTCTGGAGCATCACTGGCAGTTCGAACGAAGAGAACGTTCGCCGCTGTGGAACGCCGTGTACGGGGCGCTGACGGGAAGGACTTGCGATGTGGAGGCCGCCGTTCAGACTTTGGCCGAAATGCCGCTCGACTTCATCCACTGGAAGGTCGAGAACAGCCATCGCGCCGATATTCGGTTTCATCCCGAACTGGAGAAGCACGGGTACCGGCTGTTAGCCGAGCCGCTCCCCTATGAGGAGAGGCCGATGCACCGCTGGGACAAAACGCCTTACATCTGCGACAGCGGAGACGGTCATCTGCTGGAGGACGGGACCGTTTATTTGCATCCGTATTGGCTGGCCCGGTATTGGCGGCTGATCGACGAACGCGGCGGCAAGGCTTAGACCGTTCGCCCGCACTGACGGCGGGAGCCGGGAGGCGAGGCAACGGGGGAGCATATCGGGGGGCGCTATGAACAACAAATACGTGGTTTTGTCCAAGCTTCGGGGGGCGGCCCGTTCGGTCGGCGTGAAATTGTTTTTGGTACTCGTCGTCAGCATTGCCGTTATTGTACTGGGAGTCGGAATCGTTTCGTACGATATAGCGAAGGACGCCATTGAAACGAAGGTCGCGGACAACGCGGAGCAGACGATCGTGCAGGCGGGCGAAAAAATCGACGTGCTGCTGAAGCAGTTTCGCGGCGCCTCGGTGCAAGTATTCGGCGACAAGGAATTGGTGAATCAGATTGTGAAGTTGCACGACGAGAGCGCGGACGCGGCCGAAAAGCAGCAGGCGAAGACGAAGGTGGCCGAATCGTTCGCAGGCATTATGCGTTCGGCCGACGGCATGGTCGGGTTGACGACTTTTCCGCTCGACGGCAAGCTCAGCTCGGTGCGGGTATACACCGATGAGCCTTGGTTTCGGCAAACGCTCGACGCCTCGGGCAGCATCGTCTGGCTGAATACGACGAAGGCGGGTTACATCGAGAAGAAGAGCGATGCCGTATTCGGCTTCGCTCAAGTGCTCAAGGACAGCATGACCGGAGCGAAGCTGGCCGTGCTGCTGGCGGAGATCAACGGCAAGGTGCTGAGAGATGCCTTGGCCGGCCTGTCGATGGGAGATACGGGCAAGATCGTGCTGCTTGACCCGGCCAATACTGTCAACGCCTCAGCCGACGAGGATGCGATCGGCGGCACGTTCGCAGTCGCGATTCCGCCGCAGTCGGAGTCTTCCGCGGCCGGAGGGCATCTCCGCATGAAGGATGATAGCGGGGCGGAGCAGCTCGTGGTTTATTACCGCTCGCCCGTTACCGGCTGGACGCTCGTCGGAGCCGTGCCGCGCTCCGAGCTGCTGAAGGAGACGGACCGTATTTTCGCTTACACCGCTCTGGCCGCTGCGTTATCGATTGTGGTAGCGCTGCTGATCGGCCTCTGGGTCATCCGGAAGATCGGGCGGCCGCTTGCGGCGCTGCGCGATACGATGCGGCAGGGCGAGTCGGGCGACTTGACGGTGCGCGTCCGGGAGAGCGGGAGAAAGGACGAAATCGGCGAAGTCGGAGCGAGCTTCAATCGGATGATGGAGCAGCTTCAGCAGCTGGTGCGGGCAACCGCCGACTCGGCGAAGCAAGTGCTGGACACGTCGCTCGAGCTGTCGTCCGCTTCGCGCAAAACGGCGGCATCGGCGTTGGAAATCGCCTCGGCCACCGAGCAGATTGCCGGCGGAGCCGCGAGCCTCGCCCAAGAAGCGGAGCGCGGCAGCGACGTAACCGGCGAGATCGAGGCCCAGATGCGGCTCGTCGGCAAGGCGGGCGAAGAAATGGGGCTTTCGGCCAAGGAGGTGCGGCTTGTCAGCGGGCGGGGGGCGACTTATATGACGTCGCTCATCGAGAAGACGCAAACGGCGGAAGCGCAAAGCCGTTCGATGCTGGGTCGTGTCGACCGGCTCAAGGAAAGCGCCGGCTCGATCCGCGGCATTGTGGACGTGCTGCACCAAATCACGAGCCGGACGAACATTCTCTCGCTTAACGCCGCGATCGAGGCGGCGCGGGCCGGAGCGGCCGGCCGCAGCTTTGCGGTAGTTGCGGAGGAAATCTGCAAGCTTGCCGACCAGTCGAGGCAATCGCTGCAAACGGTCGGCGCGATGACGGAGAGCATAGAAGCCGAGGTGGAGGAAACCGTCAAAGCGCTGAACGAGGCGTATCCGATTTATCGCGAGCAGATCGCGGCGGTTAACGAGGCGGACCAGATTTTCCGCGGAGTGAAGGAAGAAATGGACGGACTGGACGTTCGTCTGGATGAAGTGCTGCGCTCCACGCACACGCTGGAGCAGTCGCAGCGGTCGCTCTCGGAGGCGATGAACAGTGTGAGCGCCGCCCGCGGACCAATCGTCGGCCGCGGCGGAGGAAGTGGCGTCTCTCGGGAGCGAGCAGCTTGGCATCAGCGAAGAGCTGGTCAGGCTGGCGGGCGATCTGGAGAACATGTCGAACGCGCTGAAGCGTTCGTTATCCCGGTTCTCGGCCTAAGGGCGGGGAATCCCACCGGGATGAAGACCAGGTAAACGGTTGTTACTTCCGAATCCGGTAAAGGACGGTGTGTCAATGGAAGCGATTATTTCCCCGGACAAACGCGAATTTTTCCATACGAACGGTTATGTGCTTGTTAAGGGCGTCGTGCCCAAGTCTGATTGCGACAAACTGATCGACACGATATGGGAATTTACGGGCTACTCGCCGGAAGACCCGGAAACGTGGTACCGTCCGGCTGCGGGGACGGACGCCCTCTGGAAGAGTCAGAAGGAAGGGATGCTTCCGCTGTTCCATCACCAGACGATGTGGGACAATCGGCAGCATCCGGACGTGTACCGGGCGTTTGCCGAGCTGCTGGAGGAAGAGAAGCTGTGGGTCAGCATCGACCGGGTTAACATGAAGCCGCCCCGCCGTGACGATATTTCCAGCTTCAACACGGGCTTCATTCACTGGGATACGGACACTTCCAAGCTGACCTTCCCGCTTCCCCGTCCGCCCCGCGTGCAGGGAGTGCTGTACTTGGCCGATACGGCGGACAATCAGGGAGGGTTTCAGTGCGTGCCGAGTCTGTACCGCGATTTCGAGAACTGGATCAAGACGCAGCCGGCGGACCGAAATCCGACGAAACCCGACATTACCGGACACGAGATTGTGCCGATTGCGGGCGAGGCCGGCGATCTGCTCATCTGGGACGTTCTGCTCGCGCACGGCAACGGTCAAAATTACACGGCTAAGCCGCGCTTCGCCCAATATATAACGATGTTTCCCGCCGCTCCGGGCGTTCGCCGGGACGATGCGGTGGAAAGCTGGCGCAACCGGACGGGGCCGGCCTCGTTCCCGGCAGACGAGCGCGGCTGGGAGCGCCGACCGGGAACGGGGCCGGCGCAGCTTACCGAGCTTGGCCGCAAGCTGCTCGGCCTGGATCCGTGGGCGTAACCGGCGAGCGGCGTTCGCGATAGGCGAGAGAGGAAGGAGCTTGAAGTCCGATATGCGGCTGGAGCAAGGCGATAAACTGGTTATGATCGGCGACTCGATTACGGAAGCGCCGAAAGGCGGAGGTTATGTGGAACGCGCAGCCGCTCTGCTGCAGGTCGTTTACCCGCAGCTTGGCATCGGGGTTGTGAACAAGGGCATCGGCGGCAACACGGTGCGGGATTTGAAACGGCGCTGGCAGCAGGATACGCTCGATCTGCAGCCGGATTGGCTGTCGGTTATGATCGGCATTAACGACGTATGGCGGCAGTTCGATATGCCTGGCAAGGATACCGATCCGGTATACATCGACGAATACGAGAGCACGCTGCGCGAGCTTGCAGGCAGCACGCAGGGACGGGTAAAGGGTCTTGTCCTGATGACGCCTTACTTTATCGAGGCGAATCGGCAGGACCCGATGCGGGCCATGATGGACCGTTACTCCGCCGTCGTCAAGCGGATCGCGGCGGAAAGCGGCGCCGTCTTCGTCGACACGCAAGCCGCGATCGACGAGCTGCTGCGCTACTATTATCCCGGCGCGATCGCCTCGGACCGGATTCATCCGAAGAAGGCGGGGCATATGGCGATCGCCCGGGCGTTTCTGAACGCGATCGGGTTTGTTTGGCAGTGAGGAGCTTTTAACGGTAAACGTGAAAGGGGAAATCGCCGGTGTCATATGGCAAGCTGGCGGAGGCGGAAACGGCGAAAGCCGTAAAACGGCTGAAGTTCCGCGAAGAAGGTACCTTTACGATCGCGCAATTGACCGACGTCCATTATGCCGACAGCCGTCCCGAAGACGAGCTGTCCCTCGCGCTGATCGAATCGGTGCTGCGCGAGGAGCGGCCCGATCTCGCCGTCTTTACCGGCGATCTGATCCGCAAAGGCCCGGACGCCCGGGCCCAGTTCGCCCGGGTCACCTCGCTTGCGGCGGAGGCGGGCATCCCGTACGCCTTCATCTTCGGCAATCACGATTCGCGCCGGGACGTTACCCGCGAGGAACTGATGGCAATCGAGGAAGCGAAGCCGTATTGCCTGGCGCAGGCGGGGCCGGAGCGGATCAGCGGCGTAGGCAACTATTCGCTTCCGGTATATGCCTCGCGCGGGGGAGAAACGGCTGCGGCCGTCCTGTACTTGTTCGACAGCGAGTGCAACGCCCCGCCGTGGGCCCGGTCAGGCAGCGGCGGCAAGGGCGAGTGGATCGACCGGGACAAGGTGGAGTGGTACGTCCGCGAGTCGGCGGCCTATGCCGGGGCGTACGGTGGGCCGCTTCCGGCGCTCGCCTTTATCCATATCCCGCTGCCGGAATACGAAGAGGTGTGGAGAACGGGAGTCTGCTACGGCAGCCGCCATGCGAAGTCTCGCTGCCCCGAGCTGAACGTCGGCCTGTTCGCCGCCATGACGGAGATGGGCGATGTGATGGGAACATTCGCCGGACACGACCATTCGAGCGATTACTGGGGTGAGCTGGGCGGCATTCGTTTATGCTACGGCCGCGTCACCGGGTTTAATGGGGATTTGGCCGGCGACATGCAGAGGGGGGCGCGCCTTATTCGGCTTCATGAAGGAAAGCGCGGCTTCGATACGTGGGTGCGTCAAGCGGACGGGTCTGTCGTAACGAATCCGCCGGAGCATGCTCCGGAGCACTAGGCCGGGGGGCCGGTCCCGCTGCCGTTTCAGGCGAGGCGGCGCAAACGACCGCGGCACACGCGTCTTTTTGCCAGCAACAAGATTAGGAGGGTACATTACCGGTGGCACATCAAACGAAACTGAAATTCCGCAGCGACGGCACGTTTACGATCGTGCAGATCGCCGATTTGCATTATGCGGGCGGAACGCCGGACGACGAGGTGACGCTCGCCGTCATGGAATCGGTGCTTGCCGAGGAGAAGCCGGACTTGGTCGTTTTTACCGGAGATGCGGTCAAGGGCAACAGCTGCGCCAATCAGCTCGAGCAGCTTATCGACGTGCTCAGCGTCCCGGAGAAGCTCGGCCTGCCGTATGCGTTCGTCTTCGGCAACCACGATTCCGAGCACGACTGCGTAAGCCGCGAGGACATGATGGAAGCGATCGAGGGGCGCGCGTTTTGTCTCGCCGAAGCGGGGCCGGCCGAGGTGGCGGGCGTCGGCAATTATACGCTGACGATAGCGGGCAAGGACGGGGGCGACGACCCGAAGGCGGTTTTGTACTTTTTCGATACCGGCTGCGGCGCCCCGAAGTCGATCATCAAAAGTTATGCCTGGCTGGAGCGCAGCCAGATCGACTGGTATACGTTTCAATCGGAGTCGTTCCGGGAAGCGAACGGCGGTACGCCGCTGCCTGCGCTTACGTTTTTCCATTATCCGCTGCCGGAATATAACGAGGTATGGGATCGGCACACGTGCTACGGGGTCAAAAACGAAACGGTAGGCTGCGCCCGGCTCAATACCGGCATGTTTGCGGCGATGAAGATGATGGGAGACGTCATGGGCACGTTCGCCGGACACGACCATACGAACGACTACTGCGGCGACTTGTACGGCATCTGGTTATGCTACGGGCGGACCGGGGGACCGAATACGGTGAACGACGTTCCGTACGAGCGCGGCGCGAGGGTGATCCGGCTGACCGAAGGGGAGCGGGGCTTTGAGACGTGGCTGCGGATGGAGGACGGCTCGCTCGTAACCGAGCAGCCGGAGCACGCACCGGTAGGCAGCGTTCCGCCGCCGCCCAAAGTCGTCGTGCCGGAGCCGCCGTTCGATATTAGACGCAAGGCGGCGGAGCGGCCGGCGGATGCGGTAACTTCGGAAAGGAGCTGACAAGCGGACGATGGACATTACGGTCATGACGTTTAATCTTCGCTTCAACAACCCCGGAGACGGGGGGAATAGCTGGCCGTTTCGCAAGGACGGCGCGGCGGCAATCATCAGCTGGTACCGGCCGACGGTTGCCGGAACGCAGGAAGGGCTTGCCGGGATGCTGGACGATCTTCAGATGAGGCTGCCGGAGTACGCCTGGATCGGCGAAGGGCGGAAAGGTGGAGCGGAAAGCGAATATAACGCGATCTTTTACCGCAAGGACGAGGTCGAGCTTGTCGAATGGGGACAATTTTGGCTGTCCGAGCAGCCGACAGGCCCCCTCGAGAAAGGCTGGGGAGCCTCGCATTACCGGATCTGCACCTGGGCGTTATTCCAAATGCGGGGATCGGACCGGCAGTTTCTTCACTATAACACCCACCTCGACCACAGCAGCCAGCAGGCGAGGGTGAAGGGAAGCCGGTTTCTGCTGGAGCGGCTGGAGGCGCATCGGCGCCGCCTGGAGCTGCCGGCGCTGCTGACCGGCGATATGAATGCCGAGCCGGGCAATCCGGCGATCGAATTTTTGCGCGGCAGGCTCGAAGTGGATGGAGTGCGCAGCACGCTGACGGATGCGTATACGGCCGTTGGCGGAGAGCCGGGACTTTCGTTTCACAGCTTTCAGGGCGGCGACGAAGGCGATCCGATCGACTATGTGTTTGCAAGTCCTGACATTCGCGTGACGGATGTGCGCATCATTCGCGACCGGGTGAACGGGCTGTACCCGTCCGACCATTATCCGGTTGTGGCCCGTGCGGTTTTGTAAAGCTTTGCATTTGAATCCGAACGAGAAAAGGATGGTACGGCTTCATGAAGCTGGGAATCAGCAGCTACAGTCTGAACGCGGCAATCGAGTCGGGCGAGATGGATTTGTTCGAAGCGATCCGCTGGATCGCCGGCCAAGGGGCCGAGCATGTAGAGATCGTTCCGCTTTCCGGCATACGGGAGCGGATGAAGGATGAACGCTTTGTTGCAAATATTCGGCGAACGGCGATGGACGCCGGCCTCGAGCTGTCCAACTACGCCGTAGGCGGCAATTTCGCGGACAAGGACGACGCCGCGCTGAAGAAAGAAATCGACCGGATCAAGGAGCAGGTCGACATCGCCCGCGAGCTCGGGGTGAAGCTGATGCGCCACGATGTGGCCAAAAGGCCGCCCGGGTTATGTCAGATCGGCCGGTTCGAGGCGGAGTTGCCCGCCATCGTCCAGGCATGCCAGGAAATTGCTGACTATGCCGCCGGTTTCGGGATTACGACCAGTTTGGAAAATCACGGCTACTTCGTGCAGGCCAGCGATCGCGTCTTGCGCGTTATGCAGGAAGTGAACCGTTCCAATTATAAAACGACGATCGACGTCGGTAATTTCATGGTGGCCGACGAGGACCCGCATATCGCGGTGGCGAAATTAATACCGTACGCTTCGATGGTGCATGTGAAAGACTTTTATTTGCGCACACGCTGCCGCCATCCCGGAGAAGGGTGGTTCGAGACGCTGGGAGGCAATTACTTGCGCGGCGCGATCGCCGGTTGCGGCTCGCTCGACATGCACCGCATCTTGTCCACGATCAAATCGTCCGGCTACGCGGGCTACATCTCGATCGAGTTCGAGGGGATGGAGCCTTCGCGGCTTGGCGCGAGGATCGCTTTCGACAACGTGCGGCGCATCTGGGACGAGGTATGATCCGACGGAGGGGAGCCGCGCCGATAGATGGAGGAGAAGCCGATGGCTAATGTGAAAGTGCTGCTGTGGTTCGATGTGGAGGATTATATCACCCCTGAGGCGCAGGAAGCGTGGGCCGGCCTGCTGGAGCAGCTCAACCGGAGGAACGTCGTGAGAGGCATCTTCAAGATCGTTGGGGAAAAGGCGCGCCTCACGTACCGGCAAAACCGGACCGACATCTGGGCGGGGCTGTCCGGACACGAGATCGGCTACCATAGCGATCTGCACAGCCAGCATCCGGTCAGCACCGAGTATTTGGAGCATTACGGCTTCCGGGAGGGCGCCGCCGTCTTCGAGGCGAAGGAGCGAAGCGGACTGGACGATGTGCGGAATATGACCGGTTCGCCGGTTGTCTGCTACGGGCAGGCCGGTTATTCTTGGGCGCCTCAGACGTTCGCCGCCTTGAACAAGTGGGGCGTTTCGGTCTACCTGGACGACCACGACCAAATCTCGATGGACGGTTTGCCTTTCTGGTATGGGGGGCTGCTGAACATGACGAACATGGAAGCCACGATTAAGCTGTCGTTCAAAGAAGACCGGCTGGAGCAGGCCAAGCGTGAATTCGACCGGGCGTGCGAGCGGTTTTCCGGCGAAGAGGTCGCCTTCATCAGCATGTACTGCCACGAATGCGATTTCTCCTGCGAAGGCTTCTGGGATGCGGTTAATTTCGCCAGAGGGAAAATGACGCCGCCCGAGCTGTGGCAGCCAGCGCCGCTCAAGGCTCCGGGGGAGATGGAGCGCTGGCTGGAGAAGTTCGGCGAATTTATCGATTATACGCTAACGAAACAGATCGACTATATAACAGCCTCCGAGGCGCTGGCGCTGGAAAGCTCGCGTCCGGAGGCGGTCGTGCCGGAGGAAGACGTGCGAGCGCTTGCTGCCACGGTGGACGAGGAGCTCGGCTACAGGGTGTTGGGCGGCAAAAGCTATTCGCCGGCTGAGCTGCATGCGCTGTTCGGCGCCTTGCTGCTCGGGCGGGAGCTGAAGCCGGATTTCGCCTATGGACCGGAGCGGGAGCAACGCAGCGACGGTGGCGGTCTGCTTCGCGTGGCGGATATCAAGCAAGCGTTTGCGGCGGCAGATAGGCCCGAGGTGCTTGGCTTCCGTCAGCTGCCGGACTATTACGATATCGGCGGACGGCGGGTAAGCCCGCTCGATATGACCTGCACGATGGCCCGTATCCTTCGCGGCGGCCTTGCCGACGACGACCGTGTGGAGCTTGTCCGGGGAACGCTTGCGACGGAGAAACACGCGGGCGATAACGACCATTGGGGACCGAGATGGCGTATTTTCCCCGAGGAGCTGCGGGTGCCGAACGTCATCGCCATGTCGAAGCTCCAATCGTGGACGCTGAAGCCGGCTTTATTCGGCAAGAAGTAACAAAGCACACAATTACCGCTCTTGCCCGGCAAGAGCGCAGCAGGAGATGACTCGTTTGGAACTGTTTCTGATACGCCACGGCGAATCGGTCACGAACACGTCGAAAACGCCGCTGGCCGACGGCGGACTGACGGAGCGCGGACGCGGACAAGCGGATGCGATGGCGGCATGTATGGCCGCCTCCGGCATTACCCGCCTGTTTTCCAGCCCGCTTATGCGCGCCGTGGAAACCGCCCAGCCGCTCGCGCGGCAAACGCAATTGCCGATCGAAGTATGGCTGGACGCGCACGAGGTATGGACGGGAGAAGGCTACCGCGGGCCGACGACGGAGAAGCTGGCCGAGATGTACCCGGAGGTCGTTTATCCGGAAGGAACGGAGTGCGATCCGCTCGGCTGGCATTGCCCCGGCGGGGAAACGTCCGAGACCGGGTTCCGTCGTGCCGAGCGTTTGCTGGACCGGCTGCGCCAACAGTTTACGCAAGGCGAGCGCGTTGCGCTTGTCGCGCACGGTGCCTTGAACCGCCGGTTCATGCTCGCCGCGCTCGGTCTCGATTATTCGAGCAGTCTCCGGCCTTACGGGGACAACTGCAGCATCTGGTGGCTCGGTTTGGGCGGAAGCCGCGTCTTGATCCGTTACGTCGGGCCGGCGATTCCGGGACTGTTCGATTATATAAAGCCTTAGTTATCGGGATACCTACTAGTCATGCAGCTTTTCCGCACGCGTGCCCTTTTCGGTGCGCGTTTTTGGATTTGGCCAGTATGTTTGTGTAATAAACGTTTCTGAATCATTCTGTACATAGGTTTGAAGCACATGGCTCTGCTACAATGAAATGGATTGTTTTGACGTGAAAGGCTGGAAAACGGCAGCTATGAAATGGATTTTCCTTTGGGGAGGAGGGGGAAAAGATGTCCGGATTTAAGAAGATCTGCTCTATGCAAAGTTTACACTACAAACAACGGCGGTTGTTGTATGGAGCAGAAGGAACACGTACCGCCTAACCTCGTTGCCTAGAGACAACTGAATTGTAGTGTAGACTTTGCTTCCTTAAACTTTTAAAAAAATTTAAGGGGCAGAGCTCATGAAATATATAAACGCCGATATTTTGCCGGAAGATTTACTGAGGGAAGTACAGAAGTATGTCCAAGGCGGGATGGTCTACATCCCCATTCCTGAACAATCGCGCAAGAAATGGGGCGAAACTTCAGGGGGCAGAACGTTATTGAAGCAAAGAAACGACGAAATCCGCACCTGCTTTTCGGCCGGTGCATCCATTCACCAACTATCGGATCAATTTTGTCTTTCTTGCGATAGCATTAAAAAAATTGTTTACTCCAAAAAATAGCATACAACTGGACGTCACAACGGAACGGATTCCTTTGTGGCTATTTTTTTGCCCGGCCGGGATATACCACATTCACTTTGTAAATGTTTCTTATATATCTTCAAGCTCTTGGGGCGGTTATGATGGGGACAAGCCCAGTAACCGCAACAGGAGGTGAAGTCGATGCCCAAAACGCATAGAGGAAGCGTCCTTTGGAAGCTGCCGTCCAGAGGCAGAGGGACATGCCCGGTTTGCTCCGCTACAAGGATCAAGCTGCTGTATACCCGGACTCAACCAGACGGCAGCCAAATCAAAGTTTGTAAGCGTTGCTCCAAAGCAAGCAGCGAGCGAATCGATGCCGCTATGAAGAAACCGTCGTTCGGTTAGTCCAGTCTTCGCGCTGTCAATTGCCTATTCAACCCTCTCGCTTCCCAAGCAGGAAGCCGGGAGGGTTGTTTGCGTTCTCCGAGCCAATAGCGCACTGATCGTTATGCAACTGTATACGATCGTATAATATCGGAACGAAATCCGCGATGCTACACTGGCTAAGAGGAAACGGCCATGACTTGGCGGCCGGAAATCCCACATGGAGAGGAATGTTCAACTTTGTTCAGAACATGGAATGTCGGCTATCGTTTATCGGCAAAGGCGGCTAGTCTGATGACCGTCCTATCGCTCGTGATCGCAATGGTGTGTCAAACGGGCGCAGCGGCGGCCCCGAAGGAGATAAGCATCTATTACAAGGACCAATTGGTGACGTTTCAGGAAGCTCCGCCGATCCTTATGGACGGCAGGACGCTCGTGCCGTTCCGTTCCTTGCTGGAGACGCTGGGCTTCGAAGTAGATTGGAGGAGCGTGGGTGGGGTATCGAAAGCGACCGGCACGAAGGAAGGACTCGTAATCGAACTGACGATCGACAATAAAACCGCGCTTGTCAACGGCCGCAAAGTGGAGCTTGATGTGCCTGCGCAGATTGTGGAGGGACGGACAATGGTTCCGCTGCGCTTCGTATCGGAGGAGAGCGGATATGAGGTAGCTTATGCCGATACGGGCGATAAAATCGTGATTCGCATTTCCGACAAGGCGGATGCCGTGACAAAAGACGGAACAGCCGCTAACCGCGGGAACGACATCGTCGAGCCTTATGTGCTGAAAGGAGTCGCTGTCGATTCAGCCGGCCGCCCAATCCGCAAAGCTACGATTTATGCCGACAATCAGCTGCTTTACAACAGCAACGAGATTGCCGTTACCGACGCGAATGGCCGCTATCGGATCGAGCTGAGCCGGATGGCGACAACCTGGAACGCCAGCGGGGAAGCGGCGATCGAATTAAACGGAGTATCGTCTACGGTCGAACTGACACCGGACAACGATGATCCGTTCGCGGGCAATACAGGCGCCATCCGCAACTTTGTGATGCAGACGGCCACCGGTTCGGTCATATTCCACATGGCCGACCTATGGGACCCTGCAGATATTACGCTCCCGCCTCCAAACCGGGAAGATGTCGAACTGACGCTGGAGCCGGTTGGCGAATCGGCCGGAGGCGCGGGCAAGACGTACGTCGGGCACGGAGGGGTAACGAACAACGGGTTCGGAATAAAAGATGTGCCGATCGGCCGGTACAAGATCACGGCCCGGCTGTTGCCCAAAGGGAAACCTGCGCAAAATTTGCTGGTCCGAATCCTGGACGAGGGCGAATTTGCAAAGTCGCTTGTAACCGATTTTGAGAATACTATTGGAGCCTTCTACCGTATCGAGATCGAGCTGAAGCTGCCGTAAGCAAGTCGTTGGGGCCTGTGCGGCACGGAGTCTCAGGTTTCGTCCGCGCAAGCTTTTCCGTCTCAACCGTATACCCTCAAGCGGACTCTTCTTAGGAAGGGTTTTGCTGTTTGAGCGGCCCTTTGCGGTTGATAGGCCCGATTTCGTATTTTGAAGGCGAAAGGATGTTGAATGGAATGAAAGGCTGGTTAGCCAAAATCAGTATCAAGATTCTCTTGATGGTGACGCTTGGTATAGTGGTGGCAGGCGGCGCTGTTGTTCTGGCTTTTAGCCAGCATAACCGGAACTCTCCCGTCGAGACCGCTCCAGGCGCGCAAATTGAATCTCCATCGTCGCTGGATGTTCTCGAAACGGTTCAAGCGGCGCCCAAACGAAAAACGTATCCCGTGGGCAAATGGAGTACGGACATTCCCTACTTGAACCCTTTCGGTTCTCAGGGCAACTATCAATCCGTCGAGTTTGCCGCCAACAAGTATGCGAAGCTTTCCTACATTACGAAGGACAACAGGGAAACCTCCAGAGATACGGCCGGGAACGAATGGAAGCTGACTGTGAGCTGGAAAGATCCGGCGATTGATCCTTTCACCGATCTGTTGCAGTACGTTTCCGAGCTTGGCGGCGAATATTTCCGCGGCCCCGGAGAAGATAGCTGGATCCTTCATGCGACGGACAGCGACGGGAACGACTGGTGGGGGACTGCCGCCAAAAAAAGCGGCGGCTACTTGCTGACCGTTTACCGGGAACTGCGCCTTCGCGCTGGAGAAACCGTCGTATTCCATACGAAAGATTACAAAAATCAAGTCGTCTATTTTATGACCGAAAATGACGGACATCGCTATCAGAGCATCCAGGTTGCGATGAATAAAGGCGAAGCGCAGATTGTCGGCAAAGGAACTTATGTGCAAGGCCAGTATGCCAGACAGCTTAGTTACGCGAAACATTTGTACGTCTATAAAACGGAACATTACGCGTTGGATGACATACCGCAGGATACTTCGACGCCCATTTTGTGGGAAGTGAATTGGAGAAGCGGCTCCGATCCGAAAGAATTTTCCTTAACGCTTGACGAGCTGGAAGAGATCACCCCGCTTGCCGACGGGGAACGATTGGGAGCTTTGAAGGTGCATGGGGTTCCTGTGGGACATGTCGCCGTAAAGGCGCCACCCGGGATTACGGTTCGGCACCCTGAACTGAGCTTGAAAGGCAATCTGACTCCCGAAGGGGATATTTTGTTCTGGCTTCCGTCCGGGTATTGGGATGTCGTCATTCAGCCCGGCAGCGACAAGGCGTACACATCCGATCTGAATGCGAGATTGATCCCCGTCCGTACAGGGGAAATGACGACGCTGGACATCGATCCTGTTGTCAATCGCTCCTACTTGAACAAGGAAATGGGGAAAACGAACGGTTCGGAAAGCGAACTATCGATTACGGACTTGAGCGATGACGGGGATCAAGTGAAGATTTCGTTTATGCTGCTGGATTCCGAGTCTCCCCGGTTCACGCCTACCCTCGCCAATACGCAAATACGGGAAGGCGGGCAGGAAGGAAAAATCGTCAAGCTCGATCGGCTTCAGACACCGCCGAGCATTGTGCTTGCCCTCGATTCTTCCGGCTCTATGGCCGATTCGATGAACCAGGTGCTGGAGGCGGCACGCGGCTTTATTCAAGGGCTTCCGGACAGAACGCATATTCAGGTCATTGACTTTGACTCGAAAATCCGGCTGCTGGAGGGGACCAGCAAAGACGAAGTTCTCCAAAGTCTCAGTCAGGTCAAGGCGGAAGGGGCAACCACCTTATACGATTCCATCGTTCAGGGGCTTGATCTGCTGAAAGGGCTGGAACGCCCGACGCTGCTTGTTTTTACCGACGGAGTCGACAGCAGTACAGAAGGCAACGGCTCGGGAAGCAAGGCGACGAAGCAAGAGGTGGGGAAGGCTGTCGTGGATGCCGGCATCCCCGTGTTCACGATCGGCTTCGGCGAGGGTCATGATGCGGCAACCATGCTTGAACTGGCCGGCATGTCGGAAGGAACCTATTATTCGGCGATGGATGCGGAAGCTGTACAGCGCGTATTCGCTTCGATTAACGAGCGGCTCGGCAATCACTATGAGGTCGTTTACGAACGGCCCCGGGAAGCGGCGCCTTCGGATGTGCCGGTTATTGCCCTGACCATGGACGTTAGCGGATCGATGGACATCAATCCTTCCTCCGGCAACGGCGACTATCGTTTGGATAAGGTGAAAAATCTGTACCACGAGTTTATAAAGAAAATTCCGGACGATAGTCTGATGCAGCTTATGAGCTTCTCGGCGAATGTTACCGTCGAGCAGGTGTTCACCAAACGCAAGACCGAGATTATTCAGGCGCTGGGCCAGCTTGCCGCGGACGGGGGAACCAATATTATCGATTCCGCCGAGAGAACCTTGCGATCGCTTAGGGCGATCCCCTCCAGCAAGCGAGTTATCGTGTATGTAACAGACGCCGCTCTGGATGTGGATGCTTCTCGCAAAGCGGATTTTGAGAAAATACTGACCGGTATTAAAGAGGAAGGCATAATCTCCCTCTGGGTCGGCCTGGGAACGGAAAAGGCCGAAGCCGCTTTCAAATGGGCTGCGGAAAAATCGGGAGGCAAGTATATCATCTCCGAAGACCCAGGAGTGCTGGCCAAAGCGCTCCAGGAGGCATTGGACAGCGTGCAGGCCAAAGAGCCCGACAAGGTGGCGGTGACCCTTTCCATCAACAACGATGAGGTCGAAGGCAAGGCTCGCGAGTATACGGTCAATCAGTTGACGAATTTTCATGCCTTGCGGAGCTCGACCGAGAAGGTAGCGCTGAATACGATCAGTTACCGCACGGGAACGCCTATTGCCCAATATGAGGCGGCGACGGCTTCGCTGCTGTACGGCCGTGATCTGCCCGGCGCCGATGTGAAAATCTATAAACGGCTGCCGCTGAACGTCAAGGGGAAAAACAAGGCCGTGGAATGGAAGGCGCAAGAACTATTTTTCCTGAAAAGCCTCGGAGGAGTTGCAGCGCCGGACAGAAAAAGCTTTTTGGCCGTCGATATGGAGATGAAAAACATTCATCCCGAAGGGGCGACGTATCTGATTCCGGATTTCGCCTCCCACTTTTTCATCGACATGAATCAATCGGGAGCTTATCCCGCTTCGACGGCGACATGGCTGGCGGAATCGCCGCTCGTTCCGCCGGGGAAAAGCGAACTGGCGATTAAGCGCGATGAAACGGTTCGAGGCGTGCTGGTTTTCCTCGTGCCTGACGAAGATACGGAGAGAGCAACGCTGCATTTTTATGATACCGAGAACGGTCATATCGCGTTATCGCTGATCGGAGAGGCCGGGAAGGTGGGCGACCTCCCGCTGGCTTCCTTGCCGAAGACGGTGACGGGCAAGCTTTCCGATACGTTCAGCATGACATTGACGGCTAACAGTGATACGAATACCATCAATCGGGTCAGTTCTGCGGAAAAAAGCGTGTTTAAAGTGATCGAAGCCCAGTTGAATTCCAACGTTCAGGCTTTGCTGAATGTGAACCCGCAAGAACGGTTTTTCCTAAAAGTCGGGACAACGAACGGTCCGTTCCTGATTCCCGTCAATAACACCACGGCGCTGCTGCCTTATGGCTTTCTAAGGCCTGTCGCCATTGGGCCCGGCACTTCCAATACAGTAAGATTGGCTTTCCAAACGCCGAATGTGTTGAAGGACTCGCCGATGGAGCTGTATGGCGATCTGAGAGGCGGGGCGATGCTTTTGCCCGTTCGCGGCGAAGTGGCGGATAGTTCAGGAAGCGGCTCCTCGTACCAGGGGGATGGAGTGTCCATGACGGTTAATACGCTTGCAAGAGTGAAATCGATTGAGAAAAAAAGCGGCGATTACGTCATTGCAGACGTTACTTTCTTGGATACGAAGGACGGGTCAGGCGTCTCGGGTTTTCGCCAGTCCTTCACGCTGATCTCGGACAATGCCGATTCAGGGCAGGAGCGTTCCGAATTGCGGCCGGACCCGATCACCGACGATTTGCTGTTGGGCATTGCTAATGACTGGCCTGTGTTTGACGGTACTTCGCGGCGTGGACTTCTCGTCTTCAACATACCGTCCAAACAAGCCGGAGCGAATTGGGTTTTGCAGTCTTCCCTGTTTGGCGACTTGCATCTGGCTGTCGGTCAAGGGAACTATGCGGAAGAGGGGCTTCTAGTCAAACAGATCTCGCCCGACGTCGACAAGAAGTTCGATAACCAACTGGCGGAGGCGCTTATACGCGTTATCAACCAATACAAAGCCGTATCCGCGATGAATACGGCGCCGAACGCCATGCCGAAAGACGATCTCGATGCCGGCAAGCAGACGAAAAATAACATTCCCGCGCCGCTGCCGGCCTTATACGGTTTAGCGCAGCTGAAAACCGTCAAAGCCTGGGCGGACTTTCAGACGGTGATCGAGAAACTCCAATGGCTGCCTTCGTCAAAAAATAATTGGAGCACCTATCGCTATTCGCCGGAATCCGTACTGACCCAGGGCTGGGGAACGGAGGGGGATCTGGCTCATCTGACCGGAGGGATGCTGGCGAATCTGGGTTATAGTCCCTCACTAAGAATGGTGACGGTGACCAACAAGGGCAGAGAAGCTTTGAAAAAGCTGGGGAATGTAGCGGAAGCGAAAACGGCTTCGCTGCCGGCCTGGGCGTACACAGACGAGCAGGGGGCATCCAAATTGTTCGTTGTGCCTTTTATGAAGGATCTCTCGGAATTAAGCGGTTTGGTCTACCTGCCCGGCGGTCAGGAAGCCCGAAGCCTGACCGCGGAAACTGGCGTGATCAAAGTTTATTTCAAGGTTAAAGCGAAAGGCAATAAGAATGTTGGTTCCGCCGCGGGAGTGGTTTCCGACGCTTTGGCGGGCGATGCGGGCACGAGCGGCCCCGACACCCAGGAAATCCTCATGCTCGACAGCAAGCTCCCGCTGGATCAATTGGGCAATGAGGCCTTGGATATCCGCATTGGCGGGAAAAACGGTTTGTACACGGCGGTTCTGGAAAATCAGACGCTCCAAATCGTCGGCAACGGCAGCGTGAACCTTTCCAAAGTTACCATCGCGAGTATCCGCATAGAGGTGCAATTGCCGGACAAAAAGTTGACGCACGAAACCGTTTTGCAGGAAGGGGAGGATAATACCGGGGTATTCCATACGCTTGCCGTGAACCTTCCGGATCTGTCGGCGGAAGCGACGGCTTCCTTGCAGAAGGCAGCGGATCGTGTCTATCAATCAGCGGTAAGACCGGATGTGCAATCGACGCTTGCCTGGTATACCAGGAACATCCTTTACCGTTTTGTTGTGGGTCAAACAACTTACGAGAAGCAGCTTGCGGAAACGCTTGATGTTACGGCGGGGCGCACCGAGCAAAGTCGCGTCCTGGTTGTCACCGTGCGGCGCAAAGATTCCGCCTCGCCACTGCGCACCAGCATCGACCTGATGCAATCCGCCAACCAGTTGCATCGCGGCGTGCCGGAGGCTGTCCGTGCCTTCAACATTGCGAGCGGGCTGTATGCCTCACGGCTCGAAGGGGCCGTCTTGCCCGGGGATAAGGCGGATTTCGTGGAGGTTTGGTCGAGAAGTCCGGAGGACACCAAGTTATTTTTAAGCGTTACCGGTAATCGCAAAGGCGATCTTGCCTATATGAAGCAGCAGGGCTACCCGGATTTTCTGATTCGGAGGGTTACGGATTCCAAGAAGGCGATGTTGATCCCCAATAAACCGACAAGAATCTATGGAGAAGACCGCTGGATCTGGCTGGAAGTCGATCCGGTGACCTTCGAGACCATTGCGGTGATGGATACCGGCGAGCATGGCGGTATGGCCGAATATTTGATGGCTTTGGAGCCTGTAGCGCCGACAGGAGACGATTATCTAGGGTTCCTCGCAGGCGCATTTATCGGCATAGACTCCTCCGTCTGGAGCGTCAGCGCCTTTTCCCTCATCATGGATGATTACAATCAGATTGTGCAGGCGGCCAAAGCGTATACGGCTGCAATCGGCACCTTCTTGAGCGATATGATGAGCAATAAGGATTTGGCTAAATTGGAATACAGCATATCATCCCTCAAGGTGAAGCTGAACGATGCCAATTTCGATCATTTAGCCAAATATTTCGAAGAGGTTCAATTAGGCAAAGAGGTGAAGCTTGGCGGAGACCTCGTAGGCTTCGGGCTTGGTTTTAATTCAGGCGCCGCCTATTACTTCAAGCAATTGGAAGTTAAAAAGTGAATAACCTGTTCGAGGCTGTCCAATAAGTTCCCAAAATAAAAAGGCTGGGCGTGAAAACGTAACGTTTTCTATCCAGCCTTTTTGTGTACCTGCTTCCGTCTTCACTGACCCTGTTTTTTGCTGTGATGGCATGTCCCGCCTACCGCTACATGCAGGCGGTTTACAAATAGAAGTCTTTTGAGCCTCCTATCTCCCCGGAAACTAGTATTTTTGGAAAAATAAAATGCTTTTGAACCACTAGCGTTGCAAAGACTCTATCACACTATGTCAGGTCGTGCTG
The DNA here is from genome assembly GCF_003626695.1 of Paenibacillus ginsengarvi. Taxonomy (GTDB): domain Bacteria; phylum Bacillota; class Bacilli; order Paenibacillales; family NBRC-103111; genus Paenibacillus_AB; species Paenibacillus_AB ginsengarvi. The sequence continues at coordinate 92,230 of NZ_RBAH01000032.1, forward strand.
AATTGAGGAAAAATTCATTTCATTACTTTATTTTACATTAACTTTTTCCGGGAATCCGCCAAAAAGGACAACTCCAACATA
>NZ_RBAH01000033.1 GCF_003626695.1 Paenibacillus ginsengarvi
CTCGCCGGCGGAGTTCCGGGAGTGGATCGCCGCTGCGAAGCCAGACTTAACCCCCTTCCAAGTTGCGCTTTAAAGCCTGATTACGTGAGATTTCAAGTAAGACTGCGAACGCTCTAGCTTGTGCAGGTTATTCTCCATAATTAGGGGGTAGGACCGGATCCGGTTTTGCCTGAGGAAATAGCGGAACTTCTTGTTCCTTTATAGGGGAAGTTGCGAGTGAAAATAGCGTTTAGCGGAAATATCGCTTCCGTTATACTTGCCCGTCCGTGTCCACAGCTTTTCTTCACTTTGTGGGGTTCAGTCGCGGTCGCTCATCCTTGAATTAACTTCGATAGACGTTTTTCTTATCAAAATAAAGATTTACTTAAGAAATTTTTCATAAATCGTAGCATATTGTTTTAACTTTTCTCCGGTATTGTTGTTCAGGTGACCGTAAACCAACGGAAAAAATGCAGCAACAACAAAAAACGGAGGTACAATCATGATCGAAGTCCAGGGCGTCAGCCATCAATTCGCCATCGGCAAAAAAGGGAAGGAACGCATCGTTCCGGTCCTTCAACATATCGATATGCGCGTCGAGGAAGGAGAGATGGTCGCGATCGTCGGCCGCAGCGGGTCGGGCAAATCGACGCTGCTTAACTTAATATCCGGCTACATTCGGCCCACGCAAGGGGATATTTCGGTAATGGGACGGACGGTGACAAAGCTGAGCGAAGGGGAATGGGCCGACTTCCGGCTTGCGAACTTCGGCTTCATGTTCCAAAGCTTTCAACTGATTCCAAGCATGACCGCATTCGAAAATATCGAGCTGCCGCTTGTGCTCCAAGGCGTTCGCATCGAAAAGCGGAAAAGACGGGTCAACGAGATGCTGGAGCGCGTAGGCTTGTCCGATTACGCTCAGCATTACCCGAGTGAGCTGTCGGGCGGACAGCAGCAGCGCGTATCGGTGGCGCGGGCGCTGGTCCTGAGGCCGCCGATCGTACTGGCGGACGAACCGACAGGCAGTCTCGACAGCGAAAACGAGCGCGAGCTCCTGCGGCTGATCGGCGAGCTGAACCGCGAGCAGGGGATCACGTTTTTGATCATTACTCACGACGAGCAGGTGGCCGCCACGGCAAATCGCACGGTCACACTTCAGGACGGGCGTATCATTAAAAGCCCGGTCTGGGCATAAGGGAGGAACAACAGTGAAATTTTCGGATCAAGTCCGGTTTGTACGGCAAAATATGAAAAAAAATAAAACGCGGTTGTTTATGACTGTGCTCGCAACCGCAATGGGATGTGCGTTTCTGATCGTGCTGGCGTCCGTCGGATTCGGGCTGCAAAAAAGCATCGTCGATAAAATGATCGGAGACCGGCTCGTCACCGCCATTGAAGTATGGGGGAAAGAGACGGGGGGCAAGATGAACAACGAACTGACCGACCAGGATATTCAGTATTTGCGCTCGGTGGAGCATATCAAGGCGGTCACCTACCGCAACTACATCCAGCAGGCGCTGCCGCGAACGGTCGATGGACAAGCGGTATCCGGAGGCGGCGCGATCGCGGTCGATTTCGACGCGGAGACGAAGGCTGGCTTCGCCTTAAGCAGCGGCCGATTGCCGCAGGCGGCTGATGAAGTCGTCATCGGCTACAATATCCGGGAGTCGCGGGACGAGCAGCCGGCTTCGGGAGCGGACAGCGCAGCCGACAAGTCCAAGCAGACGCAGCCGGCACGCGAGGCGAAGGATTGGATCGGTAAAACGATGCGGATGGACGTCATCCATTATGTGAACGGAGCCGAGCAGAAAACGCCGATAACGGCGACGATTGTCGGCGTGACCGAGAAGCCTACGCGAGAATGGAAAACAGATAAGAATGTCTATATGGGCGAGCCGCTGCTTCAGAAGATCGAAGCGATTACCGGTACGCAGTTCGGTATTGCCGAAAAACCGAGCGAAACGAAGGATGGCGAACCCGGAGATAAGCCGAAAAAGCCGGACGAGCCGAGGATTTATACCCAGGTTCAGGCGATCGCCGACGGAGCGCAGTATGTGAAAGCGATCGGCGAACAGATTCGCGCGGACGGATACATGAACCATTCGATCGCGAACGAGCTGGAGCAGGTCAACATGGTGTTTTTGATTATGAAGATCGGTCTTGTGTTCGTCGGGACGATCGCCGTTCTGATCGCTTCGATCGGTATTTTCAATACAATGACGATGGCGGTGACCGAACGGGCCCAGGATATCGGCATCATGAAGGCGATCGGAGCGCATCCGGCAGCCATACGACGCATTTTCCTGCTCGAGAGCGGGCTGATCGGCGTACTCGGGGCAGCTATAGGCATTATTGTCTCCTATGCGCTATCATTTGCGGTTAACGGCGCGCTGCCTCTCCTGATTCAGTCGTTTCTGGATGAAAAGGTGCCGGCCGACTTCCGCTTCTCGCTTATTCCGCCGCTGCTGGCCGTGCTTGCCGCAGTCATCTCGCTGGCCGTCGCCGTATTGTCCGGGTCCCGTCCCGCCAGACGAGCTACAAAGGTCGACGTATTGCGGGCCTTGCGCCGGGACGTTTAAGTGAAATTTAAAGATAGAGGCGAAGAGCATCTCGATAATTCGAGATGCTTTTTTCTTGTCATTGCGAAATACAGATCGTAAGAAATGTCAAAAACATCAACGCTGAAGATATGGGAATCGGATGGCCTCGCATGATACGATACAGACAAACGGGAAACGCTTTCAGGATAGAAAGCGATGACCTGCACACTGTCGCTTTCTTTTATCGTTAAAAAGGGGGAACCAGAAATGAACATGAAGCCAGGCAAACATCTGTCCGGCCTCGCAGCCGTCGCGCTGCTGACTTCGCTCATGGCCGCTTGCGGAGGAGGCGGGGGCAGCGCAGCAAAAACCGAGCCGCCAAAAACAGGGGCGGAGCCTGCTGCAAACAAGGAGCCGGTGGAAATCGTCTTTTATTCGCCGAACGCAGGGCGCACGCCGGAGCAGTTTATGAAGGAGAACGGTAATGCGATCAAGGAAAAGTTTCCGCACGTAACGGTAAAGTTCGTGCAGTATGCGAAAGGCACCGAAACCGCCGATCTGCTGGCGTCCGGACAGCCGCTCGACATCATCATTTCGTCAACCTCCACCATTAACGAATTGGTCGACTACAACCTGCAATACGATATTACAGAGCTGATCAAAAAGTATAAGTACGATCTGAACCGCCTGGAACCGTCCGCCGTGCAGTTTATGCAAGGCTTCGCGGGAGGAGGCATGTACGGATTGCCGATCCGCTCGAACACGTTCCTGCTGTTCTACAACAAAAATTTGTTCGACAAGTTCGGCGTTTCTTATCCGAAGGAAGGCTCGACGTGGGATGACATCTACGAGCTGGCGAAAAAGATGACCCGGACGGAAGGTGGTACGCAGTATTTCGGCCTCGTTACCTCGTATTCGCATATGATTACGAACAATCAGCTGTCGATTCCGTCCTACGATACGAGAACGGATAAAGTCATGATCGAAGACGATAAGTTCAAGGCGGTCGTTAACAACTTCGCGCGTTTTTATCAAATCGCCGATCAGAAATATGCGTCCGATCTGCTGACGAAACACGCGGACCTGTTCAAGAAGGACCAGGCAGCGGCCATGTACGCCTACTATGGCAGTGAAATGATCGGTTATCCGGCCACGTTTGATTGGGACATTATTTCGATGCCGTATTTTAAAGAGGCTATGGGTGTAGCTCCCCAGCAATCGCCCGCTTATTTCAGCATCGCAAGCCTGAGCAAGCATAAGGAGCAGGCGTTTGAAATCATCTCTTATCTTACGTCCGACGAGTTCCAGACGAGGCAGTCGAAGGACGGCACGATGCCGACGCTGCTGGACAAAACGGTCCAGAGCTCGTTCGCCCAAACCCAGGCGGATTTTAAAGGCAAAAACATTAAAGCGTATTTCTCGGAAAAAACGGCGCCGATCTCGAACAAGGACAAATATAACAATATTGCCGCCGGCAAAGCGAGCACGGCATTCCAGGAAATCGTCACCGGCAAGAAGGACACGAACACGGCGCTAAGAGATGCAGCGGAAGCGGCGCGAAAAGCGGTCGACGCGGAGAAAGCGAAAAAATAAAGCCGGCAAGCGGCTGCCGGCGTTTATAAGGAATTGGCGGAAGTGGCGGCGTTACGGAACTGGAGAGGGCTCATGCCCTCCGACTGGCTGAAGTAGCGGCTGAGCTGGCTTTGTTCGCCGTAGCCGATCATTTCCGCAATTTCTTTGACGCTGCTGGTCGAGTGCGCCAGCATTTCTTTGGCCAGCTGCAGCCTTACTTGCCGGACGTATTCGAGCGGGGACAATCCGAGCGTCTTCACGAACAGATGGCTCAGATGGCTTGGGCTTAAGTGAGCATGGTCCGCCATTTCACGCAGCCGCACGGGCTTGTCGATATGATGCCGCACATAATCGCAAACTTTCATTACACGGTGGTCAAAGCGAAGCGGCTCGTCGGGCAAATGGCTCCGCATGATCGTCAGAAGCTGCTTCAGCCAGCCGTACAGAACGCCCTGCAGGCCGAGAAACGACAGCGAAATGTCGGTATGAATGATATGGGTATGACTCGCTGCCGGTGAAAGGCCGGGCATTTTGGACGTAATCAGCTCCCCGAGCGTGTCGAACGAGCGTACCGCTTCCAGCCAGACGGAGGTGAACGACTCAAGCTGGGGGCTGTCCGACAGGCTGGTCGACAGCGGCAGATCGTAGAGGGTTGCCAGATCGAGATTGCCGATCTTCAGATCGACGCACAGCGACAAATAGCGGATGCTCTCGTTCTCGCCGCGATTCAGGCCGATCAGCGTGTTGGGCGGGAACACCAGCAAATCTCCGGGCTTCGCAACCAGCTCGCGATCCAGCGCGTGGAGCTTCCAAGACCCTTCGTATACAAGCCAGAAAATCGTATGCGGGTACTGCATGTCCGACGTATACGTATGGGGCTTGTACATGCTGCGGGCCCAGCGGACTTTGAACTGCAAGTAATCGACATAAAACGATTCGTTCAAAATGAACATCGCCATTCTCCTTAGCCGCGCGGAAGTGCGGAAGAAATGTCAAAAACGAAAGCATGGCTGGACTTATCTTGCATTTACTGTACCACAAATAGAGCCGCATACCTATAAAGATTCAGCGGATAGGAGAGAAACGGTATGAAGAAGCCGAACATACTACTCATTATGACGGACCAGCAGCGCTGGGATACGCTCGGATGCAGCGGGAATCCGGTCATCGAGACACCTGTGCTCGATGCGCTGGCTGCCGAAGGCACCTTGTTCACGAGTGCGTACTCGGGAACGCCCTCCTGCATTCCGGCGCGGGCGTCGCTGCTGACCGGGATGGACCCGTGGAACACCGGCATCCTTTATTCGTCGGGAGGCGGCATCGCAAGCGGTATGGGCGGGGGATTCGAATATACGCTTCCGGGCGAGCTGGCCAAGGCGGGTTATCATACGCAGGGCGTCGGTAAAATGCACTACGAGCCGCAGCGGGCGCTTAACGGGTTTCATCGCACGGTGCTGGACGAATCGGGACGCGTAGGCGATCCTTCGTTCGTCTCCGATTACCGGAAATGGTTCGAGGATCGCAAAACCGGAGATTATGGCTATATCGATCACGGCATTACGTGGAACTCCTGGATGGCGAGGCCTTACCACGCTCCCGAATATATGCACCCGACCAATTGGACGGTGAACGAATCGATCCGTTTTCTGCGCGAGCGGGACCCGGAGAAGCCGTTTTTTCTGAAAACGTCGTTTGCCCGGCCGCATTCCCCTTACGATGCGGTTCCGTACTATTTTGATTTGTATATGCGCAAAAGCTTGCCGGAGCCCTACCTCGGCGACTGGTGCGGCGAGCATGACGTTGCGACCTCGGGCACGGAAGCGTGGCGGGGGAGACGGAGCGCCGAAGAGATTCACCGGGCGCGAGCGGGCTACTATGGAAATATTAACCATATCGATCATCAGATCGGCAGATTGTTTTACGAGATGCGGAATATGGGGCTGTACGACAACACGCTCATTATTTTTACCTCGGATCACGGCGACATGCTCGGGGATCATCATTTATGGCGCAAAACGTACGGCTACGAAGGCTCCGCCCATATTCCGCTGATCGTCCGTCTGCCCAAGCAGATGGAGAGCGGAAGCGATAGGCACAAGGTCGATCGCGTTGTTGGTTTGCAGGATCTGATGCCGACGATTCTCGAGGCAGCCGGGCTTCGCATTCCGGAGACGGTGGACGGCCAAAGCATGCTTCCTCTTATTCGCGATGAACAAGTGCAGTGGCGTCCCTATTTTCATGGCGAGCATGGCGTCTGCTATTCGGAGCTTCAGGAAATGCACTATTTGACGGACGGCAAATGGAAGTATATATGGCTTGCGAGACAAGGGACGGAGCAGTTGTTCGACTTGACAGCCGACCCAGGCGAATGTCGCGATCTCGCGAACTCTCCCGAGCATCGCGAACAATTGCTGCTATGGCGCAGCAGAGCCGTTGCCGTGCTGCAAACGAGAAAAGCGGGGCTGACGGAAGGGGAGACACTGGTTTGTCAGGCGGGGAAGCCGCGTATCGTGCCGCCGAAATTCACCGAACGCATGGAACGATGGAGTCGGTTGCGAGCCGGACTTTGAACGATGGATCGAAATTTTACACAGGCATCCGCGATATTTCGCGGATGTTTTTTTGTAATACGAGAGAAAATATGGTATGATCACAGAGAACGTTTGTTCCTGTCCTCTGGAACAATAGATGAAGGTGGTGCATGAAGTGACCGACCGGTATATCGAGATTGATGAAGCGATCGCTTATATTCATCGGAATATCGACGACGCGATCGAACTATCCGGCCTGGCCAAATATGTGGGGTATAGCCCGTACCATTTCGCCCGCATCTTCAAAGAGAGAATCGGCCTTCCGCCCTTATACTACGTCTCCGCTTACCGGTTACAACGGGCGAAAGAGCTGCTGCTGAATACGAATTTGAGCGTCCGCGATATTGGGCTGGAGATCGGCCAGCAAAGCCTAGGAACCTTTACATCGCGCTTTACCGAACGCGTCGGCGTTACGCCGTCGCAATTCCGGAATTCGATGAAGATGACCGGAAGCCAGCTGCATATGCTTCGGAATTTGACCGACTGGCGCGACCGGGAGGTATCGCATCTGCATGGCCGCGTAGAAGGGACGATCCAATCGGTCGTTCCGTTCGAGGGAGTTATTCTGATCGGGCTGTTTGCGAAGCCGATCCCCGAAGGACTGCCGCTGCACGGTACGCTGCTCTCCTCGGTAGGCAGCTTCGTCTTTACGGGCGTTAAGCCCGGAACGTATTACTTAATGGCGACTTCGGTAGAGTGGGGGGCCAGCGCGATTGATGTTTTGCTGCCCCGCGCGACGCTGCGCACCCGTTCCAGGGAGCCGATCGTCGTGAAGCCGAACACGCCGGTTCCTCCCTGTCACGCTGTTCTGCACCTGCCGCATCCCGACGATCCCCCGATCCTGATTTCATTACCGCTGCTTATGAATCGATTTATAGGCCGAGTTGCCGGTCACGAGAACACCAGATAAGTATGACGGTGTTCTTTTTTTTTGTCCCATTTTATCTTTATTTTGTCTTTAAATCAAAGCGGATTGACATATGCAGGGGTCGTCGTACATAATTTAGTAAACCAGATGTAAATTAATTGAGTTAAGGAATTCAAACATTCTGAACTGGTTTGTCGATAGTGAGTATACAAACTAGAATTGTTTTGTAATTTTAACACCTCTTATGTAAGCGCTTATATATGGCGTGAAGGGAACCAGAGTAGGAGAATGTAGTGTCGAATGTATGGGTGCATGTAGAAAAGAAAGCGATTACATAAGGCGCTTCTGCCAATTGGCGGCAGCTTTATGGCATACAATTTTCAGAAGGGGGACTTGTGCGCGATGAAAAAAATAGTTGGTTCGGCGGCATTGTTCATGTTGGTGGCGGCGGGATTGTCCGGATGCGGAGGCGGCACGGCGAAGGAACCGGATACGAAAGCGGGGCAGCCGCAGCCCGAGGCGAAGAAAGACCCGTATACGATGACGCTTTATGCGGCAGGCGTAAGCGCAGCGGAATTTGACACGCGGTTCAGAAAAAAGCTGGAAACGAAGTTTCCGCACATCACGTTTAACTACAAGACGAACCAGGTCGGCGCGACGATTACGGAGCTGGTTGCCCAAGGCGACATTCCGGACCTTATCCGTACGGATATTCCGACGCTCAAGACGCTATATATGGATCTCGGCCTCGCCTATGACTTGCGCGACCAGATCAAAAAGAATAAATACGATATGACGCGATTCAACCAGGTCTTTACGCAGGAAATCGTCGACGTGGTAAGAACGGGAGAAGTGATGGGCTTGCCGGTTCCCCCGTATTTCCCGCAAGTGCTCTACTATAATAAAGACTTGTTCGATAAGTTCGGGCAGCCGTATCCGAAGGACGGCATGACATGGGATGAAGTATACGACGTTGCCAAAAAGATGACCCGAGTCGAGGGCGGGCAAACGTACCGCGGCTTCAGCGCCAACACGATGGCGTGGCTGCGCGACAACCAATTCTCGAACCCGATTCTGGACCCGAAGACGGATGGGGTGTCGGATACGGAGAAATGGCGCCAAGTGTTTACGATCCTGAAACGGATGTACGATATTCCGAATAACGGCATCAGCAAAACGGCTGCCGAGGAAACCGGGATCTTCGCCAAAGGCAATGTGGCGATGCAGCTCAACCAGCACAGCATCTACTTGATATTCCCGCCTGAGCTGAACTGGGATATGGTGGCGACCCCGCTGATTCCGGGAGGCCCGAAGCTGATGGGTCAGCGCGGTCCGGCCTACTGGTCGATCACGCAGCAGAGCAAGCACAAGGACGACGCGTTCCAGGTCATTATGGAGATGCTCGGGGACGATGTCGCCATGGAAGATTCCCGCAGCGGGATTCCGACCGTACTGAACAACAAGGACGTTCAGGCCGCGCTCGGCAAAGGCCATGCCGTTTACAGCAAGAAAAACATGAACGCGGTTAACTTCTACCCGCCGGCTCCTCCTACGCCGAAGCGCCAAAACGGATTGATCGACGTCGCTGCCGGCACGCAGCAAAACCTGATGTCGGCTACGTTCCAGAAAGTCGGTTTGAACGAAATGGACGTTAACACCGCTCTGCGCGATTTGGAAGAACAGCTGAAGAAAGAAATCGAGAAAGAAAAGAGCAAAAAATAAAGGCAGGTGGACCCAAATACCGGGGCAGCGGGCGTTGATGTCGGCTCCCCGGTATTTCCCGCTGACTTTCTTTTTACTCGTTTGCTCACGTTGACATCCATATCCGATTCCATTAGTATCAGTAGCATAGGACTGGACTACCGTGTTTTGTGATTTGTATCTGGTCTGTATCCACTACTTTGTGAATGCGAGTTGGTTCATATGGAAAGCCGGCAAAGCCGCAAAACGTTTCGGACCCGTCTGGACGAGCTTATAACCACCTTGCGTGACGAGATTGTAACGGGGAAACGGGTTGTCGGCGAATTTCTTCCTTCGGAAAAGACGTACGCCGAACAGTCTGGCCTCAGCAATCAATCGGTACGCAAAGCGCTCGAGGTGCTGGTTGATGAAGGGCTGATCGTGAAAATACCGAGAGTGGGCAACAAGGTGGCCGGACCTGCACCAGGCGGCATCATTTCGCTCAAATTCGGCTATCATACGTCCATTATGAGCCAGACGGAAATCGAGCTGCTGCTTGACATGTTCGGCAAGAAGTACCCGCACATCCGCGTCGAGCTGATTCCGCTGCCTACGTATAATCACGAGATGGTCACGAAGTATATGGAAAACGAGATGCTGGACATTGTGACGATGAACAACAACGAGTATCGCGAGTTCGCAGAGAACGACAGATTGAGCACTCTGGAGCCGTTGCCGCACAATCCTCAGCTGTATCCGTTTTTGGCGGAAGCATTCCGGACGGACGGAATGCAGCACGTCATCCCGTTTGTTTTTTCTCCAGTCATCCTTTGCTACAATCGCGATCATTTTCTGGAGCATGAGGTGCCGGAGCCGGACAGCTCTTGGACGTGGGACCAATTGATTGACAATGCGTCCAAGCTCGCCGCCGAGAACGAACGTCTCGGTTTTTATTACAACTTCCATTCGCCGAACCGGTGGCCGCTGCTGCTGCTGCAAAGCGGCGGGGCGTTCGAGCGGAGCGATAGCGGCGGGGTGCGTATCGCCGGTACGCCGATGGCGGACGGCTTCCGGTTTTGCCGGGAGATGAAGAACCGGCTGCCGTCGCTGTGGGAAACGATAGGCCAGGATCAGTCCGAAAAGCTGTTCGTGCAAGGGAAAGCGTCGATGATGCTCACAAGCTATTTCCACCTGAATATCCTTCGCGGTTCGGACATTCCGTTCGATATTGGCCCTGTTCCGCATTTCGGAGTGCCGAAGACGCTGCTCATCTGTATCGGTCTCGCCGTCAGCCGTCATTCGCGGTCGAAGGAGGCGGCGCTGAAGCTTGCCGAATTCCTGACCTCGTACGAGGCGCAACTCGTCATCCGCCAAAAGACGTATACACTGCCCGCGTCGAAGCCGGCTGCGGAATGGGTTGGAACGGAAGCGATGTATCGGCCGCCCAGATTTATGTTATTCCGCGAAACGATTCCTTCCTTTCATTATTTCACCGATTTGAACATCGGCCAAAAAGATTTGATCAAGATCATGAAGGAAGCTACCTTGTATTGGGCGGGCCTGGAGAACGAGGAAACGTTTATCTCGCGTCTGGAGCAGTGGAATCCCGCTGGAGTTTGAGGTTCGAAAGCGCCTTCGATACGCCAGGAAGCAAGCCGTTCACGGGGACGGCTTTTTTGCTGCCGCGCGGTGCCGCTTTAGCTTGCCGAGCATCCACAGCAGAAGTGGGAGGAAAACGCCGAATACGATGGAATACAGCGGCCAAACCTGAAAAAACTCGATCAAATAAGACGTATTCGGCCATATCGAGTAGGCCAGCACGATCGCAATAAGCAGCAGCGGAAGCACAAGAGGGTTCATAAGGTTTGCGCATTTCGGACGCCGGTAGCGAGCACTTGCTTAAGCTGACGCCTCGCCGCCTGCTGCAGATCAAGCAGCGATTGCTCCTGCGTCAAGTCCACGTTTGCGCAGCCGACCTCGGCTACATTTGCCTCCACGGTGGCGTCGATCCGGATTTGCGGGTCGCCTTTCACGAGCCTCGGAATCACTTTGACCTCCGAGCGATCGACCTCGGCCACAAAATAGCCGTCCGACCCGGGGCATGGAGTCGCGGCAACCGAGCTTGTAATATGGTTCGTGATGTAGTTATATGCTTTGCTGTCCGCATCGTTAAGCCATCCGAGCAGCCGATCGTCACGGAACACGCCGATCCCGGTATACTGGTATCTCGCCGATACGGAGGACTGCATCACATTCGAAGTCTGTTTGCCTTCCGCGATATCGCCGCGAAGCGTAAGTCCGGTCAACACGGGCTCTACGCCCGATTTTGTAAACTTTTGCAGCAAATCCTGCACGGTGACGGTTGACGTAGGGGCCCAAGCTTTCTCGGATACTTTCAGCGACTTGTACAGCTCCATAACGGGCAGCGCTTCCGCAGGGGTTAGCAGCTCCAGCACCTGTCTCGTCGAACTGCCTCGGATAACGGCCAGATGGAAGTCCGGCCGCACCTGATAATCGCGCAGCAAAAAATCGATCGCGGGTTTAATCCCTTTTTTGGCCGCCGCTTCATCGAAAAATAGAAAGCGCAAATGCGCCAAGTACATTTGCCGCGGCGATTGCGTCGTCATTTTACGCAGCGCCTCGAATAGCGTAGGCGACTTATCGGTATAGATCGTGACCGGGGAGCGGCTCGATGAGCGGTTATGCGCCATCTGCGACGAGTCGACAACCTGTCCTCGATATCGCCGTAATCGCCACAACGATGACCATCACCGCGGATACGATGCCCGCTTCAACGGCGGCCTGGCCGATTACGAGCGTGCCGACGATGGAGACGGCCTGACCGATTGCGCGCGGCATCCGTATACCGGCTTCCCGTAAAATTTCGAACGTAATCTCCATGATAAGCGCCTCAATGAACGCCGGGAACGGGACGCCTTCCCGCTGAGCGCTTAAGCTCAGCAGCAGGACGGTTGGAAACATGTCCTGATGATACGTTGTCAGGGCAATATAGATGGCCGGGGCCATCATACAAATAAATAAAGAGCCGTATCGCAAGATGCGGATCAGACTGCTGTAAAAGGACGCCTGATAGTAATCCTCGGCGGATTGGATAAAGTCGGCGAACAAGGCCGGCAGCAGCAGCACGAACGGCGTTCCGTCGATAAAAACGGCGATTTTTCCGTCCATGACCCCGGCGGCGACCGAATCCGGCCGATCCGTGTTGTAAAGCGTCGGGAAAATAGTGAGTTGTCTTTTGGCGTTTAACAGCTCTTCGACGTATTCTCCTTCCAGCACCCGATCGATCTTGATGGCGGCCAGTTGGTCTAGCGTTTGACGCACGAGCAGCTCGTCGGCGATGCCCGTCATATACACAAGAGCGACATCCGTCCTCGTCTTCATAAACTTTCGCCGTGTTCGTTACGGAATGAAAAAAGACACCCGCGGGTGTCTCCTGATTCGTATTCGTATAAGACTATAGCTCTGTGACCTGCATATCCTCCGCAAGTGTAATAGCCGCTCCCCCGGCTTCCGCCAATACATCTTCGTACGGCTCGCAATCGGTCAGATGAACGGCAATGATCCGCTTGATCTTCTGCGGATCGTAATAGTGTACGATCTCTTCCAAAGTGGTATGATTGTTTCTGCTGCCTCGCGCGGCCGTCGCTTCGTGAACAAGTAGGTCGATGCGGGGCAGATCGCGTATCCACGAATTCGGCTTCGTGTCGGCCGAGTAGACGAGCGTTTTGCCGCCGATTTGCGCCGTTACGCCGACAGTCGGCCCGGCATGAAGGGCGGGAAAGACGGACAAGATGAGCCCGTCCGACTCGAACAGCGCGGAAGGCGTCATCCAGTCGAAGGGGCGAATGTCCAGCTCGAACCGGATCGGCCATTTCTTCACCTCATAACCGTCCAATAGGGTTCGGAGCTGCGCCACTCCCGTCTCCGAGCAATAGATTGTCAGCGGCTCCGTCCGTCCGGCAATCCACATTCCCCATAATAGGGAAGGCAGACCGTAAATATGATCCGTATGAAAATGCGTAAGGATCACTCCGCGAATTTGAGCCGGCAGCATGGAAAGCTGTTTGAGCTTGCCGAGCGGGTTGCCCCCCACATCGATAAGCCAGCCATCCTCACCGTGGCGCAATAGCAAATAGGTATTGTCTCTCCGGAAACTGCCCGCAGCGCTGGCGGTTCCCAAAAACACGATGTCCATAGGCCTAGTTCCTCCTGATTATTCGTTGTTCGCGCTTTATTTCGCCTTCGCCTACTATAGATGGTAACAGCCGAAAGCGCAAGATTTCATACAACCTACCCGTACTGGAGCGACCGAAGATGAAGCGATTTCGCAAGCTTTCGATCAAAAAAAGGCTGACTTTGTTTTTCCTCGTCTTTTTTTGCATCCCATTTCTGGCGATCGGGCTGATCTGGTATAACAAAACGACCGGCGCGCTGGAGAACAGCGCGATTTCGTATAACGAGCAGCTGATGCTGCAGCTCAGCGGCCGCTTGGATGAATTTTATACCCGCATCAAGCTCGATACGCAGACGCTGCCCGGCAACAGCCTCATCCAGCAGTTTATTCGCCTCGACCCGAGCGAAACGTATGAGCTATTCCAGCTTAAGGAGAGCATCAGCCGTGAAGTATATCCCTATATCGCTTACCGGAACAAGGAGTTTGTCGGGTTTTATGTGCAGTCGGCCAAAGGCGGCGGGCTGGGCGACCTGATTGCCGGCACGCGCACGATCGATTACCGCGACTGGAACCTTACGGATGAAAGCTTCCAGGTGCTGGCGGTACAGCGAGTCGGCGATGTGCCGGTCATCTTGTTTTACCGCAATATTAACGACCGGATCACTTACCAGCCGGCTGGAGCGATGATATCGGCGTTTGATCTGGATCAGATCCTGAACATCAGCAATGCGGAGCGAATCGGCCAGAAAGGGCGAATCGCCATCGCGGATGCGAATCGCCGGTTCCTTTACCATTCCGACCCGGATGAGTGGGGAAACGCGCTGCCTGCAAGCTGGCAGAACCGGATGGAAGGGCAGGGCGGCTATTTTATGGACCATACGGGCGGAGACAAAAAAATAGTCGTCTACCGTACGTCCGAAAACACGCATTTGACGATGATTACCGAGCTTTCGTATAACGAGCTTGTCGGCGGGTTGCCAAACCTCAGAACCGTCACGATTATAATCGCCCTGCTGATCCTTATTCTTGCTTACATCACGTTCGGCAAAATGCTGCTGGAGATCAAAAGACTCGTCGAGGTCATTCACATCTCGCGCCTGAAAGAGAAGGAGCTGGAGCTGAAGCAGCGGGAGGCGATTCTCGGATCGCTGCAATCGCAAATCAACCCGCACTTTTTGTACAACAGCCTGGAAATCATCAACTCGTACGCTATAGTAGCGAAGGTGAGGCCGATCAGTCAAATGACCGTTACGCTTGCGAACATGTTCCGCTACAGCGTCAATGATCCGAACGAGCCCGTTTCGCTCGGCGACGAAATCGACCACTGCCGCAGCTATATGCGCATCCAATCCGAGCGCTATGAGGATTTGCGGGTCGTCATCGAGCTGGAAACGGATACGTCCGGCGAAGCGGAGCTGTTCCGTCTGACGCTCCAGCCTCTTCTCGAGAATGCTATCATTCACGCCTACGAGAAGCACGGGCTGCATCCGGGCGAGATTCGCATCGTCGGCTCGGCATTACCGGACTATTATTCGCTGCGCGTCATCGACAAGGGTAGAGGGATGCCGCCCGAGCTGGCCGCCTGGTACAACGCCGAATTCGAGCGGGATTCGGATAGCCGTCTGGCAAGGGGACTGCCCTCAATCGGGCTGTGGAATGTGCACAGCAGGCTGCGTCTTAAGTTCGGCCAGCCGTACGGACTTCGTATACTGCGGTCCGGAGCGGGCGGGACGGATGTGGAGGTGCGGCTGCCGTACCGGAAGGCGGAGTAATCGTCTCTGCGAGGTGCGTGTGAGGAAAAGCACATGATTTCGTTAGTTATTCCATATAGGCGCGGCGAATCCGCTGCTATACTCAGTGCTAAGCAAGGTATGCCTTGTAAAGCCTTACACCACGGGAGGTCACATTTAATGAAAAGAAGTATAGCGGCGATAGCTTCGCTACTCCTCGTTTCCGCGGCAACGCTGTCGGCATGCGGCAACGAATCGAAAACGGCGGGGGAAGCGGGTGACGGTAAGGGAAGCCAGCCGGTAAAGAAGGACATCAGCATTTTGACGACCGAAGGCGGTTCCCAGTTTGTGGCACAAGCCCCCGCCAGCGAGAAGGACAAATATTACAACGAGCTGAACAAGCTGTCCGGGTACAACGTGAAGTACGAGCTGATGACATGGGGCGGCGGAGCGGATTACAAGCAGCAGCTGGCGCTGCGCTTTGCCACGGGCGATCTCGGCGATCTGGTGATGACGGACAGCATCTATTCGAACGTGCACGCAGGGGCCGTCGATCAGAACGTATTCCTCGATCTCGGTCCGCTGCTTGACAAGTACGGTCCGAACATCAAGAAGAACATTCCGGAAGTCGCTTGGAAAAGTCCTCGCGTCCAGAAGAACGGCAAAATTTACGGTATTCCGATCTTGTCGGCCGCTCCGGCAACGCGAATTATGTTCATGCGCGGCGACTGGCTGAAAAAGCTGAACATGGAGCCGCCGAAGACGCTCGACGAGTTTCTGAAGTTTGCCGAAGGCGTCAAAAACAACGACATGAACGGCGACGGGAAAAACAACGAATATGCGCTCGCCTTGACGGACAACCTCGGCTGGAGCGACGTATTCTCCGGTTCGTTCGGAGTGAGGCCGGACGCTTGGCAAATGCGTGGCGGCAAGATGGAGCCGGATATGATCCAGCCGCAGATGAAGGAAGCGATCGCGTTTTATAAGAAGCTGTATGACAACGGTTACATCGCGAAAGATTTCGTTACGCGGAAGCAGGGTGACCGGCTATCCGAAATTTACAAAGGGTATTTCGGCGCCTACGGCGCAGCGGCCAATCAGTACGGCTCGTTTACGGATGTCTCCAAGTATGTCAATCAGCCCGGTGCGGAAACGGTGATGATTACGCCCCCGAAAGGGCCGCGCGGCGAAGCCTATTTCGAGAAGCAATCCGAGCAAATCGACTTCGTCTGGGTCGTTCCGGCGAAGACGAAAAATCCGGAGGAAGTGATCAAGTTTCTGGACTGGGTATGGGGCCATCCGGATGCGGAGAAGTTTTTCGGCTTCGGCATCAAAGATTACAACTATAAGGAAGAAAACGGGAAAGTCGTGTTCGACGAGAAAAATCCGGCCAATGCGGAAAACGTGGCCAGCGGCTTCTTCCGCAAAACGATCAATCCGCGCGGCGCGAGCCGGCCGATAATCGTCAAATATATGCCGGAGCCGGACAATATTATGAAAGCTTACGACGATGCCGCCGCCTCCGTGTACAAGCACGCGTCGCTCGGCATGCCGCAAATGGAATCGCTCGATGGCCGTCCGGAGCTGGATATCGGGCTTCAGCCGGGCAGTCTGTTCTACGATACGTTCGTCAAGCTTGTGGTCGGCAAGGAAGATCTGGATACCGGCTTCGACAAATTCGTGAAGGAATGGAGAAGCCGCGGCGGGGATACGGCGATCAAGGAAGCGACCGACTGGTATAACGCGTACAGAAAATAAACCGAGCGAAGGTAAAGGGGCCCCCGCGTTTGAGCATCCTCAGGAGGTGCCCCTTTTTCTTGCCGAAACATAAACGAAAGGAAGATCGGCTTGCTCCGCAACATCAAACTATCGGATTCATTCGTCCTGCTGTTGATCGCCATTCCGGGATTGCTTCATTTTCTAGTCTTCAAATATATTCCGCTCGCGGGCAACGTGATCGCCTTCCAGGATTTCAATCTGTTTCAGGGCTTTTTGCACAGCAAGTGGGTGGGACTGAAGCATTTCATCTATATGTTCCAGTATCCCGAATTCGGGATCATACTCCAAAATACGCTGCGGTTCGGACTATACTCGATCGTGTTCGGCTTCCCGGCGCCGCTTGTGATGGCGCTGCTGCTGAATGAAATCCGCCTGACCTGGTTCAAGCGGGCGGCGCAAACGATGCTGTATTTGCCGCACTTTTTGTCGTGGGTAATCGTCGGCGGCATATTCGTCGAGCTGCTTTCGAACGAAGGAATGATGAACCAAATCTTGCAGCGATTCGGATTTGAGCCGCAATCGTTTTTGACGGAACCGAAGTATTTTCTCGGCGTCGTGATCGGCGCTGGGATCTGGAAAGAGATCGGCTGGTCGATGATTATTTATTTGGCGGCCATTGCCGGCATTAATCCGAATCTGTATGAAGCGGCGATGGTAGACGGAGCCGGGCGCTGGAGAAGAATGTGGAGCGTTACACTGCCTGCGCTGATGCCGACGATTATTATCCTGCTGCTGCTGCGGATCGGGCATCTGATGGATGCGAACGTCGAGCAGGTGCTATTCTTCTTGAACCCGCTCGTGCGGGAAGTCGGTGAAGTGTTCGACACGTATGTTTATCGGGTAGGCCTGACCGGTGGAAAGTACAGCTATACGACGGCGATCGGCATATTCAAGGCGGTCGTGAGCGTCCTTCTAGTCGTGCTGCTCAACAAGCTTAGCAAGAAAACAACCGGTGAAAGCATCTACTGAGAAGGAGTCGAGAACGAATATGATGAACCGGCAGCGTTCGGAAACTGTATTTCAATGGACCAACGGCGCGTTGATCCTGCTCATATGTCTTACGATGATTGCGCCGATGATCCACCTGCTCGCCGTATCGATAAGCGATCCCGTCTATGCCGGGGCCAAGCTCGTATATTTGTGGCCGAAGGGACTGTTTTTCAATGTCTACACGACGCTGTTCCAAATGAAGGACATGTGGAGAGCGATGGGCGTCAGCGTCTATATTACCGTAGTTGGAACTGTGCTATCGCTGGCGCTGACGTCGACGCTGGCCTTCACGCTGGCACGTCCGCAAATGCCGGGGCGAAAATGGATTGTTAGGCTCATTCTGTTCTCTTTCATTTTCCCGGCGCCGCTTATTCCTACCTTTCTTATCATTAATAAGCTCGGCATGATGAATACGCTCTGGGCTTTAATTGTTCCGGGGGCGCTCGGCGCCTATAACGTATTTATTATGAAGACTTTTTTTCAGGGTGTCTCGAAGGAGCTGATCGAGGCGGCGAAGATCGACGGCTGTTCGGAATTCGGCGTGTACCTGCGCATCGTGCTCCCCGTATCCCAAGCGGTTTCGGCGACGATCGCGCTATTCCATGCCGTCGGCACGTGGAACTCGTATTTCAGCGCTCTCATCTATATCCGTTCGGAGCATCTGTTCCCGCTTCAGCTCAAGCTGCGCAATATGGTGCAGAACAGCGCCTTCGATTCGGGCGTGGACAACAGCATGTTCGACTCGCAGGTGCTGCAAACGCCTGAAATGCTGAAGGCGGGTGCGATCCTGTTCACGACGATCCCGATCCTGATCGTTTATCCGTTTCTGCAAAAGTATTTCGTGAAAGGCGCGATGCTGGGGTCTTTGAAAGAGTAATAGTGCTATAATAGTAGACGACTAAGGTTCATTATGGGAGTGGTTTATCATGATGAAGGTGTTGCTGGTCGACGATGAACGAGTAGTCAAACGGAGCATGAGAGCGCTCATCGAAACGGAGATGACCGACTTCCGAATCGTGGCTGAAGCGAAGGACGGGCAAGAAGCGCTGCAAGCGGTTGAGCTGTACCGCCCGGATATCGTGATCACGGACATCCGCATGCCCGGCATGGATGGATTGGCTCTCATTCGCGAGCTTAAAACGCGGGGGCTGCAGGCGGAATTTGTAATCGTATCGGGCTATGGCGATTTCGGTTATGCGCAAACGGCGCTGAGATACGGAGTAACCGATTATTTGTTGAAGCCGATCGATGCGGATTATTTCGTATCGGTTTTGACCGGGATCAAGAAGCGAATCTCGCAAAGCGATCCGGTACAACCGACGGTTGGCGAAGCGGGCGCAGCAGACGGTCAGGAGCACCCGATTATCCGCGATTCGCTGGCGTACATTGCCCGTCATTATACCGATCCGACGTTGTCGTTGAAGGACGCAGCAGGCCATTACGGCATCTCCCCGAACTATTTCGGCACCTTGTTCAAGAAGCTGACCGGCTTGTCGTTCACCCAATATGTCACACACATGCGGATTGAAAAGGCGAAGCGGCATTTGCAGAAACCGTTCGTCAAAGTGTATGAAGTCGGACTCGCCGTCGGTTTCGACGATTACGCCCATTTCGCCAAAACGTTCCGGAAGTGGAACGACTGCTCGCCCTCCGAGTATCGGCAGCGCATCATCACCCAGCAATCATCAACTGGCAGCTTCGCTGGCGGGAGCGAAAGGACGAATACGGATGCGATATAAGCTTGTAGCCTTGGATATGGATGGAACGTTGCTCGACGACCAAAAACGGATTTCGCCGGAAAACGCAAACTGGATCGCCCGCGCCGGGCAAAACGGCGTGACGGTCATGTTGACGACGGGACGCGGCATCCAGAATATCCGGCCGTATGTGGAAGAGCTTCAGCTTCGCTCCCCGCTTGTGGCGGTAAACGGAGGCGAAGTGTGGAAGGCGCCCGGTGAAGTGCACAAGCGTATTCCGCTTCATCACGAGCTGATCCGCAAGATGAGGGAGAAGGCGCTGGACACGGGAGTCTGGTATTGGGCCTACACGACCGAAGGGCTCATGAATCGCGATTCTTGGATAGACAAGCCTTGGGAGAAACAGATTTGGCTGAAATTCGGCTACTCCAGCAAGGACGAGCGGCTTCTGAAGGAAATCGCCAAATGGCTGGGGACGATTCCGGACATCGAAGTGACCAATTCCCATTGGTCCAATCTGGAAATCGGTCCTATCGGTATTACAAAAGCCAGCGGGGTGGAAGAAGTATGCCGGATGCTCGGTATCGGTCTTCACGAGTGCGTGGCCATTGGGGACGGCGATAACGATATTTCCATGCTGCGGGCTTGCGGTCTCGGCATCGCGATGGCGAACGCGCCCGACGATGTGAAACAACATGCCGACAAGACGACGGCTTCAAATACCGAAGACGGCGTAGCCGAGGCGCTGAAATATGTGCTTTCCTGCAACGGTCTAGCCGTCGGCTCGCTCTTGGACTCGTTTTCCGACAGGTAAGCAGGCCACGATCCGACCGACAAACCTCCGATCCTAATCAGACGGAGGTTATCGTTGTTGCAGGAGATGACGAAATGGCGGCGAAATGATAGTATTCGCGATAAATGGACATATAGGAGGGCAAACAATCGGATGGGAATGGCGGATGCGATCTACAAAGAGCTTGTTCAACAAATTGCGGAGAACGGGGATTGGGATAAAGACCAGCAGGTCAGAACCGTTTGGGCGGACGGCACGCCTGCCTATACGAAAAGCTTGATCTGCAAGCAGCTCCGTTTCGACAATTCGGAGGTTCCGATCCTGACGACGAAGCGGGTTGCCTGGAAATCGGCCATCCACGAACTGCTCTGGTTTTATGTCAAGCGTACGAGCGACTGCGCTTATTTGGATGAGCACGACGTCAAGCTATGGAAGGAATGGACGAACGAAGGCAATAACATCGGCAAGGCGTATGGCTATCAGCTCGGCAAGCCGATCATGATCAAGGGGAAGATAACGAACCAAGTTCAAAATCTGATCGATCAGTTGAAAACAAACCCGGCTTCGAGAAGGCATGTCATCTCGCTGTGGGATGTCGACGATCTGGACCAGATGGAGCTGTACCCGTGCGTGTGGAACAACCAGTGGCTGGTGAAGCAGGGGAAGCTGCATCTGATCGTTAACGCCAGATCGAACGATATCGGCCTCGGCCATCCGCTCAACGTCTTTCAATATTATGTGCTGCAGCGGATGATGGCGCAAGTAATCGGGTACGAGCTGGGGACGCTTACGTTTAATCTGAACGATGCACATATATACGAACGTCACGTGGGGCCTTTGCTGGAACAAGTCGAGCGCGAGCCGTATCCGGCTCCCGAGTTGTGGATCAATCCCGACATTCGCTGCTTCGACGATTTTACGATCGACGATTTCAAGCTGGTTGGTTACAATTATCATCCGTCCGTCAAGATGGAAGTAGCCATCTGAAATAGAGGGGACAGGTCATGACGGGCGACCGGAAATATTTCTGGCCGCCTGTTTGGCGTTTCCGCGTTTTCACTTCGGAGCAAGTCTTCGCATGACACGTTCAGTCCGACGTCAACTTCGCTTCCCTCAGCAGTCTGCGCACAATATCCACCTGATAGCCGACTCGCGTAGAGCGCGGCATTTCCCAGCTTGTTTCCACTGTAATCGCTTTGGACTTCAGAATGCCGTAAGCCGCATTGCGCCCCGATCCGGGCAGCGACCGGAGCTTGATCGTGAAGTGCCGCGATCGGTTCGTTATTCGCCCGTTCAGCTTTGCCGTCACCCGTTTCATGGCGGGGACCGCTTTACTGCGGGGATTGGCGATCAGCGTTTGTCCCAGTACGCGCGGATTTCGCTTCGAAAAGCCGTTCGCTTCGTGCAGATCGATGTACCAGTCGGGCCGGTTACGCTTTGCCAGGCGAAAGAGCGAGGCGGATAACGGGTGGCGCGCCGATTCCCGCGAATGACGCGGAAACGTCCGGTTCAGGTCGGGCTTGCCGCGAATATGCCGTTTATAGGCTATCTGGTTGACGATAGGGACCAAGATCAGTTTGCCGCTGCGAATATAAACATCATGCTGTCGAATTAGGCGCAGCAGCTTTTTCGCCGCAGCGATGCTGGCCACTTCATTGCCGTGAACGCCTGCCGTTACGACGACGGTGCGGCCGCTCCCGCTGCCCCGTATGATATAGTAGGGCGTTTCGTATTTCGAACTTGGGGCTAACCGGCGTTTCGTAATCTGCATAACCGACACCTCCAGGATAATCTAAAGTACGGCAAAACGCGCAGGTTTGCAATGGGCAAATGACTCTGCCGGAAGACAAAACGGTAAAAAAAGCAATCAAGGAGAAACCGAGGGGCCTGGCCGAATGATACGATTAAAGAGTGGATTGAAATACTGATGATAATGCGGCTTGATTCTTAATGATCATCACTACGAGACGCTGCTCGTCGAATCGATGTTCCAGACCCTTACGAACAAGGCGATCGCCGAGTTGCTAGCGACGAAGTCGAAATAAGGCAAGAGCAGCCCCAGGATGCAATCCGATCCGGGGGCTTGTTTGCTTTTCATTTGCTGTTTGAATCCGGGGTTGCTTCTACTGGTCGTCACGGACCGTTTTGCCGGGATAAAACAAACTGCCCCCTTCGCTGACGCTTTCTTTGGACGTTACGGATGAGGCCGTTAAGCGGAACACAGCCGTCCGGCTCCCGAGCGACGATCTGTATTTGTCGACATGGGTTTTGGATAGCGCCTCCTTGTAGTAGCCTGGCACATATTTGTCCAGCATCGCCTGCATCGCTTCGGTCGCTTCGTCCAAGTCGGTAACGGCATGGACATGACCGAACACCATGACGCTCATAAAGGCTGTATCGGTAAGCGCCGGAACCGGACTGGTCGTTGTTCCGTACTGCTCGCATACCGTAAAACAAGCTTCCGCGTTTTGCTGCATGTACGTGATTTTGCGCCCTTCCGCCGCTCCGTGAAAATAGACGGCGCCGTGATGCCAGACGTAGTTCAGCGGTACGACATAAGGCTGGTTGCCTGCGGACAGGCCTAAAAATCCGGTTTTGGCGCTTTGCAGGAACGACTCGATTTTGTCCGTGTCGGTACAGGCTCTTTTTTGCATGCGAATGGGAAACATAGGCATTCACCTTTCTTCGTTTGGTGTTTTGTGATATTGTCATCTTAATGGGATATTGTCCCTATTAAAAGTGACAGTTTACGAATAAATGAGGGGGTCAGGGAGTGCTTCAATTAACGCCGCTGCTCGATAAGATGTCGAAGGTACCGCTGTACTCGCAGTTGTATGCATACGTCAAGGAACAGATCGAGTCCGGCGGTATAACACCCGGAACCAGACTGCCCTCGATTCGTTATTTGTCGGGCGATTTGCGGATCAGCAAAAATACGGTAGAGGCCGCGTATCAGCAGCTTGTGGCGGAAGGTTATCTGGAGAGCAAAAAACGAAACGGCTTGACGGTGCTGGCGCTCGAAGAAGCGGATACGATCCC
Organism: Paenibacillus ginsengarvi; assembly: GCF_003626695.1. GTDB lineage: Bacteria > Bacillota > Bacilli > Paenibacillales > NBRC-103111 > Paenibacillus_AB > Paenibacillus_AB ginsengarvi. Next base: position 23,454 of record NZ_RBAH01000033.1, read on the forward strand.
GGATCCGCCTCAGCCCGTTTCCCGGCCGGATGTTCGGGCAGATTGCTGCCGGTATGACTTTCGTTATGGCGATATTGAGCTGAAACATTTTCCGGTGCGTACCTGGAAACGCTGCTTATCGGATTCGTTCGACGCCGATCCGTATGGCGTGCTCGGATATGGCGATGCTCAAGGGAACCCCGAGCTTCGGGCGCAAATCGCAAGCTATTTGTACAAAACGAGGGGCGTCTCCTGTACCCCGGAGCAGATCATGATCGGCTCCGGCACGCAGTATTCGATCCATATGGTAATCCGGCTGTTGTCGCTGGAGGGGCAGCGTATCGCCATGGAGGACCCGGGTTACAACGGCGCGCGGACGGTATTCCAGAGCGGCGGCTGCCAGATCGTCCCCGTAGCCCTCGATCAGGACGGTCTGCATGTGGACGAGCTGTATGCGAAAGCGGCCGGCGTGAGTGCCGTGTACGTGACGCCGTCCCATCAATTTCCGCTCGGCATGATACTCTCGGTCCAGAAACGAATGAGGCTGCTGCAGTGGGCGGCCCAGCACGACGCGATCATCATTGAGGACGATTACGATGGCGAATTTCGCTATGTCGGCCAGCCGATCCCGTCGCTCAAGGCGCTCGATATGTCTGAACGGGTGGTTTACTTGGGCACATTCTCCAAATCGTTTCTGCCGGCAGCCCGGCTGAGTTATGCCGTACTGCCGAAAACGCTGCTATCGAGGCTGGAGCCGCTATTATCGGTTTACAACCAGCCGGCTTCGCCGATCATTCAGCAAGCCGTCTCCTTGTTCATGAGCCGAGGGCATTTCTCCGGTCATGTCCGTAAAATGAGAAGATTGTATCAGGCGAAGCATAAGGCGCTGATCGCTTTGATTCAGCAGGAGATGGGGGAGCGGGTCACGATCATTGGGCACAAATCCGGTCTGCACATCCTGCTGGATGTGATCGGGAAGGACAGCGAGGTACTGCTGGAGCAGGCGGCCCGCAAAGGCGTTCGGGTATATTCACCCCGTATTCATTGGCTGGAGCCGGACGAATGCCCGCGCTCGTACGTGTTGCTCGGCTTCGGCGGTCTGAGCGATGCGGAGCTGGCGGGCAGTATTCGTCTGCTTCGCGAAGCTTGGTTCGGATAAGGGGCACGCACAAAAAAAGACGCCGCTGCCGGGCGTTCCGGTATACGGCGTCTTCGTTTAATCGCCGGAATCGCCGCCTGTTACCGGCGTTCCGTCATTTTGTTAATATCGGCTGCAAGCTTGTCGAGCTGCAGGAAGCTCTCTACGATGTCCTGAATCCGCGTGTCCTGCGTTTTCATGCTTCCGGCCATTTCTTTCATGGAGGCGTTGTTCTGCTCCGTAACGCTGGCGATCGTAATGAGCTCCTCCGTAATTTTCGTATATTGGACATACAGATCGTCTGCCGCAAGCTTGACCTCGGCGGATTGACCGTCGACACGGGCCGAATTGCCCGATAGCGTGCGGAGCGCTTCGGCCACCTCGCTGGCGGCTTGGCCGCTTTCGATGACCGTTTGCTGACCTTGCGTTATTTGTTCGGACGCTTGATCGGTTTTGCTGTGAATCGTTTCGAGTATCGTCACGATTTGTTCGGTCGATCGCTGCGACGTCTCGGCCAGCTTGCGGATTTCGCTAGATACGACGGCAAAGCCTTTGCCGTGTTCGCCGGCACGCGCCGCTTCGATAGCGGCATTAAGCGCAAGCAGGTTCGTTTGCGCCGATATTTGCTGGATCGTCGATACGATGTCGCCGATGCGGCCGTTCTGTTCGTTCAGCTCGTCCATAATCGATACGGATTTGTCGATCGACTGCCGCACATGGCCCATTTGTTCCTCTAGCGACCTAGCCATCCGGCTGCCGTGATCCGTCAGTTTGACGGAATCGCTAGATAGCGCAATCATCTCCGTCGACCTTCCGGCTAGAGCGGCTACGGCCTGTTCGATCATACGCGCCGACTCGCTGATGGCGGAAACGCTGCCGGTTTGCGTTTCGTTGCTGGCCGATATTTCCGCGAAGGATATCGTCACTTCCTTCGAAATTGCGCTTGCCGAAGTCATATTCGCTTTCAGCTTTGAGCTGAAGTCGTTCAGCAGTACAAGCGAAGCGGACAACTGATCGACGATCGCGGCGGTGCGGGCTTGCTCGGCCTCGGCCTGCTCGCGCTTCGCGATGACTTCCCGCTGCATCCGTTCGCTGAACAGGGCGGACACGAGCAGCGGGATGGCGACAAAGGCCAAATACATGAAGATCGTGACGGGATCGTTGTTGCCGAACATCGCGTCCTTGTAAGGGCTCAGCAGCAAATAAATCGTTAGGGCTACTCCCAGAAATGCGGAGAAAGCGATTGCCCGAAAGTTCGTATAAAGCGTCATAATAGCCAAATTAACGAAGACGAGAAAATAAGTCGTTATGATCGGGCCGCTTAAAACAAGCAGCAGCGTCAATATCGTTACGATCGAGGCTACTACGTACATAATGAACTTCGGGAACCAGCGTTTATAGGTCATGACGGTTGCCACTCCGCAAGTGACCAGGCCGACTATGGCCAAAACGATGATGGTTTGTGCTGGCGCGCCGGTCAAAAAGTCGACGGCGATGCCCAAGGCGAGCATTCCCCAGATGATCGATACCATCTGTTTGTTTCTGCGATGCAGCGTTTCCGAGTAGTTCAACCGATAACCACCTTCCGACGATGTATAAGATCTATGAAAATAATACCACGTGCCTAAAAATACGCAAATAGACCTAGGTATAGGTGGTTCGAAAGTTGGGTTTGGAGGGGAGGGTGCGGAATTTTATCGATTGTATTTTTTCGTATCTCGTATCGCCCGCGGATGATACAATGACAGTAGGAAGTGTCCGAGTGTACACCATGTTACGGCGTGTTTGCAAGCACGCCCTTGTTCACATATAGAAAAACCGAACAAAGGATGGGATACATATGACCGGTACGAGTCAAACGATCCGCGGAGCCGTCATCGGATACGGCGGGGCTTTCAACATGGGAAGGGCGCACGGCAATAATATGAAACGCGTCGGCTTCGAGTTTGTCGCCGCGTGCGATTTGGACCCGAAGCGGATGGAGCAGGCGAGCGAGGAGTTTCCCGGTATCCGGACGTACACTAGCGTCAGCGAGCTGCTGGAGCAGCCGGATATCGATCTGGTTACCGTCATAACGCCGCACAACACCCATGCGCCGCTAGCCGAGCAGGTTCTCCGCAGCGGCAAGCATTGCATCCTGGAGAAGCCGATGTGCATCCGCGCCAAGGAGGCGGACGCGCTTGTGAGGCTGTCCCGTGAGAAAGGGCTGATGCTGTCCGTTTTCCACAATCGCCGATGGGACGGGTGGTACTTGACCGTGAAAGAGCTGATCGATCAAGGCGTCATCGGCGACATTTTTCATGTCGAGATGTTTATGGGCGGGTACAATGAGCCGCGAGATTGGTGGAGAGAAGACAAGCAAATTTCCGGCGGCGCCTTCTACGACTGGGGCGCACACTATGTCGACTACCTGCTCGGCATCGTTCCGGGAAAAATCCGCTCCGTCCGCGGCTATGTACATAATCGCGTCTGGCACCAGAAAACGAACGAGGACCAGATCGACAGTACCATCTTGTTCGAAAGCGGAGCGGTAGCCCAAATCCAGATTTCATCGATTGCCAGGACTGGGAAAGCAAAGTTCCGCATTTTGGGAACGAAAGGGGCGGCCGAGGTGTGGAACTCCGGCGAGCTGAATCTGTATACCGATGTCGACGGAAAAAACGAGAAGACGACGCTGCAAACGCAGCCGGAGCAGCATCACCGGTATTACGACAATATCGCCGGTCATCTGCTCCGCAGAGAAGAGCTGATCGTAAAGCCGGAGGAGGCGCGCAGAGTCATAGCCGTCATCGAGACGACGGAACGTTCGGCCCAAGAGGGCCGCGAGCTGCTGCCGCCGTTCGAGGAGTAGAGGTTATCTGGCGCTGCCGGAAAACGTCCGGAAGTCCGTATCCGCTGCGGGCTTCTTTTTTTCTATAATTCGTATTCGTTCATTCCGCAATTGTCGGCATGAAAGTGGTAATACTGCTCGTTAGACAAATCGTGAAAATAGGCGTGAACGACGCGACATACTCCGCCGTGAGTTACGATCAAGATGTTCCGGCTTGCGTAGTTTTCTTTTAATTCGTCCAGGAAATTGAAAATTCTTTGCGTCACTTGCAGGATGGATTCCCCGCCAAGCATTCTGTGAGGGAAATGCCGCTTTGCTGCTTTAAACGTTTCGTCAGTTCTTAAAATGCCTTCGAACGCACCGTAGTTCTGTTCCTTCAGTCTTGGGTCGACGGTATAGGGTTTAAGAAGGGCTGCGGAAATAATTTCAGCTGTTTGCTTGGCCCTGATCAGAGGAGAGCACAGGATGATCTCGACCTGTTTCTCTTTTATTTGTACGGAAAGCTCTGTGGCTTGGGCGATACCGCGGTCCGCTAAAGGGATATCGGATATACCGCACACCCGATTCTCCTCGTTCCATTTGGTTAAACCATGCCTGACTACGTATAAGGTCAACTCATCATCCCCATCGCTGTATAGAATCTCGTAAGTATGTATTCGGCTATGCGGCATGAGGAACCTGCACAAACTTTGTTGCCAAGATCAAAGAATTTACAAAAAAGAAAGGACTGTCAGCCATGTACATTCCCAAATATTTTGAAGTATCTGACGTACCAAAGCTTGTCTCCTTCATCCGGGACAACAGCTTCGGCATCTTGTTTTCACAAAACGACGGCTTGCCTTTCGCGACGCATCTGCCATTACTGATCGAGCAAACCGCCGAGGGGGACTGGCAACTGACCGGACATATGGCGAGGTCCAATCCGCACCATGCCTATATAACGAGCCAGGGCGCCCCGGTTTTGGCCGTTTTCCAAGGCCCGCATGCCTATATTTCGCCGTCCTGGTACGAAGAACCGAACACGGTGCCAACCTGGAACTATGTCGCCGTTCACGTATATGGCGAGTTTGCGGCGATCATGGACGAAGAGGAGCTTGCCGCCATGATGAAGCGCACGATCGACCGGTACGAATCGTCCATGCCCGAGCCTTGGACAACGGAGTTGGGTAACGGCTTCAACCGTCAGCTCATGCAAGCGATCGTCGGCTTCAAAATCCGCGTGACCCGGTTCGAAGGAAAATGGAAGCTGAGCCAGAATCATTCCGACGAAAGACGGCAAAAAGTGATCGCGGCCCTGAGGCAGCAGGGATATCCCGATGCAGAAAAGATTGCGGAGTTAATGTATAATATTGGGAAATAGACTAGCCTCATGGTAAAGGAGTAAAACTATGAATATTATACAGCTCGGCGCTAAAAAGCTGATCGGGATTCGAGTACTATGCGAAGGAGATCAATACGTGCACGAAATTCCGATGGCGGCCGAAGCCGTCAAGATGAGATTGCCGGAAATTCGGAACAAGGTCCATCCGCAGCAATTCATCGGGGCTTTCGTCGTAGCGGAATATCCGGAAGAACAAGACGGCTACTGGATTGGCGTTGAGGTGGAGAATACACAGCATATCCCTGCCGGGATGACTAGTCTGGAAATTCCGGCGCAAACTTATGCCGTCATCACGCACGAAGGACCGAATACGGGGATCAGGCGGACATACGAGATTTTGCACGAATGGATCGCGGCTCAGGGCCATGAACGAATTTTATCCGCGTGGCATTTGGAGCTTTCCGGAATAGGCGGCGGGCCGGTCGAACTGCACAGCACGATCCGAGCATAAACCTTTACATAATCTTCATGCTGTGAAAAAGCTCCACGAACAATTACTCCTTGCAATTGCATACGTATTCCACTTATAACTGCTGTAGAACGCCGGCAGGTAAACCGGTCGATGAAGAAGCCGATAGCCAGCTTCTTGTTTTCGATGAAAAAGATGAGACGGAAGGCTTTAAAGAGAAGCACGGGTTGACGCTCGAGGAATGGGCTGCCCTCACATTCGGTAATAAAGCAGAGGTACGCGAATAACAAAAGATCTTTAGTGATAAATAGAGTACTTTAATTGCCAGAGGAGTCGAGGCAAAAATTCGGCACAGTATGCATGGCTATATAGTTATATATCAAATAAGTGATATACATTAGAGAGATATGCGGAGAGTGGGGTGGACATGTCCGTCAAAACGACCGGAGGTGCTAATGGTGAAAGAACAGGATCATAACGGTAACGTTTATATCCGTTGGGGTAAACAGATGATTGATTATTAAGAGAGAGTTCCCACTTTAAAATATAATGAAGAACGTTAAAAAGAGCAGTTCACCCTGTGTGGCTGCTCTTTTTGATCGCGGGGTCTGATATTGCTACCACCATAAAGAGTCCGACTTTGCAGCGGAAGTCTCTCTTTTCTTGCGGGAGATTTTTGCTAATTATTTTTAGAAAATTTTGCCTTGACTTCTTGTATCACCCTAATCTATATTGGCACAAGATGAGAAGTAAAGTTCATCTTGGCAATCCCAAAGGGGGGCGCTTCGAAATGAAAAACAGAAGGCTGCAAATGCGTTTTCCTAATACGAGCAGTGTTTTTTTCAAGCTGCTAAGCTCCTTTATCATTTTGATTTTGGTGCCGATTCTAATCTTTGGAAGCTTGGCTTATTTCCTATTCTCGAATGCGCTTCAAGAGGAAGTGAAAAAGAACAACGAACTCCTGTTGAAGCATGTTTATGTCAACATTGAGCAAAAAATGGAGGAAGTCCGGCAAACCTTGTATCAAATTTCGTTGACCGTTGATGTCGATCCCGGCAATCCAACGAAATTGCTGGACGTGTCCAAAACATTAAATCGCATCAAAGGCACGCAATCTTTTATAGACGATGTATACGTGTACTATAAGGAGAAGAATTGGATTATCACGGAGTCGGGTTTGTTTTATCCGGAGTATTTCTTCGACTACGTGTATAAACCCGAAACGAACGATCGAGAACAATTGCTTCAGAAGCTGCAGGACCGCAATCTCTTTCAAGATCTGGGTACTTTCAAGCTGACAGACGGTGCTGGGTCCGGCAAACGGTATATCGTGGTTTTGTCGTCGTTTCCCCTTTACAACGCTGGGATCAGGGGGGCCCTTGTTGTCTTAATCAATGAGACTAAATTTATGTCCATGATGAATTCCGTGAATCCATCGGACGCTCAAACCGGTTTTTATATCGTGAACGAGAAGCTTCAAACGATTATGGAATCGGATGCGAACCATTTCAATGTACGATTCTCGGATTGGAAGCTGCAGCAGTTTTTAAATGAGACTCTGATTGAAAGCCCTTCCAATAAAACGCGATACGACAATTACTTCGTTTCCCAATTTCATTCCAATGTGACGGATTGGAAATATATCGCATTTTCATCGGCGGCCCATATTTTTAAACCGGTTTTCTTTTTACGCAATTTGATGGTGATCACCAGCTTATTCCTGCTAAGTTTAGGAGTGATGCTGTCCATCTTTCTCGCGAGAAACTTATACAAGCCGATTGGAGAAATTATGAGGTCGTTCCAATTCGACATGTCCGCCGTGGATTGGAAAAAGGAGAAAAAAATAAGCGAATTGGAGCTGATTTCGAGCCACATTCACTACATCACAGAGCGAAATCAGCATTTGATGCAAAGCGAAACGGAGCATATGTCTCTTTTGAAAGATTATTATGCGAAAACGATGATCCTGGGCATACCGGAGGAACGGATGAAGGTCAGGCCGGACTCGGCGGCTGGATTCAAGTATCCGTTGTTTTCCGTTATCGCGGCCAAGATCGAAATGACCGATCCCTTAAGCACCACCTTCCAACAAATGAATTTCAATAGCCGCCTGATCGAGGTGTTCAATCAGCTCTTGAACAATGATGCGGATATCTCGTGCATGGTAACGAATATTGGCCGGAATCAAATCTCCATTCTTGCGAATTATGAACAAGAAGACAAACTCACTCTGAACTTGCAGGCTGCCATGGAGCAAATATCCGGGTTGCCGGAAAAGGTCCGCTTTTCCCTTGCGCTAGGGATCGGAAGACCGTGTGATGATCTCTTGACCGTGAATCGATCTTACGAAGAAGCACTGGAAGCATTAAATTATCGTGAAGTAGACAAAACGATTCAGCTTATTCAACATCATGACATCCACTTCGTACAGAAGTTTGTGGATTATCCGATCGATTTGGAACAGCAAATCATCGGAAATGTTCTTTCCGGCGATTACGCGAAGCTCGAAACGGTATTGAATGAAACCATCGACAGAAACAGGCATGCCATAAACTCGTATTTGCTATTGAACGATCTTTACAACACGCTTATGGCTACGGCCAACAAAATCATCCAAAGGAGCAGTGTGAAGAAGGAAGATGTGTTTGACGAAGCCGTCATCAGCATTTATATGAACAAAGAAATGGCGAGCCTGGAAAGTATGAAGGACTCCGTATTCGGCATCTACCGGTATATGATCGAAACGTTATACGGGAATAAGGAGAGCAAAAACTACGATTTAAAGAACCAAATGATTCACTATATCGAATCCCATTTTAGCAGCGATATTTCTTTAACAACACTTGCGGATCATTTTAACTTGAATCCCAAATATTTGAGCCGCTATTTTAAAGACCAGACCGGAACGAACTTCATCCAATATGTCAATCGGCTGCGGATAGATCAAGCCAAACTGCTGTTGCTAAAAGAAAAAAGTCTCCATATCGACGAGATTGGGGAAAAAGTCGGCTATTTGAACAAAAATACGTTTATTACCACTTTCAAAAAACATGAAGGGATGACACCCGGAAAGTTCAGGGAACTATCGTCTTGATAACTGAACGCTACAACCAAGGTTTGAAACCCTCGGCCTGTCTCCTTTCGCTCCCAACTGAAGGCTGCGACCCAAAACCTCTGAAGTGATTTGCTCAGAGGTTTTTCTTACTCTGACAAACGTAAAGCCGCAATTTTCCGAGATCCCATCGAACCCCCGCTTCACGAGCCTAACCGAACGCCGAAGCCAAGAACCGTCCGCGAACCGGACGGTTTTTCTTAGAACTTGCGGTTTTTGCAAAGCAAATATAGAAAATAGATGCCGTATGTGCCCAGAATGTAGAATTTGAATTCCTCTTCGAAATTGAATGCTTGAATCGCATTGAAACCGCTTTTATGATCGTGTTAACACAGAGTGAACATATCCAACACGATGCGGAAAAGACATGCAATTGGTTGCGATCAGGAAGAGGGCGATAAGTTGAAACAAACCTTACGATTAATCAAAAGAGACCGCTTGCTTTTATTCATGCTGCTTCCCGGAATCCTTTATTTTCTCGTCTTCAAGTATGCCCCCATGTACGGAGTCGTCATCGCCTTCCAAAGATACAATCTGTACAAAGGCATTTTTCACAGCGAATGGGTGGGCCTCAAGTATTTTATAGAGTTTTTTCAAGGCCCGGATGCGTGGCGGCTGATCCGCAATACGCTGCTCCTCAATGTGTATCAACTTCTGTTTGCCTTCCCGGCGCCGATCCTTTTAGCGCTTGCCTTTAATGAATTGAGAAAGGCCTGGTTCAAAAAGATTAGTCAGACAATCAGTTTTCTGCCGCATTTTATCTCTACCGTTGTCATCGCCGGACTTGTCGTCAATTTTCTTTCGCCATCGACAGGGCTTGCCAACAAATTGCTGGGCCTTTTCGGGGTCAGTCCGATTTCGTTTATGATGATGCCGGATTATTTCAGGACGATTTTCATCAGCATGGGCATCTGGAAATCGGTCGGATGGGGGACGATCATTTACTTGGCAGCGATGGCGGGGATTAATCCGGAATTGTACGAAGCCGCTTCCATTGATGGAGCCAGTAAGCTTAAAAAAGTGTGGTATGTGACGCTCCCGGGGATAATGCCGGTCATCATCATCTTATTCATTTTGCAATTGGGCGATATCCTGAGCGTCGGCGCAGAATCCATCATTCTTTTATACAATCCGGTCACCTATGAAACGGCCGATGTGCTGTCGACATACGTTTACCGCAGAGGATTGATTTCTGGCGAGTTCAGCTTCGCTGCAGCGGTCGACTTGTTTAATTCCGTCGTAGGCCTCATTCTTGTGTTCGCTGCGAACAAAATCAGCAAAAAAGCAACGGAAACCAGTATATGGTAAACCGAGTGGGGGGAACATCCAATGAAAATCGCCGATAGCTGGGGAGACCGAATCTTTGCCAATATTTCGCGGATCCTGATCTGGTTCGTCGTACTCGTTACCTTGTATCCGTTTGTATACGTTTTCTCGTCCTCGATCAGCGATCCGACAGCGGTATATAAAAATCAAATCTTTTTGTGGCCGATCGGGTTCAGCTTGAAGGCGTATAAAACCATATTAAGTTACCCGGAATTAAGAATCGGATATGTGAACACCGTCTTCTATACCGTTGTAGGAACGGCCATCAACATGTTGCTCACTTCCTTGATGGCTTACCCACTCTCCAGGAAGAACCTCGTATTCCGCAAACCGTTCATGATCATGATCACCTTCACCCTTGTCTTTTCCGGAGGTTTGATCCCTACGTTCCTGATCGTGAAGTCGCTTGGTATGGTGGATACTTATTGGGCGCTGTTAATTCCAGGCGCCATCAGTACGTGGAACGTCATTCTGATGAAGACCTTCTTCGAAAACTTGCCCAGAGAGCTGGAAGAAGCGGCCACGATCGACGGCGCGTCGTCGATGCAAATTTTGTTTCGCATCATCTTGCCTTTATCGAAACCCGCCTTCGTAACGATTGCCTTGTTTTATGCGGTCGGACACTGGAACAGCTATTTTCCGGCGATGATCTATTTGCAGAGTGAACACTTGTATCCCGTGCAATTATTTTTGCGCAAGATCGTATTGCTTGGTCAAACGGCCGATATCACGGGTGGACAAGGGAGCACGGAGACGATCTTGATGGCGGAATCGCTCAAATATGCAACGATCATGATTGTTGCTTTGCCGATCATGCTCGTATACCCGTTTATCCAGAAGTATTTTGTAAAAGGCGCCATGATCGGATCGCTGAAAGGGTGAAAAAGCGCAAGCTTTTTACCATATATACAAAAACATTTAGGAGGGGTTCAAAGTCTGAAATCTAAGCTCACCGCACGTAGTACGGAGAACGGGCATAACAAAATAAGTCGTGCTCAGAACGGTTAAATGGAAATAAATGTATGTGGAGGCGGATAAAAAGTCAGGTGGCCACGGGCATCACATGGTAACCAACCGACACATATAACGATGCGGTCACCTCGTGAAGAGGCGGCCCACCATACAAAAAAATCGCTCATCGACGCCAACGGATTTCATTCCGTTTTGTGTTTTGAGCAAAGCGAAAGGAAGGGGTATAACGATGAAGGAATTCAAGAAAATCTCGTGGATGATGACAGCCGGTTCGGTTTTGGTGATCTGTGCGGCAGGATGCAACAGCTCGGATTCGGGTTCGGCAGGGCAGTCAAGCCCGAGCGCGGCGCCGTCTGCCGGTACAGCGTCAAGCGCGCCGCCAGCTGCCACATTCCCGCTAAAGGAAAAGGCTTCATTCGAAATATTCTCCGCCGCCCACGATACGAAACCGCAAAGGGGAACTGAACCAATTTTTGCCGAAATTGAAAAAAGAACGAATGTACAGCTGAAATTGACCAACATTCCCTCTGCAAGCTACGCCGATAAATTCAAGGTGACTCTGGTTTCCGGCGATTTGCCGGATGTGATGGATTCGGACGTCGCCTCGGCGAAAAAGTACGGCATGGATGGAGCGTTCTTGGCGCTGGACGACTTGCTCAAAAAGTTCGGCCCCAACATTTTGAAAGCGATCAAGGAAGAAGGCATAGATGCTTCCTTGCGGGCAGCCGACGGGAAAATTTATGGGATTCCCTATTTTTCCATGCCGGGTACCACCGCTACCGTCCCGCAATACAGACAGGATTGGTTGGATGAAGTGAAACTGAAAGCCCCAACAAACCCGGATGAGTTTTATAAAGTCCTCAAAGCTTTCAAAGATGCGAATTTGGGAGGCAAGGACACGATTCCGTTCGCTCCGCAAGGTTATAGCAACTTCCCGATCTTCAGGGCGTTCGGAACGGATCCGCGCATGTATCTGAACAAAGAAGGGGTGTATCAATTTGGCCCTGCTCTTCCAGGGATGAAAGATGCGCTGACCTTCTTGAACAAACTATATATCGAAAAATTAATCGATCCCGAATTTGCGATCATCTCGAAACAGCAATGGGAAGCGAAGGTTAGTAAAGGCAATGTGGGGGCGATCTTCTTTAACCCGGGCCGCACCGATTTCTTCACGGATGTGCTCAAGAAGGAAAATGCGAAAGCCAAGATGGTGGGCGGCGGAGCGCTCAAGGATAAAAACGGAAAAGGAGAGTTGCTGCCGGATTTCAGCCTGAAAGGTGTCATGGCGATTTCGTCCAAGTCCAAAAACGCGGAGTTGATCGTAAAATATTATGACTTCTTGTACAGCCCTGTAGGCAGGCTTCTGACGCAATATGGCATTGAAGGTCAGAGCTATACCATGAAAGATGGAAAGCCGCAATATACGGATGATTTCAAGAAAGATATGGTGAATAACCCCATAAATCTAGGCATAGGCACATCCAAATATTTCTTTACCGCTCCTCTGCCGAGCCTATTCAAGGATCGAAATGAAGGCATGTTAGTGGCCGATGCCGTAGAAACTTCGAAGCCCGATTGGACCAAGCAGGAGCCGCAACTGAGCTTTACGCAAGCGGAGCAGGATATCGTGTCCAAAAACCTGCAACCGATTATGGACAAAACGAGCGAGTACATGATCAAATTCATCATCGGCCAGGAACCGTTGACAAACTTCGATAAATACGTAGGAGAACTGAAGCAACGCGGTTTGGATGACTTGGTCAAGACTTATAATGCAGCGTATCAACGTGCTTTGAAAGCTTCCCAATAATCCAAGAATGCAAGAAAGATTCTAAATTGGAAGGCAGTTGCTGCCCTCCAATTTAGAATCGCGATTGATCGGGTTCATTACAGCATGAAGCTTGATTGAGAAGGAGATGCACGAATGATATCGCTCCATTTCGAGAAAATTTCCATGTATCCCAGACATGAGGAACCGTGCATGATCGCGGTGCCATTCGCGAAAGGGGTAGTGTCTGATACAACAAGAGTATCCGTCCTTGACGGCAACGTGGCGATACCGACTCAAACAAGGGTGACCGCCAAATGGCCCGATGGCTCCGTAAAATGGCTGCTGCTGCATTTTCTAGCCGATCTTCCGGCCAATTTGGGCAAAGCGTTCGCACTCTCGACGGATCGCGTAACGGCAGTACCTGCGAACCCAGTCATGATCGAGCCGGTGAATGGCACGTTTGTGATCCGTACGGGTGCGATCGAAGCCGAGTTGACAGCACCGGGAGGAACGGGATTATTCCAATCGTTGAAGCGAACAGGATTTGTACCCACCCATGATGTGGTTGGACCCTCGCTTCGAGACGCTTCCGAACAGGAGTATGATTGCCAGATTTCCTCAGAAGGCTGGCGCGTCATCGAAGCGGGTCCGGTTCGCTGTGCGGTTGAAGCGAGAGGAAAGCACCGCGATCGTGCAAAAGAGAGCCAATGGTTTGACTTTGTAGTCCGGGTCTATGCGTATGCCGGCAAGCCTTGGCTAATGATCGACTACCAGATTGTCAATAAGGAGCCAGAGAGCGAGCAGGTGATTCACGCAGCCGAATTGCATGTTCGTTCCGCGCACGCTATCCGGACGTCCGATCAACTTCGATTGGGGATGAACCGCGCCGGAGTCGATCGCAGGATGAAGAGCGGATCGCCGGGAGAACGGTTGTCGTGTAAATTTACGGCCGAGAATCTCGAAAAAGAATTTATCGAAGACCAGGCGGAAACGTTCGCGGGTACTTTCTGGGCGGATCTGTCCGGACATCAGCACGGCGGAATTAGTGTTACTTTGTTTCAGGCCTTGCAAAATTGTCCTAAATCGTTGGATGTGACCGGCGAAGAAATAACCGTCGGCATTATTCCTGCCGGACATCCGATCCGTATGCTGCAGGGAATGGCCAAAACCCATCGATTGTTCCTGCATGTGCATCGCGGGGACGAAACGCTGGAAGAAGTGAATGTACGCAGTCTGCAATTCCAGCTTCCGGATCATCCCGTTCTTGAGTCTGCTGCATTCGAGCGCGCCGGCATAATCGAATCGATTCCCGGCGATCAGACGATAGATTGGGTGGAACGCGGATTTTATCGGATGGCCGACGGCCGTACGAAAACATACGGCATGCTTGATTGGGGCGATGCGCCGGATAAAGACTATACGGCCCAGGGCAGAGGCGGCGGAGATTGGGTATGGGTGAACAACGAATATGATCTGCCGCATGCGATGATGCATTTGTATGCGAGAACCGGTAAACGAAGGTTTTACGACTATTTGATGAGAGCGGCGGAACATTGGAAGGACGTGGACATTCTCCATTACAGCCCCAATCCGCTGCGTCATCAAGGTCAAGTGATGCATTCCGCCAAGCATGTGACAGGCGAGGTGAAAATATGTCATGAGTGGGTGGAAGGGTTGCTTGATTACTACCACCTAACGGGGGAAGCATCCGCACTCGAGGCCGCAATCGGCATCGGAGACAATGTGAGGAGGCTGCTGGCTACTCCCCGTTACCAAGGCGAAGGCGGCGTTTCCGCAAGAGAAAGCGGTTGGGCGCTTCGCAGTCTGGGAGCTTTGTATACCGAGACCCATGACGAGAAGTGGCTGCAATCCGCAGACCAAATCGTCGATCATTTCGAAGCCTGGAAAAAGAAGTATGGCGCCTGGCTGGCACCGGCTGCAGGGCATGTCGTTTATCGTTCAGGCTTCATGATATGCATCGCCGTCAACAGCTTGATGCGCTATTATCGAATCCGCCCGGATGAACGGATCAAGCAAATGATCGTGGACGCGTTGGAGGATTATGTGGAGCATTGCTATGTGAAGGAAACGGGCATGTTCTATTACAAAGAACTGCCGAGCACGCAGCATCTGCACAGCAATCCAATCTGTCTGGAATCGCTCTCCTATGCCTACGAATTCTCCGGCGACCTCAAATATTTGGAAGCCGGGCGAGTCACCTTCGAAGAGGCCATCAGAGTCGCTCAGGGGAGTGGTAAAACAAGGGAAATATCCGGCGAGGCGCTTATTTTTTGGGGAGACAGTCCGAAAAAGTTTGCCCAATACTACTACCCGATCTTTTATTATTATCGAACTATCCTAAAAGCCGGCATCAAGTTCTAAACATGCGGAAGTGGGATAAGGTTTGCGTAGGCAATGGGAACATTTGACCGCACCGGACTTTACGCAGGCTTGCCGAAGAGAACTCATCGCCTTGCTTGCCGAGCGAGCGGCGCACGCTGTCAAGCTCATAAAGGATAACGAGGAAGCCTGAAGGCTGCAGCAGGAATTTTTCGACGGCGGTAGGCGTAAATGATCACGCTGCAGACGAGCGGCTATGGAAGCTTGCGGTGTTCGAACGTTAAAAGTGGTGTTTGAATCCAGGCATGGAGGGGACTGGATGAAGCTCCAGCTTCAAAATAAAGTGATTGTAATAACCGGCGCGCTGGGCAAGATCGGCTTCTCTTCAACTCGAATGTTTCTGGAGAGGCGCCAAGGTGGTCGCCAATGATTGGGTAGTTGCGAATAATTCTCCCCGGATGTTGGCGCTGATGGAGCAATATGGCCCGGAAAGGCTGCTGTCTGATGCCTCCGCCTACATCAAGGGATCGCTGTATACGATCGACGGAGGGATCCGGATATGAGGAAGCGGGTTGCGGTGATCATAACCCAATACTGGCTTAATTCCCACGCTGATGTGATCGTCAGCAGGCTGCTTGGCGAGCTTGGATATAAACCGCAAGTCGAGCTTGTCGCTATGTACGTCGAACAAGTGACAGCCAGAGACTTGAGTCGTGAGCAATCCGTGAGGCACGGCGTACCCATCTGTGCCACCATTGAGGAAGCGGTCGCCTGGGGTGCCCCAGAACGGCCGGTCGACGGTGTTGTCGTCATCGGGGAGCATGGAGATTACCCGTGGAATGAGAAGCAGCAGCACTTGTATCCGCGGCTGAGGTTCATGCAAGAGACGCTGGCGGCCATGGATCTTCACGGCATTCGCGTGCCGATCTTTCTGGATAAGCATTTCTCATACAACAATACGGATGCGCGCTGGATTTATGATGAGGTCAAGCGCCGGGGTATTCCTTTCATGGCCGGTTCTTCCATCCCCTACACGGATTATTTGCCTCACTTCGATCGGGCGTTTCTGCAGAGAGGCCGGATATTCTTCATCAACAGTCATGGCGGGCATGAGTCTTACGGATTCCATGGCATGGAAGTGCTGCAGGCGCTAGCTGAACACCGCCTCGGGGCGGAGTTGGGCGTCGCATCCGTTCATGCCTTGTCAGGTGACGAGATGTGGCAAGCGATGGACCGTGGAGAATGGCCGGAAGCGCTGATGCTGCGTGCCCTCGCACTCGAGCCGGAGCTAGCAGGGAGACATCCCCGTAAGGAGTGTCCTAATCCCGCGCTGTTCGTCGTAACCTATCAGGATGGTACGATGGGGTACGTGGCTCAGCTCGATAAATTTGCAACCCGATGGAGCTTTGCCGTTCAGGATGATGAAGGCGCTTGTATCGCTGCGTACTGTAATACAGGGACAGAGAGGCCTTATCGCCATTTTACCAGGCTGACCGAAATGATAGAGGAGATGATCATCAACGGGACCCTTCCTTGCCGGATTGAAAGAAATTTGCTTACCACTTTCTTGATCAATTCCGCCATGGAATCCTTATATCTGAGACGCCCGTTGTCCTTGGAAGAATGGAATGTTGCTTATGACCCGGCACCGAACCGCTGATCTTCACTTCGGCATGGAAGGACCTGCTTGTGACCGGGAAGTTTTATAAAGCGGACGAATCTTACCAGTCATGGCTGGCGGTGAAAGCTGCGGATGCCGCGATCATGGCCTACTGCAACCGGGTGGAAGCGAGAATCGGCGTCGGTGCCGGGTATGAAGCCGACATCTCTAATGTGGATACCTACCGAGAATTATTATATCTCGATGAAACGATTGATCGAGAAATGGGAGGAGACGATCCTGTGCTTGTATTAAACAAGTTCGATTTTGCAAGAGAATCCGATGCATGGGTGATCCCGGAATCGGATCGGGTTGTACGGCAGGAGAACGGATTGTCCGTACGGGCTTCGGGCGGACCGTCGATTGCGATTGAAGGTCCGGGCGTTCATACGCGCAACGGCGACGCCATTCACTTAGTTTTCAAAGATCTGGGCAGCGGCTCCGGTTATGTTCGATTCGGCTTTGAAGGCGGTTTCGAATACGCCTATGTGGAATGCAACCTCGGCTGTCGCGAGGCTGCGCTTTTCACCAGCGAGTGGAATCGCGCACAGCCCGTCGTTCGGGTCGAGTTGCCGCCTGCTGTGCAGGACGAGATCGAAGTTACTTTGGTCAAAACAGAAGGAGCCGGCAATCGGATCAAGCTGGCCGATCTGGCAATCTATTGGAACGGCGAATGCGTGATTCGCAGCGGCGATCATGATATCATCCCTCAGTTGGGGGTAAGGATTAGTGTCGAGGATGCGGATGTGGAGCTGCTGCGATTCGCGCATGAAGGTCCAACAGCGCTGATGAAAGAGTATTTGAAGACAGGCGCCTGGCAAATGCTGAATTCCCGCGATGTGAAGGACAATGTTCGATCTATTTGCAAAGGGATACGAAGCGCGGCGGAGCTTGGTATTGAATTATTAGTAGCGCCGGAATACTGTATATTTGGTTTTTTTGGCACCAAGCCGACGCTCGATCAGATAGAACCGATGCAAGAGGCCGAAGCGATCATTCGAGCCTGTTTGCGGGAAACCGCAAACTCTCCCTACCTGATTGTCGGGAGACCGAATTGGGATCAGGTGAGACCCGGTTCGTCCGAACCTGTCTTCAATTCTTGCAGGTTGTACGATCCGGACGGCAATACCGTGCGCGACAATCTAAAATTCAGGACTTGCGAAAGGCACTATTACCATGGGCACAGGCTGAACGAATTTGACATTTACGGCGTCCCGGTCAGCCTGCATGTATGCCATGACCGAAGATATCCCGATCTGAGAACGCTGCCTGTCATGTTCGGCTCACGGCTCATCATTCATCCGGTTAACGGAGGACTCGTTACAGGTGCCCGTGTAGCCGTACAGGCAGTGGCCAAAGATGAAACAGCAACCACGCACGCATTCTACCTGAGAGCCTCTACGGATGGGGGCAGTTATATGATCGGACCGAAAAAATTCGACAACCTGCTCGCCATCAGCTCGGAATGCAAGTTGACGGATTCTCCCGGCGAGCTTGCAGGCGCTCCTGCCGAAGAATTGGTCGTTGCCACGATTCGAACGCACGACGCTTTTGGATATTGGCCCGTCCGCTCCTACCGGGCATCGGAAGCGATCGCAGAAGCCTACGAGCAGCTGTACCAAACGATGGGCGGACGGAATATTTGAATCGATCCTCCGGACCGGTGCAGTCAAGGAAAGTTGCACCGGCTGGAGAATCGGAGGATGTATCACGGTCACGAACGTTCGCTCGGGGAAGGATTGTGGAGAGAGAAGGAGACACTTTCATGAGAAGTTTGAAACAGCAAGTGTATGACATGGGCAAGCCCGAGTGGAAATCGATGCTGGAATATACGGTAGAGCTTCATAAAAAGTGCACTCGAGAACCGGAGCCTCCCTTTCATTATCCATGGGAAGAAATCGGAACGGGGTACTGCTACGGTCCGGCATTCGGTCACATTGATCTAACCCATGCGACTTTGGACACCCTCCGTTATCAGCCGGATCATGCCAAACATCAAATCTTAAACTACTTAAACCTGCAGACTTCCGACGGATTGATCCCCGGCTGCATTTGGTTCCGCGACGGCGAGGTGAAATGGAGTACGGTGAAGGGGCATCCTCCGTTTTGGCCGGTGGCCGTGCAGGATTATTATGACCTATACGAAGATATCGATTTGTTGAAAACCGCCTACCATGCTCTGGTTCGGCAAATCGGCTGGTTTGAAACCAAACGGAAGGCGGAAAACGAAGGGTACTACTATCTCGATCTGTGGAAAAAGGTATGGGAAAGCGGTGTCGATGACGGAATTCGGTATGACCATATCACACCGGGGCCATATGCGTGCGTCGATGCGACGGCGCATGTCTATCAAATGCATGTTTTCGCTGCACAATGGGCGAGCTTTCTTGATTTGCCTGCTGAATCCGCGAAATGGCAAATCAGAGCCGAACAGCTTGCGGAATTTATACGCTGCGCCTTGTTCGATGAAGAAACGGCTCTATTCCACGATATTTGGTCGGTTAATAATCCCGGGAGCCGTCGCCTTACTTTTGAGGGCATGTGGCCGATGATGGTCGGTGCGGCAACCGTGAAGCAAGCGAATCGCGTGATCGATGAAAATGTATTGAATCCAAAGCGTTTTTTCACCAAGCATCCGGTTCCGACCATCGCTCTGGAAGATCCGGCATTTGAACTTCGCATGTGGCGGGGGCCTTCCTGGAACAGTATCACCTATTGGGTCGCTCGGGGTTGTACCCTGTACGGGAGAAACGATGCGGCCAAAGTGATTCTGGAACGCGCATTGGACCATACAGCCGAGAAATTTTCCGAGACCGGGACATTATGGGAGTTCTATCATCCACATGGAGGACATCCGACCGAACTCCAAAGAAAACCTTATACCGAGTTTAATCAACCGTGTCGCGAGTATATGGGCCATAACCCTTTGATCGCCATGACCGATTTATGGGCTTCCCTATGAAAAACCAGACCCGTTCGGAAAACGCAGAAAAGCTTATCGGGAGAGGTGCAACCGGTGATCGCTTCTTCACTGTTAAGAAGATGGTTTGTGTTCAGCACGCTTCTTACGTCACTCCCGATTCTTTTTTTGGGAGTGTTTTCATATACAATTGCATCCAAGGGCATTCAAGAGAAAGTAGACGAGGGCAATCTGCAAAATCTGTTACAGACCCAAATGCGGGTGGAGCAGTTGCTCAAAACACTGGAGTACGTGGTGATGCAATATGTCAGTTCGCCAATTGTTAATAATGCTCTTTATAAGTCGCTCACTACCGCCACCCACTTCAAGGAAATCAACGATTTGTCGCAAGGATTGCATAATCTTCATTTTTTCATCGGTGTGCAAGATGCTTCTTTGATTAATGTGAGGGAAAACTGGTATATAGGAAAAAACGGATTCGGGAACAACCTTAAAGAGCTTGCCGATTATGAAAGCTTGGAACGATATACTTCGATGAGGAACAATTTGGTGTGGATGCCGGATCCGACTTCCTCCCCAGAGATGGGAACCTTGAATCTGATCTGCAAAGTGCCACTATTGAATTTTTCCGTGGAAACTAGTGCTTTGCTAATTTTAAAAATCAAAAAAAGTGATTTGAATCGGCAATTTTTGGCGCAAAATGAGCTGGGAAACTTGTTCGTGCTAGATCGTTCCCCCCAAGCCGTGCTCGGTGATCCGAATATCGGTGAATTATCTGTGGAAGTCCAAAACCGGATTACTGAAATGATAGAGTCCTTGCAAAGTCGCAACGGTCACTTTCCGATGGATTGGGAAGGGCGAGATGTATGGATTCATTTTATACAATCACCCCAGCACGGTTGGACTTATCTAGCCGTTCAAGATGCCAAAAAGTCTACAATGGAGGCTCGACAAATCGGGATCTTCACATTGGCAAGCTGTGCGGCGTTGTTCCTGCTTTTCGGAGCGGCAGCCCTTTATGGCTCCCATTGGATGTATTCGCCAATCCGGGGATTTGTTCAATTCATGCGAAGTGACTTAGGCAACAAAGACGAGGGGGATGTGAAAGATGATTTCGCCGACTTGGCCCAACGTATTCGTCATTTGATGAACAGCGGTCTTCAGATGCAGGACCAATTGACCTTCTATGCCGTCCAACTCAGGGACAGCTTCGTGCAGCGGTTATTGGCCGGAAAAATCACTAAAAGCAGATTGCTGGAGCACTTGTCCGCAACAGGCTTTCCCGTTGCTTGGAAGCGATTGATTGTGTTTGTCGTCCAAATTGATACTTTGAAAAATACCCGTTATCAGGAACGAGACAATGATTTGTTACTTTTCGCGATCGGGAATATTGTGGGCGATTTGGTAGAACCCATGAAAAGATTTCAGCCGGTATCCATGGACAACTCGCAAGTGACGATTCTGGCTTCGGAATTTGAAACAGATGAAGAATGCAGCAGATGGGCGCTCTCGATTGCGGAAGATATTCGAATCAAGATAGCGGAATTCCTCAGTTTGAAGGTAAGCATTGGGGTCAGCCGTTCTTATGTCGACCTTGTCGATGTATCGGGAGCTTACCAGGAAGGTCTTGAGGCTCTGAAGTATAGGTTCCAACTGGGATCGGAAATGATATTGCACATTAATGACATTCAATTGAACAGAAACAAGGAAACCGTATACCCCAAGCAGTTGGAAAGGGATATTGTTGATGCGGTTAAGCTCGGGCATCCCGAGCGGATCTCCACATGCTTGGAAGTCTATTTGCTACATGCCATCCAATCCAATATCCATATTCAAGAATTCCAATTTATGCTGATGCAATTAATCGGAAGTTTGACTGAGTTGCTTTACGGTTCAGGTTTGTCAGCCGAGAAGGTTCTTGGCGATAAGCAGGTTGCCCATCATTTGTTGCAAGGAAAATCATTGATTGAGTGGAAACGATGGCTATTGGACGAAATCGCGATGCCTATAGCCAACCACTTAAGGGATGAACGCGAATCGCATAATAATCGGATAACGGAAGATCTGATTCGGATAATAGAAAGGGAATTCGAGTCCAATTTAACGCTGGAGGATTGCTCGGCGAGACTTAATTTTCACCCGGTTTATGTCAGTCGCGTGTTCAAGAAGGAAACCGGGTTAACCTTCAGTGATTTTTTGGCGCAGCATCGGCTACGGATCGCAAAGAAATGGCTGGTCGAGACGGATATGACCATTTTGGAAATCGCCACGCGGCTGAATTACGCGAATTCAACCCCGTTTATCCGATATTTTAGCAAGGCTACCGGAGTTACACCTGGAAAGTATCGTAAAGATCATATGCAGTTGTAGGACATACAAACACCCATGCTTCCTAAGGAAACTTGGGTGTTTCTTCTTATCGGACCTATTAGCTAAATGGGGTGGATGCATAGGTTATCTTCTGTATATAACGATCATCAATGTCGATCTCGGTGAAATAGTTAACTGAGGTATATATACTTCTTTGAACACGGCGCGTTACATTTCAGGTATCCAATAACGATTTGGGAAAGGAGAACATCAAACATGAAGAACAACGCCATGGCGACAACCGATCTTCAAAGCAATCAGTCTGTTAAAAAACGCAGGCCGTGGGTTGCCGACCTGATCATGGATCGATGGTTGTATGTAATGCTTGTTCCAGGTATCGTTTTTTTCATTTTTTTTAAATATGTACCCATGATTGGTATAGCTATGGCGTTCCAAGATTATAGGCCGCATTTGGGAATCTTAAACAGTCCGTGGGTCGGGTTCAAGCATTTTGAACGTCTGTTTGCGGATCCGCAGTTTATGAATCTTCTGAAAAACACGTTGATTTTGGCCGTGTACGACATCGTCTTTTATTTTCCTATACCGATTATTTTGTCGCTGCTTCTCAACGAGATTCGTCTTCAATTGTTCAAGCGAACCATCCAAACGCTGGTCTATATTCCACACTTTATATCCTGGGTCGTTGTGGTCGCGATTTCTTATCTTTTCTTCACAACAGAAGGCGGGGTCGTGAATGACCTGATCGCCTCGATGGGAATGGAGAAGATCCCTTTTCTGCTCAGCGAGGAATGGTTCCGGCCTCTGTTTATGCTTCAGGCGATCTGGAAGGACGCGGGATGGGGGACGATCATCTTCCTGGCCGCTTTGGCGGGAGTCGATCCCCAGCTCTACGAGGCCTCCCGTATAGACGGAGCTAACCGTTGGCATCAGCTATGGCTGATTACTTTGCCCTCCATCCGCAGCACCATCGTGATTTTGTTTATCCTCCGTCTGGGCAATTTCTTGGATGTAGGCTTCGAGCATATTTTTCTGATGCTGAATCCGATGAATCGGGAGGTTGCGGAAGTGTTTGAAACTTACATTTACCGGGTCGGCTTGACACAAGCACAATTCAGCTACAGCACTGCTGTAGGTCTATTCAAATCCTTAATCGGACTGGTTCTGGTATTGTCGGCCAACTGGGCGGTACGAAAGACGGGAGAGGAGGGAATCTGGTGAATCATCGAGGCCTCGGGGGTCGTATGTTTGACGCATTCAATGTCATTCTTTTGACCTTGATCGGTTTATCGGCGGTACTTCCCTTTGTTTATATCGTCTCCGCATCCTTCTCATCGGAACATATTGTTGCGAAGGGAACGTTCTTGCTTTTTCCGACTGATGTAACGCTTGATGCATACAAGTATATTTTTTCGACCAATACACTCGTTCGCAGCATGATGATTTCGTTGTACGTGACCATTGTAGGAACACTGATCAATCTGATACTCACTTCCTTGATGGCGTATCCGCTTGCCCATCATCGTCTGCGCGGAAGACGAACCTTGCTTATTCTCGTGCTATTTACGATGTTGTTTACAGGCGGCTTGATTCCCACCTATATCGTCGTCAAGTCACTAGGTCTGATCAATTCCTTGTGGGCCCTAATGATCCCGAATGCGATCAGCGCATTCAACCTGATTATTCTGAAAAACTTCTTTCAGCAAATTCCGGATGGACTGCAGGAATCCGCCAAGATCGACGGCGCGAACGATATGCGGATTCTGCTCCGCATTGTGCTTCCCCTGTCGGCACCGGCATTGGCCACTTTTGCCTTATTCTATGCAGTCGGACACTGGAACAGCTATTTCAACGCCATCATTTATTTGAACGATTCCGATAAATGGCCGATCCAAGTTATGCTGCGGCAAATTGTCATCTTAGCGCAATCCGGCTTCGCGGATTCGTCTTCGCTGGAGGATGCCATACTCCCGGCGGAAACCGTGAAAATGGCAGTGATCACTTTTGCGACGGCACCGATCCTAATGGTGTATCCGTTCCTGCAAAAGCATTTTGCTAAGGGCGTTCTGTTGGGATCGGTAAAAGGCTAGTCTTGAGGGGGGGGGGAACGAACGAATCGGCAGTGAGGGTCTGGAAATCAGAAGGGACCGATTTTATTACAAAGAGAGGGTGAGCATTTGTCAATGAAACAGCAAGGATGGTTATCGGTTAAAGGGATGGTTGTTGCTTCGATGCTCTTGACGACCCTAGCTTGCTCCACCGCCGGTACTAGCAGCACGGATAAACCGGAAGGAAGTGCAGTCAAGAAGGAGGAAAAGCCCCTCGAGCTCACTATGGCCGCGCTGGCTGCGCAAGAACCGCCCGCTGAAGGGAATGAAATCGAGAAACGGATGGAGGCATTCACGAATACCAACCTGTCCATTCAGTGGATTCCCTTGGCTGCTTATGCCGACAAAATCAATTTGATGATTGCATCCGGAGAGCTGCCTAAGGTCGTGAATGCAAACTTTAGTCCTACGATTCAAAGTGCCATGAAATCCGGCATGTTTTGGGAAGTTGGTCCGCATTTGTCCAAATTCAAAAACTTATCCACTTTCAATAAAGCGTATTTCGATCATACTGAGATCGATGGAAAAGTGTATGGAATTCCCTCTTCACGGCCGATTACCAGACAATCCCTCATTTACCGCAGCGATTGGCTTAAGAATGCAGGTTTGAAGGAGCCGAAAAACTTAGAGGAGCTTTATCAAGTCTTAAAAGCGTATACACAAAATGATCCGGACAAAAATGGCGCTAATGATACAGTTGGCCTATCCATGGAAGGCTTAGGCAAGCTCAACAACATCGTTGTGATGCATGGCGGTCCAAACAAATTTGCGATCGAAAGCGGAAAATTGATTCCCGATTTTGAGACCAAAGAGTACATGGATGTTTTGAAATTCATGAAGCGTTTATATGACGAAAAACTGATGAATCAGGATTTTGCGGTCGCCACGAGAGCTCAAACGCAAAGCGCATTCACTACAGGCAAGTCGGGCATGGTTCTAGCCGTTTCCGGCAACGCTTATAACTTATATGCCGTTCTGGTCAAACCGGTGCCTCAAGCGGAAGTGGATTTTTTCACAGCGTTCGAGGGGCCGAAGGGCAAAAAAGTGGTTGGGGAGATCAATACGGAAACCTTGACCCTTATTCCTAAATCATCCGTGAAAACAGAGGAAGAGCTACTTCGCATTCTCGCCTTCTTCGACAAGCTCGCGGAACCGGAAATGGCGACCCTGCTCGCGAGAGGGGTCAACGGAAAGCACTACAAAGTTGAAGACGGCAAAGCGCTCACCACCGACGGCGCATTATTCCTTAAGGATGTTTCCGATTTACGCAACCAGTTTCTGAAAACCTGGATATTTCACAACACAATGCCGCCCAAACAGCATGCTCTATTGGATAAATCGGATCGCAGCGACAAAGATGATGAAAAATACGGTGTTTTTGATGCGTCCAAGACATTGACCTCTGCAACCTACATGGAACGCGGAAAGGAACTGGAACAAATCATCACGGATGCGGCCACCCAATTTATTATGGGCAAAATTGACGAAGCCGGTTTCAAGAAGGAAATCGAGAAATGGCGCAAAACCGGCGGAGACAAAATGCTGACTGAATATATGGCAGACTACAATAAAAAGAACAAGAAATAATTTCAGTTCATTGTGGAAAGCCGCATCTGTATCCGGTGCGGTTTTCCCTAAACCATGAAGAATAGGAGAGGTAAAAGCAGTTGAAAAACGAGACCCGTCCCAACATCTTGATCTTTATGCCGGATCAAATGCAGGCCCAAATCACATTTCCCGGTCACCCCTGTAAAACCCCGAACATGGATAAAATCAAAGAAGCCGGCGTTAGTTTTCACTCCGCGTATCCGCCTATGGCCCATTGCTGTCCGGCCAGGGCTTCCTTCATGACAAGTCTTTATCCTTCCCAGCATGGGGTCTACAACAACGTTTCCAACGATCAAGCGATTCATAACCAACTCACCCCCGGGATCGAGACCTTTTCCGAGAAACTGGCGGAGGGCGGTTATCAAATGTACTATGCCGGAAAGTGGCACGTCTCAGCCACAGAAACGCCGCAATCCAGAGGGTGGACGGAATTGTACCTGAAGGAACAGGAACTGGACAATGGATCACGCAGAAAAGCGTATCGGGAAATGATCTGCGAAAGCGGCCAAAGAAGCCGAAAACGCGGGGAAATCTTGCGTCCCGGATGGGGAGGCTATACCCTTTACGGCACTTCGGACCAATCCTACTCCGAGCTAGACGACTATGAATGCGTGCATCAAGCCATTTCGCAATTGGATCGGCTGCAAGATAGTGTTGATCCCTGGTGCATGTATATCGGACCGAACGGTCCGCATGATCCATTCATCATCCCGGAAAAGTACGCCACGATGTATAATCCCGATCAGATCGATCTGCCGCCCAATTACGAGGACGATATGGAGGATAAACCCCGCATTTATCAACGCATGCGCAAGGTGTTCAGCCAATTAGGTGAAGAGGAGGTGAAGGAATCCATTGCGCATTATTGGGGCTACTGCACGCTAGTTGACGATTTATTCGGGGAAGTCCTGGATGCTTTGGCTCGCAACAACCAGATGGACAATACGCTGATAATCGTCGTATCGGATCATGGCGAACATGCGGGAGCCCACGGGTTATATTGCAAAGGAATCAGCATGTTCGATGAAGGGTATCGCGTTCCTCTTATTATGAGCTCTCCCAAGCTTGTCCAAAGTCCGGGGAGAGCCGTCGAACAATTCGTGACACTCATGGATATAGCTCCTACATTAATCGAACTTACTGGAGCGGAACCGCTGGGCAAAACGAGCGGGCGCAGCCTGGTTCCGTTTCTGTCCAGTGAAACGCCGGATAACTGGCGGGACAGCATATACGCCCAATGCAACGGTACTGAATTATACTATACCAGCCGGATGGTCAAGACGAAGAACTATAAGTTCGTCTATAATCCTACCGACTTTGACGAGCTATATGACCTGGAATCGGATCCGTATGAAATGCACAATATTGCGGACCGTCCGGAATCGGAAGCTCTTTTGAAGGAAATGTACGGCAAGATGTGGGAGCATGCCTTTGAATCCGAGGATATGAATATGGTGAAGTATATTCCGGTTACCACAGGAGAGTATGGTCCGGCTATAGTCAACGCAAAAAGGAGAGGTTGATGAGATGACCAAGTATACGGTAGCGGTGACCGACTATGGCTTTCCTGATTTGCATCAGGAAGAAGATGTGTTACTTCCTATGGGCTTTGAATTTGTAACGGGACAATGCAAAACGCCGGATGAAGTGATGCAATTAACCAGACACGCGGATGCGATTTTAATCGAAAGAGCGCCGATCACCAAAGAAGTCATCGAGAACTTGGAGCGTTGCAAAATCATCGTAAGGTATGGCGTCGGTGTCGATAGCGTGGATATTCAAGCGGCAAAAGAACGAAATATTCCCGTTGTCAACGTACCGGATTATGGGACGGGGGAAGTCGCCGATCATGCGATGTCGCTCTTGCTCTCGAGCGTTCGGAAAATCCCCCAAATTGTTTCCCAGGTGCGCCGAGGGGTGTGGCAAACAACTCCGTGCCGACCGATTATGGGCTTGCAAGGGAAAACGCTCGGAATCGCCGGCTTCGGCCATATCGGAAAAGATGTGGCAAGGAGAGCCCAAAGCTTCGGCATCGACACGATCGCCTACGATCCGTATGTGCCGGAAACCGTTTGTAACGAGTGGGGAACACAGAAGGTCGATTGGCATTCCTTGCTGGAACGAAGCGATATGATTTCGGTTCATCTTCCCTTAACGCCGGAGACCAAACATCTATTTAATGAGGAAGCCTTTGAGCGAATGAAATCAACCGCTTACTTGGTGAACACATCCAGGGGCGGAGTGATCAAAACCGCAAGTTTAGTGGATGCGTTGAAAACCAAAAAAATCGCAGGAGCGGCCTTGGATGTATTAGAAGAGCAACCGATTCCGATGAGCAGTCCGCTTCTCCAATTCGACGACTGTTTCATCACGAGCCACTGCGCCTGGTACTCGGAAAGCTCGTTAAACCGGCTGCAGCGACATGCAGCTCTGGAAATTAAACGAATATTCAGCGGCGAGCGTCCCAAGCATATCGTGAACGGGGTAGAGGTGTAGGAAATCATGAAAACTTTGGTTTATCACGGACCGCGGCAAATAAGCGTCGAAGAGCAAGAGCTGCCGAAGGCAGGCCCGACCGAAGCCTTGATCAAAGTGGAAGCCGTAGGCATTTGCGGGAGCGAATTGGAAGGGTATTTGGGCCATAGCAGCGTGAGGATTCCTCCGCTCATCATGGGCCATGAGTTCTGCGGAACAATCGTCGAAGTCGTCGGACAATCCAGCCACAAATCCGAATGGTCCGTAGGGGACAAGGTCGTTGTGAATCCGCTTATCTCCTGCGGGAGCTGCGATCGCTGTATACAAGGCAAACAAAATCTTTGTAGCAGGCGCGAGTTGATCGGCATTCATCGGCCCGGTGCCTTTGCCGAGTATGTAGCGGTACCTTTGAGCAATTTGTACTCCGTTCCCAAGGAGATGAACGCTTCGTTAGCCTCTTTGGCTGAGCCTCTCGCGGTTTGCATCCATGCCGTCAAGTTGGGTCTCCAGCCGTTTGAGGATGTCCTTATATTCGGCGCCGGAGCCATCGGGCTGCTCACCGTGCAAGCAGCGATGAGGATGGGAGCTAATCGAGTTCTGGTCGTGGAGAGGCAAGAGGCGCGCATGCACCATGCCAAGGCGCTGGGGGCGGACGTTGTCACGCCGGAACGATTGGGCAACGGAGCGAATGACTGCTTGCCGCAAGGAATCGATACGATCATTGATTGTGTGGGCGTGACGGCCACTCGCAACCAAGCTCTGCAACTGATTAATTCCGGCGGCACAATCATTATGGTCGGCTTGGGGCATGAGGAATCGCCGATCCTGATGAGCCACCTTGTGCGGCAAGAGGTATCCATCATCGGTTCCTATTCGTATTCCAACGCGGATTTTGGGCAAGCGGTTCAGTTGTTGGCCGGAGGTCATATCCGAATGGAGCCGTGGACGGCTACCGGCAGCTTGACGGAAGGCCCCGCCTCTTTTCAACATTTAGTGGAGGGGAAATCCCCTTTCAGCAAAATCATTCTGAATCCGTAAAGAAGGATGCGATGCCATGAGATTTGATAACAAAGTGTTCATCGTTACCGGCGGAGGGACCGGAATCGGGCGGGCAACCGCTATACGGTTGGCTGGCGAAGGGGCTCGCGTAGTCATCGCGAACCGGTCGGAGATGAATGCCCAAGAGACCCTGGAGCAGATTGATGGTCTGGCGGGACTTGGGCTGTTCGTGAAGACGGATGTCGGGCAGCATGACGATATTCGGAACTTGATCCATACCACGATAAATACCTACGGGCGGCTGGACGGGATCGTCCATAGCGCCGCCATTGAATCCTTACGGGGAGTCGTGGATTTATCGATCGAGGAGTGGCACACGACCCTCAATGTCAATCTAACTTCTGCCTTTCTGCTCGGGAAATACGGGATTCCGCCTATGATCGATACAGGTGGGGGCGTGATCATCCATGTCGCTTCGGTTCATGCTCAAGCTACGATACGCAATTATGCGGCCTACGCCGCTTCCAAGGGAGGCTTGATGGCGCTGACCCGAAGCATGGCCATCGATTATGCCAAGCAGGGGATCCGCGTGAATGCCGTCCTTCCGGGCGCTACCGATACCGGCATGTTGAATCGATATGCGGAATTGGGGGGATTGTTTCATGCGGATCTGAACGAAGCATGGAAAGACTCTCAACCGCTGGGCCGAATCGGAAAACCTGAAGAGATCGCGAATCTGATTTGTTTCCTGTCCAGTGATGAAGCCAAGTTTATTATTGGTTCCGGGATGGTCATCGACGGAGGGATGCTGGCCGAGTTGTAGGAGTAGTGTAACTGCTGGGAGAAGGAGAATCTAACTATGAAACATTTTGTCGTCACGTTGCCCTTGATAGATCAAGAAATCAACCAATACCGGGCGGAGACGCTGGAAGAAGCCGAAGAGCTCGCCACCCATGATCCCTATGTGATTCACGGCGCACGGTCGTGTGAAATCCGCGAGTGGTTCATCGTGGAAAGAGGGCGAGAGTATGAATGAAGAGATGTTTGCGAACAGAATCATAATCGATACGGATATTGGAACCGGGGCCGTACTCGGAGGGGACCCGGACGATGCTATAGCCCTTGCGCTCGCCATGAACTCACCGGAAATCAAGCTGGAAGGCGTGACCACAGTTTATAGAGATGCAATACCGCGCGCCCGCTTCGCACAAAAGATCCTGCATTTGGGAGGAAGGGATGACATTGACGTTTATCCCGGATTAAGCGAAACGATGCTGTGCAATCGTCCTGGCGGGCATACCATTGACGGATTGCCTTGGGAGGCCGGTCGCGAGGATGAAGGTGTTGACATCGGAAGGGAATGGAAAGGGCATGCGGTTGACTTCATGATCAAGACCATTATGGACAATCCCGGGGAAATCACACTTGTGGCTCTCGGTCCACTGACCAATGTGGCCGTGGCCATGGTCCGGGAGCCCAGGATCATCAAATTTGTCAAGGAAATTATCCTGATGGGGGGAGCTCACCGACTGGGGGGCAACGGAGCGGGGCTGAACCCTGCCGAAGCTAACGTAAAGCGCGATCCCGAAGCGGCTTCCGTCGTGTTTTCATCCCAAGCACCGATTGTGATGGTTGGATTAGACGTTACTATGAAGGTGAGATTCACGCAAAATGAATGCGACCTGTTGCGAAAATCAGGAAATCCGCTGAACGAAATGCTGGCGAACATGGTAGAACAATGGTTTGAAGTGATTCGCACCAAGAGACCGGATATCCGTCAAACCGGCCAAGATAAAACACATATGCAAGATCCATTAGCCGTCTCCCTATTGTTGAACCGTTCGTTGGTTACCACCCGAAAAATGAAAGTAACGGTCGAGTATGATCACCGTGTAGGTACCGGCCAAACCGTTGCAATAGCTCCGGAAGAGAGCATATGGCTGGACTTGGGAAACACTCGCGGAAATGTCGAGGCCTGTATCGATGTAGACAGCGAGGCTTTTCGTGAGCTGCTGCTCGAGAGGCTGAATTGTACCCATTGTAGAATTTGAGTGCATTGTGAAAAAAAAGACCAACCTGGAATGGTGAAAAACGCCGGGGCTTGTAGAATAATAAGGACCGATTGGAAAATGATTGATTGAATAGAATGGAGCGGTTGTTTTATGGTTTTATTAACTCGACGACATTCCGTTCCCATTGCGACACAATCCCTGTGAAACTGTCAGAAAGGAGGGGTGAATAGTACTTTATATTTTATAAGACCTGTGAGTAGAGAATCCGACTGCAGGAACGGATCAAGCCATGATCGTGGACGCGATGGCGGATCATCTCGAGCCATGCTTCGTTGTAAGCGCTGTCGTAATCGGATGGATTTACTGGCAACAAGATATTCCCGAGGCAATCAGCAAATCGAAAGGGAGGATGTTATTGAA
This sequence comes from Paenibacillus ginsengarvi, assembly GCF_003626695.1. GTDB lineage: Bacteria > Bacillota > Bacilli > Paenibacillales > NBRC-103111 > Paenibacillus_AB > Paenibacillus_AB ginsengarvi. The sequence goes on from NZ_RBAH01000033.1 coordinate 55,242, forward strand.
ATGACCAACAAGGTGAAACCAAGGATGAAATTTATTTTTGTTGTTGCCTTACTTATTTCACTTGTTTTTCCTACTTCGATATGGGCGGGATATACGCATGCGCCTATTACAATTACAAACCCGGCCTCGCCGATCAATATAACGGTGAACGGCAAATTAGTGAAATCGGATTTACCGCCCCAATTTAACGACGGTAAAATATGGGTATCCGCCGAGGCAATGGCTCATTATCTATATTCGGTATTTTATGAAACTACCGATCACACTCAATTTGTTTTAAAAAATGATTACTATAAAATGACAGCCGCATACGGAAGCAACCAAGTAACAGTAAATAACGGTTCAACGACTACAACCATTACTACCGCAATGCCCTTTAAAGACGGCTATAGAAGTTTTATCCCATTGGATACGCTCATGTATGCGTTTGAAGCCACATATACGTGGAATGCTGGGAGCAATACGGCGGAAGTTCTCTATGATGAAAACCGGCATCTTACCGATGAGGCTGCTATACCTACAGCCGTGCCTGGTGTTGATATAACAGCCGTAGGAAAATCGAGAGACGGCTATTATAGGATTCCGCTTAGCGATCCGAATGCTGTAGTAACGGTATGGCGGAAGTCGGCGGATCCAGCCAACTATGTCATCCCTGCTAAACCGAGAAATACGGGCAACGCTTGGCTTGAAATGCCTAAGCCCGGTTATAATGCGGCAAATAGGCGCCTTTGAAGGAGGCATTAGTTATGCGGGCGGCCCCGGCAACGAAATCATTCGCGTTAGAATTAAATACTCAGACGGCATCACGCCGGATAAGTGGTTTAAAACCACCATTTCCACAGTTGTCGGGGGCGGTAACAGTATACCCGACTACACCTATCATCTAAGAAGTACGTTCAATAATATAAGCGTGTATCTGGATTATTTCGGTTATACGGCCGGAGATTCAATTACATATACGCTTCCAGTTGCATCTCCTAACACCATGCAAGTTCCCCTTGATCCTGCAAATGAGGTGCGTTTCAGGAAAGTAGGAGCTGTGGCATGGGAAGAAGGCCTTTCACTGGCATACGATTCGGCTAACAGGAATTTCAGAGGCTCTATCATCGGTCTTGAGCCCGACACGGAATATGAAGTGCAAGTGAAAGTCCTTAAGGACAATTCTACGTACACCGATATAATCCGAACATGGAAAGAAGACGTCCCGATCGCAAGGGACATCCCTATCTCATCCATCTATGAGCCGGGTAAACCGCTGTCCGTTCAAGGGTTGAGAGGAACAGCAAGCGGATATATCCGTATTATCGGAGACGGAACTACTGTGATCGAAGTAACCGATGAATTTTGGGAAGCGGTCATGATCGCGCAGTCCGAATATGTGATTTTGGAAAACTTAATCATCCGGGGAGGCAAAAGGAGCGGGATCTCGGTTCTCAGTTCCAGTCACCACATCCGAATTATCAATAGTGATATTTCCGGTTTCGGAAGAGAAGCAACCCTCTACTTGGGAAAGCAAACGATAGTCAACAATTCAAATCCGAATCTGGCTGTTGACCTGCGCACAGGGCAAGTTTATTCTGCCAACGCCACGCCTGTCAACAATGACTCGGGTATCCATGTAAGCGACGCAAGTTATCTCGTCATTGAAAAAAACTTTATTCATAATGCAAGAACAAAATCCAATGCATGGAATGCTGGCGGAGGTAGAGGATGGTACGAAAATGTGCCGGGGTTCTTCGAATGGAATGAAAAACATCCGCAAGGTGTAAGCGGCATGTATGCAAGAGGAGGAGTAGGCGTCGTGATTCGATACAACGACATTGTCGGAAGCGACGATCACCGTTTTAACGCTCTCATTGAAACTTACGGAAATCACGATACAGACGGCGGTATCGGGGTCGATTCCGACGTATACGGAAACTATTTGGCGTTTGGTCAAGCCGACAGCATGGAATTAGAAGGCTCGAATATGAACGTAAGGTTTTACAACAACAAAATAGAGGGCATGTCTGGCGGCTTAGGGATGGATTCGGTTTATATAGGTCCCGTGTATGTGTTTAGAAATCTGATCACGAACTTGGGTGACGAATGGGGATTGGTTACAGGAGTAACCAAGCACGGAACAGATCCTGCTGATTGGAGAATGGGATTGGGCGTTAACTATCTGTTTAACAATACGATCATTAGTCCAATGGGTCATATAACCCGGAAAGACGCTCAATTATACAGACCGTATTATCGGAATAATATCATTGAATCCCAAGATAGTCCTGTTGGCGGCCAGAACGTAATTACGCTTAAACATATGTACAATTATCCCGGCGTTAGCTACGATTACGACTTGCTTAACGGAGCTTCGACATCCACGAATAATACCAGTACCGGCGGACCTGTGCCGATCGTTGAGCCTCACGGGATTACCGGGGTAAAGACCGGAACGGCTATAGCACCCGATTCGAGCAAAAAGGCGACATTCTCCAACAGAACGGAAGGGGATTATAGCCAAACGAGCGGGAGTCTCGGTTTTGACGCGGGCACCACGATTCCTAACTTTGTAACCAGTGCTTCGTACTCAGGCTCCGCACCTGATATTGGAGCTATCGAAAGCGGCAAAGATGTGATCATTCCTACCAGACCAACCGCTTTAAGGTCAGATGGCAACAAATATCAGGTCAACATTACAGGGAATACAACTCAAACCGTCACGATCAAAACGAACGGTATTCCGACCGGAACCGAATATAATCTACGGAAGAACAACGATAATGTTTGGTTTACCGTTACAAATGCTGCAGGCGGTACCAGCGGCACGATTACAGAGGGTGTCGACCTGGTGCTCACTGTAACCGGCTACCCCAAGAAAATCGGTAAAAATTTCATGGGTGGACAATTCGGAACTACCATAACAAAAGGTCTGGTTGACCTTGCTAATTCGAAGTTTAATGTATTAACGGGTCAACCGGCAAAAGGGAAAGGAGCCTTCTTTGTTAAATTGGACGATGGTCTTTCCTTGCCGATTTCGGTATATGTGACGGAAGGCAGCTATAACGCGAGCCATAATGTTACCTTTAAAGATGGGGCATTCGAACAAACGATGGCGGTCAATGCAGACGGAATGTCGCTCGGCGCAAAGGTTACACCTCCGACGCGGACAAAAGAATTTTATGCCTTCTTAGGCTGGTTCGACGCCACGTATGCGCACAAGTTTGATTTCAGCAAACCAGTCGAAGCGGATACCGTCCTATACGCCAAGTGGCAGCCGGACACCACTCCGCCCGTAAGCTCTGCAGCTGTGGCCGGAACGGCCGGATCGGGGGGATGGTATAAATCGGACGTCACGGTTTCGCTCTCAGCCTCATATGACATTGCCGGTATCCATGCGACCCAATATGCGTTAACCGTCGTACAGAGCGTTTACGGCACGCCACCGACGATTGGCTTTATAGCATACCCTTCACCGCTTGTGCTTGGTGACGGCATCTATGATGTGCAGTATCGCTCGATAGATAAGGCGGGCAATGCAGAAACCGCCAAATCCATAATAGTGAAGTCCGATAAGATTGCGCCGACGTTTACGGTATCGGCGAACGGAGATCCGCTGATGGAGGGCGCGGTGTTTGATGACAGCCAGCCCGTTACGCTGACTGTTGTAAGCGGAGATAGCTTATCCGGTGTTGCCTCACAGGTGGTTACTGTCGATGGCCAGCCTTACGTGCCGGGAACAGCATTGAATTGGGCAGGTCAGTTAGGAACCCATGTCGTTCAAGTTACGGTGACGGATCAAGCAGGAAACTCGAGTCAACGGACGACGAATGTCACCGTTAATTGATTAAACGATTCTAGCACTTCAAAAGTCGAGTTGCAGCCCTGGTCTCGTTATGAGATCAGGGTTTTTCATGACTCGGACTCGTACAATTCGTGACGTACAAGGCTGAAAGCGCCGGTCGTCAAGTGGTGCGTGTCGATCCGCGCTATACATCGCAGTGTTGCTCCACATGCCATCACATCGTGAAGAAAACGCTTGCCGAACGTATCCATCGCTGTAAGCAATGCGGTACAACGTTAGATCGGGATGTGAATGCGGCGATCAACATCCTGGCGCGCGCGAAGCGGCAAGTCTCGTAACCGCACAAAGGGAGACTAGGCTCGGACGGAGCCTTCGGGGAGGGACGAGGTTACGAGTCTCGACGATTCGAGAAGCCCACGGCTTAAGCCGTGAGGAGTCGTCACAAAGAAGCGCAGGTCAACAATCCGGAGTAAAAAACATGGAAATATAATATCTTCACAACTTAGCAATAACAAACAACCACGAAGCCGATGTGACGCTTCGTGGTTGTTTTACGTTTAATCTTCAAATGAGGGTCGTCCCTAACGAAAGATCCTGATGCGTTGAAAAATCGACATTGAAGTTAGATAAACAGGAACTAGTCCCCATTTAATTACTGCCAATATTTTCTTATTATCTAATTAAGCAGAATAGTCAGATAGCTTATAGCGACAGGTTAAATGCGTTGACTAATGACCTTCGGGAAGCCGTCTTTCAGAGGGTCATATAAAGGAGGAAAATAATGCCGCTCCAGTCTGAACAAGCCCTTTCGATGACAACGCTCGGAATGTTGGGCGACGTGCCCGCCGATCCGCTGCAGCCGCCGCTGGTCGACGCTATGCACCTGCGCTGGTCCTTCGGTGCAGCCCGCAGCTTTCCCTGGTATGGATACTACCTTTTCCGCCGCCTCAGTCGCCGAGAACAAGCAGAACTCCGCTGCGTTCTCCCGCAGCTACGTGTTAAAGGAATTGCCGGACCTTCAGAGCTCCATGTCACCTTATTGGAAACCACTCTAGGCAACTTCACCAGCGACCGCGATCTGATTGTAACCGACGATTTCCCTACCGGCGGAGTGGGGGAGCTCGATCTGCGTGGCCGTTCCTTTCTACGCTTTACCTTTGCAGAGCCGATGTTTTTTGTGTCCTACCAGGTAGGATTGCGCAAGGACACAGTAGACGGAGCCCTACGCTGCATCTCTTTTCAAAAGGACGACTCCGTTTCGACCGCCAATCCCAAAATGAAGGACGGGGTGCGGTTTACCGTTTACGAGCGTGACGACAAGGTGTCGAAGAGCACCCGTGTGCTGATCAACAAGGAGGGCAGCCCGATGCTCCATCTCGGGTACCGAACGCGGGTGGAGCTCCCCTGTAGCGCATCGGCTCTGGTGGTCACGGTTGCCAACTATTCCAGCGAAGGCAAGGTGGTCGGCGTCGACATTGAAGGCCGAGAGGTGGTAAGCCAAGCCTTGCCTCGAGGGGATAGCGAATCCGTAACCGTTGAACTGAAGGGAGAAGGAATCGTCGAGGTCTTTTTTTTGGCGCCCGGGAATGAGACATTCCTGCTACGGCTCTGCTATTTATGTGATCAAGGAGGCAAAGAGGGGGATATCGGGCTGCATGTTCGCTTTTATTCCGGCGGGACGATCCTTCACGAAGAGCCCGTAGTCGGAAGCGCGGGGGATATCGTGCACGGCAAGTACACAAGCGACTTGATCACAGCAATCGAGTTCAGCGGGGGAGATGCCGCCGTTGTCGATATTTGCGGTGCAAGTGTCGACCAAGCCCTGAACGGCGGGTGGGAGCCGGTGGAGCGCTGTCCGCAGCCGCTCGCGCTGCCTGTGTTCGATCCCGAGTATCCGGCCAGCGGCGGTAAGCCCGCGGATATCGACGCCTCTCGCAAAGAGGCTATTTCGCGCATCCGCTACGGGGACCCTGCCGACTGGGACGGTACACGTTTCGACCTTATGCACACCGCACTGCAGGAGATAGTCGATCTCGGCCCCGCCGGCCCCGACATGAAGGATATTGGATCGGACAATGTGCCCGCTTCGGCGGGAGGGACGCCGACGCTGGCACGCCTTCGGCCGATGAACTATTTGCTAATGGGCGCTCTGTATGCTCCGATAGCCCAAATGCTTGGATTATACTGGGCGGACGAGACAGCCGGCAAGAATATCGCATACGACTACCTCATAATTGCCGACCATGCTGACATCGGAAAAGGAAATGCCTCGGATATGCTCGCTTGGTTCAACAGTCCATCTCTCAACTTTAACGATATCGACGCCTGGGTGTGCTTTAACCGTACTTTGGGCTCGCCCGCGCCGTTGTCGCCTCCCTGGTCTCTACGAGCTTACGCACTTCCTGGAACAACAGCAGAGCAAACCGACGGCACGCTACGCGACCTGACAAACAACGCCGGGCTCACTTGGGAACTTCAACAAACCGCTTCGGGCAAGCTGCAAAGCGGCGCGCCGACGATGTATGTCATCCGCCGTAGCGAGCGATATGACATGAAGCCTGCAGGGCCCATACCCACGGAAAAGCATAAGGCTATAAACGATATTCCGCACGTTGTCACGCGTCCGCCTAATCCGAGTACCGTCGTAGAGCGCCCCGCGCATTGGCCGGCATTCCCTTTACACTATACGGACTCCGGTCTCGAGGAAGGCTGGTATAGCTACCGCGTGAACGGCGTGGATCTATTCGGCCGCTATAGTGCCGCCAGCGCTCCCGCTGCGTGGTTCCAGTGGTCGCCGCCGCCGGATCCTCGCCCGTGGTACTACCTGGATGGCAAGGGGAGCACGGAAGTCCACGCGTATGCGATTTCCTTGCTGGACAAGGTCCCTCCACCGCCGCCTACCGCGGTGGAGGGGATGGTGCTCGACCCGAAGGACCCGGACCTCCTGCGCGACGCAGCATACGAGTCCTGGTTTATGACGCTCTCGACAGCGGAACGCGATTCTGTGGTGGGACTGCGGGTCCGTTGGATGTGGACATGGTCCCAGATGCGGCAGGCTCCGGACACGCGGGAATTCCGTGTTTATTGGCGCGGTGGCCAGCCGAATGTCTATAAAGGCCGCGTCGGCACCGTGAAGACAGTGGATGCCGCGCACAGCATCGCAAGGACGGATATCTCCCACAGTGCTGGAGCCAACGCTTTCGTCGGCGCCTATCTCAGGGCCGCTGGGCGCTCGTTCCGCATTACGGGCAGCTCCGCCGGTTCGCCTCTGGAAGTCACGGTGGAGAATCTCCTCCCAGACCATTCCCTGAAGCCGGAAACGGGGGCGAAGTGCTCGATCTCCATCCCGCCGGGTCATACTCTCTATTCCGATATCAGCGAGGTTCGGCAGTGGGAGGAGCGGGTGTGGGTGGTTCCCTACAGCGATTATACGGCACTGGGCGTAATCCCTGCCTCGGTTCCCGGTGGTAGTGGTGACCAGCTCGCAGGGAATGGAGCCGCTGCTATTGGGAATATTATCACCCTTCCGGCAGGCACTGATATTTCCGCGATCCGCCCGTATGATTTTCATCTCTACTTGTCGGAGGATACAGCGCGGCCAAGCCGCATTTACCGCATTATTTCGGTCAACCCGGCTGCGAAAGAGGTGACGTTGGACGGAGCGCCCGTCATCGCAGGAGGATCGAGCGGCTGGGAGATCGGGCTTTTGACGCAACGTTACGAGTTCTTTCTGCCCGCACCCGGTGATGCGGAACGGATAGGGATCGGGCTTTCGACATCGGCAATAGAACCAATCGCATATGGCGTTGTAGGAGTGACCGCAGTTGACGACAAAGATCATACGGTCGACAACCCGAAGTGGAGCGGCAAGCGCTGGGGCGATCGTGCCGGTAATGAAAGCCGGATGGGCGGTCCAGCTACCGTGTTCCGTGTACACCGGACGGCGCCACAGGCTCCGGAAATGCCGCCGGATTCCGCCGACGTGTATGCCAGTCGCGCCGATTATCACGGCAAATCATACTATACGTTCCGCTGGGTTCCGCAGGCTGGCGTGGACACCCACATATTCAGGGCACTCGATCAGAGCATATTCCAGCGTGACTGGCTGATCCGCTCCACACGAGCCGCATTGACCGGTTCGGCGACCGTGCATCGGGAGTTCTTCCCTGCAGGCTGGACTGAAGCACGCCGGAATGCCGCTGCGGCGTCACTTAACGCAATCGGCGGGCCGGGCCAATATGGAGGTCTCACCGCGGATGCCCTGGAGGTGCTCGGGCGCCTACCGGGGAATGAGGGGTTCCGCAGCAGGGGTGAGCTTAATCAGCGCGACTGGCTCATTCGACGCACACGCGGCGGCCTCGGCTCAGGCGATTTAACATTCTTCCCGGCCGACTGGAATAGCGCGGATAAGCGCCGGCAGGCGGCGAACCAGTTGAATGCAATCGGCGGAATCGGCGATTATGAGGCTCTCGGCAATGACGCGCTGCGCGTGCTGGCGGCACTACCGGGCAACGAGGCCGCCTACCAGCAGATCACGGATCGCCCGCTGCCGAACGCTGGGCCCATAACCGCCAACCGCTTGGGTCCCGACAACCCCGCGGGATTCCCTGTAAACCCCGCGCTGCGCGCTTTCGTCGATGCGATAGACGGGCGGTCGACGAACAAGTATTTTTACCGCGCTGCCTTTATTGACGCGGCACAGAATGTAGGAGAACTTGGGCTTGCAAGTCCGCCGGTGCGCGTTCCGGACGTATTGCCGCCGCGGACGCCCGTATTTTCCCGCGTGCTGGCGGGAGACCCGACGCCGGGGGAACCGGGTGACCGGAAGATTACCCTGCGCTGGGTGTCGGGTCGCGAGCCGGATCTGGCTGCATACCGGATCTACCGCACGGAGGAGGAACCGAGTAGCAGGGATGTACGGCTGATGGATTTGGTGCACGAATTCGTCGTGCCCGCGGGCGACCCGGCTTTGCGACCGCAGGAAGTGCTCTGGCTCGATCAAACGGTACGGGGGCTGGTGACCTATTACTATCGCCTCGTTGCGGTCGACAAGTCCGGCAACCTTTCGGCAGCCTCCGCAATTGTCGCCGCTCGGGCCTATGACACAGCGCTCCCCGAGCCGCCTGAGCTTTCAGTCGCTTGGGTCGAGCAGGGAGGACGCGTCCGTGCGGAGATCTCCTGGACCTCGCCGCATGAGGTGATGATCCAGCGCAAAAATGGGGCCAGCAATTGGATCGACCTCGCCCAATGGCGCGCCCCCGGTGCGGTAGTGATCCGCGACCCGTTCTCGAATCCCGCGGCGAGCTACCAGTATCGTGCCGTGGTGCGCAAATACACCGGCGCCATCAAGCGCGGTGAACCTATTCTGATTGAAGCGGAGGAGTAGCCATGTCCATTGCCGCTGATCGTCAAAGATACTTCTGGCTTGCCGCCAATGACCCCGTCACCGCCACCGAGCCGGAGCCGGCCACCTATAAGGACAGCGATGTGACGCCGCTCATTGACCTTTTCGAGTACATGGAGAAATTTCGGCAGGCGCTGGATCTTGTGGGAACCGATCCGGACCCTGCCAAAAATCGGGGCGACTTTATTTACATTTCCGGCTGGTGGCTGGGTTTGATCGGCGGGACCTTCGTGGCTAACCGCGCCTTCGAAGGACCGCCCTCCGGTCTGGATTCAACCGGTCCTTCCGTCGGGGATATTACGGCCTTCGATCTTGATCCGCTGATGCCGGAGGTTCGGTTGCTCGATGTGCTCCAGACAAAAGCCCGCGCTGGCGTGGACGTGCGCGTCATGGGCTGGGTTTCATTTTCCCTGCTTACTATGACTCCCATCCCTATCCCGATCCTAGGCGCACTGATCAATCCCGTTCTCGCTAATGCGATTCAGCGAAAAGACCCCGGCGGCCTGGTCAGCCTCAACGCGCAGACGATGAACTCGATCAAGCTTCTTCGCGAGGAGCCCGCGATGGCCAAAAAATGCATGCTCAACGTGATCGGGCACTCGGCGGGCGCTATACATGTCAAAGGCGCAGTCATCGGCACGAAGCCGGATGGGACGGGCAAAAGCAAGGCCATCGCCTTCAGCGGGGGGCTTGACTTTGTCGAGGACCGCTGGGCGAAATACGGTCACATGCCGGATGACAGCTGGGACAGCCTCCCCGCGCTTCCGCGCTGGCACGATGTGCAGGCGGCTATTCAGGGCCCGGCAGCGCAGGGCTTCTATAACCATTTCCGCGACATGTGGAATGAGAATCTCCGCCGCGAAGCGAAGCGTTTCAACTTTGAGGGGGCGCGGATGCCCAGCTATGTGCCTAATACGGAAGCCGTTCCCGAGCGGGTGACCGATCAATTTCTCTTCACGCCGGCTAATCCCCCGAAGCACCATGTTCAGTCGATCCGAACCATTCCTGCTTTTAACTATCATTGGTATAACTGTCTGCCTGAAAATCCACCCGTATCCTATGCGCCGAACGGCCTCTTTGAGATCAAAGCCGCATGGCGTAAGGCGATACTCGGCGCACAGACCTACATCTACATGGAAGATCAGATGTACTGGGGGCGGGAGATCATGAGTTGGATCAACGAGGCGATCCGCAGCAATCCGGATTTGAAGGTGATCATGGCCCTGTCCGGGGCTGCGGATCCGAACGACCCAGCAACACCCGGAGAAGACGAGTATCTGCATGAATCCTTCAATATCGGCCTGCTTGGAATAGGCACTCCTGAGGAGCTCAACGCAGCCCAGCGCGACCGCATCCGAATCTTCCGTATGTGGGGGGAGTCCTTTGCAACCGATGAAACCATGATGATTACCGCCGTGACTGACGTCAGCCCGGTAGAAGTACTCGTGGAGACGGCAATCCGGCTCAATGCGACGGCGCCTAGCGTCCCCGAAGATGCTTTTGCCGGAAAAAATATCTTCTTTTCGGATGGAGGGGGTGTTTTCTGGGAGGTGACCGGAAATCCAAAAATTGAGCCTGGCGGCGCGCTGATCTTTCGATTGGACCCCCACGGTGTGCTGCCGACCGCAGGATCGCCTGTGGCTGTCGCGAGCACATTCGGTCTGGTCATGCACTCCAAAGTGACGCTTATCGACGACAAGTGGGCAATTATCGGCTCGGCGAATGTGGCGTGCCGCAGCTTGTATACGGATTGGGAGCACGCCGTAGGGTTTATTGACGAGACGGAGAGCGCCGTACGTGATTTTCGGGCAAGGCTTTGGGCCGAACACTTTCATGACGCCCCTTCTTCTTTTTACGACCTGAACGACGCCATCGGCGCATGGGATCCGGCTTGGGCGACTGCCTCTTCTCCGGTCATGCCAATGCGGCCGTACGGCGATCTCGGACCTCCTTATCTGCAGCCAGCCCCGCTGCCGCTGCCCATACGCCCGATCACGCAAAACGTCCGTACCGTCTTCGAAACGCTGCGCGATGCGGACTCGCGCAAGGATTGGGGCGGCGTCTGTCCGCCTTCCCAATAGAAAACGTCTAAAACGTCCGCCCTGAGGAGGCAAACGATGTCACAAGCGATACAGAAGCATTATGTGAATGCCGGGCAGGTGCTCCCTTCCATCTGGCCGTCCTTCCTCCCGACGCTACCCGCGGAAACCTTTCTGGACGATGTGTGGGTGGCGCCGCTGGAACTCGACAAAACCGGAGAAAGCATAATCACTCGCGGGAGCCTGCTCGTTAACGGCAATCTGGAGCTCGGCCTCCCCGGTGTGGATGCGGTAAAGCTGGTTGTTTCCGCCGTAGGTGGCAGCACCTATGTGCCGCTGGAGGTGCAGATCCAGCCGGATTTCGCTTTCCGAATGAAGGACGTTCCGCTAGCGCTGCGCTTTTCCAAGGACCTGCTCAAGCCCGTCCGTCGTACTACGAGCGGCGGTGCGGATCGGCCGGCGGCGTGGGAAATTGACACTTCCAAGGAGTATGTGGATATCCGGTTTGCGGAACTGGATCTCGAGATCAACGCGGACGGCGATATCTCGATAGGCGTGGAAGGTGGGATCGACCTGCCGCCCGTCATGCTTGGCGACAGCGGCGTCGTCATTGAAGCGCATGATGTAGCACTGTTTCTTGACACCGCGAATCCGCCTCCGGGTCAGGTTCCCGGCTGGAAGGGAGTTCACATCAAACAGGCGTCGCTCTATCTCCCGGGCGAGCTTGGGGAGATTGTCGGCAGCCTACAGCTTTTGGACGCTTATATCGGCAACGGCGGTTTCACGGGCCAGGTTAGCACGTCCTGGACACCCGCTCATGCGGCCAAGCTGTTTGGGATGACCTTCTCGCTGGAACGCGTAGCGATTTCCTTCGTCCAGAGTGCACTCGTAGAGTCGGAGATCGCCGGATCGATCACCCTGCCGTTCTTCGATGCGCCGGTTCCGGTGACCATAGCCGTTACGTTAAACGGTGCGTTCACCGTCAGAATCGGCGGGACAGGGGCTTCTTTATATGAACTTACGAAGCCGGGTCTGCTGACGATGAAGCTTCAGAGCCTCGGTTTCGAACTGCGTGACGGCCTATTCGTAGCGACGATGAGCGGTACGCTTCGCCCGCTAGTGGGTGGGCTGGATTGGCCGGGTTTCGAGGTGCGCGAGCTGTCCATCGACTCGGATGGGAACGTACATGTCGAGGGCGGGTGGCTGGACCTGCGCGATCAATATTCCCTTAGCTTCTACGGATTTACACTGGAGATCACGAAGCTGGGGCTGGGCAATAACGACGACGGGTCACGGTGGATCGGCTTCTCAGGCGGCATTAAGCTGGTGGACGGCCTCAAGGCAGGCGCCTCGGTAGAGGGGTTAAGAATTACCTGGGGAGCCGGCGAACCTAGCCTGACCTTAGAAGGCGTAGGCGTCGAGTTCGAGGTTCCGGGTACTCTGCGCTTTAAGGGAGAAGTGGCCTATCGCAAGCTGATGGACGGCGCGGATGAGGTTCACCGGTTTGACGGCAGCATCAAACTCGAACTGCTGTGCCTCAATATGACAATCGATGGCGAACTGGTGATCGGGACGGCATCGGGACCGGATGGCGCATACGCTTTCTTCGCCATGTACCTTGGCGTTGATCTTCCGGCAGGCATCCCACTTTGGTCGACAGGGCTTGCACTTTACGGCCTGTCGGGTCTCTTTGCCAACAATATGGTGCCTGACCGGCAGCCAGAGGAGCCCTGGTACGGAATGGGTCCCGGAGAGGGGTGGTACAAGCGGCCGGAAATCGGCGTGACCGACCTTTCTGGTAAATGGAAAAACATGCGCGGTGGGCTTGCGCTTGGAGCGGGTATCACCATCGGTACACTGCCGGACAATGGGTATACTTTCAACGGGCGCATGCTGCTTCTGCTTTCTACGCCCGGACCCGTCCTAATGATCGAGGGTAAGGCCAATATTCTGAAAGAGCGTGCCTCGCTTGGGGAGGAACCGCTTTTCCGGTGCCTCGTGGTGCTGGATTTCGATGCGGGGAGCCTGCTCGCCGGTCTCGATGTGCGGTACAAGTATGACAACGGCGGACGGTTAATCGACATCGGGGCGGGGTCGGAGCTATTTGTCAGCTTCTCCGATCCCAGCGCGTGGCACCTATATCTCGGGATGAAAGAGCCGCGCGAACGGCGTATCCGTGCGCATATTCTGTCACTTTTTGAGGCGAACGCCTACTTGATGCTCGACCCGAAAAGCCTCCAAATGGGCGCCTGGGTGGGCTACGACGGACACTGGTCCTTTGGGCCGCTCAAGGTCACGCTCGAGGCTTGGCTGGAAGCCAATGCCCAGCTCAGCTGGCGGCCGCTACACTTCAATGGGGATCTATTGTTACACGGCAAAGTGGAGCTCAGCGTCTTCGGCTTCGGTCTCGGGCTTTCGCTCGACGCGTATATGGAGGCTGAAGTGTTCGATCCGTTTCATGTGCTGGGCAAACTTGAGGTGGGGATCGAGCTGCCATGGCCGCTTCCGGACTTCAGTGCTTCGATCTCGCTGGAATGGGGTCCTGAGCCGACCTGGCCGCTGCCGCCGGCTCCGCTCAAAGAGGTTGCGGTGGAGCATTTCAAGGTATCGACGGCTTGGCCGCTCACGGCGGAGGCAGACCTGCTAGCGCCTGTCTATAGCGACGCAGGCGGCCTACTGCTGGACTGGAGCGCATCTCCTGCCTTCGACACTTCAGCCGCACCGCCTGCGGGTGCACCTGTGGTGCCGTTGGACTGCCGTCCCCACATTACCTTCTCGCGGAACGTGCATGACTTGGCCCGTGCAGGAACCCTGGTTTCGGTTGTGAATCCGCCGGAGGAACGCATCGGCGATCCCGAGAAAAATGAGGGTCCAGCCCTCGTGAAGTACGCGCTCACGGAGGTGGCGATCGACGCCTGGCGCGCGGGCGTCTGGAAGACGGTTGCACGGACGGCGGCAAGTACGCTGCCTGCCAATCCCGCCGGTGTCGAGAAACTGTTCGGATCATGGGCGCCTACGCCGCCCATGCCGGACGGCGGCGGCGGCAACCAAGGTCAGACGAAACTGTGGCTTTGGTCGAAAAACCCTTTCGACTACGTACGCCACGGCGGGCGCGAATGGCAGGACTGGATAAGCGGTCGCTTCACCAATATGCCTTGCGTGGAGATTCCCGAGCAGACGACGCACTGCTGGACATTTGACCGTATTGAGCCAGGCCCGCTGACTACCGTTGGTCTTCCTCCTAACAACATGCGCTTCTGGCGTCACCCCGAGCAGTCGGGGCCGACGTTCGCTTGGTTTGAGCCGATCGCGCCTAATGTCCACCCGATCCTGCTCAAGGACGAGAGCAAGGAGCTGGGCATCTGCCTGCCGAGTCGCCTTCGTAACGAGAGGCAGGACCAAAACATGCTCATTATCCAATTGCCGGAGGGAGACAATCACGGCGTGCGCATTTACTGCCAGGATCCGGAGACGGCCTATGGATATGCCATAGACCGGAACGGCACCTACCATTACGGCAAAGGCGCTCTGCCGGATAATCCAGTGATCGAATTTCTAGCGGACAACATCATGACAGTCAGCCTGATGTGGCGATCCACGCTCTGCCTGTGGCGCGTTTGCACTATTGTTGGTGCGAGCCAGGCGCAGATTGATGAGGCGTTGGAGATTGCGAACCACAATGTCAGCGAGGTGGAGCGCTGGAAGAACATCTCCCCCGTGTTGGAGCCGCATACCAGCTACCGCCTGCTCGTCCGGACACGGGTGGACGCAACGGGCGTGGCGCCACTCAGCGGCAGCAAGTCGTCCGAACAGACCTCGTATGCGTTCTTCCGGACGGAAGGCGGTCCTGGTTTGAATACGCTCTCCATCCCCGTGGGACAGACCGAGCTTGCAACTCCGTTTACCGACCTGTCGCTCTACGTGCGCCAGACGATGCCTCCAACAGTGCCTGGGCCGGGAGAAAACCGACCGCTGCCTCGGCCAGTCTACCGAGCTTACGACCTCGGCATCGCTTTTAACGAAGACTACGTCAGCCAGCTGTATCGGATGGACGGCCGAGATTTGGTGCTCTATGTCTACGACAGCAACGGCAAGCCGGTACGGGATGCGGAAGGCAGACTCATCGTCTTGAGCAGCGGATGGGATACGGCGTCGGAGCTGCTGCTAGACGAGGTGAAAAAGATCTGGGTCACGACGATTCAGAAGAGCTCCTGTGCGAGACTTAACCCGAGCGAGATTCCGAGAGACCAGATCATAGAGGCCACCGGGCTGGTGCTGAAGCCTGATTTCGTTCATGAGGCGAGGCTCATCCCTCTGCTGCTTCACGAGTATTTTGGCGACAGCCGTCACTACACCCTGGGACAGTCCGCAGCG
This sequence comes from Paenibacillus ginsengarvi, assembly GCF_003626695.1. Taxonomy (GTDB): domain Bacteria; phylum Bacillota; class Bacilli; order Paenibacillales; family NBRC-103111; genus Paenibacillus_AB; species Paenibacillus_AB ginsengarvi. The sequence goes on from NZ_RBAH01000033.1 coordinate 70,846, forward strand.
GGGCATCAGGCCCGGCTCGGCCGCTGGTTCGTAGAGGACGCCGGCGGCCTGAGCGGACCATCACGATGGGAAATAAGCGAGACCGGCGTGCCCCCGATGCGAGTCGTTCGGCAGACAAGCAACATCTACAGCGTGCCGCTTGATGGAAACATCCCAGGCAAGTTGGGAACGACGCTTTTACTGGCGGACCGCGCCGATCTGCCCGCCGGCCACGACGACCAACCCCGCAACTGGACGGACTACCGGGTCAGCGTGCAGCTCCGCAATTCCGACGACGATGCGATCGGCGTGGTTTTCCGCTGCAGTACACCGCAGCGCTACTACCGGTACTCGATGGACCGGGAGCGGGCGTATCGGCGATTGGTCCGGTGCGTGGACGGCGTTATCACCGTGCTGGCTGAGGATGACTATGTTTATCGCACCGACCAGGATTATCTGGTGACGATCGAAGCCGTCGGCACCAACATTGCCGTCTATCAGGACGGCGCTCCTGTTTTCCGTGTTCAGGATGCCACCTTTGACCGCGGCCGCATCGGACTTTATTGCTGGGGGAGTGAAGGTGGCGTGTTCAGCGATGTACGTGTAGATGACTTCCGTTCCACCGCGCCTGTTGTGTACAAGTACAGCTTCACGACGTCTCGGTTCTCGAACTTCGCCCATCAGGTGAATAGCTATAACGATGAGATGTGGAAAGCGACGCTTCCCAGTACCGCGATTAATCTTGCAACCTCGCCGTCGGTTGCTCCGGCGACGACGGTCACGGCTGACGAGGACCGTGCTTGGTCCGCCTTCGCTTCGCACCCGGACGTGGCTGCGCTGCTGGCGAACAAAGAGGACGGCACCACGGTTACCCGCTTAACTCGCGCCGACGGGGCGACGCAGGGCTTCCTTGTACGGAACCCGGAGCCAATTGACTGGCGTCGCTGCACCATTTCGCTGCGACGGTCGAGCGAGCTTGTACCGATGCCGGGATTGCCGGGGATTATGAAAATAACGGGTGTCTCCCGCCATGCTGCCGATGCCAACGTCGAATCGGTATCTCTGATTGTCCGTGAGGCACTCAACCCGAATGGCTATACCGTAGAGCAGCAACGTCTACCGGGTCCGATTATCGCTCCGGGGGCGGATGAAACTCTTCTTGACGAGGATTTCAGCGGGACCGGAGGGGTGCTGTTCCAAGAAAATTTCGGTCCTAACGCGCTCGACCTGTACGAGATTGTCAATCAGGGCGGCCCGTCTTCGGCATGGGCGGTAAACGGCGGCTCGATCGTTCAGACTTCTAACATCTATGGCGGCACATTCAGCAAGAATTCGCTCCCGAAACCGGGGACGATGGCCATTATCGGCTCTCCCGACTGGGACGACATGCGGGTACGCGTTCGCATGACCTCCGGCGACGACGATTCGATCGGTTTTGTCTTCCGTTATCTGGATGATCAACATTACTATCGTTTTGAGATGAACCGTCAGTTCGGGTACCGCCGGCTGCTGAAAAATGCGGGCGGAACCTTCACTCAGCTCTGGCAGGACGATGTCTCCTATGCCTCCCACCAGCCATATGAGCTCGAGGTCGTCGCCTACGGCCGCAAACTGTACGGCTTCATCGACGGTGCGTTTCTCTTCAGCCTGGAGGATGACAGTGTGGCACGCGGCAGAGTGGGCCTTTACTGCTGGGCCAACCAGGATTCGCGCTTTGATCTGCTCACCGTGGAAGCCGTTGTATCCGATCCGCTCCTCTGGCGCCTTGACTACACTTCGCCGGGCGGCTTCGTGATCTCCGACGCATCATCCGCTCTGGATGGACCTTCCGATTGGCAACCGGAAGCGGAGGGCGTCGTACAGGCGGCCGGCATTTACACGAACGACAGCGGCACCGCTAAGCTAGGCACGTACCTGCTGGGCGGATACACGTGGAGCGACCACACGATCTGTATGCGTATAAGCTCCGACGACGATCAGGCGATAGGGGTTATGTTCCGGGTTCGCGACGGACAGAACTATTATCGGTTCTCGATGGATCGCTCCGGGGGCTATCGCCGCCTGATCAAAATGGCGGCCGGCACGGCGACCGTACTCTGGCAGGACGGAGGCACCTACGTCACAGGCGAAACCTACGATCTAACTATCCGTGCTGTGGGCCGAAGCATTACCATCATCCTGAGTGGGCAAACGCTGGCCACGGTGACGGACAGCACCTTCCGTGAGGGGCGAATCGCGCTCTACAGTTGGGCGAATTCAGGCGCGCATTTCTCACGGATTGCAGTTTTCGATGGTGTACGGAGGATCAATGGCTGGCAGATCGTCGACATCGGGGCAACCGGCGGACCCTCCGTTTGGCAGCTCGGCGGCGGAGCGCTCAAGCAGCGATCCGATATCGGCGGCGGCTCCAGTGCTGCGGATTCGCCGGAGAAGCCGGGTACGCTTGCCATAAGCGGAGGTGCGGATTGGACGGATTACCGTCTAATCGTTGATCTGAAATCGGACGACCGCGACGGGATCGGGGTCGTGGTCCGCTACCGCGACATGGACAATTACTATCTGCTTGCACTCGATGAGGAGCGCAGCTTCCGCAGGCTGATCCGGGTTGCGAACGGGGTGATGACGACAGTTTGGAACGGTGCAGGCGGCTATACACCTGGAAATTCCGTCCGTCTAGTGGTTGATGTGGTCGGAAACCGCATCAACGGATACTTGGGGGATACTCTCCTATTTTCCGTTAACGACGGGACACATGCGCAAGGGAAGATCGGACTTTACAGTTGGTCGAACAACCGGGCCAACTTCGAGCGTGTAACCGTCGTGCCGCCGCCGCAGGACGCACGTTCGCTCTTTTTCGACGATTTCCGGGGGACGGCACTTTCTCCCGCGTGGAGCATTGTCGACAAGGGTACCACGTTCGACCCATCGATTTGGACGGTCAGTGGGGGCGAACTGCTGCAGTCAAGCAATCTTCACAGCGGCATCCTGGGGGCCGGAATCATCAAGGAAGGTACCTACGCACTGGCTGGAGATATGGAATGGCGGGACATCATTTTCCAGGTGGATCTGCGCTCGGATGACGACGATGCGATAGGTGTAATGTTCCGATATACCGACGATAACAATTATTACCGCTTCTCTATGGATCGGGAGCGGAAATATAGGCGCTTGGTAAGCAAGGAAGGCGGCATATTCCGGCTCATTTGGGAGGACGATACGCGTTACCAGAAAAACCGGAAGTATCGCTTCACGTTGCTCGCGGACGGAAGCCGAATCGCGGGTTATATGGATGGTATCCTGATCTTTGACCTGGATGACGAACAACATGCTAAAGGACGAGTTGCACTCTACTGCTGTGCGAACCGTTGGGCCCGGTTTAGCCGTGTACGTGTTTATCCTGCCGGACTTCGGTACAATCACTACCTGCTCGAAGAAGACTTTCCAGTGCTTCGCACCTTCCGCTGGAAGTTTGTAGATGAGGGTGATCAAAACCTTCCATCCCTGTGGAATGTGAAAACAGGGAAACTGGTGCAGACCAGCAGCATCGGCGATACCGATTCTGCAAGATCCTTCGGAACGCTAGCTCTGGTCAAAGATAAATACTGGAGTGACTACAGGCTTACCGTGGTGCTACGCAGCACTTCGCCAGGTGATTTGGGCGTCGTGTTCCGGGTCCATAACGATACGCAGTACTATCGCTTCTCGGTATCCTCGCTTCATGGGATACGGCTGGTGCGACGCGAAGGCTCCAACACGGCGGTTCTGTGGTCAAGCACCGGCAATCTCGTCATGAACCACGATTACGCCTTAACCGTCGACTGCATCGGCCAGAGATTTAATCTCTATTTGAACGGTTCGAAATTGGCCGCCGTGCAGGATATCGGGGGGTACACTGAAGGCACGGTCGGACTGTATTGCAGCGACTGCCCCGGCGCTCAATTCGAAAGCATCCGTCTTGCTGCGCCACAATGGGAGACGTATTATCGTTTTGCACGAGAATCCAAGCTACCCGCCGGAAGCCGCCTACGTATCCGTTCCGGTAGCGAGGCCGAGCTGTTCACAGCCGTACCACTCGAACGGAACCGCTTTGTGACGGAGCCCTTTGAAGCCGGAGATATCCGTTTTACGGACCAGACGGTAGGACTACGCATTGTAAGTCCGGCAAAGGAGGAGGAGCACCGTTTGAACGTTATACCGGACAGCAGCTATGTGAGCACCCTTTTTCGTGTGCTGCGCAAGCAGGACGGTACAGCATTCGTCATAGTGCCTAATGGCGGCGTACCCATGCCGCAGGGCAGCTACGAGATCGGCATGACCTATCGCCGCGACAACTCGGCAGTGGATAAGAACGCGCCGGTCGTTTCCGAGTCGGGAATAACGACCCCGGAGATTGTGACCTTTGTCATTCCATCCGAACCTGCAGGGTTGCCTTGATCAGAATGGCGAGAGAATTGTCCAAATCCGCTACCCAGCTCGTGCGCTTGGGATAAGAAATAACAGGGACGATAGTTGAACGAAACAAGGAGCAGCTTGCCGCGGCGGCTGCTCCTTGTTTTTATTAAGTGAAATGGCAGGATAGTAGTCTGCGAGCCAAATTTTGAGTTTCTTATAATTCCAGTTTTATAAATGATGGCTTTGCCGATATTGGGATGGGCTGATGTTCATTTTCTGGGAAAACACGCGGCTTAAGTACAGCCCGTTTTCATAGCCGCATTGGCTCGCGATTTCATTCAGCGTCAGCTGGGTTTCCAGAAGGAGCGTCCGCACTTTGCTTAACCGTAAGCTGGTGACGTAGTCGGTTGGAGACGTGCCGTACACCGTTTTGAAGCGCCGCGTAAACTGCACAGCACTGAGGCGGAGCTCGCTGGATATCGATTTGAGCGACAAACGCCCCATCGCATGATGACGCAGCAGCTGCTCTGCGCGCTTCATCAGCGGATCGTCTACCTGCTCCCGCAAATCCCGCTGGGCGCAGTCCCACTCCCACGTATACAGCTGCCACAAGTCTTGCAGCAAAAAATTGCGCCGTTCCAATGCAAACGAATCGATACGGTCGACTAGCTTCTGGAAATGAAGGTAAGTCGAAGCAAGCCGCTGCATATCTTGAATGACAAATTTTCCGACCGGGCTGGGCACCAGCTGACGATCCGATTCGATCCGCTCCCCTTGCGGGGAAAACCAGTTGAAATTCATGATCAGAAACGTAGAAGGCCGGATCATGTGGCGATGAAACTGTGTGTGCGGCGGGCAAAGAAGCAGATCGTCCGGACCTGCAACGCCTTCGTGCTTCCCGATCTGATACTGAAACTGCCCTTGTATTACATAGAACAAAATCCACACAGGGACTTGTACCATTTGATGCAGAAAGGCTTCCTTTCGCACCCATTCCGCCAGGAGAATCAGTTGGGGGTTTAATTGTGCAGGTGTGTATGTTTCCATACCAAGTCGACTCCTCATGCAAACCATCTATTGCGCCTCATTATATCGTCCTCTCTATGGTGAAATCAAGTGCATGTAGAGTGCATCATTCCTGTATAGGAAAAGGAATGCGGTTTCATTATGATGAACATGTGTACACGACAGAGAGGGATCCCGGTACACCAAGAGGAGCGAAAGCCATGCTACAGAAAGAAACGGTCGCTGCCAGGGTGACCATATTGACATAGCTCTCGTTGACGGGGGAGGGTTAGCCGGTACTGCGGCAGAAAACGCAGCAGCACGAAATGGCGTGCATGTGCTGATTGAATATGTGTGGAAGCGCGTGTTTGAATTGGCAAAAGCGATATATACGATTCCAGACAACGATTCGATAGCGGAATCTCCGAAGAACCAGTTTATGAAAAACAAGACGCTAGGCATGCTGCTCGATCTGAACATTCTGAACCAGCTCGTTGAGGCCGAAAAGGACGGGCTTCATTGGGACGTGGCGCAGTATCCGAGCTACCCAAGCGTGGCCGGTTGTCACCGCTCGCCAGTGATGCGATCAAGAAGACGCTCGGTTCATCCAGTCCAGGATTGAAAGGCAAGCATTTGCCAAGCATTTTCAAAAGCAAGCCAGTCCCCTATCCCGTTCCCTCGCAATACCGCGAGCAAGGAGAACGCAATGCGAGAAACAAGTTTAACAACTACTTGAATGGAACGATCGATGTAAACGGGGCGTTATCGCAGGCAGAAGAAGAAATCAAGCAGCAGTTGGCTGCGGTTAAAGGCGCCAAGTAACAAATCGGAACAAATAAGCCTTTCCGTCCGTCTGCCGCAATGTCGGGAACGAACGACAGAAAAGGAATCTGCTCCTCATACGGCCTGTAGTAGCAAAACAAAAACGACACGTTGCTCGCTGTGCAGGCGGTATGGTCCCGTCGGCTACGGGCACGATCTTCGAGATCACCTGTGCAACGGATTCGGAAATGGGTGAAGCAGGAGGCAAGGCTAACACAATGGTGGCTGATGGTTATACGCTCAACAGCGAAGTGCCATTAATTTTAAAAAACAGGGGGTTATCAAATGAATCGTCTCCAAGCGCGAACAATCGTACTGCTGACCGCTGCAACGGCCGTTGTACTGTCCGGCTGCGGCGGCAAAGAAAACAATGCCGCCGAACCGAAAGAGAGAACGCCGTCGCCGGTAACGCTTCGCCTTGCCAGCAAAGGGGCCGCTCCCATACTTGACGCAGAATTCCAGCAAGTTGTCGGGGAGCGTCTCAAGGCGAAATATCCGCACATTACACTTGAATATTTGCCGGAAACAACGGGGACGAAGCTGGATGAACTGATTGCATCCGGCAATGCGCCGGATTTGATCGTCACCAACACAGGCGCCCTCGCGGAGTACCGGGACATGGAACTGCTGTTCGACATGGAGCCGTTGTTCAAATCGCGGAACTTGAACTTGAGCCGCTTTGAAGCCAACTACATTACAGACGTCCGCAATGCCTCGGTCAAAAACGAATTGTATGGATTGCCGATCAACGTCAGCTATCATGCGATGTACTACAACAAAGACATTTTTGATCAAGCCGGTGCGCCTTACCCGACCGATGGCATGTATTGGGATGACGTGCTGAATCTGGCGAAAAAAGTAACACGTAACGTTGGCGGTGTGCAGTACCATGGTCTCGATCCAGGCTACACGATAATTTGGATGTCGCAGCCGCTTAGCATAGGAGCGATTGACGCTAACGATCAAGTGACGATCAACAACGACAAGTGGAAGCGTGTGTTTGAATTGGCAAAAGCGATTTATACGATTCCGGGCAACGAGTTGATAGCGGAATCTCCGAAGAACCAGTTTATGAAAAGCAAGACGCTGGGTATGCTGCTCGATCTGAACATTCTGACCCAGCTCGTTGAAGCTGAAAAGGACGGGCTTCATTGGGACGTGGCGCAGTATCCGAGCTACCCGGAAAAGCCGAAAACATACGGTAATGCAAGCGTATCTACAGTCATTGTGTCCAAAACGACGAAGCATCAGGAGGATGCGGTCAGCGTCATCGAGGCGATGACCTCGGATGAGGTGCAGATGGAGCTGTCCAAGCGCGGCCGATTGTCACCGCTCGCCAGCGATACGATCAAGAAGGCGCTCGGTTCATCCAGTCCAGGATTGAAAGACAAGCATTTGCCAAGCATTTTCAAAAGCAAGCCCGTCCCCTATCCGATTTCCTCGCCAAATCGCGGTCAGGGGGAGAGCATCGCCATAAACAAATTCAAAGAGTATTTGCAAGGAACGATCGACGTGAATCAGGCGCTGTCACAGGCAGAGGAAGAAATCAAGAAGAAACTGGCGACGATCAAAGGCGCCAAATAACGAGACAGAAATAATGAAGCATACTGATTTACAAAAATGGAGGACGAGTTGTATTCGGTCTTCATGATAATGAAACCTAATATTTCCCCTTTCGATGAACCGGAAGGGATCCATTTTAAAGATTAGGGGTGAAATGTTAAGATGGACAACGAAGAATTAATAAGTGAAAAACTAAATCTTCACGGTAAATGGAGCCGAAGAGACTTGCTGGCTGCTATCGGTGTAGGGGGCGTTACCTTCGCTGCAACCGGCGGGGTGACCCAAGCTTTTGGTCAGGCTAATTCGGCAGCATCGGTAACTTCAGCGACATACGGAAAAAGCTCTGGAAATCCCCATGATCAAATTGGAGATTTATCTTCCTTAAGAACGGCGGAAAAATCCAATCTGGTCGGTGCGATCAATGAAACGCACTCAAATTTGGAAGCGATTACAGCTCCAAGCGTCGTTGATTCTATAACTGAATTAACAGCTTTCGAGGCATCGGACAAACAGATTGTAATTGTAAAAGCATTTTATGAGGGTTCAAAAGTAGGCGGGGGCAAGTTTATGTTTGCACTCGGTGACACGGCTGCTCCGGATAACGTTTATCGCTTTGCTGGTGACGGAGGCATATGGTATCGCTTAAACTGGAAAGATCCGGACATCTTTGATGCTGGTATCAGGGCTGACGGAACGGATGAGACGCTAAAGTTTAAAGCATTACTCAAAGCGGCAGCCTATTATTTTGGAAGTGCGACTATTTCTTTGCGGGGCAAAAGTATAAAACTAACAGATTTTGAGCATCCGTCCAACATCACGCTGTATAACGGGGGGCTGGACTTCTCGGAATCAACGGCAATACTTGCCGACAATAAGATTTACAACGCGTTTATTATCGGCGGTAATCGCACCGGCAGGACGTCTGACCCGGGTGGACAGGTCGCTTATGCCGCTTTAGATGAGCTCAGAAATATCGGTTACATTCGTATTGCCTTCAAAACACCTCCGGCAGGGACATACAATTTCTCTACTGACATTATGTATTTTCATAAGCTGAAAGGGTTCAAGCTGGTGAACTGCGACGGGGAGGGGATTAATTCTAATCGTATTTGTACGATTGTCGGCGGACCCAGCGGCACTGTAACAAGCAATGACATCCCTCTGTTTGATCTTATCGATCCCGTCAATGGACGGTCCAGCGATATTGTTATAAAAGATAATAGCTTTGATGCCGGAAAAGCTTTTGGCTTCAATGCTGCAGGGCAGCGCTTAATTGTTCCGTCCATGCGTCTAACCGCCTGTGAGAACATTGATATTTCAGGAAACCGTTTTAAAAATTTCAATTTTGGAGCATTGGTTGACGCGTATTCAAGAAATGGAGCCATTTACAATAACACGGTAAGCATTGATGATGATGTTTTGGATGTTTGGTTAAGCACAGCAAGCCGTACGGATCAGGGTGGAATTTACGCCGGGCAAAGCGCTTACCATATGGATGTTTATAACAACACGATACACAACTTTGTAAATAAGGGTATTTATTTAGAAGGGGTAAGCTATGCAAACATATACGGAAACCGCATAACTTATTCTCCATATGCCAAGTCTTTGACTATTCCGATTTTTCAAGGAATCAATTTGCAGCCCAATATTCGCCAGCATCCGTACACATCAGTTGCAGGGGTTCAGGCTGTCCATGTATTTGATAATTTTATTGATGAGGCAAAATCACCGTTTCTAATGTCGAGCGGTATTAGTTATTCGCTTAAAGATATACATGTGCATGACAATCAATTCAGATCTAAAAACGGTTTACCGTCGATGCAAGTAACCAGATGTTTCGATTCGGCATTTAGCAACAATGATTGTTGGGGAGGGCTGCTAGTAGGCGAAGCCGACAACTGCTCGTTTATCGGCAACAATTTCAATACCCCTTCTAATTTCGCGCTGTATTTGACGGGAGCGGAGAAGGTAAACTTACGATTTGAGGGCAATGCGTTTGTAGCGAATGCGGGTCAGGCGATATACAACGGCACGGCATCAACGGCGCTTGTTGAACTTTTTGGCGGCAAAATACAAGCGAAAGATGGCACATCGGCGGCACTGCGAAACGGCAGCGGCGCGGGAAAAGTTCGTGCCTATGAATTTGTAAATGGCGTGACCGAAATGCGCCAGACGATCAGTCAGGCGGTTAATTTGGCAGCAGGTGCAAGAACGGTGATCACTCAGGCCATTCCAGGGCTTAAAGTAGGATGGCTTGCTGAGGCTAAGCTTGGATCTCTTGGTACATTTTGGACAAGCAGCTCGATTGATTTGACGCTAAAAGCAGGTGTACGTGCTGGCGAGGTTGATATTTTGGTGAGAAATGAGGGGGCGGCGTCCGTAAATTTTACACCTACTTTCTTGCTGGAATACAAATCACATTTGAGTAATGTATACACGAACTAATAAACTGGCCCCATTCCTGGGGAATAAAACAGCGACAGTCTGGGACTTGCGCGCCTAGCCAAGCTGGGTACAACTTGCCTGTGAAAGTCCGGTCGGAGTAAGGGCCAAGCTGCTCCGTAGCTAACAGGCGGCTTGGAAGAGAGATCTTTCGGTCGAAGCCCTGTGATGCGAATCTGCAGGCCGTAACATGAAGTAGTGAATCCTGCCGCACCGTCAACTGTAACCCGATACTGGGACAAGAGAGTGCCGAGCCCCCGAGGTCATGGGCGAAGGCCATGGAACGAGCCAAGAACTTGGAAACGCAGCGCGGAAGAACTCTCCGGTGTAAAGGGATCGGTATGTAGAGACAGTTGCGCTTGGAACTAGGGAGACCCTCCCCTGCACGACGCAAGCCGTAAAGAACAATCCTATAAGTCGAAAGATGAAATGGAACGTTGAAGGGAGTCGGAGGGGGGCGTAGTACCAATGAAGCAAGGACAACACAACCTTGCCGAGGGAAGGACCCCTGCTTCGTTCATGTGTGAAAAGGAGGTGCGAGCGAGTGCAGGGACGCGGCAGGCATTGTCTCATTTTCGTCAAACCATACGACGACAATGTGTGGGGCTTCCATTTCTTCGAACGCCCGATCGAAAAAACGACACTCGGCGCTTCAGACACACACCCACAGAGCTTCGTCCCCCATGTTGCTCTGCGACTACCAGACGGAACTAGCGCACATGCCTTACGCGAGCGTTTGAGCAATGCCCATGTCTCCATCACAGACATTCCTGAACTGGGATCATTTGTTTTTTTGATAACAATCATTTGTGTTTAGAAGTCCTGGCCCAAAGCATGCCACACACACAGATGTGCGAGGTGAGAAAGGTCGGTTATTACTGATACATTTCAATTTGAGATATTTAAATTAATGCCCGTTTTCGCTGATTGGGCATAGTACTCGATGAGAAAATCGCGAAACCTGCGCGCAGCGAGGGAGAGGTACCGCTTCTCATGCCATATGATTTGGAAATTGCGCTGGCAAACGGGGAACTCAATATGCAGCAAGCTTAGCGTGGGGTTGGGACCACCGCAATTTCCTACAAGTGCAACGCCAAGACCGGTCCGGACAAGACTTGCAATGCCAGCAGGCTCGTCGACCCGGCAGACGAAGTTAGGCGCTATCCCGGCTTCTTGAAAAAACAAATCGTTCATTTTCTGAAAAGGAAATCCCTCCTTGTATCCGATAAACGGGTCCTCCGCCAGTTCATTTAACCGGATGCTCTTTCTTCCGGCAAACCGGTGTCCTTGAGGAACAGCCAAATAAACCTCTTCCTTCAAGACGGATACCGTGCTAATGTCGGGCCGATCGATTGGCAGCGCCGTAAAGCATAGGTCGACCCCGCCTGCCTCCACTAACTGCGTCATCTCTTCCATTGACGCCTGTGTAATCCGAAAGTTGACTTCCGGATGAAGCGCGAGAAATTCGCCTAGCGCATCCGATAACCGGTCCAGCGTCGAGGTCGCGAGGTGAATGCTCCCTTGCTCGAGTCCCGCCAGCTCGGATACTTCTTTCCTTCCTTCTTCCAGTAGGGCGAGTGCCTTCTCGACTTTGTCCAGAAACGCCTTGCCGAACGTATTCAGGCGAATTCGGCCTCCATGCCGGTCGAACAACGGAACCCCTACATCTTCCTCCAGCCTCGAAATCGTCTTGCTCAACGCAGGCTGCGCAATTAACAACTCCTGCGCCGCCTTAGTCATGTGCTCCATCCGGGCAACCGTTCGAAAATACCGCAACTGCAGCAATTCCATATGCGTCTCTCCTTTCCATATACCCGAGTATATAACCTTTATGTTTTAGGATATATTTCTGTTTATCTGTACGTAATTGTAAAATAAAACATGTAGCGAGATCAATTGCGATTTCCGAAAAAAGTATCACATAGGACAGAAAGGAGGGCTCACTGCCATGGAAGGCGCAGCCTAGCAACAAGCCAGCACGAAATTGATTCGGATTCTGGCCTTCACGCTGGTCATCTCCGTCTTCTTTTCTATTTGGTGTCGGTTAAAAGGAAAATGACCTGGAACAAACAAACATGGATTAATGGGAGGAACCCAAATGAAACCATTAAGTATTGGCATTATTTTAGGAAGCACACGCCAAGGACGCGTAAGTCCGCAAGTAGGAAATTGGGTTAAAGAAATGGCCGATCGACGCGGAGATGCGATTTATGAAATCGTGGATATCGCAGATTTTCAATTGCCTTTTTTTGGTGAAGGTACGGGTCAGGAGCCCGGATTAATCGCTTGGTCAAAAAAGCTATCCAACTTGGACGGGTTCGTATTTATTGTCCAAGAATACAATCACAGCATTACGGGGGCATTAAAAAATGCCCTGGATTCCGCACGAGATGAATGGAATAATAAGGCGGCCGGTATCGTCAGCTATGGTTCAACGGGCGGAGCCCGCGCAGCCGAACATTTACGCGGAATCTTAGGAGAATTACTCGTGGCGGATGTTCGCGCACATCCAACGTTTTCGATATTTACGGATTTTGAAAATATCCAAACTTTTAAACCTGCCGAACTGCACGTTGATAAAATAAACAGCATGTTAGACCAACTTATCGGATGGAGCGGCGCATTAAAAACGTTACGGTCATGACGCGACAAATAGGGATAAACAGGAGGATTGTACGATGAAAGCAGCAGCATTTCGTTTGGTCGGCGGACCCGAGGTTATGGAGGTCATGTCGTTTCCCGATCCGCAGACCGGTCCAGGGCAAGTCAGGATCCGGGTGAAAACGGCCGGGGTACAGCATTACGATTGCAGCGTGCGGAGCGGGTGGACTCCGCAGGGCGTTGATATTCAGCTTCCGCAAATTCCGGGCAACGAGTTCGCGGGCATCGTTGATCAAGTGGGCGAAGGTGTTACCGGCCTTCACATAGGCAGCGAGGTGCTCGGCTTCGCGCTATTGAATTGTTACGCCGAATACGTGGTCGTGGGGGCTGATCAAATCGTAAGTAAGCCCGGCAGTATGAGCTGGGAAGAGGCAGGCGGGCTGACCGGCAATGGCCAGGGTGCGTATATCGCCATGAAAGCCATCGGCGTTGGACCGGGCGATACGGTGCTGATCCATGGCGCAGCCGGATCGCTTGGAGCTTTTGCGGTACAGTTGGCGAAGGAGTGGGGGGCCAAGACGATCATCGGCACAGCCAGCGAAAGCAACCACGATTACGTGCGCTCGCTCGGGGCTATCCCGATTACATACGGGGAGGGGCTTGTCGAGCGAGTGCGGGCGCTGGCGCCGAACGGCGTCGACGCCGCGTTCGACACGGCCGGGGCGGAAGCGGTGCGTGCCTCGGTCGAATTAGTGCAGGACAGAAACCGTATTTGTACCTTTGTCGCTTACGACCTTATCGAGGAGCTTGGTCTCCGTGTCATCCGCGGCGAGCGCTCCGCCACCCGTCTGGCCGAGCTCGTCGATCTGCACAGTAAGGGCAAGCTTCGCATCCATATCCGGCAGACTTTCCCGCTTGAACAGGTCGCGGATGCACACCAACTGATCGAAACGAGGCACGGCCGCGGCAAGATTGTCCTCACCATTGGCTAAGGAGAGGCGGAGATCTGTAGAAGTCAAGGGAGCGGAATACCTATTCTCTTCTTCCAAATTGGAGAACCGTGTCACACGCAGGGCTAAACCCACCTAACTTAGGTGTCTTTCGATTTCGCCCTATTTATGATACGGTGAACCGTATCATAGATGACAGGTCATCGTTACGCTCACGGAAAACGATAGCTCAATTAACCGCCTCTTCACAAAGGCGGTTTTCTTAAGTCTAAATCAAGATTAGAATAGCCTTCATTTCAAAAATGCAGTTTGATCGATCTTTTATGAAGGGGATAAAACCATTTGACGCCGCTCGGTGTCAATGTGTCTGCGATCAAATGCGAGAGGTAACCTACTATAGTGACCATCATAATTCCTTGAATTTGAAGCTGGTGCTCCAATTCCCACCCGATACCTCCCCACCAGAGAAGGGCCCATACGGTATGATATTATGCCGATGAATTAGAACTAGGGGATATCTTTAAACTTGGGCAATTTACTATTGTTTGTGTACCCGGAATCGTAAGCAATCTTTATAGCATCTGCCAAGCCGGACGTATAATTCACGACTTTTATTTTACCGCGTACTAGGACACTTTTTTCGTAACCATTAGAATAATAAAGCAAATCGTTTGTTTCATGAACTAAATAGTATTGTCTTTCAAGCCCAACTTTTTGACTCTTCACTTTTGTATTCAAGATTTTCTTAGCTCTGCCCAACCGGGCTCCTTCATGGATGTCAATTCCCCAGTTCTCTTGGCTGCTATTATCTAGAATCTCATAACCGACCACTACTTTTTTATCTACACTATTCGATAAAGTTAAGATATGAAGAAATGTACAATCCGTTTCAGGTTTATTTTTATTTGGAATAGCTTTATTGGATGACCTGCTTTTGGAAGCATGCTTGGTACCTTTCCGAACGCTTTTTATACTCGGATCAATAGAATGACCCTCCGTGTCGGTACTCGTTCTCGCCTTCTCCGTTATTAGCTTTCCAATCAGCTCAAGTGCTATCTCCTGCTTCATCTTTTCCATACCTTCTGATAATTTTATGGCCAGGTCTTGTTCTAGCTTTTTCTCCAATTCCGACTTATCTACGCTCTTATTATTCATTGCCTTTCTGGGAGCTGTAACTTTCCGTCTCTTGTTTGTCTTGGTAGGACGTTTAGGTTTCGTTAAAGAATGAATGGTTTTCTTTAACTTTTGTAGTAAGGACATCTGTCTACGTTGCTTTGCCATATTGTCCTCCTTGTAGTAAAACCTGAACTAACCGATCTGCTATAAAAGTCATGGTAACATATTTCGCACCGTAATAATAATCTTATGTCTTTGGTAAGGAAGTCGTCAGGACCTAATACCACAGATGGCTATCATTTTAGGGGAGTGAAAGGATGGAAACCTGTTTCTTTTTAACCGGTAAACCAAGAGTAGGTAAATCAACAGCGATAAAGCGCATTATTCAACAAGTTGGTTCTGAATATTTTGGTGGTTTTTATACGGAAGAAATACGAAGCTCTACTGAGCGCATTGGATTTAATTGCGTCTCGCTTTCTGGTGAAACTGTATGCATTGCAAATGTGGATAGTGAAAGTTTATTTCGAGTGGGGAGATACGGGGTTGACATAGCGGCTTTTGAAAATATTGCTTTAAAGGGAGTGGAACGTTCGTTAAATACGAAGAATATTACAGTCATTGATGAGATAGGCTTCATGCAGATGTTATCCGCACCATTTGAAGCTTTGATCTATGAAGTAATTTCAAGCTCTAACCATCTTGTCTTAGGGACGATTTGTGTGGATAGTCATCCGAGCATTGACAAGATCAAGGAATTATCCAGGATAAGACTATATCATCTGACCGAAGAGAATCGTGAGACGGTAACAGAACGAATAAAGAATGATATTGTTAAGTTCTTGTAAGAGGGTGGGAGGACAGGAGTTTCGGGTGGAATCACTACAAAAAAGCAGCTTTATGTTGGATTAACCACCTTCCCAATATTAATATTGGGATCTTGCTTCATCCTAATTGGAACTTCTTATTTATTCGTTAGGATTGTTCATTTAATTATATTTATAGCTTTGTCTGGTAGTTTAGGAGCTTTCGTAAGAGAAGTCTTTGTTTTAAGAGAGAAGAAACAGCAAATAAGTAATTGATCGGATGCGAAAGCGTGGAGCTGCCTTAAGGGCAGTTCTGAGTCCGTTGAAGTAAAGGGCAGTTTAATGGATAGATGATACAATATTTATTAGTGCTGAATTATCGTTTACAACAGGGAAAAACTAAAAGAATAATTGCTTCTCCCACTTACTGTGTACTCTTCGATTTTGTCGATGATCGCACTTGGCCAAGCTTCTGAAGGCGCAAACGGTTCATGGATCCCTCCAGACGAGCGTAAGCACCTGGCAGGCAAGGAGACTTATATCGGCTAACAAAGGGTCAGTCTTGCAACTTTCTCCAAGTGGCGGCGTTTAATGCTATGTTCGCATTTTCCTGAAAAGGAGTATCCTCCCACATGAAACGTCAATTTACTGCAGCGCTGGCTGCGATCGTATGTGCTGCTATGGCGGTCATCCCTGCGCCCAACGCAAAGGCGCAATCGAAGGAACCGACCGTCGGCACGGTTATCGGCAGCGTGCTGTCCACGGATATTCGCACTTTCATCAACGGAGAGCCAATCCGCTCGATGAATATCGGCGGAAGCACGGCTATAGCCGTTACGGATTTACGCAGCTACGGCTTCGACGTGTCGTGGGACCCGTCGGAGCGGAAGGTCGGTATTTACCCGAACCCGACGAAAAAGGTTCAACCGACGTATTCTCCGGTGGCCGACGGAAACAAGTCGATTGGGAACAAGTTGGCAGATGTGATGGCGACGGATATTCGCACTGTCGCGCTCGGAAAAGTAATCCCCTCGTTCAACATCGGGGGGACAACGGCGGTGTTCCTGCAGGATCTCGATCCCCTGCTCGGCAGTCTGGAATGGAACGTAAAGATGCGCACCGCTTCGTTCACGAACAACAAATCTGCAGTACCCGACCAGAAAGCAGTGCAGAGCGCTATCTATCCTCTGCAGGTGGAGCATTTATCGAATAACGGGTTTACCATTCAATTTAGCGATGACGGCATGTACTTTGGTGACCAGCGGATCGGATTTGGTCAGGACGGCCGGGCGATGCTATCGGTAGCTTGGATGGCGGAGATGCTTGGCTACAAGCTGGAAAAGCGCGAAGACGGGCTTTACTTTTATAACGATACCTGTGGCTTTCTGATCGGAACGGATCTGGAGATGGCGGAGCTGTACTGGTTCGACGGCAAGGCAGACGAAACGAAGCTCACCTTTCCAGCCGTTGAGCGTGACGGAGAGCTGTATGCGTTCGAGTATGATTTGAAGGAGCTGTTTGGCTACACTGGCAATTGGAATTCGGACACTCGCCAGCTACAAGTCGAATTCGCAAGATTCGACGTGAAGGATTTTGGAATTCCGGAACACAAGGACAGCTACTGGTACGTTCTGAAGGGACTGTTCTTCGCGCCACTTACGATGGATATGCCGATGTTGACGGTGACAGTCTCGAGAGGTGGCAAAACGTTCGGAGGCAGTTCATCTATGGCGCTTTCGGAGCAAAAGACGGCGAGCGGCGCCCCGATCTACGAGTTCGCCTCCGAGGCTCCCTTGGATTTGGGCGAAAACGAAGTCAAGGTCGAATTCCGTATGCGCAAACGTATTGTGTTCAGTAAAACATTCATCCATACCGTTAAGCCGGAGCTGCTGGATCCCGTGATCAACTACGGCGATCTTAGGCACAGGTTCGGCGATTTCAGCTCGATTACGCTGGAGTCGCCGGCTTCAGGCCTAGTAAGGGCCAAAGACGGCAAGGTAGAGGTCAAAGGAACGGTAACCAAAGCGCGTGGGACAGGATTGCATGCAGTGATCGAGAAAGAGGACGGCGCCAAGTGGACCGATTTTGAGACGGCGGAAATTACGTTCGATGCGGACCATTTCTCGGCTGTTCTCCCGCTTGAGCATGGAAAAGGGCGGTACATGATTACATTGCGTTCCCATTTATCTGTTCCCGCTCAGCGGCAACCTGGTACATACATTGATATAGTACGTTTCTACGTCGACTATCAAGACGGATTGCCGCACATCGTCGGCATGGACGGAAACGAAGGCTTCAGCTGGGGCAAATAGCAAGCTGCTGCATACAACAAACACAGGCAAAACGTGGGATGTCGTTATGCCAGACGGCATCAACGAGAAGGATATGTTACTTACAGCCGATTTCATGGATGCGTTTAATGGATATGCTTTCTATCTCACGGACGACAAGAAGCTAGCCGCCTCCCACAAGCTTTACGATGGAGGCTGGGAAACTACGGTATTGCCGACGACGGAGGCGTGGGAAACGTCGCTTGACGTAATGCCATATCTAGCCCATTACGAATATAATCCTGAATATGTGATGCTGAATTCTTCACCCGCGGCAGGACAAATGCTTAAATCGCTCTACCGGTCAGACAATCGCGGTAAAACGTGGACACGTGTCGGCGATTTGACCGCTAGCATAGGCGGCTACCCGACCGGGGTCAGCTTCCGCAAGGAGAAGGATGGTTGGATCACTTTGTCCAACCGCGGGCAGGATTTCGTCCCACTCTACCGGACGCAGGATGGCGGACGTTCGTGGGCTGTTCAGCGCGTCGAAGCTCCGATTGACATGCAAAAAGCTTATGCCAATGCTTATTCGCCCGCTTTTGATCAGGAAAACGACTATCACGGCATCTTCATCGCCGAATTCGTTAAGGATGGAGAAAAGACGATCGTCCCCTACGAAACTAAAGACGCCGGCGATACGTGGACTCCGCTTCCCTACCGGCTGAAGGATATCCAGGGAGTGCCGGTGCTGAATTTCGACAGGCTCAACATGGGCAGGGCAATTTCCATCGACGGCAAAACCATCTACACGATGGATACGTACAACCACGAGGATTGGCAGCCGATCCGAACGGACATTCCGTTACAGGATGCCTCACAATTTTTCCTACGGGAGGACGGCTTCGGCTGGGTGCTGCTGAACGGCCGCATTAAGATGACGAACGACGGCGGGCAAACGTGGAGTGATCCGGCGTAGATCGCTGGCTATCACCCCTCGGTCTGACCGAGGGTTTCGGAATTAAGCTAACGGGTACATTAGTTCAACTATAGGGAGCAGCTTTGCCACATGCAGTTGCTCCTCTTTTTATTAAACTATTGGGCAGTTAAACGCAACTTCCCAAGCCCTGGTTACGTAAACCAATGGGGGGTGAGGTATGAAAAGAATTACCTTAATAACAATGGCGTTTATGCTCTTTATTGTAGGTTGTTCGTTCGGAGAACTTAAAACATCAGCATCATCCCAGAT
>NZ_RBAH01000034.1:0-50138 GCF_003626695.1 Paenibacillus ginsengarvi
TGTTGGAGTTGTCCTTTTTGGCGGATTCCCGGAAAAAGTTAATGTAAAATAAAGTAATGAAATGAATTTTTCCTCAATTCAGCACGACCTGACATAGTGTGATAGAGTCTTTGCAACGCTAGTGGCCCGAACGTACGCTATTTTCAAGCTAGCGCGCCTTCGGTTTCAATAGCAGCTCCAAACGTACGCTATCAACTAAACCGACCGAAGTATAGACGGTTTCCGGCCACCCGGATAACCGTCTTTTCGGCTTTACCGCAGCTGCCAGCCGATTGCGGTAGAGCATCACTTGCACAGAGGAATAAGAGGGGTTGATTTGACAAATGCTGATACCGATCGCAACCGGAAAAGGGAGGCAATAAACATGAACAAGCAGCGAGCCGCGGAAATAGCCGCTTCGCCCGTCATGGCGAACGTGACGTGCGACGGCGTGCCCGTTTATATTCAGCATGTCGACGAAACGAGCGAGATGGCGCGTATTTATCCGCTTGGCGAACCGGAGCAGGAGATAAACGTATCGTTAGACAGCCTAATCGAGCATTAACCGGATCGGGGCCAAAGCGCGCAAGCGTTACGGCTCCGTGTTTCGTTTTGGCAGCCTAAAACCCCTTCGCATCCCGGAGCTTGCTTGTTTATAATGAGAGAAGGCAAACTGCGGCGGAGGTGAAGACGTTGTATTCGATAGATCCTTTTGTACGGCATATGGAGCTTGTCCGGTCGGCGATCCCGTCCTATCGCGAATATCCGTTCCATCTCGGAGCGATCCGCAGCCTGAAGCGGCTGGAATTTCACCCGAAGGTGACCTACATCGTCGGCGAAAACGGCATGGGCAAGTCGACCTTGATGGAGGCGATCGCCGTCGCCTGGGGGTTCAATCCCGAGGGAGGGACGAAAAACTTTTCGTTCTCGACGCGGGCGACCCATTCGAGACTGCACGAATACGTGCGGCTCGTGCGCGGCATGCGGAAGCCGAGGGATGGCTTTTTCTTCCGGGCGGAGAGCTACTACAACGTGGCGAGCCATATCGAGGATTTGGATAACGAGTTTTCGTTCGGCCCGCCGATCCGCAATTCGTACGGGGGCAAATCGCTGCACGAGCAGTCGCACGGCGAATCGTTTTTCGCCGCGTTCGTTCACCGCTTCGGCGGACACGGCTTGTACGTGCTCGACGAGCCGGAAGCCGCCCTGTCCCCGCTGCGGCAAATGGCGATGCTGGCGCGCATTCACGAGCTCGTTCAGGCCGGCTCCCAGTTTATTATTTCGACCCACTCGCCTATCGTCATGGCGTATCCCGACGCAATAATTTACAATTTGACGCCGGACGGCATCGAAACGAAAACGCTCATGGAAACCGACCATTTCATCATTATGAAGCAGTTTATGAACAATCCCCGGAAAATGCTGGACGAGCTGTTCGGCGACCAGGACGATTGAATGTAGAAACGGACAAGCAACTCACCGTTTGGAATACCAGTAGAGACCGTATTCCGTCATCGTGGAGGCGTGGCCCATCTGACGCAGCATCGCCGTCACATTGCCGCGATGATATGTGCCGTGGTTGACGACTTGCAGCACCATCTCGGACAGCCGCGTATCCCGCACCCCGGCGTACGGATTGTCCAGCACGATCGACTTGTCCAGGTCCGGCTGCTCGCGCAAAAAGACTTTGTATCGCTCGGCGAGCGCGGCATACGAAGCTTCCAGTTCCTCTATGCCGTATGCTTCGATCTGCTCTTTCATGCTTAGAGTGCCGGCCATCGCTTCGCTCATGTTGATCCCCGACATCGTATCCAGCCAGCTCAGATCGGTCATGTGAATATGGGCCATCACGATCGAGACGGACGGAAATACGCTCTTTACCTGCTGGGTGTATACCTCCGGCGGCAGCTCTTTCAACCGCCGAAACATCGTTTCGTTCGCCCAAACGTGAAAATCGTACATTTCGATCGCATAATGAGTCATTGTTTTGCCTCCCAGTGGTCGATTCGTTATATTCTCATTCTACAACAACTCCCCTGACAGCTGCTTGTCAGGGGAGTTTGATTCGCCAGGTTACATTTACGGAAATACTGTCCTCAAATACGATAAAGCGGCCGCTGCCTCATCCTCAAACCGGTTCCACGAGCATTCGATCGACAGTCTTCCGTCGTACTTGGCCTTGCGGACGTTAGCCGCAAAAGCGTCAAAAGCGTCTTCGCCCGCAGCCGGAGCAAAGCGGCCGGCGCTTGCGACATGAACGTGACGGAGCAGCTCCCGATGCTCTACCACGCCCTCGTAAGCCTCCCCGTCCCGGCACATATGATAAAAATCGGCGAGCACGCAAATCGACTTGCGGTTCAGCAGCCGGGCGAACCGGTCCGCCTCGGGAACACTGTTGATGATGTTGCACTCGCTCCGGTTCAGCGGCTCGATTGTTATCGTAATATCCAGCGGGTCCGCGACGTCGGCGGTCCACTCCAGAAACCGGACGATTTGCTCCTCCGCCCGCTCCCGCTCGAAGCCGTCCGGCACCATTCTTGCTTTTCCGCTGCCGAACACGACGGTCTCGCCGCCCGCCCGTTTCACCCGCTCCAGTGCCTTGTCCAAGTAACGGCGAATCCGGTCCGCGTCCACCTGCTCGCCTACGATCTTCAGATCGCCGGGCAGCATCACATTAAACGCTTCCGCCGAAACCGGACTTTCCCTAAACTTCGCCAGCACGTCGCGCACCTCGGCATCGCTTTGCTCCGCCTGCAAGGAAACGACCGTACATTCGATAAAATCAAAGCCGGCCTGCCGCACGACAGGCGCCTGATCGATTTTGGCGCAAACGCCGAATTTCATAGTCTCCACACTCCCGGCAATTTATTTTAATGATTAAATAAATTAAGCGGGAAATTTCCAATAGGTCCCAAAGCACCGATACTAGGAGTATACACCATCGCTGAGAGCGCATCCATCATTAATTAGGAAAGTTTTTCGCTTGGAACAATTTGGCGTAAACTCGCGTCTATTCAAAAGGACGAATCAATTGGAGGGATCGGATGCGTACAACTATCGTATGGATGCTAATTGTCCTGCTGTCGGCAGGCATTGTCTTCTCCCTGGCCCCGGCGCCCGCAAGCGCATGCTCCTGCGCGGGACCCGCACCCGTACAAGAAGAGCTGAACCGGAAAACGGCCGTATTCTCCGGCAAAGTAACCGGGGTTGCCGGGCCGAACCGCGGATTCATCCGCTCTTCCGCCGACCCGGTCCGAATCACGTTCGAGGTCGGCAAAGTATGGAAAGGGGAGCTTCTCGCGCAAACGGACGTATACACGGCGTCGAGCTCTGCCAGCTGCGGGTATGATTCCTTTGCAGTCGGTAAGGAATATATCGTATACGCCTCCACGGACAAGGACCAGCTCGTTACCGGCCTTTGCAGTCGGACGAAGCTGCTGACGGCCGCAGGCGAGGATCTGCAAGCTCTCGGAAACGGGTACGGGCCGTTACCCGGGAAGAGCGGGCCGACAAGGAACGTACCGCTTACCGCCGACATCGCCGCCGTTGTTGTCCTGCTGGCAGCGGCCGTATCGTTTCTCGTTACCCGGAAGCGCAGGCGCTCATCGTAATGACGACGGAGCGCTCGGGTTCGGGGAGCCAAGGCAATCGCTATTTGGGGAATAAAAAGGAGCGGAGTGGAACATTTGCATCTGGAACAGCGAAGCGGTCGCCTTTACAATCGGATTCCAACCTTGGGAATCATTCGATCAAGGAATCCGATTGTAAGAGCGAGTGGAAGATCAAATGTTTCCGCAGCGGCCGTAATCCATCCCTCAAAAACCCCGAATAACGATTGCCTTTCTCTGGCAGCGCGGACCACTATTGACGGGCTTTGCGATCCGATCTACCATATAAGAATTGTAAGCTTGCCGAAATGAAGGAGGACTCGCAATGAGCGAGCATAACGACCCATACCCCCAATCCGCGGGAGCCGAACGCTCCGAACTGCGGGGCGACTGCGAGAGGTGCTTCGGCTTATGCTGCACCGCGCTGCCGTACGCGGCTTCGGCCGACTTCGCCGCCGACAAGGACGCCGGCCAGCCTTGCCCGAACCTGCAAGCCGACTTCCGCTGCGGCGTGCACCGCAGCCTTAGAGAGATCGGCTTCCGCGGGTGCACCGTATACGATTGCTTCGGCGCCGGGCAGAAAGTATCCCGCCTCACTTTCGGCGGCATCAGTTGGCGGGAGGCGCCGGAATCGGCGAAGCCGATGTTCGACGTGTTCCCGGTCATGCGCCAGCTGCACGAGCTGCTCTGGTATTTGACCGAGGCGTTAACGTATCCCCCGGCGCGTCCGATCCGGACCGAGCTGGAGGCCGCTCTGGAAGAGACGGAACGGCTGACCCTGCTGGATGCCGACACCATCCTGAAGCTGGATGTGTCCGCGCACCGGGACAACGTGAACAAGCTGCTCCTGAAGACAAGCGAACTCGTACGGAACGAGGCGCAACGCACGTTAAAAGCACCTTCGGGCCGCCGAAAAACATATGGCCGCGGAGCCGATCTGATCGGAGCCAAGCTGAGAGGAGCCGACCTGCGCTGTGCCAACCTGCGCGGGGCCTATCTCATCGCCGCCGACCTGCGAAGCGCGGACCTGCGCGGGGCCGATCTGATCGGCGCGGATTTCCGGGACGCCGACATTCGGAGCGCCGACCTGACCGGCAGCCTGTTCCTCACCCAAGTTCAGCTGAACGCAGCAAAAGGGGATGCCGGCACGAAGCTGCCTCCCACGCTCGCACGCCCGGCGCATTGGTCCGCTTCCGGAGCGTCCTAGAAGCCTCCGGGGCGCTCGTTGCTGCGCCATATCGTTCCATAACAATCCGTCGTCACTGGCATCTATTATCGTAACAGGATGTATTACGATAGCTGCAGAGAGGCTACCGCGACTTCGTAGTCTACCGGCTTTACCTCCCGGCAACCAGCGCATCAACGATCATACGGAACAGCCGCAAGTCGTCCAGCGAATCCTCAACCGTCGTTTTCGGCTGCATTCCTTTCGTCACGACCTGATGAAAATATTCCAGCTCCACCGTATACGGGTCCTTGAATGTCGGGCTGACGACCGTTCGCGTAAACGAAGTGCCGACCGTTTCTTCAACGATTTTGGTCGTTGGCAAATGGCGAATATACGGAGTATCGTATTGCACGGTAATCGCTTTTGTGTCCCCGTACACTTGCAGATGGGCGTCGAACCGGCGATTGAGGTCCACGCCGGTTTCGAAGGTGGCCCAGTAGCCGTCGAATTCGAACAGCGCGGTAATATAATGGCCCCCCTTCCAGCTCGAAGCCGCCCCCACCCGTCGCGGAAAACCGATCAGCTCGCGCATGGCCGACAAATCGTGGCTGTTCAATCCGCACATATGTCGGTACACCGACCCATATTGGGCGGCCAACTCGCCAAGCGCCAGCTCCGTCATTCTCCGGCCTCTTCGCACCCGGTCCTGGGTAAACTCCTCCGGAATATCGTCTGGCAGCAGCACGTTGCTGGTCTCGTCGATAAAAAAGCGGTTCGGTCCTATAATCGCGCGAATACGCGCGTAATTGATTTTGTCCAGCGCGCGGACCTCCTCCACCGCTTCCGTGTAGGCCGGCGCAAACCGCCTCATGTAGCCCACCATCACCTGTTTCCCCGCCTCGTCCCGCGCGCGGATGATCGCTTCCGCATCTTCCGGGCACAAGCAGACCGGCTTCTCGATCAGCACATGCTTCCCGTGCCGCAGCGCCAAGATGGCGCATTCCGCATGGTATTCGTCGCTGTTCAGGACGAAAACCGCCTCCGCATCCGTAGAGCGCATCATCTCAGCCACATCCGTATACCGATCGGGGATCCGGTAACGGTCCCCGATCGCCTGCAGCAGCTTGCGGGATACGTCGCAGACCGATACGATTTCATAACGGTCCGACAGGGACTCCAGAATAGGCAAATGAATAATTTGCGCCACGCTCCCCAGACCGACGATCGCCACCTTTACTTTTTTCATTGCTTCGTTCACTCCCTAAGATAAGGTTCGGTTACTGCTTTACATTGTAATTCCCCCTATTTATGATGGGAATGACGCAGATTCCGTCCGCTTGACTTATTTTCCGATTATTCGTCCGGGAGCGATTGCAATGAACGATCCGTTCTCCATCTCGACCAATTACTCGATCAACAAAAAGCCGTATCACACCAACCGGGTGCTCGCCTCCCATCTGCTCCGCCTGCAGGCCGAAGGCTGCTGCGAGGTGGCGCTGAACGGCGACCGGCATACGTTGAAGCCGGGAGACCTGTTGATCGGCAAGCCGGGCGACAGCTACGTGCTGCACATCGGGGCAAGCGAGCCTGAAGGGCCGGTGCGCAGCGGAGACTACTACTTGTTCAGCACGATCCCCTGGATAAACGATTGGTGGGAGGAGGGCATGCCAAGGTACGTCCACATCGGCTTGGACGAACAAATCGTGTTATTGTGGAAGGCGCTCATTTACGAGAACCGGAAAATGGCCGACGCCGATGCCTCTATGCTCGATGCGCTGCTGCGACTGTTATATGCCGCGGTGAAGCGGCTGATCGGCAGGCGAGGAGCCGGCTCGGTAAACCGTTACATTCCGTACAAAATGAAATCGTATGTCGAGCAAAACGCCTCACGGAAATTTACGCTGGGGGAAGTCGCCGATTCGGTAGGTCTCGGCATCTCCCGCTCGTCGCAGCTGTTCCATGAAACGTTCCGCCAATCCGTTATGGACTATGCCTTGCAGGTGCGGCTTGCCATGGCCAAAGATCGGATCGCTTACGACAATGCAACGCTGGAAGAGATCGCCCATGCATGCGGCTTCCCAACCTACTCGTACTTCAGCCGGGTATTTCGCGCCCGATTCGGGCTGTCGCCGAGCGAATTCAAGCGCAGCAACCGGACGCCTTTGCCATAGCCGGATCGCTCCGGAGACAGGTTCTCGGCTTGGGCGCGGTCGGCCAACAGCCGGATATACATCACACCGCGCGCAGACAGCTGCGCGCGGTATATGTTTCGTTCAGTAATAAGTTTTAGACTCGTCCGTCGCCACCACGTCGATCTCTACCAGCAGCCCGTAGTTCAGCTCGCAATAAACGACTGTCCGCGCCGGATAAGGCGGCTGGAAATAGCTCCGATACAGCTCGTTGAAAGGCCCGTACAAACTGCGGTCGGACAAATATACGGTCGCCCGGACGATATCGGCTGTTGTCAGGCCCGCCTTTGCCAGCGCATCCGCGATATTGCGCATCGTGACCTCAAATTGGGTAGCGAGGTCATCCCCGGCAATCCGGCTCGTCGTCAGATCGATACCGCCTTGACCGGACACGTAGACGCTTGATCCGCTGCGAACAGCCATCGAGAACGGCGGACGCCGCAACACCTGCTCCGGCGCAGGCAACTCACCGCCTGGCTCCCCCTGATCCACCGCCTTCACGGACTCGTCCCGCTCCTGCCCGTAGCGGATGTCGAGCAGCGGAGTGTCGACACGTCCGTGCGCATATAGCGCCTCCATCCCGTAACCGATCAGCCCCGTGCTCATCAGCACGCGCTCCATCGGAAAAGGGGGCTGCCCGCTTATAACGAACGCTTCGATCATACGAGTAAGCCGCTCAAAGTGGCCGAAAGGCCGCTTCTTTTCGCTGTCGCAGCGCGCTGCGGTAACGCCGCCGTCCGAGCGGAACGCGTACCCCCACTGATCGACAAGATCCTTGAACTGGATCACGTAACCCCGGCTGCCGTCCGCATATTCGGCGGCGAACAGCACCGGATCGTTATCGCGCTCCCGCGGATGGACGGCCGGAACGTCCGGATAAACGCTCAGCGCGCTTTTCAGCAGCGCTTCGGGCCATTCTCCCCGGTCCATCGCGGCCCATACGTCCGCGCCCCGCAGCGCCCATACGGCGCTTACGCCCGTCTCCCCGCCGCTTCTCCGCTCGGCGAGCGATTGCAGCACCTCGAGCCCGTGATAACCGTACGCTTCAATCGAGGTCGAGAAGCTGACAACGAGCCATTCCCGCGCCGTCTCAAGCTGCGCCGGATCATACGCCGGAACAGGGGGCGTATGGGGAATGGACGAGCCGCCCAAGAACGGGATAGCCCGCCGCTTCAGTTGGTTGTACATCCACTTCGCTTCGTTCAGATCATAGGACAAGTGCTTATCGGAGAAAATCGGCACGCGCACATTCAGCTCGTCCAGCGCCTCCAGCGTTTCGCGGAGCAGCCGGCAGCGCGGATACATCTTCTGCCCTTTCTCGTTCGTCGGGTAATCGCCGTGCTCGCCGATAATCAGAACGCCGTCGATCCCGCCTTCGGCATGGGCAAGCTTGATCGCCTCGGCGATCGTCCCGCAGATCGGGACGCCGCGGCGCGCGGCCATGTCCCGGCTCATGTCGTTATCCGGTACTTGGTCGGTGTAGATCGATACGACCTCAAGCTGCGGAGCATAGTCGAAATCACCCAGCAGCCGCCCCAGAATGACGTCCGCGTGAGCGTTGAACCGGTATTCGGTCACGATCGCAGCCACCCGTTTGCGCTTCCCGCCTCCTGCTTGCGGCATAGCCTGCTCCCCGGTCCTTGCGTCCGGTCCGCTCCTCATAGCCGTTCCTCCCCGCGATCCATCGCCTGCACAGTCCGGACGATCCAGCCAGATACCGCCTCCGCGATCGTATCCAGATAAAGCCGGCCTTTCTCGGCCGTAGCCCGAACCGGCGCATCCGTATAGCCGTCACAGCCGGTCAGCTCGCCGTGCCTGCCGACGAAGGCCCCCGGCGGCCCGGCGAAAATCCAGTCGCGCTCGGGATGCGTGGCGCCGATCCGATCCGTGCGGACGAGTCCGTCGCCGAGCGCCATAATCGCCGACGTCTCGAACCCGCCCGCGTGGCCCGGCACCGGGCCGACCTCGCTCGCATCGATCCGCTGCAGGCTTTCCCGCGCGAGCGACCAGTACGAGGCCGCCGCCGTCCAGATCGGGTGGCGCACAGCTAGATCGTTCGCCACTTGCTGCATCATCGGCTCGTTGCCGCCGTGGCCGTTCAGGAATATGATTTTGCGAAAGCCATCCTTCACCAGACTTTCCCCGATATCCCGCAGCACCGCAAAATAAGTCATCGGCGACAAGGAGATCGTCCCGCCGAACGACAGATGATGCTCCGAGCAGCCGATCGGCAGTACCGGTGCGAGCAGCACCGGAACGTCCCGGCCTGCCGCGCGAACCGATTCCTCGGCGATATGCCCGGCGATCCATGTATCCGTGTAAACGGGCAGATGGGGGCCGTGCTGCTCGGTTGCGGCGAGCGGAACAAGAATGGCCCCTCCTCCCGAAGCGAAGGCGCTTATTTCTTCCCGCGTATGCTCATGCATCCAGATCGATTTCATATATGGAACCCTCCGTCTACCGAATAAAGCGACGCTGTCACGTACGAAGAGGCGTCTGACAGCAGAAACGCCGCTACCTGATTGATCTCGTCGCAGCTTCCGCTGCGGCCCAGATACGTTTCCTCCCGAATCATGCGCACGTGATGTTCCGTCTGCCTGGCCAGTTTTTCCGGCGCTTTAAAGTCGCCCGGAAGCAGCGCGTTCGCGCGTATGCCGTAATCGGCATAGTCCCTCGCGATCACTTTCGTCAATTGATTCACTCCGGCCTTCGCCGCTCCGTAGCCGAGGCAGCCTTTTTTCACCACATGGCCGAGCACGGACGACGTATTGACGATCGAGCCGCCGCCGGTGCGGATCATGATCGGAACCGCATATTTGCAGCATAAAAACGCGCTCGTAAGCGTTCCTTTCAGCGTCGCCTCCCATTCCTCCAGCGATAAGTCGAGAAGCGGCTTCCAGACGTTCTTATAGGCGTTAAAATAGCCGCCGTCCAATCGCCCGAACCGGCGCTCGATTTCGTCCGCGACGGCTTTCACCTGCTCCTCGTCCGCAGCATCGGCCTGAATGAATACGAACCGGCTATCGCCGTATTCGTCCGCCAAGGCCTGCATAGCCGGCACTTGTTCCAGCGGCACAATATCGCTGCAGATCAGTGTCGCACCTTGCTGTAAAAACATCGGGATGGCCGAACGCCCCAATTGTCCGAGCGCGCCGGTCACCCATATCGTTTTGCCTTGAAGCATGCTCTCTACACTCCTCATCCGATCGCTTCCGGGCGTAGCCTTCCACGGCTCCCCGAACCGCGCCCCTCGCATATGCCAGCGCCGGAACATCTGAGAAGAGGCTTGCCGCTTTGCTGTCGGTCCCGGCTGACGACTTCATCGTAACCCGGACGGCTCCTCTTTTTCAATCCCTAATATTCATGTTTGTGAAAAATATTTTTATATATGATAGGTTTTAGATTGCTTGATTTGGACGACTACCTTTCCTTTGGCACCTCCGCCTTCCAAATAACGAAGCGCCTCTTCGGCATCTTTCAGATCGTAAACCCGATCAATGACGGGCTTAATATGACCGGCTTCTATATAGTTCTTAAGCACATTCAATTGCGCCCCGCTCGGTTTCATGAAAAGATAGTGATAGTTCGTTCCGCTTTTTTTCTCAAGCGTTGTGATTTTGCGGCTCACAATAGACAAAATAGCCGTTTTTACCCAGCCCAGCTGCTGATCTTTCCCAAATCGCGCGTTCGGCATCCCGGAGACGGATACGATTTTTCCATGTGGCTTCAAGATCCGGAATGACTTTTCCAGTGCGGCACCGCCTAAAGTATCGAACACTGCATCGTATCCGGTAAGCAGCTCTTCGAAATTTTCTTTTTTATAGTTAATGATCCGATCGGCCCCCAGCGATTGGACCAGCTCATAGCCTTTATCGCTTGCCGTTGTGGCGACAAAAGCACCCATTAATTTGGCGAGCTGAATCGCGAACGTTCCTACCCCGCCTGCGCCTGCGTGGATCAAGATGCGCTGGCCATTTTGCAAGTTCATAATATCGTGGAACGCCTGGTACGTCGTAAGTCCAACCAGCGGTACGGACGCCGCTTCTACAAAATTTAAATTTTGCGGCTTCAGCGAGATATCGTCCTCGTGAACGGCAATATATTCGGCTAATGTGCCGATCCGGTTTTTACGGGGTCTGCCGTAAACTTCGTCTCCTGGTTTAAAGGTTTGTACCCGTGCGCCAACCTGGACGACAACTCCGGAAAAATCGTTTCCCAGGATTAAAGGAAAGCTGTATTTCAGCAGAAACTTTACTTTCCCTTCTTTGATTTTAAAGTCGATTGGATTTAGGCTGGCTGCATGAATTTCCACCAGCACATCATGTTCTCCGATAGAAGGCGCGGGCCGGTCCGACATCAGTAGCGGAACGTCTTTTCCGTATTTCTCAATAATCATGGCTTTCATCGTTGATCACCTCTATTAGGATTATTGGTTTAAACATATAAACCAATTATGCAAAAAAAGCTACTGCAGGTAATTTCCTTACACTATTGGCAGTCACAACGGCCGATCGCACTCGGCCTCGACGGCGGCAATTAATGCTTTTAGTTGCTCGAGCGGTTTGCGGACGGTCAGCACATAATGGTTTTCAACGCTTTTCTTCTCGGATGTTATAAATCCCGACTGTTTCAGCACCTTCAAATGATGGGAGACGGCTGGCCTGGACAACTGGATCTGGCTCGCTATCGTGTTCACATTCAGTCCCGATTTGTGCTGGGCCAGCAGCATAATGATCGCTTGACGGTTTTCATCGGTCAACACATCCAGCAGAGGGATGCACGCTTTAAATTGCTGCAGAATAGACTCGGTTTGCCCGCTCATTGAATACCCCTCAATTCGTTCATTCGTTTAATCTCTTAAACCTATTGTAGCTTCAGCAGACGGCCTCAGTCAAATGGAAAAGAAGACCAAGACCGCATATCTGTAAATGAGCGCTCCCGTCTTTGCCGGCTGCGCCCTCAATTTTGACAATATACGCGATAGCTGAGTTCTCTGCAGCCTTGACGAATCCATTCGGCTGCGCGGCTCCAAACATCTGGAGATATGCGGACGGTCGGTATCGATACGCTCATCGATGCTACGATGGTACCTTCCGAATCATAGATCGGGCCGGCGATGCAATGCACATCATGGACCGTTTCGCCGAGATTGTACGCGAGTCCTTCTTTGCGAGCGGTATCCACTTGTTCCAGCAAGCGGTCAACAGAAGTAAGCGTGCTTGCCGTAAGCCCCTTCAGCTCGCCGGATGGATACAAGCTGCGAATCTCGTCTGCAGAGCAATTGACCAGCAACATTTTGCCTGATGCGCTCGCATATAGAGGAAGCGTCTTGCCGAACTGGTTCGTGAATCGGAGCGGTGTCGAAACCTGCTTCTCCGCGATGTAGATCAGTTGATCGCCACCCCGCACGCCGAGAAAAACCGTCTCGTTCAAACCGTCCACAATCTTGTCCGCAACCCGGTAAAACTCCGAGATCAAGCTCGTACTGCGCATGTAACGGGTCCGAATCTCGAAAATTTTATAACCGATGTGAAACATTTTACCCGAACGATCCGCTTCCAAATAACCGCGGGACAGCATGTTCTGCACGAGCATATAGGCGCTGCTGGCCGGCATGTCGAGCCTCGTTGCAATGTCCGTAATGCTGTAGGCGTCCTGCTCCCCTGCGAACAATTCCAGGATGTCGAGCACTCGGTCCGCCGACTTCACTTTATGCGTCTTGTTCTCCACTTTCCACTTACCTTCCGAAGTAGTTTCACATATATGAATAAGTCTATTAGAGTTTGCGGCGGGATGCAAGCGGAAGTTGGATGAAATGGAACGGCTCTATGCCAAATGGACAAAAAGAGGAAGCCGCCGGAGCAGAGCCGCGATCCCCGCGAACTCGTTCGAAGCTTCCTCTTTAAGTTTCGGGGGCCCCCGACAATGGTTTTGCCTACGCCCTACTTTGTGGGGTTGTCTAGCTTACACCTGCTCGCCGAAAATGCCCATGCTCAAGTACCGCTCGCCCGTATCCGGCGCGATGCAGAGCACCCGCTTGCCTTTGCCAAGCCGGCGGGCCACCTGTAGCGCCGTCCAAACCGTAGCGCCTGCGCTCGGTCCGACCAGTATGCCCTCAAGCGCAGCGAGCTGCTGCGTGGTGCGAATCGCATCTTCGTCGGCGACCTGAACGATTTCGTCATAAATGTCCGTATTCAAAATTTTCGGGATAAAGCCCGGGCTCGTCCCGACCAGCTTATGAGGCCCCGGCTGTCCGCCCGACAGCACCGGCGACCCTTTCGGCTCGACGACATAAATCTCGATATTCGGCAGATGCTCGCGCAGCACCTCGCCGGTGCCCGTAATCGTTCCGCCCGTGCCGGAGGAGGCGACGAAGGCGTCCAGCCGGCCTTCCGTCTGCTCGATTATTTCCAACGCCGTCGTGATGCGGTGAATGTCCGGGTTGGCCGGATTCTCGAACTGCTGCGGGATGAAGCTGCCCGGAATTTGCTCCCGCAGCTCGAGCGCTTTGCTGATCGCTCCCGGCATCCGCTGCGCCGCCGGCGTCAGCACGACTTCGGCACCGTAAGCCTTCAAGATATTGATCCGTTCCTTGGACATATTGTCCGGCATGACGAGAATGGCGCGATAGCCTTTCGCCGCTGCATTCATAGCGAGTCCGATGCCGGTATTGCCGCTCGTAGGCTCGATAATCGTCGCCCCCGGCTGCAGCTTGCCGTCCTTCTCGGCTTGCTCGATCAGATTAAAGGCCGCACGGTCCTTCACACTGCGGCTCGGATTGAAATATTCCAGCTTGACGTACACCTCGGCGTCATCCGGCCCGACGAGCCGGTTGATCCGGACAGCCGGCGTATCGCCGATCAGCTCCGTAACGCTCTGCACCATCTTCTTGCTCATACGTAGTACGCTCCCCTGCCATGAAGTATACTACCAGTATAGCATAAATCCATTGTATTGTTATCGGAATTTGTCGGATTGCACGGTATGCAGTCGGCCGCGCATAAGCGCCCAGGCGAGCAGCGGGGAGCTTCCGATTCCGAGCAGCAGCCAGTTGATGGCCGACGGAGCCGTCGTCCACGAGACGACCAAGATGAATACGATCGTGCCCAGCATCCTTCCGATGTTAAGCGCAAGCTCGCGCATCACGACATATTCGACCCGATGCTCGGCGCTTTCCCGGTCTCGCCCGATCATATCGAATACGGAGGAGGTCATCGGGATCGAATACAGCGGGATGAACAGGGCGATGCCGATGCCGAATACGAGCAGTGTCGTATAGCTGACCTGCCAGAAGAAAGGGAGAATGACCGCCATCATCATCGTCACGCCGACGAGCATGCCTTTCTGACGGTAGACTGGCTTCAGCCATTTCCCAACCATATAGAAGCTCACGAGCGCAACGGCGGACGTAATGAGCGAGAAGTTGCCGAGACGCATTTCGTTTTGCGTAGCGATATAAACCATAAGGCCGATCATGAAGCCGAACACGCCTTCGCGAATGCCTTGTGCGATCAAGGCAAGGCTTACCCTTCTCCAAGGGCTGCCCGCTTGCTTCAAGATGCGGAGGGTATGGTCCCATTCGTAGGTGCCGGTTACCTCGCGCTTCTTCAGGAAAAAGCTGACGATCACCCCGACAACGAAAATGGCAAGCGATATGGCAAAAATCAGCCGGTATCCATTCGTGCCGGGCATATGCGTAATGAGAAAACCGGATACCCACGGCGCGATCATGCCCGCCCCGGAGCCGAGCAATCCCGCCCAGCCGTTGAAACGATCGCGATTGTCCCGCGATGTAATTTCGAAGTAAACGACATTAAACGCCAGCCAGAAAAAGCCCGACGACAGCCCCATCACGAAACCGAGCAGCCACACATATGAAACCGCCTGCTGCTGAAGCAGCAGCACAAGCGAATAAAATAAGGCGGCAATCGCGATACCGAGCCGCAGGCTGTTCATTTTGTTATGTTCCTTCACCCATTTGCCCGCGAGCCAGAACGTTAGAGCCATCGTCACCTGATTGGCGAAGGCGAACCAGCCGATCAAGGCGAAGTCGCTTTTGGCCTTCCACAAATACACGTTCACGAACGTGCCGGATAACGCGCTCGCGGCTGCGAACAAACCGTTCACGATCAACAACAGCCACGTTTGCGCGTCAAATCGCGCCTTCGACCTTCTGCCGGCCTCACGTTCGCGGAAAAGGTTCTCCCGCTCCTCCGTCCCAACGAATAGTCCCGTCAGTCCGGACGACTTCTCCCGGACGGCCGCTTCTCCGTTACGATCCGTATTCCGCTGCATGAGCCTCACCTGTATGTTTAGTTTGCCGCCACGGCTTTCTATAACGTACCCCAAAGCGTACGCTTCTACCCCGGCATTATTTTCGATACCATGATGAGCCTGCAAGAACAAAAAAAGACGACCTGCTTCAAAATGAAGCAAATCGCCATGCTTATGCTCAGCCGCGTTTCTCGCGATCCTCTTTGGACAGTTCGCTGACGAGACGAAACCGGTCGTCATCGGACAACGAATGCGCCACTCCGAAGCAGGACGGACACACGAACACGTTCAGCTTGAAGGGCGGCGTTAAAAAGGTTGGCGCGCTCTCGCTCGGTTGGAACGGAACGAACCTGTCCTCCCCTACGTTCATAGTGCCGGCCATCACCATCTCGTCCTGACAGCGGGCGCACTCCATGACGTCCTCCTGCTGCTCCAGCCGCTTCTTGACGGCCAGCTCGTAGCCGTTCAGCTCCGTCAATTCGTCGTTCTCGTCATCCGTAAGCTCCAGCTCGTCTCCGTCCAGATGTACATGCAAGCTGCGGTAATCGTTCAACTCGTTAAAGCAGTGGGGACATGTTTCTTCCGGACCAACTTCCTCGTCCCAAACAATTTCCGTCTGACACCACGGACAAACCGCGGCCGAATGATTATCACTCATCGATTTTTTCTCCCATCAGGCGTGTTTAACGAAATAATATACGCCTACGGCTAGAAACGCAAGCGAGACGATCAGAAGCGTTCCCCATAAATATTTCATACTCAGGTCACGCTCGCTCCGACAACGTACGAAATCGAGATGGATATAATCATCGACAGCAAGCCGACCGCTTTGTTATCCTTCTGAATTTCCTCGTCAATTTTGAAGACCGGAGTCAAAAATTCGAAGATGAAGTAGGCGACAAGCAGCAGCACGAAACCAAAGCTTGCCCAAATGATCGAATGCAGAACCGTATCGTTGTTCAAAATGGCGAAGCGAAAAATATTGCAAATCCCGAATATTTTTCCTCCTGTCGCCATCGCTACCGATACGTTGCCCTTCTTGATCTCGGCCCAGTCATTATACTTTGTCACAAATTCGAAGATGGCCAAAAAAACGACCAGCGCCAAAATGGCGATCGAGAAAAAAGCGAGCGTTTCCAAATACGGGTTGCTGAGCAACACATCCACCTCTTCGTTCATCTAAGTTCAGCCGCCTTTCCGAAAAAATGGCTGAAAGAGACTCGGGGACATGGCGAAAATCGGCTTCGCAGCCGATTTTCGCGTAAACATTCCCAGTCTCTTTTGTTGCCATGCCGCTTAAGTCAGCCTATGCTTGATTACAGTTCTTGCTTCTTGGCATTTTTGGCGGCCAGTTGAGCTTTCATTATAGCGAGTTCGTCGTCCACAGCGCTGCCGCCTTTGTCAAGAGCGTCCAGCTCATCGTCGAGCGAGCGGTTCGAGCCGCGCATTTCTTTGCTGGCTTCCGCTTCGGCTTCCATCTGCAGCACTTTCTCGGTCATCCGGTCGAAGCCTTTCGCCGCATTGTCCGTACCGAAGCCGCTCATCGCCTGGTTGATTTGCTTTTGCGCTTTAGCCGACTCGGCGCGGGCAATGAGCAAATCTTTTTTGTTTTTCATTTTGCTGAATTCGTCTTTCATCTCGCTAAGCTGGGAGCGAAGCTGATCGGCATTCGTCTTGGCGATGTCATATTGGCGCTTGAACTCGTCATAGCGGGCTTGATGCTCTTTCTTATCCTGAAGCGCCTTGCGGGCCAGTTCCTCATTGCCTTGCTCGAGCGCCTTCATCGCTTGCTCGCCGCGGCGGTTAACCATATCTTCGGCTTCTTCAGCTTGCTGCTTGAACTTTTTCTCGATCGCGATTTGCTTCGCTACTGCAGATTCGGCTTCCATAATATCTTCTTCCATATCGCGCAAAAACTGGTTCAGCATTTTTACCGGATCTTCCGCTTTATCCAGCAAATCGTTGATCGATGCCATCGTCAGGTCACGCAGTCTTTTGAAAATTCCCATTGTAAAATTCCTCCTCATATTTATGGAATCATTTGCTTCATCCGTTGGCCCAGCGGTTTTATAACCTTGTGTTCACACTCATTTCATACGCAGACGGCCCGAGGAAGTTTCAAAATCGAATTCGATTTTCTAAAAAAGTTGACGCCATTTCGACAAAATCGCCCATCTGCGTTCTTCTTTCCGTTTATAACGAGGCAGGCCGCGGTAAATGTGCAGCGTCTCGCCGTAGGCTCGCTTCGCTTCCGCGCCTTTGCCAAGCTTGTCGTACAGGCGTCCGAGCCGGTAACCGGCCTCGCACGACGAGAAGTTGATATGCTGCAACTGCTCCAGATACCCGATCGATTCATCCGGCGACGAATCAGCTAACGCTTCGGCCAGCCGCAAATACGGCTCGCCGTATTTCACGCGGGGATTCAGCTCGAGGCTGTGCAGAATAATCCGCCTGCCTTCCTCCAATTCCCCCAGCTTCAACCGGCATAAGCCAATCTCGTACAAAACGTCGGCGGAATCGTAGACGCCGTTAACTTGTTCCAGCAGCGGGAGCGCTTCGCCGTATTTCCGCTTCTCTATATAAAGCCTGGCAGCCTCCAGCTTGTTCGCGGCGTGATGCGGGGCGAGCGCTAGCTCGCGGTTCAACTGCGACAGTCTCCGGCTGCGCCTAAGCGGCTTCAGCAGACTGGGCGACAGCCCGATAAACCTGCGATCCAGCAAATAAAGCAGCGCGAGCAAGACGATTAAGGCGAGAAACGGATTGCCGACAAGCCACCATATAAGAGCGAACAAAAAAAACTTGCTCATCTCGCCACCTCCCCTTTCATTTTACCATACGTAAGGCCGCCTCATATACCATCTTTCGGCGAAAGACGCGACAAATATGCAGAAATAGCCAAATAAGAGAGACAGAAAAGAAGGCTCGCGCGATCAAACGGCCGCCCGAACCTTCTTTTTTTCGTATGTCCCAACGCGCCGCCGCTTACTTCAGCTCGACGACAGTAACGCCTGCTCCGCCCTCGCCGTAATTGCCGAGCCGGTAGCTTTTCACATGCTTATGACGCTTGAAGTAGTCCTGCAGCCCGGTACGCAGCACGCCCGTTCCTTTGCCGTGAATGACGTACACTTGCCCGAACCCGTTCAGGAAGCTTTCGTCCAGAAAGCGGTCCGTCTCGATCATCGCCTCTTCCAGATTGCTGCCGCGCAAATCGAGCTCGGTGCGGACGTTCTCGTCCCGGCTCCGTTTGACGCTGGCCGATACCGGCTGCACAGGCTTCACGGCCGGAGCTTGCTTGATGAGCTCCAGATCGGCTTTGTTCACCTTCATTTTCAAAATGCCGAGCTGTACCGTCGCTTCGCTTTCGCCCGCCATTTCCACGATGTGACCTTTCTGACCTAGCGAGACGACGCGCACCTCATCCCCGACGCCAATGACGTCGGCCTTTTTCTTCGCCGTCTTCACCGCGTCGCGCTTATCCCGCAGCTCCGGCGCCGCCTGGTCCAGCCTGCGCTTCGCGTCGATCAGCTTATGCTCCTTGACCGCGCCCCGCTCCTCCAGCGCGAGCCGGCGCAGCTCGCGTATCACTTCGTCGGCCTCTCGGCGGGCATTGGCTACCGCCGCCTTCGCCTCCTGCTCCGCCTTGGCGAGCAGCTTGTCGCGCTGTTCGCGGAACTTCTCGCGCTCGTCTTCGAGCTGGCTGCGAACCCGCTCCGCTTCGGCGCGCTGCTGCTCGGCCTTCTTGCGCTCGTCCTCGCTCGTCGCCCGGTTCGCCTCCAGCGAGGCGATCATCGTCTCGACGCGCTTGTCGTCCTCGTCGACGTGGCCGCGCGCCATCTCGAGAATCGGCCTCGGCAGCCCGAGCCGCTCCGCTATCGCGAAGGCGTTGCTTCGACCGGGCACACCGACAAGCAGCCGATACGTCGGGCTAAGCGTTTGAACGTTAAATTCCATACTTGCGTTAATGACGCCCTTGCGTTCAAACGCATACGCCTTCAGCTCGCTGAAGTGAGTCGTAGCGATGACGCGGCAGCCGAACTGATGAATGTATTCGAGCATGGCAATCGCCAGCGCCGAGCCCTCCGCAGGGTCCGTTCCCGCTCCAAGCTCGTCGAGCAGCACAAGACTTTTCGGAGTCATTCCTTTCAGTATGGAAATAATATTGGTCATATGGCTCGAAAACGTACTTAAGCTTTGCTCGATGCTCTGCTCGTCCCCGATATCGGCATAGATCGCATCGAACACGCACATCTGGCTGCCTTCCTCGGCCGGAATGAACAGCCCCGACATCGCCATCAGACTGAGCAGCCCGACTGTTTTGAGCGACACCGTCTTGCCGCCCGTATTCGGTCCGGTAACGATAATCGTCGAAAATTGATTGCCGAGCTCGACATCGAGCGGCACGACCGCCGCCGGATTCAGCAGCGGATGACGTCCTTTCTTCAGCTTCAGGAAACCGCGATCGTTCATGATCGGCAGCGTCGCCTTCAGCACTCGGGCAAGCCCGCTTCGGGCAAAAATAAAATCTAGCTCGCCGAGCGCTTCGACCGATAGGCTCAGATCCTCCGCCGCTTCGGCTACGAAGCCGGACAGCATAATAAGAATTTTCTCGATCTCGCGCTCTTCCCTCATCTTCAGCTCGCGCAGCTTGTTGTTCAATGTAACAACCGCTTCCGGCTCGATAAACAGCGTCGCTCCGGATGCCGACTGATCGTGGATCATGCCGCCGAAGCTGGCGCGGTATTCCTGTTTGACCGGAATGACATACCGGTCGCCGCGAATCGTAATAAGCGAGTCTTGCAGCATCTTCTGAATCGAAGGCGTGCGGATCATCTGCTCCAGCTTGTCGCGGGCGCGCGATTCGCTCGTCCGCAGCTCTTGGCGAATACGCGCGAGCTCGGGACTGGCGCTGTCGAGGATGTCTGCCTGTTCGTCGATACAGGACTTAATCTTCTCTTCCACTTCGCGATTTTCGCTAATCGGCTCGGTTGCCTGGGCCAGCAGCGGAATCGGCTCGTTCTCGTGCATCGTCAGCAAAAACCGCTTCAGCTTGCGGCCGCCGCCGATCGTGAGCGCAATGTCCAGCAGATCGGCCGGTCCAAGCGTGCTGCCGATCCTTGCCCGGGCAATTGCCTGCCGCACGTCGCGAATGCCTCCGAACGGAGCGCCGCCTTTTAGCCGGTCTACTTTGAACGCTTCATCCGTTGCCTGAAGCAGCTGTTTTACTTCTGCAAAGTCCAAGCTGGGCTGGACTGATTCAGCTTTTGCCTTGCCTAGCGATGTAGCTGCATGCTCCGCAAGGCGAAGCCGTATTTTATGGTATTCAAGTGTTGTCAACACTTTCGGATTCAATGCCAGTCAAACTCCTTCCATATTTCCCCGCAAAGTGGAATGCTTTGCGAGGAGCCCCAAAGACACGTATGTTTCTTTATTATATCCGAAGGGCCCAGGATTAGCTATTGAACGAACAGTTATACGAAATTTGCCCGCCGCCATCCTCCCCTGAATTTGGCATCATACGTCCGGCACTGTAGGAGAAAATAAAGATTGCACCACGAACCTTCATAAGGAGGCAGCTTCTATGCGGTTTCTAGGCCATGTGGTCCGGTTTATTGTATCGGCCATCGTTCTGATGTTTGTCAGCTGGATCGTTCCGAATTTCGCCGTCGGCGGATTCTGGAGCGCTTTGTTCCTAGCCCTCGTCATTGCGCTGCTCGGCTGGGTTGTCGAAGGCATCTTCGGCAAAAAAGTTACGCCTTTCGGGCGCGGCATCGTCGGCTTTCTCGCCAGCGCGGCCGTCATCTGGCTTGCGCAGTTCATTGTCGGCGGCGTATCCGTTACGGTTGTCGGGGCGATTCTGGCCGCGCTCGTAATCGGCATTATCGACCTGTTTATTCCGATCAGCACTCCGTTCGAAGCGGGGCGCAGCAAGGAAGAGGCCAGGTAACGCCGATTATGCGGTTCCCCCGAAAAAACGGTCTGCTCCCTAAAGGCGAGCAGACTGTTTTTTTCGTTCATAAGAAGTTCACGAAGCGGTCACAGCTTATCTCACGGCGATCCGATATAATAGGAGGCGATGAAACTAAATCAATTGGAGGGATTTTCCTGTGAAGAAAACGATCGTGTACTTGCTTGCACTTCTCGTCGTGCTTGCGCTCGCGGCTTGCGGCAAAAAAGATGAACCGGCGAACAGCCCGGCAGCATCGTCTCCCGCTTCCGGGGAATTGAAAATAACGGCAACGAACTGGAGCTTCGACAAAACCGAATATAAAGTGAAAAAAGGCGATACGCTGAAAGTGACGCTCGACAGCAAGGAAGGCGCTCACGGCATCAAAGTCGACAAGCTCGGCATCAATCTCGGCACGAACAAGTCGCAGGACATTACGTTCGATAAAGCCGGTACGTACGACATCATTTGCAGCATTCCTTGCGGAGCAGGCCATGCCAAAATGACGGCCAAGCTGATTGTCGAATAATTTCAAACAAAAAACGCTTCGAACGGTGATCGCCACCATTCGAAGCGTTTTTTTTGAATTACCGCGAGTCCAGCGCGCTGCGCAGCCCGTCGCCGATAAAGTTGAAGCACATGATCGTAAGGAAGATCATGAAGCCTGGAATAACCGGCAGCCACGGCGCCTTCATCATAATCGTGAGACTTTGCGCGCTTTGCAGCAGGTTGCCCCAGCTGGCATGCGGCGGCTGAATACCGAGACCGAGGAAGCTAAGGCTCGATTCGGTCAAAATCATCGAACCCATCTGCAGCGTAGCCGAAACGATAACCGGAGCAAGCGCGTTCGGCAAAATATGCCGGAAAATAATACGCGAGTCCTTCATCCCCATCGTTCGCGCCGCATCGACGAATTCGCGATTTTTCAGAGAAAGCACCTGCCCCCTGAGCAGCCTCGACTTGCCCATCCAGCCGAATAAGACGAATACGACAATAATATTGAACAAATTCGGCTTGAGCAGCGTTACGACCGTAATCAGCAGGAAAAATTGCGGGAATGCCAGCATAATATCGACAAAACGCATCAGAATACTATCCACTTTGCCGCCGTAATACCCGGCGAGCGCCCCGACCAATACCCCGATCGCCACATTAAACACAACCGAGAATATGCTAACCGAAAGCGACACGCGCGCTCCGTACAAAACGCGGCTGAACAAGTCTCTGCCCAGATCGTCGGTGCCGAACAGATGCTCCGCGCTCGGAGCCTTTAACCGGTTCAGCAGATCCTGCTCGGCCGGATCATGCGTCGAGATGAGCGGAGCGAACAACGCGAGCAGGATGAGCGCAATCATGATGAACAAACTGATAACCGCCAGCTTGTTTTGCTTATAACGCTCCCAGGCGCGGTTGCGGTTGGCGGCCGGTTTGGCCGCACTGTTAGTAGTTACTGTAGCTTCCATCGGATTACGCCTTCACCCCTTTCCCTTCGATGTTCACCCGCGGATCGAGCATGGCGTACAGCACGTCGGCAATAATGCTGCCGAGTACGGTGAGGAAGGCACCAACTGTCGTAATCGCGAATATAACCGGATAATCGCGCTGGAACGCCGCTTCGATAAACAGCCTGCCGATGCCGGGTATGCTGAATATTTTCTCGATAATAAGCGCCCCGGCAAAAAAGCCTGGCAAGCTGAGTCCGAACAAAGTAACGACCGGCATAAGCGCATTGCGCAACCCGTGCACCGTTATAATCCGCCAGTACCTCAAGCCTTTCGCATTAGCCGTTCGCATGTAGTCTTGGTGAATGACCTCCAGCATGCTGGAGCGAATATACCGGGTCCAGATGGCAACCTCTGCGGCCGCCATCGTACATACCGGCAATATCAAATGTTCGATCCGGTCCATAAGGCTGAACGGAGCGTTAATCGTCTGCAGCCCGCCCGAAGGCAGGAAGCCCAGCTTGACTGCGAAAAACATAATGAGAACGAGCCCGAGCCAGAACCCGGGGATCGAAATCCCCACGTTCGAGATGGCCGTAACGATCTGGTCAAGACGGGAATGCGCCCGAAGCGCACACACGATCCCTAACGGAATGGCGATAAGCAGTGACAAGATGAAGCTGGAAACGGTCAGCAAAAGCGTCGTCGGAAGACGATCCATAATCAGCTTCGATACGGGTTCGCTTTGCTGGAAGGACATTCCGAAGTCTCCCTGCACGATGCCGCTGATCCAATCCCAATACTGAACGTATAACGGTTTGTCGAGTCCGTAGGCTTTGATCATGTTCTCAATGTCAGAGGCTTTTATCGTCGGATCTTCGGTAAATTGAGAGATCGGGCTCCCAGGCGCCATATGGATGATCGCAAATGAGATGATCGTAATGCCGATCAGTATCGGTATGGCGTTCAGCAAACGTCTGAGCGCGTAAAGAGCCAACGGAACTCACTTCTTTCATTCATTGATTTTTCGGTAAGCCTCTTATTTAGTAAAGTACCATTTCTCGATTTCCTTCAAGCCGTCGCGGTTCGGGTTGTAGCCTTCCAGATTGGTCGGGTACGCATACGTAACTGTCGGCGAATACAAGAAGGTGTACGGCTGGTCTTCCGCGATGAGCGCATCCACTTTGCCGAGAATTTCTTTCCGTTTTTCCTTGTCGAACGTGCTGAGGTCTTGGTCGATCAGTTTGTCGACTTCAGCGTTTTTGTACGATACGGTATTCAAACCTTTTTCGATTTCAGACGAATGCCAGATGCCTTTCGGGTTCGGGTCGCCGGAAATCGACCAGCCGTAATAGATCGCCTGGAAGTTTTTGCCTTGGAAGTTTTTCGTGAAGGCGGAGCTTTCCACCACACGAGGCGTTACGTTAATGCCGATTTTTTTCAATTGCTGCTGAACGACGGTTACGCCTTTCTCGCGAACGGTGTTGCCTTGGTTCACCTGCAGCTCGAATTCGAAGTTTTTGCCGTCTTTGTCGAGGACGCCGTCGCCGTTTGTATCTTTCCAGCCTGCTTCCGCAAGCAGCGACTTCGCTTTTTCAACGTTAAAGTCGAACTTCGGCACGTTATCCGTGTAGTTCCAGTACGTCGGAGGCGTCTGGCTGTTGACGACTTTGCCTTGTCCTTCGACTACATTGTCTACGATGCTTTTGCGGTCGATCGCCATCGTCAGCGCTTGGCGCACTTTTTTGTCCTGGAACAGCGGGTTCGTCAGATTCCAGCCGATGAACAGGTACTGGCTGACCGGAATGCCCTTTTGCAGCTTGATTTTGCTGTTCGTTTTGGCGTATTGCTCGATGGCAGCCAAGTTGTCGGCAGGTACGCCGATTACGTTGATTTCTCCCGTTTGCAGCTGAGCCATCATGGCGTTGGCGTCCGGAATGATTTTGGCCGTTACTTTCTCGATCGCCGGTTTGCCGCCGAAGTAGTTCTCGTTGCGGGTGAACGTGAGGTATTGGCTAGCTTTCCACTCGGTCAGTTTGTACGGACCGGAGCCGACCGGATTTTTGAAGAACGGCGATTTGTCCATTTCTTTTACCGGCGTATCTTTGAGCAGATGCTGCGGCAAAATATTGTAAATCATCATATCGATATAGCCGGCGTGCGGTTCTTTGAACGTAATCTTAACCGTCGTGTCGTCCACTTTTTCGATTTTTTGCATTTTTTCGAACGTGCCTTTACGCGGGCCCGTGTAGTCCGGATTGATCGGAATATTGTAAGTGAACACAACGTCGTCCGCCGTGACCGGCTTGCCGTCGCTGAATTTGGCATCGCTGCGGATCTTGATCGTCATGGTCAGCTTGTCGTCGGAGAACGTAGGTTGTCCTACGGCCAGATCCGGCACGATATCTTGCTTCTCGTTGAACTTGTACAGGCTGCTGAAAACGAGATCGATCACTTCGGTGGAAGTTGTCGTTGTTGCCCAGAAGCGGATGAAACCTTGCGGATCGCCGAGGTAAGCGGTCGTGATTTCGCCGCCGTCCACTTTCTCCTTAGCGGCCGTATTCGTCCCTGTCGAAGTACCTGTGGAAGGCTGCTCGCCCGCCGATTTTGTTCCCGCGGAGCATCCCGCGAGCAAAACGGATGCGCTCATAGTGGCAGCGAGCGCTACTGTTGCCAGCTTGCGATAAGACTTGAACATTATGATTACTCCCCTCTTCCTTCACCAAATAGTTTTATATGAAATGGCACGAGGCAAAATGCCCCGGCTTCACTTCCCTAAATTCAGGCCGCTCGGCCGCGCAACGCTCGGTCGCGATCGGACAGCGCGG
Organism: Paenibacillus ginsengarvi; assembly: GCF_003626695.1. GTDB lineage: Bacteria > Bacillota > Bacilli > Paenibacillales > NBRC-103111 > Paenibacillus_AB > Paenibacillus_AB ginsengarvi. The sequence goes on from NZ_RBAH01000034.1 coordinate 25,433, forward strand.
ATGAAACGGACAGCCTGTCGGCGGCTTGGCCGCGTTCGGCACTTCTCCGCGCAGCACAATTCTCTCCCGCTGCACGGTTACATCCGGCTCCGGCACGGAAGACAGCAGCGCCTTCGTGTACGGATGCTGCGGCGAATTGAACAGATCGTCGCGGCTCGCCGTCTCCACGATCCGGCCCAAATACATGACCGCGACACGGTCGGAGATATTCCGGACGATGCTGAGGTTGTGGGAGACGAACAAGTACGACACTTTCATTTTCTTTTGCAGATCGCCCATCAGATTGACGATTTGCGCCTGAATCGACACGTCGAGGGCGGATACCGCCTCGTCGGCGACGATCATCTTCGGAGCGAGCGAGATTGCCCGGGCAATCGCGATCCGCTGCCGCTGGCCGCCGGAAAATTCGTGCGGATACAGCCTCGCCGCTTGTGCGCTTAGACCAACAGTCTCCAGCAGCGACTCCGCCTGGCTCATCGCTTCCTTCCAGCTTTTCCGCCCTTGGATAACAAGCGGCTCAGCGATGGCCGTACCGACGGTCATGCGCGGATTCAGCGAGGCGTACGGGTCCTGGAAGACGCACTGCATGTCTTTGCGGATCGGACGAAGCTGGCGCTGGCTCATCCCGCCGATCGAAACGCCGTTGAAGCGAATCTCGCCTTCAGTCGGATCGAGCAAACGAAGCGCCAGTCTGCCGACAGTAGACTTGCCGCAGCCGGACTCGCCAACGATGCCGAGCGTTTCGCCTTCGTACAGCGTCAGATTGACATCGTCGACCGCTTTTACGAAACCGGCCTTGGCGTTTTTACCGATCGGGAAATATTTTTTCAGCCCTTTGATTTCAAGTAGAGGCGCACTCAACTTTTAACCCCCTTACCGAGGAATATTATGGATATAACCATCTTTTTAAATAACTAAAGCGAAATATTCCTTCTAATGAACACACAGAGCTGGGGCCGATTCCCGTTCTCCGCACGTTCATGCGTCTGCGAGACTACGCTTTAATGCAGCGAACTGTGTGACCCGAACCGATCTGCCGCAGTTCAGGCGGTTTTTCCCGGCATTCGGGCGTTGCGATCGGACAGCGATCGGCAAACCGGCAGCCCGGCAGCTTCGTTCCGGCCGGAGGAACGCTCCCGGGGATGGGGACCAGCTTTTCGATGGCGCCTTTCATGCGCGGCGTCGATTGCAGTAATCCCTTTGTATAGGGATGAAGCGGCGAAGTAAACAGCGTCCGGACGTCTGCCGATTCCACGATTTGTCCGGCGTACATCACGATAACCCGGTTTGCCATCTCGGCCACAACGCCAAGGTCGTGAGTGATGAACAGAACCGACATGCCGGTTTCCTTAAGCAGCTCGCGCATCAGATCGAGCACCTGCGCTTGGATCGTCACATCGAGGGCGGTTGTAGGTTCGTCGGCAATAAGCAAATCCGGTTTGCACGACATTGCCATAGCTAGCATCACCCGTTGTCTCATCCCGCCGGACAATTGATGCGGGAACGATCTGCGAATGCGGGACGGTTCCGGAAATCCGACACGGCGAAGCCATTCGTCGGCAATTTCGTTCGCTTTCGTTTTGTCGGCGTTCAGGTGGCGTACTATCGCTTCCGTCATTTGCAGCCCGATCGTCAGTACCGGGTTCAAGGAAGTCATCGGCTCCTGAAAAATCATCGAGATGCGGCGTCCGCGAATTTGCGCCATTTCTTTCTTCGTAAGCTCGAGCAAGTTGCGGCCGCGAAACCGGATTTCGCCGCCCGATACTTCGCCTGCGCGGGGGAGGAGCTGCATAATGGACAGCGATGTCATGCTCTTGCCGCAGCCGGATTCGCCTACAAGTGCAACTACTTCATTGGGGCCGATTTCGAAGTCGATGCCGTCAACAATCGTCGTTTCTCTATTTTTCGTCCTGAAGGACGTTTTAAGCGTTTTCACCTGTAAAACTGGCTCCTGCACTTCGTCACCCCCACTATTTCTTTACAACAAAAAAATACACAAACTTATTTTACTGATTTTATCCGATGTTGTCATTAAATTTTTTTTCCCATTTTTATCATTAATAAAGAAACTTTATTACATAAAAGCATTAACGTTTACACGTATTAATAAAAAGGCGTATTAAAGATATCCCGCATTAAAGGAAACATGCATTAAAGAATGACTGTGTTAAAGGATACATGCATTAATTGGAATATGTACTGCCACTTAAAATGTTGTAGTGAGAGTTGAAGCGAATTGGACGAGAGGCTCTGCCGATCCTAACGAACGGAGAGTGTTATAGTTAACGGAACTACTTTTCCGCTAAACCTGCATATTACCGGATTTAGCCTCAAATAGAGGAATCGTTTTCCGCTATTCGCAGAACGATGAACGGATCCCAGGGGGAATTCGGGGGTTTTTACTTGAATAACGGAAATCTTGTTCCGCTATTCCCCCGTTCTCCCATCTTCCCATAACATTAGCGGAAAATCCGTTCCGTTAATGATGTACAACCTCGTGGATGGCGGCCTCCAAGCGACCGCGATGCGACAAATTAAACAAGGACAAATAACCTTCATTCCAGGCTTAGTCCTTATGGACAAAACCATGGAATGAAGGGCTGAATATCTTATATCTTAACTCGCTTTTACCATGTTGAACGGTTGGCTGATCCGGTCGATGACATCGAAGAAGTCGAGTTGCGGATGAATTGGCGGATGTGGCGCGATCGGTCATATGACTTGCAGATCATGGGCATTTTTGAGCGGAAAGGTGTTCAGGAAGCACTGCTTCAGTTCATTCCCCTGCGCGACAAGCTAAATAGCAAGCCAGGACTTCCAAAAAAGCCGTCTCATGAGAGAACGGCTTTTCGTTTTTATAGTTTTAACACGTGTTATCGTCGGCTGATACAATACTAAAAATATACTTCAAGGGTGTATAGTCTCTGATCATTTGGGTTCAAAATTGCAATAAAATATCCGCCATCATTCTTTCTTTTTTCAAAGAGTAAAGAACTATCATAATAGTGTACAGGGTCATTATTAAACATCGCCACATAGGCTGCTTCTTCATTAGGACCTCGAAGCTTTTTAACTAACTCCACATATTGCGAAACAATAGTCGAAATGTAATTTTTTTCAGTGTTTCTCCAATAAGGCAACTTGCTAATCCGTTCAATCTCTTCCTTGCTATATGTAGAAACCCTATAGGCGGCTGACCCGGTATTCTCAAATACAGTGTGAGTTGTGGTTGAGGGTAGATCAATTCCCCAATTCTTTCTCCAACTTTTATATATACTGTTCTCTGCATACATTGGAGCAAACTTGTAATAGCTTAAGAGACCTAAAACAATAATTAGTAATACAATTATGATTCTTTTTTTCATGAATTCCCTGCCTTACTAATTTTGTACGTTAAGTATACTAATATATCACTATAAATGGAATTAATTGTATCAATAGTTTACTATAAAAAAGAAAATCCAACCTCTCGGTGATGAGAGGCTGGATAGATACTTTTTCATTTGTATTACGAAACCTGGAAAGTATCTTCCATGATGAATCCGCACTCTAAGGAAACATTGAAAGGTCTATCGCCAAGTATTGCGATTCCACATCTCTTGCAGTCTGCTTGTCCAATCCGACGTATACGTAGTGACAAAATCGGCCGAAACGGAGCTCATAAGCGTCTGCTGCAATGAATCGGAAGGAATTACGATCATCACATGCACCGCCACCGTAAATAGCACAGCTGCCTCGACCAGGGCGAGCATCGCTCCCGCCCACTTGTTAAGCCGCTTTATGCCTGGAAGGAGGGTAAACAGATGCAGCAGCCGTCCGACGATGGAAAGTCCGATCTTGACGGCAAAAAAGATGATCGCAAACGCGGCCGCATTGTACACGTACACGTCCAGATTGAGGGTCTCAATCGCATAGGCGTATTTGTCGTACGTCTGAAGCTGGTGGAACGGCAGCAAAGTTGCAAGGACAGGCGCTATGTCGTCATACAGCCAATAGGCCGCCAAATAAGCGACAAGCAGCGAGATTAAAGAAATAAATTGGGCGATGAAGCCGCGATGGTATCCGAGAGCCAGCGCGGTCACCGCCAGTACCGCAGCAACGATATCGATCGTATTTAACGTATCCAATTATTCTTTCTCGACCAGCTCAATCCATTCGTTAAATTCGTTTTGAAGCTTGGCGTATTCTTGCTGGAGCTTCCGGTATTGAACCTGCACATCTGCACCCTCGCGCCGTTCATTCAATAGCTGCTCCATTTCGTGCTGGAGGGAACTGCGCTCCCGTTCGAACGTTTCGATCAGGTCCGCACGCTCCACGGCGCTGGACTCGCGCTCCTCGGCCAGCTCCGCTTCGAGCTGCTTGATCCGGCTCCGGTCCCGTTCAATTGCTGCTTGTTCTACCGATGCGGCCGCTTCAAGCTTCGAGCGCAGACTGGCGATTTCGGCATGAGCAGCCGTGAGCGCCCGCTCCCGCTCTTTGTCTTGATTAGATGCGGCCTCCAGCTTGCCTTGCAGCTCTGCCTGCAATCGTTCTTCGGTTTCCTTACGTTCGGCGACCGACTGTTCCAGACGGCTCCGTTCCTCCTCGATCCGGCTTGCCGCCGCAAGGCGTTCTTCCTCAAGCTCCTGCTGCTTTCTTTTCTTCTCAAGCTGCAGCGCCTGCTCCGCTTTTTTGCGCTCTTCCTTTAATTCCTGCTGCGCTTTGATGTACATGTCCTGCATCGTCTTTTTGTAAAAGTCTTGCTGGGCGGCGATTTCCTTCGTCAGCTTTTCTTCCTGTCCCTGAATCTGCTTCTGCTTCTGGGTAAGTCTTTCCTGCAGCTGAGCATTCGCTTCCCGGAGCTTGCGTACTTCTTCCATGACGAGTCTCGTCGTCTGCCCGAGCTCGCGGCTGTTTTTGTCATACAACTGAACGTCCTGCTCCAGGCGGCTGCATTTCTCCTCCAGAGCTTGAACGGTTCCTTCAAGCTCCTTGTTTCGGCCGTCCAGCTTCAACAGTTCTTCCGTATGCAGTTCTGCCGCAGCAGCATGGCCGCGCCGCTCATTCTCCAGTTCGCCCGCAGTCCGTTCGGCCTGCTCCCTCACGCACTGCAGCTCCACCGAAAGCTCCTGCTCGCGCCGGAGGTGAGAGCTCGCTTCTTTTTCGGAGGCATCGAGCATACGATCGAGTCTTTCTTCAAGCTCCGCATAGTTGCGCTCGGCCGTTTCCAGCTCCATCTTCAAGCTGTCCAACTGTCCTTGCGCCTTGACGTTGTCTTCCTCCAGACGAACGATTTGCGCAGCCTGACTGTTCGCCCGCTCTTCCATTAGGCGGTGTTCTTCACTCATCCGATCTATCGTTTCTTGCTGCTTCGACTGCACGTCATGCAGCGTTTGCTTGTACTTCACTTGTGCAGCTTCCAGCTCGGCCTGCGCCGTTCGATGTCCTTCTGCCAGCGCTTCCTCGTATTTCGTCTGAGCAGCTTGCAGCTCTTGATGATGCTTCGCCTCAGCTTCCTCACCCGCCATTTGCGATAACAAAAGCTCCTCGGCCAACACTTTCTCGTGCTTCGCTCGCTCGGCCTTCAGCGCTTCTTCGAATTTCGCTTGCGCGGCTTGCAGCTCTTGCTGATGCTTCGCTTGCTTTTCTTCATGCTTGGCCTGCAAGGCTTGCAGGGCCTGCTCGTGTTTCGCTTGTTCAGCCTTCAGCGCTTCCTCGTACTTTGCTTGCGCGGCTTGCAGCTCTTGCTGGTGCTCCGCTTGCTTCTCTTCCTGCGCTATCTGCGACAGCAGGCGCTCTTCCGCTTGCGCTTCTTCATGCTTGGCCTGCAAGGCCTGCAGGGCCTGCTCATGTTTCGTTTGTTCAGCCTTCAGCGCTTCCTCGTACTTCGCTTGCGCGGCTTGCAGCTCTTGCTGGTGCTCCGCTTGCTTCTCTTCCTGCGCCATCTGCGACAGCAGACGCTCTTCCGCTTGTGCTTCTTCATGCTTGGCCTGCAAGGTCTGCAGGGCCTGCTCATGTTTCGCTTGTTCGGCCTTCAGTGCTTCCTCATACTTGACTTGCGCAGCTTGCAGCTCTTGCTGGTGCTTCGCTGCCTTTTCTTCCTGCGCTATCTGCGACATCAAGCGTTCTTCCGCTTGTTCTTCTTCATGCTTGGCCTGCAAGGCCTGCAGGGCCTGCTCATGTTTCGCTTGTTCAGCCTTCAGCGCTTCCTCGTACTTCGCTTGCGCGGCTTGCAGCTCTTGCTGATGCTTCACTTGCTTCTCTTCCTGCGCTATCTGCGACAGCAGACGCTCTTCCGCTTGCTCTTCTTCATGCTTGGCCTGCAAAGCTTGCAGGGCCTGCTCATGTTTCGTTTGTTCAGCCTTCAGCGCTTCCTCGTACTTCGCTTGCGCGGCTTGCAGTTCTTGCTGGTGCTTCGCTTGCTTTTCTTCCTGCGCTATCTGCGACAGCAAAATTTCTTCAGCCAGCGCCTTCTCATGGCTCGAACGCTCCACTCGTAGAGCTTCTTCATGCTTCGCATTCGTTGCTTGCAGCGACTGCTCGTATTTCGCTTGCCGGGCTCGCAACGATTCCTCGTACTTGGATTGCACGGAATCTAGTTCTCTCTTATGCTTCGCTTGTTCTTCTTCCTGTGCAATCTGAGCCACTAGACGTACTTCCGCCAGTGTTTCCTCATGCTCCGCTTTTGCCGCTTGCAGCGCCTCTTCGTGTATCACCCTCGCAGCCTGCAACGCTTCCTCGTACTTCGTTTGTGCAGCTTCAAGCTCACGCTTATGTTTTGCTTGTTCCTCTTCCTGCGCGATCTGAGCCGCTAAGCGCTCTTCCGCTATCGCTTCCTCATGTTTCGCATTCGCAGCTTGCAACTCCCGCTCATGACGCTCTCGCTCTGCTGCAAAGGCTTCCTCATGCTTCGCATTCACTGCTTGCAGCTCTTGTCCGTGCTTCGCCTGCGCTTCCTCCAGCGCCATTTGCGACAGCAGACGCTCTTCCGCCAAAGCCTGCTCCTGCTGCACTTGCGCCTCCAGCAGCTCCTGCTCGTGCTTCGCTCGGTCCTCTTCACGCGCCGCGAGAGCCGCCTTGCGCTCCGCTGCTATCGCTTCCTCATGCTTCGCATTCACTGCTTGCAGCTCTTGTCCGTGCTTCGCCTGCGCTTCCTCCAGCGCCATTTGCGACAGTAGACGCTCTTCCGCCAGCGCCTGCTCCTGCTGCACTTGCGCCTCCAGCAGCTCCTGCTCGTGCTTCGCTCGGTCCTCTTCGCGTGCCGCGAGAGCCGCCTTGCGTTCCGCTGCTATCGCTTCCTCATGCTCCGCATTCGCCGCTTGCAGCTCCTGCTCGTGCTTCGCTCGGTCCTCTTCGCGTGCCGCGAGAGCCGCCTTGCGCTCCGCTGCTATCGCTTCCTCATGCTCCGCATTCGCCGCTTGCAGCTCCTGCTCGTGCTTTGCTCGGTCCTCTTCGCGTGCCGCGAGAGCCGCTCTGCGCTCCGCTGCTATCGCTTCCTCATGCTCCGCATTTGCCGCTTGCAGCTCCTGCTCATGCTTCACATTCGCAGCTTGCAGTTCTTGCCCGTGCTTCGCCTGCGCTTCTTCCAGCGCCATTTGCGACAGTAGACGCTCTTCCGCCAGCGCCTGCTCCTGCTGCACTTGCGCCTCCAGCAGCTCCTGCTCGTGCTTCACCCGGTCTTCTTCACGCGCTGCGAAAGCCGCCTTGCGCTCTTCCGCTATCGTTTCCTCGTGCTTTGCTCGGTCCTCTTCGCGTGCCTCGAAAGCCGCCTTACGTTCCTCCGCAATCGTTTCTTCGTGCTTCGTCTGCATGTCCTTCAGCGCTTGCTCCGATTGGCGGCGCGCTTCCTGCAAAGACTGCTGCGCCTTGCGGCGTTCCTCTTCTATCGTCTGCCGCGTCTTGCTCCGCTGCTCCTCTAGCGCCTTCTTATGCGCTTCTTCCTGGACGACAAATTCCAGCAGGAGCTTCTCTTCCTGCTCCTTCATCTGCTGTTCTTTGAGCGCGAAGCTTGTTTTCTCCTGCTCGCTCGTCTCTTGCAGCTTCGCATAAGCGCTCGTCAGCTCCTCATGCGTCGCCAGCAGCTCGTCCATTTTTTGCGAGAGGGCAAGGCGGCTCTCCTCCAGCTGCCGATGATCCTGCTCCAGCCGGCCGAACCGGATCTCCTGCTCGGCCACCATTTCCTCCAGAAGCGACTTCTCCTTCTGCAATCGGGCTTCCGTCTCGCGCTGCTTCTCCATTTCCCCGGCATGCTGCTCCGCCTGGGCTTCCCGGCTCTGAAGCGAGGCGGCAAGCTCCTTCTCGGCGCGAGCCAGCTGCTCCTTCGTCTTTGCCGCCTCGGCCGCTAACTGCTGTGCGCGCTGCCGGTGCTCGGCGGCGGCCTGCTCCGACAATTGCTCCAGTTGCCGGAACCGTTCCTCAAGCAGCGAATGCTGCTTCTCCAGCTCGCGACCGGCCTGCAGCTGCTGCTGTACTTCGTCGATCTGCGTCCTCATTTTGAAAAACTCATCCGCCATATTAACCGACGTCAGCACCGCCAGCCGCGGCGTATCCAGCCGCGGAAACATTTTGGCCGTGACATTCATCTGTTCGTTTACGTAATCGGCTACCCGCTTCATATAACCGCTGCTTGTAGCGCTGAGCAGTTTATATTCCATGCCATATATATCGACTGTAACTCGTACTTTATCGTTATTGCTCACGTAGACACTTCCTTTCGACTCCGGCTCACGGAAATGACTTGTTTTAAAGGCTCTCGCAGGTTGAAAATTGTCGAAAAACCGCGATAAATGCCTATACGTGTTCCGGTCTGCGAGAGCCCTCTGGTGAACGGGGAGCCCCGATAAATAAAAACCGGCCCATCGACTATAACATTCGATGCGGCCGGTCTTTTTTCCTTCTATTTACGCAATTCTGCGGCGAATGTTTGTTCAAGCGCCGCAACGACTTTGGCATGGAGGTCGGTGACCTCTTCGTCGGTCAGCGTACGGTCCGGATGACGGTATACGAGCGCGAACGCCACGCTCTTTTTCCCGCCGCCAAGCCGTTCTCCCGTATAGATGTCAAACACTTCGATCGACTCGAGCAGCGCCCCAGCAGCCTCACGGGCCGCATAGCGAATATCAGCCACCTGCACGGAAGCATCAACGACAACGGCCATATCCCGGCCGATAGCCGGATATTTCGGAAGCGGCTTGTATTCGATGCGGAAATCGGCCGCTTCGATCAGCGGCTCCAGCTCGATCTCGAGCATATACGTATCGTCCAAATGCTTGCTCATCTGCAAAGCCGGGTGCAGTTGTCCCACATAACCGATGACGCGGCTGCCAGCGCCGCTGCCGATGGTGACGGATGCCGTCCGTCCGGGGTGGAAGCCTTCCGGCTTCGCCGCCGTATACCGGATATCCGGTATGCCGAGCACGCTCGTCAGTTTTTCAAGCACGCCCTTCAGATCGTAGAAATCTACCTTCTCCGATTTGCCGCCCCAGTGCGACGGCATCCGGCTGCCCGCCCAGACGATACCGAGCAGCAGCTTCTCCTGCGGAAGCGTCGTGAGCTGCTCCTCGCCGGTGACAAATACTTTGCCGATCTCGAAAATCGCCACGTCGTTCTGATTGCGGTTCCGGTTATACTCGAGCGTATCGAGCAAATGCGGAACAAGGCTCGTACGCAGCACGCTCCGCTCTTCGCTCATTGGCATTGCCAGGGCGATCGGCTTCGCCTCCGGATACATGCCGCGGAAGCCGGCGATCTGGTCGGGATGCGTGAACGAATACGTGATGACCTCGTTCAGTCCGCTTTCCGTCAGCAGCCCCCGCATCGTCCGGCGGACCGCTTGATGCTTCGTCAAGGCGCCTGGGGTCGTCGCTCCGAGAATCGGCGTGGACGGGATGTTATCGTAGCCGTACAGGCGTGCGATTTCTTCGATCAGATCGACGTCGCGGGTAATGTCGCCGCGCCGCAGCGGCACATGAATCATCCATTCTGCGCCCGCCTGCTCTTCGAACTGGAAGTGGAGCCGGTTCAATATTACTTTGATTTCGAGCGAAGACAGCTCCGTTCCGAGGTAGCGGTTGATCTTGTCGAGCGTTATCGGGATCGAGACCGGCTGCGCGGGGCGGGTGACGCTCTCGACGATGCCAACACTTATGCCGCCGCCAGCCAGCTTCGCGATGAGCGACGCAGCGCGCTCGAGCGCGGGAATGACGGCTTCCGGATTTACTTCCTTTTCGAACCTAAGCGAAGCTTCGGAACGAAGTCCGAGCTGACGCGACGCTTTGCGAACCGTGCCGCCGTCGAACTTGGCCGATTCGAGCACGATCGTCGTCGTTTCCGCCGAAACCTCCGAGTTCGCGCCGCCCATGACGCCGGCCAGAGCGATCGGCTTCGCGCCGTCGGTTATAAGCAGCATATGCGGCTCCAGATTCCGCTCCGCATCGTCAAGCGTTACGAGCTTCTCGCCTTCGCGGGCCATACGAACGGTAATGAGTCCGCCCTCAAGCCGGTCGGCGTCGAAAGCATGAAGCGGCTGACCGTATTCCAGCATGACGAAATTCGTCACGTCCACGATATTATTGATCGGGCGAATGCCCGCGGCCATCAGCCGGTTTTGCAGCCACAGCGGGGACGTTGCGACCTTCACGCCGGTGATGTGTCTTGCCGCATAGCGGCTGCATTGCTCGGCGGCGTTGATTTCGACCCGTAGATGGTCGGACGCTTTCATTTGCGAAGGGTGCAAGCCGACTTCGTCCTCCGGCAGCTGCACGTTGCGGCCGAGAATGGCGGCGATCTCGTAGGCCGTGCCGATCATGCTCAGGCAGTCGGAACGGTTCGGCGTTAAATCCAGCTCCATCACTTCGTCGTCCAATCCGAGCACGTCCAGAATCGACTGGCCAATCTGCGTGTCATCCGGCAATACCAGAATGCCGTCCTGCTGGTCTTTCGGCAGGAGCTTCTCGTTCATGCCAAGCTCCTTGGCCGAGCAGATCATGCCCATCGATTCTACGCCGCGCAGCTTCGCGCGTTTAATATGCAGGCCGTCGGGCAGCTTCGCTCCGACGAGAGCGACCGCCACCTTTTGCCCGCTATCCACGTTTGGTGCGCCGCAGACGATCTGCAAGTCTTCGCCTTGTCCCGCGTCCACGGTACATACGTTCAGCTTGTCCGCATCCGGATGTTTCGTCCGCGCCTTCACATAACCGACGACGACGTTCGTGATGCCCTTGTTGCGGCTTTCTACGACGTCCACTTCAATGCCGCTCCGGGTTAGCTTCTCGGCCAGCTCGGAGGCGGAATATCCTTTCAAATCCACGTATTGCGACAACCACTGATAAGAGACTTTCACGTCCCGCTCACTTCCTTTCTCTTCGTTAAATATGGACGAACTGTTTCAAGAACCGGAGGTCGTTCGTATAGAAATGACGAATATCGTCAATGCCGTATTTCAGCATCGCAATCCGCTCGACGCCCATACCGAAAGCGAAGCCGCTGTACTCGGCCGGATCGTAGCCGGACATCTCCAGCACGCGCGGATGCACCATGCCGGAGCCGAGAATTTCCAGCCAGCCGGTATGCTTGCATGTCCGGCAGCCGTGACCGCCGCACATCATGCACGAAACGTCGACCTCCGCGCTCGGCTCGGTGAACGGGAAGAAGCTCGGACGCATGCGGATGCTGGCCTGTTTGCCGAACATTTCCTGCACGAATTGGAGCAGCGTTCCTTTCAAGTCGCTCATCCGGATATGTTTGTCGATGACGAGCCCTTCGATTTGCGTAAATACGTGCGAATGGGTTGCATCGTCGTCGTCGCGGCGGTATACCCGGCCCGGGCAAATGATCTTGACTGGCACTTCGCCCTGCTTTTTCTCCATCGTCCGCACCTGCACGGGCGACGTATGCGTCCGCATCAGCAGCTCGTCGGTAATGTAAAACGAATCCTGCATGTCGCGGGCCGGATGGTTTTTCGGCAAATTAAGCGCCTCGAAGTTGTAATAATCCTTCTCCACTTCCGGTCCTTCGGCAATCGTATAACCCATGCCGATAAAAATGTCCTCGATCTCCTGAATGACCTTGTTCAGCGGATGCACCGCTCCGTGCGGGGCAGGCCGCCCCGGCAGCGTGACGTCGATCGTTTCCGCACCAAGCCTCATCGCCGTTTCGGCCTGCGCAAACTCGGCTTGCTTCGCTTCGACTACCGTCTCGATCGAGGCGCGCACGTCGTTGGCGACCTGGCCGATGACCGGCCGCTCTTCCGCGCTCAAGGCGCCCATGCCGCGCAGGATTTCGGTGAGCGGCCCTTTTTTGCCCAAATATTTCACTCGCAGATCGTTCAGCTGCTGGGCGTTTTCCACCCGTTCCAGCTCTTGCAGCGCTTCGGACTGAAGCGCGAGCAATCGTTCCTTCATATGGATTCCTCCTGTCTAATCTTCAAGTACAGCTATACGGAAAAACGCAAAAAGGCACCTTCATCCCAAATAAAGGGACGAAAGTGCCGCGGTACCACCCTTGTTAAGGCGCGTCTTCGTTGCCAAAACACGGTAAAAAAGCTTCCCGGAAGGTGACAACGAAAGCATGAAACGCCTTCGCTTGACCGAAATAACGGCTCGGAACCGGTTCCCTCCTACTGCCGGCTGCGGAACTATCGACGCTAAGCCAGGTTCAAAGGACTGCTCGGGAGCGAACTTCGGCAGCCGGTTCCGTTAGGAGCGCTCTCAATCTCCGGCGCTCCCTCCCTGTAAGGAGGCACTGCTTACTTTTCTCCGTCGTTGCATTTGCATATGTAACACGTATTATATGCAATTTGACGAAAAGTTGCAAGGGACGCCTAGCTTGGGAACAGGACTATCGTAAGATGGGCATCTATCGAGCCAGAGCGCCGCTTAACGAAAGATTTTCTGTCCATGAAGATTCGTCAATCGACGCGCAGGCCGTTATCCCCTAATATGATCATTAGTGCAATCGGGGGAGCGGACATGCGTTTTCGCGCTCAAAGCCGGTTCAATGTTCGGGTGCAGAAGCATCGGAGTGAGGTCAGAGCATGAGAATGGGGAGCAAACAATACTGGTATGTAGCCGGCCTTGTGGCGGTAGCGGCGATATGGGGGACGAACTTCGGCGTCTCGCGGCTGGCGATGGGAACGTTCGATCCGGCGCTGTTCACGTTTTTACGGTTCGGGCTGGCCGTGCCGTTTTTTTTCATTTTGCTGAAGCTGAAGGAAGGGAGCGTCGGCGTTTCGTTCAAAGCGGCGATGCAGCTTATGGCGATCGGGCTGTTCGGCGTGACCGGCCTCGAAATCGCGGTCATGTACTCGATCCAGTATACGACGCTGGCGAATGCCTCGCTGCTGAACGTCGCTCCGTGGCCTATATTCGCGGCGCTGTTCGCCCCGCTCTTTTTTCGCGAGCCGATTTCGAAACGTCTTATCGTCGGAGGCATCGCGGCTATGGCGGGCGTTACGATGGTGATCGTCGGCGGCGGAGCCGGGATCGATCTGTCGGGGCGGAACATGCTCGGCAACGCGCTCGCTTTTGCCGTCAGCCTGGTCGGCGCATTGTTCAACCTGGCCTGCATGCCGCTGATGAGAACGTATTCCGCGCTGCGGGTGAGCGCCTGGTTTATTTTGTTCGGCAGCCTGTTTCTATTCCCGCTTACGCTTGGCTCGTGGAGCAAGGTCGATTGGGCGGGCCTTGATAGCGCCAATTGGTTCGCCATCTTTTACAACGTTATTTTATGTACGGTTGTCGCTTTCATTGTCTGGAACGTGTGTATGTACAGAGTTGGCGCGGCGCGGGCGAACTTTTTCCGTTATGTCGTTCCCGCAGCGGCCGTGGCGGCCGGATATGTATGGTTCGACGAGCGGATTACGGTATGGCAGATTGCGGGCGCAGTATGTATGGCGGCTGGGCTTATCTGGATCAGCATGGAGAAGAAGCGGAACGGATAAGCTAGCGAAGACACAAAATCGGCTACCTAAAGTCCTTGCGCGACTTGGTATAGCCGATTTTTTTCGGGGCTCCCCGCAAAGGATTTGGAATAAGCTTCGAAGCCCGTTCTCCGCTTTGTGGGGTTATTCGAGCTGTCAATATAGAGACAAGGCAAGCGAGTCTTCTTCACGCATGCAATGCAGGATCGCCTCTCCGCCGACGATCTCGATGCTGATCAAGGAGGCCAAACATTTTTGCACGGCCGATTTGCCGGTTTCGTATTTTTTCTCGAGCGTTTTGAGCAGAAGCTTGTATGCTTTTTGCGAGGTTACATTTATGGCGTACACCGGGATCAGTTTATTCTGAAAGCGGATCAGTGTTTTCATAAGTATCGAGAATCCCCCTTCCTAATCGTTACAATTTATTGTAACCGGAAAATATTAAAACAACCTTAAGAATATTTTACACAAGTGTGAATATATCGACTTTTTTAGTCAGGTTTAAGCCGCGGATGAACATGATGAGAAGCGGACGATGTTCATAGTGTACTCTCCTTCTGGCCATCTGTACAGGCTGTTACCGGTTAACTCTATTATATTGATAATGATTATCGGTATCAATTAGTTTTTTTAAGTTAATATCCGACGTAAAAAAACCTTCGACAAGCATCGAAGGGCTTTGCAGTACATGGTTAACGTTCGATTTCAATTTTCAATGCCTTCGTCTGGCCCGGGTATGATAATTCTACAATTCCAATGTCGTACCAGGCTCTTGCCTTCTGACCGACGTGCAAATCGTGAAACGCAAGCGGCTCCGTTGTTCCCGCTTCTACGATCGCCGCCTCCTCACTCAAGCCGACCCACATCGCATACGGCTGATCCGAGTTCCCGTTTTTCCTCGTTTCATCGACGATCAATACACGGTGCTCATTTTCATCCAGCTTCGTAATCACGCCTGCAACGTCCGCTTGTGGCCGCAAATAAAATTGCTCCAGCTTCAAAGGAAACGGGATCAACGGATTCAGGCCCGCCTCCTCGTATAAGGCACGGCGCAGACGGTCCGCCTCCTGATCGGTCCAGCGGCGCTCCAAATGCTCGCGGGCTTTATAAATAATATATAGCTCGTTTTTCTGCTCCCCTGCGTATATCAACTTTATCTGCTGGCTAAGCTCCAGCTCCTCGCGGGCGGCAAGCAGCTTGTCTTGAACGAGCTTAAGCCCGTCATCGTCGACCTCGTAGCGGATCGTTCCGTCTTGATCGGCATAAGCCAAATAGTACCGCTCCAAGCCTTCCTCGTTCCAGAGCAGTAAAAGCTGCAGACGGATCAGGCCGTCGCGTAACCCTTCCGGATCGATCCACGTCTCGATCTTCTGCCTGACCGCCTGAACCCGGTAGCCGTCACGAACGCCGGTATCGTAACGCCAAGCCTTAACGACATCTGGACCCGCTACCGGTCCTCCGATCTCGACCTCCTTATAGCGGTCTCCGAGCAGACGGATCGCATCCTGCTTCGTTGCGCCGATCTTGATGTTCCCCTTGATATAGGTATAGTCGGGGTAGTTGATGTAGATCGTATTCGTATCGCTAGCCAAAAATCCGACTGTCGCCCCCATCTGTTCGGCAATGAAACGCACAGGCACGTACGCGTGACCATCCACGTTTAAAGCGGTATACTCGCCGTCAAGCGATCTGACTTGCCCGTTGATGACAAACTTGGCCGGAAATAGAACCGCCTGAACCGTGTCCGAAGCGTACGCCGCCGTTCCTATCGCGAGCATCACGCCGCAAACCAAACCGAGAACAAATCGTTTCATCCTTTTAGCTCCTCTGCGCGGAAATGGAATTATATAGGAATAAACGCAGAGGGCTGGAAAAGGTTGCTTGTTTACAAATGTCGTGCGAGTCGTTTCAGCCGATTCACCGCCAAGTTGCGAAAGGGGGCACTCTGACAAAAAGTATCATTCATGCCAAAAATCGTCCCAGCCGGGACGATTTACGCTATTCCAAACGCGTCCAGGCTCACAAGTCGGGCGCTTACCCTTCCTCCATTGCCTTCACCATGTCGCCCAGTTTACTGATTGTGTTCCAGTTGCGCGTCGTTACTTGATCGCCCAGTTTTTGCGTACTGGCCGCCAGTTTGGAATCAAGAATACTTTGCCGGAGCAGCATGTAAAGCTCCCGTCCTTGCAGCCGGTATTCGTCGTCCCCGCTTTTTACTTCCGCCAGAAAATCGACCTTCTGGGGCAAAGGCGCCTCACTCAGCAGGCTCACCTGCAAGCTTTCTCCTTCCGCCAGAGCGCCCGGAGCATAAGGACAATCCGCGATCAGCCGTTTCCATTCCTCTGCCGTTCTCAGAAAAACGGTGGCGGCAATGCCGAACTCGTTCTTGATGAGAGACTCCATACGCCCGGTGAGCGCTGCCGCCTCTTCCTCCGCCTCGAATACGATATTGCCGCTTTGAATATACGTTTGCACCCGTCCGAGCCCGACTCGCTCAAGCGCCTTTTTCAAATCCGCCATCTTGATTTTATTTTTCCCGCCTACGTTAATACCGCGAAGCAGGGCTACGTAAATTGCCATCGCGAAGCCTCGTTTCTTTTTTGCTTCTATTATATCATGTCCCGCTCTTTTCCCTTGTCCGGCGAGCAAAAACTCCGGCCGATTCGGCCGAAGTTGAGGTTTCATAACATATGCGGCTTGCTTCATGCATGAACGGGGATCATATCCTTCCTCCGGTAAATGCCGAGCAGCAGTCCCGCAGCGGCAAATTCCATCAGTACATGGCTGCCGTAGCCGAGAAACGGGAAGGGCAGTCCGACGAGCATGACGCGTCCCGTCGCCATGGCAAGCCCATAGATGAGCTGTATGGCCAGTATAACCGACAACGCCAGCATAATGGCACGGCCATACGACTCCCGAACGACTTGCACCGCCTTCGCCATACGGACGACAAACCAGATCACCGCCGCCAGGAGCAGCAGTCCCGCTGCCCATCCGAAGCTGTAGATCAAATACGAGAGCAGCATATCCGACTGGATCATCGGCAGCTTGTCGTTCATCGTCCCGAAGCCGTGTCCCCACCAGCCTGCGGAGCGAATCATATCAAGCTGCTGCATATACATATACCCATTGCCGAGAGGATCGTCCTGCGGAAATAACGCTCCGCCCACCCTACCGCGCAAATACGGGTTGCCCCATATGTACAAAATCCCGGCGGCTCCCGCACCAAGCGCAATCAGCGTGCTCCGCAGCCAGCTGCGGGTCACCCAGCCAAGCAGCACTAGGACGGCTACCGCATAAATGACCAGCTCCGGCAAGGCACGAGCCTGAATATAGATCAGGCAGGGCGCTGCAAGCAGCCCCAGCTTCATCAGCCTTTGCCCGGCGGCGTTAACGGCTGCCGGCATTTTGCCGTCGAGCCAGATGCCCGCTATGGCGACAATCAGGAGGTACGGACTGCACGCGATCAAGTTCAAGGAAAACGGCCCGACCACGATATAGTGCTTCAACCCGTTAACGCTCGTTCCGTAAACGGATGTCGTCGCGATCATACCGAATAAGGTAATCGCATACAGCAGCCAGGAAAACCGCCGCAGCCGCCGGAAATCGAAGAAATAGCAAACAAGCAGAACGACCGTTCCGAGCGCTATGTATACGGATTGACGTTTGGCAAACTCGATTTGTCCGTAAATCGTACCTCGGTAACTTGCATCGACCGACATCATCGCGATCAGGCTTAGAATCGAGAACAGCACAACCGCCAGCAGCAGCCCCCAGTTCATCCGAGGTTTATGCAATTGATGAAGCTGTTTCCCGAGCAAATCCGGATCGCCCATCTGCCGGGTCGCCCACGCCTCCGCTTCTTCCCGCGACGCCCCTTCCGCTTCCTTCTCGGCGATCAGTTGCTCCAAATGCCCGCCGATTTCCAGCCTCACGTCAGGGTGCATCTCCCGGGACCTGATCCGGGCACATACGCGGTCCAGGAAGTCGCCCACGCCCTCATGTTTCCGCATGGAGAGCCCCTCCTTCCCCGAGCACCGAGTCGACGGCGCGCCGAAACACGAGCCATTCGCTCTTCTTCTCCTGCAGCCTCAGCTTCCCTTCGTCGAGCAGACGGTAATATTTTCGTTTCCGCCCGTCCGCTTCCGTCCAAAACGATTCGACCCAACGCTCGCTCTCCATCGCATGAAGGATCGGGTACAACGTCCCTTCCTTGAGGGCGAACACTCCCTCCGATCTGCGTTCCAGCTCCTTGATCAACTCGTAGCCGTACAGCGGCTTATCCGCCAGCACAGTCAACACGAGGATGCCGGTCGTGCCCTTTAGCAATTCTTTGCTCACCTTCAACGGATTGCTCTCCTTCCTCTCCTATATAGAATTACTATGCATCGTTAATCTATGTATAGTATACAGAGCGAATCCGTCTCTGTCGAGCCTTTAGCTGCTTTTTTTAAACAAGGAATTTCCAGGTATAAACAAGGTTTACAACTCGTCCGCTTCGCTTGCTGTGCTATATTGAGGATGATGTTAGACGTTACCTTCTCCAGTGCAGGCCTATTACGGGGATTCGGGAGGCGGAACATGGACCCACGGTATAAAACGGTAACCGACTATGTGGTTAGGCGATTTACGGATCATCTCGGTGACCGTCTGCAATCTGTTTTCGTAAAAGGCTCCGTTGCAAGAGGCGATTGCGTCTGGGGCGTCTCCGATATCGATCTGGTTCTGGCATTCGATCGTCCCGACCAATCCGACAATGCGCTCAAACGTGAAATCGAAGCGGAAGCGACTCGCTTTCCCGCTGGGGACAGCCTCGTTATACAGCGTATCGGGGACGACCGTCTGCGACAAATGAGTGCAGGAACAAGAGCATACTGGCTGTATTCTTGCCGTTATGACACAGAGCTGCTATACGGAACGCAGCCGGACCATTTCCTTCCGGAGCCGCCGAAAGGAATCGAGCTGGCAAAGCTTATCGCCCCCCTTATTCATGCCGACGGCGCGGTAGAATTAGGTAAAGACCGGTTGGAGCGGCGGGAGAGCAGGCATCTGGCCAAACGGATGCTGCACGCGCTCGCCTTGCCTGCAATTGCTGGGGGCAAGCTCGAATACGTTCCTCCGCTGGAAGTCGCTAATCTGGATTTCCCGGTCCGGCTGCGCAGCCATATGGACGCCATCCTAACCGCCTACTCGCAAGCGCCCGTCATTACGGATACGGAGCCGCTAAGCCGCGCTTGGCGTGATTGCTGGGCATACATCGGCGATTTCGGAATCATTTGAAATACGATCGCCGCCTATTTCTGGTATCATGGTGGGGAAGGTTCGAGACGGTTTACTTAACAATACGAAGGGAATCGATGTATGCTTAAATTCGAACAACCCGATATGGAAATCCGCCGCCTCGGGCACGAGGATATTGCCGACCTGGTGGCGCTAATGACCGACGTTACTTCCCGGCTCCCCTCCAAGGATCATTTTGCTTCGGACAATGAGACTTACTACCATACGTATGTGCTGGAGGATGGAGAAATCCACGGCGCGTATCTCCGCGGCCAGTTCGTTGCCTATACGGTTTTGACGTTTCCCAAGATGCGACCCGGCAATCTCGGCAGAGAATTCGGGGTGGCGGAGGAGGATCTGCATGAAGTCGCCTGTCTCGAAGGCACCGTAGTCCACGAGTCGGCCCGCGGTCTTGGCTTGCAGCGGTATTTCCTGAGACTTCGCGAGCAGCGGGCCCGGGAGAACGGATGCCGGTACGTCTATGCTACGGTGCACCCGGATAACCATGCCAGCGTCAAAAACCTAGAGTCCGAAGGATTTGTCCGCCGTTTCACGCGCCCCATGTACGGCGGCAAGCTCCGGCATTGCTATGCGAAGCAATTGCGGCAGCCCGGTGAAGAAAGCGAGGCATCCGGGTGAGCCACTTAAACGAAACGAGAATCGACGCGGATTTGGTAAGCCGCTTGCTTCGCTCCCAATTCCCGCAATGGGCGCACCTGCTCTTGGAACCGGTCGACTCCGCAGGAACGGATAATGCCATCTACCGGCTCGGAGAGCGTTTGGCCGTCAGACTTCCTCGGGTCGAATGGGCGGTCGGGCAGGCGGAGAAGGAATACCGCTGGCTGCCGAAGCTGGCGCCGCATCTGCCGATTGCGATCCCCGTTCCCCTCGCGCTGGGAGCGCCAGGTGAAGAGTACCCGTGGCACTGGTCGGTGTATGAATGGCTCGAAGGCGAGAACGCAGGCTCCGGGCCGCTTGACGATCTCCGCCAAGCGGCAGTGGCGCTGGGCCGGTTCGTAGCGGCCTTGCAGCGGGCCGACTCCGCAGGAGGACCGCCTCCGGGAGCGCATAACTCCGGACGCGGCGTACCGCTTGCCCTGCGGGATGCTCCCGTTCGCGAAGCGCTCGCCTCGCTCCGCGATACGATAGATACGATAACGGCCGCGGCCATCTGGGAAGACGCGCTGCAAGCGCCGGTATGGACGGAGCCGCCCGTTTGGCTGCACGGGGATCTGCATCCGGGCAATTTGCTCGTCGATCAAGGCCGTCTCCGTGCCGTTATCGACTTCGGCACTCTCGCCGTAGGCGATCCCGCTTGCGACGTGATGGTCGCTTGGACGTTCCTCTCCGCGGATTCTCGCGCCGATTTCCGGTCAGAGCTGACGGTTGATGACGCGACCTGGACCCGTGGACGTGGCTGGGCTTTGTCGTTCGGACTGATCGCCTACGCCTATTACAAGCATACCAATCCCGTGCTCGCCGGCATATCGCGGCGTGCGATCGACGAGGTGCTTGCCGATCGTTTTAACGCAGATTGAGGACAACGCAGTACAAAAAGAACCTTCGGCGCCGATGATCTCTCGGCCGCCTGAAGGTTCTTCTCCGTTCGTTCAAATGAATCCCGCTTCGGCAAGCAAGCGGCGAATGAGAACGGCCGTCTCCGCGCGCGTCAGATTACGTCCGGGTTCAAGCCCTTCCGCACTGCCGTTAGCCAAGTTCGCCCTCACTACCTCGCTAACTACCGCTTCGGCCCAAGCGCTAATACCGTCCCGATCGGGAAATGCCGCCAGTGCTCCGCCAGTTTGATCCGCCGTTTTCGGCCTCAAGCCGGAGAGCTTCATCGCCCGTGCGATCATGACGAACGCTTCCTCCCGGGTGATCGTCCGAGCCGGGCGGAACGAGCCGTCCTCATACCCGGATACAATCCCGTATTCGAACGCTTTGCCTACCGCTCCGCTAAACCATTCGCTTTCGTTCACGTCGTTAAATGTATTCCCCGCTCCGTCCTCCGGCAAGCCAAGCCCGCGTATGACGATCGCCGCAAATTGCGCTCTTGTAACAGGGGAATCCGGGACGAAACGGTTCGCCTCCATCCCTTTGACGACCAGGCGGGCTCCCATGTCATCAACCGTTTCTTCCGCCCAATGATCCTTAGTATCATTGAATTTCACCCGGTTCGAAATGAGCGCGTAGGTACTGTTCGTCAAGCTGTGAATGTCCGCGGTATCCCGGCCGTCTCTACGCATAACGGCAGTCGGTACGTGGCGGTATGTTCCGTCCTCGTTTAGCACAACGGCTGTTGCAACGCCATTTGGGCCAAACGGAGACGGTATCGGCAAAAATTTGCGAACAAACGTGCCGAATCGGCTGAGTTCCAGCGAGTTTTGTTTGTATGATGCCGTCACTTTGAATTGAACCGGCGTCGAAACGATGCTGTGACCGTTCTGTGCCGCAAATCGCGCTATGGCATCGCTGTCGGCTTCCGGTGCCTTCTCGGCGCTGATCTGAATGAGCAGCTCCGAGAGCGGCATAGCGCGCCCCCATGCTTCCCGGAGTCGCTCCAGGTTCAGCTCGCCTGCGGGCAGCTCATAGCCGCCGATGCTTGTTTGCAGCTCCAGTACGGCTTGTTTGTTTGCAAGCTTTTGGATCATGTCGCCCGTAAATTCAGCGATAACGCCGTCCGTCTCTGCAATGTCGGAAATGCCGATGACAGTTCCGGTATTCGAATTCGCAAGAGCCTCATTTAGCAGCGACTCATCGAACCGGACGATGCCCAACGACAGTCCGCCAACGACTTGCCTGGACGTCTTCACCAGCTTCTCCACCGGTCGGCCGTCGATCGAGATGCGGATACTTGTATCATTCAGCCCGGGAGTCGCCGTGCTGCCGGTTGGTCCCGCACCGCCAATTTGCGGGGTGTAATCAGTCGGCTCCCCGCCCCCGGATGGCGCCGGGTCCGGAGAACGCTCCTTCTGCTTGTCGATCGTAATCGTATACGTTTTGCTGGTTACGCCGTCTTGAGCGGTAACTACGATCGCGATCTCGTTTGTGCCCGTCTGAAGGGTAATGGCAGATGACTCCTGACCGCTTCTCAGTGCTTGACCATTTACCGTTATTACTGCAAATGCATCTGCCGCAGTCGGCGCGACTGTCACCGAGCTGATTCCGGAAACCGCCGAAGCCGAATAATGCTGCAAGGATGCGGAAAAAGAAGGCGTTAGCGTTATTTGGGATACGGTTACCTGTTGTAAATCCGCATTGCGGCTAAGCGGTACGATGTTCGCTATCTCGATCGTTGCCGCGTTTTCGTTGCCTGCGGCGTCCTTCACATATACCGTATACGTTCCGTTTGCCTGCACCGCAAAGCTCCCGCCGGTCAGCTCGGTGCCGTTTCCTGCAAAATAACCGATATCGCGGCTGCCGCTTGCCCATTTGATCTGCTTAACGGCGTTAAACTGACCATATACAGCCGCTGTGACCGACACCGATACGGGTCCGTATGTCGCTTCCTCGGGACTTGCTTTCATTATAATGATCGGCGGTACTCCGTAAACGAACGATACGGCGACAGTCCTCTCCACAGCGATCCGATCCGTTACGTCCGATGCAGCGAATAGGACGGTCTCCGCCGCCTTGTTCGTTACTGCAAAGAGCGCTTGGCCGGACGAATTCGTCGTAGCGTACACTGCCGTTATGACCGAACTTCCTCCCGATGCGGCTAGCGATACTTGTTTCCCGGTAACGGGATTGCGGTACGCGTCCATCAGCGTAACGGTGATCTCGGACGCTGTCGTTCCGTCAGCCGGCACCGTTAGCGCGGAAGCTGACAACGCGGACATAGTTGAACTGACGCTGCCAGAGACGAACGTAACCAATGCCTTTTGAACGATTGCAACCTGATCGGTTATGTCGATCGCACCATAGGTGACCTGCTCCGCAGCCGTATTCGCCACCGTGAACTGTGCTTCCCCGTTTGCTCTGGTCGTGCTGTAAACCGCCGTTATGACCGATCTGCCTCCCGATGCGGTCAAGGCAACCTGCTTGCCTTCGATCGGTTCCATCTTGGCGTTTCGTAGCGTTACTGTAATAGTGGCGCTGCTGATGCCATCCGCAACGACCGACACGGGAGCTGCCGTAACGGCAGAATGCGCGGAGCTGACAACACTCAAATCCGCTAGCGCCGTCTCTGCTTCCGTCAGCTTGCTCACGTTCGTGACCAGCGCTTTCTGCGTTGGCGTCAGCGCTTCGTACTGCTGACGCGCGCTCGCTATCGCTGTCGCATCCGCTAGCGTTACAGCCGCCTTCCCGGGCAACGCCGCTAGCGCGTCCGTCAACGTCTTCGCCGCCTGCAAATCCGCCAACGCCGACTCTGCTTCCGTTAGCTTGCTCACGTTCGTGACCAGCGCTTTCTGCGTTGGCGTCAGCGCTTCGTACTGCTGACGTACGCTCGCTATCGCTGTCGCATCCGCTAGCGTCACCGTCGCTTTCGCGGGCAACGCCGCTAGCGCGTCCGTCAACGTCTTCGCCGCCTGCAAATCCGCTAGCGCCGCTTCTGCGTCGGTCAGCTTGCTGAGATTCGTGACCAGCGCCTTCTGCTCAGCGGTCAGCGCCTCGTACTGCTGACGCGCACTCGCTATCGCTACCGCATCCGCTAACGTCACCGCCGTCTTCGCGGGCAACGCAGCTAGCGCGTCCGTCACCGTCTTCGCCGTCTGCAAGTCCGCCAGCGCCGCTTCCGCTTCCGTCAGCTTGCTCACGTGCGCTACCAGCGATTTCTGCGCTGGCGTCAACGCCTCGTACTGCTGACGCGCACTCGCTATCGCCGTCGCATCCGCCAGCGTCACCGCTGCCTTCGCGGGCAGCGCCGACAGCGCGTCTGTCACCGTCTTCGCCGCCTGCAAATCCGCTAGCGCCTCTTCTGCGTCGGTCAGCTTGCTGAGATTCGTGACCAGCGCCTTCTGCTCAGCGGTCAGCGCCTCGTACTGCTGGCGCGCACTCGCTAGCGCCGTCGCATCCGCTAGCGTCACCGTCGCCTTCGCAGGCAACGCCGCTATCGCGTCCGTCACCACCTTCGCTGCTTGCAAATCCGCTAGCGCCGTCTCTGCTTCCGTCAGCCTGCTCACGTTCGTGACCAGCGCTTTATGCGCTGGCGTCAGCGCCTCGTACTGCTGGCGCGCACTCGCTATCGCCGTCGCATCCGCTAGCGTCACCGTCGCCTTCGCAGGCAACGCCGCTAGCGCGTCCGTCACCGTCTTCGCCGCCTGCAAATCCGCCAACACCGACTCTGCTTCCATCAGCCTGCTGAGATTCGTGACCAGCGCCTTCTGCTCAGCGGTCAGCGCCTCGTACTGCTGACGCGCACTCGCTATCGCCGTCGCATCCGCTAGCGTCACCGTCGCCTTCGCAGGCAACGCCGCTAGCGCGTCCGTCACCGTCTTCGCCGCCTGCAAATCCGCCAACACCGACTCTGCTTCCATCAGCCTGCTGAGATTCGTGACCAGCGCCTTCTGCTCAGCGGTCAGCGCCTCA
>NZ_RBAH01000034.1:50147-78436 GCF_003626695.1 Paenibacillus ginsengarvi
TCGCAGGCAACGCCGCTAGCGCGTCCGTCACCGTCTTCGCCGCCTGCAAATCCGCCAACACCGACTCTGCTTCCATCAGCCTGCTGAGATTCGTGACCAGCGCCTTCTGCTCAGCGGTCAGCGCCTCATACTGCTGACGCGCACTCGTTATCGCTGTCGCATCTCCCAGCGTCACCGCCGCCTTCGCAGGCAACGCCGCTACCGCTGCCGTTACGTCGTCGATCGCTTGTTTGTCCCCCATCGTATCGACCGTAATAAACTTGCTGCCGCTCAAAGACCCCGCCGAACCGGGTAGTGGCAAGTCCAAAAACGCAGTGTTGTTCGTACTGTCCTTAATACTGCCTCCATTCAAGGAGAGCGAAGAAACAGTTTCGTATTCCAATCGGTACGCATTCTGATTCAGCCCTATCTTGTAGCTGAAGGTTAGTATGTTCGCACCCGAACCCGATGCATAGCTGGCGTAACCTCCGGTAATTAATTTCATTTGGGGGGTACCCGTTACAGAGACCGGTTTATTGAAAACTACCGCGATCGTAATCGTATCACCGAGCCGGTAGGTGCCGTCCAGCATTAACGAGGTTACACCTGTGACATAAGGATCGTTCCCGCGAATGACAATATTGCGTCCGGCCAGCGTCATACCCGTAGCCGGGTCGGGAAGCGCAAGACTTACAGGCTGATTATCCGAATCGAGAATCGTTCCGCCGTTTAAGGTCAATGCGGCCGTGCTGCCAATATTCAACTTCGAGGAAGACTGCCCGTCCGAGACGACATAGGAAAACGTCAGCGTATCGGTCCCGCTTCCACCGCTATACATCGCCTCGCCGCCGCTGTTCAGGGTAAGCTTAGGCGTACCCGTAGCCGTAACGGTATCGTTGAACCTTAGCTGGATCGGAATAACGGCCCCTTGACGATAAGTTCCGTCCGGCTGCTCCGTCGTAACGAAAGCCGCCATTTTTCGAAACACCGGATATCCTGCGCTGCCCATTTTCCAAACGTTCTGAAAATCCCAGCCTGCGTAGGATGCTTCCGCCTTCATGGCCGTATCGTCAAGTCCCTGGCTTGTATCCGTGGGTGAGCCGGCCCAGTTGGAGCCGACTGTTGCGTTAGATGTTTCCGTATTCCAGTACGATTCCTGGAGCCTGGCGCCGCTCAGCGTAGCAACGATTGCTCCTTTCTGCAAAGGAGCGGTAATTTCCCCCTTCGCATAGGTCCGGTACACCAGAGAACCGGGGGTAGTCCCTCCGGCAACAATGCCGGCAATGCCCCCCGCAGCGGAAGCCGCCGAGGAAACTTCGGCCCACGAATAGGCGTTCCTTACAGTCGCGTTTGCGTACATCTGTCCGGCAATGCCGCCAACCCAGCGATCGGTTGCGCTCACTTTTCCAGTTACAAATACATTTTCGATCGTCGCTTGATTATGCATGCCGGCGATGGCGCCGAGCGAAGAAGCCGTCGATGTGACATTCACGTTTTCAAAGCCCACGTTGCGGATTGCCGTATTGGCCCCGTATGCATTGTTAACGAACCCCGCGGGAGCGGTTGTCGCCGAAATCGTAAGATTCCGGATCGTAAACCCTCTGCCGTCGAGCACACCCTGAAATACCTCAATAGGGGCCCATGTTCCCGTTAATTCGATATTTTGCTTCAGCACGTAATAGGCGTCAGGAGCGTTTCTTATTTCATCCAGTTGGGCAGCCGTTTCAATCGCATACGGATTTTCTTTCGTACCCGACCCTAGACCGGAAAAGGCCGCATAGCTTGTTTCGGCAAAAAAAGCGGACGCTATAAGCGCCGTTACAAACAATATAAGGAATCCGTGCACCCTGCCTGCTTTCAAGCTCATTCTTTCACCCCGCGTTCGACAAGATGCTCTCATTCTAGCAACGTAAAATTCGAACAACAATTAACAAAAGTTAATCGATCCGCTTTATAATGAAACAAGACTAAGCCAGCCTTGCGGAGGAATTATGCAAACGAAGGAACTGATACTCAAAACGAAAATAAACGTACCCGCTCCCAGAGAAAACTTAATTGTGCGGCATCGTTTGAACGAACAGTTCGATAAAGGCTTGGATGGCCGCATGACCTTCATATGCGCACCGGCGGGATTCGGAAAAACGACGCTGATCGGCCAATGGCTCGCACTCAGCGGTATCGCTTGCGGATGGGTTTCTCTGGATGAGATGGATAACGACTATGTCCGCATGTGGCGGCATATCGTGCATGCGCTCGCAGGTACCGTTCCGAAGCCGGAAGGCGAACGGCTGCTTCAGCTTGCCCGTCAGCTGCCCAGCCTGTCCGTCCACACCTTCCTCGATGCGCTCCTTAACGAATTGTCCGGCCTCACCGAGCGGATCGTTCTCGTGCTGGACGACTACCATACGATTACAAACGAGCAGATTCACAGCTATTTATCCTACTCACTCGACTATATGCCGGATTCCGTGCATCTCGTTATCGCAAGCCGCAGCCAGCTTCCTTTCCCCGCCTCCAAATGGACCGTTCGCGGAGAGCGAGCCGACATCGGCGTCTCTCAGCTCCAATTCACGCTTGAGGAGACGCAAGCTTTTTACCGGAAGACGGCCGGGCTGCCGCTCTCCCCCTATCAGATCGAAAAGCTGTTTCGGCGTACGGAAGGCTGGGCCGCCATCTTGCAGCTTATCTCCATCTCCCTTCAAAAAAACGGCAATTACGACGACTATATCGAAAACTTCTCGGGCCTGAACCGCAACGTGGCCGACTATTTATTTCAGGAGGTTGCGGCTAGACTGGAGCCGGACGTTTATTCTTTTTTACTTCGCACCTCCGTTTTGGAGCGGATGGATTCTTATGCCTGCAATGCCGTTACCGGGCGGGACGATAGCCATGCGATGCTCGACAAGCTGAAGACACTAAACCTGTTTATCGTTCCACTGGACGATACGGGAACGTGGTACCGGTACCACCATCTGTTTGCCGAATACCTGCGCAGCGCCGCATACCGGAGCAGCCCTGAGCAAGGCATGGCAAGCCATAGGCTGGCAAGCCGAAGCTATGCGGAGAGAGGACATCTGGGCGAAGCGATCCATCATGCGATTGCGGGCGAAGATTGGGACTGGGCGAAACATGTGGTTGAAAAAAATGCCGACACGCTGCTGTGGAGAGGTGAATTCGCCCTGCTGCTGGGCTGGTTCGAAACAATCGCGACCCATGCCGGGCTGGGCCCGAACTTGACACTGCTCCGCGCCTTTTTGTTTGTGGCGACTGGTCAAATCTCGAGCGCCCAAGCGCAATTGCCGTCAATTGAACGGATGTACGCCTCGGAAACGGACAGCGAGCGGCGAAAACAAATCCAGGGCGGCATGATGTTCATCAAATCCAATCTGGTGTTCTACAACGGAGACTACGAGGGCTGGTTCGCTTATATGGACGGGATGCTTGAGGAATTTATTCCGGATAGCACGATCTTCTACAACATTAATCTGAATATGAACGAGCCGCTCGTACGCAGGACGGCGACCGGACTGAAGGGTGCGCTTAGCGCCGAAACGGAGCGTATTGGTCTTCGTTACACAAGTGTGCTGGAGGAGCGCGGCTGGAAAGATTCGCTTAGCAATTTGTACGTGAACCAGTCGCTGTGCGAAGGATTTTACGAATGGAACCGCCTGGAGGAAAGTCTCAAGCTCGCGCAAAAAGTGGAGTTATCCGCGCATACGCAGCGTATTCCCGGACTATTAGCACCGAATCGGATCATGCAAGCCCGCCTCTACGCTGCCGGCGGCAAAATGCCGCTTGCCCACGACGTCATCGAGGAAGCGATCGTCACGGTCTCGGACCAAGGGGAAGCTTACTGGCTGAAGCCGCTCAAAGCGTTTCGAGCCCGTCTTCTCCTGCTCGAAGAAAAGATCGCCGCCGCCAAAAAGGAGCTGGACGAGCTTGGGCTTTCGGCCAAAGCCCGCCCCGCGCCGGACCGGATGTTCGACTATTTCTCGCTCGTTCGGCTGCTAGGCGCGCAGCGCAAAGAAGCCGACGCCATCAGGCTGCTCGAGCAGCTTTTGCCGAAGGCAATCCGGGAGAGCTGCCAATCGAGCATCGTCGAAATATCGAACCTGCTGGCGCTGATGAACATACAGCGCGGGGAACGGCAGGAAGCCATGCGCCATCTTCAGCAGGCGCTCGTTGTCGGCAAAACGCACGGGTATATTAGGAGCTTTCTGGACGAAGGCAAAGCCATGTTCGAGCTGCTGCGGCTGTATGCCGGGACGGAGCAGAAGCATGAAGAAACGGACGGAATGAACGCCTACGTCGACCATCTGCTTGTCCTCTTCCCCCAGGACCCGGTACGACGGACGGCGCCGCTTTCTTTAATCGAGCCGCTCAGTCCGCAGGAGCTCCGTATTCTGCATCTCATCAGACAGGGAGCGGCGAACAAGGAAATAGCCGATCAGCTCGGGCTTACGGAAGGCACCGTCAAAGTGTATTTGTCCCGCATTTACGGAAAGCTCGGCGTCTCTTCGCGCACGCAGGCGCTCAGCGCCGCTCAGGAGCTGGGTTTGCTGTAACGAGCGATCCCAGCTCTTGGCGCAATAGACTGTGACGATACAACGTATCAATACAAGATAGCAGTCTTTTAAACCCCTTATCCCCCTTCGAAATAACATTTTTGGAAAAATAGAGTGTCTTCAAAACTCTTATTCCTGACACTATAGCGGCAAGGAACGATCAGGTCCATTTTAGCAGTCTCTAAAGGCTGCTATCTTTAAACCATCCCCCATCCAGCCGATATAACGTGCTCAAAAGACCCTTATTCTCCAGAGAGCGGCCGGCTACGCCGCCGCAAAAAACAAGCGGCAGCCGGAATCTTAAGATCCCAAACCGCCGCTTAGCGTCTTAATATCTTATTTCGCCTTTTTGAGCAAAGAAACGAGAAGCGCCAGAGCGCCGAGCACGACAGCCGCGATGGATAAGTAAAGCGGCGTTTTCGACTCGCCGGAAGCGGCGGCTTCGGCCGGAGCGGAAGCCCCGGTGTCGTGACCGTGCGAATCCGCGCCCGCAGCCGCAGCCTTCACCTTCGTGACGGATGCCGGCTTGTCGGAGCCTTCCGCGCCTACCCATTCGACGACGCTGCCGTCCTTGTACGTTTGATACGCTTTCCACAACAAATCTTTGGCGTCGTTTTCGACTTTGCCGGACATTTTGAATTCGCCGAATTCGGTTGCCCCGAATCCTTCGCCCGTTGCCGTCCAAATCACGCTTGTGATTTTCCCCGATCCGTCTTTTGTCACATCGTATTTCCAGCCGAATTTCGGCTCGAAACGCGAAACCGTCACGCCTGCCGGAAATTTCACTTCCACTTTGACGGTAGCGATTTCTTTCTCCGTCGGTACGCGAAGCGTAAATACTTCGTATTTGCCTTGCGACGTTTCATTCGGCAGCACGGTGACGTGCGCGCTCGCTATCCCCGCGAACATCATCATCGCGATCAGGCATATGGCAAGCAGCGTTCCTGTCTTTTTCATGAGGATACAACCCCTTTATCAAGTTTATGTCCATGTATCACTGTACCCAAAAAGCTGGGCGGCGAAAATGACTCGACCGGGCTATTTTTCCTCCCGTTTTTGACCGATCTGTGTCAATCCTTGCCTGACTGCATAAGCGGTGAGCTGCACCCGGTTTTCCAGCTTCAGCTTGTCCAAAATATTTTTGATATGATTTTTGACGGTGTTCTCCGCTATGACGAGCCGTTCGGCAATCTGCTTATTCGTATCCCCCGACGCCACGCAGGCGATCAGCTCCCGCTCCCTCGGCGTCAGCACGCCGGAATCCGGCTCGGCCGCGGGTGCATCGCCGCGGCGGAAATGCTGGAACAGCTTGTCCGCCATTTGACGGGATACGGCTGTATCGTCGTCCAGCAGCGCGCGCAAATAATGCATCCAGTCATCGGGGTCCATATTTTTGAGCAAATACCCTTGCGCTCCGAACTGAATCGCCGTAAACAGATCGCCCACATGATCGGACACCGTGAGCATGACGATGCGAATGTGGGGATATAGCTGCTTGATGCGCCGCGTCGCCTCCAGACCGCTCATATCCGGCATATGGATATCCATCAGCACCAGATCGGGCTGCAAGTTGCCGCACAGCTGCACCGCCTCCTCACCCCGCGATGCTTCGCCGGCCGTCTCGAACTGCGGGTCTTCGTCCAGCAAGCTGCGAATCGCCTGGCGGGCCAGCGGATGGTCGTCGGCAATCAGTACGCGATAAGGGGTCATGCGCTTCCACGCTCCTTCGTACCTGCAATTTTCAGTTCCATCCCGCCATCCTCAGGCGACGATAGATGCAGCTCCGCTCCCAGTTCGGCGGCTCGCTTGCGCATCATCGAGAGGCCGTACTTGCCCGAAGCGGCTTCGGCCGGGGGCAGCCCCTTGCCGTTGTCCCGAACGGTCAGCGACCAGCTCTCCGAACCGACGTACGCAAAGTCCAGCGTTGCCCGATCGGCTTCGGAATGTTTGCGGATGTTCGTGAACGCCTCTTGGATAATCGCGAACAGCTGTACCTCCTCCGCCGGCGAAAACAGCCCTTCCGCCCAGACGCCCCGCCGCTCGGCCTCGACGCCGGAGATGGCACTCCATTCGCGCAGCCACCGGTCCAGCCGGTCGGGGAGGGAGATGCCGTCCTCCGGCAGCCCGCGCAGGTTAAAGATCGCCTGGCGCAAATGATGATCGATCTCGGCCACGATCGGCCGCGCCTCCTCTGTCTTCCCCTGCTTCAGCTGCACGTTCAGAAAAAACAGCATTTGCGCAATATTGTCATGCAGCTCCCGCGCCAGCCGTTCCCGTTCCTCGTAGACGGCACGGCGGGCTTGCTCGGCGGAGATCGTTTCGTTCATCGCCTTGATTTTGCGGAACATCCACGTCGAGAACCAGTACGACAGCAGCAGCGTCAGGATGATAATATAAACGTTCCCGACTTCCATTGACAAATAATGCAGCAAAAACTCGTGCCGGATCAGCTCGAAGCCGCCGATGACGACAGCCGGGAGCAGGATCGTGAACAGCTTCAACCTCTCGAACGACATAGCTCCTTCTCCTCCCGTAAACAAGCACCCACCCGCCAAAAAGGCTCCCTGCGTGCTGCGGCCATCGCCACATCGACAGGGAGCCCTCTTCCGGCTCTGCGCGCTGCTTCGTCCCGCTGCATTCGGCAGCGGGACGAAGCTGGCGGGCCCATCAATACACCCGCTTCTCCAGCTTGTACACCGTTTCGTCATCGTTACGATCGAGAATGCGCACTTCCATCTTCCACAGGCCGGCGAACGGCAGGAACGGTCCGTCCGCTTTGTAGCTGTACTGCCCGTACGTATCGTCGGCCGTAAAGCCCGCATCCTGCTGTTCGTTCTTATGCTCCGTCAGAGGAACTTCGATCGGCGCGATTTCCGGTTTATCCAGGTTTTGCAGCTTGAGCAGCACCTGCTTCGGCTTGCCTATCTCCTTGACGAGCCAGATGTCGACGCGGAACTGATTGTCGCCCGGAACCATCGGCGTTACTTGAGCAGTCATATGCGGCGATGTTTGCGACACGCCCATCTCGTGCCAGTAAAGCGGCTCATTCGGCGGAACCGGACTGATGAACGTCAGCAGCCCGACCAGGACAACGATAATGCCCATCGCGCCGAAGTCCATCCGGACCATATCGCGCACATCCTTGTCTTTCCGCTGCCTCATCGCCAGGCGAATGCCGAGGCCCAGCAGCAGAACCAGCACGACGAAAACGACCTTCGCGATCAGCAGCTTGCCCCACTGGGAATACAGCAAGTAGTTCAGGCTCGGCAAATACAGAAGCGTCGTCGCCACTCCGGTCAGCGTCAGCGCCACCATCGAGAGCAGAGCGCCGTTCGAAAATCGGGGCAGGAAGCTGTCGACCCAAGCTTTATTCTTCTTCCACAGCGGCACGATGAGCAGCAGACCGCCGACCCAAACCGCTGCGCCGAGCAGATGAATCCAGTCGAGCGTGACCGTAATCCACTGCGGCTCATGTCCCATCGCGTGGCCGTTGACGCTCTTAGCTGCAAGCAGCACGCCGATGAACGCCAGGTCGACTGCCTTCGAGCGTCCGAGCAGCGCAAAACCGAGCAGCGCGAGCACGAATGCCGCCAGCCAGGAGCGTCCGACCCAAGTGCCGGCAAACAAACTTACGAGTTCCCCGAAGCCCTGATCGCCAAGCAAATCCTGATAATGAAAATAAACGAAAGCGATCAGCGCCAAAAAATGAGTCCGCTGGACGCCGAGCAGACCGACCCGGTAATGAGCCCCGATTCCCGATCGCTGCAAGTCGCTGACGGCTCCCCAGAACACCCATCCTGCCAGAGCAAGCAAGCCGAAATAATAAGCGATCCGCGACAAATATTTCAGTACATCGTAGACGCTCATATCCGCCGACAACTGATGTCCGGCGTGCAAGGAGGATGAATCGCCGACGATGTCTCCCTCTACTCCCGGACCGATCGACAGCACGTACGTGCCTTCCACCGGATGACCGTCGGCGGAGATGACGTGGTAGGTCACCGTGTAGCGCCCGTTGCTCAGCTTCGGCAAGTCCAGCGCCATCGTTTTCTGATCGGTAGAGAGCGCCGCTTTAAGGTCAGGAACCGCTCTGCCGATCTCGTCAAACACCTTGATGTAATAAAGCTCCGACTCGAGCCGTTCGTTGAACGTAAGCTCGATGCGGCCCGGAGCCTCGTTCAGCTGGCTGTTCGGCTCCGGCACCGCCTTGGTCAGCACCGAATGAGCGGAAGCCGGTTGCGGCGCAAACCATAGCATTGCAAAAACGAGCAGCATCGCCACCCGTAAAAACCATCTACCTGTCGTGTTCATATGCGAATAAGTTCTCCTTGTCCGATCCCGTTCGTTACATGCTTCAGTTATTCGTTCACTCGATCCGTCTTCTTCCCGAATATCCGTCGTTCACCCCATGCCAGTAGGAGATCGTGTCTTCGCCAAGGCGCCAGCACAGCAGCACCTCTTCGCCATCGCGGAGCGAAGGAAAATCGACCAGCCCCATATCGAGGTCTTTGAGCTGAGCGCCTTTCATATGAATGCTCTGGACGAGAGTCCGCGCCTCGATCTGCATAAATTCAAGCTCGCTTTCGAGCGTAAAATACGGGTCCGGCTGATTGGAACGAGGCGTTCCGAGCTGCTCCTTCAGCTGCTTGAGCTGCATAAAGCGCTTCTCGAACTCATGCCGGATCGTCTGGAGCTCGTCAAGCTCCCTGCGAATCGTCGGCAGCAGGGCGTTCGCTTCATCCAGGGTGAACCACTTTTTCTCCATCCTAACGCCTCCTCACGTAAATTGTACCAGAATGCCCCTGCCGAATCCAAGCACG
The DNA here is from genome assembly GCF_003626695.1 of Paenibacillus ginsengarvi. GTDB lineage: Bacteria > Bacillota > Bacilli > Paenibacillales > NBRC-103111 > Paenibacillus_AB > Paenibacillus_AB ginsengarvi. The sequence goes on from NZ_RBAH01000034.1 coordinate 59,512, forward strand.
CACAGGCGGGGTAATTATGAACGTTTAGCGACTTCCGAGGAAACCCGGATCAGTGCCACTTCGGGACGGCAGCCCAGCCGAAACGGAAGATGGATCGTTCCCAGTCCTCTGTTGATATAGGCGTAACGTCCGGGGGCAATCCGCTTCATCCCGGTATGGTAGCGGCCGTAGCCACCGATCGCTTTGCCCATGAAACGGATCTGACCGCCGTGCGTATGACCTGCCAGCATCAGCTCGTAGCTGATCCCATGCTTCGCCATCCAGCCGATAATGCTGGGCGAATGGGCCAGCATAAGCCGGAACGTGTCGTCGATATCGTCCAGATGGGGAGCGTACGCTTCCTTACCGTACAGGGAGTTATCGAATCCGTATACGAAGATGTCCGATTGCTTGAGCCGCACAAGCTCCCCTTCGTTTCGGAGCACGCGCATTTTGCGGACCCCGATGCTCCTCAGCACCTGGACATACTCCTCCTCGGAAAATTTGCGCTTCCGGAAATATTTGCGTTCCTCCCGCTCGTGATTGCCGGGCACGAAAAACAAATATTCGCAGTCGAGCTGCGACAGCTCCTTCATCACTTCCGGAAGCTGATCGAGCCGATTGAACAAATCGCCGGTCACGCAGACGATATCCGGCTTGAGCGAGTTGACGATTTCGCCGATCGTTCCCGTCCAAAACCGTGTGCGTCCGTGCAAATCGGATATTTGTACGATTTTCAGCTCGTTTTTGATCCGGGCCGATTCGATTCTGGTTTCCACCACTTCGGCATGAACCGTTTCGTAAAACAATAAAATGACAACCGCGATCGCGGCGAACATTATCATTAAAAATATCAATGTCATTCCCCTTCCGGTCTGAAATAAATGTATGGTCCCTTTTTCCGGATCGCTCATATGAAGCTGCGAACGTCCGGTTGGCTTGCATCCGCTTGCCCTCATCACTCCTTCCCGAGGAAACCTTTCTACTATTCTATCATGGCGGCATGGCACCTGACGACAAAAATAGGAAAAGCTGCATATAACAGGCGTAAAACGGTATGAAAACGACCTCCGGAAACAGGAAATGCAGGTTCGTCTCGGAGGTCTGAGTTTATGTGGGTATTATCATTAATTAGGTCGGTTACACTGCTGTTTCTTCTTTATCGCTCCGTCTCGAGCAGCCGGGTCACCCGCATTTCCAGCTCGATCAAGGAAAACGGCTTCGACATATAATCGCTCGCTCCGAGCCGGAGCGCTTTGGCGATATCCTCTTCGCGTTTTTTGCCGGAAAGCATCAATATCCGCGTATTCCGGAAGCGTCCTTCGGCGTCCGACTTCATCCGCTCAAGCAGTCCGAAGCCGTCCAGCTTCGGCATCACGCCGTCCAGAATGCACAAATCGACTTCGTTCCCGGACAAGTAGCGAAACGCTTCCTCTCCGTCCGCCGCTTCGGCCACCTGAAGGGGCAGCTTCTTCAGCCGCGACGCCAACATGGAGCGCAAAATGCTGTCGTCGTCGGCGATCAGCACCCGCTTCAGCCCCGCTCCCGCCTCTGTGGAGATACGCTGCGCCGCTTCCTCGGGGTACCCGGCGAGCACGACCTGGTCGCGGCCCTGCTCCTTCGCCCGGTACATCGCTTCGTCGGCCAGCACAACCCACTGTTTCATCGGCAGAGAAGGCACCCATTCGGCCACCCCGCAGGAGAACGTGATCGAGAACGACTGGCCTTCGAACTCGGCGATCGGCTGCTGCCGGGCGAGCTGCAGTACGGACTCCATCCGGCTCACAGCCTGCTCGCCCGTCGTATTCGGCATAACGGCGACAAACTCTTCGCCGCCGAAACGGGCGAGGAAATCGGTCGGCCGCAGATGCTGCTGCATGAGATGGGCGAGCCCTTGGAGCACAAGGTCGCCGATCGCATGTCCGTACGTATCGTTGACCCGCTTGAACCGGTCGATGTCGATGAAAGCGATGGAGATCGGCGCCGGATCGCGGGCAAGCCGCTGCAGCTCCAGCTCGAGCTGATGGTCGAAGTACCGGCGGTTGAACACACCCGTCAGCGGGTCGCGGAACGCCAGCTGTTCGAAATTTCTCGTACGCGACAGCAAGCTGTATATACGCGCGGCCAGCTCGTCATATTCGAACGGCTTCGTGACGTAATCGTTCGCCCCCAGCATAAGACAGCGCACCTTGTCGCGAACGTCCGAGCGTGCCGATAAGACGATCAGCGGCACCCATTTCAAGGTCGGATCTTCCTTGAGCTCATCGAACAGCTCGTAGCCCGATAAGGGGAACATCATCAAATCTAGCAAAATAAGATCATATGTACGCTCGCGCAGCTTCAGCTTTGCGCTGTCCACAGAATCCGCTTCGTGCACCGAATAACCGTCGAGCTCAAGCCTGCGGACGAGAAACGAACGCAGCGCGGCGTCGTCGTCTACAACAAGCAGCGTTCCGGAAAGGGCTGCGGCCGGCTGCCAGTCCCCCTGCCCGTTCTGTTCGACAGTCAGCAGCTCCCGCTGCAGTATATTCCATTCCATCTTGAGCTGCATGAGGTCCGCCTTGGTGCCCGGAACGCTTTTCCGGACGAAGCAGACGGACGCCTTGTTCTGCTCCTCTTCCAGTGCCCATTCCCACTGATCGGCAATCCGCGCGGCAACGGCGCCGACGCTGGCGAAACCGAATATCGGCGCGCTTCCTTTCAGCGTGTGCGCGTAGCGGTATAACTGGGCGGGGAGAGAAGCGTCGTCGCCGTCCGCTATCCGGTCCAGCAGCCGCTCCATCTCGTTTACTTGCTTTTGCATTTCGCTTAAAAACCGGATCTTGCCTTCCTTCATCAGCTTGTCGCCGCGTAACGTTTTCTCTGTAGGACCGCGCTCTTCCCGCTTAGTCATCCTGCTTCACTTCCACCTCGATAATATCCTGTCTGACTTTCAGCTCTTTGACGCGCATACCCGCTTCCTCCAGCCTGGAGGCGATTCCGCCTTCGTCCTGAACCGGAAACACGACGGTCGCGTGAGGCGGAGGAGGGGTCATCAGGCTGGACGCAAGCTCAAGCAAGCGCTCGATCGTAAACGGCTTGCGCAAAAATTTGCCGGTATCGGTTTCGTAATAATGCTTCGGCTGCTCGAGCACGGTCGAAACGATGACCGGCGTTTTGCCGTACTCCGGGTGGCGCAGCAGCTCCTTAATAAAATCCCAGCCCGACTTGCGCCCTTCTAGCTGGATGTCGACGATGCACAGCAGCGGCCCCGGCCCGGTCGTCTCCTGCAGCGATACAAGCGCATCCTCGGCGCTCGGCAGCTGGACCGTCGGAACACGGAGCTTCTCGAACGCGACGGCGATCAGCTTGGACAAATTTTCGTCATCCTCGACGATGACCGCTTTGCCGCCGATGCTTGTCGTCTTGTATAAGGCCAGCCGAACCCGGAACGTCGAGCCTTCGCCCAGCTTCGACTCGTACGAGATTTCGCCGCGGTGGGACTCCACAATTTCTTTGACGATGGAGAGCCCCAGACCGGTTCCCCCGATTTGCCTGCGATCCGAATTATCGACCCGATAAAATTTGTTGAACAGCCTGCCCTTCGCCTCGTCCGGTATGCCGAGGCCGTAATCGATAATTTCAATAAGTGCGAAAGGACCGTCCTTGGACACGTTTACGACGATTTTATCCGCATTCGGCGAATATTTGACTGCATTGCTGCACAGGTTGTGCATCACTTGCGTCATCCGGTCCGTATCGGCCGACACGACCAGCCCTTCCTCGATAAACGTCTCTACCCGATGGCCCAGCTTGCCCTGCCACTGCTCGGCAACGCCCTCCACAAGCGCCGATAGATCAACCGGCAGCAGATGGTATACCTGCTTGCCCGACTCCATCCGCTGCAGGTCGAGAAAATCGCCGATCAGGTTCGACAGACGGTTCGCTTCCTTGTAGATCGTCTCCATATATTTCTTTTGCTTGTCCTTCGGAACGTCCCGGTTCAATAAGATTTCCATAAAGCCGAGTACACTGGCGAGCGGAGTGCGAAGCTCGTGAGAAACGATGCTGATGAACTCGTTCTTCATCTCATCGGCCATTTCCTCGTTCGTTCGGTCGCGGAAGACGTACAAGAAGCTGCGATCGCTCCCTGCCGGGTCGGCAATGGCGCTTACATACAGCTCGTAATGCTCCTCCCGGCCTTCTTCGCGCCGGAGCGAAAAGCGCTCGTGCAGCTGTTCCCGCTCTCCGCTTCGAATAGCTTCCACATCTTGACATATACGCACTTTGCCGTTCGAAAGCTTGTCCAAATGCATGCAAAAATCGTTAATATCCGAGGCGGAAACCCGGTCGAAGCCGAACATTTCGTTCATTCTGGCGTTGGCGTATACGATGCGGCCCCGGCCATCGCACATGACCATCCCTTCGGGAATCGACTCGATGATGCCGCGCACGAGATCGCGCTGCTGCTGCAAGCCGTCGCGCTCCTGGGACAGCTCCTCGTTCAGCTCCTCCAGTAAATACGCCTGTTTGCGCCGCTCCTCGTTCGTCGACTGCGCCATATACGCCAGCGCAAACTGCTTGACGAGCCCTTTCGTCATCCGATGCAGCGTATCGATCGATTCGCTCGCCCCGTAAGATGTCAGCAGCAGAAGGCCTACAGCGCGGCCATATTCATCCGTCAGCGGGTAATATTGGTCGAATGCCCTCTCATATCCTCCATGAAGTCCACGCTCGTCGCCGCGGACCGAGCGCTCGCGGCAAATCGGCATCTTCTCGTGGAGAACGCGCATGCCCGGACCGAACAGCTCCTTGTACGAAGAAGGCAGAACGCCCGGCGGATAACCGTACGAATAAGCGACATCGTAGGCGGACATTTGCGGATTGTGCGTAATCAGCAAGGCCGCGTCCTGATGGAGCGCCTGGAGCAGCGCCCGGATCGAATGCTCGAGGAACGACTGCATCTCCGTGTGTCCGGTCAGCTTTTCCTGATACGTCGCGATCAGCTCCAGCTCGCGTTCCCGCTCGGTCAGCTTGTGCAGCATCTCTTCCTGTTCGATCTGTTGGGCCGATATTTCTTCGTTTTGCGCTTCCAGCAGATCGCGCTGCTCGGCAAGCTCCTTGTTCGTTTCTTCCAGCGCGTCATGCCGCCGTCTCAGCTCGATCGACATATGATTGATGCCGCGCTCCAGATTGCCGAGCTCGTCGTTGCGGCCGCTTAGTTTCAGCAGCGCATACTCGCCTCCCGCGATTCGGTCCACGGCTTCGTCGAACGAAACGATCGGCCTGACGACTTTGCGCCGCAAATAAACGACGAGCAGCGCCCCGGCGATGGCCGCCCCGGCTACGGCGAGTATAGGCAGCAGAATGAGCATATCGGTCCGCATACGGTTATCGTCCAGCCAGCGCTGCACCACTTCGTCCTGCGAAGATAGAATCGTCTGGAAGCCCCTGTTCATGTCGGTAACGTTTGAAGTCGTCGAAGCTTTGGATAGCTTCTCGATCTCATCCATAGCGCCCTGCTTGCGAAACTCGATGACCGAATCGCTCGACAGTTTGTAGCTCGTCCAAGCCTTGACGATCGCATCCCATTCATTTCCATATTTCTCGCCGTAGCCGCGCTCCCGGAAACGGCCGCTGATCTCGTTTAGGCTCGCACCGAACGCGTCCCGTTTGCTCAAAAACTGATTCAGGAAATCGTCCCGTCCGAAAGCGAGATAAGCTCTGAGCTCTGAAACGACCGCTTGCGAATCGATGTACAGCTTCTCGACCCGCGCCTGGTCGGCGAGCTCCTGCTCCAGCTTATCCCGCGTTTCGATAATGCGGTCGTTGATCGCAAACCCTACGACAAGCACGAAGGCGACAAATAAAAGGATGACGGTAAAAATCAAATACGATAATTTCGAGGCGATGCTTTTCCCTCTCGTCGGCATAATCGTCGGTTCCTCTCCGGGCAGTTAAGCGTCTTTCAGCAGGCTCTCCACGGTATCGATCAGCTGCAGCGGACTGAACGGCTTGACGATATAGGTCGTCACTCCGGCCGCCTGCGCCCGGTCCCTGTCTTTATCCGAAGCTTTGGCCGTCAGCAAAATAACGGGAAGCCGGCTGTTCGGCGAATCCGACTCGCGCAGCCACTGGCACACTTCCACCCCGGTCTTCTCCGGCATCATATAATCGAGAATGACGATATCGAACAATTCCTTCTCCAGCTTATCGATCGCCTGCTGCCCGTCTTCCGCTTCCGTAATGGAGTAGCCTTCCTCTCCGAGCGTTTCCGTCAGAAGGAACCGTAGCGCCGACTCGTCATCGGCCAGCAAAATTTTATGGCTATTCATGCTGCCACCTCCGCTTTGTGCCTAATCATGTGTTTGTTTCCATTATAGCATTTCATTCCAGCGGTCCGCCTGAAAATTGTATGCCGCCGCCCTTTAACGTTCGCGCCAGCTGCCGGAGCGGATAGGTGGACAGCCGCGCGTTTCGCTCCAGATGTAAACCCAGCCGCTGCGGGTTCCGTCCACATCGGTAATCCGCACCCTTTCGTAATCGTTGCGGAGATCGCCCGGCCCGTAGTATTGCTCCAACTCGTCCATTGCAAGCAAGCCCTCAATGCTGATCGTCAACCATTCCCCGTACACGATCGCTTCGGGATCGCTCTCCGCCGCTTTGCCGATCAGCAGCGCCGGATAGTCCCCGTTGTCAACAAGCACGCCCCGCACCGCTCCGGGAGCCGCCGCATCCAGATAAGGCTCCGCCACGCCGTGGTTTGCCTCTCCCGTCAGCAGCGTTCCGTATACGAATACCGATATCATCGCCGATTCCTCCGCTTTTCGCCGTTTTCGCCGCGCGTTGCCGCCAAGCTGTCCATGTCGAACGTATCTTTGGCCGCGCCTTTTTTCCAATTTACATGTTGACTGGCAGTCAGTCAATGAGGCGGATTTAGCGAAAGTTTCGCTTACCGCTACGCTCCGCAAAATGCAAAGAAAGCAGGACGGCAACCGTCCTGCTTTCTATTTGGCTACATTTTGTACGAGATCCCGGGTTTTGACGATAATTTTGCGGATGCTGTCTTCCGACAGGTGGTAGCGCTGGATGAGCTCGAGCACGCTCGTACCGCCTTTGTACATCTGGTAAATCTCGCGGTTGCGCTTCTCGATCAGCTTGCGCGTTCCGTTATTTTCGCCCCAACCGGCCCGTGTTTGTTCTAGCTTCGGTATATATACAAGCTCGCCTTGAATATATTTTTGCAATTCTTTAAGTAAGCTAGGCGGAAGAAAATCCTTTCCGTTTTTGTAACTCACTGATGAAAACCTCCTCTTGTTTTGTTGCCAAAACCGATCCGACAGGAACATTGCTGAGCGCTTTCATCGGTTCACCTCCTCTATAGAATAAATTCGAACATCACATTCGAAAGCCGCGAGCGGCGGATCCGTCCCAAAAATAGGGAACAAAAAAACACGATAACCCGCATCGTGCCTGTGTACGTTTTATGTATAATGCGCATCAGGTGAAGGTTAAGTTACGGTCGTATTCGGTTAAAAGCGGTACACCTCGTTTTTGCCGTTAAACAACATGTTTTGCATGCCGTACGCCTCCTTTCACCTAAGTAATTTTATTACATTTAGTAACATTACAATTATATGGGATGTAACTGGTTTCATCAAGCCCAATATCAGGGAAAGAATATTTATAGCGATACTCGCCGAGCCGTTAACGAAACGGAAGCAGGCCGCACCGGGTCTCTACTTATCCAAGCCCGGGCAGCCTGCCCCGCCAAACTATTTATTTATTTAGCGGCTGTCCCATAAATTCCTCGATAAACCGCATATACACCTGCGCGGTTTGCTCAAGCTCGCTGATCTCGACGTACTCCACGTCCCCGTGCGCCGTAAGCTGATCCGGCCCGTGGCACAAAGCGGGAACCCCGAGCGCATTGGCCAAAATGCCGGCGTCTGTCACCAGCTTCTTGCCGACGGACGGGAATTCCACGTTCCGCACCGCCTGAACGGCGCGGCGCAGTGCAGCGACCGCTTCGCTGTCCTTGGCGATCCGGTAGCCGTCGCGCACCTTTTGCAGATCGAGGCCGATGCGTACGCCGCGGCGTGCTGCCAGCTCGGCCAGCCCGTTCCGAAAGACGCTTTCCACCACGCTGTACTTCTCCAGCGGGTTGTAACGGCGAACGCCAACCAGAACGGCCTTGTTCGGCATCTGGTTGTAAAATTGGCCGCTGTGAATCGATCCGACGAAATACGAAGCGTAGCCGATATCTTCGATATAGTCGTTCTCCAGCTCCTTGTTCCACCGCTCGAGCAGCTCCACGACCTCGGCCGCAACGGTGATCGGATGCGGCGTCCCCGGAGGCGTATGGAGCTGATGGCTCGGTTCGCCATCGCGCTCGATCGTAATTTCGAACGTCGCTGAGCCGAGCTGGGCAACGGTGCATTCCGTTGTAGCGCCTTCCATAACGATGACCGCGTCGGCTTGAAGCGGCACCCGTTCGGTCAGGGCGATCAAATCTTCGCCGCGCCCGCCCGGGCTCTCGTGCAGGCTGTTCGAGACGATGAGCAGCTTGCCCGGCAATCGGGTATTCGTATCGTTCAGCACCCGCAGGACCTCGATGATACAGGCGAGCGAGCCCTTCATATCGTTCGTGCCGCGGCCGTAGATACGTCCGTCCCGCACTTCCGGCTCAGCGTGTCCGAGCGGAATAACGTCCATGTGGCCGTTGAACAATATCGTCTTGCCTTCGCTGCCGCCGCCGTATATCGCAACGAGGGTCGGGTTGTTCGGATAAAACTCGTAGCGTTCTACCGAGCAGCCGACCTCCTTGAGCATCTGCTCGTAACGGTCGGCCATTTGCCGGGCGTCTCCGGTTGCGCTCGGAATGCGCACCAGCTCGAGCGTATTTTCTACAATGCGACTCACTTGCACGTTGTTATGCAGATCCGACATATTCACGATTACCCCTCTCTAGGGAATGGATAGTGCTTTACCCTCTGCCGACGATCGGAGGGACGAACTTCGCCTCTTCCTTGCTGTTCGGCCGTAAAATGTCAAGGTCGCAGCCTTCCGGCGCCTGCAGCGCATGCTCCGCGAACAGCCGCGGATAACCGCGCTTATGCTGCGGCTCCGGCCGGGTCCACTTCTTCAGGCGCGCCTCGATCTCGGCGTCGTCCAGATCGAGCCGCAGCGTGGAGCGATCGAGATCCATCTCGATCCAGTCGCCCGTCTGTACGATCGCAAGCGGACCGCCGATGATCGCCTCCGGCGCAACGTGCAAAATAACCGCTCCGTAGCTCGTTCCGCTCATCCGCGCATCGCTGATCCGCACCATGTCTCGGACGCCTTGGCGCAGCAGCTTGGCCGGGATCGGAATCGAGCCCCATTCCGGCATGCCCATCGCGACCGGACCGCAATTTTTCAGCACGAGGACGTTATCCTCGGTCACTTCCAGATCGTCGCTGTCGATGCGGGCCAGCATATCCTCGTATCCGTCGAAGACGACCGCTTGTCCGCGATGCCGGAACAACTTCGGGGATACGGCCGATTTTTTGATAACGGCTCCGTTTGGCGCAAGATTTCCCTTCAATATAGCAAGACCCGATTTCTGCTTAAACGGAGCATCCAGCGTAGAGATAACCTCGCTCTCGTCCGCATAGGCCGGCATATCGCTGCCGTACGTGTCCCCGATCGTTTCGCCCGTGCAGCTGAGGCAATCCGCATCCAGCTTCGGCAGCAGATTGCGAATCACTTTACGCAGACCGCCCGCCTTGAAAAAGTCGTCCATGCTGTGCGAGCCGCTCGGCTGCAAATTAACGATGAGCGGAATCCCTTCCGTCAGCTCTTCGTAGCGCTCGATCGGAATACGGATGCCGAGCCGCCCGGCAATCGCCGTCAGGTGAATCGCCGCATTCGTCGAGCCGCCAAGCGCCGCCACCAGCTTGATCGCGTTATGGAACGCCTCCTCGGTCATCAGCTTTGACGGCGTCAGGTTGTCCCGCACCATTTCCACGATCCGTCTGCCGGTAGCTTCGGCGGCATGTTTACGCGCCGCGTGCGTCGCAGGAATGCTGGACGTACCCGGCAGCATCATGCCAAGCATCTCCGACAAGCTTTTCATCGTTGAAGCCGTTCCCATTACCGGGCAGCCGCCGAGACTGCACGAGATCGACTGCTCCAGCTCCTTCCAGTCGTCGTCGGACAGCAGCCCTGCCTTGTAGTCATCGGAATATTTCCACAGATCCGTGCCGTAGTTGACGGTTTTGCCGCGGAAACTGCCGGAGGAGCGGTGACCGGCGGCCAGCTGAAGCGCCGGCAAATCGCAGCTCGCCGCGCCCATGAGCTGCCCCGGCACCGTCTTGTCGCATTCGCACAGCAGCACGACGCCGTCGATCGGCTGAGAGCGGATGCTTTCCTCGATGTCCATGGAGAGCAGGTTGCGGTACATCAGATCGGATGGCTTCATGAAGTCGGCCGGCGTCGAGATCGTATGCATCTCGATCGGATATCCACCGGCGAGCAGCACGCCGCGCTTGACGAATTCGACCAGCTCTTTATGCGGATAGTTGCAGCTGTTGAAGTCGTTCCATGCGTTGAAAATGCCGATAATCGGTTTGCCTACGAACGATTCCGGGTTATGGCCCATCGCCCGCATCGCGGAGCGGTGCTGGAAGGTCAGTTCGGCGTTTTCGTTCTCGAACCATTCGCTGCTGCGTAATTTCAAGACGCTCTCCCCTTCTATTAAGAAGTTCAGTATGTTAAATAGTAATCATTATATTGATTTTACGAAATCGATTCCGCAGGGTCAACTTCTTTTTTAAGTCCTTATTTGTTGCCAATCACGCATAATTGGTACGATTCCGCCATTGTCATTCCATATATGGAAACCTGTTTAGAAGAAAACGATTATCGCCATCGCCTGGAATCATACAAAAAACAGGAGGCCGCGCATCAGCCTCCCGTAACAACTTCCCAGTTGCCGTCGAAGCTCGCGACAACCGTCTTTCTTTCCAATATATAGTTCGCAATCAGCTCGGAAACATCGGTCGGAATATCCTTGATGACCGGCTTGCCGTGGAACATCGTATAATCGCCGCCGCCGCCCGCCCGGTAATTGTTCATCGCCACGTCGTATTCCCGCCCTGGGTCTACAGGCTCGCCCCGATACGTCAGACGAACGACACGGCTGCCTTCGGGACGCGAGATGTCGAGCGTATATTCGATGCCTTCCCACATGTCATAATTGTAATGCTGCGGCTTCGGCACGGCATACTTCGGATTGATTCCGACCCGGCCGTCTTCTCCCAGCTTGAAGTATTCCGCATTTTTCTCCAAAGCGGCCCTCATGTCCTGCCCGGTGATGCGAATGACCTTCAGCGTATTCGGATAAATGTAATTCGAAACGATATGACGCATCGTCACGTTCGGAGGGAAACCGGGCGAATCGTCCGTGAACAGCGCCGTATTGGAGATCGCCGCACCGGTCGTCTCCATCTGCACCTTATTAATAAACTCGATCAGCGCATTGTCCTTCATCCGGATCTGCATCGGATCGCGCACCGTCATATCGCCCTCGATCGAGCCGATCGGCGTATCGAGCCACAGCTGCGTCGCCCTCTCGTACGGCTCGGTCAGCTCCAGCACCTCCGAATCGGGCTCCACGCCGATCACGGGCACAAGTTCGGACGATTTCTCCGAAACGCTCCAGCCGCCCCCGTCCCGCTCCAGCGTCAGCCGAACGATGCCGGCCTTTTGCCCCAAATGTCCGGGCTGCACGATCGTCACGCCGTTCACCGCAATACCGGCAAGCTCCCGGTGCTGATGGCCGGTCAGCAGCACGTCGATTCCAGGCACCTCCATACACAGCCGGTATCCCTGGTTTTCGCCCGTCTGCACCTCGGATTGTTCTCCGGTAACCGGATCTTTCTCGAAGCCGCCGTGATACGAAACGATGACCACATCCGCCCTCTCCTCCCGGCGCAAGTAAGGAACCCAGCGGGCAGCCGCTTCCACGGCATCTGCAAAATCGAGGCCCTCGATATGTTTCGGATTTTCCCAATTCGGAATATAAGGGGTCGTCAGCCCGAGAACGGCTATCCTTGCCCCTTTGAACTCGCGAATCAAGTAAGGCTGACCGAAATAGGGCTCCTTCGTTCCCTTCTTAACAATATTCGCCGAAAGCCACGGGAACTTCGATTCCCGGACCGCTTTATGCAAAACGTTCATCCCGTAGTTGAACTCGTGATTGCCGATGACGGCCGCATCGTAGCCCAGTCTGCCAAGCGCCAGCACGAGCGGATCGCCCGGGGCATTATCGATCCGGGCATGATGATAAGCAAGCGGCGTCCCCTGAATCAGATCGCCGTTATCGATCGCCAGCAGCAGCTCGCCCTCGCTTTCGGCGTGCTTTCTGAGGCCGCGCAGCAGGGTGGCAATTTTGGCGAAGCCCACTTCGTTATGCTCATTATTTGCGTAATTAATGGGCAACATAGACCCATGCATATCGCTTGTTTCCAGTATCGTTACGTGTAAAGTTTCGCTTTCATTCGGCAAACAAATTCCCTCCTGCACCTCATTCTCATTTCAATATAACAGGGCGATTCCCTTATTACAAACGTCCCCGATTTACGACAACTTTACACGCGCCAAGTACCCACGAAGATCAATTTGTGATATGCTAGTTTCTGCATTACCACTTGTACGGTTCTATAAAAGGGAGGACAAGAAATGTTTAAAAAAGTATCGGCCATCGGCATATCCGTTATCCTGGCCGCAGGTCTTGCGGTCGGCTGCGCCAAAAAAGAAGAAGGCAATAAGTCGGCCGCCGGAGGTTACGTGCCGAAAGAGCTGAAGGTGCAATTCGTGCCTTCGCAAAACGCCGAAACGCTCGAAGCAAAAGCGAAGCCGCTCGAGAAGCTGCTCGGAGACAAGCTCGGCATTCCGGTTAAAGTCAGTGTATCGACGGATTACAATACGGTCATCGAAGCGATGGCTTCCAAACAAGTCGACATCGGCTTCCTCCCGCCGACCAACTACGTCGTAGCCCATGATACGAAAAAGGCAGCCGACCTGCTTCTGCAGGCAACCCGCCTGGGCGTAGACGACAAAACCGGCCAGCCTACGACCGAGCTCGTCGATTCGTACAAATCGATGATCGTCGTTAAAGCCGATTCCCCGATCAAAGACATTAAAGATTTGAAAGGCAAAAAGATCGGCTGGCAAGGAACGACTTCCGCAGCAGGATACACGTATCCGGCTCTGCTGATGAAGAAAAACGGAATCGATCCGATGTCCGACGTAACAGGCGTACAGTTTCAGGGCCACGACAAAGCGATTATCGGCCTGCTGAACGGTCAAGTCGATGCCGTAGCCGTCTTCCAGGACATCCGCGCGCAAATGCAGAAGGACGTTCCGGATGTTATGCAAAAAACGCGGGTCCTTGCCTTCACCGATAAAATCCCGAACGATACGATCGCCGTTCGTCCGGATATGAGCGACGAGTGGAAAAAGAAAATTTCCGACGCGTTCATCGCTATCGGCAAAGATCCGCAAGGACAACAAATCATTTTTGACGTATACACGCACAAAGGGTACGTTGTAGGCAAGGACGAAAACTTCAACGTCGTGCGCGACGCCAACAAGCAGCTCGGCGGCAAGTAAGCGCCAGTCTCTGCGCATATACACAAAACAGCCACTCCGTGCTTCGGGGTGGCTGTTTTTTACATGGCGAACTATTTAGGTGTAAAAATATCGCTCGACGAGCTTGAAGCTGAAGTAAGATCACAGCCGCCTCTCTACCAACAAAATCGAGGTCATAACCGTTATATATACGTAGAGGAGGTGCCGCATGAGCATCGAGGAGGCTCTCGTTGCAATGGCCCGCGGAGACATAACCCCGCTTCGCCTGCTATACGACCAGCTTCGCTCCGCCGTTTTCTCGCTCGCCCTGGCTATTCTCAAGGATCGGCAGGCGGCCGAAGACGTGCTGCAAGAAACGTTCGTCCGGGTATACGAGCGCGCCGCCTCCTATCGCCCCGGCACCAATCCGAAGGCATGGGTCGTCGCCATCGCCCGCAACTTGGCTTACGATGCATATCGGCATATGAAGCGGGCAGGCCCGGGCGAAGAAAACAAGCAGGTCGCCCGCGACGGGCATACGTCCGAATCGGCCATCGTGCAGCGAATGGAGCTGCTGGATGCCTTGCTCCGGCTCGGCGAAACCGAGCGACAGATCGTGGTGATGCATGCACTCGCAGGTTTGAAGCATCGGGAGATCGGCAAGGAGCTGGGCATTCCGGCCGCTACGGTAAGATGGAAATACCGGCAGAGCCTGTCGCGGCTCGCCGGTATGATCGGAGGCGATACGATTGGACGCGAGTAATGCCGAGTACTTGTTGTTCGGCCTGAAGCAGGAGCTAACACGACAAACCCCTGATGTATGGGAGAGCATTCAGGCCCGGATCGCCGCTCAAGCAGCGAAACGGCTTTTGCAGCAGCTTGAGGGTGTTCCTTCTCCGGAAGGCAGGCTTTTTGCGGAAATACGGGATCATGCCATATCTGAAAGCAAGCTTAGAGGAGCGTGAATGAAAATGGCGAAGGAACCATTCGGGCTGAGATGGGAACGGGACGAAAAGTTCGAGCTGGCGGAGAGGCTGGAGCGGGATTACGACGATACGTTGTGGGAAGAAGCGGTTCGCCGGTATGAAGAAGCCCTGAACACGCAGCCGGATAATCCCGAATATTTGTTTAAGCTCGGCTATTTGCGGCAGTTGAAAGGGAAACGGCTGCTCCGGCAAGCAACTGCCTATTATGAGGCAGGACTTGGCAGCGAGCTCCTGCAAGGGACGCATAGCTGGATCGAAGGCAAGCTTCATGCTCAGCTTATCTCGGTAAGGGCGCAGCTCGACGAGAATCGCAAGTCAATCGCCTTCTATAAGCAGCGTCTGTCCGAACGTCCGGATCATCCGGATGCTTACGCCCAATTGACGCATTGCTACTTGAAGGTCGATCAAGTTCGAGAGGCGCATGCGGTCGTTCAAGCAGGCCTCCGGCTTTTTCCGCAGATCGGCACGCTCCGTTATTATGAAGGCGAGGCGCTGGCGAGGCTCGGCCGCCTTGAAGAGGCGCTCGAAGCTTGGGAGCGCTCGGCGCAGCTCGACGGACAACTCATCGACGGGCGGTTTAGCCGCGCTTTTGCCTTCGAAAGGGAGAAGCGGCTGCCGGAAGCGATTGCCGAGTGGACCCGGATCGCCGAGTTTATGGCCCGGTACGGCTTCGAGGAGGCTGTGCCTCAGCGGGAAATCGCTCGGCTGGAGCAGCTTCTTCGGGGCTGAATTGCGATGCCTACAAGGTAACGGAACTACTTTTCCGCTATTCCACGTCGTCCCGTCTCCTCCTGACATTAGCGGAACATTCGTTCCGATAAGATATAGCAACCCTTTAGCAAAGTTAAACTTTCTTATCGATAAAGAAATAGCAACTTTTGGGGCATCCTACTAGCGAAATACCTATACCGAGCGAAGGAGGTACCGCCCATGTCGGAGACGCAGCCGTTAAGCAGCGAAGTTCTCGGCCTGCTGGAGCATAAAGTTCGGCTCATTCAAGCGGACGCAGGAGCGATTTATTTGGTCGGCCCGATTCGGCTCCCCGTCAGCCTGGACGGCGAAACGATCACGTTCCAGTGGTACTGCTGGCTCGATTGCAGCGAAGTGACCGATCGGCTCGACCACGTGATCGACAAGCTCTCTTCCGTCAACCTGGCCGAGTACCAGCAGTCGAGTGTGCTCGTGTACGGCGATTTCGCCGATGCGGACCAAGCTTGGATTCGTTTCCATTCCATCTGCCATACGGGGGACATCTTCGGCAGCAAACGATGCGACTGCGGCTATCAGCTTAAGCAGTCGATGAAGACGATCGCGGAGCGCGGCACCGGGGCGCTGTTCTACTTGGCCAATCAGGAGGGCCGGGGCATCGGGCTGTTCAGCAAAGCGCTTGCCTACCTTCTCCAAGAGAAGGGCTACGACACGGTCGACGCGAATCTGAAGCTGGGCTTTCCCGACGACGTGCGCAACTACGGAGATGCGATCCGCGTACTGAAGGTGCTGAGGACGAAGCCGGTGACGGTCATCACGAACAATCCGAAAAAGCTGGAGGCGCTGAAAAGGGCGGGCATGGATATCGCCGGCCGCTTGCCGCTATGGGGCGACTTATCCGAGTATAATGAGCATTACTTGCAGACGAAAATCAAACGGTCCGGTCATATGGAACCGGGCTGCTGCAATAACGATTGACACAGCCAAACAAAACCCCCTTTCATTCCGAAAGGGGGTTGAACTTGCCACCGGGCTGCCTACACAATCCGTTTGCGCAAGTAGCCGGAAATATAGTCGATAATCGAAACGGTAACGATAATACCGAGCAAAATAATGCCGACCCGCGACCAGCTAAAGCCGTTAATCGCAAAAATAAGCGGCGTACCGATACCGCCGGCCCCGATAATCCCGAGCAGCGTCGCCGAACGGACGTTGATCTCGAAGCGGAACAGCGCGTACGACAGGAAGTCGGGCAGTACCTGCGGAATGACCGCAAACGCGAGCGTTTGCCAGCGGTTGGCGCCGCATGCGATGAGCGCCTCGGTCGGCCCCATGTCCATGTTCTCGATTGCCTCGGAATACAGCTTGCCCAGCATGCCGACGGAATGGACGCCGAGCGCCAGCACGCCGGCATACGCTCCGGGTCCGACCGCTTTGATGAAGATGATCGCCATGATGACCTCCGGCACGGTCCGGATCAGGCTGAGCATAATTTTGCCGCTGCCCGAAACGAGCCTGGACCGACTCATATTCGCCGCCGCCCAAAACGCAAGCGGGACGCAAATAATCATCGATACGATGTTGCCGAGATACGAGATGGACAGCGTCATCAGCAGGTTGCGGATCAAATCCTCGCCTTCCGGCAGCCATACGTAGTTCCAATCGGGATGAATGATGCCTTTCAGCATCGCCTTGGACATGACCTTGGCGGTTTCCTGAATGCCCTGGAACTCGATGCCGTTCAAAGCCCAGACGACAAGCAGCACGGTTACGACTACGCCCGCAATCCAGCCGATCTGACCGGCTCTCGGCGACAACGGCTTGCTCGAGCCTTTCAGCAGCAGCGTACGAAGGCGGGTACTGACCAAATCGATAACAAGCACGACAACAAGCGTCATCAAAATAATAATGAATGCCTGGTCGTACCGGAACAGATCGAGCACGTTTTTGAGCAGCAGGCCGATACCGCCCGCCCCGACCAAACCGAGAATCGCCGAGGCGCGGATGGCGACCTCGAACGTATACAGCAAATGGGCTAGAAACGTCGGAGCCACCTGAGGCAGCACGCCGAAGCGAATCCATTTCAGCTTGTTCGCGCCGACGGCGGTCATCGCCTCCAGCGGGCCGGGGTCGATCGCTTCCACAGATTCGTAAGCAAGCTTCGACAACACGCCGAATGTAAAGAAGAACAGGGCGAGCGTACCCGAAGTTGCGCCGAAGCCGACAATAACGGCAAAAAGCGCCGCATACAGCAAATCCGGGATCGTCCGCAGCAGGTTCATGATCATCCGGGCCGGATAATGCAGCCACGGCGTGCGCGTAACGTTACGAGCCGCAAGCAGCGCGGTAGGGAAAGCGAACAACGCGCCGAGCATCGTGCCGAGGATCGCCATTTGCAGCGTTTCCTTCATCGGCTTCCAAACTTTCGGGGTAAACGACCAGTCCGGCGGGAACATTTCCTTGAAAAACGCCCCGATCTGCGGCGCCCCCGTAAACAGCTTCGTCAGCGTCGCTTCTGTCTGGTAGGCGCTGCCGATAAAAAGCAGAATCAGGACGACAAGCCAGGTGTAGAGCTTCATCCGGGAAGGACGACGGGCGACGGGTCCGGGCGATTTCAATGGACAGCGCCTCCCAACAGCTCGTCCCGCTTGATCGCGCGGCCGTAAATGTCCGAGAACGCCTCATCGGTCGCTTCCGCCACCGGACCGTCGAATACAACTTGTCCGGCGCGCAGCCCGATAATACGCGTCGCATACTCGCGCGCCAAATCGATAAAGTGAAGGTTGACGATCGTCGTGATGCCGAGCTCCTGATTGATCCGCCTCAAGTCGTCCATGACCTGTCTCGTCGTAAGCGGGTCCAGAGACGCCACCGGCTCGTCCGCCAAAATGATCGTCGCCTCCTGCGCCAATGCACGGGCGATCGAGACGCGCTGCTGCTGGCCGCCGGACAACTGGTCCGCGCGCGCATACGCCTTCTCGAGGATGTTGACCCGCTTCAGCGCATCAAGCGCCAGCTCCACATCCTGCTTCGGAAACATCGCAAACAGCGTTCGCAGCGTCGAATGGTAGCCAACGCGGCCGGACAATACGTTGCGCAGCACCGTCGAACGTTTGACCAGATTGAAGCTTTGGAAAATCATTCCGATGCCCCGGCGCATCCTGCGCAGGCTTTCGCCCCGGGCCGCCGTGATCGACTTGCCGTCGATCCAAATTTCCCCGTCCGTTATGTCGTGCAGCCGGTTGATCGACCGCAGCATCGTCGATTTGCCTGCGCCGGAAAGGCCGACGATAACGACAAATTCCCCTTTGTTTATCGTCAGATTGATGTCGTTTAAGCCAATCGTTCCATTGGCGTATACTTTTTTCACATGTCTGAATTCGATCATATTGTGCATCAATCCTTATCCTTGATTTAGATCCGGAGTTCTATATTTCGACACTTTATGGACTATTCCTTTGTCGCGAAACAAATTTACAATTGCTATATGTTTCCCTGGATGCGGCTGGCGTTATTCCCCGCTTTTTGAAATGACGGATTGTCAAGCTAAGTGCGACAATTCGTCCATGAATGCTTCGTGAGCTGATTTCCAGCCGAGACATTTACGAGGGCGAAGGTTGATAAGACGAAGAGCTGTCGCCAACTCCTCATCCGACACC
>NZ_RBAH01000035.1 GCF_003626695.1 Paenibacillus ginsengarvi
CTTTCAGTTCGCGTTCTCGCTGCTGGAGAAGTTGTTCCAATTCACGCATGCGCTGGGCGCTGGCCACAGGCTCGTTCTCGAACTGCCGATACTTCGCCAGCCATTTGTGTAGCGTGCTGGTCGGGATATTCAGTTCAAGAGCGATGTCCCCGAGCGACTTCGTCTGTTCTTGGATGTACTTCACCGTCCGCTGTTTAAATTCTTCATTGTAGTGCTGCCGTTGTTCACTCATGTGAACACCTCCTTGATAAGCTTATTATTAGGCTTTTCTTAAGCTGGTGTCCACTATTTACTCTAACAGCATCTTGTTCCGTTATTCGGAGAGGTGTAAGGAAATGCAGCGATTAGCGGAAGTTCCAGTTCCGTTACCGTTACGCGCTGCCGTCGGCGTCCGTCGCCCCCGTACTGCGTGCGGCTTGCCAATGCAGATCGTACTTGGCCTTCTATCGACACTATCTCCGACCGCTATCATGTAAGCCGCCAACGTGCACTCGGGATTCGCGCATGGGAATGGGCGGGTCAGCCGACCCGATTCAGTCCCGCGCCATCAACCGTTCCAGCAGTCCGACGGCGGCTTCGGTAAAAGGCTCGCAGGCCGAAGCCGTATAAGGCGTCGTCTTCATCTCGTAGCCTCCCAGGCCGTCGGCGAACGCTTTTGCAGTCGGCAAGTAGCCGGTGTATCCGTTGCCGAGGCTGCAAAACAGCGTATGGGCAAAAGGTGATCTCGGCTTGATATGGCCGACGTAGCCGTTGAATATTTCCCCGGAAGCCGTCAGGATGGCCAAATCCCCGATACGGATCCCCACAAGCGTAACGTCCAGGTGCGAACGGTGAAATCCGTTCACAGTGGGCAGCTTCACGATCGTTTGCATCGCATCAAGCGGCACGGCGGCTACGGTTTCCACGCGGCGAATCGTTTCGGCGATATCGGCATACAGCCGCTGCCCCGCTTCGATCACGAGCGGATACGTATCTTCCTTCCAGCCGCTTGTAGGACCGCAAACGAGCGGGCCGACATCCCCGGTAAAACCTTGCAGGAACAACGAAACAAACCCGTCCCCGTATTCGTTCTCGACCGTATTCATCGCTAATCCCACCATCTCGGAGCTGATCCGGTTCGCTTTGTTCCAAACAATCGTCGGATGTACCGCGCAATTGACGAAACTGCCGATCGGCTTGCCTTCGAACGATTCAAAGATCAGCACCTGCAGCGTCCGGTCTACCGGAAGCGAATCGTTCGCTTTTAGAGCCGGCCTGCGGTTTGCGGATATGCTGCAAGTCCCCGAGCCGACTTTCAGCCGCACTGGGACGAGCGCTGCGGTTAGCTCGCGTATTTTGTCGCCTATGCGGTTTGTATACTTCTCGCTGAAGTGGACGGGGGCGCTGTGCGTATGCGTAGCATTGACGGACACGCGATCTTCCATGGTGCCTGCCGCTTCCGCCCACGACCGTCTCGTGCCGGACGGAAACGTATTGCTGAATCCCCGATACAGCCATGGACGTCCCGACGGATCGGGCACCTGCACGAAATCCTCGTTCGACAGACCACAGTCCGGACAAACGATGACGCAGCGGTTAGGCCCATCATCAAGCACGACGATTCTGGCGTACAGATCGTCCAAAATATCCGTTGCCGGGTTCGCTGCATACTGGAACGGGTCGTAGCCCTGCAAAGGCATCGTTTCCTCCGGGGTGATGTTCACCTTACCGAACGCGGCCATTAAGGTTCCGGTCAAATCGTTCACCTCGCCATATAATTTACTAATTAAAATATATAACGATTTTTGTAGGTTGTAAATTGAGTCCAGGAAATTTTATTGCCGAATTATTTTTGCGTTTCCTACATACTTGCGCTTGTGCTATGCAATGCCTCTGATGTCCCCTTTCCCCCGGGCAATCGGATACGCCGCGAATTATACCATCGTATAATACCGGAACCGTTCCCCCCGTGATACATTGAATGACAGATCAGAGGAAAGGAAAGATGAGAAATGGGGCGGATGTTATGATGCAGTGGCTTGTAACGATTCATGTGCTGTCAGCGGTGATTGGCATCGGGCCGACGTATTTCGGTCATATTTTACTGCGCAAGAAGCAGAGCCGGGAACAACTGCTGGGGTCGCTGTCGCTGTTCGGGCTGCTCAACTATTTTCCAAAAATCGGCGGCTCGATCGCCGTTGTGTCGGGGATTGTGCTCGTTGCACTGTCGGGCTGGAAGTTCTCGGACTTGTGGATTGCCGGCTCCCTGCTCCTGTATGTGCTCATCCAGGTGGTGGCGGTGGCCATGATGGGGCCAGTGTTGAAACAGCTCGTCCAATCGCTAGGCGGGACCGGGGATCATCAGGAGCGCGATCCGGCAGCGGCGGACAGTAGTTCAGTTCTGCTCGCCAAAGCAAGCCGGTTATACAATACGGCATCCATTCTGGGCATTGTACTTTTCGTGCTTATGATCTTAAAGCCGGTGTGGAGCTAACGTTTGGACCAAAAATATTAATTATACTGCCAGGGAGGAAATAGTATGAATCGTTTACAGGGAAAAGTCGCATTCGTATCGGGAGGGGGCCGCGGGATCGGAGCGGCAGCCGCGCTTGAGCTGGCCCGGCTCGGGGCCAAGGTTGCGGTAAATTATGTGCGCCAGGAGGACGCGGCGCAGGCTGTCGTGGACCGCATCCGGCAAGCCGGAGGAGAGGCGATGCTCGCCAGGGCGGACGTCCGCGATCCCGAACAAGTAGGAGAAGCGCTGGCTTCCATTCGGGCGGCATGGGGCGATGTCGACATTCTGGTGAACAATGCGCATATGTCCTTCGTCATGAAGCCGGTAATGGGGATGCAGTGGGAGGAGCTCGCCCAGAAGCTGAACGACGAGATGAAGTCTGCCTTTACTTTGACCCAAGCCGTGTTGCCTGCCATGATCGAACGGAAATACGGAAGAATGGTCTACATTTCCAGCAATGCGGCCGATGCTCCATTGCCGTATATGGCTGCACACGGCTCGGCCAAAGCGGCACTCGAAGCGTTTGTGAAATATGTGGCGTTGGAGAGCGCTCCGTATGGAGTGACCGCGAATATCGTTTCGCCCGGACTGGTCGAAACGGAAGCGTCGAGCGTAACGCCGGAAGCGGTCAAGCAGCAGCTCGCGGCTATGACGCCGATGCAGCGTATAGCTCTGCCGGATGACATGTCGGGCGCGATTGCCTTTTTCGCCAGCGAGGAGAGCCGCTTCGTCACCGGAACCTGCACGAAAGTGAACGGCGGCATTTATATGGATTGAGTCTGGGGGCCGGACAAGCGGCCGATCAGGCGCGTATCCAGACTATCATATCGCCTTTTTCTGGATCAGTCAGCCAGGGAAGGGCGATTTTGACGTTTTTTTTCTCTTTTCCAAGTCGCGCCCTACGCGGCTTTTTTGCTATGTTCAGAGGCTCTGACCGTTTAACCTGATTTGTTCCGTGTCAGCCAGGTCATCCGGCTTTCGGGTACAAAAAGGATTTGGAGCGGGTGCGGCGAATCGTTTATTCAGGGAAATCGGACATCGCTTTGAAACAAGGGGAATGGTAAAGGTGCCGAACGACATGGACAAATCCGCCGCGCTTAACGGGCGGGAATCGATGAACAGGATGGATCTGAGGGAAGATCAATATATCGCCGGCCGCAGCGAGCCGCTTACCTACTTTCAGCGCTTTTTGTCAGGCGAGCCGGAAGGCCGGACGATCTGGAGTTTGTACGGAACGGCCGGCATCGGCAAAAGCTTCCTGCTCGATGCGTTCCGTCGTCAGGCGCTGCGGGCGGCCGCGGTGATGCTGCAGGTGGACAGCCGCGATTTTAACCATAAAGGAGATTTGCTGTGCCGGCAACTGCTTCGGCAACTGCCGAGCGCCAAACCGCCGCTTGCCGACCCGCTGGAAGCGGTCGTTGCCCGCTTGGAGCAATTGGCCGCAGAAACGAAGGTTGTTATCGCGCTGGATACGTACGAGGAGATGGGCGACCTCGACAGCTGGATAAGGGAACGTTTGATCAAACGGCTGCCTGACGGTGTCCTGCTCATCGTGGCCGGCCGCTACCGGCTGAAGGACAAATGGATTCTTTCCCCCGCGCTGCGGGAGCGCATCCTGTTCCTGCCGCTAGAACAATTGACAGGGCCGGAAAGCGCGGCTTATTTGCGGCAATGCGGCATGGAGGACGAGGAACGGATCGACGCCGTCTGTCGCAGGACGGGCGGCCATCCGCTCGCGCTGTCGCTGGCGTCCGTCGTATATCCGCAAGAGGACTGGACCGGCCGATCCGGCGATTGGACGGAGTGGTTCGAGCATCTGGCCAAGACGTGGCTTAGGGAAGTGCCGGACGATTTGCTGCGCAAAGTGGTCGAGACGGCGGCCGTATTGCTGCACGTGAACAGGGAAGTGCTTCAAGCCGTCATAGACCGGGATATTGACGACGAGACGTTCGGGCAGCTCCTGTCCTTGTCATTCGTCCGCAAGACGGAGCGCGGCTGGATGCTCCACGATCTGATGCGTTTCGCAACGCGCAAGCAGCTCGAGGAGCGGATGCCGGCCTATTTCGAGCGGCTTCGCGCCAGGGCGGCGCTATATTATACGGCGCGAATCCGCGAATCCGCTCCTTACCGGAGTACGGAGTGGGAAGTTGGCGAGCTGTTTTATTACACGGGTATCCCGCTCATCCGCTCGCTGCTTCAATCGTATTCCCGCGGCCGGTATACGTGGGAGCTGGTGACGTCCGTGAACCTGGACGAAGGGGAGACGTATTTGCGCAAACGGCTGGAAGCGGCTACGCCGCTGATGATATCCGGCATGGACCCGGAAACGGAGGAGCGCTACAGCGAATTCGTCGGCAAGGAAGACATGACGATGACAATCAAACATCTGGATCTGCGCACCTGGATCGAGCTCGACCAGCAGTCGGCCATGCTGCTTCGTTCCGCGAACGGAGAAGCGATCGGACTTGCCGTTATCGTGCCGATTCATAAGGGAACCCTGCCTGCCTTAATCCGCGATCCGTTCGCAGGTCCGTACTTGCGCTCGCTGACACCGCCGGAGCTCCGGCTTCTGGAGGCCGAGCTTCCCGGACAAGCGGGCTGGTTCATCCGGACGATCGACTATGCCGATTGGCAGAACCAGGACATGGTGCTGGAGACGATGTATTTGATGTTCTCGTATATGTGCTCGGGCGGATTGTTCTTCGCTTCTCCGCCGCCGATGGAGTTTTTTCGCGTGTCGCATCTGAATCTGGGCTTTCAGCCGGCAGAAGGTGTCGTTCACCGGAGTTATGACGGGAAGACGCCGACCCCGACGTTCGTGCTTGATACGCGGGGGGACAAGCTGGAGGCGTTTCTACGCTTCTTGCTCAGGCGCGGCGGCCTCCCGGACGAACTGGACTTGTTCGAAGAAGGGCCGGGCAGTCAGCTTACGGAACGGGAACGGGAAGTCGTGGCCCTCGTACTCGACGGTCTGACGAATGGCGAGATCGCCAAAGCGCTGTTCGTCAGCGAAATTACGGTCAAAAAGCACGTCAGCTCGATCTACGGCAAGCTGTCGGTGAAAGGACGCGGCCAGCTAATCAAATTATTCTCCGGTAAGCCGCGCATCGGCTGACAAAGGGCAGTACCGCCAATTGCTCGCATTCCATTCGGAATGCGGGCTTTTTTGCATGTTGCGGCGCGGCAGCGCAGATAGGCCGTCCATGACCACGATTATACGATCGTATAATACCGGGATGAAGCCGGGCGTGATACATTGAATGGCATGCGGGCCGCCGCTTTCATGCGAAAGGGCGGTCGCCGGGCAGGGGCGTGTTGGTTCGGACGGGATTACTGGCCTCGTGAATACACGATAGCGGGAGTTGAAGATCCATTTGAACAGTTCGGACGAATATCGAACGGAGCGCGGGAGCTTCTGCCGGATTACGCTGCCGATGCCCGGCGCAAGGAAAGAAACGATATAACTCATTAGAGGAGGAGAATTGCTTTGGCTAGAAAAATGATCGTTGGTTCCACTTTTTACTTCGTGATAGGCGTTGTTATGGGAATGGCGATGTCCATGACGGAAAACTACACATTATCTCCGGTTCACGCTCACATTAATTTGCTGGGATGGGTATCGCTGGCGCTTGGGGGCCTTATGTACCATCAGTTTCCCGATGCCGCCAGATCTAGGCTCGGCAAGTGGCATTTTTGGCTTCACATGCTTGGCATTCCGCTCATGATGGCGGGACTGGCATGTATGCTGCTGACGGGAAGCACGGTTTTCGTAGCGCTTGTTTCGGTCGGGGGCGTGTGCGTCGTCGTTGGTACGATCTTGTTTTCCATTAATGCCGTTCGGCATGTGTTGTAACGATGAAAAACCAAGGAGCAAAGATGAAAAATCGAAATCGTATATGGCGTAAAACGATCAGTCTGGCGTTGGCGCTTGCCGTAGGATTGGGAGGGCTGCTGCCGCAGGCGAGCAGCGGCTTCGCAGCGGATTCACCGCTGGCGGATGCGAAGCTCGCCGATGACGGGCTGCGCAGTCTGCTGACGGAATTGACGCCGGAGTCGCTCGCGGACGCTGCCAGGGCCGCAAAAGAAACAAGCGGCGACGCGGTCGCGGGCAACAAGTCCGGCTTGACAGGCGTGACCCGCTCCGTTTATGCGCCAGCTGTGCCGGTGCTGGACCCGCTGCCCGTTTATTCGAAAGCGCCGAGCATCGTCGTCACGGGCAGAGCTGAGGACGGAACTACGGTTACCATCAGCAGCAGGCTCAATAACGGAGAGCCGGTCGAGGAGGGAACGACCGCGACCGATGCTTCGCAGCGCTTCTCGTTCGAGCTTCCGCTGACGGAAGAGGGCGAGTACCGGATTACGGCGACGGCCGAAAGGGGCGGGGTGAACAGCCTAGCGTCGGAGCCGGTTACCGTTCATGCGGACCGTACGCCGCCCGGCAGGGTGGAGAATGAAACTTGGAGGCTGCTGTATCCGGCGAATACGAGTCTATTGCTGCAATGGTCGGCGCCGACCGTGCCAAACGGCCAGGGAGGCCGCATGAACGATCCGTCCGTGATCGGTTACCGCCTGTACGACAAAAGCGGTACGCTGCTTCGGGAAACGGTAGAGCAGCAGGCGATTTTTACCGATTTGCAGCCTGCCCGTCCGTACACGATCCTCGTCAGAGCGTTCGATGCCGCCGGTAACGAGTCGAGCTCCACCGGGATCTATGCCGGTACTTCGCCGGCGAACGAAGTGAGGCTGGGCGAACCGATGTACGACGTGGCGCCGGCGTTGAGCGGCGACGGAAGCACTGTTCTCTACCAGGCCGAAGCCGATAGCCGCCTGTATATCGTCGATACGGCGACAGGCGTCAGCTCGCCGGTGAACTTAACGGACGACGGGCAGGCGCCGAACGGTTCGATCGCGGATTTGGCGGTTAATCGGACCGGCACGGTGTTGGCCTTTACGTCGGACGCGACCAATTTGCGTGCGGCGAAGCCGTCAGGAGGAGCGAATAAGGGCGTATATATCTATTTTGCCGGTACCGGTACGCTTGAGCTCATCTCCGACCCGGCGAAGAAGGCGAGCAAGCCCAGCCTTAATGCCGGCGGCAGCCGGATCGTATGGGCCGAAGGCTCGCAGATTTATATGTACGATTTCGGCAACGGAACGAAAACGCTCGTGAGCAAGGCCGCAGACGGCGCTCCTGGCGACCAGGCCTCCGAATCGCCGGTCATTAGCGCGGACGGCAAGCGGATCGCCTACGAGACGTCGTCAACGAATTTGAAAGGGACGGAGGACATGGGCTCGTTTTCGTCCAATGCCGTCGCCGTATACGATGTCGCCGCGGACACCCATATTTTTTTCCACGGATATAACGGATTGAGCCGCAGTATAAGCATGAGCGCCGACGGCAAATACGTTGTGTTCCGCGCCACCCGCGGGGGCTTTGCCAAAGTGCAGGCATTCGATTTGAGGAGCGAAGACAGCCGTTTGTGGAGCGAGGATGAATTTCCCGACAGCCGTCCCAGCAGCGAAAGAAAAGACAAAGTATATGAAAAGACGTCGCTGAGCGGCGACGGACGGTATGTGGTAACTTCTCTACTCGACCATAATCCGTCTGGCAGCATTTATACGAATCATTACACCGAACGTATGGATCGGGAGACAGGGCTTGTCGATGTGGTCGGCAACCCGGGCTATAACACGGACAATGCCAAAATCGACGAAGCCGGCAACCGGATCGTTTATGTCCGATCGGACGGTTTGTACACGTACTGCTACGGCGAATGCCGCCAGAAGCAGCCGGACGAAACGCTCGGTTCGGCGGAATGGCAGGCGCCGGACAGCGCCATGACGTCAGGCAGCCTCAATCCGGGAAGCGATATGACGATCCTGGCTACCGGGCAGCCGAACAAAACGATCGTTGCGGATGTCGCATACCGCGAGATCCTTCAAGGCGATCCGGCCCAAGTACGCAATGTGACGAAAACGGTCGCGATGACGGAAACGCCCGCTTCCTCCGGGGTGTACCGCGCCGCCTTCCGCGTGCTCGAAGGAATGACGCAGATCGATAGCATCCAGGCAAGGCCGGAGGGCGGCGGCGCTTCAAAAGCGGTGGCCCGGCTGCCGGTTGATGTGGCCGGCAAACTGGTTATCGATGTAGCTGCCGAACACCCGGACCTGCTGTCCGGTTTGCAGTTTGTGCTGCAAAGCTCGGGAGCGAGCCGCACGACGAAACCGCTTGCCGCCGGACAAACGCATTACGAGCTCTACTGGCGGCATGTGGACGATCTGGAGCTTGAGCTTCAGGACGGCAAAAGCGGCGCGGTATATGCGCGGCAAAGCGGGCTGAGCCTTGGCAAAGGCGGCACGACGACGATTCGGCTCGTTCCGGTGTTCCCTGCTTCCTTGTCGGTCGAGGTGTTGTATGGCAGTACGCCTGTAGCCGCCGAGTTGACCTTCAAGGACGAACGAGGCGTTTCGCTCGGACGCATCCCGACGAATGCGAACGGGATCGCGCTCCTGGACGGACGTTTGGCTGGCGAGAACATAACGGTAGCCGTTGCCCCTCCCGCGGAGTATCAAACGCCCAAGGAGACGAAGGTAAGACTCGGGATAGGAAAAACGCCGCTGCAAGTATCGCTGAAGAAATGGAACGAAACGATAGACGGCTACACGCTGGATTATACCCGCCAGGTCGGCAAGTCGAGCGCCAAAGTGCCTGTCATCGGCAGCGAGGCTGCTCTCACCTTGAAAGCGGAATCCGGCCATACGATCCGCGCTCAGATCAGCAAGAGCGTGTGGAAAGGCGGCGACGCTCCGGAAGCCGATTCGGAGTGGCTCGATTTGGCCGAAACCGCTGAGGAGCCGGGAACGTACAAGGGAACGTTCGGCATAACCGAAGGGACCGCAAGGCTGGAGGAGATGACGTTCGAGATCAACGGGACTCCGATTCCCCGCGCTTACCCGATTCGCACGAATGTAGCGCCGAGGCTGCGTCTTACGATCGGCGTACCGGCGGCATCCGTCTGGTCCGCTATGTTAAGCGAAACGCAGTTCCACCTGTCCCAATACAGTGCGGCCGGATCGTTTCATAACGAGCAGAGAGCGGCCAGTCCGGAGACGCTGTCGTATGAGTTCGACGTTCCGTTCGAGAAGACTTCGGTCTGGTTCACACTCGTTCCCTCAGGCAGCAGCAAGCTGGTTGCCACGCAGCAGCAAACGATGTCGCCGGGATACGGTCAAGTTGCCGAGATGACGTTTCTACCCAAATACCGTTATACCTTTAACATAAACGTGAAGACGAAAACGGCAGATACGCCGCTTGTCAAAGCGGAGCTGCGTGACGGAGCAAACGGTACGGTACTATGGGAAAGCGGAGCATACGGCACAGTAGCAGGTATGGTTACTATGCTGCGAGGAGTCGATGCGTCGCCCAAGCCGCGGTTGACGATAATCCCGCAAAGTCCCGCCTACGAGGTGGCTGCCGTCGATTTTGATACCGAGCTGCTAGAGCAGCAGGTGGAGATCACGCTGACGGAAAGTCCGGAAGCGCTGTTGCGGGGACGCGTTTTTGCCCCGGACGGTACTCCGGCAGGAGACAGCATCGTTTCTGCGGTGCTGACGAAGGACGGCTTCAGCAGGATGTATACGGCTCGCACGGATCGGGCAGGGGCATACAGCCTGAAATTGACCGCCGGCGAAGTCGAGCTGCGGGCAACGAGGAGCGGCGGCCTGGGCGGCTTTTCTCCGACCCGGAAGCTCGCCATCGAAGGCGACCAAACCGTCGACCTTACCTTGAAAGAGCCGGCCAAGGTGACGCTGAATTTGTACACCAGGCTGGGCGGAGGAGATTGGGAAGGGCCGATCGATTTGGACTGGCGCACTACCGTGCATCTGAACGTCAGTCCGTCATTTCAGGTAACGGCCCAAAACGGCCGGGAGTACCGGACGCTGGCTACAACAGGCGATACGGTCGGCTTCTGTGTAAACGGTGTGGAGGCGGGTTTGCCTTCCAAATGCGAGAATACGGTGATCGGCGACAGTAATGAAGCGAATATCGAAATCCGGCTGGAAAACAGTGGCGGTCAGGCCTATTTCCGGGCGATTCGACCGGACGGCACTCCGCTCTATGGCCTCAATGCGACGCTTCAGCAACTGGACGACAGTCGGGCGGATTCCCGCTATCTTAGCTACGATAAAGATAAACAATCGTTCGTAGTTCCGCTCAGAGGCAGCGGGAACCAGCGGCTCCTGCTGAGCGCTCCTTATGCGGACGCCGTCGCTTCGGTCGATTTCGCTGTCCGGCCGGGGGCAGTTGTGAACCTGGGTGACATCCGACTGCAACCCGCCGGGACATTCAGCGGCAGCGGCAACGGAATCGAGAGCTCCTCCGACTGGTCGACGCCGGGCGGAAGGATTACGCTGCGCGCCGTATATAAGAACAACGCCCGCAGCAGCTATGAATTGGAACCGCAGGATGCGGTCCTGGCCATCGAGCTGCCGAACGAAGCGGAATACGTTCCCGGCACCCTCGTACAAAACGGTAAAGCGGCGGAGCCGCGTTTGGTCGGGCGGACGCTCGAGGTGCCGATCGGCAGCGTTCCGTTATATGCCGAAGGAAGCGTTCGGCTGCAGCTGCATTTACGGGAACAGCCGGGCAGTACCGACATTGCCATTGTCGGCAAAATGCGGTACAACAATCCGCTTCCGCACGAAGACATACTCGGTACGGCCATCGTCGGCATTTTGCCGGTTACGCTGCGCGCGCCGGAGATCGTGGCCGATCCGCATTTCAAGGTGAACGGTTACGCTCCCGCCGGCTCGGAGGTAACGCTGTACGACAACGGCGCGCCGATCGGCAAGGCGCCTGTGTCGCCGGCGGGTACGTGGACGCTTCCGGTCGAGCTTGCCGACTCGGGCGCGAAGAAGCATCGGCTGTCGACGGAGTCGAACCTAAACGGCGTCCGGGTGCCCGGGGAGCGCGCCTATGTCGAGTACGATCCGAACGATCCCGGGTTGTCGTCGGTTTCGCTGGTGCAGAATGACGGCCGTGTCGTCCAGTTCGATACGGTCAATGGGACCGCCGTATTTCCTTACGTGGTCGTTCCGGGCTACCCGGTCCAGGTTGATTTGAAGTTCCGGGACGCAGCGCGTGTCGAACATGTATTCGTCCGCGTCGGCGGCAGCGTTGCCGAAGCGCAGCTTGTGAACGGCGCCTATCGGGCGCTAGTACCCATCGCGCGTGGTGTGGGGCCGATCGTCGTGGATTATACGAAAAAACGGGACCGCGTGGAGACCCCCGGGCCCGTTCCAACGGAGGAGGAATTCCGCAGCAGCCTTCCGTCTACGATGGCGGACTACAGCATGGAATGGGTCGCCGGTCCGGGAGAAAAAACGCCGTCCGGTTCCGTCATGCCGGAAAGAGCGGCTTCGGCCCGTTTCAAGGTAAACGAGTTTTTGTGGACCCAGATTAACGTATCCACCACTTCGGCAGGCACATTCAAGCCGAGCGACGGGGACGTCCGTCATGCCGGGGAAACAGGCTTGCCCGTGTACGGACTAACGATCAGCAGGAAGAAAAGCGATTCGGAAATTACGATCCAAATCTCCGGTTATGTACCGGATAACGCTGCCACCGCGAAGGCGTCCGCCGCGAATTCGGGACGGGTAAGAACGCTCGGAGCGGAGCAAACGCTCGCGAAAAAAACGATCGAGTTCACGATCGGCAAGGTCGGCCAGGCGCTCGGCTTCCGCGACGTGATCGCAGGAACGATGGACGCCTTCGATTCGGATAATTTCATGAATCGGGTGAATCGGGCCATCGAGCAGGCGGAGCAAATTTGCGATCCGGTGGCGAGAGAATACTATTTGAATTTCGCCTGGGAAGTGAAAACGGACATTTTCGCTCACGAGCAGGTCAAACTGAATGTGGGCGCTCTCGGAACTTTGTTCGGTTCCGGCCTGTGGGGCATCGCCTTCTGGGCGGAAGGCTACTATATCGGACAAAAGCTCGACGAGGTGGCGAACGACGAACTGACCGAGCTGGAAACGCATTTGCGGCCCTACCTCAGCGAGCTGAATTGCGTCAAGAAGAAACCGCCGAAGCCTGTCGCCGATCCGGTCTATATTTGGGACCCGAGCGGTTATGTGTACGAAGGGCTTCCGGATAACCGGATCGAAGGCGTGACGGCTACCGTACTGGAACAGGACTCGCGCACCGGAGAATGGCGCGCATGGGATGCCGATTGGTATCTCCAGCAAAACCCGCTGCTTACCGACGGCCAAGGCCGGTACGCCTGGGATGTGCCGCCGGGCAAGTGGAAGGTCAGATACGAGAAGGAAGGCTACGAGACGACGTACAGCGACGAGCTTGACGTGCCGCCGCCGCAGCTAGAAGTGAATATCCCGCTTGTATCGTATCGCCCTCCGCAGGTGGAGAGCGTCAAGGCCGCCGCAGGCGGCGGGTATGTGGATATTGTCTTCAGCAAGCCGATCGATACGCGTTCGCTGACGCCGGATTCCGTTACGGCCGAGTCCGCGGACGGTAAGCCGGTCGAGGGCTCGGTCCAGGCCAAACAACCGGTCGAAGCAAACGGCCTGCTGCTTGCGACTACTCTCCGTTACACGCCAGCAGCGCCTCTGGCCGATGGGGATTACAAGCTGCTTATAAGTGGAGCGATTGCCAGCTATGCAGGCATTCCGATGGGAAGTGACGTACAGCGTCCGTTCCGGGTAACCCATCAGGACGTTACGCCGCCGGCAGCTCCGGCTCATGTAACGGCGGGCATCACCTTCGGAACGGCGACGGTCGCTTGGGACGATCCGGCCGACGATGATTATGCGAAAGCGCTCGTTCGTTGGAAAAAAGCGGGCGATGCAAGCTATTCGGCTCCGATCGAAGTAGCCAGAGGCACCGGTTGGGTACAAATGCCCGGCTTACCGGAAGCGGCGGGTTATGAGTTTCAAGTTTCCGCCGTCGACGAGGCTGGCAACGAATCGGCGGGCGCAACCGCGAACTGGGCAGTGTCCGCCGACCGGCTGCCGCCGCTTGCCGTCGGCAACCTAGAGGCGCAAGCGGTGCAGGAGCGGCAGGTCGTTCTGGGCTGGACCGATCCGGCCGCACCGGATCTGGCAAAGCTGAAGCTAACCTGGGCGAGCAGCAGTAGTCCGGACGACAAGAAGCAGGGCGAAGCGCTTCCGGGCGCACAAACGTTTACGGCTGGGGAGCTTACTCCGAATACGGAATATAACTTCTCGATCGTCGCGGTGGACCGCAGCGGTAATGAATCCGTGGCCGCTTCCATCGCCGTGCGGACGAAAACCGCCGCAGTAACGCAGTACGAGGGTGGAGGCGTATCCGGCGGCTACGGAGGAGGACCGGCGGCCGAACCGAACCCGAATCAAACGGAAGTCAAGCTTGGACCGGAAGGAGGAAGCTTCCGCCTATTCGACGGACTGGCGGAGCTGGCCGTGCCGAAGGATGCTTTTGCCGCAGAAACGAAGCTGACGCTAACGCTGAAGGCAACCGGCACCGATGACCGGCTCGCTTCCCGCTATATGCGGATGTCCGGATCCGTGGAAATGGTCTCGGATGGCGCCGCGCCTGTAAAACCGCTGCTTCTGGCCATGCAACTCAATCCGGCGCTTGCCGGAGAAGCTGACGCAAGACGTTTCAGTTTGTATCGCAGCGACGCTTCCACTTCGGGAGGCTGGACGTATTACGGCGGTGTCGTCGATGTCGCCAGCCGCATGGTCGAAGCCAGCATAGACGCGTTTGGCGAATATGCCGTGATGATGTACGATCGTCCGTTCGCGGATATGAAGGCTCATTGGAGCCGGACCTCCGTCGATGTGCTGGTAAGCCGGCATATGGTGGACGGCGCCGGCGAAGAGCTTTTCGAGCCGGACCGCCTGATTACGCGGGCGGAGATGACGAAGCTTCTGGTAGAGGCGCTTGGGCAAGGCCAAGGAAAAGCGCCGGGAGGAGAGAAGGAGGCAGTGTCCGCATTTGCCGACGTATCTCCGGATGCATGGTACGCGCGCGTTGTCGCGGATGCCGTCAAGCTGGGGCTGGTGGAGGGGGCGGACAATCGCTTCCGTCCGAACGACGCCATCACCCGCGAAGAGCTGGCGGTTCTGTTCAGCCGCTTTGCTGCCCTGCAAGGGCACAGACTCGAACCGGCTTCCGGTCAGGAACCGATGAACCGCTTTGCCGATTCGCAGGCCGTCTCGGCTTGGGCGAAGGTAGCGGTGGCCGCATCCGTACGTAAAGGATGGATGCAGGGTGTGACGGACAGCGAGCTGCTGCCGCACGGCGAAGCAAGCCGCGGCCAAGCGGCGACGATGCTGCTGCGAGTGCTGACTACCCTTGGAGCGATTGAGAAATAGAGCTATATTTGCAAAAGCCCTGTGGGCGGCTGAGGATACCTTTGGGTATACCGCAGCCGCCCGCTTGTATGTTTAATGAACAAATAATTCCCTCGGGGAGAAGCGGAGGCAAAAGATCCGCTAATGGCTGGCGGAGCACCGTTAACCCGGCTATCCCAAAGAGGTTGACGAAATCATTTAGTTAATTTATTATGGTAAAGCGTTAATGTGTTAGTTTGATAATGTGATAAAGGGGTGGTTGTGCCGCATGTTTAAAGCTGTTTTCCTTGATTTTTACGGCACTTTGGTGCAAGAGGACGAAGTATTTTTACAGCGAATATGCAGTCGAATCTCGGAGTCGTCATCGCTCCGAACGGCATCCGGCGAGATCGGGACCTATTGGTCGGCTTGTTTTGCGAGAACATGCCGTTCCTCCTTCGGCGAACATTTTAACACTCAGCGCGAAATCGAGCTTGCTTCCCTGAAGGACACTTTACATCATTTTCAATCGTCCGAAAGCCCGGATCAGTTAAGCGAAATCTTATATGCTTATTGGGAAGCCCCGGCTTTATGCGAAGATACGCGGCCATTTCTGGATCGTCTGAAAAAACCTCGGATTGTCGTATCCAATATCGATCGCAAGGACGTTCAGTCGGCCATTCGCCACCATTCCTTGCCGCTTGAGGATGTGATTACGAGCGAGGACGCCAGAGCGTATAAACCGAGGCCGGAAATGTTTCATATGGCGCTCGAAACGTTCAACCTTCGTCCCGGCGAGGTGCTGCATGTCGGCGATTCGCTGAGCAGCGACATTGCAGGGGCGCAAAGCGTCGGCATCAAATCCGCCTGGATCAACCGCAATAATAGAAAGGCGCCTTCGCATTACTCGCCGGATTTTATGGTTCAATCGCTGACCGATTTAATACCGTTATTGGAATAACCGATAAATAACCGTATGGTTGCCCTAGCTGGTACCGGGCTGCCTGTTGTCGGCCG
This sequence comes from Paenibacillus ginsengarvi, assembly GCF_003626695.1. Taxonomy (GTDB): domain Bacteria; phylum Bacillota; class Bacilli; order Paenibacillales; family NBRC-103111; genus Paenibacillus_AB; species Paenibacillus_AB ginsengarvi. The sequence goes on from NZ_RBAH01000035.1 coordinate 15,848, forward strand.
GAGCGAATTCCCCTATAATTCCTTGTATGGGAGGCTGGGAGGATACATATGGAAGAATGGATGGGAGCCGACCTTGTAACCGCCTTGATAGGCGCTGTGATCGCAGGCGCGGCAGGGCTCCTGCTAGGGAAGCTAAATGCGTTCAAGAAGAAGAAGGGGCGTTCGCCGTTATGGCTGGGCGCGCTGCTGTTCGCGGTTGTCCTGATCGGGCTGCTTTACTTCGAAGAACGGCCGGATGAAACCGGTCAGACGGACGGAGGAGGCAAACCGGTCGCCGGGACGACGATTAGCGCCCCGTATGTGCGGGCCGAGGGGGAAATGCTCGTGCATTACATCAATGTCGGGCAAGGAGCTTCGCAACTTCTTGTCGGTCCGACGGGGAAAACGATGCTGATCGACGCGGGCAACAACGATAAAGAAGAAATGATCGTCGCTTATTTGCAGCGGGCGGGCATTAAGAAAATCGACATTTTGGTCGGCACGCACCCGGATGCCGATCATATCGGCGGCCTTGATGCGGTCATCGATCATTTTGATATCGGGCAGTTTTACATGCCGAAGGTGCAGTCCAATACGAAGACGTACGAGGACGTTTTGCTTGCGGCGAAGAAGAAGGGAATCAAGGTGGACAGCGCCAAGGCGGATGTGAATCTGAAGTGGGATTCGGGGGCAACCGCGCGTATCGTTGCTCCGATCGGCGACTACTCGGATACGAACGAGATGAGCGCCGTAATCCGCGTAGCGTACGGGGAAACGTCGTTTCTGCTCACGGGGGACGCGGAATCGAAGAGCGAGACGGATCTCGTGGCAAGCGGCACGAATCTGAAAGCCGACGTCTTGCTCATCGGGCATCACGGCTCCAACTCCTCGACAAGCGATCCGTTTCTGGAGCGTGTCGGTCCGAAGTATGCGGTCATCCAGTCCGGCAAAAACAATTACGGGCACCCGACGCCGGAAATATTGGCGAAGCTGGCAGGCAAAAACATTACGGTGCTTCGCAACGATACGTCGGGCAACATCGTGTTCGTGTCAAACGGCAAGTCGCTGGACATCAAGCTTGACCCGTGGGAATACATAAAGGGAAAAGCGAAATAGGGACGTAAGAGGTGAGCCGCCCAAATGAAAGGAATCGTGGAACGATTCGAAGGCAGTTATGCCGTGATCGAAATCGCCGGCAAGGCGCAGGATGTGCCTCGCAGCGCGGTTTCATTCGATGTGAAGGTCGGAGACTGCGTAATTCTTCACAAAGGGATATGGGTCGTCGATCGCGAAGCTACGAAGAAACGAACCCTGTATATGAAAAAGCTGATCGAAGATGTGTGGAACGATTGAGGCGCCCGGTTGTGCATAGCTGCCTCTAGCATGGTTCTACCTGACTAAAGCGGACATCCGTTGCAAAAGCGGAAGGTCCGCTTTTTTCAGTTGCTAAACAGTTTCTAATACAAACGTGTGTATATAATGGTGTAAAGGAATTTATTTTTATATAAAGTTGAATTAATAAAAGTACTTCCATTTGGGTAAAAAACCGATGCATAATTTTTTTATAAATAGTATTGCAGAATGTGCACACGTTTGTTATTATCGTCTCGTACCTACATAAAAGCGCTTGCATTTTTGAAATGCAGCCTACCCATGTAATGTCTTGATTAACCGAATGCATCCAGTATGACGGGTATTGTCTGGCAAAAGCCAAAAACCAGGAGGCATGGATTATGAAATCAAATGGGGAAAACGCGCCCGCGGAACGGTTGTTATCACGGAGAAAGCTGCTCGCTTCCGCAGGAATTGCAGGCTTATCGCTCTATTCGGGGACGCTGCTCTCGGCGAAAGCAAACGATAAGGGACTAGGAGGTACCGTTACGAACGCCGTTTATGGCGGCGATCCGGAGGAGGCCGAATGTTTGCTGCGGGCTAACGGGGCGATCAGCGTCCTGGATTACGGGGCGATCGGCGACGGAATAACCGACGATACCGAGGCGTTCCGGGATGCGGCGCAAACCGGGAAGATGATGATCGTTCCGAAACCAGCGGTCTATTACAAAGTAAGCGGACCGATTACGTTAACGAACTCCGTGTACGGGATCGGCACGCCTGAGGTTCGGATGGAAGGCGCGGACGGGTCGGCGAACAAGCGCATGTTTATCATTCAGTCATACCGGGGAGCGGCTCTTCATGTCAGCGGGCTTCATTTGAACGGGCAATACACGGGCGGAACGGTGGGGGAGCAATCGCATTTGCTGAGGGTCATTGATTCCGGCAACATTTACGTTCATCATAACCGGTTTAACACGGCTTACGGAGACTGTGTCTACTTCGGTGCCGACTATATTCGGCCGTGCGAGAACGTCCATGTGTATCAGAACGAAATGATCGGTCCAAGGCGATGCGCGGTCGCCCTGGTGTCGGTCAAAAAAGCATGGGTACGCGACAATATCATCAGCGATGCGCACGATTACGTTGCGACAATCGACATCGAACCGAATAAAACGTCCAGCGGGACGGAAATCGTTGAAGACATCTGGATCGAGGACAATGTCTTCGACTGCGCCGGCATTTTTATTAATACATATAGTCCGAATGCGGGATTTCCGAATAAACGGCTGACCATCCGCGGCAATCAAGGGCAATCCCGTTATTTTTTTCGCAGCATTGCGGGAGAGACGGGCAATACCGAGGACGTTTGCATTGCGGATAATGAATTTTACGGCTCGGTAGGCGATGCCCGCATGTTCACCTCGTCGAGAGTTCAGAAGGGCTTGGTCATTCGGGGCAACCGGGACTACGGGACAGGCAGCTCCGGTTGGAATATATCGAATGCCGATAACGCTGTTGTCAGCCACAATGTGATCGATGCCGTTCGTGCCATCGCTGCTTCATTCCGTAATTGTAACCGCCTTCTTTTTCATGGCAACCGGATCAACCATGTTTACTCCAGCTATGGAGCCGTACGATTTGCAGGCCCGGAGACGACGGAAGGGAACGTCGTTACGGATAATATATTTCTCGATACGGATTACGGGCTCAAATTCGAAACGGTTGCGAGTCGCATGATAGTGTCGAATAACCATATCGATTCGAAGCGGGCCTGCATCCAGCTGGAGGCGACGGCTGCCGGCTCGGACATTCGCATTTTTCAGGACAATGTATTCGCAAATGACGGCGTTCCTGTCGGCAATCCCGCCTATTTGCTGAAGCCGATGACTCCGGAGGCGATAACTAAGGGCGTCTCGGTCAGTTGGGCGAATAGCGTGCCAACAAGCGGAAGCTGGATCCAGGGATCGGTCGTGTATAAGACGGCAGCTTCCTCAGCCGAATGTATGGGATGGATCTGTGTCGCAAGCGGTTCGCCGGGGAATTGGGAGCCTTTCGGCATCGTCGGCGAAGCGCGGGTTATTCTGAAGTCTCCGGCAGGAAGCAGGTATGCGGTTACGGTCACAGATACGGGAGAGCTTGTGACGAGCACGATTGTGTAACGCTCTGCTAGCCGCAAGCTTGGCGAAGTGAAATGGTTCAGTCCTCAGCTATTATAAAGTTGCACGCATAGATCGTTTGTATCCGGGCTCGATCGGGCAGGATCACGGGCGATCTTCTTTCTTCTTTTGCGGCAACTACGAGCTTGCAATTCGAAGCCATGTTGTTTATTATGGATATTGAAGGTCCATAATGATGACGATAGCGGAAGGGAGAAGGAAGCTTGCAATATTCCAAGAGCACGGATTACGCTCTGCACGCCTTGATACATCTGGCGCATTCGACTCCGAGGCATAACGTCGGGATCAAGGAATTGGCCGCCTCGCTCGGCGTTTCCGAGAGCTATTTGTCGAAAATTATGTCGAAGCTGCGGCAGGACGGGATCGTTCGCGCCGTGCCGGGGGTGAACGGCGGTTACGAGCTGGCCCGGGCGGCAGAGCATATTTCGTTTCTGGAAGTCATCCAGGTGATGGAAGGCAGACAGCAGCTGTTCGAATGCTCGAATGCGAATTCGCGCCAGCACGAGCTGTTTGGCGATGAGGCGCATGCGGAGCCGGAGCTTCAGCGGGGAAGCGGGTGCCTGGTGGAGAAGGTGATGGACGGGGCACAGCGGCATCTGCACGACTATTTGCAGAAGCATACGATCCAGACGGTACTGGATGAGATGACAGAGAGAATGAAGTAAACAAGAAGTGATCTGCTTCTTGTCTTCATTTCCCTTAATTATGGATATTACAGATCTATGGAGGTGTCTATTTTTATGAGATTGAAACAACAGCAGCTGGATGTGGCGATTATCGGCGGCGGTCCGGCAGGGTTAAACGCAGCTCTCGTCCTGGGACGCGCCAGAAAACAGGTGGCGGTAATCGATGAAGGACGTCCCCGCAACGCAGTCACCCGCGAGGCCCACGGCTTTCTGACCCGCGACGGAATAAGTCCGGGCGAGTTCCGGCGTATTGCGCAGGAGGAAATTCAGGCTTACCCGTCGGTTTCTATCGTAGCGGATACGGCCGTAACTATTGCGGGGGAGAACGGTAATTTTCAGATAACCACAGGGCAGGGACACGCTTATGTAAGCAAAAAGGTGCTGTTTGCCGTCGGCATGAAAGACCGGCCGCTTGACATTCCCGGCTTGGCCGAGGTTTACGGCAAAAGCGCCTTCGTATGCCCGTATTGCGACGGCTGGGAGCTAAGGGATGAGCCTCTGGTTATTTTGAACAAAGGACCGGAACTGATGCACTTCGCTCCTTTGATATCCGGCTGGACGAGCCGTTTTACGATCTGCACGAACGGCCCTGACGGGCTGACCGATGCTCAGCGGGAGGAACTGCAGCGTCATCAAGTGCCATTATGGGATTCGCCCGTGCGAGCGATTGAATCGAAGGACGGGATCGTCCAGCGAGTCGTGCTTGAAGACGGGAAGGCCATCCCGTGCAGAGGAATCTTTTTCAAGCCGGAGCTCGTTACCGGATCGGAGCTGCCGAAGCTTCTCGGATGCCGCATGACGGAAACGGGAATGGTCGCCGTCGATGAATTCGGGAAGACGAGCGTTGCAGGCGTCTATAGCGCCGGGGATGCGGCTTCGCGGCTGCATCAGTCGATAGCAGCTGCCGCAATGGGGTCTTTTGCCGCAGCGGCCATGAACAATGAACTCAATCTGGAGGTATGGAAGCGAGAAGGATAACGGGTTCCCGCGTATGAGAGGGCTGTCGAAACATCGGCAGCCTTGCTCTGCGTTTGAGATGAAATCGCGATCTCTTTACCCGCATGATCTAGAAGGCCGGTGAATAACTGAACGGAGGGTTTCGAATGATGCCGGAGAAACGGAGTGGTCGCCTTTGTTCCCGAATTTTCCCGTAGTGTAGTTATTCACCGGACCTCTAGATGTTATAATAAATAAACATTCTAATAGGTAAGGAGTAGAGTATGAATTTTGTTTATAACCTGCTAACGGAACGGGGAATGACAGAACCCTATGTTACATACTTGGCGAATGCGATTGTATTAGTCCTGCTTGCCGGAGTTTGTGTCACCGCGAATTTCGTAACCAAAAAAATCGTATTAAAAATCCTCACCTCTATCATTACGAAAAACCGGTTCACGTGGGACAACGTATTTTTGGAGCGAAAAATATTTCATAAAATCTCTCATATTGTCCCGGCCCTCATTATTTATTATTTCGCTTCGATCTTTCCCGGCTACCAAACGCTTATCGAAAAAGGCGTCGCCGTTTATATTATCGTCGTGGGCATGATCGTAATCGATGCGTTTCTGGACGCCTGCAACGATATTTACAGCACCTTCGAGATTTCCAAAGTGAAGCCGATTCGCGGCTACACCCAGGTCGTTAAAATATTTGTTTTCGTGATCGGCGGCATTGTTATTATCGCCAACCTGATCGGGGAGAGTCCGCTCATTCTGCTAAGCGGCCTTGGCGCTTTGTCTGCGGTTATCATGCTCATCTTCAAAGATTCGATTCTGGGGCTTGTCGCCAGCGTACAGCTGTCTTCCAACGATATGGTGCGTGTCGGCGACTGGATCGACATGCCGAAATACAACGCCGATGGCGACGTGATCGACATCTCGCTCAATACGGTGAAGGTGAGAAACTTCGACAAATCGATTACGACGATACCCAGCTATGCGCTCATCTCCGACTCGTTCCGCAATTGGCGCGGAATGCAGCAGGCGGGGGGCCGGCGCATCAAACGTTCCGTCCTGATCGACAAAAGCAGCATTTGCTTCTGTACGGACGAGATGATCCGCGGGTTTCGCAAAATTCATTATTTGACCGACTATATAGATAGCAAAGAACAGGAAATAGCCGCCTTCAACGCCCGCAATCAGATCGACAAAACGATGAAGGTAAACGGACGGCAGCTCACGAACATCGGCGTGTTTCGCATGTATATGGAACAATATTTGAAACATCACCCGAGGATTCATCAGGAGATGACGCTGATCGTACGGCAGCTGGCGCCGGTGGAGAACGGGCTTCCTCTGGAAATTTACGCGTTCGTAAACGATACGAATTGGGGCGTCTATGAGTCGGTTCAGGCCGATATTTTCGACCATGTTTTCGCTGCCGTACCGACCTTCGGCTTGCGCATCTTCCAGAACCCGAGCGGACACGACTTCAAGCAGGCGATACGCGCAGAGATGTTGTCCGGCAGTTAACTTACGCTGCAATCGCCAACGAATCTTCAAGGGTTTGCCGCGAATGTGTCAAATATGCGCCGACTTTCGAATACGCCTTCCGCTATACTTGAAGTATCCGCATGGAACAGGCGTGCAGTGCAGAAGGAGTGGAAGGCATGAAAGCGAAAATTCGCAAACCGGCATGGCTTTTTGCCGGATTGGGCATACTTTGCATAGCGCTGGTATTGATCTTTTTTCCAAGTAAACCCGATCCGGTCGATCCGCTAATCGCCGAGCAGGCTGCAGGTTACCAGGTAGTTACGGTTATGGTGACTGGCGACGGCTTCGTACCGAATCAGATCGAACTCATCCCCGGGGTTCCGGCCAAAATCAATTTCAAAAAAACAACCGGTTTTACTTGCATTAAAGGCATGATAGCCGAAGACATCAAGCTGGATGTTCCGCTGAAAAAGGGGAATAACCTCGTAACGCTGGACAATTTGGAGCCGGGAACTTATAAGTTCCACTGCGACATGTACATGTATTACGGTGCGATCACGATTAAAGAAAAGACGGTGTCGTAGGTTTGCAGATTGTAAAAAAGAAGCCCTATAGCCTTGCGTCATACGGCAGAGGAGCTTCTTTTTTTGTGCTCAGAAGACGGTCACCATTACGCCAATCGCCCATATAGTAAAGCATGATGAAGGAAGGGACGATGATCCAGCGGTGTATTACTACTACGGATGGGGGCCGCTGTGGCCGTATACGGAAAGGCCGATGCCATTAGGCGATCCGTCAGATGTGAGCCAGTTTCAGCAATCCGCCAAACAATCATTGACGGCCACGTCGGAATTGGTACATTTGTTAAACGTGATCTCCTCGAATGCAAGCTTTTCCCTACATTTGAAAAAGGCCGCGTCGGAAAGCAATAAGCCTGCGGTCGAGCGCCTGATCCAATCGCTCGGAATCCACACGCCTTTTCTAGTTAACGTAACGCCGGACGGCATCTCGATCGAGTTCCGATCTCCGGGTGCTGACATCTGTTTCAAAATTCGTGTTGCTTTATGCTGGTAAACCGTTGCGAGTAGGAGCCGGTTCTCTCCAAGAGGGGGCTTGGCTTTTTTCGTTGTAAAAAAGTTTGGTAGACAAGTTGCACCGCTTGGACTTGTTATCGTTTACAGCTTCTCCGTCCGTCTACTATAATATGGGAGTGAATGGGAATATACGAGCGCGGAGGAGCATGATGGAACATTTTCAGCGGTTGCTAGGCCATATGATGAGAGCGAGATTTCCGTTCATCCACGTTTTGTCGTGGGAGGAAGGACGAGCTCTCGAGACAATCAAGTTCGTAGCGGAGAACAGTGAGCTTATCAAAACGAAACGCCAGGTCTTCACATGGAGCCTGCTGCATGCGGATGGGAAATACGATAGGTGTACAGACAGCCCGGCCAAAGATTTGCTGAGTTTCCTGAGCCATATCGAACAATCGACGGTGCCTTCCGTTTTCGTCATTATGGATATCCATTACTTTTTTACAGATAATTCTGTCGTTCACGAGCTGGTACGGGGCCTCAAGATGATTCAACCCTATGTAAAACGGGCGAAGGAACCGATCAATATCATCTTCTTGTCGGCAACGGCGGTCTTTCCCAGGGAGTTGGAAAAAGAGGTGTCCGTCATCGACTTTCCGCTGCCCAGCAGAAATGAGATTGAGCAGGTATTGGATTCGATGATCGAAGCGAACGAGCAAATGGCGGGCATTCAGATCGATCTGGATGCAGACGACAAGGAGCGCCTCGTTCAGGCGGCTTTGGGCCTTACGTTAGGCGAGGCGGAGAACGCCTATGCGCTGGCGATGGTCAAGGACGGGCGTTTGAGCAAGGATGATGTGGACATTGTGCTCGAGGAGAAGCGGCAAATTATTAAACGGTCGAATTTGCTGGAATATATCGGCGCGGGTATCCAGCTCGATGAAGTGGGCGGCCTGGATCAGCTCAAATCTTGGCTAGGCAAAAGAAACGGATCGTGGTCGGAGCAAGCGGTGCAATACGGATTGACCGCTCCGAAGGGCGTGCTGCTCACCGGTGTGCCGGGTTGCGGCAAAAGCTTGGTCGCCAAGGCGGTCAGCTCCTTGTGGAAGCTTCCATTGCTGCGTCTGGATGTAGGGAAGCTGTTCGGCATGTGGATCGGGACGAGCGAAGCGAACATACGCAGCGCCATCCAGACCGCCGAGGCGATCGCCCCATGCGTGCTGTGGATCGACGAGATCGAGAAAGGTTTTCGAGGAGTGAACTCAAGCGGGGATAGCGGGGCGGCCAGCCGCGTATTTGGCACATTTTTAACATGGATGCAAGAAAAAACGAAGATGGTGTTCGTCATCGCCACCGCCAACGATATTAGCAACCTGCCTCCGGAAATGATGAGAAAGGGCCGGTTTGACGAGATCTTTTTCGTCGATCTGCCGAACCGCGAGGAGCGCAAGCAGATTGTCCGCCTTCATCTGCATAAACGGTTAAAGCGGCAGGTGGAGCCGTCGATCGTTCAGGAGATCGTCGAGCAGACCGAAGGATTTTCGGGCGCGGAGCTGGAGCAGGTGATTGTGTCAGGCTTTTTCGAGGCGTTCGCGGAGCGCAGAGTGGTCGTGCTGGACGATATCCTATTGGCGATCCGGTCCACGGTACCGTTATCCGTCACGCAGGCCGAGCGGATTCAGCAGCTGCGAAGCTGGGCGGAGATGCGGGCGATCCCGGCTACTTCGAAGGAAAATCTGGTGCAGATCACCCGTCCGGGCAGCTTCCGATGACCACGAGCAGGGAGCCGCAGCAGCGGAACTACAAAAGGAGCGGAGCGCCATATTGACACTAGGGGAAGAGGAAGCAAGACGACTTGGCGCCATTTGCGAGTTGTACGAAGGGGCGAACTATGCGCTCGGCGATCAATTGACGAAAAGGAAGCGCAGCCGCTTGCGCCGTTCGTTTCGTCTTGACGCTACTAGCGACGTTTTCGCTTACCTGGATACGACGCCGATAGGCCATTGGCGGACGGGGATCGTCATCGCTTCGGAAGGCATCGTCATGAAAAATCCGCGTTTCGTCTCCGACGGCAAGCAGAGCAGAGTCGATTGGGAAACGCTGCTGAATCATCCGGAACCGGATCTGGCGAGCCGATTCGGTATGTGGTTCGGGGACTTTCAACTGTTCTTGACAACAAGCAGCTTTCCGGCGGACCGACTGGTCCGGCTTATCATCGATTTGCGAGATGGCCTATTCCTACTACGCAGCGATGCGGCTAACGAAGAGGCCGAACCGGCAGAGACGGTAAGTCTTAGCGGCTATCAGGCAAGAATCGTAGATTATTAGAGCCGCCGCTGCGGCAGGGAGGGGGAAAGCAAGAATGAGGATCACCGAAAAAGGACCGCAGTGGGAGCGAAGCCGAAGTCTGTGGATTACATACACATGGACCGGATTTTTAGCCGGAATGTCCTTTTACCGGATCGGACAGCTCTTGCAAAACCGGCGCTGGGGCATCAAGACCGCAGTGCTGTATACGCTGCCGGCCCTGCTTTATTTTGCACTCGTGCCGTGGCTCGGCGGGGTGGGCCTACATTTGTGCGGGATGGTGGTTGTAGCGGTGGTGGCGTTCTTGCAGTGCTAGTGTACCGCAAGCAGGTGCTGGTGTATGTGGAGCTGCTTGAGCGGATCAAACGGAGCCGAAAGCCTGTCCCGCCGGTGCATTTGAACGAATGCGAGCTGGCCGACCTGCTCCGTATCCCGGAGTTTACCGAGAAGCTGGCCGTTCGGACGCTGCAGGTTCGGGAACAGATCGGGGGCTTCCGTTCGATCGAGCATTTTGGCTTGTTGCTGGAGCTGCCGCCCCGCTTTCTGGATCAGTTCAGGCCTTATTTGTACAACGTCTCGTTGCACGAGGTTGGCGTGGCTGTTGTTGATGCTTGAATTTGAACCAATGTCTCCATACTTATGCTACGTTATGCAGGCCGCGAATTCGTCTCGAGCTCACTGGTCCGTAACGTGTACGTGACGATTGGCTTCCAGCGGCGCAAACATCATAAACTGATAGACGACAACCGCTAATTGGGTGCACGAAATGACATATCGCCGCTCATGTGGTTCTTGCACGGAGCGGCGATTGTTATGGAGCTGTAGCTCTCAAAGCTTCCATACACGCATCAACACAGTGGCCAAAAACCCGGCGATGATGCCCCATACCGCATTAGTGACGAGCACGCCGACAATAGCGAACGGATTCGTGATAGGCCCTTGCAAATGACCGGTCAATATCGGCGATAGAACGGCACTCAGGACAATAGCCAATATGACGTAGACGATACCGGCGAACATTAGAACGACGACCGGCTGGCGAATGCGGACGAATACGACTGTTGCGATCCAGGCCAGCGTAATGATCACCGTGGCAGAGACGCTTGCCATCGGCTGACCGATTTGCGCAGACAGGCCCAGTATGTTCATAAGCGGCCTAAAGCAGGCGATAACGGCCAGAACAACGATAAGCGCCTTATGCTGTTTCACTTCTTCCATTCCTCTACTCTCCTTTCGCTGAAGTTTCATCCCTTCGCTTTCTCCTTATGCTGCCGCTTTGGAAATACATACTGCGCCGACCGGACCGACACGTGTACAGAAGTTCCGAACAGCACGGCTGCGATGACCGGATGAAAGGCGCCGACTACCGGAAGATGGGCGGTAAAATATTGGGCATAGATCAGCAGGAAAATAACTCCACTCATCCAGCGAAACCAGTGCGGAAGCTTTCCGACGAACGCAAAAAGCAGCAGCAGCAGCGGAAACAGTTCGAAAATGCGCACGAACACGATGTGCTCGCGCCAGTGCGAGGCATCGATGAAGATCGCCATTCCGGCGATAAAAATTTGCACCGTTATGCAGACGGTGAAGAGAAAGGCCAAACCGGTGTAAACGATGCCGCCGATTCGGTTGATGCGGTTTGGTGTTGTTAGTGGATCAGACATGTCGAGCAACCCCCTTGTCGCAATTGGGACAACCGTCCAACCGTGTGCCGGCTTCCGTGTCCCGTATTCTGTGTATCATCGTAACAGCCAGATGTTGTGAACTTGTTGCGATCGTTTGCGGTTCCCGTGAAATTGCGAAGAAACCTCCTTATCGGGCACAATTTTCAGTATACTGTTAGAAAATCGGAGGAAAGGGGGCAGGCCATGCCACAGAAGCTGCTGCTGGTGGACGATGAACGCAAGGTTCTCGAATTTATGGAACCTTTTCTTCGCAGCGAAGGGTATGAGACGCTAACGGCGGAATCGGGACTAGAGGCGCTCGCGAAGGCGCGGACATACAGACCCGATCTGGTCGTGCTGGATTGGATGCTGCCGGAGAAGAGCGGGCTTGATGTATGTCGGGAGCTGCGCAGTATGGGCCCTACGGGCATCATTATGGTAACGGCCCGCTCGGACGAAGCGGACAAGATCGTAGGGCTTGAGATGGGTGCGGACGATTATATGACGAAGCCTTTTTCGCTGCGAGAGCTGTCCGCCCGGATTCGTTCCGTTCTCCGCAGACTTGATGGGCACGGTGCCGCATCGATGCCGGTATACAGCTACGAAGAGCTGGTCGTATCGGAAGCGGAATGCCGCGTATGGAAGAAGGGGAGGGAAGTACCGCTTACGCCGACGGAATTCAAGCTGCTGCTGACTGTCGCTTCCCGGCCGGGAATTGTATACAGCCGACTGCAACTGCTTCAGTCTGCCCTGGATGACGATATTCTTAACGACGAACGCACGGTCGACGCCCATATTAGCCGTATACGCAAAAAAATCGAGGACGATCCTTCCCATCCCAAGTACATCCAGACGGTCTACGGCTTCGGGTATCGCTTCGGTGACCGCCGATGAAGCTGAACCGCAAGCTGTTTCTCGCAATGGCTTCGTTTATTATGGCGATGTGCGTCTTGTACGGTCTACTCACGCAATGGATCGTTCGGGAAGGGGTGAATGCGGCGGTGGATTCGAATCGCGGCGAAATGGTAGCCTCTTTGTCGGACACGCTTGTTGCGTATTATGCGGAACAAGGCCGGACATGGGACGGTATCGGGCAGGTCTCATTCGGGGAAAGCCTTGAAGATGCAGAGCGGCAGAAGGGACTGCTGCTACAGTCTGCCCATCATCAAACGCTGCTGCATCGCGGTACACCGTCGGAAGCGCTGATTCAGAGGTTAGGCATTCGTAGATCGCTTGAGTGGGAAGGCGAGACGATCGGCTTGCTGTATTATTACGACCCGGACGTCGCCATGCTGTCCAAGCTGCGAATCGGTCTTCCCATCTCCGTGCTGACGCTGCTCATTCCGGGTGCGGCTTTGTTTATCGCCATCAGCTTGGTCGTGGCTTGGCGTTTGTCCCGGCGGTTGACCGAACCGCTCCGCCGGTTAATGGCCGTTATTGAACGACTGGGCAAAGGCGAGTTCGGCGTGCAAGCACAAGTCATTTCGCGCGACGAGTTCGGTCAAGTGGCGATTGCATTCAATACGATGTCGCGGCTGCTCCAAGAGGGAGAAACCCAGCGCCGGCAATGGGTGGCGGATGTGGCGCACGAGCTGCGGACGCCGATCACCGTCATTCGCGGCCAGCTCGATCTGGCGCAGCACCGGAATAAACCCATCGATCCGGAGAATCTGCTGCCTCTGCAGGACGAGCTGATTCGTCTGACCCGTCTCGTGGACGATCTCCATCAGTTAAGCTTGGCCGAGGCAGGCCAGCTGCCGCTTGATCGAAAGCCGACCGATCTCGGCAAGCTGTTGGGCCGCATCGTCGAACGGCTCACACACGAAGCCGAACAGAAGGGAATCCGCATGACGCTTGTATGCAGGGCAGATTCCCCTGATCTGCTCGCGGACGCGAATCGGCTCACGCAAGTATTTCTGAACTTGACGGTAAATGCTCTTCGCTATACACCCCCGAACGGGCAGATTGAATTGGCGATTCAAGAGGAACGTACGGGAGAAGGCGAGTCGGGAGGCATCCGCGTCATCGTCTCCGACACGGGCCAGGGTATCGAGCCGCAGCATCTCCCGCATATTTTCGACCGCTTTTACCGGACGGACGAAGCCCGGTCGCGCAGCGGCGGCGGCGCAGGGCTTGGTCTCGCAATCGCGAAAGGTCTGGTTGTAGCGCATGGCGGCACGATCGAGGTGACGAGCGCCGTCGGGCAAGGAACCTCTTTTATCGTCCGGCTTCCTCGCTCCTAAGCGCGCTTCGCCCGCAAAGTGCCGGACCAGATCGTGTAGCCCATGCCGACATAGGATAATCCCCAGAAAAAGGCGATATACTTGTTGTCTTCCACCGGCAGGAACATCGATAGGGGCATCATTACGAGCAGCACGATCACCCAGCGGGGAAATACTTTCGCCCGGTAAGCCAGCACCGTAAAAGCCAGCGTTCCTCCCGTAAGTCCAATTAGAATAAGAAGGTGCAAGACGGTGAGAGCCAGGCCATCCTGACTTATCGGCTGATTCGCAGCCTGTAACAAAGACCACAGCATACACGCCGTCGCGATATTACCGACGGAGATGGCAAGTACGGATATCAATCCCAAGACTCCCGTCTCCCTCGACTGCACCATAAATATCGCGATAGTGCCAACGGACATCAGCACACTCGCAACGATCCCGAAGATCAGCTCCGGGGTGCTGTCCGTCCCCCAGATGAAGGCGCTCGGTGTCATCCCCATGCGGCTGATCCCGGCCAGCAGACAAATCATCCCCAACCACTGCGTCACTCTTGTTTCATTCATTTTGATTGCAACCTCCCGTGGGCGTCGTTATTGGTAACGATTTTGATTATATGCTCCGGGCCATCATGGCCGACAGAGAAGGGGACTCACAATGTTTGGGGAAGCAGGTTCGGGATATTTTCGGGAAATCCGGGAAGTGTCCCGGGAAGTTGCGGGATCTCCGTATTCAGACCGCCCGATGCCCGCTATAATGGAGGTGGGTTTGGTATCGGAGGGGATCACATGCCACTAACGCAAGATCGCGTCGCCGCTCGAGAGGGGGGACAGCCCGCAGTCCGGACATGGCGGAAAGGGCTCCTTGCCTGCCTTCAGCTTCTTGCCGCCTGCTTCTCTCTGTTAACGGCAGTATTGTATTCGACAGGAATTCCAAAATACTACGAACAGCTCGTTTCCACTTGTATAGTTGATGGCTGCGGCAGCTTAGTACCCGCCATGCCGCTCGAGAACGCGGGATCGATTCATCTGACCCTGGAGACGTATGCATTCCTCTTCGTTTGCATCGATGTTATTTTTACGTATGTGTATTATGCGGCCGCGCTGCTGCTGTTATGGAAAGGATTTCGCGAGCCGATGGCCCTGGTTGCCGCGGTGGCCCTGGTGGCCTTCGGCACGTCCTTTCCTTCGTTAAGCTCGATCGCTTTCCAAGGCATAGCCGGCGAGGAGTGGTGGTTTTCATTTGTCGCGACACTCGGATGGATCGGGCTTTCCTTATTGTTTCTGCTTTTTCCGAACGGAAGATTTGTCCCCAGATGGACGGCAGCGGTCTTTATTCTGATACTGATCATAGATGTCGCCAGCTTCTTCAATCGCGGTCTGATATGGAACGATATGAGCGGCTCCGAATACCTCTTGGCAGCTTGGTATATCGGGACGACTTCGATTCTCATCTATTCGCAAATCCATCGCTATTTGAAAATTTCTTCGCTTGCGCAGCGGCAGCAGACGAAATGGGTGGTCTATGGTCTTGTTGTCGGCATGACCGGATTTATCGGGATGAGCATTCTGTTTAATCCCCGTCTGAATGACGGGAGCGCTCTGACTTATGTGTACCTCAATGCGATGATTAATTTGAGTTTGCTGGCCATACCGGTCACATTAACGATGGCGGTGCTTAGGCGACGGTTATGGGAAATCGATCCGCTTGTCAACAGAACGCTGCTGTACGGAACCTTATCTCTGTGCGTCGCCGCGATATATATTTTTACGGTTTATTATTTGAGCGGTTTGTTCGCAACAGGCCATAACTTATTCGTCTCGTTGACGGCGACGGCGATCGTGGCGGTTGCCTTTGCCCCGCTTAAGGAAAAGCTTCAGCGGCTAATCAACCGGCTGCTGAAAGGACGCCACGACGATCCCTACGAGGTGCTGCTGGAGCTGGGAAGCCAGCTTGTGAGGCCGATGGCGCCGGAGGCGATGCTGGAAGCGCTCGCTTCCACCGTCAAACAATCGCTGCGACTGCCTTACGCGGGCATAGGTATACGAGTTGGAGAACAGGACGCTTTTGTCGCTGCGGCAGGGACGCCCGTTCACGAGATCCTGTCGTTTCCGATCGTTCACCGCGGGGAAACCATGGGTACGTTCTACTTATCCGCCCGTTCTCCGGGCGAAGCGTTTTCGCCTGAGGACAACAGATTCCTCGATGTGCTCCTGCATCAGGCGGGTCCAATCGTGGAAAATGTGAACATGACGCTGGGCATGAAGCTGCTGGCGAACGATTTGCAGGAATCCCGGGAAAAGCTCGTTCTCGCCAGGGAAGAGGAGCGCCGGCAAATTCGCAAAAATTTGCACGACGATCTGGCTCCGCGTCTTGCGGCACTTGCGCTTAATGCCGCCACGGCGGAGAAGTACGTTATGAAGAAGCCGGATATCGCCATAGAAATGCTGGGAGACCTTAGAAAAACGATACGAATGACGGTCGACGAAATCCGGACGCTCGTACATGATCTGCGTCCGCCGTCACTGGACGAACTCGGCTTAATCGGCGCGATTCAGGAAAGAATCAGCGAGCTGAACAAGCCGGTAAGACTGCTTGCGGATGAGCAGGGGACGCCGCCGCTGCATATCCGGCTGCATGAACCGCCGCCGCTTCCGGATTTATCCGCCGCCGTGGAGGTTGCGGCTTACCGAATTGTAACGGAATCTCTGGCCAACGTGATCAAACATAGCCAGGCTACGGAGTGTACGGTCAAGCTCGACGTGTCGTCTTCGGGGCAACTGGCGATCGAAGTGACGGATAACGGCACCGGTCTGTCCTCCGCCTATGCGCAGAGGCAAAGGCTGCCAGGCAAAGGCGGTATCGGCCTCCAATCGCTGCGGGAACGGGCGGCGGAGTTGGGCGGACATTGCTCGATCGAGCAGGCGGAGCGCGGCGGCACACGAGTGCGGGCTATATTGCCGATACAACCGAAGGAGGGGCCAAGATGCTCAGAATCGTAATTGCAGAAGATCATCCGTTATTTCGCAGCGGTGTGCGTAATTTGCTGAAGACGACGGACGATCTGGAAGTGGTGGGGGAAGCGGTATCCGGGGAGGAAGCACTGGCTCTCGTAGAGCAGCTCAAACCCGACCTCGTGCTTATGGATATCCGCATGCCCGGGATGAACGGGATTGAAGCGACGCGGGTGATCAAAGAGAAGTATCCCGCGACCGAGGTGCTGATCCTGACCATGTTCAGGGACGACCAGTCCGTTTTTACCGCAATGCGCGTAGGCGCCAAAGGCTACATCCTGAAAGATTCGGACGAAGAGGAGCTGCTTCAGTCGATCCGGATGGTCGGCAACGGCAGAGCCGTGTTCAGCTCGGATATAGCTGGCCGAATGATGAATTATTTTTCGGAATCGCGTACGGTCCCGGCGGATGATCCTGCCTTTTCAGAGCTTACGAAGCGCGAGGTAGAAATTCTGGAACGTATTGCGGAGGGGGACAGTAACGCCGAAATAGCCGCCAGGTTGCATATTAGCAGCAAAACGGTAGCCAACTATGTCTCCAACATTCTTAACAAGCTGCAGGTTTCGGACCGCCATGCTGCGAAACGACTGGTTCAGAAAGTGCGTGAGGATTAAACCAAATGCGCTTGCAAATCTATATTCCGTACGACTAGACTCCCGGACGCCACTTTGACAGTGGAGCGGGAGTTTTTTTGTCGGCGTAGGCAGCCGTTGCTTAAACAGTCCGAGACGGGACAATTTGCCGGTTGCATTTCCTGATGCGTTCCCAGTATGCTCCCGGATTATTCCTGCTGTTTTTCCCAGCCATGACTCATGAAACCGGATGGACTGCGGCGGTAAGATGAACGAGTAAGCAAACGACGAAATGGAGGATATTCAAAAACTGGAAGCGAAGCCGGAGGCAGGCTGATCAGTACAAAGCACGAAACTTTTGGGAAAAGGAGAATGAGGAATGAGAAACATATTCGGCAAAAGGAAACAAATGGCGGGGATAGCTATTGTGCTTGCAGGCTGCATCGCATTTAACGGAATGGCAGGCGCGTTCGGGGAAACACCGCCTGAAGGCGTAAAGATCAAGGAGTTTAGCTTGCTGGACACGGCTACGGACGTTGTCGGTTCTGCGGATTTTACGCCGGAAGGGAAGAAGGACGGTCATTTCAAGCTGCAGCTCAGCCTAGATAAGAAAACAACGATTAACGCCGTAGTACTGCGTTCCACCGACGACTATGGGAAAGATAATTATCAGGGGGTATGGAGAACGAATCGTGTGACAACCGGCTGGATTCTCGGCATTGTGCAAGACAAGACGGTGACGACTGCAAGCGGGATTGCCCATGAAAACATCATCATAAATCCGGGCTTCCGTAAAGATGTGAAAGAGCCTGTCGGCGAATTCGAAGGCGAACTTACGTTCAACTTGTACGCGAGCGACAACGGCACGATCAAGGAAACTCAGCACTATGTGCTGGAAATCGAAACCCAGCAGGGCACGGTTATTTCCAAGCCGATAAAATACAAAAAACCGGCGACCGCGGAGGGATCGGCAGCGCCTGTACCAAGTCCATCGCCTGTACAGAACCCGGCGCCGACACCAACTCCGGCTCCGGCACCTTCTCCCGCTCCTGCGGATGAAGCGAAAGATATTGCGATTCACGTCCGTTTCAAAGGCAGCGAGCTTCAATTTGGCGATGCGCAGCCGGTTGTTAAGGAAGGCCGGACGCTCGTTCCGTTCCGTCCCTTGTTTGAAGCGCTGGGCTTTACTGTAAATTGGGTGGAGGACGGGAACGCCCGGAGAGCGATTGGAAAGAAAAACGGGCTTTCCATCGAATTGACGATCGATAGTTCGCAGGCCATGGTAAACGGAAAAACAGTTGGACTCGACGTTCCTGCCCAAATCATCGATGGGCGTACGATGGTGCCGCTTCGGTTCGTTTCGGAAAACAGCGGCTATCGGGTCGCCTTCTCCAGCAGCGGCAACGTATGGTCGATTCAGATCGAAGAAGCCGTGACGGATACGAGTACGCCTACGGACCCGGTACCGACACCAACTCCGGCACCCATCCCTGACCCAGTCCCGGCGCCGATCCCGACACCCGCACCGTCCGCCGGGGAAGTCGAGCCTTATATCGTTAAAGGCTATTTGCGCGACGCGCAAGGCCAGCCCCTTTCGGGAGTTACGATTTACGCCGACAACCAATTGTTCTACGATAGCAACTTGGGAGGAGTGACCGACGAGAATGGCTTCTACCGGATCGAGCTTGCTCACCTTCCTACGACATGGATCATGTCGACGAGCTTTACCCGCAGCTATAACGGCAAGGATCAGAGATTTTATTTAAGATCCGACGTTGATCTGCCGTTTGCAGGGAGTGCGGGTGCGATTCGCCATTTTACGCTCAAGGATGTCGTTGGACATATTGAAATTCATCCTGATTTTTGGTCATTTGACGATAATATGCCGAAACTTCAGATGAACGATTTGGAAATAACGCTTACTCCCGTCGGACCTTTATTTGACGGCAGCTCCGGTAAGTCCATAACGGCACGTGCCGGTGCTCTTCCGACAGGCGGTCACGGCGTTGATCGGATTCCGCTCGGCCGGTACAAAATATCCGCCGTATGGAAGCCGGAGGGTCATACTCCAGTGCCTATGCTAGTAAAAGTCAAGGGAAGCGATAAGTTCGTGTCGTCGATCGATTTCGATTTCCAGAACCCGTTTGGGACGGCTTCGATATTTGTCAACGAGTTTGACATCAAGCCGGGCAGTTAACGGGAAGCAGGGGAGTAAATACAAAACGCAAAGAAGATCGTCAAGCGGCCTTGACGATCTTCTTGTCTTTCAACGATAAAGAAAGTTTAAGTTTGGTAAAGCGTAACAAAATGCGTCGATAGACGTTTTTCTTACTTCGCTGATGCTTTAGCTTCGGCGATTTTTTTGTTCATATCCTCTTCCGCTTGGCGGAGAGCGGTTACGATGTCGAGCTCTTTCGAAACGATTTTGTGCGTGTAGGTCATAAAGGTGGTCGCTTCAACGGAGTTGTTGATCGTCACGACGCTCGGGCTGGCCGGCTTGACCGGCATAAAGGCGTCCTTGTTTTTGCCGTTTGCATAAGCGAGGTCTTTGGCGAATTCGCTGCGCACTTTGTCGTTCTTGAGTATGGTCTGGATGCCTTTGCGCGACTGGATCGTCTGGAACTCTTCGCTGGCCAGCCAGGCGATGACCTCGAACGCCGCCTCCTTATGCTTACTCATGCCCGTAACGCTGAAGAACGTCGGGTAAGACTGCGAGCCGGTTCCTTTCATGTCAGGGTAGTCCGGAAGGCTGACCGCATCCAGATTCATGCCTTTAGTCGCCGCGTTTTCCGGATCAAGGTAAGTAAACGGGAAAACGTTGGCGTACATTGCGGCGATCCGGTCTTTGATGAAAAAGTTGTTTTGTCCTGTCAGCGCTGCGGAGGTTAGCGTTACTTCGTTGCCGGGAATTTCGTAGAAACGGGCCAGGTTCGTCGCGTGCTTTCGCCACGTTTCGCTATTAATAAGCGATTTCTCCGTCTTGGCATCCTCGAAGCTGGCGGCCAGCTGGTTCGTCAGCGCCAAATGATTAAACGAGGCAACGAATCCGCGATACTGCACGCCTCCGTCGCTGCGCGTCAGCTTGCGCGCCTTCTGGTACAAGTCGTCCCAGGTGAGCCCGTTTACCGGATACGCCTCGCCGAACTTATCGAACAAATCTTTGTTGTACACGATGGAGGCGTAGCTGTTCGCCGTCGGAATGCCGTACAAAGCGCCGGACGAGATTTGACGGATCAACTCGATCGTTGAAGGTTCAAACTTGGTCAGATCGAGACCCTGCACCTTGGCCAGATCGGACATATCGTAGGCGAGGCCGCTTTTCAGCACGTTCTCATGGATCATGCCGACCGACGTGTACATGATGTCTATTTGCTCGCCGGCGGCGATCCTCTCCGGCAGCAGTATTTTGTTAGCCGTGTCGACGCCGATAAATTTGGTCGTGATGTGGGGAAATTTTTTGCGGATCGCGTCCCCGTACTCACTATTGAATCGGTCCGTGTTGACTCCGTTCACCGGGTTGAAAAACGTTAAAGTAACCGGCTCCGCAGGCGGTTTCGCGGGCGTCTGCCTTCCTTGACTGCTCTGCTCCGCCTGTCCGTTTCCGCAACCGGTCAAAATCCCAAGCGTCACGGATGCGAGCAGCAGGGCCGTGATCGGATATAACGCTCGAATGGTCATTTTGTTTCCTCCTCCTGGTATGAGCTGTGTCTAATTAACTTGCACTAATCTCTTGTCTCTCTTGACCCCCGCGTTTGCTTGAAAAGGGGATGAATACGCTTTCCATTATAGCAACGCGCTTGTATAATAGACATATCATAGACAACTGAAAAGATGTACTAAACTGCTGCTGTAAGGAGGAGGGAGATGGACGGTCAGACAAAGCAGTCGGAGATGGCTGCGGAGGTGCTGCATGCGATGTACTCCAGGCACGAAAAGTCGTATCATACGAACACGAACCGCCGAACGTTTCTGAACTACTATATCCGCTTGCAGGTGGAAGGACAGTGCGAGGCGCGGATCGGCGACAATGAAACGTGGGAAATGATCTACCCCGGCGACTTGTTCCTGTTTCGGCCGGGAGACCGGTGCCAGCTGTCTTTTACGCCGAACAAAAAAACAAATCAGGTACTCAGCGGCAACTATTATATCGTCTGTCGGGGAGCTTGGCTCGATCATTGGTGGGACGCGGCGGAGAGGCCGCTCAAAGCGAAGATTGCTTTGAACGGCAGACTGCTCGATCTGTGCAAGGAGCTGGAGCTGGAGATGACCCGCACGAAGAAAAACTGGGCCGAGGCGGCCGGGTATTTGCTGCGGATGCTGCTGATTGGACTGGACCGGGAAATCGGCGTGGCAACAGGCGGTACGAATCGCGAGCTCGCGGCTGCGCAGCGGATGAAGCTGTATATCGAGGATCGTGCGTTATCCAGACCGGCTGTAGGCGAGGTGGCGGCTCATGTCGGCTTAAGCAAATCCCGGGCGTCGCATCTTTTCACGTCGGCCTTCGGCCAAAGCATCGTCCAGTACGCCCTGGACGTAAGGCTGAATCATGCTTGCTCGCTGATTCACTACAGCCACTACAGCCTGCAGGAGGTGGCGGATTTGTCCGGTTTTCAGCAATACTCTTTTTTTAACCGGGCGTTTCGCAAGAAATACGGGGTGTCGCCGAAACAGTTTCGAATGCAAGCCTTATGAAAGGCAGGAATGGAGCAAATAACCCACAATGCGGCTTCTCTCGCATGTGGGTTATTTGTATGTTGACGAATTGCCGTGACTTGCATATAATTAGGTTACCGAAATATTAGTTTTCCGAATTATTTAGATTCAATTCTTTACGCTAATCTAAAAGGAGTTGTCGCTAATGCGCAGGTGTGGTGTAACGTACGATACGGGCTTCTTAAGCGAAGGGGCCAGCACGCACCCCGACTTCGATCGGGAGCGAGTATACAAGGAGATGGGCATCATAAGACGCGACTTGCACTGCACGGCTGTGCGGGTTACCGGCGGCGAGCCCGACCGCCTGGAGATAGCGGCCCATGCGGCTGCTGCTGCTGGTCTTGAGGTATGGATCTCTCCCTTTACGAACGACCTGGAACAGGAGGAGCTGCTGGCGCTGCTTGCGGACTGTGCCGGTCGCGCCGAACGGCTCCGGGTTGCGGGGGCGGAGGTTGTCATGGTAACCGGGGCCGAGCTGATGCTTTTCACCCGCGGATTTCTGCCCGGCGAGACGCTTGAGGAACGCCTCGCGGCTTTGTCGCAGCCGGACGTTATCCGTCCTGCGTTTGCGAAGCTGCCGGCTTTGCTGAACGGCTTTCTGGCGAGTGCAGTCGAAGCGGTGCGTGCCCGATTCGGAGGCCGCGTAACGTACGCCGCTTTGCCGACCGAACCGGTGAACTGGGAACTGTTTGACTTCATCGCCGTCGATGCCTATCATTCCTCCGAGGTTGCCCATCTTTATGCGGATTCGATCAAGAAGCTGGCCGGCTCGGGCAAGCCTCTCGTCATCTCCGAGTTCGGATGTACGACGTTTAATGGGGCGCGCGGCTTGGGCGCACGCGGCATGTTTATCGTCGAGTGGGACGGCCCTCGTGCCATACGGCTTACAAGCAGCTTCGAGCGGAGCGAGTCCGAACAAAGCGGCTATTTTAACGAAAGCGTCGCTATTTTCGAGGAGGCCGGAGTCGACACGGCATTTTGGTGTACGTTCGCTTCCCACAACTTGCCGTACGACGAAGATCCCGATCAAGATTTCGACAAGGCATCCTACGGGATCGTGAGGATACTGAAGCAAGGCCACGGTACGACGTACCTGGATATGCCGTGGGAGCCGAAGGACGTATTTTACACCATTGCCGCCCGTTATGCAGCGTTAAAGGGGGCTTAAAAAGTTACGCCGCGAGGCGGTCAATCGTACTACGAGGAGGAAACCGGAGTGACGGAGGAACAGCGAGACATTGCACGGCAGTTAATGGAATCGTACTTCCAGTCGCAAGTTAGCGGCAATATGATGCAGAATCGAGTCGTAAACAATCAGAAGCCGGGCGAGATCATGGTGCTGTACTTTATCAGCATCCACATTCAGGAAAACAGCTCGGGATTGATGGTTTCGGAAATAAGCGGCAAACTGAACGTCACACCGCCGACGGTGACGCAGCATATCAACAGTCTGGAAGCCCAGCAGCTCGTCGAGCGCCATGCCGATCCCGCCGACCGGCGAGTGGTCCGGGTGCGGTTGTCGGACAAAGGAAAAGCGTACATCGAACGCATCAATGAGGCCAGACTCCAAATGTTCGCCGGTCTCGTCGCCCATTTGGGGGAGCAGGAAAGCCTGCTTTTTGCCGAAATGATGAGAAAAGCTTCGGATTATTTGCTCAAGCAGCAGGAACTGTATATCCGCGGCTTCACGGCGGACGGCAGTAACGAGAAATGAGCGAACGCGCTTGATTGCATCTACACTCGGGAGGAAGAGATATGAACTATACGGTCATTACGGGAGCCAGCTCGGGAATCGGATATGAAACGGCTCTTGCTTTTGCCGCACGCGGCAAAAACCTGATTGTGACGGCCCGCAGAACGAAGGAATTGGAAAAGCTGCGTGACAAGGTGGCGGCCAGCTATCCGAATCTGGATGTGGTCATCCGAGCGGCCGATCTCTCTGTGGCTGCAACTGTGTACGAGCTGTACGAAAGTGTGAGGGAGTACCGGATCGAAACCTGGATCAACAACGCGGGGAGCGGAAGCTTTGCCACTGTCGGAGAACAAGATTTGGATCGGGTTACGGGGATGCTGCATTTGAATATCGAGGCCTTAACAATCCTCTCGACTTTGTATGCGCGCGATTATGCAGATGTGGAAGGGACACAGCTCATCAATATTTCGTCGGGCGGTGGTTACCAGATTGTTGGGAATTCTGTGGCCTACTGCGCGTCGAAGTTTTACGTAAGTGCCTTTACGGAAGGGCTGGCGCAAGAGTTGAAGGAGCGGGGAGCCGCCATGCAAGCCAAAGTACTGGCGCCTGCCTCCACAGCGACCGAATTTATCAAAAGCGCTCTGAATCTTGACGAGTTTCGTTATGAGGGCGTAGTTCCCCGATACCATACAGCCGAACAGATGGCCGGGTTTCTGCTGGAGCTGTACGATAGTGACAAAATAGTTGGCATTGTGAATGGCGCGACGTATGACTTTGAACTAAGAGATCCGATTTATCCGTATGTGGGGAGAAGAAGGTAGTTTCCGGCACGTAATGGCGACGAATAGAGCAATCGAAAAGAAATCGGGGCACCTTCATTATGCTAAGATATGGTTATTGCAAAACTTTTGAAAAGGTGGTTGTGTGATGAATACTCCGATTTCTCGAGGCCGTCTGTGGACGGGGCGAATCTTAAGCGGAATCGCCGTGCTGTTCATGCTGTTCGACAGTATATCCAAATTGCTGAAAGTGTCGCAGTCCGTGGAGGGATCGATCGCTCTTGGGTATGCCGAGCACCATGTGCTCATTATCGGCATACTCGGCCTGGTCTCGACGATTGTGTATGCGTTTCCCCGAACGGCGCCGCTTGGCGCGATTCTGCTTACCGGCTATTTCGGCGGGGCGATCGCGACGCAAATTCGGATGGATGCTCCGCTGTTTTCCAATGTGCTGTTTTCGGTTTATTTGGCTATTTTCGTTTGGGGTGGGATTTGGCTCCGAGACGATAGAGTGCGGAGATTGTTTTCGCTTTAGAGGCCGGCGGGGCAACCGCTCGATTTTCCATAACGGAATCGTTTTCCGCTAATGGATCATTTCCCGGTTATTTCCCATGGTTAGCGGAATCCGTTTCCGCTATATGTTCCATTTTCCTCTCCGAAGCTGCCTTTTGCGTCGATAGCGGTATTCCGTTCCGCTAATGGGTTCGGCTCGCGTTATTGTCTTGGATTAACGGATATTTTTTCCGTAAAAAAAGTTGCCTTCTATCAGAAAGCTAAGGATACACGTTCTTGATCCCGGATCAAGGGCATGTATCCTTTTCTGCGTGCAGATGGACAAGTCCCACCACGAGTTGTTCCTGTATAAAGACAATATCCGAAAAAAGATGTCCGCTTAGCTTGTTGTTGCTCATCACTATCTTCCGCTACACTTGTTTTAACGTACTCGCGAAAGAGACCAATCCAACTTTGTGAAACCGAAAACGTCCGCGTGTACCGTAATACGAGGAGGTGACGAAACATCGCCCATTTCTGCATCAGGTGCTGCTCTGCGCAGTATTTCCGCTTAATTCCAAGGATCGATAATCCGAGGGGGTCATGCCGGTCTTTTGTTGAAACAGGTAGCAGAAGTATTGAGTCGACGAGTAGCCGACATCGCCAGCGATCCGCTCGATGGAAAGCCCGCTCGTCCGCAGCAAGTCTTTGGCAACTTCTACCCGCGTATTCATGAGCTTGTCCTTAAAAGACGTATTAAAATACTTCTTGAGCAGCCGCTGCGTTTGCTTCGTGCTCAAGTTGAGCCTGGCCGCCAGCATCTCGAGTGTTAATTCTTGCTGGCAATTGGTAAAAAACAGATCAATCTGAGGTGACCATTGATCGTACCTTTCTTTGTGGGGCATCGTGTACGTGCCGCTCGTGTTACGTTCCGTCTGAATGGCTCTCACAAGCTCGATGATGATTTGGGCAAACAGGCTAAGTACTTTAGTGTAGGAGCCTACCGAGGGCGATTCGATTTCCGATCGTATTTCGGCCAGCATGCGGAACATGGCGCGATTACGAATGGAATCGGTTAGCTGGCAGTAAGTCAGCCGGGACAGCGCAGCCTTGATCTGTTCAGCCTCTTCTTGCGGAAAACCAGGGTCGAGCGTCGGAACTTCCTGAAAGGTGAAGCGAATGGTCGAGCGCTCCCCCGGAACAATGGGGTCCGGCTTAAACGAATGGAAGATATGTTGTCCGATGATATGGATGGAACCGCTTTCGAGGTGATGTTCGCGATCTTTCATAACGAGCGTCCCGATGCCGGAATCGATGAATTGCATCTCGATCACCGCATGATTATGCTTCTTGTTGCTGACAATCTTCATCGGGTAAATGTTGCCGTCGAGCAATATATCGAACAGCAGCGAGCCGAATCGGACTTTGATGTTCAACTGATCCCAAGCGACAGGAGTAGTCTGAATTTGCGGATTCGTCACATGAGCTCCTCCTATACGATCAAGTTCGCGGTATAAATTGTCCCCATTGTAACACAGGAAGAGAGCAATTCGTCAATATCCGGCGCAGTCTGCATTTGGATTGGCGCGGCCTGCCGAACATTCTACGAAAAGGAATGGTTAAACTGAGAAAAACAAAAACGTACAAACTTTGGACTTTCGGCGCCGTTACGCTTGCAACTCTTGCTCTTGCAGCGGGCTGCAGCAACAAAGGAACGACAACGGACGCAGGAAACAACAAAGCCGAGGCGGAAAAAGCATCTGCGGTAGAACAACAGTCGTCGGAACCGGTCGAGCTCGTCTTTTACTCCCAGAACGGGTCATCGGAGGCTTTTTTCAACGAAGTTTACGGGGACAAAATTAGAAAAAAATTTCCGAACTATACGATCAAGTACATTCAGCGCACAGGTCCGGGAACGTTGCTGGCAGATATGGTTTCCAGCAAAACCCATTTCGACTTTTATTTCAACTCCGTCTATGGATTTTTGTACGAAGTGTTACCCGTTGAAATTCAGTACGATATGACCGATTTGGCCAAAAAGCACGGTGTCGATTTGAGCAAACTCGAACCGGCGGCGATCGAAGGGTTCAGAAACGATGTGGGTGGCAAGCTGTTTGCGCTACCGATTCATCAGGACGTTTTGGTCACGCTGTACCACAAAGATCTATTCGATAAATTCGGAATTCCACATTTGAAAGACGGGATGACATGGGACGATTTGTATGCTGTATCGAAACGGATTACGAGAAACGAGGGGGGCGTAAACTATGTCGGGTACGCGCCAATGATCGATTATTTGGTTCGGATGAACCCCTACTCGATTCCGAACCTCGACAAAGACACGTTGAAGCCGACGATCAATACGGATGCAAAATGGAAAACATTTTTCGAAAAGCTGATCGTACCGCCGGGCGAGGTGGCCGGAGCGGCCCGAGGCGAACTGCCGAAGGATGCCGTCCAAGTTCTCGAGAAATTTATTGCCGGGCAACAAGCGATGGTCGTCTATATTCCACAGGTCGTCAAAAGCTGGGCGGACCGGTTTAAGCAGGTAAAGTTCGATTTTGTTTCCGCTCCGACGCTGCCGGATCGGAAAGGAGTAGGGTCGATGCCGTATCCGGTCTATCTCGGGATTACGCAGATGGCCAAAAATAAAGATGCGGCGATGGAAGTGCTGAAATTTTTAATATCGGACGAAGCGCAGACCGATTTGGCGAAAAAGGGGCTAATGCCGGTCGTGAAAAGCGACAGCGTCAAGAAAGCGTACGGAACGGACACCGGGTTTCAAAACCTCAACTGGGGCGCAGCATTTTATAACCAAGCGGCGCCGGTTCCGTACAAAGGCCCGATGGACGGAATGGTAGGGGACATCTATCGAAAGTACGCCTACGAGGTCATGTTCGGCACAACCGATATGAACACGGCGCTTCGCAAGGCAGAAGAAGAAACGATAAAGCAGGTGGAAGATTTCCGCGCCAAAGTCAATCCGAACGTATTCAAGTAACCTTTGATGAATGTAAATATTGATCCGTACCTAACTCCCAAATCTATGAAAAGGCGGTTTCACCATGTTCCAGTTCAAAACGATAGGGGTCGCATCCAAACAACCGGTCTTATTCGCAATGGACGATTATTACTTTCCGCTGAAAAGCAACGTTTGCCATTATTTGAGCAAACCGGAAATTATCAAGCAGCCTGTTTTGACCCGATCGGAACGCGAAGACGCTCCTGATTCGTTAGCTGCCCACTTTTATGGAACGGTGTTGTACGACGAAGGGAAATACCGGATGTGGTATCTCGGTATGTCGCTCGGCCTTAATCCGGATATGCCTGCCCAAGAGCTTGAGCTGCACCGGAAAAAAACGAACGCATCGCTCGGAGGCATTATGTCAGGGCCGATCTGTTATGCGGAAAGCGATAACGGAATCGACTGGGTTAAGCCGAATCTCGGTCAGCTGCTCTATAAAGGAAACCGGAATAATAACGGAATCGATTTGCCGGATGCGTTCGTCCAATTGCCGACCGTTATCAAAGACGAGGACGATCCCGATCCGAACCGGCGCTATAAAATGGTATATACGTATATCTATGACAACGGCAATATCGGACGTTCACATACGTCACGCACGGCTACGAGCCCGGACGGCATTCATTGGACAGCCGGCAAGTATGGGATGACTGAAGAAGCGTTAGAGCACTCGTCATTATATAAAGTGAATGGACTTTATGTCATTAACGGTCAAGCGTTAAGCGGCAAACGGAGAAGCGAGGGCGGCGCTGAGTTAGGGAGACAGGCCACCGCATGGATTTCAACGGACTTCGATAACTGGTTAAAGGAAGGCATCGATTCTTTCCGGCTTCTCGAAAATCAAGCCCCTTCCGAACGCGGAACACGGAAAAATTACGATCAGGTGCACCTCGGCGTGGCTCCGATCGTGTATGACAATGTGTCGGTAGGCTTGTACGGTTTGTGGCATCACTGCGAGAAGCCGTTTATGGATACGTCGTGCGATTTGGGCCTCGTTATTAGCAACGACGGGCTGCTGTTCCGGGAACCGGTGAAGGGACATGTGTATATCAGCCAGCAAGAGAGCTGCGCCACCCCGGTGCCGGGCAAGCATTATCATACGAATTTGTGTCAATCCAACGGGATATTGAACGTAGGCGACGAGACGCGGATCTATCACGGGAGATGGCGGAATGCGTGGGTTCCGGAAGGAGTGACGGACGATTATTCCGGAGAAGTCGGGCTTGCGATATTGCCGCGCGACCGCTGGGGGGCGATCGGATTAAATCCGAACCAGAAGGAAGGCTCGCTGTTGTCCATACCGATCACATTTCCGGAAGGAGACTTCTCGCTCGCGATCAATGCCGATGGAGCCGAAGGAATACGCGTCGAGTTCACCGACGAGCATTTCCGTACGATTCCTGAGTTTTCGGGCGAGAACAGCGGCATCGTATCCAAGGACGGCTTGAATCAAATCGTCGAATGGCCGGCGAATCAACTGCTCAAGCTGGCCGGGAAGACGGTGCGGATGCGATTGAAGCTGGAGAAAAAGAACCAGATTGATCCCAGAGTATATGCCGTATACCTTGTGAAATAGTACATCTCTGCCATCTGTGGCTCTGAAAGCTGGCATTACTAGCCGCCGTTTCGCATCACCCGGCTGGCTTCGGAGCTGCAACATTGTAGATCATGTTCAGCACGATCTACTAATCATGAAAAATGGAGGTCACGCATGTTCCAGTTCAAAACGATAGGGGTCGCATCCAAACAACCGGTCTTATTCGCAATGGACGATTATTACTTTCCGCTGAAAAGCAACGTTTGCCATTATTTGAGCAAACCGGAAATTATCGAGCAGCCTGTTTTGACCCGATCGGATCGTGTTGACGCTCCCGATTCGTTAGCCGCCCACTTTTACGGAACGGTGTTGTACGACGAAGGGAAATACCGGATGTGGTATCTCGGGATGTCGCTCGGCCTTAATCCGGATATGCCTGCCCAAGAGCTTGAATTGCACCGTAAAAAAACGAACGGGTCGCTCGGAGGCATTATGTCTGGACCGATCTGTTATGCGGAAAGCGATAACGGAATCGACTGGGTTAAGCCGAATCTCGGTCAGCTGCTCTATAAAGGAAACCGGAATAATAACGGAATCGATTTGCCGGATGCGTTCGTTCATTCACCGACCGTTATCAAAGACGAGGACGATCCCGATCCGAAGCGGCGCTACAAAATGGTATATACGCATATATACAATACGGAATTCAACGGCGGATTCCAAACTGCGCGCGTTGCGACAAGTCCCGACGGCATCCATTGGACGGCGGGGGCGAGAGGACCGATTCCCGAGTTTGTCGAGCATGCCTCCTTTTACAAATATAACGGGCTTTACGTTTTGAACGGCCAATGTTTATGCGGCTTCCGCAGAAGCGAAGGCGGCGCCGCAACGGGAAGACAAGGGACGGCGTGGATTTCAACCGACTTTGACAACTGGATGAAGGAAAGCGCGGATTCGTTCTGGCTCGCGGATCCTCACGATCCGACCCAAAGAGGGACGTACTTTGCTTACGATCAAGTTCATCTAGGTACGGCGCCGATCGTTTACGACAACGTCGCCGTCGGGCTGTACGGGTTGTGGCATCATCAGCAAAATCCATTTAAAGAAACATCTTGCGATTTCGGCCTGTTGATCAGCAATGACGGATTGACGTTTCGCGAGCCGGTGAAAGGACATGTGTATATCAGCTCGCAGGAATCGCACGCGACCCCCGTGCCCGGCAAAGAATTGAAAACGAATTTGTGCCAGTCGAACGGCATTATTAATGTCGGCGACGAGACGCGGATCTATCATGGCAGATGGCGGAATGCGTGGGTTCCGGAAGGAGTGACGGACGACTATTCTGGAGAGGTCGGGCTTGCGATATTGCCGCGCGATCGCTGGGGAGCAATCGGATTAAATCCGAACCAGAAGGAGGGCTCGCTGTTGTCCATACCGATTACGTTTCCGGAAAGAGACTTCTCTCTCGCGATCAATGCCGATGGAGCCGAAGGAATACGCGTCGAGTTCACTGACGAGCATTTCCGTACGATTCCCGAGTTTTCGGGCGAGAACAGCGGCATCGTATCCAAGGACGGCTTGGATCAAATCGTCGAATGGCCGACGAATCAACTGCTCAAGCTGGCCGGGAAAACGGTCCGGATGCGCTTGAAGCTGGAGAAAAAGGATCAGGTTGATCCCAGAGTGTATGCCGTATACCTTGTGAAATAGTTTGGAGCGAAAACGATGAATGATAAGCACGAAGAACGCCTATCCGAGCACTGGGTTCAAAGCTGCGGCGAAAGCCTGAAATATGTGCTGAGAAGTCCAAACAATGCCCGCTTACATGAAAAGCCGCTCCTGCTCATTACGGTCGGGGCGGACTGGAAAACGCCTTTGTTGACTAAGCCATATCGCACTACAGCCGACGGCTTTCTAGCCAACGGCCACTATGCGCTAAGCTTCGATATCCCTTGTCACGGGGAGCGCGTCGAGCCTTACGGGGAAGGCATTAACGGGTTTCGTAACGCCTGGCAAGCCGGTGACGATCCATTCGAACGATTCGTACGCGACGCCACCGCAGTCATCGACGACTGTATTCGTTTGGGCTTTGCGTTCCCCGGCAAAATTGTCATTTGCGGAGCTTCCAGGGGTGCGTACTTGGCTTTCCGGCTGCTCGTAGCCGACTCGCGAGTCGCTTGCGCGGCGGGATTCGCCCCGGTAACCGACTGGCGTGCTTTGAACGAATTCGATTCGATTAAGGAGAGGCCTGACGTGGAGGCGCTCAAGCTCCACAACTATGTTGACCGCTTGAGCGGGAAACGATTGTTTATCGGGATCGGCAACGACGACAGTCGCGTCAGCACATTAAGCTGCTGCAAGCTGTACACCGAGTTGACCGAACATAATTTGTCGCGCGGCTACCCCGAGTCGTTGGTCGAGTTTTATTGTACGGACGATCGCGGCCATACGATGGGCGATTACTGGTACGACAAAGGAACAACATTTTTGTTGAATGGGTAAATAAACGTAAGGGGTCCCCAAAAATAGCAAATAGATGAGGCTTTTGGGGGACCGGCGAGGGAGATTTCAATGCTAAATATCGTAATCGATATGCCGGTAGACGACGAAAAGCTGCAGCAGCTTCAAAGCTTGCCCGGCGTACATGTTACAAAGATCGATCCGCGCGAAAAGCCGGAGCGTTTGCCAGACGAACTGGCGAAAAAGGTAAACGTGTTGTTTTGCACGTTTCCGCCAACCAACATAAACGATTGCACCGCGCTTCGTATGATCCAGATCAGCTCCGTCGGTTATAACCAGATCGTCAATATCGGTTTGCAGGAAAGAGGCGTGCAGGCATGCAACGCGCAGGGCGTGTTCGACGTTCCGATCGCAGAATGGAATATCGCGATGATATTCCAACTTGCGCGAGATATGCGCGGGATGTTTCGCAACCAGGAGCACAAAATATGGGACCGCTCGGCAAAGTTTCAGACGGAAATACGCGGCATGAACATTGGACTCTGGGGCTATGGCGGAATCGGACGAGAGACGGCACGCCTGGCGAAGGCGATGGGCATGTATGTTCAGACGCTCGTGCGGGATCGTGTCAAGGAGCGCGGCCATACGTACTGCGTGTCCGGTACCGGCGACCCGCAAGGCGCGCTTCCGGACCGGGTATTCATTAGCGGTCAGGAGACGGAGTTTCTGCGCGATTTGGATGCGCTGATCGTGGCCGTCCCTTTAACCCAGCAGACGGAAGGCATGATCGGGGAGAAGGAGCTGCGGGCGCTGCCGCCGCATGCTTTCGTCCTCAATCCGTCCCGCGGGCCGATCATCCGCGAGGAAGCTTTGCTTCGGGCGCTGCGCGAGCAATGGATCGCCGGCGCCGCATTGGATACGCACTACCATTACCCGATGCCGCCGGAACATCCGCTATGGGATTTTCCGAATGTGATTATGACGCCGCACATTTCTGGGTCGTCGCAAAGCACGCATTTTAAAAGACGTATATGGTCGATTTTTATAGAAAATGTTCGCCGGCATATGGACGGGGATCCGTTATGGAACGAATTGTCGCCAAGCCAGCTGGCGGGGCAGTAACGCCGTAGAGAGGAGCGCAAGCGATATGAAAATTATCGATGTCCGTACGGTTTTGCTGACAGGACCGTGCACGAACGATCCATTTTTAAGCGAGTCGCGCAAGCTGCGCAGCGCCGCATTTATTGAAGTGATTACCGATACGGAGCTGGTCGGCATCGGCGAGACTTACATCGGCTACTTTTTTCCGGAAAGCGTGCCGACGATCGTCGATTTTTTCAAACCGATTTTGCTCGGACAATCGGTCGATAACATCGCCGAGCTGTGGCAGCGCATGTACCATAGCGGCAACTTTTGGTGCAGAGTCGGCATGGGTCTTTCCGTACTGAACGGTATCGAAGCCGCGCTTTGGGATTTGAAGGGGAAAATGTACGGGCTGCCGGTCTACGAATTGCTCGGCGGAAGAAAGCACAACCGTCTCCCATGTTATGCCACAGGAGGTCCGAGCAACTATCCGAAGGAGAAGCTGGCGGCGAAGCTGGATCATTATTTATCGCTTGGCTTCAACGGGGTGAAGCTGGGCGCGGGATGTCTCGATACGAGCCGAGGCGGCTGGCATATGCCGAGGTCGAAAGGGGAAATCGCCGAATTCGAAGCCGATAAGCTGGAATTCGTCCGTAAGCACGTCGGGGGCGACGTCCACCTTATGCTCGACGGTCATATGGGAAACAGCCCGACCCATACGTGGGATCTTGACACGGCCGTTACGGTGCTGCAGGCGCTCGAACCTTACGATCTGTTGTTTTTCGAAGAGCCGCTTCATTATACGGACGCTGCGGGTTATGCGGAGCTGCGCAAAAAAACGACGATTCCGATCGCAGGCGGCGAATGTTTGACCGGTAGCTGCGAATGGAAAATGTTTGATGACCTGAACTGTTTTGATGTCGGGCAGCCGGATGCCGCCTTCACCGGCGGACTCGGCGAATTTATGAAAGTGGCGGCGATGCTGGAAGGAAGCGGACGCAAAATTGCGACCCATGCTTGGGGGGCGGGTGGCTGCCTGATGCAAAACATTCATTGCGGCTTCGCAAGCGGCAATACGCTCATCTTGGAAATTCCGCCAGATTTCGCAGGACTTCATAGCGACATTGTCCGCGATTCGTTCAGGATGGAAGGCGGCTACATATGGCCTCCGGAGGGATCCGGCCTTGGCATTGTACTGACCGATGAGATTAAACATAAATATTCGTTCGTTCCGGGAAGCGGCGAATTTAATTCGGTTCCCGGGAAAGTGTTGACGACGTAAGCCAATTATACGACACACATTAAGGGAGAGAAGCTGCATGATTACAGATTCGTTACTGCATATCGGACAATATTCGAGCGTGAGCTTCAGATTGAAGCTGGCTGCGCAATTTCTCGAAACTCATGATTGCAAAACATTGGAACCGGGCAAATACGAAATAGACGGCGATCGCGTGTATGCGCTTGTTCAGCATTACGAAACGAAGTCGAAGGAGAAAGGGCTATGGGAAGCGCATCGGCAATATTTGGACGTGCAATATATGGCGGAAGGCAGCGAGATGCTGGGCTATATCCCGATCGATCGGACGGAAGTGACTCGCCCCTATGACAAAGACGGCGATTATGCGTTGTTCGCGGCAGCGGGCGATTTTTTCACGCTCCGGGAAGGGCACTTCGCGTTGTTCGCCCCGCATGATGTGCATATGCCCTGCATTCAGCTTGAAACGGCTCAATCCGTTAAAAAAATCGTGATCAAGGTGTTGATCGAACCGTGAGGGAGAGGGCGGCGAAGCCGAAGCGAAAGGCATATACCGTCGTCGCCTATGGCGACAGTTGGACTTACGGAAGCGTCGCGAACGGCTGGCATGAGGCGAAAGAAGCCGGGTACGATTGGGAGCTCATTCACGGCTCCTGGTTTTCTCAACTAAGACGATGGCTTATGCAAATGGATCCGGAAACGGTCATATACAATCAAGGGATGCCGGGTTGGAAAAGCTACCAAGGGCGAGATCATTTCGAACGACGAGTCGCGGCGCTCGATCCGGATTTGCTTATTCTCAATTTCGCCATTAACGACTGGACGAACAAAATTCCGTTACACATTTACAAAACGGCGATGGATCAGATCATGCTGGAAGCGAAGCGGATTGGATGCCAATGTGTCGTATGGACGAGCGGACCAGTCGCGGCGGCAAGCGAAAAAAGCTACGGATTCGAGAGCCCGATGCAGGATAGCTCGTTTCCCCATCGTTTTGAGGAATATAACGATACGCTGCGAAACTTGGCGGCTGAGCATCGTGTTATCCTCGCGGATGCTGAACGCGTCATTCGTAGATTATGGGAAAGTGGAACGGAAATATCCGGTTGGTTTTATGACGCAATACACTTTACGCAACAAGGGCATGATACGATTTTTCAATGTTTGCGGGACGCTTTGGCGCTTGATAGACGAGTGAACAAAAAAGGAAGACGGATAGCAGAAAAATGAAACCGATTTGCGGGCCTATTCGTCCGGAATTATCGACCGGTATCGGTCAGTGTGCGACCCGTGAGTTCGTTTCCATTAATTTTCCCACTATAACGATAGGGAGAGTATGAAATGAAAAATCGAATCTATTCCGGGGAAAAGGCTAATATAAATCAACGGGAGGAGTTGGAGCGTTCGGGACAAATACCGGCTGAGCCGAAGACGCTCAGCCGCCGCAAGCTGCTTGCCTCGATGGGCATGGCCGGTGTGGCGATGGCGGTGACGGGCTCGCTTGGGGCGGCGAGCGAGCGGGACCTGCCCGGAAAGGCTATAGGCAGTGTTCCTCCATTTTTAGATGAATTGAATGAAACCGTAATCAGATCCGTTAATTCTATATCTGCATTAATTCAGCAATCAGATAGGTTCGATGGTCAAATATTTGAAGTTGTTTCCTTTCATGCTGATCAAAAGATTGGCGGCGATTTATTCATGTGGTCCGCAACGATAGACAAATCATTGCATGACGGCGGCTATATTATCGACCCCAATATTCCTTTTCCTGGTATCACTGTATTTAACACTTACTACACCGCACTAAATACTGGCGGCGGCGTATTTGTTCGCTTGAACAACGAGAGCCATGTTGATGCTGAAAACTACGGCGCCATTCCGCTAACGTCAATGGTTTGGAACTGTGCAGCCATTCAACAAGCGCTACACAAAGCAGCGGCATTTACAACGCCCAAACAGGTGCATGTAGGTGTTGGTGTATATCAAACAACAAATCCTATCATCATTTCGACATACCCTAATTACGGCAATACTATTCGCGTACCTCAGTTAATCGGGGCAGGGCGTTTAAACACCGAAATATGGAAGGTTGCAAACAGCACAATTCCAAGCGGTATTTATCGCGCTGGCGACAATATTGACGCCGTAATCTTTGCATCCGGACGTTTAGATAACGCCTCTGAAAACTTGATGGGCGAGGTCGTAAAAGGCTTTCAACTCATGCGCATTAGTGTGGCAAAATGGCAGGGGTACGGATATTTCAGTTATAAGTCGATTTACGGCGAGCGTACGGATTTGAACTGCATTCAATGCAATATCGGGTACTGGCAGGATGATTGCTGGATGAGTCAAGTCAATAACATTAAGGCTACCAACTCGATTACAACCGCAATTGCTATTCGTGGCGGCACGTCTGTCACCGGCCGGAATCTATATGCGGACACTTGTCAAGGCGTTGGCTTTGATTTAACAAACTTAACGTACAGCGACCTCGGTATTCACGCCGATCTTTGTGGCGGCGGCAGCGTAAATGGTACTTATGCAATCAAATGTGATCGCACGATTGGTACAAGATTATTGGCGTCCACAGAATTTCACAAGGGGACAGAGTTCTACTTTAAATCATGTGAGGGCTTAATCATCACCGGCCGCAGCTACGGAACGGCGGCTATAGCAACCGGTGTTATTCCTAAAATCGAAGCTTCCGCATCATCCGTTTTATTTGAGGGGTACAGTTGGAGAAATTCACTTAATCAGCTATCGCAAGCGGAAGCCGACAAATACAAGCTTTTAACAAAAGATGCGGTTGGCACGAATATTGCCTTCAGAGCATGCATGATGTCCCCTGCATACAAAGATTTCCCCGTCTATGTTGCTGATTTTAGATTTATGGGTGATTTGCAATATAGCACCTATTCAGAAATCAATCGTGTAATTTCGTCACAAGTTAAATTGCAGAATGGTTCGTTCAAAAAGCTGGCGTATGTTGGAGATACGGCGCGGATTAAGATTGTTTCCGCCATTTGCACGGATACGGCTCATGACCGAATGTATATTTTCCCCGATATAGGGATAGCAAAAGCGTCAATATCCGCGAACAGCGCGAGCCCGACTAAATTGAGTACAAGTCTGTACATCAATGGAGTCGTTGACAGCGCAGATGGCGGTGTTACCGAATCGCAACGCTATGCACTTTACGGCTATGTTGACGCAAACGGCTGGTTGCTTGTAACTGTGCAAACAGCTGGCAATAACCTTGAGTTTGGTTTTGTGGTTAATAAATAGCGGGAACGTGCGAAAACCACATTCGCAGCGGTTTTCTTGCGACGGCAAACGGGGAGGAGGAACATGGATGGAACAGCCTGCGTTCTATATTCGCAGCTCGATCGGAACATACAATGAAGACTGGTACGATGTCGGCTTTCACCATAACTCGACACTGGAAATCGAAATTGTGCTGGAGGGCCGCGGTTTATTCGAATGGCCGGAACGCAAAGTTTTCGTCGAAGCCGGCCAAATCGTCGTAATTCCGCCTGGCATCCTTCACCGCTTTGCCGCCGTAACGAAAATCCGCCTCGGGGTGCTTCATTTGCAGCATATGCCTCCTGCTCTGGAGGAAGCGGCGGGACAGCTGGCGTGCGGATTCGGACAACCTCGCATTTATGCAATGTCCCGAATCGACAGCGACCGGTTTTTGAAACTTTTTCGCGAGTGGCTCCATGTCCTCGCCTCGCCGCTCAAAAATTCGCAGCGAACGCTCGTCGTGTGGGCCGAGCTGATGTTGATGTACTTGCATGAGCATGCTCAGACGGATTTGCAAGCGATGGCAGTTGCGAAGGCAGCCGACTTTCTTCGCGATTCTCTGCGTGAGAATGTCCAGATGATCGATTTAGCGGAGCTGACCGGACTAACGGTTGCCGGCTTTCGCCGTGCGTTCGAGAAAATATACGGCATGAGTCCCAAGCAGTACCAGCAGCAATGCCGATTGGAGGAATCGAAATGGCTGCTTAGCGCGACAAACAAAGACATGATCGAAATCGCCGAACAGGTTGGGTTCCACCGGCTGCATTCCTTCTCTCTATGGTTCAAAAGCATGGAAGGCACCTCCCCTTCCTTTTGGAGAAATAGTCAAAACTCGCACTTGATCAAGGATCAATCTCCCCATTGCTGACCATCTCCGCGCCCCAGTAGAATACCACACTACTGACTGTGGCCAAGAATGTGACATCGAGCGGCTTGTGGCTACCGATTCGGTATAGGCGAACGACTGCTTGTCATGGGGAATGATTGGAAAGATAGTCGTCATCGTATTCAAATAGCAGGAAAGCGGTGGACTTGTAATGAGAAGAAGTAAAGATGTCGCACAAATCGGCTCCAGAGTCGAGATGTTTATTGACCACTGGTTGATCGATGAGCAGCAAGGGATCGAACTGCGGGTGACACCGCCCGAGCGGCGCGAAGTTGTGCTGAAGCTCGATAAGCGGTGGGAAGGAAAAGCCGCTTGTTACTTCACCGTCATTCAGGATGAGGGGAAAA
This sequence comes from Paenibacillus ginsengarvi, assembly GCF_003626695.1. GTDB lineage: Bacteria > Bacillota > Bacilli > Paenibacillales > NBRC-103111 > Paenibacillus_AB > Paenibacillus_AB ginsengarvi. The sequence continues at coordinate 54,843 of NZ_RBAH01000035.1, forward strand.
TCCGGCTTTACTACCGGGGAAACGCGCCCACGGACGATCACGATGACCAACAGGCGACATGTTATGCGGAAAGCGAGGACGGCATCCATTTTGAGAGGCCGGTTCTCGGACTATACGAGTATGAAGGCTCGAGCAGCAACAACATCGTATGGCGCGGTCTAGAATCGCATAACTTTGCGCCGATGAAAGACGCTTCGCCGTCAGCAGCCAAGGAATCCTTGTTCAAGGCCGTGGGCGGTGTTGCTCCGAGAGGAACGCCATGGGAAGAAGGAATGCTCAATGCTTTGCATTCACCGGATGGCATCCACTGGTCGAAAATGGAGGCGAACCCGGTCATCACCGACCAGCCATTCGACTCGCACAATGTCGTTTTATGGGACCCGAACTTAAGCGCTTACCGCTGTTATGCGCGATATTGGGCGGACCGTAAAGTTCGGGCCGTTCATAGCTCGATCTCCCCGGATTTTCGGGAGTGGCAGCCGTTTGCGCCCAATACGTACGACGCAGACGTTCCGATCGAACAGTTTTATACGAATGCAACCGTTGTATGTCCGGGAGCCGAGCATATGTACTTGTCGTTTCCGAAACGATTCATCGAGTCTCGGAAAAAGGTTCCCGAGCATCCGTTCTCAGGGCTTTCGGATACGATGTTCATGTCCAGCAGGGATGGGATCCATTGGGACCGGACGTTTCTCGAAGCTTGGCTGCGCCCGGGCCAAGACCGGAAAAATTGGACGGAACGCAGCAACATGATCGCGCACGGCATCGTGCAGATCGAACCAGAACTATTCTCGCTGTACGTCACGGAGCATTACCGCTGGGACGACATTAGTTTGCGGCGGTTGACGGTAAGGAAGCACGGTTTCGCTTCCATCCATGGAGGCTACCGGGGAGGTGAGGTAACGACTCGTCCGCTGATCTTCTCCGGAAATCGGCTATTGCTGAACTATGCGACGTCGGCTGCCGGCTCGATTCAAGTAGAATTGTTGGATGAATCGGGGCGACCGCTCGATGGCTACGAGGCTTCCGACATGGAGCCGCTGTACGGAGACGAGCTGGAGGGCATCGTGCGTTGGCGAAACGACGAAAACGTATCCGCGTTAGCCGAAAAACCGGTCAGAGTCCGATTTCTCTTGCATGATGCCGACATTTATTCCATGCAATTTAAGACTTTGTGAATGATGTCCGTTTAAAGCAACCTTTGTCATTTTTTGAGCAAACTGAAATTAACGAGCAGCCTGTTCTAGCCCGGCCGGACCATGCAGACGTCCCGATTCGTTAGCCTCGCACTTTCGTATTCGACAGAAGGATGTGGACTAATATACGATGCGTTCTGCATAGGACAGGTCGGGTTTTTAGCGAACACGCCGGGTAAACCGAAAAGTGTTGCGTGAACAACGAGAAAGCGGCAAGCAGATATAAAGCGGATGGTTAGTGCAGGACGCTGTACGGTGAGATCAGTAGTTTTTACCTACTAAAACGATAGGGGAAGTGTGAAATGAATAATCGAATCCATTCCGAGGAAAAAGCGTATGTGGAAGGGGGGGAGGAGCTGAAGCAACCGGGACAAACACCGGCTGAGCAGAAGACGCTCAGCCGCCGCAAGCTGCTTGCCTCGATGGGCATGGCCGGTGTGGCGATGGCGGTGACGGGCTACTCGCTGGAGGCTGCGAGCGAGCGGGGCCAGCCCGGAACAGCTATAGGCGGTATTCCTCAATATTTGGATGGATTGAATGAAACCGTTATCAGAAAAGTAAATTCTATCTCTGCATTAATTAAGCAAACCGGCATGTTTGACGGTCAGATTTTTGAAGTTATTTCCTATCACGATGGAAGGAACATGGGCGGCGACCTTTTTATGTGGTCTGAGTCAACTAGTAAATCGTTACATGACGGCGGTTACTTTATTGACCCCTCAATTTTCGTTCCTGGTTTTGCTACTTTCAATACTTACTATACTGCCCAAAATACAACAGGTGGCGTGTGGGTTCGTTTGAACAACGATTCGGAAGTTGCAGCAGAAAATTACGGGCTTAACGACGATCAGGCCATGGTATGGAACTGTGCTGCTATCATGAAAGCTCAGAATCGTGCGGCAATAGTTTCAAACGGTTTGGCAACTCCAAAACCTGTGACTTTGCCAAGCGGACTTTTTCAAACAACGGACCCCATTGAGATCGCTGTTATCAATTCGAGAGCTATTCCTCTTATTGGAAAAGGACGTTTTAATACCGAGCTGCGTAAGACTACCAACAATCCTATCTCAAACAAATACCCTGTCAGCGGGATTGATGCAGTCGTTTTCGTCCATCCTACAACTGCGATGGGCTCGGCAGGGGTATTCGGTGAGCATATACAAGGAATGACGCTATCAAGAACGGCTGCACTCCATAAAACGGGCTTCGGTTACTATGCGAAAGGCTCACCAATCGCTACTCGTAGAGATATAGGTTGTACGGGGCATGAATATGGTTACTGGCAAGATGATTGCTGGATGAGCCAAGTCAATCAAATCTATGCCGTTACATGTAAGAATGGAATTGCTATAAGAGGCGGAACATCTGTAACAGGTGCAAACATCTATGCTGACAGATGCGAGCAAATTGCCATTGATTTACGCGGTCTTACTTACAGCACTCTTACCGTGCATGCTGATGGTTGCGGTACGGACACAACGTCTAACACAGGGTATCCTGCATTTAATTTACAGTTTGTAAAAGGTTGTACGATTACAGCATCTACAGAACGGCATAGAGGTACAGATTTCTTTATTCAGTATTGCGACGGTTTGGTTGTTAACGGTGGACGTAGTCTTAATGCTAAGGCTGTTAGTGCTTCTACACCGAAAATCTTTATTCAAGATGCAGTAATGCAATTCAATGGTTATTCTTGGCGTTATGCACTGGATAGCTTAACAGCCGATGAAAAAGCTCTTTACACATTCGTACAAGAGGTTGGTATGAATAGCGCGTGGAGCTTTAATGAATGTCAGGGAAATGCCCAGTGGAACAATTTCCCTGCGCAAGTTGCCGATACTGCCTACATAGGCAGTTATAAAAAATCGCGATATTCGGAAGATAGCGGACTTGTCAAAGCAACCTTACTTCATAATAGCGGGACTTGGAAAAAACTATGTTATGTGGCGAATACGACACACATAAAAGTGTTAAGTTGTATATGCCCTGCTTCACCGCGTTATTACGATTTCCCCGCTGTTATGAATAAGGCTGCTATATCTTCCGATTCTGCTAACCCAACGACTTTGACGGCACAACAGTATACAAATGGCGTTGCTGACAATGCACAGCCGTTACAGGCTTATATTGGAGCAGACGGATGGTTGTACATAAAACCTTCGGCCGGTGGCGCGAACTATGACTTTAGATATGTTATAGCCAAGTAGTTTGAAATGATTAGTGCTAGGGAGGCTCTACGGTGAAATCAGTAGTTGAAATTGGCACGAAAGTAGAAATGTTCGTGGACGAATGGCTGATCGAGGAGAAACGAGGTCTTTCCTTGAAACTTCATCCGCCTCGCAGGGAAGAGATCGTGCTTTCATTCGATCAGCCTTGGGAGGGGAAGGGAAGCGGCTACGTAACAGTCATTCAAGAGCAGGACAAAATACGCATGTATTATCGTGGAATTGGGCCCGGTTCCATGAATGATGAAGTTACCTGCTACGCGGAGAGTACGGACGGGATTCATTTTGTGAAACCGCAACTGGGACTATTCGAATATGAAGGTAGTACGGCCAACAATATCGTTTGGAGAGGGCGGTTATCTCATAACTTCTCTCCGTTCCTGGACCGCTCCCCTCATGTTTCCTCCGAGCTGCGATACAAGGCAGTGGGCGGTATCGATGAATTGATCGCGTTTGGCTCTGCTGACGGCATACACTGGCGGAAATTGCGGGAAGAGCCCATTTTGACGGATGGGGACTTTGATTCGCTAAACGTCGTTTTCTGGGACGTTAACGCTCAAGCTTACCGCTGCTATTCCCGTATTTTCCAGGATTTGGCTTATCGAGCCATTCTTACGTCCACCTCTACCGATTTCTGCAACTGGGGCAAGCAGCAGTTAGTGCTTTATAACGATTTGAAACCGATGCAGCAGTATTACACCAATTCGGCCATGCTTTGTCCGGAAGCGGAGCACATCTATATGGCGTTTCCTATGCGTTTTGTGCCGGAACGCAAAAAATTGACGGTTCATCCCGAGCCGGGCATTAGCGATACAGTCATGATGACAAGCCGGGACGGCTTGCATTGGGATCGTACGTTCATGGAAGCTTGGTGCCGCGCGGGACTGGATCCGCACAATTGGTCGGATCGGACTGGAATCTTGAGCACCGGCAGTGTGCTTCTGAATCCCGACGAGTTCTCCTTCTACATTCAAGAGCATTACCGGCTGGATGATAGCCGCTTGCGGCGAATTACCGTCCGCAAACACGGCTTTGGCTCCATACATGCAGGATTTGAACAAGGGGAATGGGTATCGAGACCGTTTGTTTTGGAGGGCAATGAACTACTGGTCAATTATTCCACATCGGCAGTCGGTTATATACGATTCGAGCTGCAAGACGAGAACGGCCGTCCTCTTGACGGTTTCAGGCTGGAGGACATGGAACCTATGTATGGGGATGAGATCCGGGGAGTGGTTACATGGGGGCCGGATGCGGATATCGAATTATGGAGAGGGCGACCGGTCCGGATCCGCATGCAGATTAAGGATGCAGACTTATTTTCCTTGAAATGGAACGATAAGATGTAATACTTCGTTTTAGGCCGGAGAAGAAAGATGGTATGATCCCCTCATGGTAGACGGTGAAAAAAAGTCCGTGTTCATATGGTTTTGACACTTGTCTACCGGAGGGGATGGACGTCGTTCTTTCCACGGGCATATACTTCGTGGCTTGCGATGCTCGAGCATATGGAGCGAAGCGGTAAACTCCCTCTACCCGCGGAGATACGCTGAATGACACCTGGCTAAAGTATGAATTACCCGAAAAGTACTTAATCTCGTCACATTCCAGCTCTGGGAATAATGGGTAATCTGGTCTATGCTGAAAGTGCAAGATGTTGAATTATAGCGGAGGTGATCGCGTGTCTGTCCGAGTCTATAATTACATCCCGGAGCTGCTGAATCTGGATCAGATAAGCTATACGAAGTACCTGGAGGAGTTGACGGAACGGTTATCGGCGAATGAACCGCGTGAGTGGATGATCCGAGCAAGCATCAACAATGCGACCAAGCCTTTTGCAGAAGATCCGGACCGCGACCGGGCGTTTCAAACGCTGCTGGATTTCGATCTCAAGGGGATGTCGCAAGAAACGACGGCCCATGTCGTTCAGCTATTGCCATGTGCGGTTGACGAAGTATCCGTACACATTTTGCCCGCGATCGAATCGAAAGGCGGCGGGTGCTGCTACGGACCCGGCAAGCTTCTACTCGGCATACGCTGCGACGAACTCGCGCCTCTGCGGCTGAAGCGAAACATCGCTCACGAATACAGTCATACGTTCCGCTTTTTTCAAAAGCCCTACTACGATTACAACGGATTCAGTCCAGGGACCCCAAAAAGCATGAGAGACTATCTAGCGTTCGAAGGACTTGCAATGGTACTCGGGGATACGTTATATCCGCACCCCGCCTTCGTTCCGTTCGCGGTATCGGAGGAGAGCGAGAGGGCGTTCTGGGAGAAGATCGACATCGCCGCCGTGGGCGACGAGGCGTATATGAAATATATGACGCTGCGGGCTTACGAGATTTCGTCCCGAATCGTAAGAAGCTATTTGGCGGTACAGGGTTGTTCGATTATTGAAGCTCATAATGCAACCGACGAAGAGTTGTATTGGAAAAGCGGCTATCCGTTCATTCGGTAATCACCCGAACGATGGACCGCGACCGACATCTACATACGGCAACGATTCAGCAGCCTACCGGCTATCGGCGGGCTGTTTTGTTTTTGTATTTACAAAGTCTGGTACCTCAAGTATACTGTATGAACAAACGTACATCGTATTGACATATGTACATAAAGCGAAGGGGAGTGTGCTGAAATGGCAGAGCTCGATCGAGAGCGGTATCGGCTGCTGGTCAAAATTAGCCGGCTCTACTACGAGGAAGGACTTCATCAGCAGGAAATCGCGGGCCGGCTGGGCATTTCGCGCCCGCATGTGAGCCGGATGCTGACCGCCGCCAAACAGGAGGGCATCGTGCAGGTGACGATTCGCAACCCGTTCTCGGCGGAACAAGAACTGGAGCAGGAGCTGATCCGAACCTTCGGGATACACGACGCCATGATCGTAGACGTCCAGGGCGAGGACGAACAGCTTCGGCTTGAACAGCTTGGCCGTACCGCCGCCGTGCTGCTGGAGTCGGTTCTGAAGGATAACGACATCGTAGGCGTCATGGCCGGGAGAACGGTAGCGGCAATGGCCCAGGGGACGGATTACGTCGCTCGCAGCGGTCTCCAGTTCGTTCCTCTCGTGGGCGGCTGGGGCTCGGCGGGCGCAGACTGGCACGCAGGCTCGAATGCGATGGCGCTTGCGGACAGGCTCAAGGCCAAATACTGGCTGCTTTACGCTCCCGCTGTCGTCGCTAACGAAGAGACCGGCAATTTGCTCCGAAGCGAGCCCGAGATCGATAAAGTGCTTCGTTTGGCGCGCAGATGCGGAGTCGCGATTGTAGGTATCGGCGAGGTGAGCGGTCAAGCTACGATCGTTCGTTCCGGACAAATCGCCGAGGGGGATTTGGAGATGCTGCGAAAGCAGGGCGCCGTTGCCAATGTATGCGCATCGTTTCTGAACGAACAAGGCGAAGAGATCGATTTTCCCGGACGCGCCCGTTTCATCGGACTTACGGCGCGGGAGCTTCGAGCTATCCCGAATGTGATCGGCATCGCCGGCGGCCGAGACAAGGTTCGTCCCATACTGGCTGCGCTGCGGGGGAAATGGATCGATATTTTGGTCACGGATGCGGCGACGGCACGTTGCGTCCTGGAGCTGCACCGAAGCGGCGGCTGCGCCGACTGAACGAGGAGAGGAGTTATTTCGACATGACGGACAAGAGAGCACCGCAATCGTATGCGAACACCAAGAACGGATACTTTGGCACATACGGCGGAACGTTTATTCCGGAAATACTGGCTCCCGCCTTCGAACAATTGCGTTGCCAGTTTCAGGCGATCAAGGAGGACCCGTCGTTCTGGAACACGTATAGCGCGATATTGGCGGAATATTCGGGACGACCGACTCCGCTGACGTTCGCGGACAGGCTGACGGCGCATTTCGGCCGGGCTCGTATTTACATCAAACGCGAGGATCTGAACCACACCGGCGCACACAAGCTGAATAATGCGCTGGGTCAGGCGCTACTTGCCAAGCGAATGGGCAAAACTCGCATCATTGCAGAGACGGGCGCCGGTCAGCATGGGGTGGCGACTGCCACCGTGGCCGCCAAGCTAGGGTTGAAAGCGACCATCTATATGGGCCGCGAGGATATGGAGAGGCAGTACGCCAATGTGTTCTGGATGAAACGGCTCGGGGCCGAAGTGGCCCCGGTCGAATACGGTTCGCAAACGCTGAAAGACGCCATTAACGAAACGCTGCGCGACTGGGCCGCCAGCTTCGAAACGACCCATTATGTGCTCGGAACCGCATCCGGCGCACATCCTTTTCCGTCATTGGTCGCTTATTTCCAGTCGATCATCGGGATCGAAGTCAAGGATCAGCTTCGGCGGGCGGAAGGTTGTCTTCCGAACCGGGTGTACGCTTGCGTGGGCGGCGGGTCAAACGCACTCGGCGTGTTTCAGGCTTTTACCGAGGATCGCTCGGTCGAATTGATCGGCGTCGAAGCGGGCGGTAAAGGACCGGCCTCCGGCAAACACGCAGCCCGGATTGCTTATGGGGAAGGCACGCTTGGTGTCGCCCAAGGTTATCGGACGATGTTTTTGCAAAACGGCGACGGGCAGATGAATGACACGTATTCGGTCGCCGCCGGTCTTGATTATGTGGGCGTATCGCCGATACTGGCCGACTTGGCGGAGCAGGGACGTGTCCGGTTCGTGGCCGCGACCGACGATGAAGTCCTTTCGGCTTTGCAGCTCGTCATGCAAACAGAAGGTTTAATACCGGCTTTGGAATCGACGCATGCCTTTGCCGGAGCTTTTCGGGAGATGGAAGCTACCTCGCCTACCGATCGGGTCATCATCAATATGTCGGGACGCGGGGACAAAGATATTTTTAATATAGCGGAGGGACTGCGCGATGAGGAATGGAGAGCATTTATCCGGCGCAAGCACGAACAATTCAGCGAGCCGAATTGATGTGGGCGCTCGAATAGCGGCAGGGGGCCGGGGCGGTCGTCTTCCCTTGATGACGCATCAGGTTGTCGGTTATCCCAGCTTCGAGACCAACTACGAGATGATTCGCCTGTTTCACGAAAAAGGGATTCGTCTGGTGGAGCTTCAACTGCCCTTTTCGGAGCCAATCGCAGACGGACCGGTTTTTTTAAAAGCGAATCAGCAGGCGCTGGCGGCAGGTGTAACCGTAGAACAGTGTATGGCGTTCGCCGCTCGGGTCACTGCGGATTTTCCCGACATCGCTTTTCTGTTCATGACCTATTACAACATTGTGTTCCGGTACGGCGAAGAGGCGTTCGTGCGGAAATGCGCGCAGCTTGGAATAGCCGGCCTGATCGTACCCGATGCTTATCCCGAGGAAAGCGGCGGTCTGATGAACGCATGCACGGCAAACGGCGTCGATTTCGTTCTCCTCGCAACGCCTTATACGCCCGAATCCAGGCTGGCCTGGCTGGCCGAGAGAACTTCCGGCTTTTTGTACTGCGCCGCGCGGAAAGGGGTAACCGGAGCCAAGACGGAATTCGGCGGCGGAACGGACGAATTTCTCGCCCGCGCCCGGAAGGCTGCCCGCACTCCGCTGGCCGTCGGATTCGGTATTCAAAACGGCGACGATCTGGCTTATTTGCGGGGCAAATGCGATATCGCGATTATCGGAACGCAGATGCTGCTGGAGCTGGAGCGGAACGGCCTTGACGGCATGGGCCGCTTTCTGGAAGAGCTGCAATCCGGTGCGATTTGAAAATAGAGGGGTTTCCTTCCAAGTGGCGAATCCTTTACAGCGTACTCGTCATTGGGTCATTTCCGAATTTACCCCGATCAAGGAAGTGAGATCGTGCTTGTGACGCTGGAGGAAGTTAAGGAAGACGGACTAGGAACGTTGCAAAAACTTCTGGAATTTGCCGCCTATGATCTTTCCGAGTTCAATCGCAGCAAAATAAGCGAGAACGGTTCTTTCATTTTTAACCTCGATTGCAGACAGTGGTTCGAGCATTCGGCCTATGAGTTGTTTTTTATTCGAGCGAATGAGGAGCTGGCAGGTTTCGTTGTCATTAAACGGTTAGCGGAAGAAGAGGTGTACTACCTCAATCATTTCTTCATTCTGAGGAGATATCGCCGAACCGGCATCGGAAAACAGGCGGCGATTCAAGCTTTTAATCGGTATGCCGGGAATTGGAGGGTGAGCGAATTCGATTGGAATACGCCCGCGCAAAGCTTCTGGAGGGCTGTCGTCAAGGAATATACGAATGATACGTATCGAGAGGTGAGAAGGAAGGACAATAAGGGTCCTGCGCAGGAGTTTTGTAATATAAGGCTAGGAACGTAGTGTGACAAGGGGGATCGCGATGGAAGCAGTCAGATCGGCGGAATCGATTGAGGACCAGATCGTAAACGATCTCAGACACAAGTTCGGTTGGCGTATTCAGTCGATTCAAGCCAATAACCTGGGATACGGCAACTTGAAGTGGATCATGAATACCGGGAGCGAATCGTACTTTGTGAAAAAATATTGTAAAGTACGATACCGAAAAGGGCTCGAGGATGTTCACGAAGCGCTGCGATATCAAGACCTTATGCACCGGGACGGCCTGCCTTGCCAGCCTGTGTATGCGTATGACGGTCGGTACATTCATCGCTTGCAATCCGAAGAGGAGTACATGATCACGGGTGTAAGCCAGGGAAAGCTGATCGGGGCGGGAACCGCTACTTTGCAGCAAATGTACAGCCTTGGGGAAGCTACGGGAAGAATGCATCGATGGATGAATCTCCAAATGCCGCGGCGAACCGCTCTCCATTGGGAACTTTGGAGCATGCAGAAAATGAATGCTGCGTTGGAGAAAAATTTACAGGAGACAAGCGAAGCTGGCCACTCCGAATACGCAGCAGCCATTCGAAAGCAATTGAAGATTCTTCGCCGTCTGGACATGCAGATTTTTGAGAAGTGCGCCAAGGACTGGGCGCATTGGGATATGCATGTGGACAATCTGTTGTTCAACCGGGATGGAATCGCCGATATTGTCGATTTTGACCGAGTACAGTTCGTTTATCGCGATTTTGATATCTCTCGGGCGATATTGTCCTGCGCCCTTGCAGAGAACCAAATGAGGATGGATGCTGTTCAGGCTTTCGTCGAAGGCTACCGGGTCCATAAAAGCTTGACGAAAGAGCAGTTGGTTTGCTCGGTCAAGCTGACCTGGTACAAGGAATGCAAATGGGTGCATGTCATGTACAGCAGCCAAAAAACAATGGGACGTTTTGTCGACGAGATGATCTGGATCGGGGACCACTGGGACGATCTGGATGACATCCTGCACATATGAACCTCCCAACAAACAAACTGCCGCCAAAACGCCAAACGAGTCTCCGGTTGCAACCGGATTCGAGTGAGCGCTTTCAGCGGCAGTTTTTCTTTTGCCCCAATTCCTCCGATCCGTCCCACCGCTAGCTCAATCCTCCTTCAAAGCAACGGCGAAATATTGCTTCGGACTCATCCCGAGCTTGTTTTTGAACAAACGATAAAAATTGCAATAGTCGCCGAAGCCGCAGTGCTTGCCCTCGGTAATCGGAAGGCCGCGCAGGACGGCTGTTTTTCGTTTGAAGACGGATAAATTCGCTATAAAAGATTTGTATTGTAATAACGTTCACGGCAAGTTGTAAACTGATATGGAATCCTAATCCATAAACAAAGTTGGTTGATAGGTGAAATTGCGTATAAACGAAGATGCTGCGGGTTGGAAGGCGCTTGTCGGAAAGCTTCGTGCCGCCGGTTGCGTTTTTGCCGAGGAGGAGGCGCGGCTGCTTATGGATGCCGCTTCAAGCGTTGCCGAGCTGGACAAGATGGCGGAGCGGAGAGCCGCCGGTTACCCGCTTGAACATATCGTCGGCTGGGCGGAGTTTTGCGGGCTTCGCATACGGATCGATCCCGGAGTGTTCGTTCCGAGGCGCCGTACCGAATTTTTGGCCGGGCTCGCTGCACGGATTACGCGACCGGGAGACATAGCAATCGATCTATGCTGCGGTTCCGGAGCGCTGGGGGCGGCGCTGGCGAATAAGGTCAAGCCTATCATGCTTCACGCGGTTGACATCGACCCAGTCGCCGTACAGTGCGCTCGCCGCAATATAGCAGCGGACATCGGTTATGTGTACGAAGGAGATCTCTACGAACCGCTGCCTGAGCGGTTATATAACCGCATTGCTGTGATTGTAGCCAATGCCCCTTACGTGCCGACCGGCAAAATCGAGCTGATGCCGGCGGAAGCACGAATACACGAGGCTGCCATTGCGCTGGATGGAGGCGCAGACGGTCTTGACGTTCAGCGCAGAATTGTGGCGGAAGCGTCCCGCTGGCTTGCACCGGGAGGTGTTCTGCTGGTCGAAACGAGCGAGAGGCAGGCGAAGCAAACGGCTGGGTTATTCTCGGCGTATGGCCTGTTTCCCGAGCCGGTTCGTTCCGAAGATTACGATGCTACTGTGATCGTCGGGTTTCGAGCGGATCGTCCAGTCGAAAGGTGAAGCGTTGGGGGATGAACGCGGCATCGCAAAGTATCATTTCCTTGAGTGTAAAGATCTCAATCTCCACGTTGCGGTGGAATTTGAGGTCTTTTTGTTTGAAAGGCGCAGCCCAAGCTCGTCTGATTCCTTTTCATGCGGAAGTCGGAGTTCCGCTAAGGCCGTTCAGAGCGTGTGAAAAACCGCGCGGATGGTCCAATAACGGAAGAAATGCTTCCTCTAAGTGCTTCTGAAGCGGCTGCGTGGAAGGAATAGCGGAACTTTTGGTTCCACAACTCGTGTGAGTGTGTCAAAATATATTCAAAAACGACATATATTTATTGCAAAACGATAAATTTTCTCGTACAATCAAGGTAAATCAAAACAAGCGAGGTGTATGTCCATGAAGCGGGGAGCGACCTTATTTCTGCGGGGCGTGATCATTTTGATCGGGCTGGCCGCACTTGCCGTATGTATCTTTTTCATTCCCGGGGTAGCCAGTCGGGATGCGGCGGCCCATCCGGAGTCGGCTTATTTGCAGTACCCCTTTTTGGCGAGTACCTACGGATTGGCAGTGCTGTTATTTGCTGCACTGTATCAAGCCTTCAAACTCTTGGGGTACATCGATCGGAACAAAGCTTTTTCGGAGCCGGCCGTCAAGGCGTTGAACCGTATCAAGCAATGCGCAATGACAGTATGTATCATTCTGGCAGCAGGACTCGTTTTCGTCGCCTTTGGCATGGATGGCGACCGCGCCGGCGCAATCTCCATGGGGCTAATATGCACGTTTGTTTCCAGCGTAATTGCAGTTTTTGCGGCTGTACTGCGAAGGCTGCTGCATCAAGTCGTGCTTCTGCAAGACGAAAACGAATTAATCGTCTGAGGGCGTTCGTTCTATTCTGTTCGCCAATTTGTTCGTAAAGTAAAGCAAATCCACGAATATGCAAGATTTCGTTTTCAGAAAATGCCGCCAAGCCCTAATCGTTTCAGGAATCCACAAAAAGCGAACGTATGTTTTGCGGTTTGACGTTTTCGCCGATCGGCTGTTACGATGAGTGTACTTCACAGAGAACGATAAGCTCCACGACTTCACTTCATGGACACAGGACGACTTCCGAAATTGCAGCGGTACTACATTTCGAAGGTCGCCGAGTTCCATGGATGTTTTTTTTGGGCAATATGTTGAGTTGATTATCAACACAATAATCAGGAGGTAGAAGCAAATGACAAATCAAAATCGCGAACATGCAGTAACTGAACGTATCGAGTTTCATGTCCGTACCGCATTTTTGGAGGAAGCAGACACGATTGCTATTGAAAGTATGATTGATCTGGCAGCGAGCCAGGGTCATCGCGCAATAGGCATCGTCGGCGAGAATGCAGTCCGGGCGTTTCCGGCTGCGGAAAAAAAGGCTAAACAGGCCGGCCTGCTGCCGATATTCGGCATTCGTGCCAGCATAACGGACGAGGAGGGGCGTCGGTTCTCATGCACCGCCTACGCCCAAAATGAAACGGGCAAAAAGCAGCTCTTCAAGCTCGTCTCGCTTTCGTTAACCGCAGAAGAAGGGACGCTCTCCAAGGCGAGTGTGGAAGCTTTGCGCGGCGGGCTTATCCTAACCGGCGGCGATGCCGGGAGCGAGTTGTTCGAAACCGTGTTTCACCGATCGCGGGAAGAGGCCGAAGCGCTTGCCCGTTTCTACGATGTGCTGGTGATCTGCCCCCTCTCGGCGTACCAACGCGAGTATGCCGGCCAAGGACTCGTATACTCGTATGTGGAGCTCGAGGAGGCGGTCCGGTCAATATGCGCCATTGGCGAGAAACTGGGCATCCGTGTGATAGCGGTCGGAAATGTCGACGGATGCAGCAAGCAATCCGAGGCTCCCTTTTATACAACCGAACAATTGCTTCAAGAATTTGCGTATCTTGGCGAAAACAAAGCTTACGAGGTCGTGGTGACCAATACGAATGAGGTCGCAGATCGGTTCGAGGCGTATGAGCTATTTCCCGCCCAACTCCAGTTACCCGCAATAAGCGACGGCGACCAGCGGATTCGTTCGTTATGCTATAGCAGGGCCGAAGCGCGCTACGGTAGTCCGCTGCCGGATACCGTCCACAGCCGTCTGGAGCGCGAGCTTCTTGCGATCGTCCGATACCGATTTGCCGCACCGTATTTAATCGCAACGCAAGTCGTAAAGCAATCGTTATCGGACGGCTTCATGGTCGGAACGCGCGGTTCGGTCGGCTCTTGTTTAACGGCCTATTTGCTCGGCCTATCCGAAATCAATCCGCTTGCGCCGCATTATGTGTGTCCCTCATGTACATACAGCGAATGGGAGAGAAGCGAAACGGTCCGGAGCGGCTACGACTTGCAGGACAAGTCGTGTCCTCGGTGCAGTGCGAATATGGATGGAGACGGTCACGATATTCCGTGCGAAACGTTTCTTGGTATCCACTTGAACAAAGTGCCCGATATCGACTTGAATGTAGCCGTGGAATACCAGGCCAGAGCTCAGGATCTTTTAAAGGAGATCTTTGGGGAAAATCGGGTCTTTATGGCCGGAACGTCTAAGGGGGGCCGTCATCTTGGCGGTATAATTATCCTGCCTGACGGCAGGGAAGCCGAAGAGCTTACTCCGCTTCAGCCGACCGAGCTAGAAGGGCGCACAGGGTGGAGACAAACCCATTTTGACTATCGACTTCTCGAGCATAACGTTCTGAAGCTCGACATTTTGCGGCACGACCATCCGTCTCTGATGCGGTTGCTGCGGGAGCTTACCGGCGTCGAACCGGCATCCATTCCGACGAACGATCCGAACGTGCTGGAGCTGTTCCGTTCGACCGCGCCTCTCGGAGTGAGCGAAGAGCTGCTGCGTACATCGGTAGCGACCTATGGCATTCCGGAAATGGGGACTCCCTTTGTTCGGGAAATGCTGAAAGAAGCGCTGCCCTCCACGTTTTACGATTTGCTGCAAATCTCGGGCTTGTCCCACGGCACCGGAGTTTGGGAGGGGAATGCGCAGGAGCTCCTTCGCAGCGGGGCCTGCACGCTTCAGAGTGTCATTGCGCTGCGTGACCACATCATGCAGGATTTGATCGCCCACGGCATGGAGTCGGAGCTTGCTTTCAAGATTACCGAGAGCGTACGCAAGGGAAAAGGGGTTCCCGATGAATGGGCGGTCCAAATGCAGGCATGCGGCATGCCGGACTGGTATGTACGTTCCTGCCGGCAGATCCAATATTTGTTCCCGAAGGCGCATGCCGTTTCCTATGTGATCTCCGCGATCCGCAGCGCTTACTTCAAATTGTATTACCCGCAGGAATTTTACGCCGCTTATTTTACGGTTCACGAAGAAGAGGTCGACTACGATGTAATCTCCCGGGGGTATGAGGCCATTTTGGAAAAGCTGATCGACCTGGAGCAGAAGAAACAGCCCGGTGAGAGCAACGGTCGCTACCTAGAACGCAGGACTTGGGAAGTTGCATTGGAGATGACGGCGAGAGGGTTTCGGTTGAAGAAAGGACAAGGCGGCCTGTTTGATGTCGCCGATTCGAAACGCTCAATCGCGGTGCCTGCCGCCATAACAGCTGTGAAAGCATAATCCGGCCCCGCCAACATGAATAGTGCATCCGTTCGGTATACCGGGACGGATGCTTTTTATTTTGTTCAGAATCGAGCCCGGCATTATAAGGTGGGATCGCAGGGAGGCGACGTGGCTTCGCGGGTTATCGTGTCGTCGCCGTTCGTTCGGCTTCCACGCATGAACAAAGTCGCCGAACTTTAGCCTTCACCCGCTTCAGCATAAAGGAATCCGCAGCTCGAGCAAAGTTCCGGGCGGCTCCGCAGACGCGACAAGCCTCATCGTACCGCCTAGCCGGACAATCCTCTCACGCATGGCGGTCAGCCCAAGTCCTCCCGTCCCCTGGCTCTGACCGTCGTAAGGCGTGCCGTCATTCCAGAGCGAGAAGCGAAGCAGGCCACCGCGCTGTATCAGTTGGAAGCGGAACGACAAACTACCGCCGTGACGGATGCCGTTCGTAACCCCTTCCCGCAGCGCGTGGGAGAGGACTTTGCAAAGATCCGGGTCTGTCACGGGCGACGCCAGCTCGATCCGGTAATCGATGGCGATATTAGCCGTATGCTTCGCTTCTTCTATAAATGCCTGCAGCCCCGTCTCCAGATCGTCCGCGTCATCCGGTTTCTTGATCATGCCGACAGCCTCGCGAATGCCGTCGAGGCTTTTACGCAATAGCTGCTGCGATTTCTCCAGGCGTTGCATACCTTCGCGCTCTCCGCGGGCGAGCAGCAGCTTGGCCGCTTCGATCTGCATCAGCGTCGCTGTTAAGGTGTGGCCGACGATGTCATGGATGTCTCCCGCGATTCGGTCCCGCTCCTCTAGCACCGCCAATTCCGCATCGGTTTTTGCCGCGAGCAGGTCCGCGCGCAGCTGCGGCAGATGCCGGTTGGTCTCGTACAGCAGCTCGAGCTCGGCTTGCTCGCGCAGACGGGCTTTGCGGCGTTGGATGATCGTCTCCACGACGCGCAGCAGCTCCTCGTGCCGGACCGGCTTAACCAAATAATCGATCGCTTGCAGCTCGACCGCCCGTTTGGCGTATTCAAATTGAGTGTGGCCTGTCAGCAGAATGCAGTCGATGCCCGGCGCCAGCTTCTGCGCTCGCTCGATCAGCTCCAGTCCGGACATGCCCGGCATGCGAATATCGGTCAGGAGAATGTGGATGTCGCCGTCCTGAAGCGCTTCCACCGCTTCTGTCCCGGAGTAAGCTTGAAGGACGCGGGTCACCTCGTAACGTTCCCAAGGTATCGTTAGCGCCATGCTCTCCGCCAAATGTTTATGATCGTCGACAATAAGCAGCGAGAACAACGTCATTCACTCCTCCGCTTGCATTTTGCGCCCATACAGCTAATGAATGGTCCAATGAACAGGCGGCGCGGCGATTCGAACTTTTAAGCGCCAAGGCTCGGCTACGGAGCATCCTGCAGAAACAGCTCTCGCAGGCGAGTAATCGCCGTCCTGCGGTCGTTCGTCCCGATTTTTTGATAAATGCTGCTCACATAGTTACGGACCGTGCCTTCGCTCATGTACATGGCGCCGGCGATTTCCTTGTTCGAATGGCCCTCCGTGAGCAGATGAATAATGCTTCGCTCGCGCTCGGTGAACGATAGCCCGCGCCTTGTCAGCTCGCCTTCGTCGAACGTATCGAAACCCGCGCCCGACAGCGCGGACAAGCGGGCGGCAAGTTTGGCGGCGACCGGTGCGGGCAGCATCATATGACCATGGAGCGCCTCGCGAATATGGCCTATGATCCGCTCGCCGGGCATATCCTTGAGCAGGAAGCCGTCGGCCCCTGCGGTCATAGCGTCCACGATAAATTTGTCTTCGGCGAAGGTGGTCAGCATAAGGACGACCGTTTCGGGCCTATCCCGTTTGATCCGTTTGAGGCCGCTGATTCCGTCCAGCACCGGCATCTTGATATCCATCAATACGACGTCCGGCCGGCTCGCCGCTGCGAGCTCCCAGGCTTCCAGCCCATTGCGGGCCGCTCCGACGACCTCGAAATCTTCTTCCAGAGCAAGTATCGTTTGCAAGCCGTCTCTCAGCAGCGTTTGATCGTCGGCAATCAATATACGAATCATAGGCGGTTCGGCCTTTCTGTATGCAACATGAATGTTTCGGCTTAAGTTTTTGGACTGCGCGTTCTTACGAAAAGAACGGCTGCATGGCCCGCAAACAACCCTCCGAATGACATGGTTAAAGTGAGGAACAAGCTGATCGGCGCGCCGATCTTATCCGCTTGGAGCAAAAGCGCGGTCACGGCGGCGCAAACGAGAAACAGCAGGCCGGAAAGGGCGGCCGCCATCGTTCTTCTTCGTAGAGTACGGTTCAAGGCGTTCAGCCTCCTTTCGTATCGTACAAGCAGGACCGGCGTTGCCGGGATGACTTTTACAATAACGATATAGTCGTATTCGTGAAAAGCAGGCAGGATTCCTTCCATCTCAATAAAAGGCGAGGAAAAAATGGCCGCAAGCTGCAACTATATCGAATCTCGAGTTGCCTGCGAGAGGGAAAAACCTGTTGCCGAACGAAAGCCGGCCGCGCCCCGAGGGGAACGGACCGGCTTTTCTTTTTTGTGGACGCGGGATCACAGGCCCTCGACAAACAGGCGGCAGATGCCTTGCCTGAACCGTATTTTATCGTATCCTAGCACATCCCGGTGATACAAATATTGATTCGGAGTTAAGGCGACAAGTAGCGTATTAATCGTTAACGTAATGTCGATATCGCGAATTTCCCCCTGCTCTACGGCACGGACGAGCAGCGGACGTATCAACTCATGCAGCCTGCGGAATATCGGCTTCTCATGAATGATGTAGCTTTTCTTCTCGGTGTACATCGAATGGATCGTATTCAACAGAGACGCCTTCTGATCGATAAAATCGATACTCCGCTCAATCATACCGGCGAGCTGCTGCATCGCAGGCACCTCAGGAGCGGTCGCGGCGACGCTATCCTCCAGCTCTTGAAGAAACGACTCGAACGTAGTATGCAGCAGATCGCTGCATACCTCGCCAAGATGGGTGTAGCGTCTATATAGGGTGCCTTGTCCGACACCGGCTTCCTGAGCGAGCTGGTACATCGTAACGCAATCTATGCCTTGCTTCTGGAACAGTTCGGTTGCGGTAGCCAAAATGCGCTGGCGGTATTCGTTGTCCCGTTCTTCCCGGCGGCTTGCGGCCGCAGATGTCGGCGTGGCAGGCTTGGAACCTTGTGGCTGCTGCGGCTCTTCGTTCTGATATTTCATGGCGAGTCTCCCCCTTGCGTACAAGCATAATAAGAAAAGCTTCTAAACGAAGCCCTTTCCACGATGAACGACCCTGCGTAAGCGGTGGCTTTTCTTGGTACAGAAAGTCGCTCTTCGCTTTAGTGCTTTAGCGAAGTTAAACTTTCTATCCTGAAAATTAATCGGGTGGGAGAACGCCGCTTGGAGGGTATTGTCTTTGCGCAATCCTCCGGATACGCACGTTTTTGGCAATAGGAAACCAACCCCCCTGAATTCGCTTT
>NZ_RBAH01000036.1 GCF_003626695.1 Paenibacillus ginsengarvi
AGCAATGCGTGCAGCTGACGAATACTAATCGGTCGAGGGCTTATCCAAAGAGCCTCGGATACCCCCGAGGCACTCGATTCTGCTTCAATCGCTCGTTTCGCATCCAGTTTTCAAGGAATAATCCTTGCCTATGAATCCGCTCCTTTATACAGGAAGCGTTTTTTTTGTTTTATCGAGTTCTTTTGCAGCAAGACAAAAAGCCCGGTCAAATGACTCGGGCTATTGAATGTAGTAGGAAGTATCGCCGGCGCCGATCTTGAGCAAGCCGGGCTTTTTTGCCCGTCGGAGCACGAAAAAAATCCAAAAGCGCGGTAGCATATACCAGATATGAAGGGCGAGCAGCATCAAGACATGGTCCTTGCCGATCCAGGGGAACAGGCAAACGATGATCGCGCTGCCGATCCATAACAGCTGGTTATGAATCCCGGTCACGATCCGCAGCGAAACATGTTGAGCCGGAAGCAGACCGAGCCAAGGAAGCCGCCAGCCATACGACCAGGCGCTCCGCTGCCCGGAAGCGAGAAGCTTCATATATAAAGCGGTAAGCCCGCTGTACAGATTAGGCAGAAGCAGCAGTCCTCCCACGAAGGAGACGGCAAGCGAAGGCGATACGGAGACAGCCATATATATGGCAAACGGAAGCGGCAGCACGCCATAAAGCAAGAGCGGCAGCGGTCGGTGACGCACCCTTTTTATAAGCGTGAAATTATAAATCGTGGAGTCTTTATCCAAGCGATGCAATCGAAAACCTCCTCTTCCTTCTATTATAAAGGGAACCCGCATGGGGCAAAAGTGTTTTCTTCACCTCTTTCGTTATGGTTCCCGGCTATTTACGAGCAAGCACCATTAGCCTAAATTCCACATATGGTATTGCAAAGTCGAATCCAATCATTCCGAAAACTTCGATTTACGCAAAAAAAATGAAACACGCTAGTTTAAGAGAATAGAAAATGTGGCATACTGATAGGGAAAAGGGGTGAAACCTCATGGAGCATATGGAGCAGGCCGAGACTGTGCGGAACACATGCATCATCTGCGATCAGCCGAAGCCGAATGGGATTCAGATCTGCGCGGAGTTTATATGCGACGAGTGCGAGGCGGAAATTGTCAAAACCGATGTGCTGGACGTCAAATATCCTTTTTTCATACATCGGATGAATAAAATATGGTATAAGATGAACGCCTAAGCCTCGGGCGTCTAGAAAGCTCGTTAAGGTCTATCTTCTCGGAAGGGACCTTTTTTGCTTTTAGCCGAACCTTTCCTGTATTGTAGAAGGGGAAAAAGGAAGGGGACGTTTTATGAGCGAGCAAGCGTTGCCGCTGCTGGATGCTTTGCTGCATCACAGTCGGCTGGACTATAAAAGTTTTCATGTTCCCGGCCACAAATCGGGGAAAGGTCTCTTGCCTTCGGCTGCTAGTTTTCGCGAGCTGATGGAGATCGATTTGACGGAAATTACGGGAATGGACGATCTGCACAGTCCTGAGGGGATTATTCGTGAAGCGCAGCAGCTCGCGGCCGATTGCTTTGGGGCCGAGGAAACGTTTTTTTTGGTTGGGGGAAGCACAGCCGGGAATTTAGCCTCCATTACTACGTTATGTATGCCGGGAGACATCCTCATTGTCCAGCGGAATGTACATAAGTCCGTTATTAACGGACTAATGCTGGCCGGCGCAAAAGCGGTGTTCGTCTCGCCGCGCTACGATGCCGAATCCGGGCTTCCGAGCGGTCTGGACAAAGCCGGCGTGGAGTTTGCTTTGCAGCAATATCCCGAGGCCAAGGGAGTTCTTGTGACGAACCCGAACTATTACGGGATGGGAACGGATGTGCGTGGACTGGCCGATCTGGCTCATGCATACGGGAAGCCTTTGATCGTCGACGAAGCTCATGGAGCCCACTACGGATTTCATCCAGCTTTGCCAAAATCGGCTCTGTCCTGCGGGGCCGATCTTGTCGTGCAGTCTACACACAAAATGCTTACCGCCATGACGATGGGGGCGATGCTGCACGTGCAAGGGGAGCGGATCGACCGCGAGCTGCTCAGATCACGATTGGCGATGCTGCAAAGCTCTAGCCCCTCTTATCCGATACTGGCGTCACTCGATGCCGCCCGCCATTTGCTGCAGACGGAAGGAAATCAGTGGCTGGCCCGGGGGCTGCAAGCGGTCCAGCGGGTGGAATCGGCCTTGGCGGAGTGGTCCTGGTACCGAATGTTACCGGATGCGCCGGCTTTTGCCTATGAGACGAAAGATCCGTTTAAGCTAACGATCTCGGATGCGACAGGAACGCTGAGCGGTTACGAGCTTCAGAGCGAACTGGAAGCCCGCGGCGTTATGACCGAGATGGCCGATCCGCGCCATGTGCTGCTCGTATTTAGCCTCGCCTCAGACGAAGGGGATGCCGACCGGCTGATAACGGCGCTGGCGCGACTGGCCGGGGATTTCCGGCTTTCAGAGCGAACTGTTCCGGCTTCCGCCGTGCCTGCTGAATCTTCGTTATTTCGCGAGGGCGTGTCGGCTTCGGTTGCGTTCGGAATGGGCAGATTTGGCGATACGACGGAGGTGACGCTCTCCGATGCGGCTGGGCGTATCGCCGGGGAGATGGTTATTCCATATCCGCCAGGCATTCCCGTTCTGTATCCAGGGGAGACGATAACCGGGGAGACGATAACTTATTTACAGCAGCTTGCGGATCGGGGAGCGCGATTTCAAGGTGCCTCATCTCCTCGGCTGCAAACGATTCGGGTGGCTCATGGGCCGGACCAAGCAGGAAATGGGAATACGAGCATCGAATAGAACTATTACGGTAAAAACGATGCTGATAGGAGAACGGTCGTGGCGAACAAAGGAATATTTATTACAGTCGAGGGCGGAGAAGGAGCCGGTAAAACGTCAGCCATCCGCTTGATGGAGCAGCTTTTGCAACAAGCCGGCTACGAGGTTGTGGTGACCCGCGAGCCGGGAGGCATTCCGATCGCAGAGCAAATCCGGGAGGTGATCTTGGATTCGCGCAACACCGAGATGGATGGACGAACCGAGGCGCTGCTGTATGCGGCGGCAAGACGCCAGCATCTTGTACAGAAGGTTATTCCTGCGCTCGAGAAGGGGCATGCCGTGTTATGCGACAGGTTTATCGATAGCAGCCTGGCTTATCAAGGTTTTGCGCGGGAAATCGGAATGGATGAAGTGTTCGAGATTAACCGGTTTGCCATCCACGATACGATGCCGGATTTAACCTTGTTTCTCGACGTGTCCCCGGAGGTCGGGCTTGAGCGCATACGGGCCAATAGCGGGCGCGAGGTGAATCGACTCGATATGGAATCGCTCGCTTTTCACGAGCGGGTCAGAAGCGGCTACTTGCTGCTGCTGGACAAATACCCCGAGCGCATCGTCCGCATTGATGCGAGCCGCTCCGAGGCGGAAGTGACCGGCTCCTTGTCGGCGGTGCTGATCGAGCGGCTGAAGCTCCAGATGGCCGATGGGAACATTGGACAGCAGAATCGTGTATAATGGAAGTAGGCCGCTGCCCGGGGCAACGGCTGCCGCGAAAGACGCGAGCCATTGGGTGTATAGAAGCTGCAAACGATGAAGCCATGGGCCTTGTAAACGTTTTCTTTTCTAATATGATATACTAGATATGGGATTCAATCAGCCTATACGATTCCAGGGAGGTATGTGTATGAAGTTGGTGATCGCAGTCGTACAGGATAAGGATAGCAACCGTTTGTCCAACGCTCTTGTGAAGGAAGGCTTCCGCGCTACGAAGCTGGCCAGCACCGGCGGTTTCTTGAAAGCCGGCAACACGACGTTTATGATAGGGATTGAAGACGAGCGTATTCATGAAGTATTTCAAGTGATCAAGGCGAACTGTAAAGTGCGCGAGCAGCTCGTTACACCCGTTTCGCCAATGGGCGGCACGACCGATTCGTATATTCCGTTCCCGGTCGAAGTTCAAGTTGGCGGCGCTGCCGTATTCGTTCTCCCCGTCGAACGTTTTGAGCATTTCTAGGCAAACTGTATAATAAGGAAGGAACAGATCTGTGAAAATCAATCCCGGCCTGCGCCCATTCGGCAAACAAATCCAGCTGACGGACAGTCCTCTGGCGGCCCCGGCGCCGCCTAAAAGCTTCTCCGACATGTTGAACCAGCAAAACGGCAAAGCCGATGCCGAGCAGCTTACCCGCATGCTTCAGCAAATTCAGCTGCAAGGTGAAAGGCTCAGCAAGTCGATGACGGTTCGCGAGCTGCGCGCCTACAAAATTTTGGTGAAACAGTTTCTGGAGAATACGGTCCGCAAAGGAATCGGCATCAAAGATACGACCGGATGGGATCGCCGCGGCCGCGGCAAGCGGTACAAGCTGCTCGATGAAATCGATCGGCATCTGACACAGCTCGCCGACGATTTGCTGGAGACGGAAGAAGGGAAGATTGAGCTTCTGGGCAAAGTCGGCGAAATTCGCGGGCTGCTCATCAATTTGTTTTATTGATAGAGGAAGTTAAGAAGGCTGTAAGGTTACGGAGAGAGCATATATGAACTTTCAATCGATACCGGGACAGGAACGCGCCAAGCGGCTTTTGCAAAACAGCTTGAAGGCGGATAAACTGTCCCATGCCTATATATTTGCAGGTCCTCTCGGAAGCGGGAGAAAAGAAATGGCCCGGGCGTTTGTCGCTGCGCTTTTTTGCAGCCGCAACCGGGACGAAGCGTGCGGGGAATGCCTCGAATGCCGCAAGCTGGCGCACGGCAACCATCCCGATTTGATCTGGGTTGAGCCGGATGGCGCAAGCATCAAGATCGACCAGATTCGTGAGCTGCAGCAGCAATTCGCTTATCGTTCCTCTACATCGGGTACGAAGGTGTATATATTAAATGAAGCGGAACGTTTGACGGTACAGGCGGCTAACAGCCTGCTTAAGTTTCTGGAAGAGCCGCAAACGCCGATTATCGGCATCCTCATAACGGATAACGGACAAGCTCTGCTGCCCACGATCCAGTCTCGTTCGCAATGGGTGCAATTTTACCCGATTCCCCCGGAACAGATGAAGAAAAAGCTGCTCGACGAGGGCCACGCTCCGGAGCTTGTTCATGTAGCCGTACGGCTGGCTGCGGGGCTAGAAGCGGCTCGGTCGCTTATCCAAATAAATTGGTTTGCAGAAACAAGAAACGTGATGATACAATTAATGAAGGACCTCGCCGGCAAACAGCCTTTTCTTGTTACCGTGCAAACGAAGGTGATGAAGTCCGAGGTCGCCGAGCATTTGGACACGCTGTTCGACATGATTATGTTGTGGTACAAAGACTTGATTCATGTATGTTACGGTTCAAAATCAAGTATCGTTTATATAGATCAGGAGGACCTGCTGTCGAGGCTTGCATTCACGCGGGACGTCAGTATTTGGGTCGAATGTATGGAGCGGGCGGCGGAAGCCCGGAAGCGCCTGCGATCGAATGCGAACACGCAGCTTGTCTTGGAGCAGTTTCTGATCGATGTGAAGTAAACGTTGCTGCTCGCAAAGTTCAGTAGTTGCTTACGAAGTCAGCATTCCTCACGGAATGCTCGGCAGTTGTTTACGAAGTAACGTTGCTTACGCAGCGTCTTAGGAGGGAAGAAGGTGTACAACGTCGTAGGAGTCCGTTTCAAAAAAGCGGGCAAGGTGTATTATTTCGATCCAGCGGATCTGCCTATAATCCAAGAAGATGCAGTAATTGTAGAAACGGCCCGTGGCGTCGAGTACGGCAAAGTCGTAATCGGTAAACGCACCGTCGGTGAATCCGATGTCGTCCTTCCTCTAAAAAGAGTCATTCGCGTAGCCGATCATACCGACGCCAAACTTGTCGAAGACAACAAAAACGCGGCCAAAGGCGCAATGGCTACCTGTCAGGAGAAAATAAAGGAACATCAGCTCAAAATGAAGCTGGTGGACGTCGAATATACGTTTGACCGCAACAAAATCATTTTTTATTTCACCGCCGAAGGCCGTATCGATTTTCGCGAGCTGGTGAAAGATTTGGCCAGCATTTTTCGGACGCGCATCGAGCTTCGCCAGATCGGGGTGCGCGATGAGGCCAAAATGCTCGGCGGTATCGGACCGTGCGGACGCATTCTGTGCTGTTCCTCGTTTCTCGGCGATTTTGAGCCGGTGTCGATCAAGATGGCCAAAGATCAAAATTTGTCGCTCAACCCGACAAAAATATCCGGGCTATGCGGAAGGCTCATGTGCTGTCTCAAATATGAGCACGATCAATACGAAAGCGTCAAGCAGGAAATGCCGAAGATTGGAACTGTCGTCATTACATCGATGGGTAGCGGCAAAGTCGTCAGCTTGCAGGTAGAAAACCGTATGGTCAAGGTGCAGCTGTTCGATTCGGGCAAAATGGAAATGATGCCTTGCGACGATGTGGCGGAGCAAGATTAAGCTCCATAGTATGAGGCGCTCGAGGTGCAGACGTGGAAAAAAAGGACCTGTTTACGCAAATGCATCAGTTGGAAGAGCAGGTGGGCGGCTTTCATCAGGTGATCGGCTCTTTGAAGCAGGAAATTGTCCAATTGCTGGAGGAAAACAAACGGCTCAGTATTGAAAATCAGCAGCTGCGCAAGCTGCTTCGCAGCGATAACGAAACGGGCAGCGATGAATTTACCGAAGCCCGAAATCCTGAGGAAATGGCCAAAGACACGCCGGCCATCGGAGAAGGCTACGAAAACCTGGCTCGTCTGTATGCAGAAGGGTTTCATATATGCAATGTGCATTATGGACATTTGCGAACGGAGAAAGATTGTTTGTTCTGCTTGTCCTTTCTGAGCAAATAACACTCGGCTGGAATATATGCCGTAGGGAGCGGATTGGGAGCCGTTAATCGGGCGCCGACCGTATCTCTACGGTTTTTTCGCCCTTTGGCTTACGCGTAACCGCGAAAGGAGAATTCCGGGGAAGATGGAGAAGAACGATAACGGGCTGCGGCCCGGAGAACGGTTGGACGACCTGCTTACCCATGAGCTGCAAATCATTCAAAGTGACGAGGTGTTCAGTTTCTCGCTCGACGCCGTGTTGCTTGCCAGATTTTGCAAGGTGCCGCCGCGTGGTCGCATCGTCGATTTGTGCACCGGCAACGGCGTTATCCCGCTGCTGCTCTCCACGAGGACGAAGGCGGACATCGTCGGTGTCGAGATTCAGGACCGGCTGGCGGATATGGCGGCGCGAAATGTGCGATGGAATCGGCTGGAGGACCGGCTTCGCATCGTACATGGCGATCTAAAGCAAGCTCACGACGTGCTCGGCTACGGCCAGTTCGATCTGGTCACGGTTAATCCGCCTTACTTGCCGATTGCTTCCGGGGACCGGAAGCTGAACCCGCATATCGCAGCGGCCCGTCACGAGCTGTTCTGTACGCTTGACGATGTGCTAGCCGCTTGCAGCCGGCTTGTGCGGACGGGAGGTAAGGTGGCGATGGTACACAGGCCTTCACGGCTGGCCGAAATCATGAGCGGAATGCAAAAATACCGGCTGGAGCCGAAGCGGATGCGATTCATTCATCCCCGCGAAGGCCAGGAAGCCAATATGGTGCTGATCGAGGCAACGCGTGACGGCAAGCCGGAGCTGAGGGTGCTGCCGCCGCTTATTGTACATAGCGCGGACGGTTATTGCCAGGAACTGCTCGACGTTTATTACGGTCACGCAGATGAGCTTAAGGAGAAGGGGGAAGCACAATGAGCGTGCAAATTCAGAAAAGTTACGAGCCGAAAGCCGGGGTAGGGACGCTGTATTTGGTATCGACGCCGATCGGCAATCTGGAGGACATGACATACCGCGCCGTACGCATTCTTAAGGAAGTGGATTGCATTGCCGCCGAAGACACGCGGCAAACCCGCAAGCTGCTCACTCACTTCGAGATTCAAACGAGGCTGGTCAGCTACCATGAGCACAATAAGATGGCCAGCGGCCCGGAGCTCATTCGGCTCATCGGAGAAGGCCGGTCGATCGCACTGGTAAGCGATGCCGGAATGCCGGCGATTTCCGATCCGGGCTATGATTTGGCGAAGCTCGCTGCCGAGGCAGATATTCCGGTTGTGCCGATTCCTGGCGCAAATGCGGCATTGTCGGCGCTTATTGTTTCGGGACTGCCGACCGAACGTTTTTTGTTCGTCGGTTTTTTGCCGCGCGAGAAGAAAAAGTTGAAGGACGAGCTGGAACGAATCAGTCATATACAAGCGACGCTTCTCTTTTACGAATCGCCGCACCGGGTCATGAAGACGCTGGAGGTTATGGCCGAGGTTTGGGAGGACGGGCCGATCGCAATTGCGCGTGAGCTGACGAAACGCCATGAAGAAATTGTCCGCGGCTCTATTAGCGAATGCTTGGAGCTGTTTCGGACGAAGGAGGCGCTAGGAGAATTTTGTATCGCAGTCGATCGCAGCAACGCCGGGGAACGTGCGGATGCGGAGGCGGAGTCCTGGTGGACGGAGTTATCGATTGAAGAGCATGTTGCCCGCTACGAGCGGGAATCCGGAGACCGGAAAGAGGCGATGAAACGAGCTGCAGCCGATCGGGGCGTCAGCCGGCGCGACATCTATAATGCGCTTATTCCATGACAAAAAAAAGATCCCCGGGTGCGACGCCATCACATCGCGCCCTGGGGATGTACAGAGGAGATATATAAAGGTTAGAAATAACTGTGATCATATTCCTATTATAACCTATAATTTCGATTTTGTCTTTTAATTTGTCATAGAATTATAAATTTCTGCTAATTCAGCCAAGCACTCTTTGCTGATCATTTTTCCTTTGAAATAGACGAGGTTGTCGGCGTTTCCGGTAAAGATGCAGGCAGGCTCGTATTTTTTGAGCATGATCCGCTCTCCGTCCACATAAATTTCGAGCGCGTCTTTCTCCCCGATACCAAGCGTACGGCGAAGTTCTATCGGAATGACGACACGTCCGAGTTCGTCAACTTTGCGGACAATACCTGTGGATTTCATCATGATGTTGTACCCCTCTCGATTATTTCGTCATAATTCGACAATGTTATTGTCTTAATCATACCAACCATTCCCATAACAGTCAATCGGATTTCAGGCGTTTGGATAAGAATTGACGCGCGCAAATTATTGTCTAGCCCTCGGAAGTGTTGATACAGGCGGCTTTATGAGAATATATGTAGGGCTGCTGTCAACATAACTAGGTATTATGGGTAAGAAAAGCATAACAGACTGTTCACGTATTTGGAAGTAAAAATATGAATAATATTCGACAATTTCCTGAAAGTTATGTCGAACTCGACAAGAACTGTATCGCTATTTGTCGAAGGCTGCACTCTCGATACGTTCAGGCAGGGCAAACTTTCTTGGACGAAATTAAGGTTGTTTTAGCCTCGTTAGTATATACTTGTAGTAGATAAAGCTTTCCAGCAAACGGAGGGTGGAGCATGGCTGCGCAGCTGAGGGAAGAAAAAGTTTTCAAAGATCCGGTACATAAATACATTTACGTTCAGGACGAGACGATCTGGAATCTGATCAACACGAAGGAGTTTCAACGGCTTCGCCGGGTTCGGCAGCTGGGCACTTCGTTCATGACGTTTCACGGTGCGGAGCACAGCCGATTCTCTCATTCCCTCGGTGTTTATGAAGTGGCCCGGCGCATTATTTCCCAGTTCGAGCGCAGCCGTTATCCCGACTGGCCGAAGGAGGAGCGGCTGCTCTGCCTGTGCGCAGCGCTGCTGCACGACATCGGGCACGGTCCATTCTCGCATTCGGTCGAATCGGTGTTCGGTACGCATCACGAGCAGTGGACCTGCAAGCTTGTGCTTGGCAATACCGAGGTCAATCGCGTACTGACCGAGGCGGACCCGGAGCTGCCGAGGAAAGTGGCCGACGTCATCTGCAAAACGTACGACAAGGAAATCGTCGTCAGCCTGATCTCCAGCCAGCTGGATGCGGACCGGATGGATTATCTGCTCCGCGACGCCTATTATACCGGCGTCCATTACGGCACCTTCGATCTGGAGCGAATTTTACGCGTCATCCGTCCGCATCGCGGGCATATGGTTGTCAAGGAAAGCGGTATGCACGCGATTGAAGATTATTTGATGTCGCGCTACCAGATGTATTGGCAAGTGTATTTCCACCCGGTTACCCGAAGCTCGGAAATATTGCTCCGTAAAATATTCGAAAGAGCAAAGGCGCTTTATGGGGAGCGCTACCGCTTCCAGTTTTTGATGGGGCCGCTGGTCGGGCTGCTTGAGAACGAAATAACGCTTGAAGATTATGTAGCTTTGGATGAAGCCTACATCCAGATGACGATCATGCAGTGGTGCAAGGAACGGGATGCGATCTTATCCGATTTATGCGCCCGCTTTATGCACCGCAGGCTGTTCAAATATGTGGCGCTGGATGAAATCGGCGAGCAGCTCGAGGGTGAGCTGCGGGCGGGCCTCATGAACTGCGGCATCGATCCCGACTATTATTTGGTGATCGATTATTTGACCGACCTGCCTTACGATATATATCGTCCCGGCGACGCAGAGGAGAGCTTGCCGATCTGGCTGCTGGACGGACAGAACCGGCTGGTCGAAATATCCAGGAAGTCCGATATTATTCGTTCCATCAGCAGCATTCATAGTGGCAAGCACCATGTGTATTTTCCGGAAGAGCTTCTGCGGCAAGGGAACTCGTGCCTGTCCGCGGAGCTGCTGAGCGTGCTGAAGCCGGGGGGCTGACTGAAAGCCATTTCATAGAGGTTACGTCGTTTGGAAGAATAAGGTTTGATACGATTTTTGCAAGGGTATAACTTCGTGGAGGTACTTATGCTAACAGATACGCATACGCATTTAAACGTGCGACAATTCGACGACGATAGGGACGAGGTGATCGAGCGGGCCCGGCAAAACGGCGTCAGCCGGATCGTGAACATCGGCTTTAACCGCGAGACGATACCGTCTTCGATCGAACTGACGGAAACGTATGATTTTATTTACAGCACGGTCGGCTGGCATCCCCAAGACGCGATCGATATGAAAGCGGACGATCTCGACTGGATCGAGGAGCTGTGCGCCAAGCCCAAAGTGGTCGCGATCGGGGAAATCGGACTCGATTACTACTGGGACACATCGCCGAAGGACGTGCAGCACCGGGTATTTCGCGAGCAGATACGGCTTGCGAGGAAGCTGGGAATGCCCATATCGATCCATAATCGGGACGCCCATCACGATGTCGTGCAAATTTTACGGGAAGAGAAGGCGGAGGATGTCGGCGGCGTGATGCACTGTTTTTCAGGAAGCTGGGAGACGGCGAAAATGTGCCTGGATATGAACTTTTACATATCGTTCGGCGGGCCGATTACGTTCAAAAATGCGAAGCAGCCGAAGGAGGTGCTGGCCCAGGTGCCGCTGGACCGGCTGCTCGTGGAGACGGACGCTCCTTACTTGACTCCGCATCCTTTTCGCGGCAAACGCAATGAAACCGGATATGTCCGGCTTGTTGCCGAGGCGGCGGCGGACATCCGGGGCATCCCGTTCGAGGAACTGGCGCGCATCACTTCGGACAACGCATCGCGATTGTTCCGTTTCCCGCAAATTTAATCGAAATTTGAAAACCCCGGTCGGCTGCCCGGCGCTGCAAAGCGTCTTGGCAAAAGCGGATCGGGGTTTTTCGTTGTTTCCATCAAATTTACTTCAAGCCGCCGCGATGGTCGTTACGGATAGCCCGCATAGTCGAGGTGTAGGCGACAAGCGCTGCGGCAACCGGAAGCAGAAGCAGCCACGGCGTGAATACTGTGGCCCGAAGCGCAGGCAATAGTAAAATGACAGCTTGCACGAGCTTGGCTCCAAGCGCGACCCGAACAGCCGAATTGTGTCTGAGCGCTGACGGAATGGGATATAGCGCCGGCCAGACGGAATGGCGGTGAAACCGGGACAGGGTGGTCAGTTGAACGCTGGTCACAATGAAAAAAAGCGCATAAACGATCGCGTACAGACCGGGCGTGCTCAGGCAAAGCAAAATCGCCGCGGCTACAAGCGTCAGTCTGCATAAAATGCCGAAAAGCTCGGAACGCAGCAGTGTCAGCAGATATAGGTACAGGAACGCATTTGGTTGGCGCAGCGGAATCCGTTTCGCCAGCCGGGCAAGCAATCGGCGGGGCTTGACACGATTCGGCAATTCGTCGACATCGACAAACGAGTTGAAAAACAGCAGCAGTGTCGTCCGGTGCCTGGTTTCCATCAGCCGCAAGTAGGTCCAGTTGACGACGAGCTTTCGGGTTCTGAAAGCCCAGAGGCTCATAATCGCCGCTGCGGCCGCGAAAGCGATCAGACCGGCGATCAAGCCGAAGCGGTATAACGCGTAAACGGCGGCGGCATCGGCGAGCCAGCGCGTGAGTCTGAACAGAGCGCGATATTCGGCGCGGACAAACGACGATTCCAGCCAAGCGCCGAGCAAATTCGCGAATTTCAGCGCGAGGGCGAATGCCAGGACGGCGAGCGGCGCAGCCGCGTCGGTCCCGAAGCCGTGACGGTACAGCGGCATTACGGTGAACACGGCTAGCAGCACGGCGAAGCTCTGGGTCAGGAAGCTGTACCGCAGCGCGCCGCGGAAGTAAGGACCGATCCGGGCTTCCATCGGGACGAGGAAGATGAGATCGGCTTCCCGCAGCAGCGTCCGGATCGGACTGACCGCCAGGAACGGCGTGACGATACAGCTGATGACGAGTGCATGCGGAAACGTATCGGGAAGCCGCTCCAGCACTTTGCCGTACATGTAGGAGGAAGCGAGGAAGACGGCCAGCACGAACAGGAAAAATCCGCTCTGTCCCGCATACACCGTATACCGCGCGTTCGTTCGGATATGCGCCGCAAGACGTTTCTTCCAAAGCGCTTTTGCCGGGTTCATGACGCGCCGCCTTTCACGATCGTATAAAACAGGTCGTCCAGCGTCGTATCGGGTGCCTCTCCGGCGCTTTGCCGCAGCTCGTCCAGCGTTCCTTTCGCCGCGATTTTCCCCCGGTGCAAAACGACGTAACGATCGCAGTACGTCTCCAGCGTCGATAAAATATGCGAGCTGATCAGGAAGGAGGCGCCCTCCTTTTTGCGGCGGGCCATCAGGTCGAGCAGCGAACGGATGCCCAGCGGATCAAGCCCCAGAAACGGCTCGTCGATTACATACAGCGGCGGTTCGACAAGAAAAGCGTTCATGATCATTACTTTTTGGCGCATTCCTTTCGACAACGTTTGGGGAAATGCGTCAAGCTTGTCGGTCATGTCGAACTGCTCCGCGAGCGAGGCCGAGCGCTGCTCGAATTGCTCCTCCGTGAGGCCGTACGCGATCGCGCTCATGCGGAGGTGCTCGCGGATCGTCAGCTCCTCGTACAGTTCGGGAGCCTCGGGCACATACGCGAACGAGCTGCGGTACTCGCTCGTATTGTCGCCGGTTGCGAGTCCCATAACGCGGACGCTCCCTTTTTGAGGCGCCAGCAGACCGAGAATATGTTTGATCGTCGTGCTTTTGCCGGCTCCGTTTAATCCGATTAATCCGATCATCTCACCCTGAGCTATCGTAAAATCGAGGTCGTGAATGACGGGGCGATTCCAAATGTAGCCGCCAGATAAATTTGAAATTTCTAAAGCATTAGCCATTTATTTCCTCCCTTTTTGTATCCGCCAATTCCCATCATCATACCATTTTTGGGTGAAAAACTTCATCTTCGGAATAATGCGAATGCGAAAAGAGGGTCCAAACAGGAGCCGTAATAGCTTCAGACGAAGAAAAACAGCGATTTGTTTCATAAAAAAACTAAAAAATCGCAGATTTTTCGCCTTTTTGCTGAAAAAACGGCTTTTCATCCTCTTTACAGGTTTTTCATAAGGCTTTAATATTACGATCATAATGATTCGAAACGTAAATACCGCCATCGACTACCTATCGCTGAGTTTCCGTAAGGGAAACGGGGGAACCAAGTTACATGGGGTGAATTTTAGCTGGGGCTGTTACCTGCAGCCTGCAGCTAAATAGGGCGACTCTCGCGTCCGAACCCGTCAGCTAACCTCGTAAGCGTGAAGAGAGAGGCACGATTGTCGGGCAAAGGATGCCACACCCTGAACTGGGATGAGCATTGATTTACTGCCGCGAGAAGAGTACCTCTTCATCCGCGGCTTTTTATTTTCGGAATTTTCCGAAAATATCCTGAACGGACTATTCAGGCACAGTCGTCATACACACAGCCCTGACATGTATCAGACCGATGGCGAAGCGAATCATTCAAAATGAACCAGGTCGCGTCAATCTAGTCATGCGTAACACTCGACGGCGAGAACTGATGAAGGAGGACCGCAGAAGTGGGCGTTATTCCAGGCGGAGAAACCCATGTAAAACGATCATCCAGCATGTCTTTCGCAATGCGATGGAAGCATGAAAACTTGCGTAGGATCCTACTAAGCGCTTTGTTTTCGATCGTGATGGCAGTCATGTTTGCACTGCTTTTGTACGGAATATCAATCAAACAAATCCAGCTGGTCGTCGGCGGAGAATTGAAACAGGTCAAGACAAGGGAGTCGACGCTGTCCGCCGTACTCGCGGAGCATGGAGTAGCCGTAGGCCAGTACGATAAAGTGTCGGCGAGTCTGGATGCGAAGCTGAGGCATGGCGACACGTTCGTCGTCGAGCGTGCCGTTCCGATCGAGCTGACGGCCGACGGCAAAACGGAAACGCATTACACCGTAGCGAAGACGGTGGAGGGCGCACTTGCAGCGCTTAATGTGGAGCTAGGCGAGATGGATAAGCTGAGTCCGGCTAAGGAAGAACCGATCGCGGCTCATACGCCGATCCAGATCGTGCGCGTTCAGAAGCTGATCGAGGATCAAACCGAGTCGATTCCGTTCGACACGGTGAAGCAGAACGATCCGAACTTGCTCAAGGGCAAGGAGCAGGTCGTGACGGCCGGCATAGAAGGCGTTCTGTCCAAAAAAATCGAGAAGGTGTTCGAGGACGGCCAGTTAATCACCGAAACCGTCGTCGATATGAAAGTGGAACAGGAGAGCGTCAGCCAGATCGTCGCGCTCGGAACGAAAAGCCCGGTTGTCGTTTTGTCGGCGGCATCTCCGAATGTTGACGAGGTGACGAAAAACGGAGTCACGTTTGCCTACAAGGAGATTTTGAACAATGTAACGCTTACGGCGTACTCCATCGATGCCGCATCCACAGGCAAGACTAGCGAACATCCGCAGTACGGCATGACCTTCTCCGGAACGAAGGTGAGCGAAGGCCGGACGATTGCGGTCGATCCGAAAGTCATACCGATCGGCTGGTGGGTTTATATCGAGGGGATCGGCTTGCGCCGCGCCGAGGATACCGGAAGCGCGATCAAAGGGAACATTATCGACGTTTATTTCGAGAACCCTGATTACGCCAAACGTTTCGGCTTGAAGCGGGGCTACAAGGTGTACATTATCGGCAAAGAAAAACCGTCTGTTAATTGACGGTTTCCGAGGTCTCCGTCTGTAAAAATCCGTTGATTAGAACAGAGGGGCTCGGGTATATTGTAAATAGGTGACTTTAGCAAAAGAAGAGGCGAGCCCTCTTCTTTTTGTTCGTGCTGAAAGGAAGAATGTATGATACAGGAAATCATTGTTGTCGAAGGCCGCGACGATACGGTCGCCATCCGCAGGGCGGTAGAGGCGGAAACGATCGAAACGGGCGGCTCCGCCATTGGTGAAGACGTGCTGCGGCGCATCGCTATTGCACAGCAGCGCAGAGGCGTCATCATTTTTACCGATCCGGACCATGCCGGCGAGCGGATACGCAAAATTATTTCGGCCCGCGTGCCCGGGTGCAAGCACGCCTTTTTGACGCAGGAGGAAGCGACGCGCAAAGCCGATATCGGCGTCGAGAACGCCTCCAGGGAGGCGATCGTTCGGGCGCTAGCCAGCGTGCGGACCGAGATGGAGCCGGGAGCGGATGAACCGTCTGACATTACGATGGACGATCTGATGAACGCGGGACTGCTTGTCCATCCCCAGGCCGCCGCGCGTCGGCTCGAGATGGGCAAGCTGCTCGGGATCGGCTACTGTAACGGAAAGCAATTTTATAAGCGATGCCGGATGTTTCGAATCGGGCACGAAGAATTCGCCAGGGCGTACAAGCAAATGACCGCCTTGCTGGAAGGTGGGAGCACGTCATGACGGATAACAAGCTACTTGATGTGGCCAGTCCGAAACGGACAAAGGAAGTCATTCAGAAGCACGGATTCACGCTCAAAAAAAGCCTCGGGCAAAACTTCTTGACCGATGCGAACATTTTGCACAAAATCGCCGCCAGCGCCAACTTAAGCACCGATAAAGGAGCGCTCGAGATCGGGCCGGGCATCGGCGCGCTGACGCAGCAGCTCGCCAAGGTGGCGGGCAAGGTCGTAGCTGTTGAGATCGACGGACGGCTGCTGCCGATTCTTGAGGAGACGCTATCGGCCTACCCGCACGCCTCCGTCGTTCACGGCGATGTGCTGAAGCTCGATCTGGATAAGCTGTGGCGCGAGCATTTTGCGGAATGCTCCAAAGTCAGCGTGGTGGCGAATTTGCCCTATTACGTGACGACTCCGATTATTATGAAGCTGCTCGAACAGAAGCTGCCGCTCGAATACATCGTGGTCATGATTCAGCGGGAAGTGGCCGAACGAATGTCGGCGCGTCCCGGCGGCAAAGAGTACGGAAGCTTGAGCATTGCCGTCCAGTATTACGCCGAGCCGGATATCGTGGCGATTGTGCCTCCGACCGTATTCATCCCGCAGCCGAATGTCGACTCCGCCGTTATCCGGCTGAAGCTGAGGGAGACTCCGCCCGTTCAGGTGGAGGACGAAGCGTTGTTTTTCGAAGTGGTTCATGCCTGCTTCGCCCAGCGCCGCAAGACGATATCGAACAATCTGCTCGCGAGTCTGTTCGACAAAGCGTCGAAGCCCGCTATGGAGGCCATACTCGCCTCGTGCGGAATCGAACCGCAGCGGAGGGGCGAAACGCTCAGCATTGCCGAATATGCCAGCCTTGCGAACGCCATCCTGGCTTATCGCCAGCAGCAGCGGTAACACGCACCAAACGTTACAATCGCCCATAAGATAGTCGAGGGAGGCGATTGTAGGATGGAGCAAGGAGAACTGGTCGTTCGGAGGTCTTATGGCGGAGACGTCATCTTTAAGATCGCCGCTCTTGAAGCGACTCGTGCAGTGCTGAAGGGCGTCGATTATCGGCTGCTCGCCGATTCGCCGATTACGGATTTGCAGCCGGTTCAAGGTACTAGACCGCTTCAGCAGCATTATTCGCAGATGAAGGTGAACGATTCGCTGCGCGAGCTGGCCCGCTATCAAATGTGGCAGCGGGAGAAGCGGCAAACGGAGCTTGGCGGTACGGAACAAATACCTCACGCCTATTTTGAAGTACCCGGTAAAGTGCTGCATTTGGACGGAGATCCGACTTATTTGCGCAAGAGCATGGCACTGTACGGAGAATTTCACGTTCCGGCGGAAGGCTATTTCGTTACGGAAGCGAATATGGCGCATGCCTTGTACACATTATTGCCGCAGGCAAGGCCGGATATTGTGGTGATTACCGGCCACGACGGCATACTGAAGCATATTAAGGATCGCGACATAAGCGATATAAGCAGCTACAAAAACTCGCATAACTTCGTTAACGCCATCTATGCGGCGCGGCAGTACGATCGCAATTTGGATTCGCTTACAGTGATCGCAGGCGCCTGTCAGTCGCATTTTGAAGCGCTACTGCGGGCGGGAGCCAATTTTGCCAGCTCGCCGGCCCGGGTGCTCATACACGCGCTTGATCCTTCGTGCATCGCCATCAAGACGGCCTTCACGTCCGTACGGGAGACGGTCAACGTTGCGGATGTGATCCGCAATACAATAAGCGGGTATGAAGGCGTTGGCGGCGTGGAGACGCGCGGCAGCTACCGGCTGGGATTGCCCAGGCTGAAAGCTCCGCAACCTGCTACTTGAAAAGTGCCGCGAGGTGCTTTTTTTCTTTTGTTTTAGATCATAAGCACTTTAGGGTGCTTTTTTCTTTTTAACCCAATTATGGCCAAATCGAAACGCCATCTGGGGATTTTTTCTTTTGTTTTTTTGTAAATGGATAAAAAATGAACGTTTTGTGAATGTTAAGGGGGAGAAAGTTCAAAAAAATCGAAAAAAGGCAGCAGAAAAGGCGTTGACAATAAGTTTGTTTGGTTGATATAATATTTAGTTTAATTTGACATACTACCTCTGGATGAGTTATAATAGACAAGGAAAGAGGTGGTAGCTCACAATGGCTAAAAATGCGCTGTTGGAAATCAAACGCAGTTTGGAAGCCCATGTCGGGCAGAAAATCATGTTGCGAGCAAACGGAGGTCGCCGCAAGACGATCGAACGCTCCGGGGTTTTGGAAGAAACCTACCCTTCCGTCTTTATCGTAAAGCTGGATCAAGACCAGCATGCGTTCAAACGGGTGTCTTATAGCTATGCGGACATTTTGACCGAATCGGTGGAAGTGACCGTGTGCCAGGACGAAGGACAAGTCCGGATCACCTATATTCAACATTAACCATAACGTGTACCGGCGGCGAAACGCATCATTTCGCCGCTTTTTTCGCATACTAAGCTATAATCCCGCACAACAAAACCGAATACGGGTATAAGGAGGCTTGGTTCACATGAGTCGCAGAAGACGCGGAGTCATGTCGGAGCAGTTCAAAGACGAGCTTGCCAAAGACTTGGGTTTTTATAACACGGTTCAGCAGGAAGGATGGGGCGGCATTCGCGCCAAAGACGCCGGCAATATGGTGAAACGCGCGATCCAGCTTGCGGAGCAGCAACTGGCGAACCAGAACCCGCAGCGGTAAGGAGAGCGTCCGTAACGGGCTCTGAACCTCGAAAGCTAGAGCAGCTTGTCTGCTTTAGCTTTTCTTTATGCCGTTTGATATAATATGGTAAGCTATCGCTTCGGTAAAGGTTGTGAATTATGAAAATATACGAAAAGGCACCGGCGAAAATCAATTTGCTGCTCGACGTCCTGCGCAAGCGGGAGGACGGCTATCACGAAGTGGAAATGGTCATGACGATGATCGATCTGGCGGACCGGCTGGAGATGCAGGAGCTGCCGCGCGATACGATCATCATATCCAGTCAGGCTGGCTACATTCCGCTCGATGAGAAAAATTTGGCGTTTCAGGCCGCAAGGCTCATCAAAGAACGTTATGACGTCCGAAGCGGCGTCTATATTCATTTAGATAAAAGGATTCCGGTGGCGGCCGGTCTGGCGGGCGGAAGCAGTGACGCGGCAGCTGCGCTGCGCGGCCTGAACCGGCTCTGGAAGCTGAACATCGGGACCGAGGAGCTGCAGAAGCTAGGGGCGGAACTCGGCTCGGACGTTCCGTTCTGCGTCACGGGAGGGACGGCGATCGCCCGCGGCCGCGGAGAGAAGCTGGAGCCGATCGAGGGGCCGCCGCAGTGCTGGGTGATTTTGGCCAAGCCGCCGATCCATGTCTCGACGCAGGAGATATACGGACGTCTGCAAGCAGGGGCGATTGCACAGCACCCGTCTACGGCTGATATGCAACGTGCGATAAGGGACAAGCGGTTTGCGGACGTGTGCGCGGCGATGGGCAATGTGCTCGAGGACGTCACGATCCGGCATTATCCGGAAGTGAAACAGATTAAGGAGCTTATGCTCCGGCTGGGTGCCGACGGGGCTATGATGTCGGGCAGCGGTCCGACCGTATTCGGACTTGTGCAGAAGCAATCCAAAGTCGCCCGGATCTATAACGGGCTGCGCGGTTTTTGCAAAGATGTGTACGCGGTGCGTCTATTGCCGTAAGCGGTTGCGAAAACCCGTATGAAAATGATATATTCTGTTTATATTATTCGGAAATTCGCGGTTGTGGGGGGAGAGGCGCGTGAAAAAATTAAAACGAAGTGCCCGATTGGTGGAAATGACGCAGTATTTGCTGTGCCGCCCCCACACCTTAATACCGCTTACCTTGTTTGCGGAACGGTACGCCTCGGCCAAGTCGTCGATCAGCGAAGATTTGGCGATTATCAAAGAGGCGTTCGAGGAGGAAGGGCTAGGCGAACTTCAGACGCTCGCCGGAGCGGCGGGCGGAGTCAGATACACGCCGAAAATTTCCAAAGCGGTGTCGCTTGCCATCTTGAACGATATCAGGCAGCAGTTGGAGCAACCCGAGCGGGTGCTGCCGGGCGGATATTTGTACATGAGCGATATGCTTGGCCAGCCGGC
This sequence comes from Paenibacillus ginsengarvi, assembly GCF_003626695.1. Classification (GTDB taxonomy): domain Bacteria; phylum Bacillota; class Bacilli; order Paenibacillales; family NBRC-103111; genus Paenibacillus_AB; species Paenibacillus_AB ginsengarvi. The sequence continues at coordinate 20,252 of NZ_RBAH01000036.1, forward strand.
TCTCGTGAATGAGGTCGGCAAAATGTTCGCGACCGCCTTCGCGGACAAGCCGCTCGATGTTGTCATGACGGTCGAGACGAAGGGCATACCGCTGGCCTACGCTGCGGCAACGTTATTAAACTTGCCGGTGGTGATCGTAAGGCGGGACAATCGGGTTACGGAAGGCTCGGCGGTAAGCATCAACTACGTATCCGGGTCGACCAAGCGTATATCGACCATGTCCCTCGGACGCAGGTCGCTTAAGGAGCAGTCCAATGTACTTATTATCGACGACTTCATGCGGGCGGGCGGCACGATTCAGGGCATGATTGACCTGCTGCGGGAGTTCAGGGCGACGGTTCAGGGAGTCGGGGTATTCGTGGAATCGGCGGAAGTGGACGAGCATCTGATCGAGGATTATGTGTCCATTGCCAAGCTAACCGGTGTTGACCCTAAGACGAAGCAGACGACCGTGCTGCCCGGCAGTTATTTTCAGCTGGACTTGAAATGAAACGGGAGGCTTATACCATGACCATCGAAATCGTATCGACAAGAAAAGCACCTGCGGCGATCGGGCCGTATTCGCAAGCCGTAACGCTCGGCAATCTAATCTTTACTTCGGGGCAAATACCGCTGAACGAAAGCGGCCAGCTTGTAGAGGGCGGTATCGAAGAGCAAACCCATCAAGTGTTCCGCAATTTGACCGCAGTATTAGAGCAAGCGGGAGCGACGCTGAGTAGTGTGGTGAAGGCAACGGTGTTCATCAAGGACATGAACCAATTTACGGCCGTCAATCAAATATACGCTTCGTACTTTGGAGACCACAAGCCGGCACGGTCGACCGTTGAAGTGGCGCGGTTGCCTAGAGATGTGCTTGTCGAAATTGAACTGATCGCAGCGAAAGCTGTCGAAAACGTTTAAAAAGCAAAATTAAATTTAAAAAATGTAATTTTTTCGGAAAAAACTAGGAGGAATCTGCATTGTGATGTGGAAGTATACACCAAGTCTGGCATAGTCAAAAGGTGGTGAACACAATGCAGATTACTGATGTACGTCTTCGCCGGGTAAATTCCGAGGGAAGGATGAAAGCGATTGCTTCCATAACGATTGACAACGAATTTGTCGTTCACGACATTCGAGTCATCGACGGAAACAACGGGATGTTCGTGGCCATGCCGAGTAAACGGACCCCGGATGGCGAGTTCCGCGATATCGCGCATCCGATTTCGTCCACCACGCGCGAGAAAATTCAAGCGGCCGTTCTGGCCGAGTATGACCGGGTTTCCAGCGAGGAAGAAGTTATCGAAGAAGGAGCCTGAATTAATGAGACAGTGAAGAGAGCCTGACTTTCGGCTCTCTTTTCTTTTGAATAAAATTGCGTTATAGTCGGAGGAACCGGTGTTTTAGTTTGCAAGGAAGCTTTTGCGCTTAGACCGAGGAGGTAAATCTTAATGCAATTATATGGTATTGTACTGGCAGCAGGTCAAGGGAAGAGGATGAAATCGAAGCTGTACAAAGTTCTCCATCCGGTATGCGGCAAGCCGATGGTCGGTCATGTGCTGGATGTGCTGGATGCGGTGCAGGTAGATCGCAAGGTCGTTATCGTCGGACACGGAGCGGAGGCCGTTCAGGCTTATCTTGGGAATCGTGCCGAATTCGCGCTTCAGGCGGAGCAGCTCGGAACGGGGCATGCCGTTGCTATGGCGAAGCCGCAGCTTGGCGAAGAGGATGGCATTACTGTCGTTATATGCGGTGATACGCCGCTTATACGGCCCGACTCGCTGGAGGCGATGATTGGGCTGCACCGGGAGCAAGGGGCCGCTGCGACGCTGATGAGCGCGGATCTGGATGTTCCCCGCGGGTACGGACGTATTGTCCGCAGCGGTCAGGGCGACGTCGAGCGGATCGTGGAGCAGAAAGATTGTACGGCCGAAGAGGATGCAATCCGCGAAATTAACGCGGGCACCTACGTCTTCGACAATCGCAAGCTGTTTGCCGCGCTGGAGAAGGTGACGAACCATAACGCCCAGAACGAGTATTATTTTACCGATGTCATCGGTATTTTGCGGGCGCAGGGCGAGAAGGTGCTTGCGTATTGTACGAGCGATCCTTCCGAGTGGATCGGCGTGAACGATCGCGTCGCTTTGTCGGAAGCGGAAAAATATATGCGGGAGCGCATTAACCAAGAACATATGAGGAATGGCGTCACCGTGATCGATCCGGCGAATACGTATATCGAAAAAGAGGTGCGTATCGGAGCGGATACGGTTTTGTATCCGGGGACGGTTTTGCGCGGGAATACCGTAATCGGTCAAGACTGCATGGTTGGGCCAAACAGTGAGATCGCGGATTCGACCATCGGTGACGGCGTCGAAATCAAACATTCCGTTCTTGCGGAAGCTACGGTTGGCGACAACTGCACGGTAGGGCCTTTCGCTTACCTTCGTCCGGGCGCGAAGCTGGCCGGCAACGTGAAGATCGGCGATTTCGTGGAAATCAAAAATTCGTTCCTGGATGAAGGCGTCAAAGTATCGCACTTAAGTTATATAGGCGACGCCACTGTAGGCAAAAACGTAAACGTTGGCTGCGGTTCGATCACCGTTAACTATGACGGCTTCAATAAACACAAAACCGTCATCGGGGATGATGCATTCGTTGGCAGCAACGTCAATCTGATCGCTCCTGTCACGATCGGTAAGGGCGCTTTTCTCGTAGCCGGTTCAACGATTACGAACGATGTGCCGGATAACGATGTAGCCATCGCCCGCGAACGGCAAACGAATAAAGCCGGCTATGCGGAGAAGCTTCGCAACCGATTCAAGACGCAGAAAGAAAACAAAAAATCGACTTGATGTTTCGTTCCTCCTCAAGATGGGTAAATTAACATGGAATAGGTTCGCTTTCTTCTTCATTCCGGAAAGCCGCCAAGCCATCTTGTCAGGAGGGAATCGAGTGATGAAGACGACATTAAAAGCGGAGAGCCGGGACGGCAACGTAACGAAATCCGAATTGAATCAAATGCGGGAGCGCGGGAAGGTGCCCGGCGTTGTATACGGCAAGAAGGTAGCAAGCACTCCGATCGCGATCGACGAGAAGGAGCTGCATGCGCTGCTGAAACACAACCAGCACTCGATCGTGCAGATGGACATTCCCGGCAGGGGAGCGTTCCCGGTCATGATTAACGGCGTTCAGCGGGACAGCTTGAAGCGCAGCGTGCTGCATATCGATTTCCATCAGATCAATATGGACGAACCGATCCGGGCTACGGTCGGACTGGAGTTTACGGGAGAATCGCCGGCCCAGCGCGAGGGCGGGGTATTGACGGCGCTGCTTCACGAGGTGGAAGTGCGCTGCTTGCCCAGCCGTCTTCCCGGCGCTATCGAGGTCGATATAAGCGGACTTGAGCTGGGAGGAAGTTTCCTCGCCAAAGATTTGCAGCTTCCGCCGGAGGTTGAGCTGAAGACGGACGAAAATTCCGTGCTGGCTACGATCCTCGTGCCGCAGAAGGCAACCGAGGAGTCTGAGGACGAAGGCGAGAAGGCGGCCGAGGCAAAGGGAACCGAAGCTGAGGGAGAAGCGGTCAAGCGCGACTGATCCGTATATGATTAGAGGGTTACGTTCCAGTATGGAATGTAACCCTCTTTGTCCTTGTGCGTGAAGCCTTGCTTCACTTTATGGGGAATGTTTTAGTATCCCGGACGGGAAACGAACGTATACAAGCCTCGGTTATAATAAGTGCTGTTCACTTTGATAAACGAATGAGTCACACGCTCTACGTATCCAATATCCCGATGATTTTTTTCCAAATATATTCGCACTGGAACCTGATGTTGGATATGATCATTGAAATGGTTGTCTTCTGAAATACGATCACCGTTAGAATACATATTAGGCCCATCCTCGCTTTATTGGATTTTACTAGCTAAGACAACTGACTGGGCCGTTTCGTTGCATCGGACGCAAAATTTTTTTTGGGAAGGAAACGAATCGTATGAAGTGGATAATCGGTCTCGGCAATCCCGGAACGGCTTATCAGCATAATCGCCATAATGTCGGATTTATGGTGATGGACCGAGCGGCCGAGCAGTGGGGCATTTCGGTAACCCAGCACAAATTTAAAGCGGTTATGGGCGAAGGCCACGTCAAAGGCGAGAAAGTATATGTGCTGAAGCCGATGACCTATATGAACTTGTCGGGCGAATCGATGCGGGCGTTCATGGATTTTTATAAGGCATCGCTCGAGGATCTTATAATCGTATATGATGACATGGATACCCCTTTCGGGCAAATCCGGCTGCGTTATCAAGGCAGCGCGGGAGGGCATAACGGGATCAAATCGATTATTGCCCATGCCGGCACGCAGTCGTTCAACCGCATTCGGGTCGGCGTATCCCGCCCGACTCCCGGCTACAGCATCGTCGACTACGTGCTTGCCGACTTTACGAAGGAAGAGACGAAGACGCTTCCCGATGTCGTGCAGCGGGCGGTAGAGGCGCTGGAGTTTTCACTGGAGAACAACTTCGATAAAACGATGGCGAAGTATAACGTCTGATTGTATGTTGCGGAAGATCCGAGGTCTTCCCGGCCCTCCAAGCGGCTAAGTTTACGAGAATTGGTTCATACTAGTAAACGATGGCAGTCTGGAAGTCATACGATTGGTCGGGAGGGCATACTATGGCTGTAAAATATGTGTGCAGGCACTGCGCGACGTCTCTCGGGGAAATCGACAATGCGCTTGTAAGCGAAGCGCAGCTCGGGTTCCATTTCTTGACCCCCGAGGAGCGCAGCGATATAATTACGTATAGCCAGGGCGGGGATATTCTCGTCAGGCTTACTTGCGATTACTGCCGCAAGGCGCTGGACGAACACCCGGAATTGAATATGGTTGCGAATCCGCTTCAATAGCGGTGCCCATACGCAGCATGAATCCAGCTTGGATCGGATAAAGAAGTAAAGCCTCGGTACCCTAAGCCTAGGCTTTCTTTTTGAATGTTTCAGAAAGTTTAAGTTCGCTAAAGCGCACGTTACAATGGATTACCTCGTTAAAGTGAATGAGAATTTCTGAACCAAGAAAAACTTCCACTAAAACGCGGTCGCTCATCCTTGAGATACGTCGATAGACGTTTTTCTTATTGCTACAGAAAGTTTAACTTCGCTAAAGCACTAAAGCGAAGAGCGACTTTCTGTACCAAGAAAAGCCACCGCTTACGCAGGGTCATTCATCGTGGAAAGGGCTTCGTTTAGAAGCTTTTCTTATCATTACAGACGTTCGAGCTAGCTTTATCGAAGCAAGGAAACAAATATACGCAGCCCACAGGTATCGATCCGCAGCTCTTTTTTTGGCTCGGCTAGTTATAAAGGAGTGTTTACCGTTGCAATCATTGGTTCGTGCCTTTTCCGAGGACCGCGAATTTGGATCGATCGTTGCCGGCGTCGAGTCGGGCATGCGCGAGCAGCTCGTTTCGGGGCTCGCGGGTTCGTCGCGGCAAGTTTTTATTTCCGCGCTAGTGGAAAAACTGAATCGGCCTCTCTTTGTTGTCACTCACAATATGTTTTCGGCGCAGAAAATGACCGAGGACTTGCTTGAATGCTTGCCGGAGGAGCAGGTACTGCTGTATCCGGCGAACGAGCTGATGGTGACGGAGGCGGCGGTGGCCAGCCCCGAGACGCTTGGCCAGCGTATTGACGCTTTAACCCGTTTGGCCGCGGGCTTCCGGGGCGTCGTTATCGTTCCGTTTGCCGGTGTGCGCAAGCTGCTGCCGCCAAGCCACATTTTCCGAGAAGCGCAATTCGAGATTCGCGTCGGCGAAACGGTCGACCTGGACTCGATCTTGCAGCGCATGGTGGAGCTGGGCTACGAGCGCGTCGAGCGCGTCGAATCGAAGGGCGAGCTGAGCGTGCGCGGGGGCATATTGGACTTTTACCCGCTGACAGCCGATACGCCTTTCCGGATAGAGCTGTTTGATGTGGAAGTCGATTCGATCCGCAGCTTCGATGCTGTCGATCAGCGTTCGATCGACAAACTAAACTCGGTGGTCGTGACGCCGTGTAAGGAACTTATCGCCGAAAGAAAACGCTTTCAAAACGCAGCGGAGCATGCCTACGATTTGCTTCAGGAGCAGCTTGCCCGGATGACCGACCGCCAGGTGCGGGAGAAGCTGAAGGAAGAGATCGGCCATGAGGTCGAACGGCTGCGCGAGCATCAATTTTTCGCAGGGCTGTATAAATATGTCGGCCTTCTATATCCGGAGCGCCACACGCTTATGGATTACTTGCCGAAGGATGCGGTCCTCGTCATAGACGAACCGAGCCGGCTGCTGGAAACGGCGAAGCAGCTTGAGCGGGACGAGGGCGAATGGATGACGAACCTGCTGCAGGAGGGTAAGTCGCTGCCGAGTTTTGTCATGTCCAAAACTTACGAAACGCTTCTGCATCGGACGGCGTTCCCTGCGCTGTACGTTTCTTTGTTTTTGCGTCAGGTGCCGCAAACGCAGCCGCAAAACGTCGTCAACTTCATGTGCCGGGCGATGCAAAATTTCCACGGCCAGATGAATGTGCTCAAATCCGAGATGGAGCGGTGGAAAAAAACCGGCGCCCGCGTCATGCTGCTCGCAAGCGGGGATGAACGCGTCGAACGGATGCGCAGGGTGCTGAGCGATTACGAGATCGAAGAGCCGATCATTCTGAACGGAAATTTGCAGGCCGGCTTCGAGCTGCCCTCGGTTCACCTCGTCGTGATTACCGAAGGCGAGATGTTTACGCAGAAAAACCGCAAGGTGCGCAAGATCGACAAAAAAATTGATAATGCCGAACGGATCAAAAGCTACAGCGAACTGAAAGTTGGCGACTACGTCGTCCATGTCAACCACGGCATCGGCAAATATGTCGGCATCGGCACGCTGGAAGTCGGCGGCATTCATAAAGATTACATGCACGTTTTGTACGCCGGCGGCGATAAGCTGTCGGTGCCGATCGATCAGATCGACTTGATTCAGAAATACGTAGGCTCCGAGGAAAAAGAGCCGAAAATCTACAAGCTCGGCGGCGCCGATTGGGTCAAGGTCAAAAACAAAGTGCGCAGCACTGTGCAGGATATCGCCGACGATCTCATCAAGCTGTACGCGGACCGGCAGGTTGCCGCCGGTTATGCCTTCAACAAGGATTCGACGTATCAGCAGGAATTCGAAGGGATGTTCCCGTATGATGAAACGCCGGATCAGCTGCGCGCGATTGAAGAAATCAAAAAAGATATGGAACTTCCGCGGCCTATGGATCGTTTACTATGTGGGGACGTCGGATACGGTAAGACGGAGGTTGCAGTCCGTGCGGCATTCAAGGCGGCGATCGACAGCAAGCAGGTAGCGGTGCTAGTGCCGACGACAATACTCGCCCAGCAGCACTATGAGACGTTCCGGGAGCGGTTTGCGGATTATCCGCTGAACATCAAGGTACTGAGCCGATTCCGTTCGCAGAAGGAGCAAAAGGATACGATCAAGGGGGTCAAAGCGGGCGCGGTCGATATCGTCATCGGCACGCATCGGCTCTTGTCCACGGATCTCGTGTTCAAAGATTTGGGATTGCTCATCGTGGACGAGGAGCAGCGGTTCGGGGTATCGCATAAGGAAAAGCTGAAGCGTCTGAAAACGAATGTGGACGTATTGACGCTGACCGCGACGCCGATTCCGCGTACGCTGCATATGTCGATGCTGGGCGTCAGAGACTTGTCGGTTATCGAAACGCCGCCGGAAAACCGCTTTCCGGTACAGACGTATGTCGTCGAGCACAGCAATGCGCTTGTTCGCGAAGCAATCGAGCGGGAGCTGGCGAGAAACGGACAAGTGTATTATTTGTATAACCGGGTGCAGGGGATCAACCAGATCGCCGAACAAATTTCGTTCCTCGTTCCGGACGCGAAGGTTGGCGTGGCCCACGGGCAAATGTCCGAGCAGGAGCTGGAGAAAACGATTCTCGACTTCCTGGACGGGGAATACGATGTTCTTGTCAGCACGAGCATTATCGAGACGGGCGTCGATATTCCGAACGTGAACACGCTGATCGTACACGACGCCGACAAAATGGGGTTGTCCCAGCTGTATCAGCTGCGCGGCCGCGTTGGGCGCTCGAATCGGATCGCCTATGCGTATTTTACGTATCAGCGGGATAAGGTGCTCACCGAAGTGGCGGAGAAGCGGCTGCAAGCGATCAAGGAGTTCACCGAGCTTGGCTCCGGCTTCAAAATAGCGATGCGCGACCTCACGATCCGCGGCGCAGGCAATTTGCTGGGAGCGGAGCAGCACGGTTTTATCGCTTCGGTCGGCTTTGACCTGTACACCCAGATGCTGGGCGAAGAAATCGCCAAACGGAAGGCGGAGCTGCACGGCGAGAAGCCGGAAGTGAAGGTCGTGCCGATGACACAAATCGACCTTACATTTGACGCTTACTTACCGTCCGATTATATTTATGATAGTATGCAGAAGATAGAGATTTACAAGAAAGTGGCGAATATCAAGTCGCTGGAAGAAGCAGGTGACATGTACGAAGAGATCGAGGATCGATTCGGAACTTTGCCTCAGGCGGTACTCAACCTGCTAGCCGTTGCCCGTTTGAAAGTGTACGGGTCCGAATATGCAATAGAGTCGATTTCGCAAAAGGGGGACGATATTCAGCTCAAGATCCACTCGAGCGAAAACGGCAATCTGGACGGTCAGCGGCTTCATGCGTTATCAACGCAGTACGAAGGCCGAATCAAGCTGATTTCGGGTCCGCAGATCATCATCCAGATGAAGTGCAAGGGTCTCAAGCCAGAAGCATCCATCGAAATGCTGGAGCGTTTTCTGGTACAATACAAGGAGGCTTTAAAATCGAAAGGAGAATTACGCCATGTTGCCAACTAACCGCAGTAAGACGAAGCGCCGGTTGTCCGTTATCCTGGCGGCTGTCGTCGTAGCGGCGGTGGCTTTGACCGGATGCGGTAAAGATAAGAATAGCGGAGCGGCTGCCGGAAGCACCGAAGTCGTCGCCACTTACAAGGACGGCAAAGTGACCAAGGGAGAGTACAATTCGTTCGTCGGCTCCGTTAAATTTTTCAATCCGATGTACGCGCAGTTCGAAACCGATCCTACGTTCCAGGATTATATGATGAAGCAGCTCATCGCCTTCAAGGTGCTGGGCGACAAGGCTGACGCCGCCTCTAAGAAAGACGCCGAAGCGAAGACGAAGGATCAGATCGATCAGATCAAAAACTACTTCGCGCAGCAGGGCGACAAAAATGCGTTCGACACGCAGCTCAAGGCCGCGAATTTGACGCAGGACGACATCAAGGATTATATTTTGAAAAGCCTGGTCGTACTTGGCGACGCCGAGAAAAAAGTAACGGACGATCAAGTGAAAACGAAATATGACGAAAATTCGAAGGCTAACGCCTATACGATCGCTACAGTTAGCCACGTTCTCGTGTCCTTGAAGGACGCGAATCAGGAGAAAGAAATCCGCACGAAGGATGAGGCGCTCAAGCGGGCTCAGGAAGTTAAGACGAAGCTGGATGGCGGCGCCGATTTTGCGGCTATCGCCAAAGAGTATTCGGATGACGGCGGCTCCAAGGACAACGGCGGGAAATACGAAAACGCCAGCGTCGGCGATTGGGTCGAAAATTTCAAAAAAGCCGCGATCGAACTGCCGATCGGCAAGATCAGCGATCCGGTGGAAACCGAGTTTGGCTATCATGTCATGAAGGTGGAAACCCGCTCGAATAAAACGCTGGACGAGATGAAGGAACAAATCAAATCCGAACTGGCCGAGCAGCAGGTATCCGATTATATCGAGAAAGATTTGCCGGGCATTATCGAGAAAATCGAGACGGACAAGCTGCCGAAAGCCGCTCCGGCACCGGCAGGGGACACGTCCGCACCGAATTTGACGCAGCCTGCGGCCAAGTAATTCAACATTTATTTTTGTCGATCGAGACGTCCGTTTTTCGGGCGTCTTCATCTTTTCTTGTCTCCCGTATAAGAATTTGGGAGCAGTAACATACTATGGGCAGACAAACAAAAGTTAAATTTCAGCCTCCTGTAAACGATTATTGCATATAAGCCAGCCATACAATCGTACTTCAAACACTTCTAACTTCGAAAGTGAGGCAACCAGAATATGAAAGCAACTGGAATTGTTCGTCGGATCGATGATTTGGGCAGGGTTGTAATTCCGAAAGAAATACGCCGCACGTTAAGAATACGGGAAGGAGACCCGCTCGAAATATTCGTAGACCGCGACGGCGAAGTGATTTTGAAAAAGTATTCCCCGATCGGCGAGCTTGGCGACTTCGCCAAAGAATATGCCGAGTCGTTATATGAGAGCACCAACCACATAACGATGATCTCCGACCGCGATACGATTATCGCCGTTGCGGGCGGGTCGAAGAAGGAATATTTGGAGAAGCAGATCGGTCCAGTTGTCGAGTCGTGCATGGAAAACCGTAAAGCTACGCTGGAGACGAATGCGGGGCAATATGAGCTTTGCAAGGACGTCACCGAAATGTACGGCTCCTACGTGATCGCCCCGATTGTGGCGGGCGGAGACCCGATCGGCTCGGTTATACTGGTGAACAAGGAAGAATCGGTTAGTATGGGCCAGATGGAGACGAAAATGGCGGAAACGGCGGCCGCTTTCCTGGCCAAGCAGATGGAGCAGTAAAAGGTTTTCGGGCTTCCCGGTGAAGTAGGTCACTTCGCAGGGGAGTCTTTGTCGTTTTGGGGGAAGCTTGACGTCACTTTCTGGGGATTCTTATAATGGAGGGAACGTGTCTTTGATACGAAAGGGGAGACGTATGCAACAAGACTCGAACCTGCCCCGGGCTCCCGCTCGGGCGATCGTCAAGGGCGCCTTCGTGCTGGGCGCGGCAGCGATCGTATCCAAGCTGCTCGGAACGCTGCAAAAAATTCCGCTGCAAAACGTGGCGGGAGACGGTGTGTTCGGCATTTATAACGCGGTATATCCGCTATATACGCTCATTCTGTTTTTGGCGACAGCGGGACTTCCGGTCGCCGTCTCGCGCTTCGTCGCAGAAGAGATGACAGACGGCTCTGCGGACGGGGCTAGAGGCGTAGTGAAGATGGCGCTGACGATTTCGGTAGGGACCGGTCTATTTTGTTTTATATTGCTGTATGCCGGCGCGGGTACAATCGCTTCCTGGATCGGCAACGGACAGACGGAAGACGCCCTCCGCAGCGTTTCGTTTGCGCTGCTGTTCGTTCCGTGGCTGGCCACACTCCGCGGCTACTTCCAGGGGCTCGGCGATATGGTGCCGACCGGAGTATCTCAGGTTACGGAGCAGCTGATCCGCGTGGCCGTCATGGTAGCCCTGTTGTTCATCCTAATCGGCATGGGTGCCTCCGACGGGACGATCGCCGCTGGCGCTACGTTTGGTTCGGCGGCAGGGGCGCTGGCCGGGCTGATTGTCATGGCCGCTTACTGGTATGTACATACCCGAAGACGCAAACGAAATGTTCCGGGCGAAGGGTCGGTGCCTCCGGTGCGTCCTCGCTCGGGCCGCCGCGTCAGCTACAAAGCTTTTATTGCCTATGCGCTGCCGATTTGTCTCGGCTCCGCCGTACTGCCGATTTTGACGCTGGCGGATACGTTTACAGTGCCTCGGCTGCTGCAGCAGGGCGGTCTCGGCGAAGCGGAGGCGATGGCGCAGTTCGGGCTGTACAACCACGGCCTCCCGCTCATCCAGCTTGTCGCTATGATCGTCTCCTCGATGTCCGTGGCGCTTGTTCCGGTCATAGCTGCCGCGCGAGCCAGAGGCACGCTGGCTGACGTTCGGGGCAGTGCAGAAGCGTCGCTGCGCCTCGTATGGCTGATCGGGCTGGCTGCGTCCGCAGGCATGGCGGTAACGGCGATCCCGTTAAACGTCATGTTTTATAAAGAGGCGGCCGGATACGGCACGATGATGATTTTGTCGTTTACAGCCGTGTTCAGTGTCGTTCAGATCGTGTCGGGGACGATTCTGCAAGGTTTGGGCGCGGAACGTGCGACGGCGTACTTCCTGCTCTTCGCTGCGGCTCTCAAAATCATCCTGAACATTTGGCTCGTTCCGCGCTACGGCATCGCAGGCGCGGCCGTCTCGGCCGTGGCGGCCTACGCTCTTGCCGCCGGGCTTTCGCTGTTCCGGCTGCGAAGCTTCGGGTTCGTTCGCCTGTCCGTACGCACCTTGGCGCTGAAACCGCTGCTCGCTACGGCGATCATGGTGGTCGCGACCGCTGCCGTCGTTTTTGCGTCGGATGAAGCGATCGCCGCTCTGTTCCCCGGCTTCTCCTACAGATGGAGGCAAACGTTCGTGGCGCTTATATCCGTAGCAGCCGGAGCCGCCGTTTTCGGTATCGCCTTGTTTCGCACCGGCGCGCTTGGCGCGGCCGATTTGGCCGCCGTGCCGAAAGTCGGGGCCAAGCTGCTGCCCCTTTTACGCAAATGGCGCATCGTATCCCACTAAGAGGAGGTTTCCCTATGTCACCATCAATCACTGTGCTCGGACTTGGTTCGGGAGATGAGAATCAGCTCACACTGGGCGCCTGGAAGACGATTCAGGCGGCCTCTCCGCTCTATGTAAGGACAGAGCATCATCCCGTCATCGGGTATTTGCGGCAAAACGGCGTATCGATCCAGTCGTTCGACAGTTTGTACGAAGCGAACCGTTCCTTCGAGGACGTGTACGTCTCGATCGTGGACGAGCTGCTGCGTCTCGCCCGCATGTCGTCCGTCCCGATCGTATATGCGGTTCCCGGGCACCCGATGGTCGCCGAATCAACGACAAGGCTGCTTCGCGAGCGCTGTGCCGAAGAGGGCGTAACCTTGTCTGTAATGGGGGGCGAAAGCTTTCTCGATCAGGCGTTCGTCCGCCTCGGCTTCGATCCGATCGAAGGCTTCGCTTTGTTCGATGCAACGGCGCTACCTGCCTCGGGCGCGGCGATCGAACCGCGGATGCATACGCTCATCGCGCAAGTGTACGATACGCACACGGCTTCCGACGCCAAACTGTTTCTGATGAGCGTGTATCCCGACGATTTTGAGATCGTAGTCGGTCACGAGCTCGGCATAGCAGGCCGGGAAACGATTGTAAGAGTGCCGCTCTACGAACTGGATCGGCTGGACGGCTACGGCAATTTGTCGCTGATCTGGGTTCCGCGCGCAGACCGTGAGACACTGCGAATCCGCCAGTTCGAGCGTCTGCGCGAGATCGTCGACATTTTGCGCAGTCCGAACGGCTGTCCGTGGGACCGGGAGCAGACGCATGCGAGCATACGTAAAAACTTGATCGAAGAAACGTACGAGGTGCTGGAGACGATCGACGACGACGATCCGGCGGCGATGTGCGAGGAACTGGGCGATCTGCTGCTGCAAATTATGCTGCACAGCCAGATGGAGGCGGAAACGGGCGCCTTCGACGTCTACGATGTGATTGAGGGACTGAACGAGAAGCTGATCCGCCGTCATCCCCATGTGTTCGGCGACGCAGGCGCAGACGATGCGGATGAAGCGCTTCGCAACTGGAATGCGATGAAAGCGGAAGAGAAAAAAAGCCGCGGCATCGACGTGACCGAGCAGTCCGTGCTTGCGGGAGTCCCGCGTGACCTGCCCGGGCTCATGAAGGCGTACAAGCTTCAGAAAAAAGCGGCATCCGTCGGCTTCGATTGGGAACAGATCGAAGAGGTGTACGCGAAAATCGAAGAGGAGATTTCCGAGCTGAAGGCGGCCAGCGACGAGGAGCGGCTCGGGGAGCTCGGCGATCTGTTATTCGCCGTTGTCAATTTATCGCGATTTTTGCGGATTGATCCCGAAGAAGCGCTTAGTTCGACAAACCGGAAATTTGTGGAACGTTTTGAATATATAGAGCGACAATTGCGTCTAAAGGGCCAACAAATTGACCAAACTGGGTTAACAGAAATGGAACATTTGTGGCAGGAAGCAAAAAAACTTTCGAAATTTGCTAGATAGCAGAAGGATTTCTTTGCCTGATAAAGAATACATAGACCGTACAGGCTTATCAGCCAGGCAACCCCAGCTTTCCGCGCGAAAGCTTCAAGCCAATTTTTTAGGAGGAATTTATCGATGAATAAGACAGATCTCGTAAACAACATTGCTGCTAAAAGCGGATTGTCCAAAAAGGATGTCGAATCCGTATTGAACAGTTTTCTTGGCGAAGTAACTGACGCTTTGTCCGCAGGCGGCAAAGTTCAATTGATCGGCTTCGGCACGTTCGAAACCCGTACCCGCTCCGGACGCACGGGCCGCAACCCGCAAACGGGCCAAGAAATCAAAATCCCGGCTTCGAAAGTTCCGGCTTTCAAAGCAGGCAACAAGCTTAAAGAAGCTGTTAAGTAATGCGTCTTGACAAGTTTCTGAAAGTATCCAGACTCATTAAACGGCGGACGGTTGCGAAGGACGTATCCGACCAAGGCCGGATCTGGATCAACGGAAGGGAAGCGAAGGCGAGCAGTACGGTCAAAGTCGGGGACGAGCTAGTCATCCGATTCGGCCAGAAAAGCGTCACCGTTCGCGTGGAGCGCCTCGCCGAAACGACCCGGAAGGAAGAAGCGGGAGAGATGTACACTGTTTTGAAGGAAGAATCGAATGCGTAAGCATTGATAAAGACCGGCCATGTGGGCCGGTTTTCGTATTTTACAAAGCTTCTCTCCGTGCCGGTTCTAAACCGCAGTCCCTCCCCATAATCTAGTCGTAGAGGGAGGGGTACATGCCATGATCGAACCGTTAAAACAAAAGCGGCAGGAAGTGAAGATGCTCAACCGGAAGCTGCTCGAAATATCTGGCGTGCTTAATGTCGAAAGCTTCGACAGCGAGGAATTTTTGCTCGAAACGGAATGCGGGTTCTTGGCCATCAAGGGGCAAAATTTACATATCAAGAACTTGAACCTGGAGCAAGGGCTGGTGGCGATTGAGGGGACGGTACACGGCCTCACGTATCTCGACGCGAGCGCGCAAGAGAAATCCAAAGGATTTCTAGGGAAGCTGTTCAAGTGAGCCTCCAAATCCAACTGCTTACGTTATCCGTAATGGCGGGCAGCGGCGCATTCATGGGCGCATTGTTCGACGTGTACCGCGTCTTATCCGGACAGCTGCGGCCTCCCCGCTGGCTCGTTCCGCTGCTCGATATCGGATATTGGGTCGTTGCCACGTTATTCGTTTTCCGCTCGCTGCTGTACAGCAATGACGGACAAGTCCGAATGTACGTATTCCTCGCGCTCCTGCTTGGCGTGTGGCTGTACTTCAAGCTGTTCAGCTGGCTGACCGTTCGTTTGGTCGAATGGTGTATCCGTTTCGTCAAGGCGCTGATCCGGTTTTTTCTCAAGACGATCGAAGTCATCGTAATTGGGCCGATCCGGTTTTTATACCGCGTCCTGATCGTCCTCATCGGTTTTTTGTGGGCGTTCACTATTTTCCTTGGAAAAATTGTGTTACAATTGTTGTATCCGTTTTACGCACTCGGCCGTTTTCTGCTGAGGCCTCTTCTGAAGCGGCTGAAAATGCCGGGATGGCTCAATCGTTTTTTGGTCTTGTGCGGCAAAGGGGTACAAGCTGTTAGGCGGTTGTTCCGCAGAAACGGATAATAACGGACAGGGAGGGAACCGCTACTGTGCGCGAAGCGAAACAGACCGGGGCTTCCGAACAATCGAATAAAGGCGCCAGGCGCCGCATTCGGCTGCTCGCATTTGCTATGGTCGGCTTTATGACTTGGGCGGCTCTCATCTTGTGGAATCAGCAAGGCCGGCTTGGAGTCAAGGCGGCGCAAGTCGATGAATTGACACAGAAGCATGTGGAAACGGTGAAGCTGAACGAAGGCTATAAGAAAGAGATCGAGCGGCTGAACGACCCCGAATATATATTGCAAAAAATCCGCAAGGAATACCATTATTCGAAGCCGGGGGAAACGTTGTTTTATACTCCCAAATCTCCGTGAGCCCACGTCCTTATTGACCTTTATGTCGCCGATCTTGTATAATCTCCATATCCGATCCTCACACAAGCCTGCCTGTTGGTGCAACTTTTTTGGAAGCCGTCGCAAAAGTTGCGAGAATTGCGTATGGATAGTATGAGAGATTATTTCCAACATATCTTAGGGAGGAACGTTTCATTCTATGGCAATTGAAGTGGGCACCAAGTTGGAGGGCAAGGTGACAGGCATTACTCATTTCGGGGCATTCGTAGAACTATCTGCAGGCGTGACCGGTCTCGTTCACATCTCCGAAATTGCCGACAATTATGTGAAGGACGTCAACGATCACCTGAAGCTGGAAGACAAAGTTTTGGTGAAAGTCATCAACGTGGACAAGGACGGAAAAATTGGTTTGTCCATTCGCCAAGCTGTCGACAAACCTCCAGGCGAGCAGCGCCCGGATCGCCCTGAGCGCGGATTTAACCGGGACCGTGAAGATCGTGGAGATCGTGGAGGAAGAAACGATCGCGGTGGCCGCCCCTTTAAACCTGCCCCGAACCGCTTGACTTTCGAGGATAAGATGTCGCGTTTCTTGAAGGACAGCGAAGAACGGATCTCGAACTTGAAGAAGAATACTGAAGGGAAACGGGGCGGAAGAGGCGCTCGACGCGTATAAGCCGAGCTACCCGTTGTTATGCAGCTTATGGTACGCCGGCCGTCCGACAGGACAGTCGGCGTTTTTGGTCTTCGGATAAGGCTTCCCGAACCGATTGACAACACCCCGGGCGCTGGTATATACTTTCATATGATTATGGCGGCGTAGCTCAGCTGGCTAGAGCGTACGGTTCATACCCGTGAGGTCGGGGGTTCGATCCCCTCTGCCGCTATCCATAGTTCCGACAAAAGCTCCGACACGTTTTGAACGTGCGGGGCTTTTTCTTTGTTTCTCGGCCGATTTGCAGACAGGTTGTATGCTTTTGTCGGACTTTCCGTCCGCGGTCTAGGGAATCGACACTGTTTTACGGAATCATCTTGTCCATCATGCGAGCGTCTGTTCGGATCGCCGGGCGGCGAGACATCGAGTCTTTGCGAACGAAGGTACGGGCAGAGCCGGAAACGCGCGTTTTCGGGGAACTGCGCGGCTCAGCCGTTTTTGTCGGAAAATTCTTTGAGCCCACATCCGCATTGTGACAAACTTTATACTAGATTCGTTTTTATAATAGGGGCACACCAAAA
This sequence comes from Paenibacillus ginsengarvi, assembly GCF_003626695.1. Taxonomy (GTDB): domain Bacteria; phylum Bacillota; class Bacilli; order Paenibacillales; family NBRC-103111; genus Paenibacillus_AB; species Paenibacillus_AB ginsengarvi. The sequence continues at coordinate 37,413 of NZ_RBAH01000036.1, forward strand.
ATGAAAAAGGATGTGTTCCGGTATGATGAAATGGAATGTACTCGATTTTAAATCGTCTCCGCTCAGCGGAAAGTTGGATAAATCGAAGGACGGAGGCAAACGGACGTTTCTGGAAAACCGGTTCATCCAATCGATGATTGCGAGGAAGTGGGCTTTTTTGCTGGTCGTCATGGCTTTTCTGCTCGGCCGGGCGATGATTCTCGAGCAGCTTACTCCGTTCGCGATCGCTTATTTCGCAGTCGTTTATTTTGTCCGCAAGGACTTGATCCGCTGGATCGGCCTTTCGATCATCGCAGGAAGCTTGCTCGCCTTCGAGATCAAGACCGGATATATCGTAACGGAAATGCTCGTGTTTCTCTTGGTCCAGAAAGGCTTGGAAAAGTACGGGCGCTCGGAGCTGGCGTACGCGCCGATCATTGTGTTTACATCTGCATTTGCCGTCCAGTTGTTCGGCACCATCGTAACGTCCGAGCTGACCTGGTACTCGCTCATGCTTACGGCCGTAGAGGCCGCGCTCAGCTTCGTGCTGACGCTCATCTTTATCCAGGCGATCCCGGTTTTTACGTTAACGCGAAAAAACTACGCGCTAAAAAACGAGGAGATCATTTGCCTCATCATTTTACTGGGATCGGTGATGACGGGTACGGTGGGGTGGATCATCCAGTCCGTTTCGCTCGAGCACGTGCTGTCCCGCTATTTGATCCTACTGTTCGCGTTTGTGGGAGGGGCCCCCCTCGGCGCTTCCGTAGGCGTCATTACCGGTCTGGTTCTCAGTTTGGCCGATGTCGGCGCGATTTACCAGATGAGCCTGCTCGCCTTCTCGGGCATGCTGGCCGGTTTGCTCAAGGAAGCGAACCGGATGGCGGTGGCGTTCGGGATGCTGCTCGGCTCGTCGATCTTGTCCATCTATATCGGCAGCCAGGCCGAGGTGATGAGCTCGACCTGGGAATCGGTCGCCGCCGTTATTCTGTTCATGCTGACGCCTCGGGCCTTCGTCCAGACGATCGCGAAGTACGTCCCGGGAACGCGTGAAAACATGAAGTCACAACATGATTATGCGAAGCGGGTCCGAGATATTACGGCTACTCGGGTCGAGCAGTTTTCCGAGGTATTCCGTCAACTGTCGAGCAGCTTCAGCCAGCTTTCGGAGGTGGATGAGAGCAAAGCCAAGGAGGAGGCGGTCGGACATTTCATGAACTCGGTCGCCGGCAGAGCTTGCTCCACTTGCTGGAAGCGCCATCAATGCTGGGACGACAAGTTTTATCAGACGTACCGATATATGTCCGATATGATGACCGCAATCGATGAGCGGGAGACGATGACGAAGAAAGATATTGCACCCGAGTGGAAGCAAATATGCGTGCGGACCGATCAGGTGCTCGGCGTCATGAAACAGCAGTATGCGCTGTTCAAGCACGATCTGCATTGGAAGCGGCAAATCCAGGATAGCCGTCAGCTCGTAGCGGAGCAACTGAGCGGCGTGTCGCAGGTCATGCAGGATTTGGCCAAAGAAATCAAACGGGAGGGACATGAGCTGTTTTTACAGGAGGAGCAAATTCGCTCCGCGCTTGAGGATTTGGGTCTTTCCATTCACAGCATCGATATTATCAGTCTCGATGAGGGGAACGTGGAGATCGAGATCATCCATCAATATACGAGGGGATTTGATGAGTGCCGGAAAATTATCGCGCCGCTGCTGTCCGATATTTTGGGTGAAAATATCGCCGTGCGCAGCGAAGAAATATCGAGCCGGGGGGATGGTTTTGCAACCGTATTGTTTTGTTCGGCCAAGGAGTTCGAGGTGGAGACGGGGGTGGCCGGTGCGGCCAAAGGAGGCGATCTGCTGTCTGGAGACAGCTTCAGCACGGTAGAGCTCGGCAACGGGAAGTTTGCCGTGGCGATCAGCGACGGAATGGGCAATGGAGAGCGGGCCCGGGCGGAGAGCAGCGCGGCGCTCTCGATTTTGCAGCAGCTGCTGCAATCGGGCATGGACGAGAAGCTGGCGATCAAGTCGGTTAATTCGGTGCTGATGCTCCGTTCGTCGGACGAGATGTTCGCGACGGTCGATGTAGCGCTAATCGATCAATACAGCGCTCAGACAACGTTCATGAAGATCGGTTCGACGCCGAGTTATATTAAAAGGGAGACGGAGGTAATTCAAGTTACGGCCAACAATTTGCCGATCGGCATTTTGCAGGATATTGACGTTGATCTGATCTCGATGCAGCTGCTGCCGGGCGATACGCTCATTATGATGACCGACGGCATTTTCGACGCTCCGGGGCCGGCCGTCAACAAGGAGATGTATATCAAGCGGATCATTCAGGAAATCGACGAAACCGATCCGCAGCTATTCGCCGATTGCATGCTCGATACGATCGTGCGTTATAATGGGGACATTATGGACGATATGACGGTTGTTGTCGCTCGCATTCAGAAGTATAAGCCGGAGTGGGCGACGTTTCGCTGGCAGGGCATGACCCATTTCGAGCGCCCGAGAACGGTAAGTTGATCCCCCAAAAGTGAAGCGAAGCTCCGAAGCTTAGTCCGTCGGAGCAGCTAAGCTGCTCTCGCAATAATAGCTACTCTTAAACACGAATGTACTTCGTCGACTTTCATCGATTAAAGCTATTATTAATACTTTCGGGGGAGCCCCCAAATCGCCCCATAAAGTGAAGCCAAACTTCGATGCGCATTACATGTTCTCATCCTATAGATCCGATCCCTGGAACCCGGTAAAACCGGGTTTTTTTCTTTTTGCACGGCGCTGCCTTCCGGGTATCGTTCGCTTCTAGCGGGGGAATGCTAGATACTAGAATCGGAGCGAGGAAGGATTGATCCCGGATGAAACAAATTATTCTGATTACAGACGGATGCTCAAACGTTGGGATTAGCCCGGTTGTAGCGGCGGCTCATGCCAGGCAATCGGACATCGTCGTCAACGTAATCGGCATTGTCGATGGCGGCGATTTGGGCGAGCGCGGGGCGACGGAAATTGCCGAGATCGCCAAGGCAGGCGGAGGCATGAGCCGGCTCGTCACCCAGTATGCGCTCGCCGAAACGGTGCAGATGATGACGCGCCAAACGGTGCTCCGGACGATTCGCCAGACAGTACAGCAGGAGCTGAAGCAGATCATCGGGCCGGGGGCCGCTCTGGAGCAGCTGCCTCCGGGACAGCGGGGAGCGGTCGTGCGGATGATCGACGAATGGAGCGAAACAAGCTCGCTGCGGGTAGCTCTGCTGATCGATACGAGCGCCAGCATGGCTCCGAAGCTGAAAGCGGTCGAGGAAGCGTGCCGGGATTTGCTGGCGAGCCTGCGTGCCCGCAAAGGGGTCAGCGAAATGGCGGTTTTCCGTTTTCCCGGCCATGCGGAAGTCGACCTGCTTGCGGACTGGACGTCCGATCTTGCCAAAACCGCCAATATGTTCTATAACTTAAACATGAAGGGGACGACGCCTACCGGCCCCGCCTTGTTAGGGGCGATCCGGTATGTGGCGCAGGACACCCCGGCGCACAGCACGTTAACCGACGGAGCCGCAATACGGGGAAGGGACGAAGAGCGTTCCTACAAGCCGAGCGATGGGGACGGGATATTCAGTGACTACATCGTCTAAAGTAGTCTTGACCGAAGGGTTCGCCGTTTGCGGAAAATGGAACAAACGGCGGTACCGGATCGAAAGGCTGCTTGGAGAAGGGGCCAACGGCAAAGTATTTCTCGTGCATTCGGGAAAACAAGCCTATGCACTTAAATTCGGGTACGATACGGTTGATCTGCAGCTCGAGGTCAACGTGCTCCGGGAGCTGGACAAGAAGTCGGCCACCCCGTTTTTGCACGATGCCGACGATGCGGTTATTAGCGGCAAAGTATTCCCTTTTTATGTAATGCGATACGTGCGCGGACAAATTCCGCGCTATTATATTAGAAGGCACGGCCCGGACTGGATCTATATTATCGGTCTGAACACGCTGCGCAAGCTGAACCTCCTGCACCGGCAGGGATACATATTCGGCGATTTGAAATCCGATAATGTGCTCGTCTCGGGATACGGGGAAGTGGAGCTTGTCGATTTTGGCGGCGTTACGGAAATGGGCCGTTCCGTGAAGCAGTTTACGGAGCTGTATGACCGGGGCTTCTGGAACGCCGGGGAGCGGATCGCGGCAGGCAGTTACGACCTGTTCAGCTTCGCCGTCCTTTGCCTGGAGCTCGGAGGGATGGGCAAAAAGCTGAGGGAGCTTGCGCAAGGCTTACCCCAAAGCCGAAGCATAAAAGATCTGGAGAAGCTGATCGACGAATGCCCGAGGCTTCGCGCCGTCGCGCCGGTGTTGAAAAAGGCGGTAGCCGGACGGCTGGCCGATTCCGCGGAAGCGGCGGAGCTGTGGAGCGAAGCGCTCAAAAGCCAAGGCGTTCACGCTGTTCCGCGTTCGGCCGCTTCTGCCGTATGGATCAAAACGTCGTTCGCCGCCTCTATCGGGCTGTTCATTTTGGTGCTTTGCGCGATATGGCTGAGAAGCTGATGGGGACAATCGCGGCTTGGCATACATCAACGGTTGAGAAAGAGATGAGGAAAAGTGCCGCTTATGGAGCTTGCGGATAAAGTGGAGAACGTGATCAGCAGAGATCGGCTCGCCTGTGAGGGCGACCGGATCGTCGTCGCCGTATCGGGCGGGCCCGATTCGATGGCGCTGCTGCACGTTCTTTTTTTGCTTGCCCCGAAGTTTCGCTTCGAGCTGATGGCCTGTCATATCAATCACGGATTCCGTCCTGAGGAGTCGGAGCGCGAGGCCGAGGTCGTTGCCGCTTTCGCCGGCCGCTTGGGCATTCCCTGCGAGATCGGCCGGTTTGATCTGCCGGCTTACATTGCGGAGACGGGGCTTAACGCGCAGGTAGCGGCTAGGGAAAAGCGTTATGCTTATTTGCACGAAACGGCGGAGCGGTACGGGGCGAACAAGATCGCTCTGGCCCATCATGCGGACGATCAGGCGGAGACGGTTATGATGCGGGTCTTGCGGGGAACGGGTCCATCGGGACTATCCGGCATGGCGGTGCGCCGAACCGAAAAAAAAGTGGAACTAATCCGCCCCTTCTTACGTATATACAAATCGGAGATCGAACGCCATTGTGACGTTTCCGGCATCCCGGTATGCCGGGACAGCAGCAACGTGTCGCGCAAATATTTCCGCAACGTCGTCCGTCTGGACGTGCTGCCGTATTTGCAGACGTATAACGAGAAGCTGCCGGAATCGCTGAATCGGCTCGCCGAGATGATGAGGGCCGAAGACGATTGGATGGAAGCCGAAACAAAGGCGCGATTTGATGAGCTTGTCGCTCTCGAGCGGAAAGAAGGACGGGTCGAATGCAGCCTGGTCGCAAACCGTTTTGCCGCGCTTCCCGTTGCTTTACAAAGGAGACTGATTAAACTAATATTAAACTATGTTTTTTCGGAAAACGATCTTGCCGATTACGAACGGATCGAGACGATTCGTGAGGCGATTGTACGTGAAGGCGGGAGATCGCTGACGCTTGATCTGCATGAGAGGCTGAAGCTCGTACGCGAATATGATACGGTTTCCTTTGTACGGCAGCGATTATCGGACCCGGTGCGGTATGCATATGAGATTACCGGACCTGCCACTGTAATAAGTGTGCCGGAAGCGGGGATGGAGCTGGCTTGCGAGCTGGTTGGCACAGCCGCGATTGGCCTTACTCCTGCGCGGAGGAGAACGGGCCGCAGCGAAGCTTTTTTCGACGGCGATCAAGTGTTGTTTCCATTAACGGTGCGCGGCAGACAGCCCGGCGACCGGATGGAGCCGCTCGGTTTAAAGGGAACGAAAAAAGTAAAAGATATGTTCATTGACGAAAAAATACCGCCTTCAGCCCGGGATCAGTTCCCGCTTGTGCTGGATGCAGCGGGACGCGTGCTTTGGATCCCCGGACTGCGCAGATCCGCCCATGCCGTCGTAGCGGATACGACAACTCGGGTATTGGTCATGAACGTTCGCCATGTAGAGAGGTAAGCTTGGCTTGCCTTGCCGAGCATGCGGGCATTCATGCTTTCATAGTATACAGTAGGAGGGTCCACCCGTTGCAAAACGACATTCAGAACATCCTGTTCACCGAAGAGCAAATCCAGGACAAAGTGAAGGAGCTTGGGGAGCAGCTCAGCCGCGATTTTGAAGGCCGCAACCCGCTCGTCATCTGCGTACTGAAGGGCGCGTTCATCTTTATGGCCGACCTGGTGAAACGGATGAGCATTCCGCTTGAGATCGATTTTATGGCCGTTTCCAGCTATGGGCAAGCGACCAAATCGTCTGGCGTTGTGAAAATCATCAAGGATTTGGACGTTCCGGTCGAAGGCCGCAACGTGCTCGTAGTGGAAGACATTATCGACAGCGGGCTCACGCTCAGCTATTTGATCGATGTGCTCGAGCGCCGCAATGCATTGTCCGTATCGGTCGCCACGTTATTCGACAAGCCTTCGGGAAGATCGGTAGAGCTCGAACCCGACTACAAGGGGTTTACGCTTCCTGACGCCTTTATTGTCGGATACGGACTGGACTATGCGGAGAAATACCGCAATTTGCCGTACATCGGCGTGTTGAAACCGGAAGTTTACACGGCGCAGTAAGCCGCATGCCGCCTGAGTTGTGATCGTCTGACGCGCTGTGGTAAAATAAGTTACGTGTGTCGCAGAGAGGAGGTAGGGGATGAATCGGATCATCCGCAATACCGGATTTTATTTGCTTATTTTTTTAGTGACGGTCGGGATCGTACACTTTATCAGCAATCAGAACGATACGAAACAGACCATCTCGTACACCAAATTCCGTGAGGAATTGAAAAATAACAATGTCGACGAAGTATCGGTGAAGTTCGACGGTTATACGTATTTGATCCGAGGCAAGCTCAAGCAGTCAAGTACAGACAAGCCGCTGTTCGAAACCCATGCCCCGTTCGACGACCGGGTCATCGAGCTGCTCGAGCAGAGCAACATTACGAAAGAAGTACATGAGAAAATGGACGGGGACAACGTATGGATAACGTTTCTGACGTCTATCATACCGTTCGTCATCATTTTAGTCCTGTTCTTCTTCCTGCTGAACCAAGCGCAAGGCGGCGGCGGCAAGGTGATGAATTTCGGGAAGAGCCGCGCGCGGCTGTATAACGAAGAAAAGAAGCGGGTCACGTTCGACGATGTCGCGGGCGCCGACGAGGAGAAGCAGGAGCTCATTGAGGTTGTCGAGTTTTTGAAGGATCCGAGGAAGTTCGCCGCACTCGGTGCGAGAATACCGAAGGGCGTTCTGCTCGTAGGTCCTCCGGGTACCGGTAAAACGCTGCTTGCCAGAGCGGTTGCCGGTGAAGCGGGCGTGCCGTTCTTCAGCATCAGCGGTTCCGACTTCGTGGAAATGTTCGTCGGTGTCGGGGCATCCCGCGTACGCGATTTGTTCGAGAATGCGAAGAAAAATTCGCCTTGTATTATTTTCATCGACGAGATCGACGCCGTCGGACGCCAACGCGGCGCCGGCCTCGGCGGCGGTCATGACGAACGCGAGCAAACGCTCAACCAATTGCTCGTCGAGATGGACGGCTTCGGCGCGAACGAAGGCATTATCATTATCGCCGCAACGAACCGTTCCGATATTTTGGACCCTGCCCTTCTTCGTCCAGGACGCTTCGACCGTCAAATTACGGTAGACCGCCCGGATGTGAAAGGCCGCGAAGCGGTGCTCAAGGTTCACTCCCGCAACAAGCCGCTTAACAAGGATGTCAAGCTGGAGTCGCTTGCCCGTTATACGACGGGATTCAGCGGAGCCGATCTGGAGAACTTGCTTAACGAAGCTGCGCTCATCGCAGCCCGCCGCAACCGTAAAGACATTTCGATGGATGAAGTCGAAGAGGCGTTCGACCGCGTCATTGTCGGCGTGCAGAAGAAGAGCCGCGTGATCAGCGACCGGGAGAAAAGAACGATTGCTTATCACGAGGCAGGGCATGCCATCATCGGTTATTACGAGCGTCATGCGGACGTCGTGCACAAGGTGACGATCATTCCGCGCGGCCGGGCCGGCGGTTATGTGCTGAGCATCCCGAAGGAAGGCGAAGATCGTTTGCTCGCCACCAAGTCGGAGCTGCTCGACCGGATTACCGGATTGCTGGGCGGACGCGTTGCCGAAGAGATATTTATCGGCGAGATCGGAACGGGTGCTTACGACGACTTCAAGAAAGCGACCAGCATGGCACGCAGCATGATCGTGGAGTACGGAATGAGCGACAAGCTCGGACCAATGCAATTCGGCAACTCCCAAGGGCAAGTATTCCTGGGACGGGACATCGGCCACGATCAAAACTACAGCGATGCAATCGCCTACGAGATCGACAAAGAAATGCAGCATATTATTCGCTCCTGCTACGACCGGGCAAAAGAAATACTGCAAAAGCATAACGAACAAGTGCATTTGGTAGCGAACGCTTTGCTTGCGCGCGAAACGCTCGATAAGGATCAAATTATCGAATTGCTCGAAAAAGGCGCAATCACGGGTTCGGACACTTCGGAAGATTCGTTGTCCGGCGGTACTGCCGCAGGCAAGGAAGAAGAGCCGAAGGTTAATATCCAGACGCAGACAGGCGGCATCGACGCCAATAAGCTTGATTTCGACAAAGATAAAAAAGAGGACAAGAAAGACGAATAAACCGGAACATCCATACCAGCATTACTCAGAAGAAAGGAGAGCTCCTAACGGGCTCTCCTTCTTTGTCTGTATATTAGTCGTTCCGATAAACAGTTCTGGTGACAGTGGACGTTAACCCGGATTTATTGGTTACCACAATTTTGATAGGATTTGCGCCTTTCTGCAAACTAACTGAGCTGGAAAATGTACCGCCATAGTTAGCGTACAGGAGTCGGTCATTTAAATATACAAATGGGTTGGGATCGTTTTTGTCGGTTACCGTACCCGTGACGGTAATCGAGGCCAAACTTGTCGTTTCGGGCAAATACCCTAAAGTAATGACAGGCGCCGATACTTCGTAACGAATCGATCTGGTGACGGTTGTCATTTTGCCGTTTTTGTTTTCTGCTCTGAAGGTGATGATATTATCGCCTTCGGTAAGAGTGATTTCTTTGCTAAACGTGCTGTTGTAGGGAGCATACACCGCTTGGTCGTTGATATACACAGCAGGATTGGGATCGTTTTTGTCCGTTACTTTTCCGGAGACTGTTACTCGATTCAATTGTGTGGATTCCGGAACATAGTTGATGACAAGAGTCGGTCCGCCAGCGGTGAATGTAATTGACCTGGTAACAGTCGTTATTTTACCGTCCTTGTTTTGTGCTTTGAAGATGATTGTATTTTCGCCTTCGGTAAGCGTAATTTCTTTGCTGAACGATTTGTCGTAGGACAGATACACCGCTTGGTCGTTAATATAAACAGCAGGATTGGGATCGTTTTTGTCCGTTACTTTTCCGGAGACCGTTACTGTATTCAATTGTGTAGATTCCGGGACAGAATTAACGACAAGAGCAGGACCATTGTTGTTGAAGGTAATCGATTTGGTAACGGTTGTTATTTTACCGTTCTTGTTCTGTGCTTTGAAGGTGATTGTATTATTGCCTTCGTCAAGAGTAAGTTCTTTGCTGAACGAATTGTCGTAAGACATATACACAGCTTGGTCATTGATATAAACAACAGGATTGGGATCGTTTTTATCCGTTACTTTCCCGGAAACCGTTACTGTATTCAATTGTGTAGATTCCGGAATAGAATTAACGACAAGAGCAGGTCCGTTAGCAGTGAAGCTTACCTTTTTGGTCACCAGGCTTTCTTTATTTTTGTCATTTTTCGCTTTGAAAGTAAGCGTATTTTCCCCTTCTTCGAGTGTAACGGTTTTGCTGAAAGTACCATCCCAACTTACATACAGTACTTCATCGTTCAGATAAACAACCGGCTTGGAGTCGGAGGCGTCTTTTACTGAACCGGACAATTTTAACTCTGCAGCGCTTACTGTAGCAGGCACATCGTTAATCGTTAGCGATGGTGCCCCAACCTTAAATGTTACTTTCTTTTCAACAGAATTCGTTTTGCCGCTTGGCAGTTTGGCAGCTACGGTAACCGTATGTTCCCCTTCCTGCTCGAACAAAACTCCTTCCTTAAACGAGCCGTCTGTAAGAGCGGCCGGTTTTCCGTTTATCGTTACTTTGGCATCGCGGCTAGTTTTGCCGGACACATATACCGTACCGTCCGAGGTCGTATCGGGAACAGTAACCTCAAGTGCCGGACCGTCCATTTGATCATGGGCGGAAGATTTGATGACTTTATATAAAAGGGTTGCGACTTCTGCGCGCGTAATCTCTTTATTCGGCCTGAATGTCCGGTCGGAATAGCCGTCGATGAGCTTCTTCTCCGTTGCAATTGCCACGTAGTCGCGCAGACCGATTGATATATCGCTTACATCGCGGAACGTATAGGACAAAATATTGGGATTCACTAAATCATTGGAGCCCAGCCCCATCACTTTAACAAGAGCAACAGCGACGTCTTCGCGAGTCGCTTTTGTTTCAGGACTAAAGAAAGCCCGACCGCGAGGAGGGTAATAACCGGTCAGAAATTCTTTGGTGGATTCGATATAACTATAAGACCAGCTGCTCTTATCTACATCGGAATAAGTAGGGTCGGCAGGGCTTTGCAAAGATAATGAGAAAGTTAATGCGATTAGCTTGGCGAATTCTTCACGGGTGATGGATTTATCCGGTTGAAACGAAGAATCCTCATATCCCGACAAAATACCTTTCCGCGCCATGTCCTGAATGGCTTCCGATGCCCAATGATCTTGTTTGAGGTCAATAAAAACAATGTTCTGGTTAATGGTTCCGCCGTTTACAGCTTGATTTTGTAACACATTAGTGTCGGCGAACGCCAAGCTGGGCAATTGAATCATGGATAGCATCAAAAGACAAACTAAAAGTCTTTTAAATAAGGCCACGTTGAATCATCCTTTCAGAGTTCGTTGTATTTGTTTGGCGACAAAATGTCGCTCCTCCCTTTCTTCAAATTTTCGAAATAACTACCGTTAGACTCATCAAACATATGCCAAAAGGCCTAAACAATTCCATGTTAAACCAAGAAACCAAATGGGTCAATGTGGAAACTGCGCCTCATTCTCGCTCTACAAAATATTCATATATGAAATCGATTGCAAGATTTGACGAACGGGCTATCTAGCATTTACGATTAGATCGTTAATATGATTTTTAACGATGTAAACGCTAATGGGGGAAAACGATGTGGGAGAAAGCGAGTTCGAGCGCTTCCGGTCCGAGTGGACCGAAAGGATGGCGCTGCTGTTCGAGGAAAGCGGAACGAGTCCGCTTGTCGGACGCATATACGCGCTGCTGATGAGCTCTCCCGAGCCGGTCAGTTTGCAGCTCATGTCCGAAAAACTCGGCGTAACGAAAGCGGCTGTCAGCATTCAAGTACGGACGCTTGAACGATACGGGCATTGTATGAAACTGCCGAGGGGGAAAGATCGTAAAGACTACTATTGTATCCCCGAGGATCATTTGCAGGCATCGATGCGCATGGTGACGACCCGTCTTCATTCCGAAATGAATTATATTGAGGAGACGCTGCGTAAGATGCCCGATCCGGACCGGCAGGCGCCAAACGAGCAAAAGTCGCTTCAGGTGCTTCGGCAGCGGTATTCCGAGCTGCTAGCGTTTTACCGTGTTGTGTTTCGCCGGCTGGAAGGGGTAGAGGAGGAGATGGAGCGGTTAATTGCGGATCTGCGCGCCCAGCCGGAACAAGACAGGTAGCGCCGGAGGAAGAAACCGGTCTTAGGTCTAGGTTTGATTTACAGCCGCAGACCATGTTGCGGTCAGCCGTTCGCTCTTACAATAAACAATGGGAATACATAGAAGGACTACAGCACGTTAGGAGACAGAACAGTAAGCAAGAGCGTAATAGGAGGGATGGAACCGAATGAATCGCTTGACCGATTTTTCCATGAAAAACATAGCGGCGGTCATCATTTTGATTTTGCTGCTGTCCATCGGGGGAAGTTTTGCGGCCACCAGTCTTAAGGTCGAAAGCATGCCGGATATTACGCTTCCGATGGTATTTGTAACGACTTCGTACAAGGCGCCTCCGAAAGATGTATTGGAGCAAGTGACGAAACCGCTTGAAAAAGCGATTGCGGGCACAAAGGGACTCAAAAATCTCGTTTCCAGCTCGAGCGACAATTTCTCGCAAATTACGGTGGAGCTGGATCAGGGCGTCAAGCTGGACGATGCAAAGAAAGACATAGAGAGCCTGGTCGCCAACGTCAGCTTGCCGCAAAGCGCGGAGAAGCCCAAGGTTGCGACGTTCGGTTTCGCTTCCCAGCCGGTTTATTATTTGGCCGTCTACGGCGAAAACAATATGAACCAGACCGAGCTGGAGAAGCTGTATAAAGACATCATCCTGCCCGGCTTCAACGGGATTAGCGGCATCGACCACGTCGACTCGGTCGGCAACAACGAAGCTCAGATCTCGATTCGGCTCGATGCGAACGCCTTGAACCAATACGGGCTGTCGCCATCGGACGTATCGGATATGATCAAAGCGGCTTTGATGTCGAGCCCAGCCGGAACGGTCGAGTTCGAAGGACGAAGCCAGATGGTTCGCGTACGCGGCCAAATCGATACCGTATACAACCTGGAAAATACGCCGCTGCGCACGGCGAAAGGCGAAACGCTGCTGTTGAAGCAAATCGCAAAAGTCGCCTCTGTCACGGAATCTCCGTTTATCGCCAGACTGAACGGCGTGGCAGCGATCGGGATTCAACTGTACAAGACGAAGGATGCGAATGCGGTCGAGTTCGGCAATGCGGCGGATGTGCTCATCGCAGGCTGGGAGAAGACACTCCCGAACATCAAGTTTTTGTCCGTCTACAATGCCGCGACCGATATCAAGCACTCCATCGACGGCATGGTACGCGAGGGCGGCCTCGGAGCCGTTCTGGCCTCGCTCATGATATTAATATTCCTTAGAAATATTCGGATGACATTTATCGTTTTGGTCTCGATTCCGCTTTCCATCCTCATTACGCTGTTATTTATGTCCGGCCTCGATATTTCGCTGAACATCATGACGCTGGGCGGTATGGCGATAGCGGTCGGCCGGGTCGTCGACGACAGTATCGTTGTCATCGAGAACATATACAGCCAGCTGCAAAAAGCGCAGGAGCGCAACGAATCGGTCATCAAAATGGCGACGAAGCAAGTATCGGCAGCCATTACGTCCTCGACGATTACGACGGTCGGCGTATTTGCCCCGATCGCTTTCGTCAGCGGCATCCTCGGCGAAGTGTTTCGCCCGTTCGCTCTGACACTGGCCTGCGCGCTTCTGTCCTCGCTCATCGTGGCGCTTACGGTTATCCCGATGCTGGCCAAGCTGATGGTTATGAAGCAGAAGAACATTCCGGTACACGACGAGACGAAGGTCGGCAAGCTGCTGAAAACGTACAAAAGCGTTCTTGTCTGGTCGTTAAAACATCGGATCAAAACACTGTTGCTCTCTTTTCTATTGTTCGTGTTGTCCCTCGTCTTGATTATTCCGCAGTTGGCGATGACGTTTATGCCGGAGAGTGAAGCCGACCGTCAAATGCTGTTTCAACTGCAATTGCCGCGCGAAACGTCGATGGAGACGATGAATGCGAAAGTGGATCAAATCGAAAAGCTGATGCAAAGCGAGAAAGACAGCGCCGGGCAGCCGAAGTTCACTTATATCGAATCGCTGATCGGTTACGATTTCGGCCAAGAACGGGTTCCTTACAAAGCTACGATCTTTACGGAAGTTAGCCAGAATACGAATGCCAAGGAAGCACTGGAATATTACAAAAAACTGTTTTTAAGCGATATGCCGAAAGAATCGCGTGTGGAAGGACAACTGCTGTCGTTCGGCGGAGACGGAGGCGGAGGGACGGACTTTTCCTACCTGCTGAAAGGCGACGATCTGCAAAATCTCGAATACGCAGCCGGCTTGATTAAGGAAAAGATGACGTCCTTCCCTGAGCTGCTCGATATTAAAGACTCGCTCGGCGATAAGAAAATGGAAGTCGAGGTGCTCGTCGACGCGGAGAAAGCAAGGGTGTACGGCCTGAGTCCGGCGCAGGTGACGGGAGCCGTCAACTCGTGGGTTCGCAAAGAAACGCTCGGAGACATCAAGCTCGACAACGTTACTTACGAAACGAAGCTGGAGCTCGATCGCAGCTTCAAGGATTCGCTTCAGGATATCGCGAACATTCCGCTCCGGACGCCGATCGGTCCTACGATTAACTTGAAGGACGTGGCCAAAGTCCGCGAGATCGACGCGCCTGTGGCGATAAGCCGCGAGAAGCAAACTCAGATTATGCAGGTTACGGCGAAAATCAACAACGTTGACAAAGGCGGCGTTTCGGCCAAAGTATCCGCCGAGCTCGACAAAGTCGATCTTCCGCCGGGTGTGAGCCGCCAGGTTAAGGGCGTATCCGACGATATTAATGAAAGCTTCGGTCAAATGTTCATGGCGATGGCGGCCTCCATCTTCATCGTGTATCTCGTCATGGTGCTTGCCTTCGGCAATGCCAGCGCGCCTTTCGCTATCCTGTTCTCGCTGCCTCTGGCCGCGATCGGCGGTTTGATCGGTCTGCTCGTGACGAAAGAATCGCTGAACATTACATCGCTTATCGGCTTCCTGATGCTGATCGGGATTGTCGTAACGAACGCCATCGTGTTAATTGACCGCGTGCAGCAGCTGCGGGAGCAAAACTATTCCGTTCATGACGCCTTGATCGAGGGCAGCATGACCCGGATGAGACCGATCATTATGACCGCAGGCGCAACCGTATTTGCTCTAATGCCGCTTGCGCTCGGCCTGTCGAAAGGGACGATTATTTCGAAGGGGCTCGCCGTCGTCGTTATCGGCGGACTCACGACCTCGACGCTGCTGACCTTGCTCGTCGTTCCGGTTGTGTACGATCTGATCCATTCGTTTAAAAATCGCATATCCCGGATGTTCCACCGCAAGTCGAAAAAGGCGGCTGCCGCCACTCCGGACAACGTGTCCGTGTAAAAGACTAGGCCCCACTTTGTGGGGCTCCTTAAAGGAGTTAAGGCGAAAATGAGACAAAAAAGGCTGAAAAGCAATTCGGTAAGCGGCGGCGTGAAAATAGCGGCGACCCTCGTGCTAACTGTCGCCGTCGCGGTCGGCTGCACGGCGGGACCTAAGCCGGAGGTTCCGGCAGCGGCCCAAGAGCAAACGATCAAATCGGTCAAGGTGCAGAAGGTGGTCAAACAAAAAATCGGCGATCCGCTCGAGCAAGTCGCTGACGTCGTATCCGCCACGCAATTGGACGTCATGTCCAAGGCGAGCGGGGAAGTAAAGCAAATCTTGAAGCAGCGCGGGGAGCAGGTAGCGGCCGGTGATGTCATCCTGAAGCTCGATACGGTCGATATGCAGCTGCAGAAGGAAAAAGCCTCGCTTCAACTGAGCAGCAGCCAAGACGCGCTGAACAAGGCGAAGCAGGATTTGACCAACAGCAAAACGGAAATGGCAAACAGCGTGAAAAAAATGGAACAGGCGCTGCTTGACGTAACGAAGGCTTACAATAAAGCGAAAAATGATTATGATCAAGGGCTCATTGCCAAGCCGCAGCTCGATCAAGCCGAGACCGCCTGGAAAAACCAGACGATGGACCTCGATCTGCTGAAGCAAAAGCAAAAGACGCTTGATACGAGCGATAACTTGTCCGCTTTGGAATCGCAAGTCCAATCCGCCTCCTTGTCCATGAAGGAACTGGAGCGCAGCATGTCGAATCTGGAAGTGAAGGCTCCGATCGGCGGTATTCTGACTGAGCTTCCGATCATTGCCGGCATGACGATCCAGCCGGGTGTGAAGGTCGGCCATATTCAGCAGTTCGATCCGATTTTGATCAAGGCGCAGCTTACGGAAAACTCGGCGAAGCTGGTCCGCGGCAAACAAGAACTCATTTATTACATACCGGGAAGCGCGGAGAAGCCGAAAGCAAGAATCAAATATTTGTCCGATTCGATGGATACGCAGAGCAAATCGTACGAGCTGGAGCTGGAGGTTGCGAATACGAACGGTCAACTGAAGCCGGGAACGAAGGTGCAGATTCAGTTGACGACCGAGCAGGAGCAGATCGTCGTTACCGTTCCGACGCTTAGCGTCGTTCGTGAGGGGGGAGACTCGTTCGTGTTCGTTCTGGTTGGAGATACAGTGGAGAAACGGAAAGTCGAGCTGGGCCGGCTCAGCGAATTGAACCAGGAGGTCCTCTCCGGAGTCAAAGAAGGAGAGCAGCTCGTCGTATCCGGACAAAATCAGTTGAAGGATAAAGAAAAGGTTCAGCTTGCCGAAACGAAATAAGACTTTTGGAACGGAGGAACTTCTTTGAAACCGACATGGAAGAAATCTATATCAGCCGCCTTACTGAGCGTTTCGCTCGTCATGACGGCCTCTCCGGCCGCGTTGCTCGCAGCCGAGGCGGGCGCTGTGGCGCAAAGCGTCAGAGGGGAATATGCGTTAACTCAATCGGTGCGAGCCGACGTCAAAAGCATCAGCAGCGAACGTGCAGGCGACAGTACCCGAATCGGAGCGGTCGTTCGTTTGTACAATGAAGGCGGGCGCGTCACCCGGGTACCGGATTATGAGCTGCGTATCAAAACGACGAACGGGCTGGAATATACGCTGCAACCGAGCGCCACGAACGCCAGGGCGATTCAAGCGAAGGAGAAAGTCGAACTCAGCTACATGCTGACTCTCGATGACGGGAATACGACCGAGATCGCCGAGCTGAGCTGGGTAGAAGTGGACGAATATGTGTATCCGCGAAAGGAAACGCCTGTCCTGAATGTGCCTGTAACGGGGACCGTCTGGCATGGCGCCGACTCCGAAATTGCGGACCCGGCCATGATGAAGGTGTGGGGCCAGCCGTTCCGGCTGCCCGTCCTCTCCGATACGCTGCAATATACGCCGGTAACGCTGGTTAATGAGAAGACGCCGCAAGGTCCCGTAACGGTGATTACGCTTATCGCCGAAAATACGGGCACGCTGACCGAGACGGTGCCTAACTTCAATATCGACGGAAAAGCCGACAACCGCTCGTTTGCCGGGCAGCGCGCGGAGAAAGAAGTGACGCTGAAGCCGGGTGAGAAGAAATATATGCATTACGGCATACTGGCTGAAAACGGCGTCGTTTTGACCAGCCTGAACGTGCTGACACCGGAATCGTTCGTGCAGCTCGGAGCCGACAACAAGCCGGCTGTAGAATCGTACGCCGTAGGGCGGCTTAGCATAGCTTTGCCGTCAAACGATACGATCAGTGCCGAGATGCTTCCGGCTTACGAGCTTCGCAACCGTATCGTGTTCGACCCGCTTAACAAGCTGGTCGACAAGGAGACGGAAGTGTCGCTCGTCGACCTGAGTATGAACGAGTCCGAGACGGCCGGTTATAAAACGATCATCGCCAAGTTTATAGTTAAAAATACGGGCGAGAATCCGGTGCCGCTTCCAGCATTCCAGGCCGAGCTGAGAAACGCCGAAGGATACCGATATACGGGCTCCCGGCAAACCGTTGTCTCCGAGCAGCTTGCGCCGAAGCTCGCTTACCTGGTGAATTATGCGTTCGCCGTGCCTTCCTCGGAAACGGGCGAGAATCTGCTTATGAAGCTTCAGGACGGCCAAACGATCGCACCGTACAACATTCCGATCGCCGGCTTCAAGACGGCCGTTGCAACAAAAGAAGCAGAGGGCAATACAGAGAACAATGTGCTTTCCTTTTATCCGTATAGCGTAAAGCTGAACAGCTGGGCGCTCGCGGCTCAAGGCGGGCCGGCAGGCTATACGTACAAGCTGAAGCTGGATACGGACATTACGACTGTTGACGACGTTGTCGCCGGAGCCGGGGCAGCCAATATGAAGCTCGAGCTGCACGACACGCTCGGCCGTATGATCGCCTCCGAGACGGTCCCGTTATCCGGTATGAACAAGCTCATTAGCGGTGCACAATTTATCATGTTCCAAAATCTGCGTACCGACCAATTCGAATGGCCGCTTACGCTCAAAATTTACGAATCGATTCAGACGCCTGCCGGAGAAGCGAAGCGGCTGGTCGCTACGCTCAAGCAATAGGACGAAAATGGATAAACCGTCAAGACAATTGGAACCCGGCTCACCAGAGCCGGGTTTTTCCACGTTTCATCCCGTTTTTTTATGTTGACAGCGCAGCATTTCGTTGTGTAAATTAGGTGTAAACTTAAGTAAAATCCGAAGCCTGCGGCAGCGAGGTTTTGAACTTTTACCGACTGCGGATGCCGGCATTGGATTACACAAGTGTTAAGCGAATGCGTGAACTTTTTCACGTGTTCCCACGAAGGGAATGATTCGGATGGAAGCTCTTGCGCTGGAACGTAAAGCGGAGCAGAACCGCGAGCTGAAGGAACGCATTGCGAAGCTCAAGAAGGAACGAAACGCGATTATTCTCGCTCACTATTATCAGCGGGATGAAATACAGGAAGTCGCCGATTTCCGCGGGGATTCGTTTCTGCTCGCCCAGAAGGCGGCGCAAACCGATGCCGAAGTCATCGTGTTTTGCGGCGTGCATTTTATGGGGGAAAGCGCCAAAATTTTGGCCCCGAACAAAACGGTCATTATTCCCGATGAACGGGCCGGCTGCCCGATGGCCGATATGGTCAACGTAGAAGGTCTGAAAGCGCTAAAGAAAAGACACCCGAACGCGGCCGTTGTCACCTACATCAACTCCTCGGCGGAAATCAAAGCGGAGACCGACATTTGCTGCACGTCCGCCAATGCCGTCAAAGTGATCCAATCCGTGGAGGCGGACGAAATCATTTGGGTGCCCGACAAAAATTTGGGCGACTATGTATCGAAGTATACCGACAAGAAGATGATCATCTGGGAAGGGTACTGCAATACCCACGATATGCTTACAGTCAAGGACGTCATGGAAATGAAAGCGCAGCATCCGAACGCGCAGTTCGTCGTTCATCCGGAATGCCGTCCCGAAGTCGTCAAGCTGGGCGATTTTGTGGGCAGCACAACGGCCATCATTAAATATTGCAAGGAATCGGACTGTCAGGAGTTTATTGTAGGCACGGAAGACGGAACCGGCTATCAGTTGCGTCTGGACAGCCCGAACAAGCAATTCCATTTTGCAACCAAGTTTCTCGTTTGCCCGAATATGAAAGTGAACAACTTGAAGAAGGTCGCAAAATGTTTGGAGACGATGCAGCCGCAAATTTACGTGCCGCCGCAAGTCGCCGAGAAAGCTAGATTGTCTCTGGAGCGCATGTTGCAGGTGAAATAACATGCGCCCAGGCGCGTGTTACAAACGAAGCAACCTACGCTTGGAGCGCATGCCGCCGGATCGGCGGCATGCGCTACTCTGCTGTCTGAAGGTGATGGGTATGGTGCCGCGTTATTTGATCGATTTCTCGCTGGACGAGCTTCCCGCCGTGGAAACCGACGTAATGGTAATCGGAGCGGGGATCGCCGGTTTGTTCACGACGATCCGGGCGAGCGAGACGAACCAGGTTCTTATTATTACGAAACCGAAATCGCTGCTGGAGAGCAATACCCGTTATGCGCAAGGCGGGATCGCGGCGGTTATCTCGGATGAGGATTCCCCGGAATACCACCGTCAGGACACGCTGACGGCAGGAGCCGGGCTCTGCGATTCGGAAGCGGTGGACGTGCTTGTCCGCGCGGGTCCGCAAGGCGTGAAGGATTTGGTCGGTATGGGAACTCAGTTCGACCTGGAGAACGGGGAGTACGCCTTAACGAAGGAAGGCGCTCACAGCCAGCGCCGCATTTTGCATTCGAACGGCGACGCCACAGGGGCCGAGATTGTCAGAGCGTTGTCCGAGAAAACGCGGCAAAACCCAAATGTGACGATTTGGGACGATCATTTCGTCATCGATCTGATTACGGACAAGGGCGAATGCTTCGGAGCGATTGTACAGAAGCCGGACGGTCAGCGCGTATTCGTTCGCGCGCGGGCGACGATCTTGTGCTCCGGCGGCTCCGGGCAGCTTTACCGGTATACGACGAATCCGGACATCGCCACCGGCGACGGCGTTGCGATCGCCTACCGGGCGGGCGCGGTCATACGCGACGTGGAGTTCGTTCAGTTCCACCCGACCTCGCTGTGTTATCCTGGAGCGCCGCGGTTTCTGATCTCCGAAGCGGTTCGCGGAGAAGGAGCCGTTCTGCGCAATATTCGCGGAGAACGCTTCATGGAGAAGTACGACTCACGTATGGAGCTCGCGCCGCGCGACATTGTAGCCCGGGCGATTCTCGACGAGATGGCGGAAACGAAGTCGACGTTCGTGTATATCGATATTACGCACGAGTCGGCGGATATGGTCAAGCACCGTTTTCCGAACATATACGAGTTTTGCTTGAACTACGGTCTTGACCTGACATCCGATTGGATTCCTGTCGCTCCGGCTGCCCATTACATGATGGGAGGAGTGAAAACGAACCTGAACGGGGAAACTTCCTTAAAGCGGCTGTACGCTTGCGGAGAGGTGTCGTCGACGGGCGTACACGGCGCGAATCGGCTGGCCAGCAATTCGCTTTCGGAGGCTATCGTTTTCGGCCGCCGCATTACCCAGCATATTCGCGAGCTGCCGCCGATCCATCAGTGGCCGAGCATTACCGAGACGAGCCATCGTACGGAGCATCTGATGCAGCCGATCGTCGAGAAGCGGCTCAAGCTGCAGAAGGTGATGCTGCGTTACGTCGGTCTGAAGCGGGAGGCGGCCGGCCTCGAGAAAGGCCTCGACGAGCTCAAGCGGCACGTGAAAATATTCAGCACGAGCCTGACGAAACGGGAAGAATACGAGTTTGCCAATTTGCTCACGCTAGCCATGTTAACGGCGCAATCTGCCCTTCTTCGCGAAGAAAGCCGCGGCGGCCATTATCGCGAAGACTTTCCGGAGAAAAACGATGCCGTATGGCGGAAGCATATTCAGCTGCAGCGCGAGGCAGGAGTAACGGAGGAAGCGATTCATGACGTTAACGTTTAACGGCAATCAGGAACAATGGAAACGGCAAATACAGCTTTGGCTCGAAGAAGACATTGGAACCGGCGATGTGACAACGATGACCACCATACCTTTAGACGGGCAGTCTAAAGGTATTATTCATGTTAAGGATACCGGTATTGCAGCGGGTATTCCGATCGCCGAGCTCGTCTTTCGGGTTGTTGACCCGTCCCTCGTCTTTACCGCCAAGCAGCAGGACGGGAGTGCAGTAGATTATGGTGCGGTGCTTGCCGAGGTACATGGGAGCACGCGCAGCATTTTGCTCGGGGAGCGGCTTGCCTTGAACCTGCTGCAGCGATTGTCCGGTATCGCTACCCGTACCCGTCAATATGTGGAAGCTCTTGAAGGACTGCCGGTACGGCTGGTCGATACCCGCAAGACGACGCCGGGGCATCGTTCGATGGAAAAGTACGCGGTGCGCGTTGGCGGCGGTCACAATCATCGGTTCGGTCTGTACGATGCGGTTATGATCAAGGATAATCATATTAAGGGCGCCGGCGGCATTCGGGCGGCCATTCAGGGAGCGCGCGAGCAAATCCCGCATACGATGAAAATCGAAGTGGAGGTCGAATCGTTCGAGCAGTTGAACGAAGCACTTGACGCCGGGGCCGACATTATTATGCTGGACAATATGAAGCCGGACGTGATGAAGCAGGCTGTCGCTCAGATCAGAGCCCGCTCCCCGCATATTGTGATCGAGGCGTCCGGTTCGGTTACGCTGCAAACGATCAAGGATATCGCGATGTCCGGAGTGGACGTCATCTCGGTAGGCCGGCTCACGTATTCCGTCTCCGCGCTTGACATCAGTCTCGATCTGAATGAGAAGAAGGCGGGCCAGTCGTGATTTTAGTCGTTGACGTAGGCAATACGAACATAGTGCTCGGCATTTATGAAGGCGAGAAGCTGCTGCACCACTGGCGGCTAAGCACGAACCGCTCGGCGACGGTGGATGAGTACGGCATCATAGTACATAATTTGTTTCGCTTCGCGGGCATTTCCGAAGAGCAGATCGACGGCGTCATCATTTCGTCGGTTGTCCCGCCGCTAATGTTTGTTTTGGAAAGCCTTTGTTTACAATATGTAAAGAAAAAACCGCTTATTGTAGGTCCCGGCATCAAAACGGGATTAAACATCCGAATCGAAAATCCCCGCGAAGTCGGGGCGGACCGTATCGTGAATGCGGTCGCCGGCATAGAGAAATACGGCTGCCCTCTAATTATCGTTGATTTCGGCACCGCAACCACTTACGATTATATTGACGAGAAAGGGCAGCTGCTTGGCTGCGCGATCGCGCCGGGAATCGGCATTTCCACCGAAGCGCTGTACGAGAAGGCGGCCAAGCTGCCCCGTATCGAGCTGGTAAGGCCCAAAAGCACGGTCGGGCGCAATACCGTCTCGGCGATGCAGGCCGGGATTATTTTCGGTTATGCTGGTCAAGTGGATGGAATCGTCGACCGGATGAGAGCAGAGTTCAGCCAGGACGCGAGAGTGATTGCAACGGGTGGACTAGCCAGTCTGATTGCCGGGGAATCGAGGACGATCGAAACGGTGAATCCGCTGCTGACTTTGCAGGGCCTGCAATTGATTTACGAAAGAAATCGTTAGTCGAAAGGAACTTCATGCGATGCAACAAGATTATTTGATACGAGCGACCGCCTTCGAAGGCCGACTCCGCGCTTTCGCCGCGAATACGACTTCGATCGTAGAAGAGCTTCGCCGAAGACACGGCACGACTCCTGTGGCCACCGCCGCACTCGGCCGGACCGTTACGGCCGGCATTATGATGGGCGCGATGCTGAAGGGCGAAGAGAAACTGACGATTCAAGTAAAAGGCGACGGACCGCTTGGCCAGATCGTCGTTGATGCGAATGCCAAAGGCGAAGTAAGAGGTTATGTCGACAATCCCCAGGTCGATTTGCCGCTTAACCCGCGGGGCAAGCTGGATGTGGCCGGCGTTGTGGGCGACGGATATTTGTATGTCATCAAGGATTTGGGTCTCCGAGAGCCCTACCGCGGCAGCGTGCCGATCGTTTCCGGCGAGCTTGCAGACGATTTTACGTATTATTTCGCCAAATCCGAGCAAACCCCGTCCGCAGTCGCTTTGGGCGTCCTGATCGCAACGGACTATTCGGTGCAAACGTCCGGCGGGTTTATTTTACAGCTGCTGCCCGGTATGGACGAAGACGAGATCAGCGGGATTGAAGCGAAGCTGGCTACCCTTCCGCCGATTACAAGCTTGATGGCCGATGGCTCCGATATGGAGCAGATTTTGAAGCAAATCGACGAATCTGTCGAAGTGCTGGAACGATCGGACATCCGTTTTCAGTGCAAATGCTCCAGAGAGCGGATTGAAAAAACGCTGATCAGCCTTGGTAAGGACGAGCTCGAGAAGATTATGAACGAAGACGGGAAGGCGGAAGTGGTCTGCCATTTCTGCAACGAAACGTACGCATATAACAGGGAAGACCTCCATAATCTGTTGGAGAGGCTGAACAATCAATAACGTAGATAAATAGAGGAATATGGGGATGTTTTTCGGATGCGGAGCGTAAGAGTACTGTGGGTTGCCATCTGTTTACTGCTGGCGACCGTCATCGTCTTGGCGGTACTGCTTGTCCGCAGCGGAGCTCAAACGCCGCAGATAGCCGAGCCCCCGTCAGCCAATCCCGAGGGGGCCGGTACGGGCGAGAGCCCGTCCAAAGCCGTAGCCGTAGTCGGAGGCCATACGATTACGGCGGATCAATTACAACAGCGCCTTGCAGATAAATACGGCGCGGAGCTGCTGAATGTGCTGGTCGACCGCGAAGCTATACGCCAGGAGGCGGAGGCGCTTGGCATTACGGTTGGCCGCGAAGAGATCGATGCGGAAATGAAACGGATGCAGGAAGGGTATGAAAACGAGCAGCAATTTTACAAATCGATGAAGGAACAGCTTGGTTTGTCCAAATCGGAATTAAATGAGGATGTGTATTATAAGCTTCTACTTGAGGGAGTTGCACTGCGCGGAGTCCAGGTGACCGATGCCGAGGTCGACGATTATATCAAGGCGCACCCCGAAGAGTTTAAAGGCTACGTCCAGTATTATTTGATGAAGATGGAAGTGAAGACGAAGGAAGAGGCCGCCCAGTTTATTAAGGACGTGCAGAACGGCGCCGACTTCTCGTCTCTCGCACGCAAAAGCTCGATCGATACGGCGACCGCCAAATTGGGAGGCGATCTCGGCTGGGTGGAGGAGAACGACCGGTTTGTGTCTTCTGCCCTATTGGATGCCGCCCGCGTTTTGAAGCCGAATGAGATCAGCAAGCCGATCCCGCTTAAGAGCAGCTTTGCAGTCATTTGGCTGAAGGATAAAAAAGAAGTCAAAAAAACGGTGGACGACCGGAAGCGGGCGTACATCCGCAAAGAGCTCGGACTCCAAAAAGCGCCACCGCAAAAGCTGCTGGTACAGTCGATGCGGGAGAAGAGACATGCGGAAATCATAGATCCGGAGCTGCGATAAAAGGGGCGAAAGCATCATTTTTGTAGTTGACAAGCGATGTTCCGGTTGATAAGATGATAGTAATAAAACCGACAAAACAACTCGGAATAATAATGTATCATCATACGGGAGGGTTCAATCATGGCAAAACTCGTCCAAAATATTACGCAATTGATCGGAAATACACCGCTTGTTCGTTTAAATCGGGTCGTTCCCGAAGATAGCGCCGAAGTATACGTCAAGCTTGAATATCAAAATCCGGGCGCCAGCGTCAAGGACCGGATCGCCATCAGCATGATCGAGGCAGCCGAGAAGGAAGGCAAGCTGAAGCCGGGCGACACCATTATCGAGCCGACAAGCGGCAACACCGGTATCGGTCTTGCTATGGTCGCCGCCGCCAAAGGGTACAAAGCGATCCTCGTTATGCCGGAAACGATGAGCTTGGAGCGGCGCAATCTGCTTCGGGCCTACGGTGCCCAGCTCGTGTTGACGCCGGGACCGGAAGGGATGAAAGGGGCCATCCGCCGCGCGGAAGAACTGGCTGCCGAGAATTCGTACTTCATCCCGCAGCAGTTCAAAAACCAGGCAAACGTCAAGGTGCATATCGAAACGACCGGACCAGAAATTGTCGAAGCGATTAACTCCCATGACGGCAAGCTTGATGCTTTCATTGCCGGCGTCGGCACGGGCGGCACGATTTCCGGAGCGGGCAAGGTGCTTCGCGAAAGCTTCCCGGAAATCAAAATTTATGCGGTCGAGCCATCCGCATCGCCCGTTTTGTCGGGCGGTCAGCCGGGCCCGCACAAAATTCAAGGCATCGGCGCAGGTTTCGTGCCCGATATTTTGAACACCGGCATTTACGACGAGATCATCCCGGTTGAGAATGAGGATGCGTTCGAGACGTCCCGCCGCGTAGCGAAGGAAGAAGGAATTCTCGGAGGCATCTCCTCCGGCGCAGCGATTTCCGCCGCGATCAAA
This sequence comes from Paenibacillus ginsengarvi, assembly GCF_003626695.1. GTDB lineage: Bacteria > Bacillota > Bacilli > Paenibacillales > NBRC-103111 > Paenibacillus_AB > Paenibacillus_AB ginsengarvi. The sequence goes on from NZ_RBAH01000036.1 coordinate 62,965, forward strand.
GTAGCGAAGCAGCTTGGCAAAGGCAAACGTGTCGTAGCCATTATTCCAAGCAACGGCGAACGTTACCTCAGCACTCCGCTATATCAATTCGACGAGTAAGTTGATCTGAATAAGAGCCCCTCTTCGGAGGGGCTTTGAAGCTTTGAGGGACTAATTCGGAGGCTATCTATCGAGTTACTTGGAATAGGAGATTACATGGAGCTCCCCACTTTATGGGGAAAAGTTGTGGGGGGAACGGCTGGATGTCGTTAACGACTTTGGACCAATGGATCGATTGGGCGGCGCGCTACGAGTGCCTTCCTTATATACGAAAATGTTCCGGTGCGCGCGGCGTTCCGGCGTCGTGGGAGCCGTTTTGGCAAAAGGCGGCCAAGCCCTCCTTCGTGCTGGAGAGCGGAAAGAGCGGACGTTATACCTATCTCGGGGATACTCCCCTGGCTGCTATTACGGGAAAAGGCGAACAAGCCCGGATCGTACGGTACGATCCGGATACGGCTGCCGTTATTGAGGAGCGGCAAGTAACCGGCAAGCCTTTGCCGCTGGTCAAAGCGTTCATGGACGGCCGCCGCGCGCCGAAGGTGGGGGGAGTCCCGCCGTTCGTCGGGGGATGCGTCGGATACTGGTCCTATGACGTGGCCAGATCGATTGAGCGGCTCCCGGTGCTCGCTGTGGACGATTTGCAATTGCCCGATTACGATTTTATGATCGTCCGCCGGATATGGGCCTATGACTTGCAGGAGCGTGAGCTCTATTGTATCGTGCATCAGCCTGCACCCGGGGCTGCATCGGTTCAGGAGCTCGAGAGGCTCTACAGGGAAGCGGAAGCGGAGACGGCCCGTATGGCGCAGCGCTGGGATGAAGCGTATGAAGAGGCGGAGGCGGATGAGAGAACCGTGAGCCGGTTGCGGGCGCACGAGACGATTTCCCGTCAGGAAGCGCTCGCGATCGATGTCGAGAACATACCCGGCATCGAACTTGCCTTTACCAAAAGGGACTATGTCGAAGCGGTGCGCAAAATTCAGCAGTATATCGCGCAGGGCGACGTGTTTCAGGTGAATTTGTCGGTCCGGCAAAGCCGCAGGCTGGAGCAGGAGCCGGAACAAATATACGAATGGCTGCGGCTGCTCAATCCGTCTCCCTATATGGGGCTGCTTCGTTTTCCCGGCTACGATATCGTCTCCGGCTCTCCGGAATTGCTGGTGAAATGCGTAGACGGCGTTGTCGAGACGCGTCCGATCGCAGGCACGCGCCCGCGCGGAAGCAGCGACGAGGAAGACCGGAGACTGGCCGAAGAGCTGATCGGCAATGAGAAGGAACGTGCGGAACACGTTATGCTCGTCGATCTGCTGCGCAACGACCTTGGACGAGTCTCGCGGTACGGCACCGTCAAAGTAACCGATCTGATGGTTGTTGAAACGTATTCGCATGTGATGCACATCGTTTCCCATGTAGAGGGAAGGCTGGCGGACCATAAAGATGTGTACGATGTGACCGCGGCCACGTTCCCCGGAGGAACGATAACCGGAGCGCCGAAAATTCGCACCATGGAAATCATCGAAGAGCTGGAGCCCGTGCGCCGGGGGCCGTATACCGGTTCGATCGGATGGATTGACTACTGCGGCGATATGGAATTAAATATAGTTATACGTACGCTTGTCGCCACTGGAGGCATCGGCTACGTGCAGTCCGGCGCCGGCATCGTCATCGATTCGGTTCCGGAGAAAGAGTTTACGGAATCGCTGAACAAAGCAAAAGCGTTGTGGAAGGCGGTTCTACATAGCGAGAACAGAGGGAGCTGAGCCGAGATGATACTCGTCATCGACAATTACGATTCGTTTACTTATAATTTGGTGCAATATTTGGGAGAGATCGGGCAGGAGGTCGTTGTCCGCCGGAACGACGAGATCGATCTTGCCGGCATAGAGTCTTTGGAGCCGGATCGTATCCTCATTTCTCCGGGACCGTGTACGCCGAACGAAGCGGGGATCAGTCTGGCCCTGATCGAGCATTTTAAAGGCAAACTTCCGATATTGGGCGTATGTCTCGGCCACCAGTCGATCGGCCAAGTGTTCGGCGGCGATGTCGTTCGCGCCGAGAAGCTGATGCATGGCAAAACGTCGGACATTTATCACGACGGCAAAACGATTTTTGCCGGCATTCCTTCGCCTTATACAGCGACAAGGTATCATTCCCTGATCGTCAAACGCGAGACGCTGCCCGATTGTCTGGAAATCAGCGCCGAGACGAAGGACGGGGAGATTATGGGTCTGCGTCATAAGGAATATCCGATCGAAGGAGTGCAGTTCCATCCCGAGTCGATCATTACCGATCACGGATTAACGCTGCTGCGCAATTTCGTGGCGATTCCGTCTCCAAGCAGGGCGGGACGATGAAAATCGCAGTAAACGGCTCCGTATGCGACGAACGGGAGGCCGTGATATCCGTATACGATCACGGCTTCTTGTATGGGCTGGGACTGTTCGAGACGTTTCGCACTTACGGCGGACGTCCGTTTTTGTTGGAGCGGCATTTGCGCAGGCTGGCTGCGGGGTGCGAAGCGCTTGGCTTCCGTTACGCGCCGTCCGAAGACGCGGCGGAAGCTCTCATTGCGAGCTTGCTGGAAGTGAACGGATTGCCCGATGCATACATTCGCTTGTCCGTCTCGGCGGGGGTGGAGGCGCTCGGGTTGCCTGCCGGCGATTACGACAAGCCTTGCGAGATCGTATATGTCAAACCGCTGCCGCCGAGGGACGAGACCACATACGAGAAGGGAAAGCCGGTTCAACGGTTGAAGCTCCCGCGCAACTCGCCGGAAGGGGAATACCGGTTCAAATCGTTTCACTATATGAACAATATTATGGCGAAACGGGAAATGCTCGGGTACGGCTGGGCTGCCGGGGCGGAAGGTCTTTTTCTGGACCGGTTCGGTCATGTGGCGGAAGGAATCGTGAGCAACGTATTTTGGATCAAGGATGGCGTCTTACACACTCCGTCCCTGGAGACGGGGATTCTTCCCGGCATCACTCGCGAGTTTGTCATCGAGACGGCGATGTGCGCAGGACTGGAAGTGCGGGAAGGGTTGTACCCTTGGAGTATGCTGCTGGATGCCGACGAAGCGTTTCTGACGGGCTCCGTTCAGGAGATCGTGCCGGTATGCAGCGCCTTCGGCTTGTCCGGTGAGAAACGATTAATCGGTCCGGGGAAGCCCGGTCCTATGACCAGACAACTCATGCAGCAATATGCCGAAGCGATCGGTCACCATCAAGCTCCTTAAGGAGGCGAACCTTTCATGCAGCAAAATAGGAACGATGCTGAACAATTAGAGCTGCCGTTTGCCCGGCCTTTATCCGACTACACGGGGAAAAGAACGCTCCGCTGCCGGAACTTGGAGCTAAAGCTGGGCGAGCGCACGCTTATTATGGGCATCCTGAACGTAACTCCGGACTCGTTCTCTGACGGGGGGCAATATGCGAATATAAGCCGCGCTGTCGAACGGGCGCTCGAGATGGTTCGGGAAGGCGCCGATATCATCGACATCGGCGGTGAATCGACCCGCCCCGGATTCGCACAAGTATCGGTGCAGGAAGAATTGGAACGGGTGATCCCGGTCATTGAGGCGCTTACAGCTGCCGGGCATCCTGTGCCGATTTCGATCGACACGTACAAAGCGGAGGTAGCTTCCGAGGCGCTAAAAGCCGGAGCCCATATCGTGAACGATATATGGGGCTTCAAAGAGAACGGCGATATCGCGGCCATCGCAGCGGCTTATGATTGCCCGGTTGTTCTGATGCATAATCGGAAGGCGGCCGAGTATACGCATTTTACAGCGGAGGTTGTTGCGGACTTGCGTGAGAGTATAAACATTGCGGTACAGGCGAGCGTCCGCGCCGAACAGATTATACTCGATCCCGGCATCGGCTTTGGCAAAACGCTGGAGCACAACCTGACGCTGATGAATCGGCTGCATCATATTACGGCGCTCGGTTATCCGGTACTGCTCGGAACATCGCGTAAAAGCATGATTGGGAAAACTCTCCACGTAACGCCGGGTGATGCTCTGGAAGGAACGGCCGCCACTGTCGCCCTCGGAATCGCGCAAGGGTGCGCGATTATGCGCGTGCATGATGTGCTCGCGATGAAGCGTGTGGCCGTTATGACCGATGCGATGATTCGCCGATACTAAGACGGGCTTGTTTTTGGAGAATCAGGTAATGATAGAGAGGCGGTGCTTTGGACGTGGACAAATTACATTTGAATCGCATGCAATTTTACGGCTACCACGGCGTTTTCCCCGAAGAGAATAAGCTGGGGCAGCGTTTTTACGTCGATCTGGTCCTTTCCCTGGATTTGTCCGAAGCGGGCCGTACGGACGATTTGACGAAAACCGTCAATTATGCGGAAGTGTACCAGCTCGTCAAACAGATCGTGGAAGGACGAGCATACCGGCTGATCGAGGCGCTGGCCGAAAACATTGCATCGGATGTTCTGCATCAGTATACTAGTGTAAACGACGTCACGGTGCGGGTCGTGAAGCCCCATCCGCCATTCGATATTCATTATGACGGCGTTGTCGTAGAACTCACCAGAAAGCGGGCAATGGCATGACGGTACCGGACGAGAAAGAGCGGAATCCAGATTCGGAGCCGGGGATGGAAGCGTATATCGGGCTCGGTTCCAATATGGGAGAGCGCATTTCGTATTTGCGCGAAGCCGTTCGTGCGCTGGAGGCCGTACCCGATACGGAACTAACGTGTGTCTCGGATGTTTACGAGACCGAACCGGTAGGTTATGCAGACCAGGACTCTTTTCTGAATATGGTCGTCGTGGTGCGTACGAGGCTTTCTCCGGCGTCGCTGCATGGGCATATGAAACAAATTGAAGAGCGGCTTGGGCGCGTTCGTACGATTCGCAATGGACCGCGTACGATCGATCTCGATCTGCTGCTTATGGACGATGTTGCGCTCGATACTCCGGAGCTGACCGTTCCTCATCCTCGGATGTGGGAGCGGGCTTTCGTATTAATTCCTTTGGCGGATGTAGTCCGGAACCAGTCACAGCTCCTTGCTACTACCCATGAACACTTGGACAGACTGGATGGAAAGGAAGGCGTTACCCGGTGGAGCAATTTCAATTGGCGGGACGAATCCGAGCGTTCCGCAAACTGAAAGGATTGACGCAAGACGAGCTGGCCCGCAAATTGGGCGTTTCCATAGCCGTACTCGGCTCGATCGAGCGGGGGACGCGCAGCGCGGACAGTAAAATGCTAAGCAAAATAACGGAGTCGCTTGACATCGAATTGACTGAACTGCTAAATACGAACGAACAAGAAAGGAAGTGAATGATAAGTGCTCAAAATCGGAGATGTGTCCGTACCCAATCAAGTTGTGCTGGCACCAATGGCGGGAGTATGCAACCCGGCGTTTCGGCTGATCGCCAAAGAGTTTGGCTGCGGACTCGTCTGCGCCGAGATGGTGAGCGATAAAGCGATTTTGCACGGGAACCGGCGGACGATGGATATGCTGTTCGTCGACGAGCGGGAGAAGCCGCTCAGCCTGCAAATTTTCGGCGGCGATACGGAGACGCTCGTAGAAGCGGCCAAATACGTCGATGAGAACACGAACGCCGATATTATCGACATTAATATGGGGTGTCCGGTTCCGAAAATTACGAAATGCGACGCCGGGGCGCGCTGGCTGCTCGATCCGGGCAAAATCGAGAAGATGGTGACCGAGGTCGTCCGCTCCGTAAGCAAACCAGTGACGGTGAAAATGCGGATCGGCTGGGACGACGAGCACGTATATGCGCTGCAGAACGCCAAAGCGGTAGAGAATGGCGGCGGCTCTGCGGTTAGCGTACATGGCCGGACCCGGGTGCAAATGTATACCGGCAAAGCCAATTGGGATATTATTAAGGAAGTTAAGAGCACGGTTTCCATTCCCGTTATCGGCAACGGCGACGTGTTTACCCCCGAGGATGCCCGGAAAATGCTCGACCATACGGGTGTGGACGGCGTCATGATCGGACGCGCCGCGCTCGGCAATCCGTGGATGCTGTACCGGACGATTCAATATTTGACTTCGGGCGCGCTGCTGCCGGAACCGGATGCGAAGGAGAAGATCCGGATCGCTACGCTCCATCTTGACAGGCTGGTCGCGCTGAAGGGCGAGAACGTCGCCGTCAAAGAAATGCGCAAGCATATGGCCTGGTACTTAAAGGGACTTCAAGGCTCGGCTAGAGTCAAGGATGTCGTCATGGAACAAACTCGCCGCGACGAGATGGTGCAGACGCTGCACGACTTCATTGCGGGTATGGACGATTCCGGCGGCAATGCCGAGGAAAAGGCCGTTATGACGCATTAAATGCGCTTAATTGAAGCTTTACGGAGGAGTTTGGCTGACATTGACATTTCTGGCGGGTTGAAATATAATCAAGCAAAGATCAGGCATGGACACCCGGAACTACTGGAAATAGTCATCTTGACCGAACCCCGATAATATATTTAACTTTGTGAATTCATACCGAAAAATCGATCGATTTTCCCGGTAGAAAATCTTCACACGACGGGAGATTGGCAGTATGAGCGAGAAAGAAGTCCTTCTCACGCAAGAAGGCCTCAAGAAGCTCGAGGAAGAACTCGAGCATTTGAAATCGGTTAAACGCCGCGAAGTAGCCGAAAGAATCAAGGTTGCGATCGGTTATGGCGATATTAGCGAGAACTCCGAGTACGAGGACGCCAAGAACGAGCAAGCGTTCATCGAAGGGCGTGTCATTACGCTGGAGAAGATGCTGCGCAACGCTCGTATTATCAATAATGATGAAGTCGATACGGATACGGTAAGCGTAGGCGCGATCGTTACTTTGAAAGATATCGAATTTAATGAAACGGTGGAATATACGATCGTCGGTACGGCGGAATCGGACCCGTTCCAGAACAAAATTTCGAACGAAAGTCCGGTTGGCAAAGCATTGATCGGGAAAAAGAAAGAATCGCTCGTCGATGTTCAAGTTCCAGCCGGCGTCATTCAATATAAAATTATCGATATTAAGAAGTAATGGACGGAGCAAATTTCGCGTAAGAAATTTGTCCAGCAGACGAGTTCTTTCGAAATTGGAAATCGCACGCGTAGTTTTCGAAAAAGCTTCCATTGGAGGCTTTTTTGTTTCATGGACTTGCGCGTATCATTAGGAGATGAGTTCAAGTGAGCCAAGAAGTGGAATTAAACGAAAACGAACTGCTGGCCATTCGCCGGGGCAAGCTGGATGAGCTCAGGGAGCTCGGCGTCGACCCGTTCGGCAGCAAGTTCGAGCGCACCCACCACGCCAAGCAAGTGCTGGAGTCGTATGATGCGCTGTCGACGGAGGAGCTGGATGCGCAGAATAATGAGGTCACGCTAGCCGGCCGTATTATGCAGAAGCGCGCGATGGGCAAGGCTTCTTTTGCACATATTCAAGATATTACCGGACGTATTCAAATTTATGTGCGCGAGGACAAGCTTGGCGATAAATACCGGGCGTTTACTTTGCTCGATATCGGGGATATTGTCGGCGTTAAAGGAACGGTATTCAAGACGAAAACCGGAGAGACGTCGATTAAAGTAAACGAACTGGAAGTGCTGACCAAGTCTTTGTACCCGCTGCCGGACAAGTTTCACGGCCTTAAAGATGTGGAAGTGCGCTACCGTCAGCGTTATGTCGACCTGATCGTTAATCCGGAGGTTCAGCAGACGTTTATTTCCCGTTCCCGGATCATTCAGTCGATGCGGCGTTATTTGGATTCGCTCGGCTATTTGGAAGTCGAGACGCCGACCCTTCACGCTATTGCAGGGGGAGCGGCGGCCCGTCCGTTTATTACGCATCATAATGCGCTGGACATGCAGCTGTATATGCGGATCGCGATCGAGCTGCATTTGAAGCGCCTGATCGTGGGCGGGATGGAGAAGGTATACGAGATTGGACGCGTCTACCGCAACGAGGGCGTATCTACCCGCCACAATCCGGAATTTACGATGATGGAGCTGTATGAGGCTTACGCCGACTACAAGGACATTATGCGTTTGACGGAAAATTTGGTTGCGCATATCGCCACGGAAATGTCGGGAACGACAGAAATTACGTACCAAGGCAAAGAGGTTAGCCTGACTACGCCTTGGCGCCGGGTTTCGATGGTCGATGCGATCAAGGATGTTGTCGGTATCGACTTCAAGCAGCAAATGAGTGACGAAGAAGCGCACCGGCTTGCCAAGGAGCATCGCGTCCCTGTGGAGCCGACGATGACGTTTGGGCATATCGTGAACGCGTTTTTCGAGCATTTCGTCGAAGAGACTTTAATTCAGCCTACTTTTATTTATGGACATCCTGTGGCTATTTCGCCGCTTGCCAAGAAGAACGAGGAAGATCCGCGGTTTACGGATCGTTTCGAGCTGTTCATCGTTGGCCGCGAGCATGCCAATGCATTTACCGAGCTTAACGATCCGATCGACCAGCGCGAACGTTTCGAGGCGCAATTGATCGAGAAGGAGCAAGGCAACGATGAGGCCCACGAGATGGACGAGGACTTCATTCGCGCTTTGGAATACGGCATGCCGCCAACCGGCGGACTGGGCATCGGCATCGATCGTTTGGTCATGCTGCTTACCGATTCCCCTTCGATTCGCGACGTCTTGCTGTTCCCGTCGATGAGAGATCGCGCCATCGAGTAAATTTTGAGGCCCGGGCGCGTTTCGTACCGGGCCTTTGCTGTTTAATAGGTGTTTAGATGCGCTCGCGAGTGTCCCTTAATGCGGACGATTGCACGTTGGAGTAAAGGCGCTTTACGGGGCACAGCAGCGTTTATCTGTAGATCGATATTTTTTTCAAAAAAACACTTGCATTCCGAATGCCGGATGTGATATCTTATAAAAGTCGCCGCTTGAACCTGAAACAATGAGGAACGGCACGGCGGCAAGCAGGACAAGCAGGATTTGCTCCTTGAAAACTGAACAACGAGCGTGCAAGTGAAGGTCTCGCAAGAGGCCACAACAAGCTAGTTAAGTAATGAGCTATCGGCTCATCTGATAAGGTTTCACCTTTTTGGAGAGTTTGATCCTGGCTCAGGACGAACGCTGGCGGCGTGCCTAATACATGCAAGTCGAGCGAACCTTTCGGGGTTAGCGGCGGACGGGTGAGTAACACGTAGGCAACCTG
>NZ_RBAH01000037.1 GCF_003626695.1 Paenibacillus ginsengarvi
GTGTCGGATGAGGAGTTGGCGACAGCTCTTCGTCTTATCAACCTTCGCCCTCGTAAATGTCTCGGCTGGAAATCGGCTCACGAAGCATTCATGGACGAATTGTCGCACTTAGCTTGACAATCCGTCATTTATAAAACCGGACGGCTCGAGTGTCATCGCAGCTTTCCCGGCTGCAAATAAATTGTTCTTCCTGGACTGCTCAATCATGAGCTCGAAGTCTTTCACAGTTTGGGCGTTGGCTGCACCGGACTGGAGAACGTTTGCGTCAAAAATAGCCCCCGATTTGTATGCCCCTGTTACATTCGCGAAAACTTTTGCCCATGCGGGCGTACCGATCGTTATGTTTCGCGCAGCCGAATCGATCCATTGCAAACCCAGCAAGTCTCCAGCGTAAAGCAAAAACGCTCCGGGGGTCATTCCTTTTTTATAAAATCCGGCAACCGGCTGTTCCGTTTGTCTTTCCGTAAATCGATAGGCCAGTTGAAGGACTTCCTCAAAACTCATCCCGTTATGGGGATACGCTATTTTGAATTCGTCGAAAAGACGTTTATTGTAATATAAAGCTTGACTGCTGAACGAGGTCGGCAGCCCGTATAGGCTTCCTTGACCTTTGGCTCGAAGCAGCGTAGTAACGAGAGGAGCAAATTGATCGATATCGAACTTATCTTTAGCGATAAAGTTGTCCAATGCCAGCAAGCTTCCCTGCTCTATCAATTGTTCAAACAGCCCGGGAACAGGTAAAATCGTTACGATGTCGGGCTTATTGGTATGGATGAAATCATAAAATCCTTCCGGGTTAAGCTTTCCCGGCTGCATGAGTTCCGCATAGGAAACCACTTCGATATGAAGATCCGGAAACTTGTAATCCAGCACATTCGCATACTCCCGGCGGTAAGACTCCTCGTCACGGAACATAAGCTTTATCGTCTTTTGGGATACGGGTACATTCGCATCTTTGTCGCATGCAAATAGAAAAAGAATCGTTGCCATGCTCGTTAGTGTCAACACATTCAAATATTCTCGCTTCATACATCCTCCTACCGTGTAAATTCTCTTTTTTGAAACGTATACATATCAGCTTGTATGTTATACAAGTTATAGTAGGTCCCTTGCCTAATTTTGGTTTACATATAATACCACATTATTCACTTGTTTATATGGTTATCAAAAACTATTTATCCTTTTTTTACATAAATCTAAGCAATCCCACCGCATATACTACTTGCCTGCGAATAGGAATGTTCCCAGGACGCCCAACGTGAAAAAGGCCTGCGCTCTATGGAGTGCGCAAAGCCTTTTTGTGTATCGCCGAATCCCGGGTCCCCTACTCCGTCATAGCCATAAACTGCTTGACGTCTTCCATCGCCAAATCGACGGCGCTCTGCCAAAAATCCGGCTTGGTGAGATCCACGCCGAGATGCTTCTCAGCGAGCTGCTCCACCGTCATGCTTCCCGTATCCCGCAGCAGCGCGATATATTTGTCTTCGAAGGCGGCCCCTTCACGCAATGCGACAGCATATATGCCCGAGCTGAACAAGTAACCGAACGTATACGGGAAGTTGTAAAACGGCACGCCCGTAATATAAAAATGCAGCTTCGATGCCCAGAAGTGCGGATGGTATTCGCTGAGCGCATCCTTGTAAGCCCGGCGCTGGGCGTTTTGCATCAGCTCACACAGCTGCTCGGTGCCGACCAGGCCTTTGCGGCGCAGCTCGTAAAATTCCGTTTCGAACAGGAAGCGCGCGTGAATGTTCATGAAGAACGCAACCGAACGCTGAATTTTGTCCTCGATGAGCGTAAGCCGCTCCTCCTCGGAGGACGCCATCTTCACCGCCGCGTCGGCCACGATCATTTCGGCGAACGTCGAAGCCGTCTCGGCCACGTTCATCGCGTATTCCTGCGCCAGCGCCGGCATGTCGTTCATCACATGCTGATGGTAGGCATGACCGAGCTCATGCGCCAGCGTAGCGACGTTGGAGGCCGTTTTCCCGTAAGTCATGAAAATGCGGGTTTCTCCCTTGATCGGAAACGAGGTGCAAAAGCCGCCCGGACGTTTGCCCGGCCGATCCTCCGCCTCGATCCAGCGGTTTGCGAACGCCATCTCCGCAAAGTCGGCCATCTTCGGACTGAACCTGCGGAACTGGCTCACGATCATGTTGGCCGCTTCCTCGAACGGTATTTCTTTCGCCGCCTTCCCTACGGAAGCATCGACATCGTGCCAGGACAAGGCTTCGAGCCCGAACATGTTCGCCTTGCGGCGCAAATAATCGACGAACGGACCTTTGTTCCGGTCGATGACGTCCCACATCACCTGAAGCGTCTGCTCCGACATCCGGTTAATCGCAAGCGGCTCCTTCAGCACCGACTCCCAGCCCCGGTGTTTGTATACTTGCAACCGGAAGCCGGCCAAACGGTTGAGCGCGTCAGCGGCAAAATCGGCCGATTCGCCCCAAGCTTTCTCCCAATCCGCGAACAGGCGGGTGCGGACGTTCCGATCCGTGCTGTTCAGCTTGTTCGCCGCTTGTCCGGCGGACAGCTCGAGCGTTTGACCGTTTTCCTCGAACGCGATTTTGAACTTGCCGACCGTCGTATTGTACGCTTCTTCCCAGCCGTGGTAACCGTCCACCGCCAAATCGGCGATAAGCGACTCCTGCTCCGGCGGGAGCTTTTCCTTGGCCAGATGGCGTCGTTCCGCAAGCGGGAATGCAATTGGACTGAAGCCGGCGGATTGCAGCAGCTCCGTCCAGATGCCGTCCGGTATTTGCCGCAGCAGTTGATCGAAGCGCGTAAGCGCGGAAGTAAAGGAAGCGCCGATCGACGAAATATGCCCGCCGAGCTGCACCGCTTTTTTGTCGTGCTGGTTTTCTGCGGCCAGACATCCTGCGAACGAATCCGCCTCGCGCAGCATCAGCGTGACGTTCTGCATCCGTTCGGTCAGATCCGCAAGCGTCTGCGCATCGACGGCTGTACCAGCGTCAGTTGCCGTCCGGACCTCCCCGCGAAACTGTTCGACCGCACGCTCCAGTTGCTGCAAAAATAAGGCAAATTCCGCCGACGAGCTGCCTCCCGGAAAAAACGCGTCCAAATCCCAAACGAGACTATACGATTGTGACATAACGTCCTCCACCTTCCTATGTAGGGGTACACTACATCATTAAAGCATATTTCGCCTCGGGAAGAAATGTTTCGATCCGGCGGCTTAAGAGCTGAAGCTTCGGACCGCCAGCCGCCCGCGTCTCCTGCTTCGTTCAAATTCTGTTTAATTTTTATTTACCGATATTGAAACTCCATTTACTCGAGAAGCGTACAGTTCTCATGTATAATAAGATCATACTACCTTCGCTGCTTGTCCAAGACGTGTATACCAACAATCGGAAATACGGAAAGGAACTGGACGTATGAGACCGTTACAAATATCGCCCGAAACGGCAATCAAGCTGGCCGAAACGCTTAAAGTACCGATCGAGCAGCTTATGCATATGCCGCAGCATCTTTTAATCCAAAAGCTGGCCGAGCTGGCGCGGATCGAGACCGGCGAAGCCGGACAACCGGCCGCGGAGCGGAAAGACGACAGCCGGTCATGATTCCTTTTGAAAATACGCTGCCTTACGAAACGATCGGGGCCGATGTGTACTTGAACGAATGCCCCTATTGCCGCGCCAGCAACGTTCTGCTGCCGATCAAAACAACCGACCTCGCTTCGATCCGGGACGGCAGGAAGCGGCTGATCGTATTCCCTTGCTGCCGGGACAAAATAACGGCCATCGATGTCGACCGGGACTACTTCCTTGCCGACAGGCCGATTCGCAGAAGATGAACGAAGAATCCGGATAGCAGCGACTTACGGCGTGTTTGCAAACACGCCTCAGGAAGATAACAGACTTGCAGGAAGGAGACATCGACGAATAACATGCTTCTCCGAAACGTTTGCGGCCTTTTCAGGAGCGCTAAGCAATGAACGAATATCTAATACCGGTTACGATCTCATGTACGCTCATAACACTTAGCTATATCGCGCTGAAGCTGCGAAATCGCATACTGGGCAGCATGAACGAGATGGTGGTCGTTCCGCTTTATACCGGGATCGCTTCCCTTCTTATGATCCTGCTGCCGATAACGAACGAACCAGCCGTTACGGATCTGCGCCATATTCCGATCCTTATGGCCGGCCTTCAGCTCGGTTTGCCGGTAGCGCTGCTGTCGACGCTCCCCCCTGCGGCCTTTATCTTGCTGATTGACGGGGTTCGCGGCGTTCCGGATCTATTGGTCGGAATTGCGCTGCCGGCCTTCATCAGCGCACTCATGCATCGCAAGGAGTACCGCTCGGGCTTCGAGCGGCTTCGTCTGGGCGACGGCGTCAAAATAATCGCGCTTCTCTTCCTTGTGAAGATTGCCCTCGGCTTTTTTACATTGCCGGTCCCGTGGCCCGAATATTTGCAGTTGAATGCGTATTTATTCGTGATATCGCTTCTCTGTCTGGTTGTGCTGGTCGCCCTTCATAACGATGAGAACAAAAATTGGCTGCTCCAGAGGCAGCTGGAGCTCGAGGCGAATCAGGACCGGCTTACCGGGCTGCCGAACATCCGCAGCTTTCTGGAAATCGCCGGCAACATGCTGAAGAAGCGCCAGATCAGCATCCTGATGATCGACATCGACAATTTCAAAAATTTCAACGACACGCTGGGTCATCTGCAGGGCGATCACCTGCTGCGCGAAACCGGTCATCTGCTGCGGGGGACGATCGGCGAGAAGGATTACATCGCCCGGTACGGCGGCGAGGAGTTTATCGTCATGTGCGATTCGGTAGACAGCCGAAGACTTGCTTCTCTCGCCAGCCGGCTATGTCATGCCGTCGCCGCTTACCCGTTCGCGGGCAGAGAAATTCAGCCCGGTCAGGCGATATCGATCTCGATCGGCATTTCGATCGCGGCGAGGCCCGAGGATGATTTATACCGCCTCATTGCCGAAGCCGACAAAGCGCTGTATACCTCCAAAAGAAGCGGTAAAAATCGTTTCACCTTTTACGAGAGCTCTACCTCCGCTACTTCCTGACCCCAGCCCCTATCGGACACGCCGACGGGGCTGTTGCTGGTTTCGGGCGGCAAAAAAACGAAACAGAAAAGACCGGTTTCCCGGTCTTGTAAAGCTGCGATCTGTGCAGCCTTTTCTATTCGTGTTTGCAGCGCTTTACGCCCGGCTCTCTTTCATCTCTTCCGGCAGCTCGAGCTGAGCCGCAATCATGTCCTCCCGGGTCTGCACCCATTGCTCCCGGCAAGCCCGAATCATCGCCGAATCCATAATTTTCTTGTCGTTGATAACCCGCCCGAACCACAGTACCGCCTTCTGGTAATTGCCGAGCCTGCGATTGAGCTCGCCGATCAAATACATGAGCCGGGCGTTGTTCACGTCCTCGCCCTCGACCTCGAACACTTTAATGTAAGCGTCCAGAGCAAACTGAAGGAAGCGGGCTTCCTGCTCCTTATTGTCCTTGTACCGGTACAGCCAGGCGATATGGTGGAGCAAGCCCGCGACGACGCGGTCCTTCTCTCCCTTGATCTGGGCGCATACAAGAGCCAGCTTGTACGTTTGCATCGCACCGCTCCAATCTCTCTCTCCGGTCAGATCCAGGCCGTTCCAGTTTTTGCCCAGCTTCTCGTAATACAGCTCTTTCGTTCTGGGGGTCATCGTTTCGGAGAAATTTTCCGTAAACGCATAGCCGCAGTACGGACATACCCGAACGACGTAATAGTCCGGATTATGCAGCTTGTAGTGGATGCAAAAATCGCTTTCCGTTCGGATCGGCTTTCTGAAGCTCGGCCGTACCCGGGAAGTTTGGAACGATTGCTCGCAGCATACGCAGTTCGCCTTGATCGAATAAAGCGGGTCTAGCTCTGTCTCCACATGCGTCATCCTTTCCGCCGCTGTCACGATTTCCCGTCGCCCTCTCCCGCGTGACTGCTGGTTAGGGCGTATTCACGAAATGATACGCCGGAGCTTTCAGCCGCTCCAAAACGGCGGTCTGCAAGTGCGGCTCGATTCCGATTTCTTCGAGCGCCCGCTTCATACAGCCAAGCCATGCATCCGCCCGCTCCGGCGTAATCGGAAACGGCAAATGTCTCGCTCGCATCATCGGATGGCCGAATTTGTCGGAATATAACGAAGGCCCGCCGAAAAATTGCGTCAGAAACAGAGCCTGCTTCTCCATGACCGGCGTGATGTCCTCCGGAAACAAAGGTCCGATGCTCGGATCGGCCTGCACCTTCGGATAAAATGCCTGAACGAGCCGGCTGATCGTTTCGGCTCCGCCGATCGCCTCGTATAGGGAAATAGTCCCGGAATGTTCTCGATTCATCCATGTCACCTGTCCTAGTAAGTATTTCACATTATACACCACAATCCGCAAAACATCTATGTCGCGAACGGAACACAAGCGCTGCGAGGAAACAAAATGGTGCCACTTTTTGTAAAAAGCGGCACCATGCTTTTAACCGAACTGTGTCCGGATTTATTAGTTTTCGATATCTTCCTCGGTGGCACCCATTAACGTTTCGCGAATGACAAAAACGAAGGCGCATACAATCAAGCCTGTGACTACACTCATCATTACGCATCACTCCGTCTGTACTTTTTTTTAGTTTACCATATTCGGAGGAAAATATCAGCCTTTTTGATCGATATATAAAAAATGTATCCGATTTCAGTTCGCTTATCTCCGGATGCCGCTGCATGTCCGAACGCCCTGTCACATAAGTATAAAAGTAAGAATGGCTTGTTCGTTTGCGTTTTATCCTTCCATGAACCAGACGCAGGATCGGAGGTGCTCGAATGACGGCTTCCCGTGTATGGTCGACGGCGCTGTTTTCGGCGAGCTTGCTAGGCGTTGCGGCTCTAATGCTTCTATACCCGGCCCAGTCGCTGGAAGCGGCTTTGCGCGGGTTATCGATTTGGTGGGACATTTTGTTTCCCGCGCTCGTTCCGTTTCTCGTCATCGCGGAGCTGATGCTCGGCTTCGGTATCGTCCATTTTTTTGGAACGCTGCTCGACCCGATGATGAGGCCGCTGTTTCGCGTTCCGGGTATAGGCGGCTTCGCGATGGCGATGGGTTTCGCCTCCGGTTACCCGGTAGGCGCCCGCCTTACCGCCCAGCTTTGGGAGCAGCGGCTGCTAGGGCGCGATGAGGGCGAACGGCTCGTTTCATTCACGACGACGTCGGACCCCATTTTCCTGATCGGCGCCGTCTCGGTCGGTTTTTTCCACAATGTCGGACTTGCCGTCATTTTGGCTGCGGCCCATTACGGAACCGGTGTCGTAATCGGTCTTCTGATGCGTTTTCACGGCAGCAGGACCATGACTGTAGCAGTGCCTCAGCAAGGGGATGCGTCGCTGCTTCGCCGGGCGATGCAGGCGATGCACCGGGCCCGGCTGCGCGACAGTCGGACATTCGGCGAGATGCTCCAGGAGGCACTGCAGACGTCCTTGAAGCTGATGATGGTCATAGGCGGCCTCGTCGTTTTCTTTTGCGTTGTGCTCGAGGTGCTGACGATTTCGCAAGTAATGAACGGCTTATATGCTACCGTTACATTCGTTCTGCAAGGCCTGCATGTGCCGCCGGAGCTGTCCCAGGCGGTCGTGAACGGTTTGTTCGAGGTAACGCTCGGCGCCAAGTCTGCTGCCGGAGCGGGTGCGCATTTATCGCTCGCAAGCAAGGTCGCGGTCGCCGCCTTCATCTTGTCTTGGGGCGGTCTGTCCGTTCACGCTCAGGTGATCAGCCTGCTGAGCCGGACGAATATCCGTTACGTTCCGTTCGGCCTAGCCAGGCTCGTTCATGGCTTTCTGGCCGCTGCGGCGGTGTTTGTGTTGTGGAAGCCTCTGGCACCGGCCATATCGGCCGTTTCGGCCGCAGTGCCGGCTTTTTCGGTCGAACGCGGCCTGCTCCCTGTCTGGCCTGCGCTGTTTTCGTTGTCCGGTCTGCTGTTTATAGGTACGCTTGTCCTCTTCTTTTTGCTGTATGCCGCTTATTTGGGACTCCGCCCTCTGCTTCACTACGGAAGACGGTGATAGACACAGGCAGCAGATACGCAACACAAGTTTCATATCCGGCGCCAAACGCGCCATTGTTTTACGTCCTAATATTTAATATGATGAGGGATAGAGAACCGCTTTGCTTCGCAAAGATCAAAAAATGCTTACGATGCCAGCTTTGCTTCGCAAAGCTCTAAGGAGGAGAACGGTGTGAAGTACAACGTAGTGAATCGGGGAGACGAAATATCGGTACGAACGAACAACCGATTCCACGAGCTTGCCGCCGAATGCGGCCTGACGCTAGATCCGGAACATCCCGACATCGTCGTGTCAATCGGCGGAGACGGCACGATGCTGCACGCGTTCCACCTGTACGCCGACCGCCTGGATCAAACGTCATTCGTCGGCATCCACACCGGACATCTCGGCTTTTACGCCGATTGGAAACCTATGGAGCTGGAAACGCTCATCCGCCATATGGCTGCCGGAGCCGAATCGTTCCGGACGGTCAAATATCCGATCATCGAAATCCAAATCGTGACCGGCCAGGGGATGGAGACGTATCTTGCGCTGAACGAGTGTACGCTTAAAGGTGTCGAAGGCACGCTTGTCGCCGAGCTTCGCATCAACGACGAGCGATTCGAGATGTTCCGCGGCGACGGCATCTGCATCTCGACGCCGACGGGCAGCACCGGCTATAATCGCAGTTTGAACGGAGCGATCCTGCATCCGTCGCTCGAAGCGGTACAGATCGCCGAGATGGCTTCGCTGAACAACCGCGTATACCGGTCGCTAGGCTCCTCCATTGTGCTGCCGAAGCACCACCACTGCGACATTTACCCGAAAAAGGGGCAAAAAATATTGCTGACGCTTGACCATTTGAATATGCAGCTTTCGGACTTGGTCTCGATTCGATGCATGGTTGCGGACCGCAAAGTATCGTTCGTGCGTTTCCGCCCGTTCCCGTTCTGGAACCGGGTGCGCGAATCGTTTATCGGCGATATTGTAGAATAGCTTTGATATTGACAAATAGGACAAGCAAACAGCCTGCCGCCGCCCCCGGATCGGGCGTGGAAACAGGCTGTTTGTTCGTCGTCTTCTAGATAGGCGAGCCGAAGCTGGTGCAGCGCTTCCCCTCCCGCCGCTGGCTCAGTTTTCGATGACGATGCCGTTTAATTTCAAATTGACCGGATTTGCTATCGTATCGCCTACAGGGCATGTCCGTTCCAAAAATTCGATGAACTGCTCGACCTGTTCGCGGGGAGAGTCGGTCTTGATATGGAATGTATAGCGGATGTCCGAATACCCTTTGCGAACATCGGATTTGTTGAAGAAGCCGTCCAGGTCGATATCGCCCTCCAGCTCAACCCAGAAGCCGTCCAGACGGACGTTGAACTTTCTCGCATATACTCTCGCCACGATCGATTGGCAGGCGCCAAGCGCGCCAAGAACCGCTTCGACCGGGTTCATGCCCGTATCGGTTCCGCCCAGGCTTTTCGGTTCGTCAATCGTCAGCTCGAAGTTCCTCGATTGGACTTTGACGACGACCCCCTCTTGCAAATGCGCGGTTGCTTTGAACGTTTCCACTGCCATGCTGCATCACTCCTGCTCCCATGAGGTTTCCAATATATTTCCATCATAACACACTTATCCTATAATGTTAATCGGATTTGTTGAAAAACAGCAATTTTCAGACGCTTTCACAGCGCTCTACATCGCCGAGCGCGAAAAGGAGCTCCGCCAAAGGGCGAAGCTCCCTTCCTGTCTGCCGGCAAGCCGGTTACAGCAGCGAAATGACCAGCAGATTGTAGAGCACCAAAGGCAAAATAACGTTGTTGTACGCGGAAGCCTGAGCCAGCGGATTAAAAAAGGCACGCGCATCCTGCGCTCTGACGCCCAGATACAAATAGTGGTCGTCCATGCTGACAAGAACGCCCTCATGAACTTGACCGTCCATCAGTTGGACGCGGACCGGACGATTCGCCCATTGGCGTCCTACTTCGTGAAGCCTATCATGGCAAGACTTCATGGCCTGGATGAAATGCGGATCGGCCTGATATACAGGCTGCTGCGCTGGAATAGAGCCGCTCGACATGAAACTATCCCTCCGTTTGCATGTTGTTAGGCTATATCCTATGCAAGCGCCCAGCTTTGTGTGCAAAGACGCTGCCAGACGAGCGGCTTCGCACACAAAATTATTAAAGAGACGAACCCGGATGCTACCCGCGTTACCCGCGCTTATGCGCCGTCGGCCGGTCTGAATACCTTGAGTGCGTTCCGCAGCTCGTGGCCGAGCTGCTCCAACTGCTCGCCCGTTCTCACGAGCTCCCCGCCCGATTCATGCTGATCGCGGATCAGGCTGGCCACGCTTTCCGTCGTTGCCGTCGATTCCTCCGATACGGCGCTTACCTGCATCATCATGCCGGACAGCTCCTCTTGCGCTTCCATCGAAAATTGCAGCGAAGTCCAAACCTGCTGGAAGCTGTCCATAAACTGTGTCATCGACGTTTGCACATGACGGAAAATCTCCTGCGAGGACCGCGATATATCGCTTTGACGCGCAAAGATCGGCAGCGATTCGGCTACAAGCCGGCTCGTCTCGCCCATTTCCGTCTGAATGCCGCCGATCACTTCCTCGACCGAAGCGATCGATTCCTTCGACTGATTCGCCAAGCTGCGAATTTCTTTGGCTACGACCATAAACCCTTTGCCCGCTTCGCCGGCCGAAGCGGCTACGATCGAAGCGTTCAGCGACAAGATGTTGATCTGCTTCGATATATTGCCGACAATATCGAGCACGACGGATATCGACTCCGTGCCGGCCTGCAGACGGCCCATCCGTTCGCTCAGCGACGATACGATGCTTTCGGCCTGCTGGTTGTACTCGGCCAGCTCTCCGACCGCGACCGCACCGCTTTTGCCCGATTCCTCCACCTGCGAAGCGATCTCTTTCATCTCGCGATTGACCTCAAGCACGTCGTTCAGCCGCTTCGTCATCTCCCCGGTCAAAGCGCTGCTCTGCTCCGCATCGCGCGACAGGCTGTCCGCCCCGGACGATACCTCGTTCATGGCGACGGCGATTTCGCCGGAGGCGTCGCGGGAGCGCTGCACCAATTCGTTGATTCGCTCGGTCGCCTGCATGAGGCGATCGGACGATTGCCCCGTCTGCGCCACGATACTGCCGATCCGCTCCATCATGCTGTCGAAGCTTCTGCTTACCGAGCCGATCTCGTCGCTCCGATTCATATTCAGCCGGACGTTCAGATCCCCCTGTTCGGCTTGACGCATTTTCGTCACGGCGCTCATAAGCGGCGAACCGATTGTCCGGTAACACCACAGCCCGAGCAGTAGAGCAAGCACCGCGCCGCCGATGGCGAGGAAAATCAGACTGTTCGCAATCGCTTTCGCGTCTTCCAGAAGCTTGTCCTCCGGAATGGCCCCGACAAGCGTCCATTCCGTATTTTGCAAAGCCTTCACGGACGTCAAATATCCTTTGTTCTCGCCCTCGATCGATACGGCAGCCGGCTGGCCAAGCACAGTCCCTTCGCGATTGGAGTACAAGCTGTTGCCGGCATTCGTGACCAGATGAATGTCGCCGATGCCGCCGAAGTTAATCGGCTTAAGCAAATTTTCGAAGAAGGCAAGCTTGAATTCGATAATGAGCACGTCCGCCCACTTCTGATCCTCCGCGCTCCAGAACGATTTGGCGACGGCGAAGACGCGTGACTCTTCGTCGGCAATTAGGAACGAGCCTTTTTGCGGCGGCAAGTACACGTTCTTGCCCTTTGCCTTCACTGCTTCAGTCGCCCACTCCGTATCGTACAGGCTGCTCGTCCGCACTTTGCCGGAGCTGCTGAACGTCTGATTCTCGCCGTTAAACCGGATCATGCCGATCGAGAACACCATGTCCGAGTTCGTCATCGCGTACGCCGAAATATACGTATTGATCGCGGAATCCAGCGCCGCTTTGTTCGTATTCAGCACGTTGTAACGGGTCATGATCGCGTTTTTCGTTTGCGAGGCGCGCGCGATGTCCTCGTTCAGCTTGATGCGCTCGCTCGAATCGGTCGCTTTGCCGGCCTGCCCGGTTTTCTGGGCGATCTCGTCGTCCAGCGAACGAATTTGCGCGAGCAATTGTTTATATTCCTTCGCCTCCGGCTCCGTCTGCGGCTCCAAATTACGCCGGTCCTTCGTTGTATACTGATTTTTGTCCGCATAGATGGCGAGCTGGTTAAACGTGCCGTCCATCACCTTGAACCACCGGTCCGCGTTGTTCGCGGCGTCCTGAACGACTTGCACCATATTGCTGCCGACCTTTTGCTTGAGCGCGTTCGCGGAAATCTGATACGCGATCATTCCGGCCGCGGCGCTGGCCACCACGATACTAGCGAGGAAGGCTGCGAAAAGCTTGAAGCCGATCGATCGGTACCATCCCTTTTGCAAGCGAATCGCCCCAAGGAACCGGCTCAGATTCATTTTCTTTCCCATCATCAACATACCCCCAACCTTGTGCTCATGGATTAGTCGAGGCCTGTTCCTGATCTAGTTGTAAAGGCTTACTTTTTTCCCGGGAACATGCCCTTCCCTCTATTGTAATGGAATAAATATGAATTTTATGTGAGCTTTTCCGACAAAAAACACGTTTTTTTCAACAAATTAGTTCTTCTGCCGTTCCCAAACGAAAAAAGAAGCGTCCGATTACGTGAACGCTTCATCGTCCGTCGACCGAGGCCGAATCGTCAGTTGTTTAGGATTACCTGCTGGCCGGCCTTGAGTCCTCTGCGGATTTCGACCTCGGTTGCGGTTTCCAGCCCTTTCTCCACATCGATTTCCTTGCGGCTGTCCCCGTCCTTCACATGAACGAAGTTGCGGCCCTGATAAGACCTCAGCCCCACACGGGGAATCGTGAGAACGTTTTCTTTTTTGTCGGTCACAATCGTCACATCGCCTTGCGAACCAAACTGCGCGCCTGGAGGGATGCCGTCCATCTCGATCAGCACCGTTCTCGCGTTGCGGTCGCTCATCTGCTGCGACGTAGCCGTCGGAGCCGTTCGGGGCGTCTGCACGACTTTGCCGGTGTACACTTTGCCGTTAAACGTAATCTCTGCCGTCATATCTTTCTCGATAGCGGATAAGTCCGCGCCGATCGTGGACGAGTACTGGAACAGCATCTGCTGCGGATCGGCCAGAGCGATGACGTCCTTATACGACGTAATTGTATCGCCAGGCTTCATAAAATCTAGAAATACAACTTTGCCGGCCCGCTCGGCCAGCAGTTTCGTCTTCGCCAGGTTCTGCTCCAAGCCTTCCAGCCTCGCCTGCTCCACTTCCCGGTTCAAACCGGCCAGCCGCAGCTTCTCCTTGTCGTCATCGCCCTTGGCCGTCTCCAGACTATCCTCCGCCTTCGCGACCACCAGCTTCTGCTGGGCGATTTTCAGCGGCATGTCGCCCGGATCGAGCTCCAGCAGCACATCGCCTTTATTCACCGTATCGCCGGGCTGTGCGCGAATCACGCCAAGCTTGCCGCCGATCGTATACTGGTAATACTTCGGAGACGACGGTATGAAAACGCCGACTCCGCGTATCTGCTTGACGAGGGAACCGCTCTTCACCTCGTACAGCTCTTCCTTCTTCTTGACGGGTTTAAGCAGCTCCGGCTTCGCTTCCGCTCCGCTGCTAACGTACGAGCAGCCGGCCTGAACGGCCGCCAGCGCGCCGAGGAGCAGCAAGACCACCCATCGTCCTTTCGCTACATGGAACAAGCCTGTCGCCTCCCAAGCTTTGTATCGATTTCACTTCGGATTGCTTTGCGGCTGCTGCTGCCGCTCGGGCCTCGCCTGGCGTTCCTGGCGTTCGGGCCGTTCGTGGCGCGCCTGCCGCTCGTGACGTTCTGGGCGCTCATGGCGTTCTTGACGCTCCGGGCGCTCATGACGCTCGTGTTTGGGATGCTGATGCTGGCGCTGATGCTCGCCTTGCGGCAAGCTTGTCTGCTTCGGCGCTTCGCCCGCATTCGTTTGCGGGGGCAGCTCGCCCTGCGGCTTGCCGCTGCCGATTTTGCGCAAAATGAAGTACGCGCAGCCGAAATTGCAATATTCGTTCAAATAATCGTGAATGCCGGACACACAAGTATCCTTGTTGCCATTCTTGTTGCTTTCCGTAAAAAAGCCCTTCAGCCGCAGCTGGCTGTAGCCCCAGTCGCCCACGATGTAGTCGTAGCGCTCCAGCACCTCGCTGAAACGGTCCCGGAACGCCTCGAAATTGTAGCCGTTTTTGTGCTCCTGCACGAGCTCGTACGTTTTGCTTCCGATATGGATCACAGCGGTTTCCTCCTAACGCCGGCTGGACGGCGGCCCCGATTAAGAACGCGCATGGGCCGCTTGCACCTGCTCATGGGCATGATACGAACTGCGGACGAGCGGCCCGGATTCGACATGGCGGAAGCCCCGCTTCATGCCTTCCTCCTTAAGCCCCGCGAACTGCTCGGGCGTGTAATACTCCACTACGCGCAGATGCTGCTTCGTTGGCTGCAAATATTGGCCGATCGTCATAATATCGCAATCCACGGCGCGCAGATCGTCCATCGTCCGCAAGATTTCGTCCCACGTTTCGCCGACGCCGACCATAATGCTCGACTTGGTCGGGATGCTCGGCGCCATCTGCTTCGATCGGGCCAGAAGCTCCAGCGAACGGGCATACTTCGCCTTGGAGCGCACCCGGTCCGACATCCGCTCGACCGTCTCCATATTGTGGTTCAAAATGTCCGGCTTCGCCTCCATGACGATGCGCAGCGTCTCCTCGTTACCCATGAAATCGGGAATGAGCACTTCCACCGAGCATAACGGCATCCGGCTGCGGATCGCGCGGATCGTCTCGGCAAAAATGGAAGCGCCTCCGTCCGCCAAATCGTCTCTGGCTACCGAAGTTACGACGCAGTGGCGCAGTCCCATCTGTTCGGCTGCTTCCGCCACGCGCTCCGGCTCCTGAAGATCCAGTTCCGTCGGCAAACCGGATTTGACCGCGCAAAACCGGCACGCCCGCGTGCAAATATCGCCCAGAATCATAAACGTCGCCGTCCGGTTCGCCCAGCATTCGTGAATATTCGGGCATTTCGCTTCCTCGCAGACGGTATGCAGCGTCTTCGAGCGCATCGTTTCTTTCAATTGCTTCACATTATCGTAATCTTCGCCTGCCGGCAGCTTGATTTTGAGCCATTCCGGCTTGCGGAGCGTTTGTTTGGTCGACATGATGGATTCCCGCTTTCTATATCGAATGAATGTATTATATCACGAAAGGGGGGATATTCCACGTCCGACCGTCTTATGCTCCCATTGTAACGAAGCGCGGGCGGAAAGGCAGGCTCGAACTTGTTGGAAAAGGTGTCGATTTGTTCGGTGCCTGCGGCTTGTGCCAAGTCCGATTCGTTTCGGCGCCTTGTGCCTGCCCCTGCTGCAAGCTTCACAAGAAGTCAGCTTTCGACTTTTCGCGCCACAGGTTTCGGTCCCTTCCTCATTGTGATACACTGCAAATAGAGAGATCGTTTACAACAGCACTCTCCGGAAAAACCGCAGAAGGATCGGAGCGGCGGAAGCGGAACGAGGCTATGGGAGGGGAAACGCATGGACAGCGGATTGACACTGAAGCAAAAGGATGAACGGCTCGGCCGCATTCTTAAGGATATGGGACGCGTCCTGATCGCTTTCTCCGGCGGTGTGGACAGCACCTTCGTTTTAAAAAGGGCGTTTCAGGAGCTCGGCGATAATGTGCTTGCGGTTACGGCCGCCTCGGAGACGTTCCCGACGCGCGAATTTGACGCCGCCGTCCGGCTGGCCGAGGATATGGGCGTTCGTTTGCACAAAACGGAAGTGAAGGAATTCGAGAACGCGGCGTTCGTCGCCAACAACCCGGACCGCTGCTATCACTGCAAAACCGGTCTGTACTCGCATCTGCAATCGATGGCGAAGGAGCTCGGCTACCCGTTCATCGTGGATGGATCGAACGTCGACGATCTGGGCGACTACCGTCCGGGGCTGCAAGCGAAAACGGAGCAGGGCGTACGCAGCCCGCTGCAGGAAGCCGGCTTCCTGAAAGCGGAAATTCGCGAGCTGTCCAAGGAGCTTGGCCTGCGCACGTGGAACAAACCGTCGTTCGCCTGCCTGTCCTCTCGCATCCCTTACGGAACGAAAATCGACAAAACGAAAATCGATCAGCTCGACGTTGCGGAAGACTTTTTGTACTCGCTCGGATTTTGGCAAGTGCGCGTGCGCCATCACGACAAGATCGCGCGCATCGAGGTTATGCCGGACGAACTTCCCAAGGTGATCGAGCTGCACGATCAGATTCACCAGAAGCTGACTTCGATCGGCTTTACGTATGTCACGCTGGACCTGGCCGGCTATAAGACGGGAAGCATGAATGCGGTGTTGAAGAAGGAACTTCCGGTGACTGTAAAGGAAGAAGCCGCGCGATGAATGAACTGGAACAGCTATTGCAGCAAGTAAAGGACGGCAGTCTGGATGTTCAGGATGCGAGGCGTCTTATCGGTGAAATGGCGCGCGAAGCGGACGGCAAAGTCGACGACCTCGGCTTTGCCCAGCTTGATATCGAACGGGAGAAGCGGACCGGGTTCCCTGAGGTCATATTCGGAGAAGGCAAAACGACGGAGCAGCTCGTTGCCATTTTCCGCAGGCTGACCGAGCATTCCGACCGCGTGCTTGCCACCCGTATCGATGCCGAGAAGGCCGAAGCCGTGCTCGCCGCCGTTCCAGGCGCTACGTACCATCAGGCCGCCCGGGCGCTGACCTGGTTCAAGAAGCCGATTTTGAGCGTGCATGACGGGTATGTTGCCGTCGTATGTGCCGGAACGTCCGATCTCCCCGTCGCCGAGGAAGCGGCGATCACGATCGAGTGCATGGGCAGCCATGTGGAAAAAGTGTATGATGTCGGGGTCGCGGGCATCCACCGGTTGTTCCGGCGGCTCCCGGTCATTCGCGGAGCGAACGTAATCGTCGTCGTCGCCGGCATGGAGGGCGCTCTGGCGAGCGTCGTCGGCGGGCTGGTGGACAAGCCGGTCATTGCCGTGCCGACCAGTATCGGTTACGGCGCCGCCTTCCACGGCGTTTCCGCCCTGCTGACGATGCTCAATTCCTGTGCGACCGGGGTCACCGTCGTTAATATCGACAACGGGTTCGGCGCCGGATACAGCGCGGGCATGATCAACAAAAATATGTCGAAAAGGTCGTGAGCCTACTCGTGAGAATCGTATATTTCGACTGCTTCTCCGGCATCAGCGGAGATATGGCGCTGGCGGCACTGGTCGATGCCGGCGCCGATCAGGCGTACATAGAGCGCGAGCTGCAAAAAATCCGCATCGAGCCTTTCGGGCTGAGCTGGAAACGTGTCAACAAAAACGGCATCTCCGCCTTGAAGATGGATGTCGTGCTCGATCCGAACAAACAGCCGACCCGGCACCGGCATTATTCGGACATCGTCAAGCTGATCCGGACGTCCGGGTTTAACGAGCGGGTTCAGGCATACAGCCTGGCTATATTTGAGAAAATCGGGATCGCCGAAGGGAAAATTCACGGCATTCCGGTCGAGAAGGTGCACTTCCACGAAGTCGGCGCTATAGACTCCATCGTTGATGTCATCGGGGTCGCACTCGCTCTCGACTCGCTTCAGGCCGAGTATATTTGCAGCTCGCCGGTGCCGCTCGGCTCTGGCATGGTACGCTGCGATCACGGCCTGTATCCGGTGCCGGCCCCGGCCACGCTGGAAATGATGCGCGGTTTGCCGATCGCCGAGACCGATTATTCGATGGAAATGACGACTCCTACCGGCGCCGGCATTGTCGCCGCGGTAGTGAACGGCTTCTCCAAGGGGCTTCCGCCGATGGTCGTCGATACGATCGGATACGGCGCGGGAACCCGCGACCTGGCGAAACAGCCGAACGTGCTGCGTGTCGTCGTCGGTACGACCGATTCGTATATTGCGAAATCGACGGCTATGCTGCAGCCTGCTCTGGCACACCTGCATTCGCATGATCACGACCACGATCATCACCATGATCACGATCATGACCACCATCACGATCATGACCATCATCACGACCATGACCATCATCACGACCATCATCACGACCATAATCATGATCATGACCATCACGACCATAACCATGATCATGACCATGAGCACGATGACGACGATGAGAGCCATGATCACCCTCACAAGCATTAAAAAAGGAAACGGCAAAAGCTCTCCGAAGGCGGAAGTCCCGCTCACACGGAGAGTTTTTTGTCTATCGTCGTCAAGGCTGCGAGCCGCCGTCGTGGTCACCCTTGTCCGCAAAGCCCCGTCTCACTTCTTCGTATACCTGTTTCAGCGGTACGCCGTGCCTTTTGGCAATGGCCTCGCATTCCTTGAACTCCGGGGCCATCTGCACCAATTGGCCCTGATGATAGCCAAGCTTCACCGTCACCGGTCCCCAGCTCGTTTCCACCTTAGCGAATTCCCTGCCTAGCCGGTGTACGGCCGCTTTCAAATAACGCAGGCCTAGCGTAGTCGTTTCCGCAAAAATAATCGCCTCCATATCGGGAATACGCTCCTCGGCCACAAGCACATTCAACATCATTCCCGGTCTTCCCCGCTTCATAATAATCGGAATCCAATACACGTCGTTGGCTCCCGCCTCGAACAGCCGATCCATTACATAAGAAGTGTACTCCGGATTCATATCGTCGATATTGGCTTGAAGCAGCGCCATATGCTCGTCGATATGCTCGCTTTTGTGATCGAACATATTACGCGGTCTCCTTTTTTATGCTTTTTTCTCATCGTAGCAGAACTGTCTATTCGCTGTAAACGAGCAGCCGGAGCCAAGTCGGTTGCAGGAAGAATAGCGCTATGCGGGAATGCGTATCCTAAGCGCATGTACGATGTTGGCCGTGAAAGGAGGCAGTACGAACTTGAAACGCGCAATCCGGTTATACCGGGCTTCTATTTTGGTTTTGTGCGGATTGCAGCTTGCTTTTCTCGCACCCGACCGAAGTATGGCCGCCGCAGCGGAGCAAGCCCCGAAGATCGAGACGAAAGACATGAAAACGATATTTGCCGAACGTAAAGCTTTGTTCGACGAGGTCAGCGGCATTACCGGCATTCCCTGGATTTATTTGGCCGCAATCGATCAGTACGAACGGACGCTTACGATCGCCAATCCAAAAACAAGAACCCGCCAGCCGGGACTGATCGGCATCTATTACTCGGAGCTGGAGTGGGCGGGATTCGCCAACCCGAATTCAGCAGATACGAATCCGGCTTCGATCGCTTTATTCGGCGGCAAAGGCAAAGACGGCTCCGGGGACGGCGTCGCGGACCGCAATAGCGATCTCGATGCTCTTTCCACAATGGCGTCGTTTTTACTCCAATACGGCAAAGGTATAGACAATCTGAAGCTGGCGCTTTGGAACTATTACCATAATGCCCGCAGTGTGGAAAGGATCGAACAATTTATTAAAATTTATGATACTTACGGGAGAATCGATCTGCACGAGCACGCTTTTCCCCTGCCGCTCGGCGCGGAATATTCGTACCGCAGTACCTGGGGGGCGAGCCGAGGCTGGGGGGGCCACCGCATCCACGAGGGCAGCGATATTTTTGCCGGATACGGCGTTCCGGTCCGCAGCACCTGCTACTGTATTGTTGAGATTAAAGGCTGGAATCCTTACGGCGGCTGGCGCGTAGGGCTGCGAGACTTGAACAACGTGTACCATTACTATGCCCATCTGCAAGGCTTCGAAAAGACGCTACAGCAAGGAAACGTTGTGAAGCCGGGCCAGGTGCTCGGCTGGGTAGGCAGCTCCGGGTACGGAAAGCCCGGAACGCAAGGGAAGTTCCCGCCCCATCTGCACTTTGGCCTGTACCGGGACAACGGCAAGCGCGAATGGTCGTTCGACCCGTATCCTTACCTGAAAAAATGGGAGCGCGAGGAACGGCTTCGCAAAGAAAAAAAGAGCGGTCAGGGCGGATAACCCGGACTGTCAGCCGAAAAATACATGCAAAAAAGCTTCCGGCTGCCCATCGTCAAAAACGAGGCCGGGGCTTTTTTGCGCTTCAGCAAAATGCCTTCGCTCCGGAAGCTTGGTTCCTATCCGAAAGGCGGAGCATCCGGGCTCCGCCCTTACGGCCCTTTCGTCGCACCGTTTGCCTGACCTGCGGCTCCCGCATCCGCTTCCGGCTTCGTCAGATCCTGCTTGATTTGCGGAATCGCGATGCTGGCCGGCGCCGAAGTCGTCTTGCCCGTCGGATTCCCCTTGTTGTCGTAGTAATACATCGGCACATCGCCCACTACGAGCACATACGAAATCGGAATTTCCGTCTCGATTACTTCAGGCTCCGAATCGAAAGGAATAATGATCGCGACTTCCGTCGACACTTTGATATAAACCTCAACCAAAATATTATTAATGCCCGTATCCTGCTGACGCGTGCTAAGGTCCACCTTCACCGCGCCGAGCGGGGTGAACTTGATCGGTATTTTCGGGCCGAACGAAGCGATAATCGCGCTGTCCATCGCTTGCCCGACGGGGATATGCTCGGGAATATCCTTCAGCGAGGTCAGGACGTTCTGCACCGTATTAATCGTATCCGACGTTATTTTCATATGCTCGCCGTAGTTGAGCATAAAGCCGGTTATTTTTCCGTTTTTGTCCGTACGCCAGTCGATCAGCCTGTCGAAGCTTTGCGATCTTGAGATTTGTTCGGTTATCGCCGAATTGATCGCTTGCGTGGCGATCTGCTTCACCCGCAGCATGGCGACATGCTGGAGCGCGGGACGCAAATTTTTCTCGAGAAAAATAAACGATTGCAGCGAAAACAAAAAAAAGATAAGCATCGCGATAAAAAAAGCTCTTCTTCTCCCCTTCTTGGCCGGCCGGCTCCGCCATCCGCGTCGCAGCATGCAGCGCTTCCCCCGATCCGTTAAGCTCACAGTCCGTCCATTCAGCTTATGCGCCAGTCCTGCTAAATAACCCCACAAAGTGGAGCCTAGGCTTCGAAGCTTACTCCAAATACTTTGCGGGGAGCCCCGAAACTTATAGCAAAAAAGACGAACCCGGTCCGGTCCTGCACGCACTGGCCCCCGAACAGTTTAGCTGTGAGATATGTTTAATTCGGGGCGGCAAGCTGCATATTTCGTTTTTGGATTTGTCCGAAATGGAGTACAATGGGAGAAGACGACTTGGGCGACATTCCGAAAGCGTGCAACAATAAGGCGTTCCATTCGGAGACCGCCCTCCATTCCGAAAATCATAGGGGTTGAATGTTTTACATGAAACGAAATACGCGATATATGGCGACCGTATCGCTTGGGGTCATGGCGGCCGGATTTCTCGTTACGCTTCCGTTTGATTCCATCCCGTGGGTCCGTTTTGTGCGCAGCGGCTTCGAAGCCGGACTTGTCGGCGGCTTGGCCGACTGGTTCGCCGTTACTGCGCTGTTCCGGCATCCGCTCGGATTGCCGATTCCCCACACGGCGATTCTTCCGAACAATCGGGACAAAGTGACGAAGGCGCTCGTTTCCACCGTTCAGAACGAGCTGCTCAGCAAGGAAAGCATTCGCGACAAAATCAAACAGTTCGCGATCGTAACCAAGCTGCTGGACGGGGCCGAGTCGCATCTTCGCACGGAATCCGGAGCGAAGGCGATCGTGGACATAAGCGACTACGTCGTCCGTTCGCTGCCGTGGGAGCAGCTTGCTCCCGTGCTGGAGCGGGAAATTCGCCGCCGTCTGGACGACGTCGATTTGTCCAATCTCGCTTCCGGGCTCGCCCAGTACGGATTCGCCCAAAACTGGGACGGCAAAGCGCTCGACTTCGTGCTCGATTTTGCCGAGGACTACATCAACCGGGAATCCACCGTCCGGCAAATGGGCGCTATGGCGTCCGCCGCAATCGGCAATATTCAGGCCGGCGGGCTTATGTCGTTTGCGCTTAATGCCTTCGCCGGCTTTATGAGCGAGGAGCGGCTCGGAGAGACGATCCGCGGGCTGCTGCAGGCGCAAATATGGGAGCTGCGCAGCGAGCACAGCCGTACTCGCATCGGTATAACGGAAACGCTGCGCGACAAGCTGGGGGCACTGCTGGAGCGTCCGGAAACGAAGGCTGCCCTGGATGCCTGGAAGGGCGATATGACGGAGCGAATGCGCTTGCCCGAGACGCTGGGAGCATTTCTGGAGCAGACGCGCGACAGACTGCTCGCCTACATCCATACAGAGGACTATCCGACCCGGATCGCTCTTCCGATCATCCAACAGGCGATCGGCCGCCTTCGTTCGGACGAGCAGAAGATCGAGCAGATTGAAACCTTTGTTCAGATCAAGCTGGCCGAATGGATCGAGCACAACCACCATAAAATCGGCGGCTTGATCGAAGAAAACATTAACAAATACGACAATGAAACACTTATCGCGTTAATTGAGGACAAAATCGGTTCCGATCTGCAGTGGATTCGCGTCAACGGTGCGATCTGCGGGTTTATGATCGGGATCGTGCTGGCCGGAATTCGTCTTGTTGCCGGCTGATCGGGGGCTGTTCGGATGATATCGAATCCGGACGGCTTTTTTGGTTGTTTGGAAACGGGGAGTAGACAAGATTTACACCTGATCATAAGCCATTAGTCTTATACATTCAGGATGATTTCCATGGAAATTTGTCAAATGTTATTCATTCATAGTCCCGCAACCGCCTTTTGAGTTAAATAATGGTAGAACATTAGCGAAATTTGTTATATACTCATACTGCATCTGTTCATATTTAGTTCATAATTACTAGGAGTGTGTAAAGATGAAGAAAGCGGTCAAACACGTACTATCGGCATTCCTGCTCGTATGCTCCCTGTTTGTATTCTCATCACTAGCTTTCGCCGATGCGGCTCTCGACTTCGAGATCACGTCGGTCGGCTATGAGAACGGGGTGTTGACGGCAAACGGCAAGTTCACGAACACCGGCGACAAAGCGATCGAGAAAGTTAACAAAGTGGACGTCAAAATCTTTTTGTACAACGATGCCGGCGATTCCAAACAGGTAGCCGACCATTATTTCACCGATTTGGCGCTCCCGCTTGCGCCAGGTCAATCGATGGACTACACGCTTGAATTCCCGGACGTGGCCGAATACGTAGACGCTACGAAGTGGAGCGCCGAAGAAGGCGATTGGGAGTTCATCTACATCGAGGAAGCCGCTCCGGCAGCGGAAGCCCCGGCTGTGGAAACACCCGCAGCAGCAGAGGAAGCTCCAGCCGCACTCGATTTCGTCATTACAAGCGTCGCTTACGAGAACGGCAAGCTGACAGCCATCGGCAAGTTCACCAACACCGGCGGCAAAAATATCGAGAAAGCCGACAGCGTAAATGTGAAAATTACGCTGCACAACGATGCCGGCGATTCGAAGCAAGTCGCCGACCACGTGTTTACCGATTTGACCCTTCATCTGAAGCCAGGCGAGGAAATGGAATATTCGCTCGAATTTACCGACGTTCCCGAATATACGGACGCCAAGCAGTGGAGCGCGGAAGAATCGGACTGGGTGTTTACATACTTCGAGTAATCGTATAGATTGCCTACAGCCATGCCGTCCGGTATTCCGGGCGGCATTTCGCTATGCGGCTACGCAAAAAAGGCAGCCGGGCTTCTCCCCGACTGCCGCTATCTTTATCCGATTACGCTTGTTTCGCGCCTTCGATTTCGAGCGAAATTTTGATTTCGTCGCCGATCAGCACGCCGCCGGCTTCCAGTACGGCATTGTAAGTCAAACCGAAATCGCTGCGTTTGATTTTGCCTTTGCCGCTGAAGCCCGCTTTTTCATTGCCCCAAGGATCTTTACCTGCGCCTTCGAAAGTAACCTGGAACGTCTCCGAACGAGTTACGCCGTGAATCGTCACATCGCCGGTTACGTCGTATTCCCCGTCGCCCGTTGCTTTAACGCCGGTCGATTTGAATTGGATCTTCGGGTATTTCTCCGCATCGAAGAAGTCGGCCGAACGCAAGTGTGCGTCGCGATCTTTATTGCGCGTATCGATGCTGTCCACGTCGATATTGAATTCGATCTCGGCCGTAGTCAGGTCTTCCGGATCGGCGTTAATCGAAGCTTCGAACGAATGAAACGATCCTTTTACATTTGCAATCATCATGTGTTTAACGGAAAAATCGATACCGCTGTGTGTCGGGTCAACTGCCCAAATCGTCTTTGCCATGGTTTTGTTCCTCCCTATTTTAACTTACTAATTATTATTTACTTACGTTTAGTAACGATAATCTTATTGTAGACGATTCGCTTCCGGTTGTCAATCTTAAAATTGAGATTACTTTGTTACTTTTCGTAAGTTAGTGTATAATAGTAATATCTTTATGTCAAGACTATTGAAAAGGGGTGGCAGCCGTGAAACCACATTCCGTATTATGTCCCCGATTCGAAAAAGGAATGAATCTCGTCAACAAGCGCTGGACCGCGCTTATCGTCCACCAGCTGTTGAACGGACCGGTTCGCTTCTGCGCGATCGAAGCCGCAATACCGATCAGTGCAAGACTGCTCTCGGAGCGGCTCAAAGAAATGGAAAACGAAGGCATCGTCCGCCGGGACGTTTATCCGGAAACGCCCGTTCGCATCGAATATTCGCTAACGGACAAAGGGCGTGCCCTGGAGCCCGTCATTCGGGCCATCGAACAATGGTCGTACCGCTGGATCGATGTGGAAAAGGACAACCCTGATGCCCCCCGCGACTAGACTCGACCCGCGACGGGAAACGGTCGGTAGCAAAGTGGCTGGCATGAAAGCCCGCCGATTGGATGGTTACACATCTCCGGTTCCCTGCTAGTCTAAACATATCCAAACGATAAAAGAAGGTGACTATATGGTTGTATATGCATCCATCATCATCCTTTTGGTTATTTTGTCCGGCGTGTTCACGGTCATGATCGGCAATTCCAAAACGAACCGGGAAGGCAATCCCAATTACGATCAGCGAACGGGAGGCAATATCGTTCGTCTGACTACGTTATACGTCATCGCCGGCATTATCGGCGTAGCGGTTATGATTTATATGATTTTTTAACTTCGCCTGCCCGGTTAATCGGCAGTCTAACGTTTTAACCCAAAAAAGCTTTCGGAGGTCCCGTACGGACGGGCATCCAAAAGCTTTTTTTCGTGACTCTGCTTTACCGGCTCAGCTTATGCCCGATTTCGGCCGTAATTTCATACGAGCGAAGCCGAGCCGCGTGATCGTAAATGTGGGCAACCGCCATAATTTCGTTCGCCTTCGTGTCGTGCAGCAGCCGCTGCAGCTTTTCCCGTACCGTATCCGGTCCACCGACGATCGAGCCGCCCAGATTTTGCTGAAGCGCCAGCTTCTCGCGTTCGGTCCAGATTCCTTCCATGCTGTCTACAGGCGCCGGAAGCGGACCCGGCCGATTGCGGATAAAGCTGAGAAACAGCTGTTGTCCTGAGGTGGCGAGCCGCTCGGCCTCCCGGTCCGTTTCCGCCGCAATGACGTTGATCGCTACTAAGGCGTATGGCTCGGCGAGCGTCCGCGAAGGCTGGAAATTCCGATGATACAGCTCCAGTGCAGGCAGCAGCTGCTGCGGGGAGAAATGCCCGGCGAACCCAAACGGCAAGCCGAGCTCCGCAGCCAATCGAGCACTGTAATCGCTAGAGCCGAGCAGCCAGATCGGCAGGGTCATCCCTTCCCCGGGAATAGCCCGAATCGGCATCCGTCCGGCAAAATAAGCTCTTAGCTCGGCAAGCTGCTCGGGAAAAAACTGCCCGTCTCTTCCACTATCCCCTCGCAGCGCCGCAGCGGTCCGCTGATCCGTTCCCGGAGCGCGGCCAAGCCCCAGATCGATTCGTCCCGGGTACAGCGCCTCAAGCGTGCCGAATTGCTCGGCAATAGCGAGCGAAGCATGGTTAGGCAGCATGATGCCGCCCGAACCGACCCGAATCGAGGTAGTTCCCGCCGCCACATGCCCAATCACGACCGATGTAGCGGAACTGGCAATGCTCGGCGAATTGTGATGCTCGGCCAGCCAGAACCGGGTATACCCCCATTTTTCCGCATGCCTTGCCAAATCGAGCGAGTTGCGCAGCGAATCCTGAACCGTGCCTCCCTCTATAATCGGGGAAACGTCAAGTACGGATAAAGCGACCATTCCGTTCTCACCATCCTGTTCCTTTAACTGTATTCCAAATCAGTACATTATATTCTACAAAAATGCAAGAAAACGGACAGCAGCATTGGAGCTGAACCTAAACCGACCGAAACGTCATTCGTTCCAAACATGCTACTTATCTCTACTGCTTCCTAGAATCGCAAAAACTCATGCATTCCGCTGCAATGCGTTTGTGTTATGGCTTCAACATCGCATCATACTGTTATCATATTTCATACAGTTAAAGCTGTCAATCTTGGATGCACAGCTGTTTGATAGTTACAGCTTCATTGTCGAAATTTGCCGAATCTTTTAATGGAAACCTACATATTTAATTCCATGTAATACTCTTCCAATATCACGAAATCATGTTATAGTATTGATAGGGCTATAGAGTCTTTTGAACTACAAAAGGATGGAGTAAACATGAAGTATTATGGCAGAATTAGTTCGATAGGCTTATCCTTCGTCATCCAAAGCTTTTACGTAATATACTTTTACCATTTTCTCGGTAAGCAGCCGGAGCTTGTACTATGGTGCGCCTACCCTGCGCTTCTCGGCGTGTTTTACTGGATGGGGAGGCAGTACGACAAGGCAACGTACTATTCCGAACGAGACCCGCTTACGAACTTGTACAACCGCCGATTTATCTCCCACGTTTTCGATAAAATCCAGGCTATCGCCAGCCGGTCTAACAGTCAAATCTTCGTGCTGCTCATCGATTGCGATAACTTCAAACAAATCAACGACCAATACAACCACCATATGGGCGACACCGTTTTGCGACAGATAAGCCGCATGCTGGTCATGAGTACAAGAAAGAGCGACCTGGTCGCTCGATGGGGTGGCGATGAATTTTTGATTGTCGGTCATTATAAGGATGATGAAGGCTTGCAAGTGCTCATCCAGCGAATTCTGGAAAGCTGCGGCAACATCCAGATTGCCAAAGGCATCCGCGTGTCGGTGTCGGTCGGTTCCGCCGTTAGTACCTCCCACCTGCAAGACGATTTGACGTATTTGATCAAAATCGCCGACGAGAACATGTACGGGTCGAAATCGAGAATAGAAAAAACCGAAAAACTCCCCCCGAAGTAAGGCGCTTTCTAAACGGTAATAATTTCTTGGATACGCACCCCGTCTTCCTTGCTTAAGTCAAGAAACTCATCCTCTATTTTGATTAAAGGCATCTCCAATCTGTGCGGGTTGAGGTACACCACTTCCCCTTCCCGGCCATCCGTTAGTCTTACGCGTTTGCCAACCAGCTTTTTCATCATGTTCTCCACAAACAGGGATACGATTGTCGGATTCAGCTCGCCAAACTTTCCTTGACTCATCTGGCTTAGAATTTCATAAAAAGGAAGCGGTTCGTGATAAGGTCTTTTGGATGACATCGCATGGAAAATGTCCGCTACCGCCACGATCGAGCTGAACCTGTCGATATGGTCCCTCTTTAATCCAAGCGGATATCCTCTTCCGTCATCGCGTTCATGGTGCTGAAGCGCAACGCGGGCTACGGCGTGGCTAATTCCAGGCGTATTTTTCAGCAGTTCGTAGCCGTATATCGTATGCTTCTTGACAAGCTCATACTCTTCGTTCGTTAACTTCCCCGGCTTGTTCAGCACTTCGATCGGAAGCTTCACCTTCCCCACGTCATGCAGCGTCGCCGCGAGCGATAACACGGAAATGTCGACCTCGCTCAGATTCATCCATCTTCCGATTAACGTCGCCAGGACGCCGACACCGATATTATGCTGATACGTATAATCGTCTTTCGCTTTGACCGCTTCGAACAGCTCGAAAACATCGGGATTTCTCGAAACGTCTTGAATGGCGGGAAGAACCTCCTGGCGAAATTCCAGCAAAGGGACTTTCCGCGAGACGGTTATCGATTCGAACAATTGCTTCGATTTTGTAACCGCTTGCTGAACGAGCTTGCTTGGCGGAGCAAGCGTCTTATCCACTCCCCCAGTCGTGTCGGGAGCAAATAGGATGGATTCAGGGTCAATTTTGTGATTCACAATTAATTTAATAACTTCATGGGTGAGGAACGTTTGCGCTGGCACTACGGTGATACCGATCTTGTTGACAATGTCTCGTGCGATTCGTTTCCCGATCAAGTAATCCAAGATCCCGACACCTCTTGAAGTCATAGTTCGTTTGGATCATATTACCATATTTATCAATAGAATACGACTCCTCCTACATCAATTCACTATTCAATTTACATCAAGTTTAAACTAGAGGTTACACAAAGATGCTACTCTATTTTGGCAAGCAGCCCTGTAAAGTTAGCATAGTTTCTGGAGACACCATCATCAAGATCAAGCTCGATGTGCAGATCGGCCATATGGTGAAGATGTTCCTCATAATCTTGAAGTTCGTCTATTTTCAAATCAACAATATTTAACTCCTTTTTAGCACCACTAATTTTTTTGGCCGGCCCGCCTTCTTCAATGATGCGTAGAAGCAATTTTTTCTCTACTTCAAGGCGAGCTTGAAGTTTTTGTACATAGTCTGTTCGGATTTTGGTTAGAGTTGACTTATCATACCGGTGTATGTAGACCAAGCAATTAAATGCCTTTTGTTTGCCTGACGTAAACAGCCAATAAATCGGCTTCTTTTTATACGTTTGGACATGGTCTTTGAAGAAGTCATTTATTAAATATCTTCCAATAGTCTCCGTACTGGTTTCCCTATTTTTCTTCCCCAGCGACTCGGCTATAAACTCAAGATTTTCCGCCAAAGCTTTCTCCCCGTACGTCACTTTCACAAATTCCACCAGTCTTAACACGACTTCATTATCAAAATACGCATTTGTAGTAATGGGAACAATATTATCTTCATTAGTTTTAAAGGTTCGATACGCTTGCGGATCAAATAAACCGCCGGCATAGATCAAACCCTCGTGATCTAACGAGTATCTCCCGAACATACAGCCGATCGCATAAGAAATAAAAGACTTCATATCTTTATCTTGGTCCGCCCTGCTAATGGTGACATCCGTTTCATCCATTTCGGGAGACAGTTCTTTTTGCAACCCGTACGTTTCAATAAATAATGTATTCAACTCTGCTTCAGCAGCTCTTAGTTGATTGAATCGATGTTCCGCCCACGTACACCAATTTTTGAATGCCTGCCTAATCTCGGCAGCCCCATCTTTATATTTCAAAAAAGGATGTTCGGTGAAGTCCCAGGAAACTTCGGCTGAATTCCAATCCTCTTTGGCTATCTCAACGAGTGCATCTACCCGTTCCCTGCTAATCCGATCATTAAATTTCACAGGTATCTTTGAAATATCGCCCGGGTTAGCATTTAGAGTCGAGTTGATGATTCTGGAGAGGTAACTAAACACTTTGGAGTTTAACAGCCCCAAGTAATACCAGGTGTTCTCTTGAGAAAACAAGGCATTCGAGGCAGAACTGAATAAAAATCCTTTCGGCAACAATCTGGTGGAAAAATTCGAGCTTGTTATGGAGGTCCAACATAAACCTTCAGTAAAAATATAGTCTAAATTCCGATTGACCGCTCTAATTCTCCCGCTCTCATGCTGCTCTGTTTGTAAGCGGTAGCCGTCATTTTCCCAATTCACTACGTCCGTATAATTCCCGTACCACTTCTTAAACTCCCCGCCATTGGCGTACGGGAACCATTTTCGATTTGAATGTTTGGCTGTTGACCTGTCAAAGGAAAACCCGATTGTATCAAACTCTACTTCATACCACGACCTTACAAATTCGGCGTTTGAACCTGTAGCCATCCCTTTCCTGGTTACAGCCAGATCCTTAAGTAAAGGATTATTCGCAAATATATCCCTCCCTGTAGAGCTTGACCAATAAGCATAGGGGACACCCGGAATTTTTGCAAAATTCTCTGTTTGCGTAATATACCGTTCTTTCCCTTGCAGAAACTTTTCTTCCTTCAACTTTGCCTGGTCATACTCAACCAATCGAACGAAAGTCGAATTGAAACCCGCGACTTTCCCTTTTCTTAATACAAAAGCAGTCGTTTGAACAACTTCCCCGCCTATTTCTTCGAATGCTTTTGCGCCTAAATGTAACATATTCACTATTTCCTGAAGTATTAGTTTACCCCTTAACTTTTTATACCTGGACAAAAACATCCAGGCATGCTGGGTTATCATAGCTTGAAAACCATGATTTTTCACCATATGGCCGCAGCTTTCAATAAATACAGCAAATAAGTCAGCTCTGCTGTCCGGGTAGTTGTTTTTAACGTGTTCGCTAAGCTTAGCCCCCATCCCGCTTCCGCCCATGTAGGGAGGATTCGTGCAGACCACATCATAGGTTGCGGCCAACATTTTATACTGCCGAAGAAGGGCTGGCATTTTCTCCAGCATTTCAGTCTCAGCTATCCGTTCCGGAATACCTCCCCAATTCTGTGATTCATCAGCAAACTTTTCCAAGGCACTCTCCAACACACTTAAATCCAAAGGCTTAACCTTCAGAATGGACCCATATTCTTTTGCATCCTCGAATGTATCTCTAAGAGAGGTCAACATCTCCCTCAGTTTCCCTTGCTCGTCCGGCTCCTGTTTAACGACAAATTCATCCATCCATTCGGTTTTCAGCCAGTTGCTTTCTTGAATCGTGCATACATGGAGATTTATCGTTTGTCCGAAAATCCCGCGGTTTTTCTCTCTCGCTTTCATCATCATCGCAAAAGAGGCCAGCCGAACGGCTCGATCGTCAAGATCTAAACCGAACAGATTTTTTTCCAGGATCAGCTTCACAATGTCATGATGGGCGTAACCTCTCTCAAGATACATGTCATAGAAAACACCAAAAGCGTATACAAGAATATGCCCGCTTCCGCAGCATGGATCTATAAAAGTAATGTCCTCTGGATTCACATTCCTGTAGCGGAGTTCATCCAGCTCCCTCTTCACCTTATCTTCCTGCTCGGCATCTTCCAAATAGTACTTCCATTCCGACCTCAACGGACTGGTGGAATCACTTTCCAACCAGATCCGCCCTAATGCATTTTCCACCATATATTTCACAATCCAATGCGGAGTAAACAACTGGGTAGCTGCCGGAATGTTCTCTTTGCTGATTTTTATATTCTTTTTTAGATCGGTGAAAATTTGATCTTTTTTATCCGAGATGTAATATTGATACAGCCAGCCCATGATCTCAACCTGTCCCCAATCGGACTTAGGGATCACTTGCAGATCAGACATTTCACGAACGAAGGATTCCTTCGTTAACAGACCTTCGGGAAACAGAATTTGCTTATAATCCTCAATGGGTTCAAACACAAAAGGAAGCATTTGATGCAAGCTATTACATTGCTTGATCACCAAATCCTTATACAACTCTTCGTTGCTATGGTTTAGCTTCGTCTCGTAAACCGATTCTTCTTCTATGTCCAGATAATCGTTTACTTCCATGAATCGTAATGCGGTAAAACGGTTAAACCAGGTATACGCAACCTCTTCGACGACCTGCTTATAACCGATCTCCTTCATCCGTGAAATCAGCTCTTCCCGCTGTTCTCTCTCCGCTGCCGAGAGTGCTTTCCCGTTTATGTAGATGGCATCCGAGCTCTCGCTCTGAGCGTTTTTTATGTTTGCTTCCGTTATCCCGATATGAAATGCTCTAGCCGTAACCTTCTCGATCAGCTCTTTCCGAGCATGGATCGCAAGATTTTTCAATGCCGTTTTATTCATTCCTTGTTCACCAGCCCGGTTCGCATGTATCTCCAATATTATTTCATTCTTAGTTTTTCTACAATGGATGCTGCCTGAAGAGCTGCTCCGGAAATATAAAAAAACTGGATTTTGATCGAATCGACATCGATCAGTTCCAGTCTTTTGTCTTTTGGAAGGACAGTTATTTATTTGTTCAACCCCCGCTGCCGCATAGCCTCAAAAAGCAAAACGGTGGCGGCCATCGCCACATTAAGCGACTCGGCCGGGCCTTTCATTGGGATAATCACGTGCTCGCCGATTTGCGCGGCTACCTCGGGCGATACGCCCTTGCCTTCATTGCCGAGCACGAACCAGACCGGGCCCGTCAAATCGGCTTCGTAGCAGCTCTGCTTTGCCTGTAAGCTCGTATTAAGCAGGCGTACGCCCTGCTCTCTCGCCTTCGCCAAAAGGGGCAGCAGGTCGGCCTCGACGACGGGAAGGTGAAACAGCGAGCCCATCGTGGAACGAACCGTCTTCGGATTATACAGATCGACCGTGCCTTTTCCAAGCACGACTCCCGTAGCGCCGACAGCATCGGCTGAACGGATAATGGTGCCGAGGTTGCCCGGATCCTGCACGCCGTCAACAACAACGACGAGGCTGTCCTCCCTGACAAGCAGGCGCTCAGCCTCGCCCCCCGCCTTGTTCACGATCGCGATGACCGGCTGCGGCGTCTGGGCATCCGAGCATTTGGCCAGCACCTGCTCGCTGACCGGGATGCATTCCGCTACCGCTCCGGAATCAAGCAGCGCTTCGATCTCCGCCGGCATTCCTCGCTCCGCTGAATATAACAGCGTCTGCACGCCGGCTTCGAATCGGATCGCCTCCTGGACGAGGTGAATGCCTTCCACCAGATATGCGCTCTGCTTGTCCCGCCCTTTTTTGTCCAGAAGCTGCACCCATAGCTTCACCTTCGGATTTTGCGCCGATTGGATCGGTTCGGCGTGACGTTTCATCATCTACCTGCCTCCAACTGCCGCTCCAGTACATTAAGCTGGTTGTTCTCGCCGACAACGATCAAGATATCGTCCTCTTTGATTATATCGTCGGCATTGGGGGAAATATTGAGTTTATCGTTGTTTTTGAGCGCCATAACGTTGCAGCCGTACTTCGCCCGAATATCGAGCTCACGCAGCGTTTGCCCGATCATGGATGCCGACGCCCTGAGCTCGACGATGCTGTAATCGTCCGACAACTCGATAAAATCGAGAATGTTCGGGGATATTAAGTTATGTGCGACCCGGAGGCCCATATCGCGTTCGGGGAAAATCACTTTGTCGGCGCCGATTTTTTTGAGCACTTTGCCATGGAGATCGGTTTGCGCTTTGACGACCAGCACCGGTACGCCCATATCTTTCAAAATTAGTGTCGTCAAAATGCTCGCCTGTATATCCTGGCCGATGGCGACGACCACCACATCGAAATTGCGTATGCCAAGCGCGCGAAGCGCCTCTTCGTCAGTCGAATCGGCCTGAACCGCATGGGTTACCAACCCGGACACGTCCTGCATCCGCTGTTCGCTGGAGTCGATTGCAAGCACCTCGTAGCCGAGCCGGCTCAGCGATATGGCCACACTCGATCCGAAACGTCCCATGCCGATTACGGCGAATTGCTTCGTTTTCATGTCCCTGCTCCCTTCAAACCTGATGACGTTTATTATACCACACTGGAGCGGCTTCACCCTATTTCACCATTTCATTTCGTACATGAAGGCGGGCCGCTGTGCGCATATTAACATGCAGGATACCCACGTCAAGACTGTCGATTATCGACGTACTAACAAACCGGAGGTTGGGTTATGATTTTGAGCTTGCGGCAAGCGATTATTAAGCGGGTTTGCGATAAATCGGAGGAAGAGCTGGCCGGGGTCATCGAGGACTCGATCGGCGGAGATGACAAAGCGTTGCCCGGACTTGGCGTCCTGTTCGAGATCATATGGGAAAACAGCGGTCAAGACGAACGCAAAAGCATGGCCGCCACTTTAAAATCGCATATCCCTGAAGGGGCCGATTAAAGTCCCCGCCCAAAACCGTTCGCCCGATGGGGCGGGCGGTTTTTCGCTTGCAGTAGACGTGCCATTTTCACATAATGACCATCTTGCATCGAAGAGAACTTGCGCATATGCTGAAAGAAGACAACCTTGCCCGGGCGAGGAAAGCGGAGGTGGCGGCTGAAGTGAAATTACTTGTTGCGGAAGATGATCCGTCCGTTTGCGAAATGCTGCGGCTGTTTCTTCATAAAGAAAACATTCAGGCTGTATTCGTCCACGACGGCAATGAAGCCGAGAAGCAGCTCCGCGAGAACGTATGGGATTTCGTGCTGCTCGATTGGATGCTGCCTGGACGGAACGGGTTAGACCTGTGCGCGGAATTTCGCAAACGGTCGGATACGCCCATTATCATTTTGACGGCAAGAACCGACGAGAAGGACCGGATCGCGGGTTTGGAGCTTGGCGCCGACGATTACGTTACGAAGCCGTTCAGTCCGCTAGAGCTGATGGCCCGGATTAAAGCGGTCAAACGCCGGTACACGCCTTCCCCTTCCGTTCCGACGGACACACCTGAAGCGGTGGCAAAGCCTTCTTCCCGCCTGAAGCACATGAATATGTGCATCGACACCGTTTCGAGGGAAGTGACTATTTACGGCCGAACGGTAACCGCTCTGACTCCGAAGGAATTCGACCTGCTCTTGCTGTTTATCTCCCATCCGAAACAGGTGTTCACGCGGGAGCAGTTGATCGAAGCGGTATGGGGATTCGATTATTACGGAGAAGACCGCACGGTTGATGTACATATTAAACGGCTG
The DNA here is from genome assembly GCF_003626695.1 of Paenibacillus ginsengarvi. GTDB lineage: Bacteria > Bacillota > Bacilli > Paenibacillales > NBRC-103111 > Paenibacillus_AB > Paenibacillus_AB ginsengarvi. The sequence continues at coordinate 34,728 of NZ_RBAH01000037.1, forward strand.
CGCAACAAAATCTCGACGGCCGAACGCCAGTGGATCATGACCGTTTGGGGCGTCGGCTACAAGCTGGAGGACTGAAGGCGTCATGCAAAGGCCAATCATCCGATTTCGGTTTACTTTGTTCCAGCGCCAGTTTCTCAGTCATTTGCTTGTAGCGCTGCTTTTGCTAGCCTTGCTGGGAACCGCTTTCACTTATTTTGCCAGACATCAGATTATCGAGAAAAACAAAGGCAAGGAACTTCTCGATACAACGCGCGCGGTCGCCCGCATTTTGCAGCGGGAGGATGTCCCCTCCGGCGTGCTCGCCAACTACAGATCGTTTCTGAAAGACCGGAACATTACGATCGTGCTCATGAGCCGCTCCGGAGAGCTGCTCGAGAAAGATGCCGGCCTGATGGGAGCCAGCGGCAGGAGCAAGCAAGTGCTAGACAGCTTGCGCCAGCAGCTGTGGAACGCACAGAGCGACCACACCTTCGTCATCGAGAAAGAGACGGCCGATCCGCTGATGGTGGCGTCAAGAAGCGTCAAGCCGAAGGGGAAAAAGGAAGAAGCGGTATTGTTCGCCATCTCGCCCATGCGGGGCTTAAACGAAACGATAGCGAACATGGAGCAGGTCACTTTGATGTCGATGGGCATCGCCTTCGTCTTCATTCTCGCTGTCGTGATCTGGCTGTCGAGGGGCACGAGCAGGGCGGTGCTTCAAATCCGGCGGGCAGCGGGGAGGATCGCAAGCGGCCAGTACGACACACGCATCGGGACGAAACGGACCGACGAGCTCGGCGACCTTGCCCGCGAGTTCAATACGATGGCCGATCAATTGCAGCTTACATCCGATAAGCTGCTGCTCGCGGAAACCCGGCGAAGACAATTTCTGTCCGACGTCTCCCATGAGCTACGTACGCCGCTTACTTCGATACGAGGACTGGTGGAAGCACTGAAGAGCGGCATCGTCACCGCGGAAGAAAGCAGCAAGGCGTACACGATTATCGAAAAAGAGACGATCCGTCTCATCCGCCTGATCAACGAGCTGCTCGACATCGAGAAGATGCAAACCGGCCAAATCACACTGCATAAAGCGAGTTATTCGGCCAAGGACATTCTCGAAATCGTCGCGGAAACGATGGAGGTGCTCGCCGCGCAGAAACGCCTCCGCCTTCAGATCGATTGTCCGCAAACGCTCATCTGGCACGGGGATTACGACCGGCTTATTCAAATCGCGATGAATATCGTTAAAAATGCGATCCAATTTTCCGACTTCGGCACGATTCGGCTTGCCGGGTCCGAATACGGGGGGAATACGGTTATCGAGATCAGCGATCAGGGATCGGGCATGACCCCGGATGAACGCGAACGGATATTTGACCGGTTCTACAAAGCCGATCCTTCGCGATCCAGAGAAAAAGGCGAAAACGGGCTCGGGCTGTTTATCGTCAAACAGCTGACGGAAGCGCATGGCGGTACAGTCGAGGCGTTCAGCGAGCCGGGGATCGGCACGACATTCCGGCTGTTTTTTCCGACTCCGCAGCAAACAAACGACGACGCCGGAGCCGAAACGGGCCGTCTTCCTCCCGGACCGGTGCCAGATTCGGATGCAGGCGCATAGTTCACAGCTCAAGCCGCAGAGAAAGCGGCTCTTTTTTTGTCCGGACGAAACCGCTATACTGAGAAATAGTTCATATTTTTTTGAAATTTGGCGCATTAACGGAATTATCGATCAAAACGATGGCCGGCTTGCTACAAGAGGAGCCGAACAAAGGAGTATAACGCGTCATGACCGATTTGCCACTGGCGGATATTGCTTACCGGGAGCTGCGCCATAAGCTGCTCAACGCCGATTATTTGCCCGGTCAATTGCTGTCCGAGGGCGAGCTTGCCGAAGGGCTGAGCATGAGCCGGACGCCGGTTCGCGCCGCGATCGCCAGGCTGGAGAAGGAAGGCTACGTCGAAACGCTGAAGAAGCGCGGGGTGCTCGTGAAAGGAGTCGATATCAAAGAGCTGTACGATATGTTCGATTTGATGTCGGCCCTCTACTTTTATGCACTAGATGTCGCGGAGCATCATCAGTACGAGATCGATTTGCAGGCGATGCAGGCGCATCTGACGGAGCTGATCGAAGCGAGCGAGCATAAGCGGTACCGCGACTATTACGAGAACGGCTTGCTGTTTATGCGAACGATACTGTCCGCCATCGAAAACCGCAGCATGCTGGAGACGTTCGATACGTACAAGGATAAAATTTTGTTTTTCGTCGTCGCCCATCGCTCGGTCAAAGGGGAAAATCGCCCCTATACCGGGAAGAAGCTGTACGCGGAAATTTACCGGCTGCTGTCGGAAGGCCATTACGCGGAAGCGAAAAAAGCGATTCTCGAATCGAAATGGAATGTCCGCGACGAACTGGTGCGGAGCGGCAGCCGGATTTAAAGCCGGTTTTCGCCCATGTGCCCGAACGAACTTCATAGGAGAACTACGGCAGAGAGCGCCCCAAGCAGGTGCTCTTTTTCGTTCCTCCGACTTTTACAATAATTCCAAACCGGCTTAACACTGTTCTTACATACAAGATCGATAATTCTTGTATACAAGATCATCTTGTAGCCGATGAAAATTACCGATAACGGAGGGCAAACCGATGGAAACCGTTCAATTTATCCACATTACCGACACGCACCTGAATGCTCCGGGGCAAGAAGCCGCATTTCTGAAAGTTAATGTCGCGGATAAGCTGATGCAAGTATTCCGCCACATCAAAGAGTCGCAGCTGAAGCCCGCCTTCATCCTCGTCACGGGTGACCTCGCTCATGAAGGCAATGCGCAAGACTATGCTTACATTCGTACGGTGATGGACGAAGGAGCGGATATCGTCGGAGCGCCCGTTTACGTCACTCTCGGCAATCATGACCACCGCTCCGCCTTCCGCGAAGGGTATCTGGGCGAACTCCCGACCGAGCAAGCCTACTACTATTCCGAAACGATCAACGGACTGCGGCTGATCGCGCTTAACTCGCAAATGCCGGGTCAGCATCACGGCACGGTCGACGACGAACAGCTCGCCTGGCTTGCCCTTCAACTGCAGACGCCTGCGCCGAACGGCACGATCGTCGCCCTGCATCACCCGCTGCTGGACATAAACGGCATGTCTTCCGATCATATGCTTTCGAATGCGAAAGAGCTCGGCGACATGGTTCGGACCGGCGACGTAACCGGCATTTTCGCCGGACACGTTCATTCGAACAACGTCGGCATGTATAACGGTATTTTGAGCGTAGCCGCTTCCGGCACCGCCTTTGCCGGAGAAAGACTGAGTGACGGTCAGTTCCGGATGTACGATTTTTGCAGCTATAACGTCGTAACATCCGGTCCGCTGAACAGCTCGGTTCAAACGATTGTCATCCCGACTTCCAATGAGGAATTCGCCCGTTTTTATATGGCGCTCCTCAGTGCGCATAAAGCGTAAACCGTTCAGGAGGCTGCCATGCTGACAAGAAAAACGACCGCTCTTCTTTTAAGCACATCGATTATCGCGCTTACGGTTTCCGCTTGCGGAACGAAGCCGGATGCCGCTTCCCCCTCCGCCGCCGATGCGTCTTCCGCACAGGCGGATAAGAAAGTGACGATCCGCTTCTACAGCTACAACTTGGGCAACGCCGTCTTCGGAGCCGGGACGCAGAAGCTGATCGACGAGTTCCAGGCCGCTCATCCGAACATTACGGTCGAAGGCGTGCCGGTTCCCGTATCCGACCTGATGACCCGCGTGCAAGCCGATACGGCCGCAGGCTCGCCGCCCGATATCGCCCAGCTCGGCTTCGGGGCGATGGACATGATCGTAAACGGCTTCGGAGCGACCCCGCTCGAGAGCCTCGTACCGGCGGACGAGCTGAAGAAAAACTTCGAGGGCTTCTCGCCGAACGGACTGAAGCTCGGTATGTACAACGGGAAAACGTACGGCCTTGCCTTTACGTTCAGTACGCCGGTTTTGTTCTACAATGCGTCGCTGTTCCGCGATGCCGGTCTGAATCCCGACCAGCCGCCGAAAACGTGGGCGGAGGCGAAACAGCAGGCGCTGCAAATCGTAGCCAAGACGAAGGCTCAGGGCATGCACCTGTCCGGCACGACGCCGACGACCGGAGACTGGCTCGTTCAGGGGCTGATCGGCAGCAACGGCGGAGCCGTTTTGTCGGATGACCGCAAGAAGCTGCTGTTCGATTCGCCGCAAACGATCGAGGCGCTGCAAATGTGGAAAGATCTGATCGACAGCGGCGCAAACGACAAGCTGAACGACACCGAAGCGATGGAAGCGATGGCTCAGGGCAAGCTTGGCATGTACGTCATGACGAGCGCCGTGCAAGGGACGTTGATCAAAGGCGCGGAAAGCGCCAAATGGGAGCTGCGGGCAGCGGAAATGCCCGGCTTCGGCAGCAAGCCGACGACGCCGACGAACTCCGGCAGCGCGCTGTTCATCCTCGCGAAAGATCCGGCGAAGCAAAAAGCGGCGTGGGAGTTTATGAAATTCGTGACGAGCGAGCGCGGCTATACGATCATTACTTCGGAAATCGGCTACCTGCCGCTGCGTCCGTCCATCCTCGACGATCCGAAATATTTGAAAGACTGGGCGAAGGATCATCAGCTCATCCAGCCTAATATTCGCCAACTGGATCGGTTAAAACCGGCTGTCGCATTCCCGGGGCCGAATTTTAGCCAAATCTCGACCATACTGATGAACGCCATACAAAAAGCGGTCATGACCAAGGCCGATGTGGCGCAAACGATGCAGGAAGCGCAAGCCCAGGCGCAGAAGCTGATGCCATGAAAACGCCAAAATCGTCCGTCCTGGCGTACCGGGAAACTCGCCGCGTCGATTCGGCGGCCGGAGTGAAGCGGATCGTTAAAGCCGCCCTCCGGCGGCTGTCCCGGGTAGAGCCGTATCTGTACCTGCTGCCCGCCTTGCTTGCCGTCGCTTTCTGGATTTACCGGCCGCTCCTGCAAACGGTGAAGCTCAGCTTCTACCAATGGAATTTGCTGCCGGCCAGCCCGAAAACATTCGTCGGCCTGCAAAATTACGAACGTATTTTGACGTTGCCGGATATGAAAACGGCTGTCGTCAACTCGCTCATTTATATGATCGGCATCTTGCCGTTCTCGCTTGTGCTGCCGCTAATCATCGCCATTTTGACGGACGGCATCGCGAAGCGGGCGCGCAATCTGTACCGGATGCTCGTATTCCTGCCGATGATTATGGCTCCCGTCGTCGTATCCGTCATCTGGAATTGGATCCTGCATCCGACGAACGGCATTGTGAACCACAAGCTTCAAGAGTGGTTCGCCGTCAGCGAGCCCGTCCGCTTTTTTACCGACGAGCGCCTCGCCATATGGAGCATCCTGTTCATCACCGGATGGAAAATGATCGGCTTCAGCACGCTAATCTTCTCCTCTGCGCTGACCGGCATCAACCGGGATTATTACGAGGCAGCCGCCGTCGATCGCGCCAGCCGCTGGCAAACCGTGCGGCATATTACACTGCCGCTGCTGTCGCCTTACATCATTTTCATATTGATGCTGAGCATTTTGTTCTCATCCGAATGGAGCTTTGCCTATATTAACGTGCTGACGCACGGCGGGCCTTCCAATTCCACGATGAATATTTACTATTTGCTATGGAACTACGGCTTCAAAACCTTTGCCATTGGCTGGAGCTCCGCGGCGGCCGTCCTGTTCTTTATCGTCTTCGGCTTGATCGCATGGGGCATGACGAAGCTAAGCAGCCGCTTCTCGTTCTACGATCACTGATGAATCATCTCGCCTACGAAAGGAGCTGAAATGATGGCAAGCGCAAGCGCCGCAACACCCCGTTCCAGAGGGCTCGCGCCACGGCTCGGCTCGATCGGCAAACACGCCGTTTTGATCGCGCTTTGCCTGTTCGCCCTGTTTCCGATTTACTGGATGATCATCTCCTCGTTCCGTCCGGAAGCGGATATGTACTCGGCGGATCTGTTCCCGAAATTTTGGACGCTGGACAATTATGTGAAGGCATGGAAGGCTATCCCGATCGGCCATATGCTCGGCAATACGCTGCTTATGGCCATCGCGCAATCCGTCTCCCAGCTTCTGACCGGCTTGCTTGCCGCCTATGCGTTCGCCCGCTGGACGTTTCGCGGCTCCAAGCTTCTCTATCTGCTGTTCGCGCTCACCTGGCTCGTTCCGTTTCAGGTGACGATGATTCCGAATTACGTGCTTATTTCCGAATGGAACTGGCGCAACAGCCTGGCCGGCCTGATCGTACCTAACCTGGCGTCGGCGTTCGCCGTCATGACGCTGTCGCAATCGTTCCATGCTTTTCCGAAGGCGCTGATCGAAGCGGCCCGGCTTGACGGCGCGTCCAATTGGTCGATCCTCTGGCGCATCGTTGTGCCGAATATGCGCGCGCCGATCTCTTCGCTAGGCATCCTGCTGTTCATTTCGTCGTGGAACGAATATTTCTGGCCTTTGCTGCTGACGAACAAGCTGCAAAACTCCGTCATCCAGATCGGACTGCAAATGTTCATGTCCTCCGACGCCAATGCGTGGGGGCCGCTGATGGCGGCGGCGATTTTGTCCAGCTTGCCGATCCTGATCGTGTACGCGGTACTGCAGCGGCAAATTATAGATTCCTTCGTCAAAATGGGGCTGCGCTAGCCCGAAGCTCCTTTTACGTCCAAACTATATTCGTTCGAGGTGAATGTTCGTGACGACAACCCGTATTACAGATTACCCCGCAGATCGTGTCATCGCACTGGAGGGAGCAAGCAACTTCCGCGACATGGGCGGTTATACGACGGAGGACGGCCGCTCGGTCAAGTTCGGCCTGTTGTTCCGGGCCGATGAGCTCGGCGGATTAACCGAGAATGACCTGCAAGCGCTGGACGCGCTCCGTATGAAAACGATCCTCGATTACCGCAGCGAAAATGAAGCGCTGCGTTCTCCGACGCCTGAGCGGATCGGGTCCGTGTATCGCCGCATCGAAGCTAATCCCGTCGCCGCATCCACAAGCGGCCGCGCGGAGGACTATCTGGCCAGCGGAGCGCTAAATCACGACACCATGGTCGCGATGTATGCGAAGCTTCCGTTCGCCAATCCGGCTTACCGCTTTCTGATGGAGTCGCTGAGTTCGCCCGAAGCGCTGCCCATCGTACATCACTGTGCGGGGGGCAAAGACCGGACAGGGGTCGGAGCCGCGCTAATTCTGAAACTGCTCGGCGTATCGGATAGGCTCGTCATGGAGGATTATATGCTGACGAACGAAACGCTCGGTCCCAAGATGGAAAAGCTGCTGCAAAGCTTGTCCGGCAAGTACGAGGAGCCCATCCTGCGCAACTTGCGAGACGTGTTCGCGGCGAAGGAAGTATACATGCAAACGACTCTCGAAGCCGTCATTCGCACCTATGGCGATTGGGATACTTATTTTGCAAACGAATTCGGCATTACGCCCGAGCAGCGGGACCGCATCCGGGAATACGTTCTGGAATAGCCGGCTTATTGCGACAAAAAAAAATCTCCGGTTTCTGCCCTGATGCGGCAGAGAACGGAGACTTTTTGTTTAAGCCGAATAGATGGCGCTGCTCGCCGGTTAAGGCGCCGTTTCGAGAAACTTCGCCTGCGGCATTTTTTCCACCGCGCTGCGCATGGCGTATTCATTCTCGAACAACGCCACGTTGTTGTCCTTTTTATCCTTGACGAGAATCGAATTGATCCGGAACTTGGACGGGTCGATTTTATCGTCCACCACCCAGCGGGCGAACTGGTAAGGCAAGCGCTGGAGCAAAATGTCCACGCCGTATTCGGCGCGCATCCGGTACTCCATAACCTCGAACTGAAGCTGCCCGACGACGCCGAGAATCATCTCGTCGAAACCGGTAACCGTATGGAACACTTGAATCGTGCCCTCTTCGGTCAATTGGTCGATGCCTTTCAGAAACTGCTTTTGCTTGAGCGCATTTTTGATCGTTACTTTGCTGAACATTTCCGGCGAGAACGTCGGCAGCTCGTCAAATACGATGTCCTGCCCTTGCGACAACGAATCGCCGATGCGGAAAATGCCAGGATCGAACAGTCCGATAATATCGCCCGGAAACGCCTCCTCGACGATATCCCGCTCCTGCGCGAGGAACTGCTGCGGCTGCGACAGCTTGATTTCTTTGCCGGCCCGCACATGCCGAACCGACATGCCGCGCTCGAACTTGCCGGAGCAGATGCGGAGGAACGCGATGCGGTCCCGGTGCGCCGGATTCATATTCGCCTGGATTTTGAAAATGTAGCCGGAAAACTTCTCGAACGTCGGCTCGATGTCGCCTTGGCTGCTGCTGCGCGATGTCGGCTTCGGCGCGAGCTCGAGGAAGTTCTCGAGAAACGTCTGCACCCCGAAATTGTTGATCGCGCTGCCGTAAAAGACGGGCGTCAGCTCGCCTCTGCGCACCTTCTCCAGATCGAACTCATCTCCGGCCACGTCCAGAAGCTGAAGCTGCTCCTGCAATTGCTCATACAAATAGTCGCCGGCGATTTCCCGCACGAGCGGATCGTCGTAGCCGCTCACCTTGCGCACCTCGATCTGATCGTGGTCGCCGTTATGGAACAGCTCGAGCTGGTTTCTCACCCGGTCGTAAACGCCGCAAAACTGCTTGCCCGAACCGATCGGCCAGTTCATCGGATAAGAACGGATGCCGAGCACCTGCTCCAGCTCTTCCATCAAGTCGAACGGGTCGCGGCCTTCGCGGTCCATCTTGTTCATAAACGTGAAGATCGGAATGCCGCGTTTGCTGCATACTTGGAACAGCTTCTTCGTCTGCGCCTCGACCCCCTTGGCCGAGTCGATCAGCATGACCGCGCTGTCGGCTGCCGTCAGCGTCCGGTATGTGTCCTCGCTGAAGTCCTGGTGACCCGGCGTATCAAGAATGTTGACCCGGTGCCCTTCATAGTCGAACTGCATGACGCTCGACGTGACCGAGATCCCGCGCTGCTTCTCGATCTCCATCCAGTCGGAAGTGGCGTGGCGGCTAGCCTTACGCCCTTTGACCGTACCGGCCAGCCGGATGGCGCCTCCAAACAGCAGCAGCTTCTCCGTCAAAGTCGTTTTCCCGGCGTCCGGGTGGGAAATAATCGCGAACGTTCTGCGCTTTTGCACTTCATTTTGCATTTGAGTTGCCGTCTGATTCATTATGTCGATCCTTTCCGATTGGGGTAAGACGCGTCTTACCTGTTCAGAGCTTTATTTAAAACGGAAAAACGGTTCCGCTCTTTCGCACGGAGCCGCTTCCGCCTTGGTCTTCGGTTTCTACAGCTTTGTTTCGCTCGCAAGAGCCCGCCTCATCTTGTCAGTATCGTCAAATTTTCGCCTTCTCAAGCGGAATCGTCCAGTTGGCCGCTTCGATCCAATCGTTCTTCGCAAACTCCCGGCCGCGTACGACAACCCGGTCTTCGTACACCTGAACGTACATGCCCTGCGACTTTTCCACGCCGCTTTGCGTATTGCGTGTGCGCCCTACGGAGGCGTTCGTGAACCAGTGGAACGTCTCCTTGCTGTAGTGGGACGTACCGTTGTCGAAGTCCTGATGCGTATGGCCGGAGATGACGAATACGTTTTTGTATGGCTTCAATATATTGCGGAATTCTTTGGCCCGCACAAGTCGATGGCTCCCGCCATCCTCGCCCTGCGGCGGCAGCGGCTGGTGAATGAGCACGAAGATCGGCTTCCCGTCCGTCGTCTCCTTCAGCTTCACCTTCAGCCATTCGAGCTGCTCGTCGGAATACCAGGCGCCCTCGCCCACCTCCGGCTTCTCCTGGCTGTACGCCTCCTGGGAGACGAGAATGACATGGTAACCGTTCAGCCAGACGTCGCTATATACGTTCGGAATCTGAAACGTCTTCATAAACCGGGCGCGGGAGCCCGCGTCGGTTTTGCCGTTCGGAAACGTGTCGCGGCTGAAGCCGCCGTTATCGTCAATCCATACATTGTAATAATCGTGGTTGCCCATATTGGCATACACGGGCGGCAGTTTGTAGCTGGCTATAATCGACTCGAACGATTTGATTTCGCTTTCCATCCCGTAGTCGGTCAAATCGCCGCCAAGCAGCAGCGCATCAACCGGCGAGTCGAAATGGGCGATCTGGTCTAACGCGTTTTTCAGCTTTCTCGGAGTGCTCTCGTCATAAACGGAGACATGCAGATCACTCAGCACGAAAAATGACAGTAGCGGAACTGCGGATACGATAGGCTTCTCTTCCTCGGCTTCGGCGGACGTTTGAGCGTAAGCATCGCTCGTCCCAGAAGCGCCTGATTCACCGGCCGACATATACGGCCGATCCGAGCCCAGCCGGGTCAGCAGCTGAACCATCGCGTAAAACGACGCTGCCACTATCGCAAACGCGGCCATCATCCATTTCAAAAATCCCCGTCTCGACATAGGCTCACACTCTCATTAGATAGGATCTCAGCATCTGAAGGCCCACGCGGGTCGGGGGACGGATGCCGCCCCCGGGTCCGGAATCTCGTTCATAGCTCCCGGCCTCTTCCCTAAAGGATACGCGCGGAAGCGGTAAGCGGTTCGGCCCGCTTACTTCGATGTTACCGGCGTCGCCCAGACGACTTCGCCTTCAAGCTGGCCGTTGACCGGCCACCATTTGAAGCCGTCCTCGGCAAGCAGCTGCTGAGCCGCATCCGGTCCCCACGTACCCGCCGGATACCGGTGCAGCTCCGAGCTGTGATCGCGCCATGCCGACTCGATTCGGTCGACGAACCTCCAGGCCAGCGCCACCTCGTCCCATCTCGTAAAGTAGGTGGAGTCGCCGCGCGCCGCATCGTACAGCAGCCGCTCGTACGCCTCCGGCGTATTGATGCCCACCTCGCAGCTTTGGCAAAAATCCATCGCGATCGGCACGATCCCCCACTGGGAGCCCGGCTGCTTCGCATTCATTTTCAAATAGATGCCTTCCGTCGGATTGACGCGGAACACGAGCAGATTCGGCTCCAGCTTCGTCTTGCGGGAAAAATAAACGTTGTCCGGCATATTTTTGAACTCGACGACGACTTCGGTCGTTTTGACCGGCAACCGTTTGCCGGTGCGAATATAAAACGGAACGCCCGCCCAGCGGAAGTTATCGACGAATACTTTGGCCGCGAAATACGTCTCCGTTGCGGAATCGTCAGGAACGCCCTCCTCGTCCCGGTATCCCGGAACGGGCTTGCCCTTCATCTCGCCGGTGTCGTATTGGCCGCGCACGACATGACGGGCCACCTCCTCCGGACTGTGAAACACGCGGAGCGAACGGAGCACCTTTACCTTCTCGTCGCGGATGTCCTCCGGCTCCATCCGGCTCGGAGGCTCCATCGCCATCATCGTAATCATTTGCAGCATATGGTTTTGCCCCATATCCCGCAGCGCTCCCGCGTGGTCGTAGTAACCTCCGCGCTCCTCGACGCCGACCGTCTCGCTGAGCGTAATCTGGATATTGGCGATATATTTGTTGTTCCAGAGCGGCTCGAAGAAGGCGTTCGCGAACCGGACAACTTCGATGTTCTGCACCATTTCCTTGCCGAGGTAATGGTCGATCCGGTACACTTCCTCTTCCTGAAACACTTGCCTGATTTGCTCGTTCAGCTTCTCCGCCGACGGCAGGTCGTAGCCGAACGGCTTCTCGATGACGAGCCGGCGCCAGCCCTCGGTCTCCAGCAGCCCGCCATCCCGCAGATTATAGCTGACGCTGCCGAACAGCTCCGGTGCAAGCGCCAAATAAAACAAGCGATTGCCGCCGATATCGAATTTGGCGTCGAGCTGCTCGGCGACCGTTTTAAGCTGCTGGAACTGCTCCAGCTTGTTAATATCAAGCGACATATAATGGAAATGTTCGGCGAACTGTTCCCAGTTATGATCCTTTTCGGACTTGTAGCGGGCGAACTCTTCAATAGAATGCTTGACGTCGTCGCGGAACTGCTCGTTCGTCCGCGGACGGCGTGCGAGACCGATGACGGCAAACCGCTCGGACAGCTTGCCTTCCCTAAACAGACTGTAAATGGCCGGAAACAGCTTTCTGCGGGCCAAATCGCCCGTTGCGCCGAAGATGAAAAAAAGCGTGCGATCCGCTCCGAAATCTGGAAGTTCCGCTGTATGTGTCATGCTTCATCATTCTTTCCTTAAGTATTTGCAGTCCGCCTTGCCCGGCGGAGCCTGTTAGTAGTTTAGCATATTGAAACCGGACAAGCTATGGCCGGCAATCAATTGGAATCCCTTTCAGGGCTCGGAAATCATGAGGGGAGTCGCTATCGTCAGCCTGTACGTGCCATAGACGGAGTCGCGGTGGAACGCCGCCTGCAGATTGATTGTCCCTGCCGCGCTGCGAATGCCCGGCTCCAGCAGCTTGCTGTTATACGAAATAATTTCGCTGGAGGAATCTTTGTAGGAGTCGACCGGCTCCGCCTTGAAGCTGGCGGCCACTTTCCCCTTCAGCGCCTTCATCGCCTCATCCGACCAAGCTCCCGCTCCTCCGCGGAGCGTAATCATCCACTTCCCCTGTATGCCCAGCTTCTCGAGCCGCGCCGACGACTCCGTCGTCCATGCCAACAGCTTAATCTTCTCCGTACCGGCCGGGGCATCCAGACGGACGATCAGATTCGTCGAGCCGTCGGCCCAGCCGGACAATGCCACCTCGAGCTTCCCCCAACCTTCGGGCTGCGTTGGCCCAGACGAGCTGTACACCCGGTGCCCATTTGCATCGCGAACCGGCTTCGACGGAGACAGGCCGAAGCCTACCGCCACTTCATTACCGAGCGCGGCAAACGAATCGTCGTCGACCGCCCGACGGTATGGCCCGGAATGCTGCACCGTCGCGGAATAAGCGGCCGAATACAGCTTGTCCGCCATTTGCAGCATGGTCTCCGCATTCGATAGCGGCGTCAAGACCGCCCGATTGGCGCCCGTGTACGCCATCCAGCCGCCCAGCAGCAGCGCCCCGAGCAGCAGTACCGCCCACAATCTGTTTTGCAGGTTCATCGCCGATTCCTCCCGCGATAGTCCCTCGATCCGTATTTCATCCAGTTACTTCCTATTTTAGCATATTCGCACGGAGGTTGCATGGAAGCGGTCCGTATGCGCGAACACGGCCCCCAAACAGCGACCCCTAGGCACCGTCAAAAATAGGCGCAAGCTCATAGGCATGCGACCATGCGCGGAATTCCCCTGTGAATAGCCTATATAGGGAAGAAACCTATCAGGGAGGCGCTATGACGCATGGAACAGATCGTTCCCATAAATGAAGAAACCTGCACTCATTTCATAGGGGTTCCGGTATGCGCCGTTCTTAACGACGGCAACAGGCACTTCGGCATTATTAGCAAAGTGCGCAAAGGCAAACTCATTCTGAATGATTCCTCCGAAGACGAGTCGTCCGGAGCCGTGAAGCGATCGAAGGGCGAGGCCACCAAAACCACCGCAGCCAAAACGAGAAAAACGCCAACTTCGCGCAAATCGAAACGGGGCTTGCAGCTTTCCGCCTTCCCTCCCGAAGCTCCCGCGGAACACTTCGAGCCGTTCGAAACTCTCGAGCCGAGGTCCCCGTTCGGCGCCAAAGTATCGGTCGATTTGGCGAACATCGCCGGGCTGTTTCCGCTGCTCTGACCCCATTCCCCGCAAAGTGAGATAAGCAACGAGGCGTATGCCGGCGGAGCGGCCAGTAGCGCCAAAAAGCTTCCGATCCACTCTCTCTCTCCAGTGGCGGAAGCTTCTTTTTTCGAGAAAATGCGGTTACAGCCGTTTAGCCATCACAATAAACGCAAACGAAGGGACGTACTCCGACTCGCCGTATCCGTTCCTTGCGTAAAATAGCCGCGCCTTGCCGTTTGCCTCGTCGACGAACAGCTTCATCTCGCGATACCCGCGCTCGCGGGCATAACGCTCCGCCTGCTTCAGAAGCGCCGTCCCCCACCCTTTGCCTTGACTGCCGGGCTCGACGGCGAGCAGATCGAGCAGCATCGTCGTGCGGTCCGACGATCGGACCGAGACGAAGCCTACCGGCTTTGCCGCTCTTCTCGGCGCAGCGACAAAGGTGACGTCACCGTCCAGCCTTCTCCGCACGTCGGCCGGGTCCCAGCGCGTCTCCGGTCGCGTCAGAACCGTGTAGACGAATAGCTCCTGCTTCACCAAACCCAGAATCGTCCGGTCATCCCGGCGGGGATTGCGCGCCCGAATCATGGCTCTCATCCTTCCGTATTCGGCTTGCCCGGACCGGGACCAACGCGTGAAGCTTCAGCGGGACGTCGATAGGCAGGCTATACGGACAGTGTATGTGGAAGCCGGATCGATGGTGAACCGGCTAACCTTTAACGTTACAAAAGTTTAACTTCGCTAAGCATTAAAGTGAAGTGCGGCCAAGTTAGGAGCTGTCCAGGGGCATGGAAGCGGAAGTAAAAGTTCCGCTATGACTGGTGGAACGCTGTAACTCAGGCGATAACGGAAGCGGAAGTTCCGTTAAAGCCGCCTATAGGCCGAGTGGATCCGGGCAAATGAAGCCATAAAGGAAGTGAGGCTTCCTCTATGCAAGCATAATAGGCACGCAAAACGGCAATAACGGAACTGGCGGTTCCGCTGATCGGGCAATAACGGAAGAGGAAGTTCCGCTATCGCTGGCAAAACCTTATTTCTTCCACCACTTCTTGCTCATCATCCACGAGAAAGCCACTGTTGCCACCAAGAAAACTACAAGCACGATCCATTGCGTACTGCTCATGATCCGTTTCCCCCACCTGTATTCGGCGGTACCCCGCCTTGCTATCGTTATTGTACCGGGAACGAGGGCAAGCGTCAAAGCAGCGCAAATCGGCTCAGGAGGGGACGAAACAACGAATAAAGGAGCCGCCCTCGGCGACTCCGTACAGATCCAATTCTATAATTACTATGTTCTCGTCCGGCAAACTTCACCGCCGTAACCATACTCGCGTACTCGCGTGAAATTCCGGCCCGGCGCAAGCCCCTCAGCCTTAATGAGGCCGCAAAAAGATCTTGCCTGCATCGACGCGTCCTGCGACCAATTCCGCAAAAGCGTCCGCTCCCGCCTCAAGCGGGCGCACCTCCGTCCAGCCCTGCTCGGTAATCCGCCCTTCCGCGAGCAGCCGGACCGCATCATGAAAATCTTGCGCGGAGTAACAAAACGAGCCGAGCACCTCGATCTCGCTGCGGATCAAATGATTGATCGGCAGCACCGTATCGTCGATGCCGAGGCCGATATTCATCACCGTGCCTCCCGGCCGCACGAGCCGCATCGCCGCTTCCCGCGTCGGCTGAAATCCGGCGGCGTCGATCACCGCATCGAGCCCGCCCTCGCCGAAGACCGCCCGCACCCGCGAACCGAGGTCCTCCTCGCGCGGATTCGCCGTCTCGAAGCCGCCGAGTGCCTCCGCTGCCGCGAGCCGCTCCGCGTTCGTGTCGGCGATCAGCACGCGCGAGGCGCCGAGCAGCTTCGCCGCAAGCGCGCACAGCAGGCCGATGCCGCCGGCGCCGAAGACGAGCGCACCCGCGAACGGGTGCCGCTCGAGCGCCCGGCGCGTCGCCCGCAACGAGCAGGCGAGCGGCTCCGCCAGCGCCGCGCGAAACGGGCTCATGCCGGCATCCACCGGCACAACGGCGGATCGGGGAACGGCCACGAGTTCCCCGAAAGCGCCCGGCCGGTGGACGCCGACGAGCGTCCGTTTCGCGCATAGCTGCGGGAGCCCGCGGCGGCAGGAAGCGCAGTCGCCGCAAGCGGAGAGCGGGTTGACGACGACACGGCTCCCCGGTGCAAGCTCCGCCTTCTGCTCTCCGCCAGTTGAACCGCCCGCCCCCTCCTCCGCTGCGACGATCCTGCCGCAAAATTCGTGCCCCATCACAAGCGGCGGCACACGCAAGCTGTTATGCCCCAAATAACCTTCGATCTCCGAGCCGCAGATGCCGACGGCATCAACGCGAATGAGTACTTCACCCGGCTTGCATACGGGGTCGGCCAGCTCGCGCATTTCCATCTTTTCCGCCCCGGTCCATAACAACGCCTTCATATCGATTCCCCTTATCTTCGTCTTGCCGCGCTATAGGTGCCGAGCTGACTTTCGCGCTAAGCGGGTTTTCCTGCAAGTGCCGCAAGCTGCCGAGTCAGCTTATCCACATCTGCCGAGCTGTTATAGAAGTGAATCGAGGCGCGAATCCGCCCGTCTCCGCCCCATACATACGTTCCCTGCTGCATCAGTTCGTCCGCAAGCCGCTCGCCGTCAGGGCATACGAACGAGATGTTGCCCGCCCGCTGCTCCGGCTGCTCCGGCGTCATCGATTCATAGCCGAGCCTCCGCATCTCCTGGATCAAATAACTGCCAAGGTCCAGCACATGCCGCGAAATGTTGTCGATGCCGATCGACAGCAGCAGATCCGTCGCCGCTTTCATTGCATAAACGGTCGGATAGCTCGGATAGCCGGCCTCGAACCGCCGCGCATCGCGGAAAAAGCGGAACTGCTCGAACCGGGTGTCGCTGAACATATCCTCCACGCTTCGCCAGCCGACATAACGGGGCTCGAACTGCTCCGTCCGCTGCGGATTGATCGCAAGCACGCCCATCCCGTGACCCGCCATCAGCCATTTGTACGAGCTGGCCACGATAAAATCGGCCTCGTCCATACGAACCGGCACAACTCCGAGCGATTGCGTGGCGTCGACCAGCAGCAGCGTATCCGTCTGCTGCAGCTCCCGATAAAGGTGCGAATAATCGATGCGCACCCCGGATAAATAACTGACGTGACTCGTAACGACGATACGGGTATTCGCATCAACCCGCGCTAACAAATCTTCGGCGGTAATCCGCCAGTTGCGGCTTGGCACTACTCTAACTTCAACGCCGGACGACTTCAGATGAAGCCAAGGAAGAACGCCGGACGGAAACTCGAGATCGTGAATGACTACGTTGTCGCCGGGCTCAAACCGGAATGATGCGGCGATCATCGAGATCGCTTCGGAAGCGTTTGACATAAGCGCGATATGCTCCGGCTGTCCGCCGAGCAGCGCCGCCAGATTGAGCCGAAGCGCCTGTTCCGCTTCGCTGTTCCGCAGACGCCCCGTCGGGCCGCCCGACCGGTTATACACATAAGCGTTAACGGCATCCAGCATCCCTCGGAAAGGAGGCGATTCGGCCCCGCCATAAAACCAGGCCCGATCTTCCATGCCGACAAAAGCGGATCGTTCGATTAAAGCTTCCATCTTTTCGCCACCCCTCCTGTACATTCGCCGAACTTCTTCACGTTTACAAATTTGGAGGAAGATCCAGCCTCCGGAAGCAATCATGCGCCCGCTCGATATGGCGATACGCTTCCTTCAGCACGGGCGCCCCGTGTCCCGCATACAGCGTATCGATGCGAAGCCCGTGCAGCTTCGCCGTTGTAGCGGCATAATCCTGAATCGAGCAATCCCACGTCGATTGCAAGACGACCCGCCCTCCAGCGAAAATAACGTCGCCGGCAAAAATCGCCCGGCCGTCCTGCCCGTCCCACATATAGCTGACGTGCCCGCGCGCATGTCCCGGCGTATCCAGCACGGTCAGCTCCAGCTCGCCGACCCGGATGCGATCGCCCTCGGCTACCGCTCTGCCGACCGGACAGGCCGGAAAGCGGTAATCCTCGGGGTAAATGCCTGCCGCTATCGCCGCAAGCAGACTGTTCTTCTCCATGTCGCCCCGTTCCATCCACGGAGCGGCCTCGGCGGCGGCAATCAGCTCGGCGCCGTAGCGATCGTGAAAATGCTGGGCTCCCGCCGCATGGTCTCCGTGCGCGTGCGTGAGCAGCAGCTTCGTAATGCGCGACGGGTCGATCCCCGCCGCGGCGATATTCGCCTCGATCCTATCCGGCTCCACGCCGCCGCCCGCATCAATAAGCGCACACTCGGAGCCGCCGTCCAGCAAATAAACGTTACAATCGATCGGATGCGTCATCTGCAGGCCGTGCCGGCCGCTTCCTACCATATGAACGCGAGATGATATACGCATACAAGTCCTCCCCAGCAGCAACAAAATAATCGCTTCCTCCGTTCCGTGCAACCAGAAACGGCCTACGGCCTATAACCGGCCAAACGTGCGGGCGAGCTGCAAATAAAACTCCGCCGCCTGCTCGACGTCCGAAACGGGAACCCATTCGTCGTTCGTATGCGCCTGAGCGATAGAGCCCGGCCCGTAAATAATAGATGGGATACGCTTGAACTCCTGAAGCTTGCTCGCATCGCAGCCGTATGTAACGCCGCGCAGCCGATTGCTGAGCCCGATCGCAGCCGCAGCCTCCCTGGCCGCCAGGACGACCGGAGTATCATGCGGCGTGTCCAGCGCCCAGTCGTGCAGCAGACGCTCTGCGGTCAGCTTCACCCGCTCGGAACCGAGTTCGCTTGTCAGCCGCTCCACGAGCTCGCGCTCGACGATTTCCGGACGCTCCCCGGGAATGAGGCGGCGGTCGATCTCAATAACGCAGCGATCGGGCACAATATTGATCTGCGTGCCGCCGTGAATCGTGCCTACGACGATCGTCGGACTTCCGCACAGCGGATGAGCCCGGGTAGCCAGCTCCGGCTCGAGCTTCTCGTGAATAAACCGCAGCACGCGCATCATCTGCATGACGGCGCTGTCGCCTTCGTCCGGCATCGAGCTGTGGGCCGCCTTGCCGTGCGTCGTCACCGCCATCCGGACGCAGCCTTTGTTCGCCACCGTAATGCCAAGCTCGGTCGGCTCCCCGACCACGGCCCCGGCTACCGGGATGTCCAGCTCGAGGAACGCCATCAATCCCCGATACGCATGCTCCTCGTCCACCGATGCGCAGAGAAGGAGGTCGCCTCCGGCAAGCTCCGGCTCGGCCGCGCACCGCTCCATCGCGTACAGCATGCCGGCGAGCGAGCCCTTCGTATCGCAGGCTCCGCGCCCGTAGAGCTTGCCGTCCCGGTACACCGGAACGAGCGCGTCCGGCATCGTGCCGAGCGTTACCGTGTCCATATGGGCTTCGAACAGCAGCGTTTTGTCCGGCTTGCCGACACGCAGCTCGATCAGAAGATTTTCCCTTCCGGGAAATACCGGCTGTCTCGTCACGGTCAGTCCCGCCGCTTTGCACCGCCGCTCCACGTAATCCGCCATCGCCCCTTCGCCATGCCCCGCCTTATCGAAATGCGGGTTGACGCTCTGAATGCGGATCATATCCTCCAGCATCGCCAGCGCAGGATGCTTCTCGATCTTCTCCGGTTGCGCCATATTGGTCTCCTTCTGTCCGGCTTGCCGCATGTACGATCGATACTCACGATCCGATCGTTCTGTGGATCGGGCGGCGCCTATCGCTTGTTTGTTGTTCAGAAAACGCTTTCTTAAAGGCGACCCGTCTGTACCGAATGGCCATCATACCCGGCAGTCGGGCGGATTTCATTCACACGACGTATTAAACATTATATATAATATATATTATATCGTCAATCGTTCATCCGTCAACAAAGAAAAAACAGGCCCGCAGAGCGGAGCCTGTCAAATCCACAGCTTCTCATCAAATTGCAGCGGCTGGTCCCTCTTCTCGGACAGCTGCACAAAATCGCGATACGACCGGAAAATGTGCTTGCGCATCGTGGTCTCCGCTTCGTCCGGATTCCGTTTCTTGAGCACTTCGATCAGCTCCAGATGCTGATCGACTTCCTTCTGCTTCGTCGATCTGGCTCCGAGCAGCCGGTTCACGAGCGAAATCTGGAACGAGATCGACTGGTACATGTTCATCAGCCGGTCATGGCCCGCCATCTCGATAATCGTCTTGTGAATATGCGAAGAATCGTACAGCAGGCTCGACACCGAATCGTCGTTCAGCTTCAGCTTCATCTGCTCGTAGAACGATTCCAGCTCGGCAATCTGCGCATCGGTCGCGTTCTGCGTAGCCAGCCGGATCGCCAGCCCCTCCAGCATGGAACGGACCGAATAAATTTCGAACACGTCCTTCATATCGAGCGTCCGCACCATCGGCCCTTTGTTCGGCACGAT
Organism: Paenibacillus ginsengarvi; assembly: GCF_003626695.1. Taxonomy (GTDB): domain Bacteria; phylum Bacillota; class Bacilli; order Paenibacillales; family NBRC-103111; genus Paenibacillus_AB; species Paenibacillus_AB ginsengarvi. The sequence continues at coordinate 54,739 of NZ_RBAH01000037.1, forward strand.
CGTAATGACGCCCTCCCCGTGCAGATGGCGGATCGCCTCCCGCACCGGCGTCTGGCTGACGCCAAGCTCGCGGGCCAGCTTCGTTTCCACGATCCGGTCTCCCGGGTTCAGTTCGCCGGAAATAATCTGCTGCTTAATATATTTGACCAGTTCTTCGCTAATGTTCTGCTTCTGAATAATTAGCGGTTGGTTTTGCATCGGTTGATCCATCTTCGGCTCCATCCTCGCTTACGCATCTTGCTTGGCTTATTGGTTAAACATTATATATACAATAATATATAATTTCCTCTATTTATGTCAACTTCTCACGAAAAGAAGCGGCCCGCACACCGGGCTTCCCTTCCACGCAAATAGCTCTCACCGGGGATGAGAGCAGCACATGCGTTATTCAGCTGGATGCGAAACCGGCATGGCACGCACGATGCTTTTCAAATGAGTGGGACTATACCCCATCCAGCTTACTCGACGATACCGTGCTTGAACGCGTATATGGCCGCCTGCGTCCGGTCTTCCACGCCCAGCTTGGCCAAAATGTTGGTGACATGGAATTTAACCGTCTTGATCCCGATGAACAAGGCGTCGGCCACCTCCTGGTTCGACTTGCCCGAGGCGATCAGCTTGAGCACCTCCATCTCGCGGTCGGTCAGGTCGTGATGCGGTTCGGCGGCCGGCTTCGGCTGGCGGAAGCGGTTCATCATCTTCGCTGCCACCTGCTGCTCGAGCACCGATTGCCCCTTGATGGCGGCCCGGATCGCCTGGGCGATTTCCGAGGCACGCGACGTTTTCAGCAGGTAGCTGAACGCGCCGGCTTCGATGACCGGGTACATTTTTTCGTCGTCCAAAAAGCTCGTCAGAACGATGACTTTGATGTCCGGCATTTGCTGCAGCAGCTTCCGGGTCGTCTCGATCCCGTCCATCCCTTCCATAACCAGGTCCATCAAGACGACGTCCGGCTTGTATTCCTGCGCCAAACGGATGCCCTCGAGCCCGTTGCTCGCTTCGCCGACAACCTCGATTCCGTCCTCGGTTCCGAGCACGGCCGCCAGACCGATACGCACCATCTCATGGTCATCCACCAGCAACACTTTAATTTCCGCTTCCATCCGTCATTTCTCCTCCATCTTCTGTCAAGATCGGCACGCGGATCTCGATCCGGGTTCCTTTGCCGGGAGCGGTGACGAATTGAATCGCCCCGCCGATTTCATTGACCCGCTCCTTCATCGACTGGATTCCGTACGAAGCATGCTTATTCTCGTCCATCTCGAAGCCAACCCCGTTGTCCCGGATGGACAGCCGGATATTGTCCGATGGACGCTGAAGCTTTAGCTCAAGCAGGCTTGCCTTCGAATGGCGCAGTGTGTTCGACAGCGCCTCCTGCACGATGCGGAACAGATGGTCTTCGATTCCTTTCGGCAGCCGTATGCTTTCGTCCATATCCCACGTAATCTCGATCGGCACCTTCGCCTGCAGCTCCTGCAGCAGCTCGCGAAGCCCTTGGGACAAACGCTTGCCCTCCAAATGAACGGGGCGCAAATGAAGCAGCAGGGCCCTCATCTCCGACTGGGCGACCGATGACATTTCCTCGATCAGCGCGATTTGCCGCTTCGCCTTGTCGAAATCTTTATCGAGCGTTCGCCCGACGGCCGTAGCCGTCATTGAGATTGCAAATAGCTGCTGGCTGACCGCGTCGTGCAGCTCCCGGGCCAGCCGCTGGCGTTCTTCCACGACGGCCGACAGCTTCGCCTTCTCCGCCAGCTCGGCGTTGTTCGTCGACAGCCGCTGGAGCGACGAAACCTGCTCCTCCCATCTGGTGCTGATTCGTCCGAGCTGCTCGCCGATCCGTCCGATCTCATCTTGCCCCAGATCGGGAATCGGCCGGCTGAGGTTGCCCTTCTCCAAATGCAGCATCGAATCCTGAAGCTGCTCCAGCCTGCGGGTCGTCCGGCTGGACGACCAGAACCCGAATGCCCCGCCAAGCACCGTTACGGCGCCGATCAGTAGAAGGCTGATCATTACGCCTTCCCGCCAATTCGAGAACGGCCTTATGTAGCCGTAGTAGTTGAGAATGTAGATGATGGTTCCGAACAAAAAAAGGCTGAGAAGGATCGACTCGCCCATGCTGCGCCATATCATGTTCGTCAGTTTTTTGTTCACGAGCGATCCTCCCAAGAGCTTTTCCCGCAGGGAAAAGCTTCTTTCGTAAGCGTTACTGAGCTTTTCCCGCAGGAAAAGCTTGCTTCGTAAGCCTACACCAATTTAATATCAATATCTCCTACTAAGTAGGAAATGAGTATTTTCACTTTTTGATCGCATGTTTCGTAATTCGGCGACTGCCAGACGACCTTGTTCACAAGCCCGGTCTCCTTTTCGCTTCCCGCCTTGATCTGCCCGACCAGTGCGGATGCGTTGACGCTGACGCCGATAAACTCCGGCACAATAATATCGACATCGCCGAGTCCTCCTTGCACAACGATCGTTGTCTCCTTCTGATCGAGGATGACGAGCGACATGTCCATATAAATTTCGCCGACGACATTCCACATGCTCATATTTTTGAGTTCCCACGGCTCTTTGTCCCGCTTAAAGCTTTCGAGCAGGCTATGCTTCTGCGTGAACGAATCGTCCCGGTGAGCCTGCTTGGACTTCATATAAAACAATCCGAGTGAGATCAGTACAATCGACAAGATGAATGCGAAATTGCCGCTGAACAAAACAATAATCCCTACGATTAGAATACCATAGCCGATTTTATCCGGCGACGATCTTATTTTGTAAACGCCGAGCGCGATGAACGACAGGGCGGCAATGGTAAAAAAGCTGAAGTAATGCTGGATTAAGATGAATAGTCCCGCCACGATGAGCACGATGGCCGTATTGCGGTTCCGGTTTTCCATTGCCGCACCTCCTTTTCTCGATCGCATGATGTGCACGGCACAGCATTTCGGTATCGCAGCGCCACATACGCCGCGTATTTCCCAATCGCGGGAAAAGCCATAGCGCGAACCGCTTCGCCCTATGGCCTTGCTCCCAAACTAGAATATCATAATTTGCCAAGCGCTACAAAGCGATTATTCGGCAGCGGCGGCAGGCGCCGGGGACATTTTTTCCTTCAGCAGTTGAAGCTGCTCGTCGATCTTCTGCTGCTTGGCTGCGTCGATCGTTTGCACCGATTGCAGCGCGGTTGCCGGCACATATGGCGTACGAGCGATTTCGGCTTCGACTTCGAGCTGAATAATTTTTTCTTCCATCCGCTGGAACCCGCGGGAAGCATTGCCCGTCTCGACCGAGTTCACCGTCGTGACTTGAGCCATTTGCTTTTTCGCTTTCGCCAGCTCTGCGCGGCTTGCCAGCTCATTGCGCTTGTTGCGCATTTTGTAATATTCGTCCTTCATCGCATGCAGTTGACCGAGAAGCTCATCGGCTTGCCCTTTCGACTGCGCATGCGTTTCGCTCAGCTCGACGATCTTCTGATCGTAATAAAGCTTCTCTTCGAGCGCTTGGCGAGCGATCGCTTCATTGCCCTTCTTGAGCGCTTCGGCCGCTTTAGCTTCGCGGTCCGCACTCAGACGGATGGATTCGTTCAGACGCTCCAACAGCTTGCGTTCGTTTGCGATTTGACGGGCAACCGTCACTTCCGCCTGGGCGATTTCCTCCTCCATGTCGCGGATGTACTGGTTCAGCATAACAACCGGGTCCTCCACCTTGTCAAGCAGCTCATGCACCGATGCCTTCGTCATATCCTTGATCCGTTTAAATACTCCCATTGTTTACACGTCTCCCTTCTCGTATTTGGACAGTTTGGCTTTCAGTTCTTGAATTTCGTTCCACATTGCTTTACTTTCGATGTCTTTCATCATGTGATCCAGCTGCTCCTCAGGCTGTGCGGCCGGTTTGGCGGCAGCAGCGCTGTAATGAGGTGTATGCGAATGCTGGTAGCCGTATCCTCCCTGAGGGGTGGAATAAGCCTGGTGGCCTGAGCCGTATTGGTTCCACGAGCTCGCAAGCGGAGATTCGATCCCCGGCTCCTTCGGAATGACAAGAGCCGCTAGTATATAGATTGGGATCAGAATCCCGCCGGTGAAAAACGTCGTTACGACAATGATCAGTCGCAGCAGCGTCGAGTCCACCTGGAGCATGTCGGCCAATCCGCCGCATATACCGAACAGCTTCTTGTCCCTTTGGGAACGGTACAGCTTCTTCATTTCAACCATCCTTCCTTCTCGAGCTTGGCGCGCAGCTGGGTCAGCTCGTTTTCAAGCGCCTGCTGCATCGCGCTCCCTGCATGGGCCAGTTCCTTGCCGAGCTGGCGCACATCGCGCAGCGAGCGGGTTTCAAGCTCCATATCGGAAATTCGTTCTTCCAGCCGGTGGAACGTACGGCCGTTCAATCCGCCGTAGCCGCCGCGCATCGATTCGTTCATTCGCTGCTGCAGCCGTACCGACTCCAGGCGGGCCATGTAATATTGGCGTTTGCCGAGCACTTCGTCGAAGTCGCGCTTCAGCCCATCGATTTGCTCCTCCAGCTCGACGATCGAATGCTTGCTCTGATCGTACAGATCCTTGTACTGCTCATACTTTTCCTCTTGCAGCATTTTTTCCTGCAAGGCCATCTTGGCGACTTGCTCTTCCCCTGCCTTGAGTGCGATCATCGCTTGCTGCTCGCGTTTGTCCCTCAGTTGCTCGGCCGCAATGACCTGCTGCCGCAGCGACTGGGCGTGCGCCATCATTTGGCGGTACACTTTTTCCGACTGCATGATTTGCTCTCGCTGAGCGGTCAAATATTGATCGATCAACTTGACCGGATCTTCCGCCTGCTCGAGCCTCTCGTTCAGGGTAGCGACGGTTATGTCTCTCATCCGCCTCATCAGGCTCATCGATTATGTCCTCCTTTGTGGAATCGAATGTATGTGTAAATTTTCGGTCAGGCATTTGTTACAGCATCGTGCTCTGCTTCTTCTTCAGAATCGTAAAGCCGAAGTAGATGAGCCCCACCGCGAAGATGATGGCGAACAATGTGGAAAACTTGCCGAGCAGCGCGATCAGACCGACTACGAAGATGACCCAGCCGAAAAACTTGCTGCCGTTTCGAATCCCGTAGTAGCCGAGACCGAGCAGGGCGATCGGGAATAAGTAGCTCATCAGGAAGCCAAGGCCGAGGCCGATTTTGCCTAACAGGATAAGCGCTCCGCAGCCGATAAGCAGAATGGCGAGTCCGCTTTTGCCGTTCAGTTTCATATCTCTCACCGCCTTTCGTTGTGTTGTGTTTCGCTTATGTACTCATTGTAGGCGATCCGGGGTCCGGTCAAAACGGACCCGCGACGGTTTTTGCTACTAGCCCTAGGTCGGGCGCCCGGGACCGTCTAGAGGTACCTTCGTCCCCACCCGGAAACGGAGGCTGCGGCTTGGAAATAGGCATAGATTTGCGGCAAAAGGGCAATCTACTGTTGATATTGGTTCATGATCGTATCCTGAGAGGAGTTTGCCCATGCTGAGCCGAACCGCCATCCTGCTCGGGTGCGGACTGGCTTTTTCCTTAGGCCAACCGCTGCCGGACCGGGAACCGGCCGCCGTGCCCTTATCAGCAGCCGTGTCCCCCGCCCCGATCGCTTCGTTTGCCGGGGCATCGGCGCCGACCGTCCCGTTGTCGGCACCTGCCGTTCAGCTATTCGATGTCGTCCAAGGCCGCGTCATCCGCACGGCGCCGAATTCGCTGGCGTTCCGCCGTCTAGGGGAGTCGTGGATCGCCTCCATACGCGGGGCGTGGCAAGGCTTTCGGCTCGATCCGGAAAGCGGCTACATTTTGAAAATACCGTTTGAGCCTGCCGTCCGTGTGAACAGCGGCTGGTATCGCGGCGAGGTGCGGGAGCTGTATGTAATGTGGGACCCGCTAACGCCGCACGATACGAGAATGATGCTGATGGGGCCGGAAGGGAAACCGCGCATGTTTCATGTGAAAGCGGATGCGGGATCGTTCGTGGAGAAGTTCAAGGAAGGGCAGCGCGTGCTGACGATGCCGGGGATGTAGGGAAGACATGTATTCAGGTTCGGAAAAAATCTCCGGAATGGCGATGAAAATCGAAAAAAAGTATTGTTTATTTCGTCCCAAAGGCTACAATGAATGTGTGTTGTATCCTTGAACCCCGGGAGGGAAAACCATGAGTAAAACGAAGGTGGCCATTATCGGCTGCGGTACGATAGCGAACAGTGCCCACATTAAAGCGTATTTGGCCAATCCGGATGCGGAAATCAAATATTTCTGCGATCTTATTAAAGAAAGAGCGGAAAAAGCCGTGAAAGATTACGGCTGTGGCGAGGCCATTGAGGACTACCATATTATCTTGAACGATCCGGAAGTGGAAGCCGTTTCGATCTGCACGCCGAACAACGGGCACTCCACGATCTCGATCGACTGCTTGCGCGCCGGTAAAAACGTACTGTGCGAAAAACCGGCAGCCCGCACGTATGCCGAAGCGCTGGAAATGCAGAAGGTGCAGCACGAAACCGGCAAGGTGCTTAACATTGGCGTCGTCAACCGGTTCAACACGGGCGTTAACATCATCAAAAAATTGATCGAGGACGGCGAGCTCGGCGAGCTGTATCACGTTTACGTCAGCTTCCGCGCCCACCGCTCCATCCCGGGGCTTGGCGGAGCGTTTACGACGAAGGCGATTGCCGGCGGCGGCGCCTTGATCGACTGGGGCGTTCACTATCTCGATATCGTCATGTACTGCCTTGGCGACCCGCGGCCTCAGACGGTCACCGGACAAGCCTACAGCAAGCTGGGCGTCGAAATGGAGAACTACGCCTACACGAGCATGTGGGCGGGACCTCCGAATTATAAAGGTACGTACGACGTAGACGACTTCGTAACCGGCATGATCCGCACCGAAGGACCAACCGTCACGCTGAACGGCGCCTGGGCGCAAAATATCGGCGTCGGCGAGTCGTATATCGACTTCCTCGGCGACAAAGCGGGCATCCGCCTGCAATACGGCAAGGAGTTCGTCATGTACAGCGCGAAAAACGGCGCCCTGCTCGAAACGACGCCGAAGTACACGTCGCGCGACATGTTCCAAAATGAAATCGACGGCTTCATCAACTGTGTGCGCACAGGTGAAAAATCGCCGGCCCATATCGATACCGTCATCCTGTCGTCGCAAATTATTCAGGCGATCTACGATTCGTCCGAGCAGCGCGCGGAAATTTCGTTTAAATAACCTGTAGTATACAGAAACCTCCGTTCGTTTGCGGAGGTTTTTGCCGTTTTATAATCATGTGTCGCCAGCTCAGTAGTAGTCCGGCAAATAAGACGACCGGCGCGGTACTAGCTGTTCCCATCGTTTTGTTTCCTGTTCGGAGCCGCTTAGCCTTCCTGCCTTGAACATAAAGGCGGGACGCTTGTAGCCCATCAGCATCGCGGTCATCGTCTGGATATCGCAGGCGACTCTGGAATTGTCCTGCCCTTCGGCTCCCGTTTCGCCTTGCGCCGCAGCTTCCACGGAAGCTCGTCCGTCTCCATTTATACACACGGTAAAATGGCCGTCATTCCAAGGAGCGTAGCGGTCGCTCAGCCGCACCTCCAGCCTCTCCTCCCGTCCTGTCGCCTCGAACGTATACTGGGCAACGAACCGCTCGAAATCGACAATGCGGGCCGAGAAATAGGCAACCGTCTCCTGAACGATGCGCGGATCGGGCAGCAGAAACGACAGCTCGTCGTCGCCCGGCGCCTGCAGCAGCTTGACCGTATCGCACATTGAATCGTGGTTCGCGATAAAGCGCCACAGCCCCCTTCTCGCGGATTCGTCCAGAAACGCCATTTCTCCGATGTCCATGACGCGGTTTTTCACCTTGTACAGCATATACCCGCGAGGATCGCCGGCATCGTCGTAATACACGGCGGCTTGTCCGCCCTTTTGCTTGAACACGGTATGCTGCCACCACGACTCGTCCCGCACCAGCGTCCCGTTATACTGTCGGGCGTACCGGCTGTACACTCGATCCAGCAGTTGCCAATCCCGATCAGCTCGCTCTATGCGCCCTTCGGTATGCTCGTAGGCGGGCAACTGGGCCGCCTTCAGCTCGTACTTCTTGTAATCGGTATACAGCTCCCAGCCATACTTCCGGTAAAACGATACGGCGAACGGATGCAGGCAGGATAACGTCTGGCCGTCCTCCTTCATCGCCTGGAGCCCCTTCTGAAGCAGTTGGGACACCATTCCTTTGCGGCGGTACTCCGGCCATGTCGCCACGCTTGCTACGCCGCCCATCCGGATCGGCTCGCCCTGCACATACATGCGCATATCGTGGATATGCACCTTGGCCGCCATGTTCCCGTCTACAAAATAACCCCAGATCCGGTCCGGGTCCATCCGCCGCTTCCGCTGCTCCCGCTCCTCCGGCGTTACGTCGTATTGAAACGCATAACACGAAAGCGTAATGCTGTCGTCCAGCTCGTCTTGCCTCAGTGTTCGTATCTCGTCCATGCAGCACGTTCCTCTCTATGTAAAATACAGCGCAATCGGATGGAAAACGCCGTTTACCCGCCGATCTGCGACATCCGCCGCGACGTAGGCGTATGCGACTGTTTCGCTTGAAGTAACGCCTGCGCCATCTCATGATTCTCGGGCTTGACATCAAGCGCCCGGCAAAATAGCCGCTCGATCGCTTCGTCATCTCCGATCGCCTTGCGCACGTTGAATTCATCCGTCCAGTACAAACACGGCTTGATATTGCCGTCCGCCGTCAAGCGGAGACGATTGCACGTCTCGCAAAAATGGTCGCTGACCGGATGAATCAGCCCGAACGATCCCTTCGCCCCGCGAATCCGGTAGTTTCGGCTCGGGCCGTTTCCATACACCGATTCCGCCTGCTCGACCGACCAGCCCATCGCCTCGCAGCGCTCCAGAACGGCAGATAGCGGTAAATACCGGCTTCGCCAGCCATCGTCGTTATGCCCGATCGGCATATATTCGATGAAACGGACGGTCAGGCTGCGCTCTATCGTTTGTTGCAGAAAATCTCCGATTTCGTCGTCATTGATGCCTTTCATCAAAACGACGTTCAGCTTGATCGGATCAAAGCCGACCCGCACACTTTCCGCCAGGCCCGCCAGCACTTTGCGGATGTCGCCGCCGCGCGTGACAAGCGCAAACCGGTCGGCCCTCAGCGAGTCGAGACTGATGTTGACGCGTGTAATCCCGGCGGCGCGCAGCCTCTCCGCCCGGGGGGCCAGATGAATGCCGTTCGTAGTCAGCGCGATGTCCGCGATGCCTGGAATCTCCGACAGCCTGGCAACGAGCTGCTCCAGGTTTTTGCGCACGAGCGGCTCCCCGCCGGTCAGCCGCAATTTACTCACGCCGAGCCGCGCCAGCACCCGGACAACAGACACGATTTCATCGAAGCTGAGAATGGATTCGTCCGGCTCGAACTCCATCCCTTCCTCCGGCATGCAATAAACGCAGCGCAAATTGCAGCGATCCGTCACCGATATACGCAAATAGTCGTGCACCCGCCCAAAGCGATCGATCAGCTTGACTGCCATTCCCGTCCCCCCCTGCTTCGTTTCGTCTTCTTCTATTGTAACACACAAGCATTTTCATCACCGCAACGACAATTTAGGATCAGGTCGAAGCAATTGCTGCCAAGAACGGAAAAAACGCCGGTACGCATACCGACGCCGCTTCCTCCGTTACTCCAACTTAACCGATTTCGGAAGGCTTCACTTTCCGCATCTGACCGATACCACCCTCAGATTCGCACAGCCGCCGTCGTCCTCCCCGCGTAAAATTCGCCTCTAAGCCGGATATGCTCGAAAGGCATGTGCGGATTGGCAATCCGCCATAACATGCGGTCGGCCGCGCGATACCCGGTTTCGCGAATGAGCAGTTTCGGTCGCGAGCAGCCGGGAAGCTTGTCCGACGCTTCGTTCAAAAACGCTACAAACGAGCATTGTCCGGGAACGTCCACGCCCATACCGCGCAGCGCGTCGTATACAGCCGCCGCTTCCTCGTCAAGCCCGCAAATGATCGCAGTCGGCTTCTCCCGCCGGAACCGCATCTCAAAATCGTCCAGCCACTGTCTGCCCGCTTTTCTGACCGTACAGTGACGGCTAACGTCAACCGTCTCTCCCCCCGCCCTCATCGCCTCAGCGAAAGCAAGCCAGCGCAAAGCGAACCCCCTCTGGCCGCTCTCATCGCCCACGTACATAATACGCTTGTGGCCGAGCCGGAGCAGATGCCGGACGGATTGGTGCATCGCTTCGTGAACGTCCCAGATCACACTGTCCAGACGGGACTCCGGAGGGGGATAATTCAGCAGCAAACGCGGGATGGGAAGCTGAAGCAGCTTATTCTCCACGGTCTCATAACCCATTCTCGGGGCGATGAACAAGCCTTCGGCATACTGAAACTCGCTCGCCTCCGCCCAATCCGCGAAATCCCTTTCTTTTAGGCTCGGCGGCAGCAGCACCGGCTCGACACGATGGCCGAATTCCTTAAACCGCTCGTGCAAACCTTCCAGCAGCAGCCTGTTGAAGTTGAGTGAATACACGTTTTGGACTAGCAGAAACCGCCTTTGCAGCACAGGATACGGGGTTATGTTTTCGTAGTGGAGCGCCCGCTTCTGATCTTTTGTCCAATAGCCCTTTTCCTTGGCCAGCTTCATCACTTCGCTGCGGGTTTGCTCGGACATGCCGGGTAACCCTCGCAGCGCCTTCGATACCGTCTGTATCGTCAAATTCAGCTCCTCGGCCAAATGCTGCAACGTCACTCTGCTGCGCCGCACCGCTCTTCCTCCTTCAAAGCAACCATTTTTTAAACCAATTTTAAACTAAATGGATGGCTCCTGTCCCTCTATAATTAGAAAAAGGCTATCTCCTTCAGCGGCCAGCCGGTTCCTGCCACACATTTCAAACGGGAGTGATACACATGTACAAAACGATACAAGCCGACGTCGTCGTATGCGGCGGCGGACCCGCAGGCATTAATGCGGCAATAGCAGCGGGAAGAAGCGGGGCGCAAACCGTTCTAATCGAACGCTACGGATTTCTGGGCGGTATGTCGACCGCGGCTCTCGTCTATCCGTGGATGACGTTTCACACGATGTCAGGCAAGCAAGTGATCCGGGGCATAGCCCAGGAAATCATCGACAGGCTTATGCGAATGAGCGCGTCCCCGGGGCACGTTCGGGACACGGTCGGATTCGTTCATACGATAACGCCGTATCATCCGGAAATGTACAAAATCGTCGCCCTCGACATGCTGAAGGAAGCAGGTGTGCGTCTGCTCGTCCACAGCTTCGTCGACAAGGTGCAAACGGAGGGCAGCGAGATCCGTTCCGTGCGGCTTACGACCAAGTCCGGTAAAATCGAGGTGAACGGACGAATGTTTATCGATACGACAGGAGATGCCGATATTGCTTATCTGGCCGGAGCTCCTTGCCTGCAAGGACGAGACGGTGACAAACTGACACAGCCGATGACGATGAAATTCCGGATGCGGGGGGTCGATCTGGAGCGGGTCAAACAGTACATGCTCGCTCATCCGGACGAATTTTACAAAAAAACGCCCTTCGAAGAGCTCGAGACACTGCCATTGTCCGGCGTTCTCGGTTTCTATAAACATTGGAAGGAAGCGAGCTTGCCTATTAATCGGGACCAGATCCTGTTTTTCACCGGACCGGAGGAAGATGAGGTGCTCGTTAATACGACGCGGGTACAAGGGCTCGACGGAACCGACGTAGAGGATTTGACCGAGGCAGAGGAGGCAGGACGGAGACAGGTGCTGCTTGTGGCTGCGTTTATGCGTGACAAGCTGCCGGGCTTCGAGAAAGCTTCCATCTCGTCCGTAGGGGCGCAGATCGGTGTGCGGGAGACGCGTCGGCTCGACGGCGTTTACGCGCTGCAAGCAGACGATGTCGTGCAGGGCAGACGGTTCGACGATGTCATCGCGCGGAGCGGTTATCCGATCGACATTCACGACCCGTCCGGTAAAGGCGTAACCGCCGCCTGGGTGCAAGGAGATGGGGCCTACGATATCCCTTACCGCTGCCTGCTGGCCAAGCGGATAACGAATCTGCTGGCCGGGGGGCGCTGCATCAGCACGACGCATGAAGCTCTCGCCACGACTCGCCTGACGCCCAGCTGCATGGCAACGGGGCAGGCCGCGGGTACTGCGGCGGGTATTGCCGTCCGACATGGCGTTTCGCCTGCCGACATCGATATCAAGGAATTGCAGCTAGCTTTGACACAAGCAGATGCGGTGCTTGCTTGATAAGGATAGCGGAGCAAGGCTCCGGCCCGGCTCCGCTTCACTTTTTGGGGCTGCTTTTGGGGGCTCCCCCTAAAGTACCCGGACTATGCTTCGTAGGTTCGCTTCACTTTAGGGGGATCTTTTACCACTCCACCGCCTGGAACGTCCCCGTTTGCGCAGACTCTCTCGCCTTCAGGCACAAAAGCGCGCTATCCAGTCCGCCCTGCAGCGGGCTGATCGATTCGCCCTCCCCTTTCATCAAATCGATAAAGCTTCTGGCTAGAACGGCATCCCCGCCGAAATGATCCTGGCTCGATTCAAAGCGGTGCGTCTCCGTACGCGGCGTATGGTGCATAATGACCTTGACTTCGTTTGTAAAAAAGTCGAAGTCTACCGTCCCCTTGTACCCGATAAATCGCGCTCCCCGCGTTCCGGCAGAACGCCGGGCAAAAAAGTTTTGCGAATACGATACATGCATGCCCGTTTCATAACGGATCAGCGCGCTTCCCGAATCTTCGTTGCCGGTATCCTCGGCAAAGGAGCAATATGCCCAACTGGTGTTTTTCTGTGGTCCGTGTACGGTGCTATCCGGACAAGTCCGATTTTCCTCGCAATCGGCGCATTTTAACCCGGCCGGCTTCGTCCCCTTGAACACTTGCTTGGACGTCATCGCGCACACTTGCGTGGGGCGAAGTCCCAGCACATACTGGATATAATCGAAGTCATGAGTCGCCTTCTGTAAAAACAACCCGCCCGTTTCGTTCTCGTCGCGATACCAATTGTGGAAATAAACGCCCCCATACGGTACGTTGTTGATCGCCTGCACATGCTCCACCGTGCCGATTTTACCCGAATCGATAATTTCTTTGACAAGCTGCACAGGGGCTGTTACCCGCAGTGGAAACGAAACGACAACTTTGCTTTTTCCGGCTTCGCCTCCCGCCTTCAGCCTGCGGGCATCCTCCATTGTCGTAGCGACCGGTTTTTCCAGAAATAACGGAATCCCCGTCGGCAATACTTTCAGTGCCATTTCCGTATGAAGCGAACAGCGGGTGCCGATCAGGATCCCATCCAACTGCTCCGCATTCAGCATAGCTTCCGGCGTAGAATAAACCGGCACTGCTCCTTCTTCAAACCCTTCAACCACTACATTTTGCCGAATATCGGCAATCGCGTGAACCACACAAGCGGAATCTTCTTTTTGAATACTTTTGATCACATTTTTAATACGGCTTCCGTAACCGATGACGCCCAGCTTCATCGGGCTTGCCCCCTCCCGGTTTTACATTCCCCCTCATTGTAAGGAGAAAGGAGCGGTAAATCTTTATCCGGAAAGCCGAACGATTGGTCTTTTCGCGAGAAACGCTCTTCCCGAAGGACCAGCATCCGCGCTATGATAGAGGAAGAGATTTGCAAAACGATCGGCAAAGGAATGTTCATCATGCGCTACCGTCGAACCGCGCTCACTACAATGCTATCGATCGAAAACCTGATCACGATGCACTATTTCGAGTTCGGTAAATATTTTCGTTTTCGTGGAGAATCGCATGATTTTTGGGAACTGTTGTATGTGGATAAGGGAGATTTGGAAGTTTGGGGAGACGAACGATGCTACCGGGTGAGCCAGGGCTCGATCATTTTTCACAAGCCGAACGAATTCCACAAGTTCCATGCGGAAAACGGCAAAGCCCCTAACGTCATCGTCCTGACATTCGACTGCGCATCGGAAGCGATGAAGCGGTTTGAAAACGCGGTCATTTTACTTCACGACGAAGAACGGGAGCAGCTCGCAAAAATTATCGAGGAAGGTGCGGACGCCTTCGGCTTTCCGTTTAAGTATCCGCTGACGCTGCAGGATAACGCTCCGGTCGGCGCGATCCAGATGCTCAAGCTTCGTCTGGAAATGCTGCTAATCCAGCTGCTGCGCCGCGACGATTGGAGCGGAGGACCGGCCAGAAGGACCCTTCCGGCGAAAAAGGAAGAGTACGACGAATTAACGCGCGGCGTGATCGAGTTGTTGAAGCAGTCGCTGGGCTCTCCGGTCAGTCTCGACTGGCTGTGCGGGGCCCTGAACGTATCCAAGACGCGGCTTAAGGACGTGTTCAAGCAGCACACAGGCTACACAGTCATGGACTACTTCGCCAAGCTGAGGATGGAACAGGCCAAACTGCTTATACGCGAGAGTACTTACAATTTTACCGAAATCGCCGCCTTGCTCGGCTTCAGCACGGTGCATGTATTTTCCAAAGCGTTCAAACGGTACTACCAGATGTCGCCGTCCGAGTACGCCAATTCCGTCAGAGGTTTGGTTCGGGTGTAAAGCTAATTCGGGAAACTGCCGGCCAATCTGCCGCTTATGGCAGCGCTTCTGTTGAAAGACAGGACTGCTGCCCGGAAGCAATCACATGCAATAAAAAAGCTCTCAAGACAAATTGTCTTAAGAGCTTTTTTCAGTACTGCCGGTGAAGGGACTCGAACCCCCACGGTTTCCCTCACGATTTTGAGTCGCGCGCGTCTGCCAATTCCGCCACACCGGCTAAAAGCGTGCCCTAAGAGATTCGAACTCCTGACCTTTTGATTCGTAGTCAAACGCTCTATCCAGCTGAGCTAAGGGCACATGTAAAATGGTGGAGGCGCCACCCAGATTCGAACTGGGGGTAAAGCTTTTGCAGAGCTCTGCCTTACCTCTTGGCTATGGCGCCAAAATAAGATGGAGCGGACGACGAGATTCGAACTCGCGACCCTCGCCTTGGCAAGGCGATGCTCTACCACTGAGCCACGTCCGCAAAAATAATGTACTGGGGATCTAGGATTCGAACCTAGGAATGACGGAGTCAAAGTCCGTTGCCTTACCACTTGGCTAATCCCCAAAAAAAAAGATATGGGGCGATCGATGGGACTTGAACCCACGAATGCCGGAGCCACAGACCGGTGCGTTAACCCCTTCGCCACGACCGCCACGTAATAAGTTTTTTCTGGCAGGGGCAGCAGGAATTGAACCCACACTAACGGTTTTGGAGACCGCTGTTCTACCTTTAAACTATGCCCCTATAATGTTAAATGGTGGAGGATGATGGATTCGAACCACCGAACTCGTCAGAGAACAGATTTACAGTCTGCTGCGTTTGGCCACTTCGCTAATCCTCCATATGACCGATCCCACTTGGGATAACTGGTGCCGCCGAGAGGACTTGAACCCCCAACCTACTGATTACAAGTCAGTTGCTCTACCAGTTGAGCTACAGCGGCATATCTTGCTTACACCGTCCAGCAGTGTAAACATGATGATGGCTTGGGACGGAATCGAACCGCCGACACGAGGATTTTCAGTCCTCTGCTCTACCGACTGAGCTACCAAGCCTCATACGCAATACAAATTTTAAAGTAATGGCGGAGCTGACGGGATTCGAACCCGCGGTCTCCTGCGTGACAGGCAGGCATGTTAGGCCTCTACACCACAGCTCCACTATATAAATTTCTCTTAAGCAACAAACCAAATCACTTTAGTCGTCGTAACCTTAAAAGAATAATTGCGGGGGCAGGATTTGAACCTGCGGCCTTCGGGTTATGAGCCCGACGAGCTACCGGGCTGCTCCACCCCGCGTCGTTAATAAAGATATGGTGGACGCTGACGGGATCGAACCGCCGACCCTCTGCTTGTAAGGCAGATGCTCTCCCAGCTGAGCTAAGCGTCCATATGTAAAGTGACAAGCTATAATATATCAAACCTTTTGTTAAAAAGCAACTGTTTTTTTCACTCCGATGAACCTGAAGGTTCTCATCCCCAAATCGAAGCTATAGGAAGAAAGTGACCCGTAGGGGATTCGAACCCCTGTTACCTCCGTGAAAGGGAGGTGTCTTAACCCCTTGACCAACGGGCCATGCATGGAAACATTTTAAAAATGAAGCTACGGAGAGAGAGGGATTTGAACCCTCGAGACGCTTTTGACGCCTACACGATTTCCAATCGTGCTCCTTCGGCCACTCGGACATCTCTCCATATGGCTCCCCGAACAGGACTCGAACCTGTGACAACTCGGTTAACAGCCGAGTGCTCTACCAACTGAGCTATCAGGGAATGTACATCCGCTTGGCAACGTCCTACTCTCCCAGGACCCTGCGGTCCAA
>NZ_RBAH01000038.1 GCF_003626695.1 Paenibacillus ginsengarvi
CCCGAACACGACCGTTAAGCCCTCCAGCGCCGATGGTACTTGGACCGCAGGGTCCTGGGAGAGTAGGACGTTGCCAAGCGACACAAAGCCACATGGACGATGAATCCATGTGGCTTTTTTGTTTTTATTTTTAATTATTCCATCCCATCCGCTCCCGGAGCGAAAGCAGCTGCGCAAGATGATGTCGGCCATGCCACACGTACCGTTGCACGGCTTCGTTAAGGCTCATCGACCCGTGAGTCTGGCTTATAAAGCTTCGCTCGAATTCGTTTTCGCGCATGCTGCGGAGCAAGGCGGCAAAACGATCATGAACGGCTTTCATTAACACTAAGGAAATCTCTACAGGCACATTGTAATCGTCTAGTTGGGCCCACAAATCTTCCCGGTACGAGCCAGCTAGCGGACATTCCTCCGTAAGGGCCCGTTTGAACCGGATAAAGGCGTTCATGTCGTTATCGGCCATATGATGCACGACTTGTTGTACGGTCCAGCCTCCGGGCCGATAGGGCGTCGTTAGCTGCTCTGGCGTCAAGCTTTGCACGGTGAGTCTCACCTGTTCCGGAATTGCCTCAATATCCCGAATCCATTCGCCCCGCTGTGCAAATGTCGGATTCGTTACCGGTTCGAATAGGCCGATCGGATAACGCAAACGCTCAACATCCATGTTCCTTCTCCCCTCCTTTCCGAATACTCTCCAGATACTATAACGCCCTCTAAAGTATTAAGCCATGAAGTAGTAATCATTGAAGAAACCAATCGTCGTAATAATAAGAATTGCGGCAAATAAAAGCTGGTACGCAAACCGAATGTTTTCTCGCTTCTCCGTCAACTGAACGAGGTAAATATAGAACGGAATGACGACCATCATATACCGGACTACGCTGGCCAAGTACCACGGCTGGCTGGAAAAGGGAATAACGATCAACAAAGCCCCATACACCCAGAACAGCAACTGTTTCGGTTGCCGAAACAGCCGGTTGGCTTGAAAAATCAAGTAGATCAAATACACAAGAAACACGGCAGTAGACATCACGAAAGCGAGAAAACCATTGTCCCACCCGCCCGGAGCCATGAAGTACGGCTTCTTGAAGTAATGGATATAGGACGTAAACGGCAAAGAGGTGGCCCGGTACCACTGGCTTTGCTCATGAAAGGGCGCGAGCCAATCGCCGGTCTGCCATTTCATATAGAACAGATAGGCTCCCATCGGTACCAAAGCGAGCAGCGAGTAAAGCACCCAACGCACGTGATGTCTGGTGATCGGAATGCCTTCGGTAAAGAGGACGGTGCCAACAACGAAAAATAAATTGACGAAGCCGGGTACCCGGGTTACGGTCGATAACCCAGCGGCAATAAAGGCAAGCGCGTACCGCCTGTCCGCCGCGTAATATAGCGAAGCCGCCGATAGCAGCAAAAACAAGCTTTCCGTATAAGGAAGCGAGTAGAACAAAGAGGTCGGAAAAAGCAGCATGAGCAAGATGACGGTTCTGGATTGGCGCTCGTCCAATTGCTGCTGTTTGCAGATGCCGTACACGTAAAAAAGCGCGAGCAGAAAAAACAAATTCGATAGGATGCCGCCCAAAATAGCCAGATCGATCGAGCCGAACCAGGAGACCACATGGTCGGCCGCAGATAGAAGCATAGGATACAGGGGAAAAAACACCCAGTTGGCAGGCGGATGCGGATCATCGATCCGATAGCGGTCGTAGCCGTTTGCAGCAATATTCAAATAGGCGAAGCTGTCGAACTTCACGAAATCTTTCAAATTGGGCGTACGCATATCTTCAAGGCGAACGGGCAGCTTCATTGCCGTTTTCGGCACAACTCCGGGAGACTGCTGTTCGTAAACCGGCGGCTCGGTATAAGCTGCAAATAGATTGGTTCCGACGTATCCGGTAAAAAACAGGATGATTCTGCTGATGAGAACAAGCCCGATTAGGGACATGATCGTTGTTCTAGATAGCCCTTTAATCAAATGCTTTCAATCCTTTCTGTTCCTATTCAATTTTAACCAATTTATCCAAAGCCGAATACGGTTTCAAGTTAAAATAATGTGAAGACCACAGAAAAAACAGCAATTGGTTGTTCCAAGTCCGCTTAACCGGAAGCAAGATGTGCATACTGTCTTATACAGAGAGGTTTTCTGAAAAAAATTTCACGGATAACTTGGCAAATCGGGAAAAACAGGGTATAATAAGTCTAAAGTCAAAGAAAGTCAAAGTCAGAGTTTGAACTTTCCGACTTTTTAGTTTTTAATGAACAACTCAGGCAAGTTGAACGGCTTACCACACTTTATGGAGGGTATATTGATGCGTAATGTCTCCGATATCATCGAACAATATCTGAAGAACATTTTGCAGCAAAGCCCGAATGGAGTCGTCGATTTGCAGCGAAGCGAGCTCGCTGACCGGTTTCAATGCGTGCCTTCACAGATTAATTATGTAATAAGCACAAGATTTACGCTGGAGAAAGGGTATCTGGTCGAGAGCAAGCGAGGCGGCGGGGGATATATCCGCATCCAGCAGGTGGAGCTGCCTTCCAAGGAAGCAATCCACGTGCACATATTCAGCACGGTAGGTGAACAGATCGATCAGGCTACCGCAGAAGGCATTATATACCAGCTGGCCGAGGGCTGTTTCATTTCAACTCGAGAAGCGAACTTGTTGAAGGCCGCCATGTCCAGAGACGTATTGAAACTGAAGCTTCCGCAACGGGATGAAGTTCGGGCAAGCTTGCTCAGAGCTATGCTGATTGCATTGCTTAGCAAGTAGCTCAAAGTCACACAACCGAACCATGAAGGCCGATTTCGCTTTTGCGAAATATGACCATAGATGATTGATCCAAAGGAGGGGACGTAACCCGTGCTCTGCCAGGAATGCAATAAAAAACCGGCGACGCTGTATTTTACAAAAATCGTCAAAGGGGAAAAGACGGAATATCATATTTGCGAATCTTGCGCTCGGGAGAAAGGGGAGCTGATTCCGGGAACGTCGAACGGCTTTTCGATCCATAACCTGCTGTCGGGACTGTTGTTCGATCCCACTCAAACCTCAATCGGAACGAAGCCGCAGACGCTCCGCTGCGACAGTTGCGGCCTCACTTACAGTCAGTTCAGCAAAATCGGGCGATTCGGCTGCAGCTCCTGCTACGAGCATTTTTCGGAGAAGCTGGATCCGCTCTTCAAACGGGTGCATGGCAATAACGTCCACGTCGGCAAAGTGCCGAAGCGTTCAGGCGGCCTCATCCAATATAAACGGGAAATCGACAAACTCAAAAACGATATGCAGCAGCACATCACACGCGAGGAATTTGAGCAGGCGGCACATATTCGGGACCAGATTCGTGAACTGGAATCGAAGCTGAACTCATCGAACTCATAACGGAAGGGAGGCGGGAGAAGTTGGAACGGTCTGCAATTTTCGTGCAAGCGCTCAGCGATTGGATGAAGGGGAACAGCCCTGAATCGGACGTTGTCATTAGTACGCGGATTCGGCTCGCCCGCAATTTGCGAAGCCACCCCTTCCCGATGCTGTCGACAAACACCCAGTCCAAAGAAGTGATGGACCGGATCGTGAAGGTGATGCAAAGCGATGAGCTGCTTCAGATTAGCGGATTCGATCTGTTCGCGCTCGATCAGCTTGACGAGCTGCAAAAGCGCGTCCTGGTCGAAAAGCATCTGATTAGCCCGAATCTGGCCAACGAATCGCGTAACGGTGCGGTTCTGATTAGCCAAAACGAAGCGGTCAGCATTATGGTAAACGAAGAGGACCATCTTCGCATCCAATGTCTGAGCCCGGGATTCCAAATTCGCGAATCGTGGGAACTGGCCGATCGGATCGACGATGTTTTCGAATCGCAGCTCGATTTTGCGTTTGACGAACGCCGCGGTTTCCTGACAAGCTGCCCGACGAACGTAGGAACCGGAATCCGCGCTTCGGTTATGATGCATTTGCCCGCCCTCGTGCTAACCCAGCAGATGAACCGCATTTTACAGGCGATCAATCAGGTGGGCTTGGCGGTTCGCGGCATTTACGGAGAAGGCAGCGAGGCGCTCGGCAACATTTTTCAAGTATCGAATCAAATTACGCTGGGCCAATCGGAAGAAGAAATCATCGACAACCTGCACAGCGTTGCGAAACAAATCATCGAGCACGAACGGGCAGCCCGGCATAAGCTGCTGGAGGAATCGAAAATGCGCGTAGCCGACCGGGTTCAGCGCTCCTACGGCATCCTGTCGAATGCAGTCATCATGGATTCGAAGGAAGCGGCCCAGCGTTTATCGGACGTTCGGCTTGGAGTCGATCTGGGATTGCTCGATGTCGTCTCGCCGCATGTTCTCAATGAGCTGAATGTGATGACTCAGCCCGGGTTTTTACAACAATATGCCGGTAACAAGTTGTCGGCCGACGATCGCGACGTACGCCGTGCAGAATTGATTCGTCATAAAATGGCAAGCAAATCTTGATATAAATGGTGGAGGTGCTTTACATGATGTTCGGGAGATTCACGGAACGTGCGCAAAAGGTGCTCGCTTTGGCTCAAGAAGAGGCGGTTCGGCTTGGCCACAATAACATTGGCACGGAACATATTTTGCTCGGGTTAATTCGCGAAGGCGAAAGCATCGCCGCTAAAGCGCTGATCGCACTCGGTCTTAGCCTCGAGAAAATTCAGGACGAAGTGGAATCGCTTATCGGCAGAGGTCAAGAACAGCCGAGCAATATCGCCTATACGCCAAGAGCGAAAAAAGTAATCGAGCTGTCGATGGACGAAGCGCGCAAGCTGGGACATACGTATGTCGGCACAGAGCATATACTGCTCGGTCTGATTCGCGAAGGAGAAGGCGTAGCTGCCCGCGTGCTCAACAATTTGGGTGTCAGCCTGAACAAAGCCCGCCAGCAAGTGCTTCAATTGCTTGGCAGCAGCGAAGCGGTATCTTCGAGTCATTCGACGCCGGCGAACGTGAATACGCCGACTTTGGACGGCTTGGCCCGCGACTTGACTGCTTCGGCGAAGGAAGGCAATCTAGACCCGGTCATCGGCCGCGCCAAAGAAATCGAACGCGTCATTCAAGTGCTCAGCCGCCGGACGAAAAACAATCCGGTGCTCATCGGGGAGCCGGGCGTCGGGAAAACGGCGATCGCCGAAGGGCTAGCGCAAAAAATCGTCAACAACGAAATTCCGGAAACGCTGCGCGATAAACGCGTCATGACGCTCGATATGGGCTCGGTCGTGGCGGGTACGAAATACCGCGGCGAATTCGAAGATCGCCTGAAGAAGATTATGGATGAAATTCGCGCAGCTGGAAACATCATTTTGTTCATCGATGAGCTGCATACGCTGATCGGGGCTGGCGGTGCGGAAGGTGCGATCGACGCCTCCAACATTTTGAAACCGGCTCTGGCCCGTGGGGAGCTGCAGTGCATCGGGGCGACGACGCTGGACGAATACCGCAAGTATATTGAGAAAGACGCCGCGCTCGAGCGCAGATTCCAACCAATCACGGTCGATCAGCCGACGCCGGAAGAAGCGATTCTCATCTTGCGCGGACTCCGCGACCGGTACGAGGCGCATCATCGTGTCAAAATAACGGACGAAGCGATCGAGCAAGCGGTGAAGCTGTCGGATCGGTATATTTCCGACCGGTTCCTGCCCGATAAAGCGGTCGATTTGATCGACGAAGCAAGCTCGCGGGTAAGACTCCGTTCGTACACAATTCCGCCTAACCTGAAGCAGCTCGAAACGCAGCTTGACAATATCCGCAAGGAGAAGGATGCTGCGGTACAAAGCCAGGAGTTCGAAAAAGCCGCTTCGCTTCGCGATACCGAACAAAAAATGCGCGACGAACTGGAAGCGACGAAAAACGAGTGGAAAGAAAAACAAGGCCGCACCGATTCCGAGGTAACGCCTGACGATATCGCTCAAGTAGTTGCAAGCTGGACCGGCATTCCTGTTGTGAAGATGGCTGAGGAAGAGAGCCAGCGTCTACTGAAGATGGAAGATATTTTGCACGAACGCGTCATCGGCCAGGAAGAAGCGGTCAAAGCCGTCAGCCGGGCGATTCGTCGGGCAAGAGCGGGACTGAAAGATCCGAAACGTCCGATGGGCTCGTTTATTTTCCTCGGTCCGACCGGGGTCGGGAAAACCGAGCTGGCGAGAGCGCTGGCAGAGTCGCTGTTTGGCGATGAGAATGCGGTCATTCGCATCGACATGTCGGAATATATGGAGAAGCATTCGACTTCGAGGCTCGTCGGGGCGCCTCCGGGATATGTCGGTTACGAAGAAGGCGGTCAGCTGACCGAGAAAGTACGCCGTAAACCGTACTCGGTCGTGCTGCTCGATGAAATCGAGAAGGCGCATCCGGAAGTGTTTAACGTGCTGCTGCAAGTGCTCGAGGACGGGCGTTTGACCGACTCCAAGGGCCGCACCGTCGACTTCCGCAATACGCTCATCATTATGACGTCGAACGTCGGCGCCGAAATGATCAAGAAAAACTCCACGCTCGGCTTCACGGCAGCAGCCGATGCCGGCCGCGATTACTCGATCATGAAAGACAAAGTGATGGGCGAGCTTAAGAAAAGCTTCCGTCCGGAATTTTTGAACCGGATCGACGAAATTATCGTGTTCCATTCGCTTGAGCAGGAGCATATCGCCCGGATCGTCAGCCTGATGTCCGACGAGCTTAGCAAGCGTCTGCGCGAACAGGATGTTGAGTTTACGCTTACCGACAAGGGAAAGGCGTTTCTGGCGAAGGAAGGCTTCGATCCGACTTACGGGGCAAGGCCGCTGCGCAGGGCGATCCAGAAGCATATCGAGGACCGTTTGTCCGAGGAACTGCTTAGGGGCAATATCGCCAAGGGCGATTCGCTCACGATCGACGAAGTCGATGGCGAACTTGTCGTAATGAAGCAATGAGCTTGATGTAAAGATGGTGACCTACAAGCATTTCGGTTATCCGATTCGGGTAGCCGGAATGCTTTTTTTGCGTTTGAAGGAGCGGCAGACCGGCACTATGTTGGCGGGGTTTTCATTGTATTCGCGAAATGGTACACTTTGGGTACCATATAGAAGCAGAGGAATGTACATGTCGAAGCTGAAAACAAAATTTTGCTGTCAAGAATGTGGGGCAGAATCGCCTAAGTGGCTCGGCAAATGCCCCGGTTGCGGCGCCTGGAACAGCATGGTGGAAGAAGTGGAGATGACCGGGAAGTCGAAGGGATTCCAGTCCTCTCTGACCCAGACGAAAGAAAAAGCAACTTCGATCATACATATAGAAAGCAGCAGCGAGAAACGCATTTTGTCCCGCATGGGCGAGCTCAACCGGGTGCTCGGCGGAGGAGTCGTGCCGGGTTCGTTAATACTCGTTGGAGGAGACCCGGGCATAGGCAAGTCGACGCTGCTGCTCCAGCTGTCGCATCAGATGACGTCCGTCGGCCTGAAGGTGCTGTACATATCGGGGGAGGAATCGATTCGCCAGCTCAAGATGAGAGCGGATCGGCTGGATGCTTTATCCGAACGTTTGTTCGTTTTATGTGAAACGAATGTCGAAATGATCGAAGAAGCGATCGAGAACGAGAAGCCGGACTTTATGGTCGTGGACTCGATTCAAACGGTGTTTCATCCGGCGGTAACGTCGGCCCCGGGAAGTGTTGCGCAAGTTCGCGAATGTACGGGGCATTTTATGCGAATAGCTAAAATCAAAGGAATCGCTACCGTGCTCGTCGGTCATGTGACGAAGGAAGGGGCGATCGCCGGTCCTCGCCTGCTCGAGCATATGGTCGACTGCGTGCTGTATTTCGAAGGGGAGCGTCATCATTCGTACCGGCTGCTGCGTGCGGTGAAGAACCGGTTCGGCTCCACGAACGAAATGGGCATTTTCGAAATGATCGAAAATGGCTTGCGCGAGGTGACGAATCCGTCGGAACTGTTCTTGTCCGAGCGGCCGCTGGGCGTATCCGGCTCTACCGTAGTGGCCAGTATGGAAGGGACGCGGCCCGTGCTCGTAGAGCTGCAAGCGCTCGTTTCGAGTACGAACTTCCCAAGCCCTCGGCGAATGTCCGCAGGGATCGACCATAATCGGCTGTCGCTTATTATAGCTGTACTGGAGAAAAGGGTCGGGATGTTTTTGCAAAATCAGGACGCCTACTTAAATGTAGCCGGAGGCGTCAAGCTGGACGAACCGGCCGTCGATCTGGCGGCTGCGGTCGCTATCGCCTCGAGCTTCAAGGACCGGCCGACGCAGCCGTTTGATGTCGTATTCGGCGAGATCGGACTGACGGGCGAGGTGCGGGGCGTATCGCGCATTGATCAGCGCGTGAAGGAAGCGCAGAAGCTAGGCTTCAAGCGGGTCATTATGCCGCGTAAAAGCTTGAAGGGGTGGACGCCTCCGCAAGGGATTGACATTATCGGAGTGGAAACCGTCGCGGAAGCGCTGGCTGCCGCTTTGGAATAAGGAAGTAAGGAGTCGCTATTTCACGGAACAAGGAAGCACATGCGGTCCCATAAGGAGGCTATGAAGTGAAGGACGATACGAAGCGGGACGTCATGACGCAGATTTTGCAGCTGGTGGCTCCGGGTACGCCGTTCCGCGAAGGGCTCGAAAACGTGCTCCGAGCCAAAACCGGCGCACTCATCGTAGTGGGCTACAGTCCCGGCGTAATGGAAATTGTGGATGGGGGCTTTTCCATCAATTGCGACTTTTCCCCCAACTATTTGTACGAATTGGCCAAGATGGACGGGGCTATTATATTAAGCGAGGACATTAAACGGATTTTGTATGCGAATACGCAGCTCATTCCGAACTCGACGATTCCTTCCATAGAAACGGGCATCCGTCACCGGACGGCCGAACGGGTGGCCAAGCAAACGGGCAAACTGGTCGTGTCGATTTCGCAAAGGCGTAACATCATTACGGTGTATCAGGGTAATTTGCGCTATTCGCTCAAGGATATCGGCGTTATTCTGACGAAAGCGAACCAGGCGATTCAGACGCTGGAGAAATATCGCTCGGTGCTCGATCAGGCGCTTACCAATCTTGGTGCCACCGAATTCGAGGAGCTCGTTACGTTGTACGAAGTGGCGAGTGTCATTCAGCGGTTTGAGATGGTGCTTCGCGTCAAAGCCGAAATCAAACGTTACATTAACGAGCTCGGCACGGAGGGCCGTCTGATCAGTATGCAGCTCGAGGAGCTTGTGGGCAACATCGATTATGAAGCGGTTCTCGTCATCAAAGATTATTGCCGTGAATGCAGCGACGAGAAGACGAAGGAAATAGCCGCCGGACTCAAAAAGCTGAACGCCGAGGAACTGCTCGATCATCAGCATATCGTTCGGCTGCTCGGTTATCCCCACACAAGCTCGATGCTGGAAGAAACGGTTGCTCCCCGGGGATACCGGATGCTGAACAAGCTGGCTCGTCTGCCGGCCGTCATTATCCAGAACCTGGTCGACCGCTTCGAGAAGCTGCCGCATATCGTCATGGCGACGATTGAAGAGCTGGACGAAGTGGACGGGATCGGCGAAGTTCGCGCACGTGCGATCAAGGAGGGGCTGAAGCGCATCCAAGAGCAATTGTTCATTGACAGACATATATAAGTTGCCCTACAATCAGAAGATAGGTTCGCGTTACCCGGAGCGCGAGGGTTGATTCGCGTAGCTTTGGGGCATAGTAAAGGGTAGAGGTGGAGCCTTTCATGATAAGAAATTCGATTCCCAGCATGTTTACGGTAGGTAACTTGTTTCTGGGGATTATTGCTATTATTTTGGCGTTTAATTCCGGCGCGGACAACAGCAATGCCGAGCTCGCCGCCATCTTCGTCATTGTGGCGATGCTGCTGGACGGACTTGACGGCCGCGTGGCCCGGGCGCTGAATGCGCAAAGCGAATTCGGCAAGGAGCTGGATTCGTTATCCGACGTCATCTCGTTTGGCGTTGCGCCGGCTTTTATAATGTACGTTGTCGCTTTTCAAAATATGGAGGCTTCCGCGCTCGCATGGATCGTTACCGCGATTTTCCCGATCTGCGGCGCCTTGCGGCTCGCTCGCTTCAATGTTATTTCCGGTACGCCCGGCTATTTCATCGGCTTGCCGATTCCGGCAGCCGGCAGCGTGCTTAGTACGCTCGCGCTATTCCATAACGAGATCCCTTCCGCGATCTTGCTGGCGAGCACGGTTGTACTGTCGCTGCTGATGGTTAGCACCGTTAAATATCCAAATTTCAAAAAAGTGGGCATCCCGAAAACGGCGATTTGGCTCACTCCGATTATTGTAGCCGGAGCGGTGACGCTGGCCGTTATTTATCCGGGGCTGCTTTCCAAGCTGATTTTCATTCCGCTGCTGATCTATGCTTTATATGGGCTTAACGGCCTAAAAAAAAACGCTAGAAGACTATTCCGCCGCCGAAAAAGAGCGAAACAGCTAGACGAGCCGGCCAAGTCGGAAACGCACGGCTAACTGAAGGTGTATTCACGAAAATAAAAAGCATTTATTTTCTGGTCTCAGAAAATAAATGCTTTTTTTGTTTCTTCGTAACGGACGAAGGTTACATTTACGATAAGTTGAACAACCCGAGCGTGGAGCATTTTTGCGATTCCTTGGCAAGCGTATCGTCCAGGTCCAGCTCCAGCAGATTGCATAGGGCGGACAAATAGAACAGTTGTTTGCCAAGTTGAACGGTAATCGCATCGATACAGTTTTCGCATAATTGGCCGTTTACATGGGTCTGGATAATCGCTTTTGTTTCCTCCAGCGTTAATTCCTCGGTATAAGGCTGCTTGTTCGCCTGTAGCGAGATACAGCCGCATTCGGTAACCGACTTGATGACGCTGCGATTGACGGAGGCGCTCGCCTGCTGCGATTTGGACAAGACGTCCAGCAAACTTCGGTGACGGAGTAGCAAATCGGAAACTTGCTCTTGAAACTGCTTCAGCGTTAAGCCGCTCATTCCATTCACCCCGAATTTCCCAGATTCTAACTACGTTACATTATAAAAGAATCGATCCCAAAGTTCAATTTGCGCGAAAAAGTTTGCGGGTCCGGATTAGCCGCCTACATATTGGAACATAATTGGTAATAAGCGGCTTCGGGTGAACACCTCTTGGGCACCAAAGCGCTGCAATTCACATAGTACAGTTTTTATCGTTCATGGAGGTGAATGGGATGGCGAAACGCCAGCTCCAGCTCATTCTCGCTATTGCGGGAGGATTGCTGGGTTACGGATGGAATGGAGCGATCGAGCAATTTTTGTTAAAATCTGTAGGTCCATTATTGGGAGTGGAGCATATTGCGGGGCCGGCTTATTGGGCCGCCGGTATCGGCGCTGTTCTTTTTTATGCCGCTTCGGCGCTGGTGTTCGGTTATGGGGCGGAACGGATCCGCACACTTGAGGATCAGATTCTCAAGACGCCTACGCTCGATCTGCTGTCGGGGCTCGCGGGACTTGTACTCGGGCTTATTATATCGGCCCTGCTGCTGCCGATGCTGACGAAGGCGGGCTGGCTCGGTACGCTGCTCATGTTTGTGCTGACTGGCTTGCTCGGCATTTACGGATTCCGCATCGGCTACCAGAAGCGGGAAGACCTGCTGAACGCGTTCACATCAGGCGGGGGCAAAAGCGGCATGCCAAAAAAGGACGAGCATAAGATCTTGGATACTAGCGTCATCATAGACGGCCGGATCGCCGACATTTGCAAAACCGGTTTTATCGAAGGAACGCTTGTCATCCCGGAGTTTGTGCTCGAGGAGCTTCAGCATATTGCCGATTCCTCGGACCTGCTCAAGCGCAATCGCGGCCGCCGCGGACTCGATATTTTGAACAAAATCCAGAAGGAGCTTGACGTGAAGGTACTCATCTACGAGGGCGACTTCGAGGAAATATCCGAGGTGGACAGCAAGCTGGTGAAGCTGGCCAAGGCGCTGCAGGGCAAAGTGATTACGAACGATTTCAACCTGAACAAAGTATGCGAGCTGCAAGGCGTGTCGGTGCTCAATATTAACGATCTGGCCAATGCGGTCAAACCGGTTGTTCTGCCCGGCGAGGAAATTCTCGTTCAGGTGATTAAGGACGGCAAGGAGCAAGGTCAGGGCGTTGCTTATCTGGATGACGGTACGATGATCGTTGTAGAGGGCGGACGCGAGTATATCGGGGCGACGATCGAGGTGCTCGTGACGAGCGTATTGCAAACGTCCGCAGGCCGGATGATATTCGCCAAGCCGAAACTGTTGGAAAAAGCGCAGTAAAACGATTATGATAGGAAGATGGGCTTACCCATAATCGTAAATGAGGCGGGGCAGGGAAGAAGCAATGTCAAGAAATGGCGTCGTCGTTGTGGCGGCGGGTAAAGGAAGCCGGATGGGAGCACCTGAGAGCAAGCAGTACTTGCAGCTTCAGGGCAAGCCGATTCTGGTACATACGCTTGAGATATTCGAGCGGACGCCGGAGATCGAGGCGGTAGTGCTTGTAACGGGGAGCGAAGATATCGGCCGCTGCATCACGTATGTCGAGAAGTACGGGCTTACGAAGGTCGTAGCCGTCGCTTCCGGGGGCGAGGAACGCCAGCATTCGGTCCGGATCGGTCTGGAGCGATTGCCGGAAGGGATCGAGGTTGTCGCGGTCCATGACGGCGTAAGGCCTTTCGTGACCGAGGCGAAAATAGCGGAATGCTTACATAAAGCACATGAAGCGGGCGGCGCCGTGCTTGCGGTGCCGGTTAAAGATACGATCAAAGTCGTGGACGACTCCGGGCGAATCGACAGCACGCCGGATCGCAAAAGCTTGTGGGCGGTGCAAACCCCACAGGCTTTTCGGCTTGGCCTGCTTCGGCAGGCGCATGAGCTTGCGGTGCGCGACGGGTTTATCGGCACGGACGATGCCATGCTCGTCGAGAGAACCGGGCATTCCGTCTATATCGTCGAGGGCGATTATACGAACATTAAAATTACGACCCCGGACGACATGCTGCTGGCGCAGCGCCTTTTGGAACGAACACAAATGGGAGAGGATGAGCCGTCATGATACGAGTCGGACAAGGCTTTGACGTACATCAGCTGGTGGAAGGGCGCAAATGCATCATCGGAGGCGTGTCTATTCCTTACGAAAAAGGGCTGCTCGGCCATTCGGACGCTGATGTGCTGCTCCATGCGATTACGGATGCCATTTTGGGAGCTTTGGGCCAGGGCGATATCGGCAAGCATTTTCCCGATACGGACGAAGCTTATAAGGATGCCGACAGCGTCAAGCTGCTGGAGGACGTATGGGCGATGGCGAAGCGGATGGGCTACAAGCTTGGCAACATCGATTCGACGATTATTGCCCAGAAGCCGAAGATGGCTCCTTATATACCGGAAATGACGCAGTTAATCGCTCGTGTGCTCGGTGCCGAGGAGATTTCCCAGGTGAACGTGAAGGCGACGACTACGGAGAAGCTTGGTTTTACCGGACGCGGGGAAGGGATTGCCGCACAGTCAGTCGTATGCCTGCTGAAGACGGCACCGTGATTGGTACCGTTCGCTCCAAGATCCTCTAATGGGTTTGCCCTGGGAATGAGCCGGAAAGCGGTTGTCATCCCCGGGTCGATATTGTATACTTGGTTTAATTTAAGATTTGACCTTATATTTCAAGCTACGATCGGGAAAGTACGTGACGGTCGGGATTGACAGAGAGGGCGATCGGCGTTATCAGCGCCGGCTGGAAGTTGCCCATTCCCGCGGAAACGGAAATGCGCCCGTGAGCTGCAACGCCGAGCTGCTTGCCAGGGTAGGCGCTGCCGTGAGTCCGCGTTAAGGATACGAAGAGGGATAGCCGCGATTGCCGGCTGTCCAAGCAGAGTGGAACCGCGTATATACGTCTCTGCAGCCTAGTGCTGCAGCGGCGTTTTTTTGTTGTTGCATCAGTTTGGCCAATTAAGCTCCGGCGTTGTTTTCGGTCGCTGTGCGGGGCTAACGAAAGAAAGCAGGTGAGTGCATGTTCCGCAGCATGAAATCGGATATTCAGGCCATTAAGGATAACGACCCGGCCGCGCGCGGCACATTCGAGGTGTTGCTCACATACTCCGGTCTGCATGCCGTCTGGGCCCACCGTGTGGCTCACCGGTTTTATCGCAGAAAGTGGTTCACAGTTGCCCGTATGATCTCCCAATTCAGCCGGTTCATGACCGGCATTGAAATTCACCCGGGCGCCACCATCGGCAAAAGGCTGTTTATCGATCACGGCATGGGAGTTGTGATCGGAGAAACTTGCGAAATCGGCGACGACGTCGTATTGTATCAAGGAGTGACGTTAGGCGGAACGGGGAAGGAAACCGGCAAACGCCACCCCACGCTCGGCAATAACGTCGTTGTAGGAATGGGCGCCAAGGTGATGGGCTCATTCCAGGTAGGCGATAATTCGAAGGTTGGCGCGAACGCGGTCGTACTGAAGGAGGTGCCTCCTAACAGCACGGTCGTCGGCAACCCGGGCCGCATCGTCAAACGCGACGGAGTCAGTCTCAATAAGCTCGATCACGACAAGCTGCCGGACCCGCTGATCGAGCTGTTTCGGAATATGGAGAAGCAGATTGAACATTTAAAGAATGAGGTCGATCAGCTCAAGCAGGAGATGCATCGATCTAATGGAGGGATAGGATCTTATGAGTCTAAAGGTGTATAACACACTGACTCGCGCCAAGGAAACGTTCGTATCCATCGAGCCGGGCAAGGTAAACATGTACGTATGCGGCCCGACCGTATATGACTACATTCATATCGGCAACGCAAGGCCGGCTATATTCTTCGATGTCGTCAGACGATATTTGGAGATGACCGGCTACGAAGTCAATTATATCGTCAACTTTACCGATGTGGACGACAGGCTGATCAACAAGTCTGAGAAAACCGGAGAAACCGTACCGGAGATCGCTGACAAATATATAACGGCCTATCACGAGGATATCGACTCGCTCGGCGTACGCAAGGCGACTGCCAATCCGCGCGTGACGGAGCATATCGAAGAAATCGTGGCGCTTATCGGCGATTTGGTCGATAAAGGCTTTGCCTACGAGAGCGGCGGGGATGTTTATTTCCGCACTGAAAAATTCGCGGAATACGGCAAGCTGTCGCATCAAAATTTGCATGAGCTGCAATTCGGGATTCGCGTCGAGGTGGGTGAGCTCAAAGAAAACCCGCAGGACTTCGTGCTGTGGAAGGGCGCCAAGCCGGGCGAGATTTACTGGCCCAGCCCGTGGGGCGACGGCCGTCCCGGCTGGCACATCGAATGCTCCGCCATGGCGCGCAAATATTTGGGCGATACGCTCGATATTCACGGCGGCGGTCACGACCTGCAATTTCCGCACCACGAGTGCGAGATTGCCCAGTCGGAGTGCTCGACCGGCAAACCGCTGGCCAATTATTGGATGCATAACGGATATATTCATATCAACAATGAAAAAATGTCCAAATCGCTCGGCAACGGCATTAACGTGAGGCAACTTGTGAAGCAGGTGAAGCCGCAGTCGATTCGCTTCTTCTTCCTGTCGACCCATTACCGCAACCCGCTTAATTTCAGCGAGGAAGGACTGGAGCAGGCCATAGGCGGCCTCGAGCGGATTGAGAACGGCGTCGCCAATCTGCGCCACCGGATCAGCATTGCTCAGGATGGCGAAGTTGACGGGAGCGTGGCGGCGGCAATAGAGCGGATTCGGACCGAGTTCCGCGAGAAGATGGACGACGATTTCAATACGGCAGATGCGATCACGGCGGTGTTCGATCTGATAGCGGAGAGTAACACTTACTTGAAACGGGATGACGCCAATGTTTCTACGCTGAAACTGCTGCTGGAGACAATTCAGGAGTGGAACGGCGTTCTGGGCATACTAGCCGAAGAAGAGGAGCAACTGCTTGACGAAGAAGTCGAACAGCTGATCGTGGAGCGCACAGAGGCCCGCAAAAGCAAAAACTGGGCGCGGGCGGACGAAATCCGCGATTTGTTGACGGCACAGGGCATTCAACTGGAGGATACCCCCCAAGGACTGCGCTGGCGCCGGAAATGACGAATGACGGTGAGCCGCTAATGGATATGAACCTGTTTGTATATGAGCCGGCGAAGGATGCGCAGCAGCTTAATCCGCTCGTGCTTGCCTATATAGGGGATGCGGTATTCGAGATGGCGGTCAGGCAGTTCGTCATCTCGCGTCCGAATCATCGGCCGAATCATTTGCATCGCGAGGCGGTCAAGTTCGTGTCGGCCAAGGCGCAGGCAGCCGCTCTGCTGAAGCTGATGCCCCTGCTCTCGGCGGAGGAAACGGATATCGTCAAGCGGGGGCGCAACGCCAAGTCGGGATCGATTCCGAAAAACGCTGACGTGCTCGATTACCGCCACAGTACGGCTTTCGAATGCTTGATTGGATATTTGTATTATACGAAACGGTTCGATCGGCTCGGGGAGCTGCTCGCGCTGATCTTGGAAGGGCCGAGGGGATAACGAAATGGAAGAATGGATTGCCGGTAAACATTCCGTGCTGGAGGCGCTCCGGTCGGGACGTACGATTCATAAAATATGGATTGCCGAACAAGCGCAAAAGCATCATACATTGCCGATCGTGGCGGAGGCGAAAAAGCAAAACGTCGTCATCCAGTTTGCCGACAAGCGCAAGCTAGATCAGCTCGTCAGCGATGTGCCCCACCAGGGAGTTGTCGCTCAGGTAACGGCGCATGACTATGTGGAGGTAAGCGATTTGCTGGAACGGTCCCGCTCGCGGAACGAGGTGCCGTTTCTGCTTATTTTGGACGAGATCGAAGACCCGCACAACCTCGGTTCGATACTGCGAAGCGCCGACTGCACGGGGGCACACGGCGTTATTATTCCGAAACGCCGCTCGGTCGGTCTGACCGCCACCGTGTCGAAAACATCGGCGGGTGCGGTCGAATATGTGCCGGTTGCGCGCGTGACGAATATCGCCCAGACGATCGATTCGCTCAAAGAAGAGGGCGTTTGGGTGGCCGGTGCAGACGTAGAGGCAACCCAGCTCGTTTACGAGGCGGATTTTAAAATGCCGCTGGCTATCGTAATCGGCAACGAAAACCGCGGCATCGGCCGGCTGATCAAGGACAAATGCGATTTTCTCGTCAAGCTGCCGATGCACGGACAGATCAACTCGCTTAATGCTTCGGTTGCGGCTTCCGTATTCATGTACGAGGTCGTCCGCCAACGCGGCGCGGCCCGTTCGTAACCCGCCGGAACGATAAGGCGAGATGAAACAGGTTGTCATCGTTGACGGCTACAATATTATCGGGGCTTGGCCGGAGCTGAACAAGCTGAAGGATGTTAGCCTGGAGGATGCGAGGGACAGGCTGATCGATATGCTTGCCGATTATCAAGCCTACAAGGGCAACAAAGTGTATTTGGTATTTGACGCATACCGGGTTCCAGGACTCGGGGGCAAATACCGGCAGCGCAAAATCGAAGTGCTGTATACGCGGGAGAAAGAAACCGCCGATGAAAGAATCGAGAGACTGGTAGCGGATCTGAGAGGAAGAAGAGTGCAGATTCATGTCGCCACCTCCGACTCCGTCGAGCAGCACGTCACATTCGGCCAAGGGGCGCTCCGGCTGCCTGCGCGGGAACTGCTGTTTTCCATTAACGAAATCCGCAAAGAAATCCGCGTCAAAATTCAGGAGACGACCGCTCCGGCCAAAAATTCCCTGGACAGCAAACTGTCGGACGAGCTTCGCGAGAAGTTCGAAAAGTGGCGCCGCGGCTTGTAGGACGCGTGTTGACGATGTTAGATTACATAATGTATACTAGTCCTATCTTTTGTTGCTATAGCGCTAGCTTTAGCTTGCAGTCGGAGGGATACGGGTGAGCATCGACCTCAAAGAACTGAGAATGCATGAATATGACCTGATGTCCGACGAAGAAGTGGTCGAATCGGTCCGCATAGGCAACAGCGAAGCGCTTGAGTACTTGATCAACAAGTATAAAAATTTTGTTCGCGCCAAAGCCCGTTCCTACTTTCTGATTGGAGCCGACCGCGAGGACATTGTTCAGGAAGGCATGATCGGTCTCTACAAGTCGATCCGCGATTTTCGCGAGGACAAGCTCTCCACGTTTAAAGCTTTTGCCGAATTGTGTATTACCCGGCAAATTATAACCGCGATCAAAACCGCCACAAGGCAAAAACATATCCCGTTAAACTCCTATGTTTCCCTGGACAAGCCCATCTACGATGAAGATTCGGACCGGACGCTGCTGGATGTCATATGCGGCACACGCGTTACCGACCCGGAGGAGCTTATTATTAACCAGGAGGAATTCAGCGGGCTTGAAGACAAAATGGGCGAAATTCTGAGCGATCTTGAGCGCAAGGTGCTTATGCTTTATCTGGATGGGCGATCCTATCAAGAAATCGCCGTCGATCTGGACCGTCATGTGAAATCGATCGACAATGCCCTGCAACGGGTCAAGCGAAAGCTGGAGAGGTACTTGGAAGTACGCGACGTATAAGAGACATTCTCTCATCCGCCTTAGAGGAGCGAGGAATGTCTTTTTTTTGTTGCCATCCCGCAGCGCCCTCTGCCAAATGTTAGTTTCCGAGAAATGCGGCAACCTCATCTCTCGCGGCAAGTGTTTACAATCGCGGCGCGTTGGCAATGCTTGTAGGAGCGACCGGGCGCGGCACACACGAGGGCGTTTTCTTGACACGTCTTGAAGTCTATGATAAATTAGTTCAGGTAGCCCTATTTTCGGGATTTTTTTTGTTATGTCGCGAATACGGCTAGCCGCAGGTTTGGAGGGGTAATCGTGGCGTTTTTGCAAAGAATGAAGCAAGGCTTCGGCTCGACGTTTTCCTTCTTCTCCGACAGTTGGGCGGAACTCAAGAAGGTCAAATGGCCAACCCGCAAGGAGCTCATCAGCTACACACTCGTAGTTCTGGTAACTTGTGCGTTTATGACCATCTATTTTTGGGTAATCGACCTCGGGCTGAGCGAAATCCTGCGCCTGTTCGACTGATGGGAGCTGGGTGACGATATGGAAAAAAGATGGTACGTCGTACATACCTATTCTGGGTATGAAAACAAAGTAAAAGCGAACTTGGAAAAACGCGTCGAATCGATGAACATGCAGGACAAAATTTTCCGCGTTCTCGTCCCGATGGAGGAAGAGATCGTCAACAAGGACGGCAAGAAAAAAACCGTCATGCGGAAAGTATATCCCGGTTATGTTCTCGTCGAGATGATTCAGACGGACGATTCCTGGTATGTCGTTCGCAATACGCCGGGTGTAACCGGATTTGTCGGCTCGACCGGGTCCGGCTCGAAACCGACTGCGCTATTGCCGGAAGAAGTCGATGCGATCCTGAAGCATATGGGGATCGAGAATCCGAAACCGAAGATCGACTTCGAACTCAAGGAAACGGTTCGGGTCAAGGTTGGTCCATTCGCGAACTTCGTCGGCACGGTTGAAGATATTTTGGTCGACAAGTCGAAACTGAAAGTACACGTCAACATGTTTGGGCGGGAAACCCCGCTTGAGTTGGAATATACTCAAGTGGAAAAAATATAAGTCTTTCTTGATCGAAGCAATTCGGGGTTGCTGGACCGCTTTTTAGAGGTGAAAAGCCTTGCGAAATCGGGAAGTTGATGCCGGATGCCTGACAGTCCGATTTCTAAAGTAGAAGCGGATCGCAGACGATCGTATTGGTTTCCGGGTCTATTCTGGAATAGGGTAGGCCTAACTCGTGGGAGGTGCCGCAAGGCCCCGCTCGCACCACATTCAAGCTAGGGAGGTGCAAACCATGGCTAAAAAGGTTATTAAAGTGGTCAAACTGCAAGTTTCGGCAGGGAAAGCGAATCCGGCGCCGCCTATCGGTCCGGCACTCGGTCAAGCAGGGGTCAACATTATGGCTTTCTGTAAAGAGTTCAATGCTCGTACCGCCGATCAAGTAGGCTTGATCATTCCGGTTGTCATTACGGTATTCGAGGACCGCTCGTTCACATTCGAAACGAAAACTCCTCCGGCTGCTGTCTTGCTTCGCGTTGCCGCCAAGATCGAAAAAGGATCGGGCGAACCGAACAAGAAAAAAGTCGCTACCGTGAAGCGTGACGTTGTTCGTCAAATCGCCGAACAAAAAATGCAAGACCTCAACGCAGCTTCCGTCGAAGCAGCAATGCGGATGATCGAAGGTACTGCTCGCAGCATGGGCGTTACGATCCAAGACTAATCTTTTTGCTTTTCTGCGGTTTGTATCCGCAGATGTGGGAGGATTTTCCGCTAACACCACAAAAGGAGGACAATTGACATGGCAAAACGCGGTAAGAAATACCAAGAAGCTGTCAAACTGGTCAATTCCGATGCCAGCTACGAGCCGGCAGAAGCGATCGACCTCGTGAAAAAAGCAGCTGCTGCCAAGTTCGACGAAACCGTCGAAGTGGCCGTTCGTCTCGGGGTTGACCCGAAGAAGCAAGACCAAGCCGTCCGCGGCGTAGTCGTACTTCCGAACGGTACAGGCAAAACGAAGCGTGTTCTCGTGTTCGCGAAAGGCGATAAGGCGAAAGAAGCCGAAGCAGCCGGCGCGGATTTCGTAGGGGACCAAGATTTGATCAATAAAATCCAACAAGGCTGGTTCGATTTCGATGTCTGCGTAGCTACGCCGGACATGATGAGCGAAGTCGGTAAACTCGGTCGTCTGCTCGGGGGCAAAGGCCTTATGCCGAACCCGAAGGCAGGTACGGTAACGTTTGACGTGGCGAATGCCGTGAAGGAAATCAAGGCAGGTAAAATCGAGTATCGTCTCGACCGCGCCGGACAAATTCACGCGCCAATCGGCAAAGTATCGTTCGGTGCCGAGCAGCTGCAAGAAAACTTCCGCACCCTTGTGGAAGCTCTTGTTCGCGCCAAGCCGGCAGCAGCGAAAGGCGTATACTTGCGCAACATCGCCGTTTCGTCGACGATGGGGCCTAGCGTACGCGTTAACCCGCAAACATTCAGATAATCCGTTCTCGGCAAACATTTGCCATTTGCATTTTGCAAACGAACGTGGTAATCTGTTTAGGGTTTATGAAAACGAATATGTTAACCGTAGACAGTAGGTGCCGAGAGGCTTA
This sequence comes from Paenibacillus ginsengarvi, assembly GCF_003626695.1. Lineage (GTDB taxonomy): Bacteria > Bacillota > Bacilli > Paenibacillales > NBRC-103111 > Paenibacillus_AB > Paenibacillus_AB ginsengarvi. The sequence goes on from NZ_RBAH01000038.1 coordinate 21,072, forward strand.
AACATACCTACCGAGGTGTTACGATACAGCCTGGTTTTATTTTTTCGGCTTTCGAAGAAATAAGCAGGAAACGTCATGCCTCCGTCTATTGCTGGGCGGAGGCATTTTTATGTCTGACACCGACCGGAAACATAAACAGCCAAGCGAAGCCAGTTTACAGGAGGTGTATCAACATGCCAAACGCTAATATTCTTCAAGAGAAACAACAAGTCGTTTCCGAGGTTGCAGCGAAACTCCGTGAAAGCACGAGCACGATCGTAGCGGACTATCGCGGTCTGAACGTAGCTCAAGTAACGGAGCTCCGCAAACGTCTTCGCGAAGCGGGCGTCGATTTCCAAGTGCTTAAGAACACTTTGGTTCGCCGCGCTACAGTTGAAGCGGAACTGACGGATCTCAACGAGGTTCTTACTGGCCCCACGGCCGTGGCTTTCAGCCCGGACGCTGTAGCGGCAGCTAAAATCTTGAACGAATTCGCCAAGAAGAACGATGCGCTGAAAGTTAAAGGCGGCGTAGTAGAAGGCCGCGTCATTGACGTGGACCAAGTGAAGGCGCTGGCGGAACTTCCTTCCCGCGAAGGACTTCTGTCCATGCTCCTCAGCGTGCTCCAAGCGCCGATCCGCAACTTCGCGCTTGCAGTTAAAGCTGTATCGGAAAAACAAGAGGGCGGAGCGCAAGCTTAAGCCTTACTCTATCTAACCAAAAACGGAGGGTACACTCATGAGCAAAGAGCAAATCTTGGAAGCCATTAAAGGCATGTCCGTTCTTGAACTGAACGATCTCGTTAAAGCAATCGAAGAAGAATTCGGCGTAACGGCTGCTGCACCGGTAGCGGTTGTAGCTGGCGGCGCAGTTGCTGAAGTAGAAGAGCAAACGGAATTCGACGTTATTCTCCTCGAAGCCGGCGCTTCCAAAATCAACGTTATCAAAGTCGTTCGCGAAATTACGGGTCTCGGCCTGAAAGAAGCGAAAGACCTCGTTGACGGCGCACCGAAGCCGATCAAAGAGAAAATTTCCAAAGCTGACGCCGATGCGATCAAAGCTAAGCTTGAAGAAGCTGGCGCTAAAGTAGACGTTAAGTAATTTCGGCTTGGAACCAAAGATCCCCTTTGGAGCTTTCGCTTCAAGGGGGATCTTTTTTAGCGAATAGGAGGTCATCTGATCATGACAGAACATTACTATTCGAAGAAGCCGTCTACAGCGAGCGATCGTAGAGAGATCCAGGTCAACCTTCGGGGGACGGCGCTTCGCTTCGTTACAGACAGCGGTGTATTTTCCAAGCAGGATCTCGACTTTGGAAGCCGGCTGCTTATCGAAACGATGGATATCGCGGAAACGGACGAAGTGCTCGATGTCGGCTGCGGGTACGGTCCGATCGGTTTGGCTGCGGCTACGCTTGCGACCCGGGGCCGAGTGACGATGGTTGATATTAATGAAAGAGCCGTCGAGCTGTCCCGAGAGAATGCGAAACGGAACGGGATTACGGGTGTAGAGATCATGCAAAGCGATCTGTTTGAACGTCTGGGGGACCGAACGTTTACGAAAATTTTGACGAATCCGCCGATCCGGGCTGGGAAGCAGGTTGTGCATCAAATTTTTGAGCAGGCCTGGCATCACCTTGTGAAAGGGGGACAATTGTGGATTGTCATCCAGAAGAAGCAGGGGGCGCCGTCGGCGCTTGCGAAGCTGGAGGCCTTGTTCGAAACGGTGCGGGAGGCGGATAAGGATAAAGGTTACCGCATCTACTGCGCAACGAAATAGCCGAAACGGGATATTGGCTGAAATTTTGACGAAACGCCCGAGTAAGTTGTATTTGACTCGCGCCATCCATTGTGGTAATATTATATAATGTCAGTATTAAGATGGGTGCCATGTCTTTATTTCGCTAAAATGTCAAGTGGTTTTTTTAAACAAGACGAATAATTTTGGCGAATGAAGTATAATGTTCGCATTTTGAGGAAAATCTACTTAAATGTGAACATTGGGAAGCTGCCACGTTTGCCGCAGAAAAAAGGTCTCTCTGCCATGCCGCAAGGCTTTTGACGAGGCTTTTCTTCTTTTTTGCTTTCTGGTTTTTTCAAGTCGATGTGAGGGGTGAAGGAAAGTTGGCGGGTCATACTGTTCAATACGGACGACGCAATCGCAGAACGTACGCACGGATAGAGGAAGTGCTGGAAGTCCCGAACTTGATCGAAATTCAACAAAAATCGTACCAGTGGTTTTTGGATGAAGGTTTGCGCGAGATGTTTCAGGATATTTCGCCGATTCAGGATTTCACGGGCAATTTGGTGCTGGAATTCATCGATTACAGCTTGGGTGAGCCGAAATATACCGTCGATGATTCGAAGGAACGTGATGTCACGTACGCTGCTCCGCTGCGCGTCAAGGTGCGTTTAATCAATAAAGAAACCGGCGAGGTGAAGGAGCAGGAAGTGTTCATGGGCGATTTCCCGCTCATGACGGAAACCGGTACCTTTATTATTAACGGTGCCGAACGGGTCATCGTCAGTCAGCTCGTTCGTTCCCCCAGTGTTTATTTTAGCACAAAAGTCGACAAAAACGGCAAGAAAAGTTACACGGCTACTGTGATTCCGAACCGGGGTGCTTGGCTTGAGCTGGAAACGGATGCTAAGGACATTGTGTACGTGCGGATCGACCGGACGCGGAAAATTCCGGTAACCGTTCTGCTGCGCGCACTCGGCTTCGGTTCCGATGCGGAAATTATCGACCTGCTCGGGGACAGCGAGTATATTCGCAATACGCTCGACAAGGACAACACCGATACGACGGATAAAGCGCTGATCGAAATTTACGAGCGTCTCCGTCCGGGCGAGCCTCCTACGCTCGACAATGCGAAGAGCCTCCTGATTGCCCGTTTCTTCGATCCGAAACGCTACGATCTGGCGAATGTCGGTCGATATAAAATCAACAAAAAGCTTCATATCAAAAACCGCTTGTTCAATCAGCGGCTTGCGGAAACGCTGGCCAATCCGGAGACAGGTGAAATTATCGCGGAAGCGGGCCAAGTGCTGGACCGGCGTCTGCTCGATCAAATTTTGCCCGACCTCGAGAAAAACGTCGGCTTCGTCGAATTTGGCGTAAGCGGCGGCGTTCTGGATGTGGACCGTGTTCCGCTGCAATCGATCAACGTATATTCTCCTTTGGAAGAAGGCAAGGTAGTCAAGGTCATCTCCAACGGAGTTATTGATAAATCAGTCAAAAACATTACGCCGGCGGACATCATCGCTTCGATCAACTACTTTATGAATCTGCTGCACGGCATCGGAAGCACGGACGATATCGACCACTTGGGCAACAGAAGACTTCGTTCTGTAGGGGAACTTCTGCAGAACCAGTTCCGTATCGGCTTGTCCCGTATGGAGCGCGTCGTTCGCGAGAGAATGTCGATCCAGGATGCCAACGTCATTACGCCGCAGGCGCTGATTAACATTCGTCCGGTTATTGCATCGATTAAAGAGTTTTTCGGCAGCTCGCAGCTGTCGCAGTTTATGGATCAGACGAACCCGCTTGCCGAGCTTACGCACAAGCGCCGTTTGTCCGCGCTCGGTCCGGGCGGCTTGACGCGGGAGCGCGCGGGCATGGAAGTTCGCGACGTTCACCATTCCCACTACGGCCGGATGTGCCCGATCGAAACGCCTGAAGGTCCGAACATCGGTCTCATCAACTCGCTTTCGACGTTTGCCCGCATTAACGATTACGGCTTTATCGAGGCGCCTTACCGTTGGGTCGATCCGAAGACGGGTGCAGTGACGACTCAGATCGCTTACCTGACGGCGGACGAAGAAGATAATTACGTAATCGCCCAGGCGAACGCCGAACTTACGGAAGAAGGCACGTTTGCCAACGATACGGTTATCGTTCGTTACAAGGATGACATTCTTACGCTGCCGAAAGAACGCGTTGACTATATGGACGTATCGCCGAAGCAGGTTGTTTCAGTCGCGACTGCGCTCATTCCGTTTCTTGAAAATGACGACTCGAACCGCGCCCTGATGGGATCGAACATGCAGCGCCAGGCCGTTCCGCTGCTCATTCCGAAGGCGCCGCTCGTCGGCACGGGAATGGAGCACAAAAGCGCGAAAGACTCCGGCGTTTGCGTGGTCAGCAAACACGACGGCATCGTTGAACGCGTATCCGCGAACGAGGTATGGGTACGCCGCCGCGAAATGGTCGACGGTCGTCTTGTAGAAGGCGATTTGATCAAGCATAAGCTTCACAAGTTCATCCGTTCCAACCAAGGGACGTGCGTCAACCAGCGTCCAATCGTGCGTAAAGGCGAGATTATCAAAGTCGGCGACATTCTGGCTGACGGCCCGTCGACCGAACAAGGGGAACTGGCTCTCGGACGGAACGTAGTCGTTGCCTTTATGACATGGGAAGGCTACAACTACGAGGATGCGATCCTGCTCAGCCAGAAGCTGGTCAAGGAAGACGTTTATACGTCGATTCACATCGAAGAATACGAGTCCGAAGCGCGCGATACGAAGCTCGGGCCCGAAGAAATCACACGCGATATACCGAACGTTGGCGAAGACGCGCTGCGTAATCTCGACGAGCGGGGCATTATCCGCGTAGGCGCGGAGATCGGCGCCGGCGATATTCTTGTAGGTAAGGTAACGCCGAAGGGCGTAACCGAGCTGACGGCCGAAGAACGCCTGCTGCATGCCATCTTCGGGGAGAAAGCGCGCGAAGTTCGCGATACGTCGCTCCGCGTGCCTCACGGTACGGACGGTATTGTCGTCGATGTCAAAGTATTTACGCGCGAGAACGGCGACGAATTGCCGCCGGGCGTCAACCAGCTCGTTCGTGTTTATATTGCCCAAAAACGTAAAATATCCGAAGGCGACAAAATGGCAGGACGACACGGCAACAAGGGCGTAATTGCGCGCATTTTGCCGGAAGAGGATATGCCGTTCCTGCCGGACGGCACACCGGTTCAGGTCGTGCTGAACCCGCTCGGGGTTCCGTCGCGGATGAACATCGGTCAGGTGCTCGAGGTGCATCTCGGCATGGCCGCGCTTCGTCTCGGCATTCATACCGCAACGCCGGTATTCGACGGCGCGCGCGAGTACGACGTGTTCGACACGATGGAAGAGTCGGGCATGCAGCGTAACGGGAAAACGATATTGTACGACGGACGCACCGGCGAACCGTTCGAGCGGGAAGTTACAGTCGGCGTCATGTATATGATCAAACTCGCGCACATGGTCGACGATAAAATCCATGCGCGCTCCACGGGTCCTTACTCGCTCGTTACGCAGCAGCCGCTCGGTGGTAAAGCGCAGTTCGGCGGACAGCGTTTCGGGGAGATGGAAGTGTGGGCGCTGGAAGCATACGGCGCCGCCTATACGCTGCAAGAAATATTGACTGTTAAGTCCGATGACGTCGTCGGCCGCGTCAAAACGTACGAGTCGATCGTCAAGGGCGAGAACGTACCGGAGCCTGGCGTTCCGGAATCGTTCAAAGTACTAATCAAAGAGCTGCAAAGCTTAGGCATGGACGTCAAGATTTTGTCGGAGAACGAAGAGGAGATCGAGATGAAGGAACTGGACGACGAAGACGACGTTTCCGGCGACAAGCTCAATCTAAACTTGGAAGGCTCCGAAGCGGGCATCGAATGATTAGGCGTATCGCCTTTAGCTGCGCAAACTGGAGGAGGGTTGCTCCATGCTCGACGTAAACAATTTCGAGTACATGAAAATAGGTCTCGCTTCGCCGGAGAAAATCCGTTCTTGGTCGCGGGGAGAAGTCAAAAAACCGGAAACGATCAACTACCGGACACTCAAACCGGAAAAAGAAGGCCTGTTTTGCGAAAAAATATTCGGACCAACAAAAGACTGGGAATGCCACTGCGGCAAATACAAGCGTGTCCGTTACAAAGGCGTCGTTTGTGATCGCTGCGGCGTCGAAGTAACGCGCGCCAAAGTGCGCCGCGAACGTATGGGCCATATCGAACTGGCCGCTCCCGTCTCGCATATTTGGTACTTCAAAGGCATTCCGAGCCGGATGGGTCTGGCTCTCGACATGTCTCCACGTTCGCTGGAAGAGATCATTTACTTCGCATCATATGTTGTAACCGATCCGGGGGATACGCCTCTGGAGAAAAAACAGCTGTTGTCCGAGAAAGAATACCGCAGCTATCGCGAGAAGTACGGCTATGCGTTCCAGGCAAGCATGGGAGCGGAAGCGGTGAAGAAGCTTCTTCAGGACATCGACATCGACAAAGAAGTCGACACGCTGAAGGAAGAGCTGCGCACGGCCCAAGGCCAGCGCCGCAACCGTGCGATCAAGCGTCTTGAAGTCATGGAAGCATTCCGCAACTCCGGCAACGAGCCGGAATGGATGGTGCTCGATGTGCTTCCGGTCATTCCGCCCGAGCTGCGGCCGATGGTTCAGCTGGACGGGGGACGTTTCGCAACGTCCGACTTGAACGACTTGTACCGCCGTGTTATCAACCGGAACAATCGGCTGAAGCGTCTGCTCGACCTCGGAGCTCCCGACATTATCGTGCAAAACGAAAAACGGATGCTCCAGGAAGCTGTCGACGCTCTGATCGACAATGGTCGCCGCGGTCGTCCGGTAACCGGTCCGGGCAACCGTCCGCTGAAATCGCTCAGCCATATGCTGAAAGGGAAGCAAGGCCGTTTCCGGCAAAATCTGCTCGGCAAACGCGTTGACTATTCCGGACGTTCCGTTATCGTTGTAGGACCGAGCCTTAAAATGTATCAGTGCGGGCTGCCGAAGGAAATGGCGCTTGAGCTGTTCAAACCGTTCGTCATGAAGGAGCTTGTCAACAAAGGACTCGCTCATAATATTAAAAGCGCGAAGCGCAAGGTCGAGCGCGTCAGTCCCGAGGTATGGGACGTGCTCGAAGAAGTCATCAAGGAGCACCCGGTGCTGTTGAACCGTGCGCCTACGCTTCACCGTCTTGGCATCCAGGCGTTTGAGCCGATCCTTGTCGAAGGCCGCGCCATTAAGCTGCATCCGCTCGTATGTACGGCTTACAACGCCGACTTCGACGGAGACCAGATGGCCGTTCACGTTCCGCTTTCGGCCGAGGCGCAAGCCGAAGCGCGCATCCTGATGTTGGCATCGGGCAATATTTTGAACCCGAAAGACGGCAAGCCGGTCGTTACGCCTTCGCAGGACATGGTTCTCGGCAGCTTTTACTTGACGATGGACAATCCGAATGCGACGGGGACGGGTTTGATTTTCCGCGACGTAGCAGAAGCCGTATCCGCCTATCAGCGCGGAGCCGCATCGCTCCATGCGCGTGTGGCCATTCCGGCAAGAGTGCTGGATAAAGCCAGCTTTACGCCTGAGCAGCAAAATGCGCTGCTTGTTACGACGGTTGGCAAAATCATCTTTAACGAAATATTCCCGAGCGATTTCCCGTATATCAATGAAGCGACCAAAGCGAATTTGTTCGGCGGGATTTCCGACGAGTATTTCATCTTCAAAAAAGGGGTAGACGTTCGCGAGTTCATCATGAACATTCCGTCGCGCGGCGCGGTCGGCAAAGATTATCTCGGTACGATTATCGGGGAATGCTTCCGCATATACCACACGACGAAGACGTCCGTCATCCTTGACCGGATCAAGCAAAACGGCTTTACGTACTCGACTCGTGCCGGTATTACGGTTGCGGTATCTGACGTTACCGTTCCGAAGGAAAAGGAGATTATCCTAGCCGAATCCGAGGAGAGAGTCAGAGTCGTCATGCAGCAATACCGCCGTGGTCTCATTACCGAAGACGAGCGCTACGACAAAGTTATCTCGATCTGGGGCGAAACGAAGGAACGCATTACCGAAGTTCTCATGAAGTCGCTCGACAAGTTCAATTCCATCATGATGATGGTGGAATCGAAGGCGCGGGGTAACAAATCGCAGATTACGCAACTCGGCGGTATGCGCGGACTCATGGCTACGCCATCGGGCCGGATCTACGAGCTTCCGATCAAATCGAACTTCCGCGAAGGCCTGACAGTTCTCGAGTACTTTATCTCGACGCACGGCGCACGGAAAGGTTTGGCGGATACGGCGCTTCGGACAGCCGACTCGGGTTACTTGACTCGCCGTCTCGTCGACGTGGCGCAAGACGTTATCGTTCGCGAAGAAGATTGCGGTACCGATAAAGGCTTTGTCGTCAGCAAAATCCAGGACGGTAAAGAAGTTATCGAGGATCTGTACGACCGTATCGAAGGCCGCTATTCGTTCGAAACGGTGCGTCATCCGAAGACGGGTGAAGTTATCGTCGGTCGCAATGAGCTGATCGAAGCTACGAAGGCGGATGCGATTATCGCCGCCGGCGTCGAAAAACTGCAAATCCGTTCCGTTCTTAGCTGCCGGACGCAGCATGGCGTGTGCAAAAAGTGCTACGGGCGCAACCTGGCTACCGGCACCCATGTCGAGATCGGTGAAGCTGTCGGCATTATCGCCGCTCAGTCGATCGGCGAGCCGGGTACCCAACTGACGATGCGTACGTTCCATACCGGCGGCGTTGCCGGAGACGACATTACGCAAGGTTTGCCGCGGATTCAGGAGCTGTTCGAAGCGCGTAACCCGAAAGGGCAAGCGACGATCTCCGAAATCGACGGCAAGGTCAAAGATATTCGCGAAGCGAAAGACCGCCGCGAAATCGAGATCGAAGGCGAAGCCGAGTCGAAAGTATATTCGGTTACGTACGGATCGCGTATTCGCGCGACGGTCGGCCAGCATATCGAAGCCGGCGACGAGCTGACGGAAGGCTCGATCGACCCGAAAGAGATGCTGCGCATCAAAGGGATCCGCGGCGTACAGAACTACATTTTGCAGGAAGTACAGCGCGTTTACCGGAACCAGGGCGTTGAGATCAACGACAAGCATATCGAGATCATGATTCGCCAGATGCTGCGCAAAATTCGCATTATCGACAGCGGAAGCACGGTGCTGTTGCCAGGCTCCTTCGTCGATATGCACGAATACGAAGCGGCGAACCGTAACGTTCTGTTCTCTGGCGAAGAGCCAGCAGTGGCGAAACCGGTGCTGCTCGGGATTACGAAAGCGTCGCTCGAAACCGACTCGTTCCTGTCGGCCGCTTCCTTCCAGGAAACGACCCGCGTCCTGACCGATGCGGCGATCAAAGGAAAAGTCGATCAGCTGCTCGGCCTGAAGGAAAACGTCATTATCGGCAAGCTCATCCCGGCCGGTACGGGCATGTCCCGCTATCGGAATATCAAGGTGAACGATCCGAATATGACGGAGCCGCTGTCCGAAGATCAGCTGGAAACAGTCGCCGTCGAATCGTAAAGCTTTCGTTCTTGACATCGAATGGGCCGTAATGCTAAACTATCAAAGTATGTGCCGAGAGCTCCGTTTTCACTCCTGAACTTTGGAGGATAGCGAGATGTCTTATGATAAAGTGAAACAGGCTGAAAACATTTCGATAGGCACGAAGCAGACGACAAAGATGGTGGAGCTTGGAAAAGCTTCGGAAGTATTTGTCGCGGAAGACGCAGATCCGAGAATGACAGCGAAGATCGTGAACCTTTGCAAGAAGTTGGGGGTTCAGGTGACATATGTCGAGTCGATGAAGCAGCTTGGAAAAGCGTGTGGAATCGAAGTGGGTGCGGCTACAGCCGCCATAGTAAACGAATAAACAAGAAGCTGCGGTCCGTGAGGACGCGCACTTACTACCTACGTTTTTGTCGCCTGCGAAGGCGGGCGGCAAAAACATTTCGTTTGCCTAAACGTGAACCACCTGGATCTGTGGGCTTGAATCGAAAGCACGGTGTTCGAAGGCTAATCAAGGGGAAGGAGGTGGCGACATGCCAACTATTAACCAATTGGTACGTAAAGGTCGCAAAGCGAAAATCACGAAATCGAAATCGCCTGCTCTTCAAAGAGGGTTTAACGCTCTGAAGCGCGAGCAAACCGACATCAGCGCTCCGCAAAAACGCGGTGTTTGCACTCGTGTAGGTACGATGACGCCGAAGAAACCGAACTCCGCTCTGCGGAAATATGCTCGGGTACGCTTGACGAACCGGGTCGAGGTTACGGCTTACATTCCGGGTATCGGACACAACCTGCAAGAGCACAGCGTGGTACTGATCCGTGGTGGCCGGGTTAAGGATCTTCCGGGTGTACGTTACCATATCGTTCGCGGCGCTCTGGATACGTCCGGCGTCAACAACCGGAAACAAGCTCGATCCAAGTACGGAACGAAACGTCCGAAAGTGAAGAAATAAGCAGAACTTGATCGGGCCGGGCGATGCCGGGCGCGCTTCATAGAGGATGCCAAAATGGATGAAACTCGCAAGAAAGGGGGATAACTATGCCTCGTAAAGGTCCAGTACCAAAAAGAGACGTATTGCCAGATCCGATTTATAGCAGCAAGCTTGTTACCCGACTCATCAATCGTATTATGATCGATGGGAAACGTGGGGTTGCGCAAACGATTTTGTACAATTCGTTCAACCTGATCAAAGACCGTTCCGGCAAAGAGCCTATGGAAGTTTTCGAGCAGGCGATCAAGAACATCATGCCTGTACTCGAAGTTAAAGCTCGCCGCGTCGGCGGATCGAACTACCAAGTTCCGGTTGAAGTTAAGCCGGAGCGCCGTACTGCGCTTGGACTTCGTTGGCTCGTGCACTACTCGCGTCTTCGCGGCGAGAAAACGATGGAAGAGCGTCTGGCTGCCGAGATCATGGACGCCAGCAACAACACCGGCGCTTCCGTGAAGAAACGGGAAGACACGCACAAAATGGCCGAAGCTAACAAAGCATTCGCGCATTATCGCTGGTAATTTGCTAGAAAGGCTTCTTCGGGAGTCTTTCTACATAAACCCAAGTGAACATCCAGAAAGGAGAAGGTTATATGCCAAGAGAGTTCTCCTTAGCAAAGACACGCAACATCGGGATTATGGCGCATATCGATGCCGGCAAAACGACTACCACCGAACGGATTCTGTTTTTCACAGGCCGTACCCACAAAATCGGCGAAGTGCATGAAGGTGCAGCGACGATGGACTGGATGGAGCAAGAACAAGAGCGCGGAATTACGATTACGTCCGCCGCTACGACTTGCCAGTGGAAAGAACACCGGGTTAACATTATCGATACGCCTGGACACGTAGACTTCACGGTTGAAGTAGAACGTTCCCTGCGCGTGCTTGACGGTGCGGTTGGGGTATTCAGCGCCAAAGAGGGCGTTGAGCCACAATCCGAGACCGTTTGGAGACAAGCTGACCGTTATGGCGTACCTCGTGTTGCGTATGTCAATAAGATGGATATCATCGGCGCCGATTTCTTGGGCGTAATTGACCAAATGCGCGACCGTTTGAAAGCCAATGCGGTAGCTATCCAACTTCCGATCGGAGCCGAGGCCGATTTCAAAGGCATCATCGATCTGGTTGAGCAAGTCGCTTTCATTTTCAAAGACGATCAAGGCAAGTTCGAAAAAGAAGAAATCCCAGCCGAGTTTATGGACAAGGTTGCGGAGCTTCGCACCGAGCTTGTTGAGAAAGTCGCCGAGCTTGACGAAGAGCTGACGATGAAATATTTGGAGGGAGAAGAAATCTCCATTCCGGAAATCAAAGCGGCTCTGCGCAAAGGCGTGTGCGAAGTGAAAATCTTCCCGGTCATTTGCGGTTCGTCTTACAAAAACAAAGGGGTTCAGCTTATGCTGGACGCTGTTGTTGATTACTTGCCGGCTCCGATCGACGTACCGGATATTCGCGGGACGCTCGAAGACGGAACGGAAGTCGTTCGTAAATCGAGCGACGCAGAGCCGTTCTCGGCACTTGCGTTCAAAATCGCGACAGACCCTTATGTTGGTAAGCTCACGTTTTTCCGCGTTTACTCTGGCGTTCTCGTTTCCGGCTCTTACGTGCTTAATGCAACGAAGGGCAAGCGCGAACGGATCGGCCGTATTCTTCAGATGCATGCGAACAGCCGTCAAGAAATCAGCGAAGTTTACTCCGGTGATATCGCGGCTGCCGTTGGTCTGAAAGATACGATTACGGGCGACACGCTTTGCGACGAGAAGAACCCTGTAATTCTGGAGTCGATGAACTTCCCGGAACCGGTTATCAGCATCGCTGTAGAACCGAAGACGAAAGCCGACCAGGACAAGATGGGCGTTGCCCTCTCCAAGCTGGCTGAAGAAGATCCGACCTTCCGTTATTACACAGACGAAGAAACGGGCCAGACGATAATCCAAGGTATGGGCGAGCTCCACTTGGAAATCATTGTTGACCGTATGCTTCGCGAATTCAAAGTCGAAACGAACGTCGGTAAGCCGCAAGTTGCTTATCGCGAAACGTTCCGCTCCCCGGCGAAAGTCGAAGGAAAGTTTGTCCGTCAGTCCGGCGGTCGCGGTCAATACGGTCACGTATGGATCGAGTTCGAGCCGCTTGAACCGGGTACAGGCTTCAAATTCGAAAACAAAATCGTTGGCGGCGTAGTACCAAGAGAGTACGTTCCTGCTGTTCAAGCCGGTATCGAAGAATCGATGAAAAACGGCGTTCTCGCCGGATATCCGCTCGTGGACTTGCTTGCCCGTATTGTTGACGGCTCCTACCACGATGTCGACTCCAGTGAAATGGCGTTTAAAATCGCAGGTTCGATGGCGCTTAAAGCAGCTAAGGATAAATGTAATCCGGCGATTCTTGAGCCTATCATGAAAGTGGAAGTAACTGTTCCGGACGAGTACATGGGCGACGTAATGGGCGACCTGAACTCCCGCCGCGGCCGTATCGAAGGTATGGATTCCCGCGCTGGCGCTCAAGTAATCCGTTCGAAAGTACCGCTCGCCGAAATGTTCGGCTACTCCACAACGCTTCGCTCGCGTACGCAAGGACGCGGCGTATATTCGATGGAAATTTCCCACTATGAAGAAGTGCCTAAGAGCATTGCAGAAGAAATTATTGCAAAGAACAAGGGCGCATAATCATATCTCATATATTAAGGAGGAATTGTTGTCATGGCAAAAGCTAAATTTGAACGTAATAAGCCGCACGTTAACATTGGTACGATCGGTCACGTTGACCATGGTAAAACTACGCTGACGGCTGCAATCACTACGGTTCTGGCTAAGAAATACGGCGGTACGGCTTTCGCATTCGATCAAATCGATAAAGCTCCTGAAGAGCGCGAGCGTGGTATTACGATTTCGACTTCCCACGTTGAATATGAAACTCCTAACCGTCACTACGCACACGTTGACTGCCCAGGACACGCCGACTATGTTAAAAACATGATCACTGGTGCTGCTCAAATGGACGGAGCGATCCTGGTTGTATCCGCAGCTGACGGCCCTATGCCGCAAACTCGCGAGCACATCCTGCTCTCCCGCCAAGTAGGCGTTCCTTACATTGTCGTATTCATGAACAAATGCGACATGGTGGAAGACGAAGAGCTCCTCGAGCTGGTTGAAATGGAAATCCGCGACCTGCTCAGCGAATATGAATTCCCGGGTGACGACACGCCGATCATCCGCGGTTCTGCTCGCGAAGCTTTGCAAAATCCGGAAGGCGAATGGGCTAACAAAATCGTTGAGCTCTTCGAACAAGTTGACACTTACATCCCAACTCCTGAGCGCGCAACTGACAAGCCTTTCTTGATGCCTGTCGAGGACGTGTTCACGATCACTGGCCGTGGTACGGTTGCTACTGGTCGCGTAGAGCGCGGAACTGTTAAAGTCGGCGAAGAAATCGAAATCGTCGGTCTGGCTGAAGAAACTCGCAAATCGGTTGTTACCGGCGTTGAAATGTTCCGTAAATTGCTCGACTCCGCTCAAGCGGGCGACAACATCGGCGCATTGCTCCGTGGTGTTGACCGTAAAGACATCGAGCGCGGCCAAGTTTTGGCTAAGCCGGGTTCGGTTAAGCCTCACACGAACTTCACCGCTCAAATCTACGTTCTGACCAAAGAAGAAGGTGGCCGTCATAAGCCTTTCTTCACAGGTTACCGTCCGCAGTTCTACTTCCGGACAACTGACGTAACGGGCATCATCAACCTGCCGGAAGGTACGGAAATGGTTATGCCGGGCGACAACATCGAAGTTACGGTTGAGCTGATCTCCCCGATCGCTATCGAGCAAGGCACGAAGTTCGCTATTCGCGAAGGCGGCCGTACGGTAGGCGCAGGCGCAGTTGCTACAATCGTGAAGTAAGCTTCTATATAATAGAAGAAACAGTCCTCGGCGGAAACGCCGGGGGCTTTCTTTTCTCAGGCTGGATACCGTCAAGAGACCGGTATCCCTGTTTTTGAAAATTTCCGTGAAAATTTCTTGCATTCCATCCCGATTTTTTATATAATAGTGAGCGTTGGTCTGTGACGTCGCGATGATGCGAGAGGTTGCTGACACACCCGGCCCCTTTGCCATGGTGGGATGTCAGGGGATTTTCGCGGAGTATGTCCGATACAAATTGGGCGATAAAAGGAGGGAACAGTATGGCAAAGCAAAAGATTCGTATCCGCTTGAAGGCTTACGATCACAGAGTGCTCGATCAATCCGCAGAAAAAATCGTCGAAACGGCGAAACGTTCCGGTGCAGGTGTATCCGGTCCGATTCCACTTCCGACGGAAAAGCAAATCATTACGATTTTGCGCGCGGTACACAAGTACAAGGATTCCAGAGAACAGTTCGAAATGCGCACACATAAGCGTCTGATCGACATCGTGAATCCGACTCCGCAAACGGTCGATGCTTTGATGCGTCTCGATCTGCCATCCGGTGTAGATATCGAAATCAAGCTGTAATAAAAACATGCATTAGCAGAAGAAAAGAGGTGTCAACATGAAAGGTATCTTAGGAAAAAAGCTGGGCATGACTCAGTTGTTCGCCACAGACGGTACGGTTACTCCGGTAACAGTTATCCAAGTAGGCCCTTGCGTCGTACTGCAAAAGAAAGACCAGGATAACGACGGCTACGAAGCGATCCAAATCGGCTTCGACGATGCGAAAGAAAAGAACTCTACGAAACCTGCACTTGGCCATGTCAAGAAAGCAGGCACCGGACCTAAGCGCTACATTAAAGAGATTCGTGGCGCAAACCTGAGCGAGTATGAAGTTGGCCAGGAACTCAAAGCCGATCTCTTCGCCGAAGGCGAGTATGTTGACGTGACGGGAACTTCCAAAGGTAAAGGTACAGCCGGTGCAATTAAACGTTGGGGCTTCTCCCGCGGACCGATGGCTCACGGCTCGAAATATCATCGCGGCGCAGGCTCTCAAGCTATTGCCCGTACAAGTAACAAAGTGCCGAAAGGCAAAAAGAATGCCGGTCGTATGGGAAACGAAACGATTACGATCCAAAAGCTGCAAGTTGTGAAAGTCGATGCGGACCGCAACGTCATTCTGGTTAAAGGCTCCATTCCGGGACCTAGAAACAGCTATGTCAGCGTGAAGTCGACTATCAAGCAATAAGATAGCAGGAAAGGAGGAACAAACATGCCAAAAGTAGCACTGTTTAACGTTAGCGGAGCACAAGTGGGCGAAGTGGAATTGGCGGACGCAGTATTCGGCATCGAACCGAATAAGTTCGTTGTTCATTCCGCAGTTGTACTGCAGCAAGCTTCCCAGCGTCAAGGCACGCACAAAACGAAGGGCCGTTCGGAAGTTCGTGGCGGCGGCCGCAAACCTTGGAAACAAAAAGGAACGGGCCGCGCTCGTCAAGGCAGCATCCGCTCTCCGCAATGGAAAGGCGGCGGCGTCGTATTCGGACCGACTCCTCGCAGCTATGGCTTCAAATTGCCTAAGAAAGTTCGTCGTCTTGCGATCAAATCCGTGCTTTCGTCGAAAGTAATCGACAGCGAAATCATCGTTCTCGATGGACTGTCTCTGGCAGCGCCTAAGACGAAGGAGTTTGTCGCGATCTTGAACAACCTGAAAGTCGAGCGTAAAGCTTTGGTTGTTACCGGCAGCTATGATGACAATGTAGCCCTGTCCACTCGTAATATTCCTGGCGTGAAATTCGTTTCTGCCGAAGGGATTAACGTACTTGACGTGCTCGCGCACGACAAGCTGATCATTACGAGGGATGCAGTTCAGAAAGTAGAGGAGGTGCTTGCGTAATGAAGAACCCACGCGATATTATCAAGCGCCCGATTATTTCGGAGAAGTCCAGCGATTTGATGGCTGCTAACACTTATGTGTTCGAAGTCGACAAACGTGCGAATAAAACGGAAATCAAATTGGCGATTCAAGAAATTTTCAAAGTGAAAGTCGAGAAAGTGAACACGATGGTCGTTCCAGCCAAACCGAAACGTTATGGCCGTTACAACGGATATACGTCGGAATGGAAAAAAGCGATCGTATCTTTGGGTAAAGACAGCAAGCCGTTGGAATTTTTTGAGACGGTTTAATTTTATGAAGCAAGGAGGGAAACAGCGTGCCTATCAAATCGTTTAAGCCGACTTCGCCGTCCAAACGGCAAATGACGGTTTCTACTTTCGAAGAGATTACGGCCTCCCAGCCGGAGAAGTCCTTGCTTGCTCCGCTTAAAGGGAAAGCCGGCCGTAACAACCAAGGTAAAATCACGGTTCGCCATCAAGGCGGCGGACATAAACGCAAATACCGGATTATCGATTTTAAACGCAACAAGGATGGAATACCAGGTCGCGTTGCTACAATCGAGTATGATCCGAACCGTACGGCTAACATTGCGCTGATCAACTACGCTGACGGTGAAAAACGCTACATTCTTTCGCCTAAAGGGTTGAAAGTCGGCGATACGGTTTACTCCGGTCCTGAATCGGACATCAAGATCGGCAACGCACTGCCGCTTGAGAACATTCCGGTAGGTTCGGTTATCCACAACATTGAGCTGAGGCCTGGCAAAGGCGGACAATTGGTTCGCGCTGCAGGAACGAGCGCTCAATTGCTTGGTAAAGAAGGCGAGTATGTTTCGCTTCGTTTGTCCTCGGGTGAAATGCGCCGCATTTTGAAAGTATGCCGCGCGACGATCGGTTCCGTAGGTAACGAAGACCATGAGCTTATCAACGTTGGTAAAGCAGGACGCAACCGTTGGCTCGGCAAACGCCCGACCGTTCGCGGTGTCGTCATGAACCCAGTTGATCACCCGCACGGCGGTGGTGAAGGCCGCGCTCCAATCGGACGCAAATCGCCTATGTCGCCTTGGGGCAAGCCTACGCTCGGATACAAAACGCGCAAGAAGAAAAAAGCGTCCAACAAGTACATTATCCGTCGCCGCACGAAATAAGGACGGAACGTCTCGATTGGATGAAAGGAGGATTTCGTAAATGGGCCGCAGTTTGAAAAAAGGACCTTTCGTGGACGGATACCTGCTGAAAAAAGTAGAGGCCGTCGGACAGAAAAAAATGGTCATCAAGACTTGGTCTCGCCGCTCGACCATTTTCCCGCAATTCATCGGGCATACGTTCGCCGTATACGACGGCAGAAAGCACGTGCCGGTTTATGTGACGGAGGATATGGTAGGACATAAGCTCGGCGAATTCGCGCCGACGCGTACGTATAAAGGGCATGACGATGACAAGAAAACCGGCAAGCGGTAATTGAGAATAACCTGATGTTTGGAGAGGAGGTACTTCCATGCAAGCAAAGGCACATGCGAATCATATTCGCATCGCTCCTCGTAAAGTGCGACTCGTGATCGACTTGATTCGAGGCAAGAATGTTGGCGATGCCGTCGCCATTCTGCGCAATACGCCGCGTTCCGCGTCTCCGGTAGTGGAGAAGCTGCTCAACTCGGCGATCGCCAATGCCGAGCACAACTTCTCGCTTGACCCTAATAAGCTGGTTGTTGCTGAAGCATACGTGAACCAAGGTCCTACATTGAAACGTATTCGTCCGCGTTCGCAAGGACGGGCATTCAAGATTTTGAAGCGGACCAGCCACATTACGCTCGTGGTATCTGAAAAATAAGGGAGGGATAAAGTGTGGGTCAAAAGGTAAGCCCAATAGGCCTCAGAATTGGTGTTATCCGCGATTGGGAATCCAAATGGTATGCCGATAAAGAGTTCGGCACGCTCCTGATGGAAGACGTCAAAATTCGCGAGTACTTGAAAAACAAGCTGAAAGATTCGGCAGTTTCTCATATCGATATCGAACGTGCGGCTAACCGCGTCAACGTCACGATTCATACGGCCAAGCCTGGTATGGTAATCGGTAAAGGCGGCGCAGAAGTCGAAGTGATCCGCAATACTATCGCTTCGATGTCCGGCAAAAAAGTTCATATTAACATTGCCGAAATCAAAAATCCGGAGCTCGACGCAGTCCTCGTTGCCGAAAGCATCGCTCAACAGCTGGAACGCCGCATTTCGTTCCGCCGCGCGATGAAACAAGCGATTCAACGGACGATGAGAGCAGGAGCGAAAGGAATCAAGACTGGCGTAAGCGGTCGTCTGGGCGGCGCGGAAATTGCTCGGAGCGAAGGCTACAGCGAAGGTACGGTTCCTCTTCACACGCTTCGTGCGGATATTGATTACGGAACGGCGGAAGCACATACGACTTACGGACGGATCGGCGTTAAAGTCTGGATCTATCGCGGAGAAGTACTTCCGGCAGCGAAGAAAAAGGACGCTAAGGAAGGAGGAAACTAATCATGTTGTTGCCTAAACGCGTCAAACACCGCAAGGAGCAACGCGGTAATATGAAAGGCCGCGCCAAAGGCGGCACGGACATCGCGTTCGGCGAATACGGATTGCAGGCTCTTGAGCCGGCTTGGGTAACCAACCGTCAAATCGAGGCAGCCCGTATCGCCATGACCCGTTACATCAAACGGGGCGGTAAAGTATGGATTAAAATTTTTCCTTCCAAGCCGATCACGCAAAAGCCTCTCGAGGTTCGGATGGGTAGCGGTAAAGGTAACGTCGAGAAATGGGTTGCTGTTGTAAAGCCAGGTAAAATTTTGTTCGAACTGGCTGGGGTGAGCGAAGAAATTGCTCGCGAAGCGATGCGTCTTGCTTCCCACAAGCTCCCGATCAAGACGAAATTTGTGAAACGTGAAGAAGTGGGTGGTGAAGCAAATGAAAGCCAGTGAATTTCGCAACCTGACCACTGCTGAAATCGAGCAAAAGATTTCCGGATTTAAGGAAGAGTTGTTCAACCTCCGTTTTCAATTGGCGACGGGCCAACTGGACAATCCGATTCGACTTCGTGAGCTTCGCAAGGAGATTGCCCGCGCGAAGACGATCATTCGTGAACGAGAACTCGGGATTAGCTAACACGATGCAAATTTCATGAAAGAAATTTGTCATCACATTTGAGAGGAGGGCAATCCATGGAACAACGCAACGAACGCAAAGTGCAGATCGGTAAAGTCGTAAGCGACAAAATGGACAAAACGATCGTTGTCGCCGTAGAGACTTACAAGAAGCACAGCCTGTACCACAAACGTATCAAGTATACGAAAAAGTTCAAGGCTCACGACGAAAACAACGAAGCGAAAATCGGCGATACGGTTAAAATCATGGAGACTCGTCCGCTGTCGAAAGACAAACGGTTCAGACTCGTGGAAATCGTCGAAAAAGCGGTCCTTGTATAAATCGGACGGAAGCATATATTTTGAAAGGAGGGCACTTCGATGATCCAACCATTTACACGACTGAATTCCGCTGACAATTCCGGCGCCAAGCAGCTGATGTGTATCCGCGTTCTGGGTGGTACCGGCCGTCGCGTAGGAGCGATTGGCGATCTGATCATTTGCTCCGTGAAAGAAGCAACACCAGGCGGCGTTGTCAAGAAAGGCGACGTTGTCAAGGCTGTTATCGTTCGTACGAAAAGCGCTGCTCGTCGTAAAGACGGCTCGTACATTCGTTTCGACGAAAATGCCGCTGTAATCGTGAAGGACGACAAAAGCCCGCGCGGAACCCGTATTTTTGGCCCAGTCGCCCGTGAACTTCGCGATAAAGATTATATGAAAATCGTATCCCTGGCACCGGAAGTTATCTGATCGGCTCCAGCGAGATTGCTAATTGGCAAGTATTGGAGGTGTAACGAAGATGCCGAAAGCGAAAAAACAGCTTGAGTCGCATAACAATAAGCTGCATGTGAAAAAAGAAGATACGGTAATCGTCATTACCGGTAAAGATAAAGGCAAAAAAGGTCGCGTTATTGCCGCTTATCCCCGTGAAAATCGCGTTCTTGTAGAAGGCGTGAACATGGTGAAGAAGCATCAAAAACCGAACCAGCAAAACCCGCAAGGCGGAATCCTGACGCAGGAAGCTCCGATTCACGTGTCCAACGTGATGCTGCTCGACCCGAAAAGCGGACAACCGACTCGCGTCGGCTACAAAGTACTGGATAACGGTACTAAAGTACGCGTAGCGAAAAAATCGGGCGAAGTGATCGACTAATTATTCCGTTTAGAAAGGAGGTCCATCCTGAATGGCAACAAGAATGAAAGATCGTTTCCTGAACGAAGTAACTCCTGCTCTGATGCAGAAGTTTAACTATACGACTGTCATGCAAGTGCCGAAAATCGAGAAAGTCGTCATCAATATGGGTGTCGGCGATGCGGTAGGCAACTCGAAAGTAATCGACACGGCCGTTAACGATATGCAAATTATCGCGGGTCAAAAACCGGTTGTAACGCGTGCGAAAAATTCGATTGCAGGCTTTAAAGTTCGTGAGAACATGCCGATCGGGGTTAAAGTAACACTTCGCGGCGATCGCATGTATTACTTCCTCGACAAGCTGTTCAACATCGCTTTGCCTCGCGTACGCGACTTCCACGGCGTATCGAAGAAAGCGTTCGACGGACGCGGCAACTACACGCTCGGAATCAAGGAACAACTCATTTTCCCTGAAATCGAGTATGACAAAGTTGACAAAGTTCGCGGTATGGACATCGTTATCGTCACCACTGCCAAAACGGACGAAGAATCTCGCGAGCTGCTCGAACAACTCGGGATGCCGTTCGTGAAATAAGATCGGAAATCTGTAGAGTTCGGAGGTGTAACAGTGGCAAAAACTTCGATGATCATTAAGCAACAACGCAAACCGAAGTTCAAGGTTCAAGCTTATACGCGCTGCGAGCGTTGCGGTCGTCCGCACTCTGTACTGCGCAAGTTCAAAATTTGCCGTATCTGTTTCCGTGAATTGGCTTACAAAGGTCAAATTCCTGGTGTGAAAAAAGCAAGCTGGTAATCAACCCGTCTTTAGGAAGGAGGTTTGCAACTAATGGTTATGTCAGATCCGATTGCAGATATGCTTACGCGCATTCGCAATGCAAACGTCGTGCGTCATGAAACGGTAGAAGTTCCCGCTTCGAAAATCAAAAGAGAAATTGCTGAGATTTTGAAGAAAGAGGGCTTCATCCGCGACGCTGAATATATCGAAGACAGCAAACAAGGGATTATCCGTATGTTCCTGAAATACGGCCCGAATCAAGAACGCGTCATCACCGGCCTGAAACGCATCAGCAAACCGGGACTTCGCGTGTATGCGAAAAGCCAGGAAGTGCCGAAAGTTCTCGGCGGTCTCGGAATCGCCATCCTGTCGACGTCGAAAGGCCTGATGAGCGACAAGGATGCCCGCCACTCGAAAGCCGGCGGCGAAGTAATTTGCTACGTATGGTAATCTACATCTTGTAAGAATGGAGGTGTGACTATGTCTCGTATCGGTCGCAAGCCCATAGCAATCCCTGCTGGGGTAAATGTCTCGCTCGATAACACGGTTATTACGGTAAAAGGCCCAAAAGGGACGCTGAGCCGTGAAGTTCATAAAGATATGAAAGTCGTTGTAGAAGAAGGCAACATTAATGTTGAACGTCCTTCCGACAACAAACTGCACCGTTCCCTTCACGGTACGACTCGCAGCGTCATCAACAATATGGTGGGCGGCGTAACGGAAGGTTACTCGAAGTCGCTTGATCTCGTAGGCGTCGGTTACCGCGCCAACAAAACAGGCAACAAGCTCGTTCTGAACGTGGGTTACTCCCATCCGGTCGAAATCGTTCCCGAGAACGGTATCGAATTCGAAGTTCCGACCAACACGAAAATTATCGTGAAGGGGATCGACAAGGAGCTTGTCGGAGCAACTGCTGCAAAAGTGCGTTCCGTCCGCGAGCCGGAGCCGTATAAAGGCAAAGGTATCAAGTACGAAAACGAACGGATTCTTCGCAAAGAAGGAAAAGCCGGCAAGAAGAAGTAAGCTTCGCTTCCGGCTGCACGGTCCTTCAAGGATCGCTTAAACGACTAAGAAGCGCAGTCTAAGGCTTCTTGGCAGAAAGGAAGGAGTGAACACACGATGATTACCAAAGGCGACAAGAACAAAGCCCGCCATAAAAGACATCTGCGCGTGCGCAAGAAAATCAGCGGCACGCAGGATCGTCCTCGCTTGAACATTTTCCGTTCCTCCAAGCATATGTACGCTCAACTCATCGACGATGTGAATGGAGTTACGCTTGCATCCGCATCGACGCAAGATAAGGAATTGAAAGAGCAAATCGAGAACGGCGGCAACATTGACGCAGCTCAAAAAGTCGGCGCTCTTGTAGCTCAGCGCGCAAAAGAAAAAGGAATCAGCGGAGTCGTATTCGACCGCGGCGGTTACTTGTACCACGGACGCGTTCAAGCACTCGCTGACGCAGCCCGCGAAGCAGGGCTCGAGTTCTAATCGAGATCTTTAAAAGGAGGTAAACGACTTGCGTGTAGATCCCAATACATTGGACCTGAAAGAAAAGCTGGTTAACCTGAACCGCGTTGCGAAAGTTGTTAAAGGCGGACGCCGTTTCAGCTTTAGCGCACTTGTCGTCGTTGGCGACGGCAACGGTTGGGTAGGCGCCGGTATCGGTAAAGCGGCGGAAGTGCCTGACGCGATTCGCAAAGGCATCGAAGACGCTAAGAAAAACCTGATTCACGTACCGATCGTAGGCACTACGATCCCGCATCAGGTTATCGGCCGTTTCGGAGCTGGGCGCGTTTTGCTCAAGCCTGCTTCGAAAGGTACGGGAGTTATTGCCGGAGGCCCTGTTCGTGCAGTTTTGGAACTGGCCGGAGTCGGCGACATTTTGACGAAATCGCTCGGATCTTCCAATTCCATTAACATGGTGAATGCGACTTTGGAAGGTTTGCAACGTTTGAAGCGGGCTGAAGATGTAGCTAAGCTTCGCGGCAAAACGGTTGAAGAGCTTCTCGGTTAAGGAGGTAAAAACCAGTGGCCAAGCAATTGCAAGTTACTCTCAAGCGCAGCTTGATCGGCCGCCCGGAAAGCCAACGCGTAACCGTTAGAACGCTCGGTTTGCGTAAGCTTCATCAGACGGTCGTTCATAACGACGCTCCGTCGATTCGCGGCATGATCAACCAAGTGATTCACTTGGTGGAAGTTAAAGAAGTATAAGATACGGACATCCCAGTTCGTTTTAACAAACTTGTTGAGGAGGTGCACCTGATGAAGTTACACGAACTTTCACCTGCACCGGGTTCGAAAAAAACTCGCAACCGTGTAGGTCGCGGGGTCGGAAGCGGAAACGGCAAAACTTCAGGTAAAGGTCACAAAGGTCAAAACGCACGCTCCGGCGGCGGCGTTCGCCCGGGCTTCGAAGGCGGACAGAACCCTCTGTACCGTCGTTTGCCTAAACGCGGCTTCAACAATCCATTCCGCACGGAATACGCGATTGTTAACCTCGGAGATTTGAGTCAGTTTGAGGCAGGTACGGAAGTAACTCCGGAACTGCTTTTGCAATCGGGTATCGTTAAAAACCCGAAAGACGGTATCAAGATTTTGGGTAACGGCGAGCTTACTGTCGGCCTGACAGTTAAAGCGAATAAGTTCTCTCAATCTGCCGTCGAAAAGATCCAAGCTGCCGGCGGTAAAACCGAGGTGATCTGATGTTCAAGACGTTTTCCAACATCATGAAGGTACAAGATCTGAGAAGAAGAATCATCTTTACTCTTCTCCTCTTGATCGTGTACCGAATCGGCGCTTTTATACCGGTGCCGAACATCGATTCGGATATACTGAAAAGCATCGATCAATCGAGCAGTGGCGGCGTCTTCGGCTTGCTGAACACTTTCTCCGGCGGCGCCTTGTTCCAGTTTTCTATTTTCGCACTCGGGATTATGCCGTACATCACCTCATCGATTATTGTGCAGCTGCTGTCGATGGACGTCGTTCCCCGTTTTGCGCAATGGGCGAAAGAAGGCGAGGTCGGCCGAAAGAAGCTGGGGCAGATTACCCGTTACGGCACTATCGTACTCGGGTTGATTCAAGCTTACAGTGTAGCCTTCGGCTTTAACCGGCTTTACGGGATGCAGCTCGTTTTGGATCCCGGGTTTACGACTTATCTGCTGATCGCAATCGTGCTGACGGCGGGTACCGCCTTCCTGATGTGGCTCGGGGAGCAAATCACTGAGCATGGCATCGGCAACGGGATTTCGATCATCATTTTCGCCGGTATTATTGCCTCGATTCCGAACGGCATTAACATGATCTACTTGAACATGTTCGCCGAATCGGCAGAGGGCACCTTGTTCCTGAACATATTGAAAGTCTTGATCATTTTGCTCGTGATTGTCGCGATCGTGGTCGGCGTCATTTTCGTTCAGCAAGGGGTTCGCAAAATTCCGGTGCAATATACGAAACGCGTCGTCGGACGTAAGATGTACGGCGGCCAATCGACTCACATTCCGCTTAAGGTCAATGCTGCTGGGGTTATCCCGGTTATCTTCGCTTCTTCGCTGCTCGTGTTCCCGCCAACGATCGCTCAGTTTTGGCGCGGTAACGTCGTCGCGGACTGGATTATTCACAACTTGTCGTACACCGCCGCACTCGGTATGGTGTTGTACGTCCTGCTGATTGTCGGTTTCACGTACTTCTACACGTTCGTGCAAATCAATCCGGTTCAGATGGCTGATCAGATGAAGAAAAACGGAGGCTATATTCCGGGAATTCGGCCGGGTAAGCCGACCGCGACTTACATGACTCGCGTTATGACCCGTATTACGTTGTCGGGCGCAATCTTCTTGGCGCTCATCTCGATTTTGCCAGTGTTCTTTACGAATCTTGCGGGGCTTCCCCAGCAGGTGACGATCGGCGGCACTTCGCTCCTGATCGTGGTCGGGGTTGCACTGGAGACGATGAAGCAGATCGAGAGCCAATTGATCAAACGACACTACAAAGGGTTTATTAACAAGTAACGCATGTAGGACGTTTTCGCCAGCGGAAACTCCAAGAAGAGGGTGCGAACGTTGAATATTCTTTTCATGGGTCCTCCGGGAGCCGGTAAAGGAACGCAAGCCGAACGTATCGTTGACGAATTCCGTGTTCCGCACATTTCGACCGGCGACGTCTTTCGTGCCGCCATGCGCGAAGGTACGCCGATGGGCATCGAAGCGAAAAAGTATGTCGATCAGGGCTTGTACGTAACTGACGAAATTACGAACGGAATTGTCAAGGAGCGTTTGGAGCAGCCAGATTGCGCGGGCGGCTTTTTGCTCGACGGATATCCGAGAACGATCGCGCAGGCGGAAGCTCTCGACGAAATGCTGGCTGCAATGGGGAAACGGATCCATCACGTCATTGATTTGAAGGTCGATCGCAATTTGCTGCTCGGCCGTTTGACCGGACGACGCATCTGCAAATCATGCGGCTCGACCTACCATGTGTTGTTCAACCCTCCGAAGACTGAGGGCGTTTGTGACAAATGCTCGGGCGAGCTGTACCAGCGTTCCGACGACTCCGAAGAGAAGGTAGGCACACGCCTGGACGAGTATACGACCAAAACGGCGCCGCTTCTCGAGTATTACGGGCAAAAGGATCTGGTTCGTTCGGTCGATGGCGAGCAGGATATCGACAAAGTAACGGCTGACATCTCATCGTTGCTGCGAGGTAAGGCTTGATGATCATTTGTAAGTCTGAAGCTGAACTGGAGCTTATGCGGGAAGCCGGCCGGATTGTAGCGGAAACGCACCGGCTCATGCTTAAGTCGGTTCAGCCCGACATTACAACAAGGGAACTGGATCATATCGCGGAGACGTATATTCGTAATCAAGGCGCTATACCATCTTTTAAAGGCTATAACGGTTTTCCTGCCAGCATCTGTGCTTCGGTTAACGATGAGCTGGTTCACGGATTCCCCGGTGACAGAAAGCTGAAGGAAGGCGACATCGTAAGCATCGATATCGGAGCGCAGTACAGAGGATACCACGGCGATTCGGCCTGGACATATCCGGTAGGGACGGTAAGCGATACGGCCCGAAAGCTGCTTGAAGTGACGGAGCGTTCGCTTTATGCCGGATTGGCTAAAGCGAAAGAGGATGTCCGCCTGTATACTATCTCGCACGCGATTCAGGCATGCGTGGAAGAAGAAGGTTTTTCGATTGTGCGCGAGTATGCCGGGCACGGAATCGGTCAAAACTTGCATGAAGAGCCGGATATTCCGAATTATGGGATGCCGGGCCACGGTCCGCTTCTCAAGGCGGGCATGGTTCTAGCCATTGAACCGATGGTTACTGCCGGTGAACGTTACGTACGAACGCTTGAAGACAATTGGACGGTCGTTACGGTCGACGGCTCGTTATGCGCGCACTTTGAGCATACGATCGCGATTACCTCGAACGGATTCGAAATATTGACCCAATCCGCAGGAACGGGTGAATCTTGATGAGCGTTACGGAACCCGCGATTGTACCCGAGATCGGAAGAATCGTGAAGGTGCTTCGCGGACGCGAGCAGGAGCAGTACGCTGTAATCGTCCAGATCATCGATGAGCGGTTCGTGAGTATCGCCGACGGCCATAAACGCAAGTTTGACGGATCGAAGAAAAAAAACCTGCTTCATCTGGAGCTGCTCCCCGAAGTGAGCGGCGAGGTAGCCGGCAGTATTATGGAGACGGGGCGCGTTACCAACGGCAAGCTTCGTTTCGCACTGAACAAGTATAAGCTAAGCGTGCAATCCGAAGCGCATGAGAAAGGAGAATGACCGTGGCCAAAGAAGATGTGATCGAGGTAGAAGGTAAAGTTATCGAACCTCTTCCGAACGCGATGTTCAAGGTGGAGCTCGAAAATGGACATCAGGTACTGGCCCACGTTTCGGGTAAAATCCGGATGCACTTTATCCGTATCTTGCCTGGAGATAAAGTTACAGTAGAGTTGTCGCCCTACGATTTGAGCAGAGGCCGGATCACGTATCGGTTCAAATAAAGTAAAGATCAAATCCGGATTTTTCCGGAGCCATAGTATCGCTTACGAAGAAGCTTTCTCACAGAAAGCTCTCAGGAGGTAATAATCATGAAGGTAAGACCGTCGGTCAAACCGATCTGCGAAAAATGCAAAGTTATTCGTCGCAAGGGCGCAGTCATGGTCATTTGCGAAAATCCGAAGCATAAGCAAAAACAAGGATAAGAAGGAGGTGCACGATCACTAATGGCTCGTATAGCTGGAGTAGACTTGCCCCGTGATAAACGCGTAGAAATCGCGCTCACCTACATTTTCGGAATCGGTAAAACGACTTCCCAAAAAATCATCGCCGAAACCGGCGTTAACCCGAACACTCGCGTTCGCGATTTGACGGAAGATGAAGTGAGCAAGATCCGCGAGAACATCGACAAGACACAAAAAGTAGAAGGCGACCTTCGCCGTGAAATCGCCCTGAACATCAAGAGGCTGGTTGAAATCGGCTGCTATCGCGGTATTCGTCATCGTCGCGGTTTGCCGGTTCGCGGTCAACGCACCAAAACAAACGCTCGTACCCGTAAAGGTCCTCGTCGTACAGTAGCGAATAAGAAGAAATAATAGGGGGGATAACTCTCATGGCTAAACCAAAAAAAGCAGCGGCCCGGACGAAACGTCGTGACCGCAAAAATATTGAATCTGGAGTGGCTCATATTCGTTCGACGTTCAACAACACGATCGTAACGATTACGGACCCTCATGGCAATGCGATTTCCTGGGCAAGCGCAGGTAACCTGGGCTTCAAAGGATCGCGTAAAAGCACTCCATTTGCTGCACAAATGGCTGCCGAATCGGCCGCAAAAGCAGCAATGGAGCATGGAATGAGAGCAGTTGAAGTTATGGTTAAAGGTCCTGGCGCAGGCCGCGAAGCCGCTATTCGCTCGCTTCAAGCCGCTGGGCTGGAAGTGAACTTGATCAAAGACGTAACTCCGGTTCCGCATAACGGTTGCCGTCCGCCGAAACGTCGTCGTGTCTGAGTTGTAGTGGTTCCTATAGTATAAATATCCGAAACATGTGAATAATGGTTGTGGACGATAGGCATACTATGACTTTTTGCGTTTGCAGGAATCCAGAGGGAAACGACGTTTTTAAGGAGGGTTAAGTTCATGATCGAAATTGAAAAGCCAAAAATCGAAACCGTTGAACTAGACGAAGACGGGAAATACGGCAAGTTCGTGATCGAACCGCTGGAGCGCGGATACGGCACAACGCTTGGCAACTCCTTGCGCCGCATCCTGCTTTCTTCGTTGCCGGGCGCGGCTGTCAATTCGGTTCAAATCGACGGGGTACTGCACGAGTTTTCGACGGTACCGGGCGTAATGGAGGATGTAACGGAGATTATCCTGAACTTGAAGGGATTGTCTTTGAAAATACATTCCGACGAGGAGAAGGTACTCGAGATCGACGCCGAAGGCGAAGGCAACGTTGTAGCCGGCGATATTCGCGCCGACAGCGATGTGGAAATCCTTAATCCGGATTTGCATATTGCTACGCTTGCTTCCGACGCCAGATTGCATATGCGCATTCATGCAGGCCGCGGCAGAGGCTACGTACCAGCAGATCGGAACAAGAGAGAGGATCAACCGATTGGAGTAATCCCGGTGGACTCGATCTATACGCCGATTTCTCGCGTCAACTATAGCGTCGAAAACACCCGTGTCGGTCAAGTCACGAACTACGACAAACTTACCCTCGAAGTGTGGACCGATGGAAGCGTTCGACCGGAAGAAGCCGTCAGTCTTGGCGCTAAAATTTTGACCGAGCATTTGATGCTGTTTGTCGGGCTTACCGATGAAGCGAAAGATGCGGAAATTATGGTCGAAAAAGAAGAAGACAAGAAAGAAAAAGTGTTGGAGATGACCATCGAAGAGCTTGATCTTTCGGTGCGCTCCTACAACTGCTTGAAGCGTGCGGGCATTAATACCGTGCAAGAGCTGATCACGAAAACCGAAGAAGATATGATGAAGGTGCGTAACCTGGGTCGTAAGTCTTTGGAGGAAGTTCAAGAGAAGCTGGAAGAGCTGGGGCTCGGATTACGCGCGGAAGATTAATGCTTTGATGGACTACAGAAGGAGGGGAATGACACATGGCATACCAAAAATTGGGTCGTGACACGAGCGCGCGCAAAGCGTTGTTCCGTGACATGGTAACCGACCTGTTCCTATATGAACGCATTCAGACTACCGAAGCGAAGGCGAAAGAAGTTCGCTCCATCGCGGAGAGACTGATTACGCTCGCTAAGCGCGGCGATCTTCATGCTCGTCGTCAAGTAGCTGCGTTCGTACGTCGTGAACAGCTGGAAGGTTCGGAGAACGATGCTATTCAGAAGCTGTTTTCTGAACTGGCAACTCGTTATTCCGAGCGTCCGGGCGGTTACACGCGCATCTTGAAGCTCGGGCCTCGTCGAGGCGATGCAGCTCCAATGGTTTACTTGGAACTGGTAGATCGAGCTTAATCGACCGGCTGAAAGGGTGGACAGAATCGTTGATTCTGCTGAAGCCCTTTTTTTGTCTTGGCAAGGTGAAGGTGGATCGTCCTTTATGAGAAATATCGTCATGTCGATATGTTACGATGGAACCGCCTATTACGGGTTCCAGTCCCAACCGGGCGGTAATACGATTCAAGACTATATCGAAGCGGCAATCGAGCAGCTCACGGGAGAGAACATCATCCTCACCTCGTCGGGACGAACTGATGCGGGAGTACATGCCAGAAGCCAAATCATCAACTTTCAAACCGCGTCCTCCATCCCGCTCGAGCGGTGGGCATTCGCGCTTAATTCGCGTCTGCCTCCGGATATTCGCATCCTGGAGGCGCGTATGGCGGATCCGGACTTCCACGCGCGCAGATGGGCCAAGAGAAAGACGTACCGGTATACGATCAATCACAATCGAATCCCGGACGTATTCCAGCGACATATGCAATTTCATCATCCGGCTTCCCTTGACGTGGAAGCGATGCGCCATGCGCTGCAGACGCTTGTTGGCGAACATGATTTCACCTCCTTTTGCTCCGTAAAGTCGACCAAACCGTCCCATGTTCGAACGATTTACGAGGTTTCGCTGGAGTTGGACCCGCATGTCCCGGGCGTTATCCATATCTTTGTAACCGGCAACGGATTTTTGCAGCATATGGTTCGCATTATTGTGGGAACGCTGCTGCAAATCGGAGAAGGAAAGCGGAGCGCGGAAGACATGAGCGGCATACTCGCCGCCCGAAGTCGTTCAAAAGCAGGGCCGACGGCCATGTCGCACGGATTGATGCTTTGGGATGTCGTGTACTGATGGCGAAATTTTCGCAGGCGTTCGTTTTCGACTTGCGCTACGCCCGGAAATGTTGTATTATATAACTTGGCTTTCACGATGGGTATCCCACGCCCCGCGTCGTGGAAACGAATGATTTTGGTTTTACGGAATGCTCGATTTTTGCTAAGTACAAGATTAAACCGCCGCTGAATGCGGTGTTTCATCCTTGAAGTACGTCGGGTAGACGTTTTTCTTCTGGAGATTCATTTAGGAGGACAATGCGAATGCGTACCACATATATGGCCAAGGCCAACCAAGTTGAGAAGAAATGGTACATTATCGACGCTGCCGGCCAAACGCTCGGTCGTATGGCTAGCGAAGCGGCTTCGATTTTGCGCGGTAAAACGAAACCGGAGTTCACGCCGCACGTTGATACCGGAGATTTCGTTATTATCATCAATGCCGATAAGGTCGAACTGACCGGCAAAAAATTGCTGCAAAAGAAATACTACCGCCACTCGCAATACCAAGGCGGTTTGAAAACGACGACTGCACAAGAAATGCTGAATAATAAGCCTGAGCGCATGATCGAACTGGCCGTATTCGGTATGCTGCCTAAGAACCGTTTGGGCGACGCACTCAAAACCAAATTGAAAGTATATGCCGGCTCGGAGCACCCGCATCAAGCACAGCAACCCGAAGTTTGGCAACTTCGCGGATAATTAGAGGGAGGATCTGTTCATGGCACAAGTTCAATACTATGGAACCGGCCGTCGGAAACACTCGGTAGCACGCGTACGTCTTGTACCGGGCGAAGGTCAAATCGTAATCAATTCTCGTTCGCTGGACGAATATTTCGGACTGGAAACGCTCAAGCTGATCGTGAAACAACCGCTCGCCTTGACGGAAACAGTCGGTAAATACGACGTAATCGTTATTGCAAACGGCGGCGGCACTACGGGCCAAGCCGGTGCGATTCGTCACGGCATTTCCCGCGCTTTGCTCAAAGCCGATCCGGAATTCCGTGGCTCCTTGAAGCGCGCTGGCTTCCTAACGCGCGACCCGCGGATGAAAGAACGTAAAAAGTACGGCTTGAAAGCTGCTCGCCGTGCGCCTCAGTTCTCGAAACGTTAATCAAACTCAAGCTATCGAAACAAGCCTTTTCCGTATTCGCGGAAAAGGCTTTTTCTTTTTCACCAATGTTCAAAATAGCCATAATATAAGGATGTGCCCAACATTCCGGAATTGTTCATAACAGTTGCTATTGACACACCATAAATTAACTTTATAATGATTATATACCTTAATTCATATAAACAAACTCGGAAATAGACGAATACCAAGGAGGATCATACGAATGAACTTGCTTGAAAAAGAAGCGTTGATTCGCGACGCTGCCATTAACTTGGAAACCGAATCCCCGGAAAGCATCATTCGCTGGGCGGTCGAGAGATTCCCCAATATTACGTTTGCTTGCAGCTTTGGGGCTGAGGATGTCGTGCTTGTTGATATATTGCAAAAAGTATCGCCGAAAACCGACATTTTCTATTTGGATACGGATCTGCATTTCAAAGAAACGTACGAAACCCGCGATCGTCTGGAGGAGCGTTATGGGCTCAAATTCGTTCGTGTCAGCCCGAAATTAACGCTAGAGGAGCAAGCGGCCCAGCATGGAGAAGAGCTTTGGAAATCGAACCCGACGGGATGCTGCGATATTCGGAAAGTCGAGCCTCTGACGAGCATTTTGGGCCAGTACGAGGCCTGGATTACAGGCATCAGACGCGATCAGGCTCCTACAAGGGCCAATGCCAAAAAGATCGAATACGACGTGAAATTCGGTCTTGTAAAGTTTAATCCGATAGCAGACTGGACTTCGGAGGACGTCTGGAATTACATTCGTGAACATAATTTGATTTACAATCCGCTCCATGATCAGTATTATCCAAGTATCGGCTGCGAAAAATGTACGCGCCAAGTATTGCCTGGTGAAGATCCGCGTGCGGGAAGATGGTCAGGCTTCGAGAAGACGGAATGCGGGCTGCACAAATAACGTGAAAGCGGAGGGTAGGCATAAAATGAGCGAAACGATTAAGCCTCATGGCGGAACTCTTATTAATCGGGTTGTGTCTGGCGAGGAACGCGATAGACTGCTCAAGGAAGCTGTCCATTATCAGCAAATTCCGGTCAACAACTGGACCGTGTCGGATCTTGATCTGATCGGGATCGGCGCTTTTTCACCGCTAACCGGCTTTATGGAAGAACAAGACTATAAGTCGGTGCTGGAGCGTATGCGTCTGGCGAACGGGGCGGTGTGGAGCATTCCGATCGTCTTGCCGGTCGAAGAAGCACTCGCTGAACGTCTGCTGATCGGCGAGAAGGTGGCCCTGGTAGGTGAGGATGACCAGGTTGTATACGGCGTGCTGGACGTCCGCAGCGTGTATCAGGTTGATCAGCGGGAAGAAGCGGTCAAAGTATTCAAGACCGACGATATCGAGCACCCAGGCGTACAAAAGCTGTTTGAAAGGCCGAAAACGTATGTGGGCGGCCCGATTCAACTGCTTAACCGTCCGAAGCCGAGCAAATTTCAGGAGTTTTACTTCGATCCGGCGGAAACGCGCAAACGGTTCGTTCAGAACGGCTGGAAAACCGTAGTCGGCTTCCAAACCCGCAATCCTGTTCATCGTGCCCACGAATACATTCAAAAAATTGCTATGGAGATCGTTGACGGGCTGTTCCTGAACCCGCTGGTCGGCGAGACGAAATCGGATGACATTTCCGCCGATGTCCGCATGCGCAGCTATCTGGTACTGCTCGACAATTATTATCCGAAGCAGCGCACATTTTTGGGCGTATTTCCCGCAGCTATGCGTTATGCAGGCCCACGTGAGGCGATTTTTCACGCGATGGTGCGCAAAAATTATGGCTGTACCCATTTCATCGTAGGCCGCGATCACGCAGGCGTAGGCGATTATTACGGCACGTATGAAGCGCAGGAAATATTCAAAAACTTTAGCGCCGAAGATTTGGGCATTACGCCGCTTTTTTTCGAGCACAGCTTTTTTTGCACGAAATGCGGCAATATGGGAACGAGCAAGACGTGTCCGCATGACAAGTCGCACCATATGCATTTGTCCGGCACGAAGGTGCGGAGCATGCTCCGTGAAGGCATCTGCCCGCCGGCCGAATTTACGCGTCCGGAAGTGGCTAAGGTGCTGATTGAAGGAATGTCCGACCATCTTGTGCCATCGTCCAATACGTAGGTATATTTGTCCACCCTCGTCCATAAGATTTCTAATGAGAAGTCTTCCGGAACTGGGGTGGATTTTTGTTATGCGAAAACGTAGAGCGCGCATCGTCGTTTGGCTGAACACGAATGGAATGATGAAGCTCGTAATGTCCGCAGCGCTCGTTTTGCTGATGTTATTTCTGTTTACGTACGAACTGCCTTCCACGCGAACATGGTCGTATTGGACAATGCCGTTATCCGGTAAAGTCATCGCCGTTGATGCCGGTCACGGCGGACCGGATGGGGGAGCGGTCAGCAAGGAAGGTCTGGTGGAGAAAGAAGTCAACTTGGCGATATCGCTGTATTTGCGCGACTATCTGCAGCAAGCCGGCGCACTGGTCGTAATGACCCGTGAAGACGATCGCGATCTGGCCAGCGAAGTCACCAAAGGCTACAGCAAGCGAAAAACGGAAGATTTGCTTACCCGTGTGAGCTTCATCGAAAAGCAAAAGTCCGACATGTCGATCAGCATTCATCTGAACAGCATTCCTTCAAGTAAATGGAAGGGGGCGCAGTCGTTTTACTTTCCGACCAATGCGGAAGGGAAACGGCTGGCCGAATTGATTCAGCACGAGATCCGCACAAACCTGAATAATACCGATCGTTTGCCGCAAACGGAAGATGAATTTTATTTGCTGAAAGCCTTATCGATACCTGCCGTATTGGTGGAGGTCGGTTTCCTGTCGAATCCCGATGAAGCTCGACTGATGGCAGACTCGGTGTATCAGAAAAAAGTGGCGGAATCGATTTATCGTGGAATCGTCCGTTTTGTGACCGAGAAGTGAAGCTTGTCCGAAACCGATTCGTCCTCGTCTCGGACATGTGCTATAATGTTCGGAGATTCGATATCGCGTTACGGGAGGCTGCTTGTCATGAATCGGGAACAAGTGCTGGAGAAGCTTCGCCATCTGCAAGATCCGACATACCGGAAATCGATGGTCGAGTTAAATATGATCAGAGACGTTATGGTAAAAGAGAGCGGCATCGCCATGAGTGTTCTTCTGTCGTCCTCGTCCGATGAAGAAGCCCGCAAAAGCGAGCTGCGCGCTTTAATTACGGAAACGCTTGGGCAGGAAGGCGTTGCCGACGTGCATATCCGTTTTCGTACGATGTCCGATTTCGAGCGGGAAGAAGCGGTCAAGAAAAGTGCGGTTCCAACACCGGAGCCGGTAAAAGCGACCCCTACGAATGTGCTGGGGGAAGATTCGAAAACAACGTTCATCGCTGTGGCGAGTGGTAAAGGCGGAGTAGGCAAATCGACTGTGGCAGTTAATCTGGCTGTCGCGCTGGCTCGGAAGGGAAAAAAGGTCGGCATTATCGATGCGGACATATACGGCTTCAGCGTACCGGACATGATGGGGATCGAGGAACGGCCGGAAATCGTCGACCAGTTGATCCGACCGATCGAGCGTTTTGGGGTTAAAGTGATGTCGATGGGCTTTTTCGTACAGGACAACGCTCCTGTTATATGGCGTGGACCGATGCTTGGCAAAATGCTGAAAAACTTTTTTAACGAGGTGGAGTGGGGCGAGCTTGACTACATGGTGCTCGATCTTCCGCCGGGAACGGGCGATGTTGCTCTCGATGTGC
This sequence comes from Paenibacillus ginsengarvi, assembly GCF_003626695.1. Lineage (GTDB taxonomy): Bacteria > Bacillota > Bacilli > Paenibacillales > NBRC-103111 > Paenibacillus_AB > Paenibacillus_AB ginsengarvi. The sequence goes on from NZ_RBAH01000038.1 coordinate 56,345, forward strand.
ATCAGATGATTCCGCAAAGCAAGGAAATTATCGTGACGACACCGCATGCAACGGCCGCATTCGTAGCCGCAAGGGCCGGGGCAATGGCGATCCATACAAACCATGAAATCATCGGCATCGTCGAAAATATGGCGTACTACGCCTGCGGACAATGCGGACACAAAGATTATGTCTTCGGCCGCGGAGGCGGCGGTAAGCTGGCGGAAGAGCTGCATACGCAGCTGTTGGCGCAAATTCCGCTTGGAGCTCCGGACAATCACCCGGCTGAGCCCGATTTTTCTCCATCCATATACAAGGCCGACACGGAAGCGGGAGCTATGTATCTGGAAGTGGCCGATGCGGTTATTCATAAATGCGAGGCATAACCAAACAGATTAAAGGGACTGGCTTAAAGCCTGTCCCTTTTTTGATGCTGGCGGTTTTAGAACTAACTTCCTTGACTTTGATCTCCGCTTTGGCTGCTATCTTGGCCATCCTTTTGGCCGCCCTTCTCATTCTTTTTCTGGCCTGACTTCGGCTGAGCTTCTTCTTCCATGACTTTTTTGAGCAGCTGCATCATTTCCAGCCTGTACAGAGGGCTCTGAATCGCTTCTTGCATGACGGTCATGATCTGCTGCCGATATTGGGCGCCTTTCATCGTATCCATCATAATTTTTTCAAAATCGGGATTTTTCATCAAATCGATCATTTGCTTCTGATATTCAGGGTCCTTCATCAAATCTTTTTGCAGCTGCTTATTTTCCTTTTGCAGCGCCTTGGCGAAATCACCAGCGAATTTGGGGTCCTTCATCATTGCCTTCAGCATTTTATCGCTGCCGTCGGAGGTGAGGACGTCTTTGACGATCATTTGCAGCTGCTGAGCATCTTGTTGGGATAACATCTGGATTTTTCCGCCACTGCCGCCTCCGCTTTGCGCAGATTGCGATTGGATCAGGCCTGAGGCCGATTCATCCCCGCCTTTGGACGCTTCTTTAATCGCCTTTTTCCCATCGTCAGACTTCAAAATGTCGAGCACCATCGATTTCGTATCTTTATACCCGGAGGAGGAGCTACCTTCCGAAGACGACCCGCTTCCGCATGAAATTAATAATGGCAGCAGCAGCAAAGCCGACACACCGCGAACTTTTCTCCAGTTCATGGGATCTGTTTGCTCCCTTCATGTAGTTTGAAGTTTGGTCGTAGTATTTGTACATGAAAGATGCTTTATGTTCGGAGATCGCTGGTTTTTTCGCCAAGCCTTCTTGCTGTTGTACGTACCCGTACAATTGGACTATAATGAGTTTGTTTGGTTCAAAAGGGATTTGGGCGGAGGGATTGGAAAGTTGACTTTAAAAAAATGGAATTATTTGTTCTGGACCACTTTGCTAATCGGGACCGTTTTCGGAATGATAACGAGTATCATTGTCAAACTTGTCGTTCCGGATTTCGATTTTCTCGGCATCTCCGTTGGTTGGTATGAATGGGTCTTTATGCTGTTCGGGGCCGGGATGATTGCTATGCTAAGCGAAATGGGTTTTTTCGCTTATTTGACCGTCCGTTTTGTCGCCATGAGTTTATTTCGCGGCAAACTGCTTTACTGGGACATCTTGCAGGTAGTCATTATCGTTATTGCTCTATTCGATATCGTCTATTTGCGTTATATCGGAGCCGATGAAGGAGTGGCGACTAGCTGGGTGCAGTACATTTTGCTGCCGATTCTCATCTTGATCGTAGCGGCCATAATAACACGTATGAAGGTGAAGGAAACCAATAAAAGCGCCCGCATTCCCACCTTGTTTTTTATGGTTGTCGTCACGATCTTGGAAGCGATACCTGCATTCAACCTGAACGAAACCGGCTATACGATCATTATGGTTGTCCCGCTGTTAGCCTGCAATGCGTGGCAAATTATGCTTCTCCATCGGCTGCTGCCGACAAAAAACAACAAACCGGAAGCTGCGCCTAAGGCCTCGTAGCCTTGCGAACGCCCAGTAAACATGAAAAAAAGAGCTAGCGGTTAGCTCTTTTTTTGCTTTTTGTAGCATATCATTAAAGCTGATTAAAAAATCTTGCCGCTCGTGGAGCGTTCGGCTTCTTTGTGTTCGACGCTTGTCTGTTGAAGAAGCTCACCTACCGTTACAAACTCGTATCCTTTGGCTCGAAGCTCGTCGATAATCGTTGGCAGTGCTTCGTGTGTTTGCGTGCAGGTGTCGCTAGCATGCATCAGCACTATATCGCCGGGATGCGCTTTGGTAACGACCCGGTTTACAATGTTGGAGACGCCTTTGTTCATCCAGTCAAGCGAATCCGTATCCCATTGAATCACTCTGTAATTCATTTCGCTGGCGATACGAAGCACCCGTTTATCGAAATCGCCGTTCGGCAGCCGGATTAGATTCGGGGCTTGACCTGTAGTTTGCTTCAAGATCGTATCGGCGCTTTGAATCTGCTCGCGTATTTCGTCATCCTTCAGTTTGCTGTAATTTACGTGTTTATGCCCGTGACTGCCGATTTCCCAGCCTCCCTTGACGATTTTTTGAACAATCTCGGGATGCTGCTGGCTCCAGGGGGAGGAGAGGAAGAATGTTGCTTTTTTAACCCCCTTGTCCTCCAGTATTTTGAGGATCGGCTCCGCCCGTTTGTCACCCCAGCTAATATCGAATGTCAGCGCAATGACCTTCTTGTCCGTCTCTACGCTATAAATGGCCGCCGGCTCGCTTTGAGAGAACACGGTAATATTACCGCTTTCGGAATAAACGATTCCAATTGCGAATAAAACGGCAATAAAAATAATCAAATACCGTTTCAGCTTCGTGCCGTTCATCACATAAAAGAAGTTCACGGCCTCGCTACCTCCTTGGTTTCCTTTCACAGCCATCATCGGCATTTCGCGAAAGGGCTTGGTTATGGTTTATAATACAATGTATGCTCGTACCGGAATGTTATGCCGGAGATGCAGGACATACCGTTACTAAATTCGGAGGGATCCAATGAAACCGAGGGACTTGTTTCGTCATTTCAAAGAAATGCAAAAATATTTCATCGCTGCTGCGCTCGTATTTCTGGCAGGCTTCGTGCTCGGTTATGCCGATTCGGCGAAGTTCGAGACGCTGCTGCAAAGCCAGATCCAGGGTCTTCAACAGCTCGCGCGTTCGATTGCGGCTAAAGATCATTCGATGCTGTGGTTGTTCGGATTCATTTTTTTAAACAATGCGTTGAAGTCGATATTTATTGTTTTTGCAGGCATTTTCTTCGGGGTACTTCCGCTTTTTTTCCTGCTTGTTAACGGTTTGGTACTCGGTTATTTGGCGAGTCTGCAAGTTCAAGGCGATCAGCTCGCCATGTTTCTCAAAGGGATTTTGCCGCATGGAATACTGGAGATACCCGCAATCGTAATCGCCTGCGCTTACGGAATCAGACTCGGGGCGATTATGGGAAAAGGATTTTTGCGGCTGCCTAGCAGTCAGGGTAGGCAGGTGTTCGTGGTCGAATTCAAACGATTTATGCAATTATCCGTGCCGCTCATGGGACTGCTTGTCGTAACCTTGCTTACGGCGGCAATTATTGAAAGCACCATTACTCCGTGGTTGATCGGCAAATAAGAAAAAAAGAACTTTTTTGTTCCGGGCGCCTCATAAAATTGGCAAATTGTGAGCATAACAGTAAAGCGGTGACAACATGGCTGGAACAGCGGATAGCGAATACCGACTTATCGCCAAGGGGAGCTTGACTGTATGATGCTCGGATTTTTGTTCAATCAGAGAGAGTGCAAAGAATTAGGCTATGTGCTGCGTAAAGAAATGGACGAAATGTTGTTCGATCTGAAGGATCACCGGCTGGAAAGCGATGTCAGAAAAGCGATCGAGCTGCGATACAAAGTTGTTTTTCGCATGTACGCCAGACTGGCATCGCCGAAAGATTTATCCCGTTATGCGCGAAACCAAAATTACTAAAAGTGGGCTGTGCATGGGAATAATCCGCGTCGGGTAAAATTTTTGTATATTTGTTCTTGACTTTCAAAATGAGAGTGTGGTAATCTAACCTTCGCAACAAACCACAAAGCTTGATCGGACAAGCGTTTCAGAAAAAGCAAAAAAGAAATGCTTGCAATTGGATAAGCGAGTGTGTTATATTAAAGAGGTCGTCGCTAATCCACACTGAATGGTGTAGACAAGCTTTTAGAAGACGGTTAAATGAATGATTTGCTCCTTGAAAACTGAACAACGAGCGTGCAAGTGAAGGTCTCGCAAGAGGCCACAACAAGCTAGTTAAGTAATGAGCTATCGGCTCATCTAATCAGGTTTTACCTTTTTGGAGAGTTTGATCCTGGCTCAGGACGAACGCTGGCGGCGTGCCTAATACATGCAAGTCGAGCGAATCCTTCGGGGTTAGCGGCGGACGGGTGAGTAACACGTAGGCAACCTG
>NZ_RBAH01000039.1 GCF_003626695.1 Paenibacillus ginsengarvi
TTAATAAACTCAAACACAATCGGCGCTTGGCAACCCGGTACGACAAATTGTCCTGTACCTTTGTTGCCTTTTTAAAGTTGGCTTCTTCCATGGTTTGGTTAGCCTAGTGGTTTGAATACACGCCCTAGTCCGAAACCCGGCAGTATCCCATTTCTTGAGGTCATTTGCTCTTGGTCTTTTCGATGTAAGCGTTGATCTTTGCTTTGGCTTCCTTCAATGCGGTGTTGACTGAAACAGAAGCTTCATCGGAACTACCCCCATTAAACGGATAGATTCGCTGCCTCGATAAGCTTATCTAGGGATACCGCTTACTTCGTGCCATCCGCGGCAATTGTCTTGTTCAGGTTTTCTTCCATATCGCGAAGCGCAGTATTAATGTCTTTTTCGCCCTTCACGACGGCTGCGATGCCTTTCCGCATTTCATCTTCGGCATTGCCATCGAATTTCGTGATCAGCTTCGGCTCGGACGCTTGCGATTTGAATACGGCTTCCAGGTGTTTCCCTTTCAATTGCGGCACGTTCTGCCCGAAAACCGTATTCAAAGTTGGGAACTGAAGTACTGGGAATCGCGCATTCTTGGCCATATCGGCCTGAACCTCTTCGGAAAGGATCGTGGAGATTGCCGCAAACGCCTCATCCTTGTGCCTGCTTGTCTGGGTGATGTGAAGAATCCAGGCGTCGGACCGCATGCCGATATTCGGCTTGTCTTTAAAAGACGGGTATTGGGCGATATCCCAGTTAAAGTCCGGCAGAGCGACCAAGGTGGGCAGCACATTGTTTGTCGGATACATGGCGATGTTTCGATCCTTAATAAATGGGTTAATGCCACCTTGGATCTTCTCGTTCCCTGGAATATCATAGAAGCTTTTCAGCATCGTGAATATCCGTTTCCATCCGTCATTATTGAAAGTTGCCTTGAGGGTCTTCGTATCAATTCCCTCAAGACCGAGCTGGTACCCTGACATCTTCGGCTGGTCGGGTTCCATGCCGCGATATTGGACGTCCCCGTCTTTACGCGTCAGCTTGATGGCAAGCGTTTGATAATCGTCCCATGTCATACCGTCCTTCGGATATGCAACCCCGAATTTATCGAAGATGTCCTTGTTGTAATACAGCGCGCTGAAATGCATCGTCCATGGCAGACCCGTCAAAACCGTCGAGTCGCTCGACACTTTAACCGAGTTCAAAGCAGCGGGATCCAGCTTCGACAAATCGAAGTTAAACTTCTTGATCAGCGGCTGAATGTCGTATTCCAGGCCCCGGCCTGTATACCGGTAGGGCAAGTTATTGCTCTGCATGACGATATCGGGTATGGTTCCTGCGGCGATCAATGCGTCAAGGGTAGTGTCCTTTTGCGCCTGATCATAAACCTCGAAGGAAATATTCGGATATTTCTTTTTGACCGGGTCTTCGAAATATTTTTTGAATTCATCCGGACCAATCCAACCGACATTGATTGCGATAGACAGCTTCACCGGATCGCTGCTGATCTTTACCTCCGGAGGCTTTCCGGTCTGATCGGTACCCGGAACCGCGGTCTTTCCGTTTCCCGAATTACAGCCGAACAACACAGAGACTGAAGTCAAAAGCATGAGCATGGAACGAGTTTTTACGAACATTCTACTAGCCACCCTTTCATCTCAGTTTATGTTTATAGCTGTTCCAATCATGAATCTACCTTGCTCCCGTTATCACACCGTCATGAATGGAACCGCTTACTTTCCCCCTTCCAAAGAAGGGATGCCCTCATCATAAAAAACATTGACATGCCGGCTTTTCGTATTTTCCGCCAAACCCCGTATATCTTCTGCTTTCATAAGAACCATTTCTTTGACAACCAATTCGTGGCCTTTTTTGTTCGGATGGTTGCTCCAGCTTAACAGCTCCGACGGGTCTGCGGTTTCTGAGTAACGCCCGAATGCGGCAAAGCTGTCAGCCAGTCCGACGCGGTATTCCGAAGCGAGCGAATTTGCTCCGCACTCCCCTGCAAGCGTCCATTCGGCTGCCCTCGAGTTGTCGTTAACGCTGTTTTCCCAAGAGCGAATGCTCGCCTCTTATCGCGGTGACGATCACGTCAATGACGACAAACGGGTGAACGGCTTTAACTTCCGCAGAGTATTGGGGATAGGTGTGCAACGTGTCCACGTTTCGGCATATCGTTACCCCGTACGGAAACCGCTTTCACAAATTCCGAAAAAGTTTGCTCCGTTTATGAAAGAACCCAATTCGTCTAGTACATTCCTTATCACCTTCCCCTCCACTGATCTTGACCTTTTACGTGGTTAACCGTTTAAAATCAGTCTATGCCTTCTTACAAGCTGCCTCTAGACAATGCGCCCATGCCCCTCGAACGGATTGTCGATCGTAATACGTCCCGTCTGGCAATCGCCGATGCCGCTGTAAAGATCGGCCTTGCCGTCCGAACGCATCACAATTCCAGAAGTAAAGGCGCAGTCGACCAATTGTGGTGCCTTGGCGGGTCCCGGCGGATAGCAGGTACGACTTCCGATCAATTGAAGGTCCGAAGACTCACGGGTGGTTGGATCGAAGATGAAGGCCATGTTCAGGTACACCTTCACTTTCCCGCCGTTCTCATCCTCATCGATGTAGCAGATGTGTCCGATGACGCCGATTTTGCCGCTGTCGAGCAGATAAGCCTGATTAACCCCTCCCCATTCGCCTTCCCCGAAAATACCGTAGATGTAAGGTGCGTTCTCGATGACGTCCGCAGTCAGCTCTTCCAGTCTGTCAAGGACCGTGAAGCCAATCATGGATTCACTCCCGTATTTGCCTACCATCCCCGCACTGCGCGGACGAGAAAAGACGCCAATCTTGCCGTCCGACAACCGAACAAGGCGAATATCCTTCATCTTGTTAGGTCCCGTAGTGAAGTAGTATAAATTGTGGAGGTCGGTACCCCGATAGAAATAACCGAAAAACGTGCTGTATTTTCCAGACTGATATTGTACATGTGTCCCACCCAAGACCAGCTCATCACCGATTTCCGAGATGTAAGGGTCTTCCAGCGTATAAATCATGCTATCTTTCACCACGGTCCATTCATCCTGTCCCGTCTCCTCGAACAGGCGAACCCAAGAACGAGCCCATTCCTCTCGACGCTCTAGCCGCCCGAACAAATAGCGCTTCCCACCCCGTATGAAAGGGATCGAAATATTGTAGACATCAAAACCGTCCACACCATAAAACACCAATGTCTCACTCTCATAAATTTTTTTTGTTTGTTCAAATTCAATTCTTTGCATCTTCCGGTTCAACTTCTCCCCCCCTGTTATAAGCATTTCCTTATCCTTCCTTTATTTATGGTAAAATAAATTAAAAATAAAAGCCTAACGCGTTTTTCGATAATTATCCCATTTTTTCTGAGGGGTCCTGCCATATGTCACAATTCCCAAGATATTTAAAAGACTATTCTACTAAGGACAGCCCGTTCCAGTTCGAGCTCTTAATTAATAGGCTGAAGAAAGGCTACCCTTCCCACCGGCAGGATTACCTGGAATTTTCATATGTCAAGAGCGGAACCGGCTGGGAAACGATCAATGGGGTAAAGCATCGGATGGAGGCGGGAACGTTTTCTTTTTTGCTGCCGTATCAAATTCATGAATTGTTCACCGATCCGGGATCGGAGCTAATTCTGTACAATTGTCGATTCAGTATGGAGTTGCTCATGGAACCGAACCAAGAAGAGTTGATGAACGGCATGGTCAATGGTACCGAAGGGCTGCCTTCCTTCGTGCAGTTCGAGGGGAAGGAGAAAGCGCGGACGGACAACCTGCTTGAGGAAATGATGGAGGAATACTCCGGCAGCGACCGATGGCGGAACAGCTACTTACAGGTTAAGCTGAAGGAGCTTCTCATTCGGTTCGACCGCTATCGGAGGAAGAATGGAATAACACCGAACGGGGAGCTCGCCTTAGGCAAATCAGCAGGAGCCGTCTGGCCGATCATCCACTATATAAACGGCAACTACCAGGAGGGTTTGACACTAGGCGGAATTGCCAAGCAGTTCTCACTGAGCATCTCCCGGGTCAGTGAAATCATTAAACAAGCTACAGGCCAATCGTACGTCCATTTCCTTCAGGATCTTCGCATCCGCCATGCGTGCAGCCTTCTCGTTTCAACGGAGATGAGCGTATCCGAAATCGCACTGGAAGTTGGCTACGGATCGTATAATACGTTCTCGCGGATTTTCCGAGGCACCAAGGGTATATCACCGTCAGAATATCGGAAAATGAAGACGAAAAAGTCAGAAACGGCACCTTAAATCACCTCGTATGCTCGCGATCCGTCTCTGGACGAAATTCATTCTGTAAGGCGCTGTTCCATAGCCACTTGACTAGCCTTGAAATATACGTCAGCAGAGCGAAATCGAAAGGCACCCGATAGTGGGGTGCCCTTCGTAAATCTTATTTATATCGTGGAAGCTTGGCGACTTAGAAACCATCTATAATATTCTGCCGAACGCTTAAAACCACGTTGCCTTTTTTATGGCCCTGCTCCACGTATAGCCCCGTTATCGCTATCAGGCGTATACCACACCGTTCGATGATCTAGCCGCTTGCTTTTTGAATGCATCACTCATCAAATTCATATTGCGCAGTCCCAATCCCAGAGTAGTAATACCGCACAGAGGTCTTTTTCTTTAGCATCTTTTTCGATATGACCTAATCACCAAGAAGGAAGTCCAAATCAACAATGGATCGATGCGTACGTCTTCTTTTACAATAGAGACTGTAAGCGCATACATAACGAAATAGAGGGATCTCTTTGCCTGAAAAACATTCAACTTTATAGTTAGGAGGACAAGGAAATGGACATGGAGACTAGCAAGCATGAACCGTCCCAAGAGCAGCAATCGAAGCTGAGCCGCAGAAAAGTGCTGGCAACGCTCGGGGCGGCAGGCGTAGCGATCGCCACGGCGGGAGTTTCGTTCAATCCGGCCGTCTACGCCAAGAAGAAAACGGCGGACAATTTCGTCGTTGCGGTCAATTCCGTCATCGATTTGCTTGAACTGGAAACGTCTTCTATCGCGGACGGACTGACAGTCCGCGTCCAATCGGTATTCGCGGTCGTTCCGGGAGGCGCGCCCGGTCCTTCCCGGCCGTTCGACGTGAGCGGGGGCGGAGACTTCATCTGGAAATCCGCCGAGCCGAAAGCGAATCACGACGGGGGCGTCGTCATCAGTCCGACCGTTCCTTGGAACGGACAGCTCGCGACTTTGGCCGGGTTTTTGGCCGGTACCGGCGAGACAGCTCCTACGGGAAACGGCTGCTGGGTGAGAACGTTTGGCGGCAGTATCAATCCGACGTGGTTCGGCGCGATTATGGACGGCGCGACCGACAACAGCGTACCACTTGCGGCGGCGATCGAGTGCGCCGTATCGAGCGGGAGACGATCGATCGTCCTGCCCAAAGGCGTATGCGCGACCTCGACAAGTCCGAACTTCGGGTATTCTCACATGTCCGTGAGAGGAGCCGGCAAGCACGATACCGTGCTGAAATATACCGGCCCCGGCCGCGGTTTTCAACTGAACGGGAGCCAGTTTGGACCCGCTGTCATTTATGGGATAACCGTGGAGGCGTTGACGGTCGAAGGCAACGGGGCGATCACCGACTTGTTCTATACGGAGAATGCATCCCACCTGGTTGTCCGCAACGTGAATTTGCGGGAAGCCAATTCGGCAACGGGAACGGCAATGAAGCTGCTTTGGACAGTGGCGAGCACGTTCGATGGCGTCACCTGTTCGGTTAATGAGCAGCCGATGACGAATAAGCCTTTCAACGGGATTTTTTTAGGCGCATCACCTTCCCGGGGTGCGAAAACGACCTGCAATACCTTCATCAATCCGATTATCGAAGGCATGACGGGGATAGGCATCCGGATCGAGGCCGCGGACCAGAATACGTTTGTTGGAGGCACGTCGGAGGTGATCGGTATCCACGGCGTCGTAGTTGCTCCCGGCTCCAGATGCAATACGTTTATCGGGCTTGGCTTCGAAGGCAATGGTACTGATGATTTAATGGACCAAGGGCAATCTACGAAGCTCATCAACTGCTATTCCGCGAGGAAACTGCATTTTGCGGTAGGCTCGCAAAATGCAGAAGTAAGCGGCGGTTTGCATGAACGGATTCAGACGGACGCGGGCGCGAGTCATACTTTGATCGAGAAGCTGACCGTCAATTACTGGAATACGTCGGCGGGCGGCGTGTTCGATAATGGTCAAGACTCGACGATCCGAGATATATACGACCACGATACGGCGCAATTCATTTATGTCAGAAAGCCTAGAACCGGCATCGCTGTAGGCGCTTCGCCGTTTTCGTTCAAGAACAGCACAGGATATATCGAACAAGTTGCCGTTCGGGGAGGTACGGTAACCCAGGTGCTGTTCAAGCGCGGCGGCGACCAGACGATTGTAGGAGGTGGAGCCAGTGGGCTCCCGGCCAACAATTTATACGCCTTGATGCCGGGCGACGAGTTGGTTGTCTCGTACTCCGCCTTGCCTGAAATGTTTGTAATCCCGATGGGCTGAAGAATAGCGTGAAACGTTGCTCCGCCGAGTATGCGGGCGCACGGGTTACTATTGGCGTCCATAACGTGTCCTGTAGAGGTTTACGACGATATGAAATGGACGTTTTCCCGTTATTACAAAGTAAGAAAAAGCCGCTCCCCGGCATCGCACTGCATACGATGCCGGGGAGCGGCCTTACTTAACGGCATTTACCTTTTACGCCAATAACCGAATAAAATCAAATCAACATTAAAGCTGGTAGCCGACCGCACGGCGCCATCCGCCATAGTTAGCGCTGCGAACGTCTTCGCTCATGGCCGGCTCGAATTGACGGTCACGTTCCCACAGCGACGCCAGCTCGCCGCAGCCGCTCCAGAAGCCGACGGCAAGCCCGGCCAAATACGCCGCGCCCTGAGCCGTAGTCTCCTGCACCTTCGGGCGCGTCACCCGGACGCCGAGCATATCGGCCTGAAACTGCATCAGAAAGTCGTTTTTCGTCGCCCCGCCGTCAACCCGCAGCTCGTTTAGGCGAATGCCGGATTCCCGCTCCATGACCCGCAGCACGTCCATCGTCTGGTAAGCGATCGATTCCAGCGCCGCCCGCACGATATGGGCTTTGCCGCTTCCCCGGGTCAGGCCGGTAATCATGCCGCGCGCGTCCGCATTCCAATACGGCGTGCCGAGACCGGTAAAAGCCGGAACGACGTACACGCCTTCCGTATGCTCGACAGACCTCGCCATTGCTTCCGTCTCGCCTGCAGACGTAATAAGCTGCAAGCCGTCGCGCAGCCATTGGATGACCGCGCCCGCCGTAAATACGCTTCCTTCGAGCGCATACGTCGTTTTATCGCCGACTCCCCAGGCGATCGTAGTCAGCAGCCCGTTTGCGGAAGCGATCGGCTTCGTTCCCGTATTTTTCAGCATGAAGCAGCCGGTGCCGTACGTATTCTTCGCCATGCCCGGCTCGTGGCAGCCTTGCCCGAACAGCGCCGCCTGCTGGTCGCCGGCCGCCCCTGCGATCGGGATCCGAATAGAGGCAGCCCCTCCGAGCAGCGCCGTTTCGCCGTAAACGCAGCTGGATGGCTTTACTTCCGGCAGCATCGCCGCCGGGATGCCGAATTTGGCCAAAATGTCCCGGTCCCACTCCAAGTCGTGAATGTTGAACAGCATGGTGCGTGACGCATTGGATACGTCGGTAACATGGGCCCGGCCTTCGGTCAAATTCCAGATAAGCCACGTATCGATCGTGCCGAACAGCGCTTCTCCCGCCTCCGCCTTCTCGCGCACTCCCGGCACATGATCGAGGATCCATTTCAGCTTCGTGCCGGAAAAATACGGGTCGGTGACGAGCCCGGTCTTCATCCGGATCGTATGGTCCCATCCTTCGCGGCGAAGCTGCTCGCACATCTCGCTCGTACGACGGCATTGCCAGACGATGGCGCGGTGTAGCGGTTTGCCGGTCGCCTTGTCCCACACAACCGTCGTCTCCCGCTGGTTCGTAATGCCGATCGCCGCGATATCCGCTGCATCGAGACCGGAAGCCGCCTCCAGCATCACCTGCCGCTGGGTGTTCCATATATCGTCCGCATCATGCTCGACCCAGCCGGCCTGCGGAAACCATTGCCGGAATTCCCGCTGGGCTTGGGCGGCAATCCGGCCGCCCTTGTCGAACAAGATCGCGCGGCAGCTCGTCGTCCCTTGATCGAGCGCCATCACATACCGTTTCATAACCATCCCTCCCATTCGTTTGCTCGTTATAGGAATCACGATACCATCCTTCGAGACGGTTGGAAATACGGGGGCGGAAAAAACGCCCCAGACGAAACTTTTAGGCTGCGCTTCACGTATCTAAATATATGAATTACTGCTGTGTGAAAGTATAATTAAAGCGCATACATCATGGACGGGCTTCTTGGCGCTACGAGAAATCAGCTTGCGAGTGCGAGGTGCCGCTAATGATTTTGCTGCAAATCGTCCCGTTTCTGTTTATCGGAATCGGGCTGCTCAGCCTATTTTTCCCGCAAAAAGCCTTGTTCTGGAACGCCGGCTGGCGGCGCCGGGATGCCGAGCCGGGCGAAGCCGCCCTCCTGATGAGCCGGATCGGCGGCCTGCTTGCCGTCGGCATCGGCATTTTCTTGCTGTTCGCCGATTCGTAAGGCCTGCCCCGCAGCAGGGCGGTGTTATAGCGCCGTATCGCTGAGCTCGGGGAACGTCGTCACCTGATGGATCGCTTCCTGCACCTGCTGACGCTCGCTCTCTTCCTCCTCTGCGCTCCAGCCGAGCAGCCGCGCCATCAGGCTCACGACCGGGTCGACCAGCGTTTCGGCCCGCTTCCGGTCAAACGTTACGAGCCCGGTCCGGCGTTGCAAAAAGTCCGATGCGGAAACCGTCATCTCATGCATCGTCGCGTAACGAAGCTCCGCCTCGAGCAGCCGCAGGTCGACCTTCGGCTGTCCCAAAACTGCCTGTTTCCCCGCCTTCGCGTTCCTTGCCTCCGAACCGGCCGCCGTTTCTCCGTCCAAACCGTCGTAGGTGCCGAAAATGACCGCTATGTTGGAACCGTATCGCCCTAGCAAATATTCGGTGTCCCTGGCGGACACGCCCGCCTTCGCGCCGCGCTCGATCCATTGTCGGCGATACTCCCCATAGGAAGCGGAGCCGCTGCAATCACCGCCGCTAATGTCGTCCCGATCCGTTTGGCAGCCGGTCTGCGGGCGTCCCTCTTCCTTGTGCAGCTCCCGTTCGACCAGATCGACCACCTTCTCGGCCATTTTGCGGAAGCCGGTCAGCTTGCCCCCGGCAATCGTGATCAAGCCCGAATCGGAGTGGAATATTTCGTCCTTGCGCGATATCTCCGACGGTCCCTTGCCTTCCTCGCGAATTAGCGGTCGCAGTCCAGACCAGGACGACTCTACATCAGCCGGTTTCAGCTTCACTCCGGGAAAGGCGTGATTGACCGCGTCCAGCAGGTAGTCCCGGTCTTTGCGCGTCGTCCGCGGCTCCTCGATTTTGCCGTCGTAGAACGTATCGGTCGTGCCGATATACGTTTTCCCTTCGCGCGGAATGACGAAGATCATGCGCCCGTCGGGTACGTCCAAATAAGCCGATTGCTTGACCGGCAGCCGGGCGTGATCGACAACCAGGTGAACGCCCTTTGTCAGCAGCAGCCGTTTGCCCTTCACCTCGTGATCGTCCGAGCGGACGCGATCGACCCACGGACCAGCCGCATTGATGATTTTTTTCGCATATATCGAATAGACCTGGCCCGTGCGCACATCCTCCACCCGTACGCCGGTTACCCGCCCGTTTTCGTACAGGAACCCGGTCGCCTTTGCGTAGTTGACCAGCTTCGCCCCGTGGCCGTGCGCCGTTTTGGCGATTTCGACGGTCAGCCGGGAATCGTCGGTACGGTACTCGTAGTAGAAGCCGGACCCTTTCAGCCCTTCGGTTTTGAACAGCGGCTCCATCTCCAGCGTTTTGTCGCGGCTGTACATGATGCGGCGCTCTCCGCGCTTAACGCCGGCGAGAAGATCGTAGACGTATAGGCCGACGGCGGACATGAAGTAGCCGTACGTGCCGCCTTTGTAGATCGGCAGCATCATCGGCGCGGGAATGACGATATGCGGCGCTTTTTGGTGCAGCAGCGCTCTTTCGCGGCCGACCTCCATGACGAGCTTCACCTCGCCCTGCTTCAAATAGCGCAGCCCCCCGTGAACGAGCTTAGTCGAGCGGCTGCTCGTGCCCCAGGAAAAGTCGCGCATTTCAATGAGCCCTGTATTCAGGCCGCGAAGGCTCGCATCCCAAGCGATCCCGGCTCCGGTAATGCCTCCCCCGATAACGAGAACGTCCAGCCGCTCGGCGGACATGATCTGAAGCTGCTGTTCCCGGCGGCTGGCGGAAAATGGTTGTTTCATGTCAGGTGCCTCCTAAAACGACGGCGCAGGTTCGGGTGCGAGGTTTTCGCGCGCATACGCAAAAACCCCTTCGCATGATAAAACGATCTGTTACGCGCGCGTAACAAAGCGTCTATCAGCAAAAGGGGTCTCCTCATCTCCGCCCGATTGTTGATGCCGTCCATTAATTGTTCTTGCTATCAAGAGTATCATACCCGATGCGGCACTGTAAAGTACCAGCCTATAAAGCCGAACCGCGCAAGGCGCTTATGAAGTCGTCACAATCATAAACGAACCCGTACAACAGCGCCACCTGCCAAAGAGCAATTTCTTTGGCTCGTTCCCCACGGGCCGTCTCTTTATTTTCGATAGCGGTTACCGCCTGCCGAATAGTCGAACACATAATTCCATGGCGAATCATATCGAACATCCCTCCAGGGGACGTCCAGAGGCAACCGTTGATCGTAAAACCGGTGTAAACAAGGTGATTGACGTTCAGGTGCCGGCACAAGTGGAAAAGCTCATGGGACGTTTCCGCAATCGGCTCGTCGCCGATCGGCCCAGCTTGCCGATGAAAGCTTATTGCCGCTTTTCCGTGTATAATGTCGCCCTGGTTGTGGTTACCGGGAAATACATTTGCCGCACGGAAAGCGTTCAGCTCTTTCAGCACTTCGTCTGCTTCCACGCGTTCACGGTCCGGCCCGGTGCCGGAAAGCTCTTTGACAAACCGATATCCGGGGTAAGAGCTGCTGTAATTCCCGCTCGATACGACGTGGATGAGCTTAATCGGGCTGCTGCGGACCGCCGCCAGCAGTTCCGGGAAGATGGCATCGCAAATATCGTATGAACGCGGCAAATATTCGACCGCCCGGTGCCAGCCCGGGAACTGTGCATTCGTCCCGCAATCCCATGCGTGCATAACTACGACGGCCGTGCGTCCGGGATTGAGCTTCAAGTTCGTTTTCTTCCAGCCACCGTAGCCTTCAGCGGGCACATCCCTATTGAAATCGGCATCGAACTGCTGGTAGTAGTTGGTTGGCACAGTAATAAAGCCCATAGAAACAAGATCTCCTTAGGAGCTATTACGTAACGGCTCCTTTAAGTTGGTGTTACTCGATCGGGATGTTTGCAGGCGTTATCGATACGGAACGTTGGACTCGGCTAAACTCTTCCGATAGTCCCCCGGAGTCGAACCGACCGTTTTTTTGAATGTGCGGATAAAAGCAATGGATGTTGTATAACCTACCTTGCCGGCAATTTCCTGAACGGGATCGTCGCTTTCGCGCAAAAGCTTTTTGGCATTCTCCATCCTTGTCCGAACCAGAAAATCCATAAAGTTTTCCCCAAACTCTTCTTTGAACAGCTGGCTTAAATATTTCCCGCTTATTCCGAATTTGTCGTTCAAGTAAATCAGCGAAAGATCGGGATTCCCATAATGATGTTTGATAAATCCCCTGACTTCCAATAATAGGATATGGTTGCTTTTTCGCGTACGGTCCAGTTCCATCTGATTCCAAAGTTCGTTCAGCAAATCCGTAAAGCCCGACGCGACCTCTTCCAGCGTCTCGGCCGAATCCATCATATCGAGAATATTCGGCATAAACTCCTGCTCCCATTTCTTTAGCCAGTCCGCAGACAGTTCCATCATGACGCGGCGCATGTAAAATACGGTGTAGTTGATCAGGTTGTTCAGGTCGTCCTTCGTAAAGACGCTGCTGCCAATCTGTTCAAAGAGCGCCCTGCATTTTTCGGCCCATTCCCTCTCGCCCCGCTTGAACGCCTGTACGAACGATTGCACAATCAGCACATGGTTGAAATTGAACATTTCCCCTTGCTTGACACGTATCAGATCGTGTGAAGCGATCATCCGATCTTTGCCTAAGGAAGCTTTGAATTTGAGGCAGTGAAGGGCGGACTCATAAGAAAACGATACCTGATATATCGTTTCCACTTCGGTGCCCATGCCGAAGGTGGCCGTAAACGGCAACCTCGATTTCATCCATTTCCCCGCGTGCTCGCATAGTCTGGAAAACAAACCGCTCGCCTTGCCGGATATTTGCAAAATTATTGCCAGCCGGCGATCGTCAACCCATTCCATCCAGATGGAAACCGCAAGTTCCGCGGCAAGCTCGCCGAGGCTTTTCTCCACGACGAATTTAAGCAGTTGCTGATCCTCGGGGGAATATCGCGAACAAAATGCAAGGTAACCATCGATTTCGGCTACGACTACCGCCGTAGTTTTCCGCCCGTCGTCCGTTCCGGAGCCTTGGCGAAACCCTGCAAACTGTTCCGCAAGCAAAGGCTGCTTCCCGGCCAGAAGGTCGAGAAAAATTGCACGCTTCGTATAGATCAGGCTTTCTTCCGCCTGCTTTTCAAATCTGCTTGTTTCCTCGGTCATCGCAACAATGGCCGACTCGATCGTTTTGAATTCGTCAAGCCGATTCGTGCGCAAGCCTTCCTTCGGTTCCTTGGTCTTTTTGAGCCGGTCTAGTATTCTCTCCATCGGCCTATAGTTTCTGCGACTGATGAAGATAATCCAAATAATTCCGATGATGACGGAAACGAGCCCGGCACCGATCAAGCCATAAGTAAAGGCAGACAAGGACCCGAGAAGCCCGATATATTTGAATCCGCCACGAATCTCGAAAGAAGTGTACCGCGAAGTCAGGCGGGTTAAGTCATCGCGGGAGAAACCATCCTTCGGATCCAGACCGGCCGCAACCATCTTTTGTCCCTGCGCGTCAAACAAACTCACATAATTCAGAGGGGATGCGGACATTTCCTCGATCAGCGACTGCAGCCGCTCCATGCTAACGTTCGCAACGATGAAGCCGGCAGGCGATAAATTGATCTTTCTTGCAAGCGAAATGACGTTTACCGGACGGCCGGACACGCCCTCATACACTCTCAAGCCGGACCAGCTATAAGGACGAGTTTCCTTCTGCAATTCTTCCAAATAAGACCTGTCGCTAAAATGCTCCATTTTCAAAATCGAATTTTCGAGAACCACATCGCCCTTGCGTTCCGGGTCGCGGACGACATAAATGGACTCGATCAAGGGGTGATCTTCCCGGATCTGCCTTAATTTAAGAGCTACTTCATAGGAGGAGAACCCGATTTTCCCTTCCTCCATAATAAATTGTTGAATATCCCGGTTTGCAAAAATTTCGCGCGTCAGAGTTTGATCGATTTCCCGCAGTGACTTGTCGATCGTCTGCAACACATCTCTAATAAAAGCTTCGTTTGCTTTCGAAGCCTCTTTTCTGGAAAGGTCGCTCACAGCCTTAAAAGAAATCAGCAGCAGTACCGTTACGATAA
Organism: Paenibacillus ginsengarvi; assembly: GCF_003626695.1. GTDB lineage: Bacteria > Bacillota > Bacilli > Paenibacillales > NBRC-103111 > Paenibacillus_AB > Paenibacillus_AB ginsengarvi. The sequence goes on from NZ_RBAH01000039.1 coordinate 13,741, forward strand.
TAATAAATACAGGCAAGTAGGATAACAGCAACCGATAAAACCAATTTCTGTGCAGACCGGACTCCTCCCTTGAAAGCTCCTCAATCCTGCGAACAAACATCCCGGGAACGGCATGACCACGGCTTCGCCCTGTTATTTAATAATTACACCGGCCGCTTTGATTTGTTCCACATACGATTCAAGGAGAGCTTTTCCGCCCATTTCACTCATAATGGTATCGAGTGTCTTTCTCCATTGTTCCGGGGGTAGCTCGCCCAAGGCGATTTTGGCCATCGTTTCATTTTCCAGCATTGCCTGAGCTTTGAGATCGACGCCTTCGGGCGGAGCAACATTGGTTCCGATGCTGTCGGAGATCGGATAGCTTTTGATCTTCTTAATGGTCTCGCGGTCTTTATCCGTTACCCTCGGGTCGACAACTTCCAGACCAATCGTTTGCGGTTCATCCTGATTGAACACCTGATAAAGCGCCAGCCAGTTTCCTTTGTCCTCGATATCTTTCTTTACATTGCCGGGCAAAATGGTGATTACATTGCCACTACGGGTGTAATGAACGCCTTCTATGCCGTAATGCGTCAACAAGTAACCTTCCTCGCTTGATAAATAGTCCAATATTTCAAAGGATTTCCTAACCTTTTCCGAATTTCTGGCTGCTGTTTTCGTAACGATGACTCCGAAAGAAGGAAGGCTTTCTTGGTAGAAGGGGACACCCTCGTTCGGGTTAAAAGCAGTCCAGGACGCCCCGGGGTATATTTGCTTGCTGCGGCTTGCCCCCGATGCCGGAACGCTCTCCAGTCCGAACGTCCCGCTCGTATCGCGGATGATGCCGACTTTGCCTTGTATGGCCTTTTCTATATGCGCGGTTCCTTTTTGCAAAAACCAGTTCGGGTCTACGGAGCCGTCCTCGATCATTTTGCGGATATCCCGCAATACGGCTTCCGTCCGTACATCCATCTGGAAGTGGACAAGCGCGTTGTTTTTCATATACAGAGTTCCTTCGATCCCGTTTGCCGCAAATTGTGGCCAATCGAATGACGTCCCCACTCCGTTGGCCGACAAAGAAAACCCGTATGTGTCGTTTATTCCGTTGCCATCGGGATCGCCAAATGTGAAAGCATGGGCGGCTTTCATGAACTCGTCCAGATTGGACGGAACTTTAAGACCGAGGGTATCCAGCCAATCCTGACGGATGAAATAGGAAACTTGCGGTCTTCTCATTACCGGAATCGGAATTCGTTGAATTTCCGTCTTTGATTTGTCCAGGGCAAACCGTTTGAATACGACATCCGGTGTCATCCATCTAAAATAATTCGGCATTTTCTCGGGGCTTACAAACTCGTTTATATCCGCGAGTATTCCGTTTTTTTTGTATTCGAGCGCCTGTATGCCGCCGCTGAGGATAAGGTCCGGCGAATCGTTGGACGCCAGGCGGACATCGAGCTTTTTGTACCGTTCCGTCCCTTCCCCCACGTCATAAGTCAGTATCAGCTTTACATCAAACTTTTCCTCGATCGTCCGTTTGACGAAATCCTCGTCCTCGGGTGGAAGCCTGTTGCCCGTATTCGAGTTGTAGCTGAAAATCTCGATGGTTTCGCGGCCCCCATTATGGGCTCCTCCGGTTTTTGACTCAGCGCCGTCTTGATCCGGCGACGAGCCCGACGTATCGCTTTGCCTGCTGCAGCCACTCGCAGCGCCAATGACTAAAACCAAAGTTGCGATCAGCACAGTCCATGCAAATTTATACATGCCCATGAAAGACATCCCTTTTTTATATACTGTTCGCTCTTCTTCCTTCGCCAGTCTCGCAATTCCCCTTCAAAACAGGCTGCATGTGCTGATTTTAACTTATCCAGTTGCCTAGAATTACTTTAATCCGGACCGCCGAATCCCGTCAATAAATCGTTTCCCCGCAGCAAACCGAATGGCGAAAATCGCCCGTATCCCGGCGAAGCCCTGCGCCGAAAGACACCAGTACGGCGGTCTTCCGCCCATCCTTGTCCTTCGAACAGCATCCCCCCCTCCGGATATGCCGCATGAGCGTTCGCGCGTTTTTCGCCGTCCGGTTTGCGGCGGGAAACGGTTTATTGACGATTTTTTATAACTCGGATTAAAGTATGTCTACGGTCCGCCGGCTATATGACACCGACTGGCACGCGGCAAGAAATAACAAAACACTAAAATATCGGAGGATTCCCATGTCCAAAAAAATGTTATACGCAAGCTTGATCGGAGCGCTGACCCTGACGGCCGTGGCAGCTACCGCCTGCTCCGGCGGCCAAAGTCCGGGATCGCAATCTCAACAGCAGACGCAACAGCAACAGCAGAAGCAGCCGGAGCCGGTTGAGCTTCATCTGTACTCCCTCAGCGGACAAAATCAGGAATGGTTCGACAATACGTACGGCAAATATTTATACGAAAAATTCCCGCATATCAAGTTCAAGGTCCATTTCCCGGCACAAGCGCCGATAGCTGATTACATCGGTGCGAAAGGACCGCTCGATATCGCTTTCGGTAGCTATACGAATTACCATACTTCCCTTCTGGATCTTAATTTGCAAAGCGATATCAGCGATCTGATTGCGAAGCACAAGGTCGATCTGAACAAATTTCAGCCGACGACGATCGAACTGCAAAGGCAGCTCGCCAAAGGAGGCATATACGGGCTGCCCGCTTTCATCGGGACGTCCGGCCTGTATTACAACAAGGACCTGTTCGACAAGTTCGCGATCCCGTATCCGAAAGAAGGCATCACGTGGGATGAATTGTATGACTTAGCCTTAAAGTTGACCCGCAAGGACGGAGATGTTCAGTACTACGGTTTCGCCAATAGCACTGCCGGCTATTTGCAGGTCAACCAGTATTCGCTCGATCTGGTCGATCCGAAGACGCTCAAGGCCGGCTTCGAAACGGACAGCTGGAAAAAGATCGTACAGATGCTTACGAGATTTATGACGATTCCGGGCTACGATGTGACGCAGGCAACGGTCGGCAATTTCAATACAAAAGGGATCGTCGCCATGGCTGCCGATTATAGCGGCTGTTGCGGATTCACTCCCGGCGATGGCATCAAAAATTGGGGCGTCATCAAAATACCGGATTTCCCGGATATTCGCGGAGTTGGACCTCAATCGTACCCGAATTACTGGTTCATGAGCTCGATAAGCAATAATCGCGAAACCGCCTTCGAGGTAATTAAATTTATCGTTTCAGAGGAATTCCAGGCTTCGCTGAACGCCAGAGGGTTGGCCACTTCGCTGAACGACTCCAAGCTCCAGGCTGGCTACGGCAAAGATCTTTCGAAATACAACGGACAAAATGTAACCGCCCTGTTCCCGAAGCATGCCAAAATGTCCAATATAACCGAATACCAAGCAATCGCCGCCGGCCAGCTGAACACCGCGCTGACGAACATCGCCACCAAGGGAGTAGACATCAACACCGCCCTGCGTGAAGCCGCCGAAGCGACGAACAAGAAAATCGAAGAAACCAAGCAGATGAAAAAGTAAACAAATCAATCTCCCGATCCAGCTTCGAAATAATACGGCAAATTAAATGTAACACAAATGAAATATTGTTTTCATGTTCCTTTAATGTACAACGCCTATACTACATATCGACCCCCTTTTTTCATATATATATTTGGCAGAACCCTAGGCCCGTTGCCGATGGGTTCTCTTTTTTTGCCCTAGAGGCGCTCAGGACCCGCTTGCGGCGGGATTTTTTCTGCATCCAAGAACAAATGTTCCCTATCGTATGATATAATGAGGAGATCAGTCAGCGAACCTGCCGTTACTTGTAAAAACCATTCATACCGCTTGACGAGGGGAGAACCATCTTGCTGCAAAAAACGCACAGCGTGGCCGGGCTTATAGCCGCCGAAATCATTCTTGTTCGTGAAGGAATTCCTTTTCTGTCATGGGAAGCTGCCGGGGCGATATTGCTCGGTTGTCTGGCCGGCACGCTCGCCGATGTCGACAAGCCGGGATCGACGATGGCGAAGGTGCTTTTTCCGCTGTCCGCACTGCTGAAGCTGCTGCGGGTCCGCCACCGGACGCTCACGCACTCGGCCCTGTTTATCGCGCTTCTGGCTTTGGTCGCGTCGCCCTTGCCGCCACTATACTATTGGGTATTCATCGCCGCCTATGCCTCTCATACGCTCATCGATCTGCTGAACGAGAATGGCGTCCAGCTTCTGTGGCCGATCAAGGGAAAAATCCGCCTGCTGCCGAAGCCGATCGCTATCGACACGGGCTCGGCCGGCGAAACGGCGTTCCGCTGGATCATCGCACTGGTCAGCTTGTGGATTCCGTTCTCGACAATCCGATTTTAGCGGGCATGGGGTGTCACGGAATATTCGCATAATGTTCATGCAGGCGCCTCTTCTGCATCAGCTTGCAGCTCGCGCCGGTATGCTATGATGAACATATATGTTGAAAAAGGGGGAGCCGCGTCAATGAACATTCGCCACGTAAAGATGGCCGTTGCAGCAGTCGCGCTTGCGGCCGTTCTAAGCGGCTGCGGAACGAAGGATAGCGGAGGGACGGAAACATCCGCAGCGGGCCCCGGCGGAAATGCGGAAGCCTTGTACAAAAAGTCGTGCATCTCCTGCCACGGCGACCAGCTGCAAGGCCGCATCGGCCCGGGCACCGACCTCACCAAGGTGGGCGGCAAAAAAAGCCGCGACGAGATCGTAACGCAAATCGCCAAGGGCGGAAACGGGATGCCTGGCTTCTCGAGCAGCCTCAGCGAAACGGATATAGGCACGCTGGCCGACTGGCTCGCCGCCAAAAAGTAAGGTGCTGCGCGCTCGCGGCGCGTACGGCGGAAGCATAAACAGCCGCGTCATAGTATTGCGCCACTTCAATTCTCATGCAAAAAGCGCCCGTCATAGGGCGCTTTTCGTTGTTACTCCGTCTCGGCAACGGCGTATGCCCCGGCGGTCGTAGCCGAGTGCGTAATGCTTAAGTGCAGGCGCAGCGGCTGCGCCCGGCCGAGCCGCTCCCAGGCGGCGCCTGAGAGCCGGCATTCCGGCTTGCCGCATTCATCCGGCAAAATGCTGATGTCCTGAAAGCCGACCTCGCGGCCGATGCCGCAGCCGAGCGCCTTCACGACCGCCTCCTTGGCGGCGAAACGTCCGGCGACAAACTCGGCAAGCCGCGCCCGCCCGCGCCGGGCGGCCAGCTCCCGCTCTTCGGGCGTCAGCACCCGCTCCACGAAGCGCTCCCCGTGGGACTGCTCCAGCAGCCGCTTCACTCTATCGATATCGAGCAGATCGATTCCGACTCCAGCGATCATAATACCGCACCTTTCCATTCGCCGCACGTTTGCTTATGCGCTCCAGTTCGTTTCCATCCATTATAAAATACGGCGGCGAGCTTCGTCCAATCGGACCGGTCTGTTAGCTCCGCATCCGCGAAAATGCCCCGGCATACAGGCCGGGGCGCAATTGGATTTATAACGCAAGCGATACGATCGCCTCAATCTCCTGCTTCTCTTCCGGATAACGCGCCGTAAACCTGTCATAGAGGGCCTGATCCGTTTTTCCGGATTTTTTCAATGCCGCCAAATACCAGCGCGTTCCGGCTTGGCTTATATTCGCACTCACCTGCTCGTTTGTCGTAGCGGCCAGCAGATCAGCCGCCTTTGCCATATCGCCGCGCATGTAATACAGTTGCCCGAACGTAAGCGCCAAGCTCGGAGTCACCTCGAACACGCTGCCCGCCATTTGCCCCTCCGGCAGCGACTCCAGCTTCGCCAGCCTGGCTATAATTTCCTCGTGCAGCCGAGTACCCGCGGTCCAATGCGAATCGGCCTCCGTCTTCATACCAGCCTGCCTCGCGCTGTTTCCGAGATGCAAATGCAGCGCCGCCGCCCTCTCGTACATGTCAAGCACCCAAGGATACCGCTTTAGCCCGTCCTGAATGAGCGCGGCTGCTTCCGCCACATTATTTTTCAGCATGTAATGCTTATATTCGGCCTCGAAGACGGACCTGTCGTACGGCTCGAACGTGCGGATCGAGGCCAGCGTTTTCGAAGCTTCGTTGTAGTACATATCATTTTTCGTTTGTTCGTACACTTGCTCCAGGAAGTCCACCTTCGTCATGGCGTAATACGTATTGCCGGGCTGGAGCCGAAGTGCCTTGTCCAGAGGAACGAGCACCTCCTCCAGCTTTTTCCCCTCTACGGCCAGCTGCAAGGAGCGGGTATGCTGATTATCCGCATTCCAGCGGATGAAAGAAAAAATCAGGAACAGTGCCGATACGGCCGTCAGCGCGGCGGGAAAAGCATACTTCCATTTGTCCGCCTTCTTCGTTTTATCGGCCTTGTCCGCCTTACTCGGTTTACTCTCCCCTGCGCCGAAGCGCAGCCTATGGAGCGGTCCGGCAAAGCCGGAGGCGATTCCGCCCAAGCTTAGGAACACGAGTGCCGATACGTACACATAGCTCATTTCGAAGTCCATCAGGCTGTGGATCAAAATCGCCACAACCACGGCGTAAAACAGCAGGCTCTTTTCCCCTTCGGCAGAACGTTCGGCAAAATACGTTTTGGTGAACAACACGAGTATCGAGCCCAAAAAAGCGAGCAAGATCAGCAGCCCGACAGCACCCGTCTCTACCATGTATTGAAGCAAAAAGCTGTGCACCTGATTGACGGTATACGGATTATTCGCGTATTGGGGATACAAAACCGACCAAGCGTTGCCGCCCGCTCCGAACAGCGGATAATCCTGAAGCACCTTGAACGTATCCCGATATATTGTGAGCCTTTCAAGCAAGCTGTGCTGCTGTAGATTGATACTCTTCACCCGATCCGCCAACGCTTCGGGGAGCACGCTCGCGATCGAGGATTGGCCGGCCACAAGGAACACTCCCAGCAACAAACCGATGACGATCAGGCCCGGCAAATACAAATGAGCATGCTTGCCGCGGGAAATGCGGCCGACTCCCTTATCCAGCAAAGGCATAGCGAACCGATGCAATAAAACGATAACGACCGCGGTAAGCGCGGAAACAGCGAACAGAGTACCCCAGCCGCCAAATGACAACGAATCAAAAAACGGGAGTGTATCCTTCACTTGAAAATCGGGTCCACGCCGAGCCTCCATCGTATCGAGCACCTTCCATGCGGTATCTCGTATTTTGTCCGTAATGAGGAAGGAAGCGGCGCTGCCGATAACGAGATACGCAAAAAAACGGCTTTGTTTCTCAAAAGTCAAAAAGGGCAGAAAGGCCAGGACGACAAAAGGCAGCAATACAAGCCCGCCGCGAGACAATGTCAAAAAAAACGACAGCAGCACCGGAACGAGCATAAACGCATGAGCGGCGGTAACGTACCATTTCCGCGAGGAAACGATCGAATACAAGCCGCACAGCAGAGGAATGATCAGAAACCCGGCAAATGCGTTTGCATACTGAAATACAGACGTCAATCGCAGCTCATCGCCTTGCCTCATGACCGCGTCGTAAAAATAGACGTTTCCGAACATATTGAGCAAGCTGAACAGCACAACCGCATAGGCCGAGCAAACAATCCCGTACCGGAGCGCCGCATGGCCGAACCGGTTCCGGGCCGCATACAATCCGATCAGGAAGAAGACGGCGTACATCACATGAAACAACAGCAGATTGGATGCATGGTGCCGGGTAACGGCAAATAACAGCGAGAGCAAATAGCTGAGCGGCAATCCCCAGACGGCAACGGCGTATAGGTCTCTTACTTCCCTCCATTGCCATCGCTTGAACAAATAAATAACGAGCACAGTGGAGATAATCGCGGTCCACATCAGCGAGGAATAAATCGGTCCTTCGTATTTCGCGCTTGCGCCATAAAACAGTGCGGTTTGAAACGGGGCGATCAACAAAAAAGCCAATACGAAACCGATCGTGCACCAATACAAAAGCGAGTGATGCTCTTGCATTTGAGCGCGTTCGAGCCCCTGCTTGTACACGTTTTTATTGCCGACAACAGCCATGTAACCTCCAAAACATCCATAAATTGGGTTTTATATCATCATATCACGCGCATCCCAACCCGTCCAGACTTTATGTCAAAGGCTGTCGGCATCTGTCAGCTGCAAACGAAAAAGCGCGAAAGCCCCGCAGGACCTTCGCGCGCGACGCACCTCCCGGCAGCCGGCATCAAATGCCGGGAATCGGAGAGCGCTTGTGCTCCGTTTTCAAATATTGCTTCTCCAGCTTCTCCCGGGCGGCCGGATCGATCTCCTTGCCTTCCAGGTAGTCGCTGTTGTCCTCATACGTAATGCCGAGCTCGGCTTCGTCCGTCTGTCCGTCCCAAAGGCCGGCGGTCGGCGCTTTGTCCAGAATCGGCTGCGGCACGCCGAGACGGGCAGCCAGCGCGCGCACTTGCCGTTTGTTCAGCGAGCTGAGCGGCGTAATGTCGACCGCGCCGTCTCCGTACTTGGTGAAAAATCCGGTAATCGCCTCGGAAGCGTGATCTGTCCCGACGACGAGCAGGTTCAGGTCGAATGCGAGCGCGTATTGCATCACCATCCGCGTGCGCGCCTTCACATTGCCTTTGCCCCCGCGGCTCAAGTGGCGAGACATCCCGAGCGACTTGAAGGAATATTCGACCTCAAGCGCGATTTCGTCAACCGCCTGCTCGATATTCGTCTCCGCCTTGTGCGTCAGGCCGAACGCCTCGGCTACCGAATAACTGTCGGCGATGTCGGCTTGCTCGCCGTACGGCTGGAAGACGCCAAGCGTGATATAGTCGCGGCCGGTCTCCTTCGTCAGTTCGTCGGTCGCCATTTTGCACAGCCCGGTCGCCACCGCACTGTCCACGCCGCCGCTGATCGCGATCAGCAGTCCGGTCGTCCGGCTGTCCAGCACGTATTGCTTCAAAAAATCGACTCTTCTGCGAATTTCCGCATCGACATCGATGACCGGCTTCACGCCCAGACGGGCGATAATGTCCTGCTGCAAACTCATACCTTCACACCTTCCCTTGAGTTAGGAGCTTTTAGCGTATCCCACGCGTTAGGCTTTCTAACATCAAGTATAGTCCACCGTGCTCAGATTTCAAGCAAAACGTGTGAAAAGACCATAAATCTAACATCGATCATCCCCTAGGTTTCATTCCGCATAACACGTCTCGACACCGGCGGTCACGATCGTGCCGATGCTTTCTCCTTCGCAAATACGTCTCATCGCCCCTACCCGGTCGAAATTGAAGACGTGAAGCGGAATGCCATAGTCGCGGGCCAGCAGGAAGGCGGAGGAGTCCATCACCTTCAAGTCGCGACGGATCACTTCCTCATACGGAAGCTGCTTGTACAACCTCGCCCCCGGGTTACGCTTTGGATCGCTGTCATACACGCCGTCCACACCTTGCTTCGCCACCAGTATCGCCTGCGCGTTCACTTCCAATGCCCGCTGAACGGATGGGTAGTCGGTCGTCACGTAAGGCTGCCCGTTGCCCCCGGCAAAAATGACAATGTACCCTTTCTCCAGATGATGAATCGCCCGCAGGCGAATGTACGGCTCGGCAACCGCATTAACAGCAAGCGCCGACATGACGCGGATTTCCCGGTCGGACTTCGCCTTCAGCACGCCGCGAAGCATCAGCGAATTAATGACGGTCGCCATCGTGCCGATATTGTCCGCCTCCGCCCGCTCGATGCCCCAAGCTTCCGCCATATTGCCGCGAAAAATATTGCCGCCCCCGATGACGAGACATACTTCGATTCCGAGCCGGGTTACCGCAAGCACTTCGTCCGCAATGTGCGCGAGTCTCCCATGATCGAAACCCGAGGCCTCCTCTCCCGCCATCGCTCCTCCGCTTAATTTGACCAGCACGCGCTTATACCTCATCCACCGGCACCTCCGTTAAAGTACAAAAAAATAACGCCGAGTCCGGACGACTCGACGCTTGACCTTGTTATAACGATATGCGGGAAACGGAAACATGAAATCGCGACCGAGGACGACTTATTCGCCCGATCGTGAATCGTTTTCCTTGCGCGGGCCTCTTTCATCGGCATCGCGTTTTCGCCTCCCTTTCCCACTCTTTTATGGATCATATCCGATCGCGAATGAGGATGCAACGCTTTTCGCCTAGATAATTCAATAAACTATATTTATATAGTCGATAAAATATATAAAGTTTATTTTATCAACGTACAGGAATACAATAAAACCAAACGACGAAAGGGTGAACCTTGCATGAATAACGTTTCCATTTCCCCCGCAGGCCTTGAACCGAATCTGCTGCGCGAGCAGTTTTCTTACGACCGCCCTCCGCTGATCGCCTTTGACGGAGTAAACGTCCCGATGGATCGCCCGGACGATCTATTCATTACCGATACGACGTTCCGCGACGGCCAGCAAGCCCGTACCCCTTATACCGTTCGGCAAATTACGGAGCTGTTCGATCTGCTGCACCGTTTGTCCGGACCAAAGGGCGTCATCCGTCAAACCGAGTTTTTCCTGTACAGCGAGAAGGACCGGCAGGCCGTCCGGGCTTGCCAGGAGCGGGGTTACGAGTTCCCGGAAATTACGGCATGGATTCGCGCCGTGGCGAAAGATTTTCAGCTCGTTAAGATGATGGAGATCCGCGAAACGGGCATCCTGACCTCCTGTTCGGACTACCATATTCATCTCAAGCTCGGCTTGAATCGCGAGCAAGCGATGGAGCAGTATTTGTCGGTGGTCCGGTCGGCGCTTGACGCCGGCATTCACCCCCGCTGCCATCTGGAGGACGTCACCCGCGCGGACGTGTACGGCTTCGTCGTTCCATTCGTGCAGCAGCTGATGCGCCTGTCAGAGGAAAGCGGCATCTCGGTGAAGGTGAGACTGTGCGATACGATGGGTTACGGGGTCAGCTACCCAGGCGCTTCGCTCCCTCGCAGCGTGCCGCGGCTGCTGCATGCGCTGCGGACGGAAACGGGGATCGCGTCGTCTCAGCTTGAATGGCATGGGCATAACGACTTCTACAAGGTGCTGACGAATGCAGCGACGGCGTGGCTGTACGGCTGCTCGGGCGTCAACGGCACACTGCTCGGCTTCGGCGAGCGGACGGGCAATACGCCGATCGAAGGGCTGCTGTTCGAATATATGGGACTAACGGGAGATACGTCGGTCGATACTCGAACCGTGACTGAAATCGCCGACTATTTCGAGCGGGAGCTCGGCTATTCAATTCCGCCGATGACGCCGTTTGTCGGCAAATCGTTCAACGTAACGGCGGCCGGTATCCACGCCGACGGCATTATCAAAAACGAGGAAATTTACAACATTTTCGATACGGACCGGCTGCTGAACCGGCCTCTCGGCGTGCTCGTCACCGATAAGGCCGGAACGGCCGGCGTCGCCCATTGGGTAAACCGCTATCTAAAGCTGTCCGGCGAGAAGAGGATCGACAAACGCAGCGAAGGCGTGCAGGCGATGTATGAGTGGGTCGTTGCCCAATACGGGGACGGCCGTACGACGAGCTTGTCCGACGAGGAGCTGCTGGGAGCGGCGCGTCGTTATTTGCCCGGACTGTTCCCTGCGTAACCAAACGTGTGCTGCGGCGTGTTTGCAAACACGCCGCAGCATGCATTCGCCTTTTCCGGCAACTTGTCATTAGGTAGGCTCTAAATCAGATCGAAGGTATGATTCTCGCTTATCGATGTATGAAGCCCCAGATCGAGAATCCCGGTTGAGCTTTGGGTCATTGTCGCGAATAAAATTTGATTGTTTTCAACCCGATTGAACAGTGCTGTGTTAGAAGCGATATGGATCGCATCGATGGAGCCGTACCGAATTTCGTATTCGCTCGTGCTGTCAGGCACTGTGCTCCAATTCGGGCTGCACTGCGCCATTTTATTCACACCGCTGTACGACGTTATGGCCCTCTTCTGGCCGATTCCCGTTCCTTTCGTAATAAACACCAGCATATCCTTGTATGCCTGATCTTCTGCGGACGCTTCGTCTGCCAATTGAATTGTACCTGCTGTAGCCGCTTTCGCTGTTCCCGCGTGCTTGAGGCGGTTGCGAACGCTGTTGCCGTGAATATGATTATAGCTGGAGGCGGAATCTAGCAAAATATCCCCTTTGTTGCTTCCTTGCCCGCATTCCTCGATTTTATTGTTGGCTAACGTGCAATGGCGCGCATCCGTTACTTTTAACGCAGGGCCGCGAACGTTAAACAACTGGTTGTTGGCAACATGGACAGCGCTGGACGCTTGGACATCAATCCCGCTATTATCCGCTCCGCTGAAATCGATATTTTTCACCATATTGCCTTCAACAAGAACGTCGGTACATAACCGGACAAACACGCCCGTTCGACTGACGTTGATCATATTTCCCCTGATTTTCACCTCCGACGCGAATTGGGATTGGATGGCACGCTGCAAGCCGAGAAAGCGATTGTCTTCAATCTGCACATCGTGAATAGGGCCGTTCATCGCGTTCAAGATTAAAGCTTGCTTCGCATTGTCTTTAAACAGGCTAGAGGCAATACGGATTCGAGCCGCTTCATCACCGGCATTTGGTTCGATATCAATCCCGGACTGCGGATTGGTCCCATTCGTTTTCTCAAAAATACAATTAAGCAGCACGACGTCATGCGCGCCTCCGACAGTCAACCCCTGGCGGCGGTTGTTGTAAAAATGTACATTTTGAACCAATACGTTACTCGAGCTTTGGACGCCTAATGTGGAAATGAGAGCGCCGTCTCCCCAACAATTCGCAATATACAGATCCTGAATACAGACGCGATCCGAACCTTTGACCGCGATGCCCATTCCCCCTTCTCCCGTTGTACCCAGATGTTCATCACGCTCCCCTATAACGTTTCCGCCGCCTTTTACGGTTACATTTTTCCTTCCGTATATATTGATAATCTGAAAGTTACTTTTGTCTGTTGGCCGCGCTTTTAACGTTGCATGTTTGTTAATAATCATCGTCGTGTCGTCCTTCACGTTAATGCCCGCATACTGTTGTCCCGGCAGCTTCGTATCCGCATTGATCAAATAAGTACCCGCCGGGACGTTTACCGTAACCCCCCCACCCCCGATCGCCTTGTGAAACGCGTCCGTATCGTCGGTCACCCCGTCCCCTTTCGCCCCAAACCAGCGGACATCGACGAATCCCGGTTCCCGGAAACGTTTGAATCGCGCTCCGGAAACGGAAACGACCACCGTTCCGGTATTATCGGCGGATATCGTATCGGTAGCATCGTATAGAAACGATCCTTCCTGCCCGGCGTCGATGACGATATATACAACACCCTCCAGCGGGTTTGTCTCCGCCCGCAGCTCCGCTATCGTTGTTGCAAAAACGGAATCCGTAAAAGGCTGCTTCTTTTTCTTGCTGTCTTGACCATATACCGAATTCAGAACCCCCGCTCCCTCCACTTGGATGGAAGAAGCGTACACCGCCGCAGCGGCACCAGTCATGCCGAGCGCGGCCAGCAGGGTCCTCCTGCTAATTTTACGTTCGTCGGGCATCTTGTCTTCTCTCCTTTGTTTTCGATTTGTAAGTGCTTTCAAAAAGCGGAAGCAAACTAATTTGCAACCGTATTCAATTCCGATTTTATTCAAATCAAAAGTTTAATTCCAGTTTAAAAAAACTTGCAATTTTACCAATCGTTCGATGGGTGCAAAAAAAGACTGCGAAACAGCAATCCCGAGCCGGGAGCCGTTGCAGTCTTTCGCTACATGAGGGCATGTTTCACAGGGCGGCTTAACCTTTTACCGCACCTGCGACCATCCCTTTCATAATTTGCTCTTGGAAGATAAGATAGATGACGATTGTCGGAACAACGGCTATAGCCATCGCGGCCATGGTCAAACTGTAATCCGTCCCGAACCCGTCGGAAAAGATCGACAAGCTGAGCGGCAGCGTTTTGAGCGCTTGCTTGTTAATAAACACGAGAGCGAATGCGAAATCGTTCCAGAACCGCAGAAAGGCGAGAATGGCGACCGTAGCCATGGCCGGTACGGCGAGCGGGAATATAACCCGGAAGAAAATTCCCCAGTAGCCGTTGCCGTCGATCATCGCCGCCTCTTCGACTTCCTTCGGCACCGAGGTCAAGTAAGCGGCGACCACGAAGATGGCGACAGGCAGCTCGAACGCCGTATAGGGCAGAATCAATGCCCAATGCGTGTCGAGAATCGCCATTTTTTTCATCATAATAAACAGCGGAACGAGCGTACTGTGAATCGGAATCAGCATGCCGAGCACGAACAGCGCCATAATCGGCCCCTTCAGCTTGAACTGAAGCCTGGACAGCACGTAAGCGGCCAGCGTTCCTAGAAACAGCGTCAGCACCATCGCGACGACGGTCACGATTACCGAATTCGTAAGCGCGGTGCCGATACCGGCTATTTTCCACGCCTTCGCAAAGTTTTCAAACTGCCAGACGGAAGGCAGCGAGAACGGCTTGCCGTAAAAATCCTGATTCGTCTTGAACGAACTAATGAACAGCCAAATAAGCGGATACAGCGTAAGCAGCGCATAGATGGCCAGCAGCACGTTGCCTGCCCATGCCTTGCCCGTCCGGAACGCGCCTGCCAGCGGATTCGGGCCTCTCGCGGCCGGGTTTGCGGTCTTTAGCATACCCATCATGCCTCCCCTTCGTTTCCCCGCTACTTACGTTTTCCGTTTCATGAGCAGCTGGCTGCCGACGACGAGCAGCATGCTGATGATCATAATCGTCGTCGAAACGGCGGAACCGTACCCGTAGCGAAAAATATTAAACGTATTGTTGTACATATAAGTTGCCATCAGCTCGGTCGATTGGGCCGGACCGCCGCCCGTCATGACGTAGATGAGATCGAACGCCTTCATACTGCCGGAAATACACAGCACGATCGCGACCTTGATCGTATCCCAGATCATCGGAACGATAATCATATACAGTCTGCGGAAGCCGACGGCGCCGTCAATTTTGGCCGCATCCTCCACTTCGGAAGAAATATTTTGGATCGCGGCGACGAACAATATGAGGTAGGGGCCAATGTTCGCCCAGATGATCGGCACGCTTACGGAATACATGTTTACTTTCGGGTCGCCAAGCCAGTCGCGAATCCACGAGCTGAGTCCGGCTTGTTCGAGAATATAATTCAGAATCCCGATTTGCGGGTTATAAATATAACCCCATATAATACCGATAACGACCGAGGCGAGCACCATCGGCATGAAAACCGCCGAGCGGACAAACCGATGAAAAAAGGAGGTTTTCCACAGCACCAGCGACAGCACGAGCGCAATCGGCACCTGGCCGAATATCGAAGCGGCCACGATAATCAGATTGTTTTTGAACGCCCGCCAGAAGACGGGGTCCTTCACGGTTTCGAGGTAGTTGTCGAAACCGACGAACTTCATCGCCCCAATGCCCTTCCAGTCGAAAAATCCGTAAAACGCCGACCAGAAAATCGGCACGATTACGAAGATGAAATAAAGCGCCAGGGCGGGAAGCAGACCCACAATGATAAAACGTCTTGTTCGGTTCGCTGTGGTCATGGCTTGGCCTCCTTTAATGGCTGATTTGGCGCGCGCCGTTTTCGCCGCCCGGACCGAAAGCCGGAACCGGCTTTTCTGCGGAAAAGCCGATCCCGATTTCCCGTTTCCTTTCGAACCGGCTCAGCGGTCGAAAGCGGTGTTTACTCACTTGCCGATTGATCTTGCCTGCGCGTCCTGCAGCTTCTTCGCGATATCTTCCGGTTTGCCGCCCATGAGCAGCTCCTGCAATCCGTTGTTGATCGCTTCCGCGCCTTGCGAGCTGAGGTAAGCGTCATATACCGGCGTAAATTTCACGCTTTTCGTCAAGTTATAGGCTTTGTAGAACAAGGAAGTCACTTTCGACGGGTCTACTTCCATTTTGTAGTTGACGATTTGGTTCGCTTGGGCTACGGCTTGCATGCCTTCCGGACCGCTGATCGTGTATATCAGGTCGAGAGCGGCGTCAAGCTGCTTGCCGGTTGGCTTCTTGCTGACGGCGAAGCCGCCTCCCGCACCGCCGGAGAGCGTGTTCGGGTCGCCTTTGCCGCCCGGAACCGAAGGAAGTACCGCAACGTCGATCTGATCGAGCTGCTCCTTCGTGCCCGTCGCCGCCATATTCGTTAGCGCCCAAGCGCCGTCGATCATCATCGCCGCTTTACCGGTGATGAAATATTGCTCCATCTGCGTGTTATCCAAGCTGTTGAAGCCTTGCTGGAACGCGCCTGCATCGGCCAAGCCCTTCAAGAGACCAAGCGCCTGCACGAACTCCGGGTCGGTGAATTTGGCTCCGTCCTGTTTGACCGCTTTGAGGAACCAGTCGGTGCCCGTTACCCGGTCGGCCAGCGAACTGAGAATGCTGGATTGCGCGAGCCATGCGGCTTTGTTGCCGAGCGAGATCGGCGTAATGCCTTTATCCTTGAACGCTTTAACCGCCGTGAGCAGCTCGTCCCACGTTTTCGGCACTTGAACGCCATTTTTCTCGAACAGCGTTTTGTTGTAGAAGAACAGCGATGTTACGGATGCGTTTACCGGTACGGCGTACACTTCGTTTTTGAACGAAAGCGGATCGAACGCGCCCGGGGTAAAGTTGTTTTTCCATTCGGTCTGTTTATTCAGCAGCGGGGTGATCGGTTGAATCAAACCGCCGTCGTAAAATTCCTGGATCATCGAGCCGGAGTTGGTGAAGAAGACGTCCGGCATTTCATTCGCTGCAGCGACCGTCTTCAGCCGCTGGCGGTACCCGTCGGGAGGAATCGCTTGGGCATCAAGCTCGACTTCCGGATGAGCAGCTTTGAACTTTTCGATCTGACCACGAACGGCTTTGGCGCGGAGATCGTCTCCGGAATAGTTGTGCCATACCGTCAGTTTCACTTTTTGCGCCGGCGCTTCTTTGGCATCTCCGCCGGTTTTCGTTCCGGAATCGGCCGGATTGCCGCATGCGGCTGCAAGTGTGGACAAGACGACTACGGAAGCGAGACTTGCCGCGATTTTTTTATTCATCTTGAAACCCCCTTCTTTTTAAGTACAGCTTTAGTATATACACCCGGCGTTCGTAAAGGCAGGGGACATTCTACGCTTATAGGGTAGACAAATTCCGGTTTTGCATTCGGGGAAGGCCGTAGGATGGGATGTTGCGAAAGAGCACTGTCCACCGCTACGACGCAGCTTCTTATGCAAAAAAAGGCCCCTAACCGCAATAGCGGCAAGGAGCCCCGTTCGAAAGTCCATTCATGTTGATCATTCCCCGAAATGCATCGCCGTATGAACAAAGACAGCCGCCGCCCGGACGACCTCGGCAAGCTCGACCCATTCGTCCGCCGTGTGCGCTTCGGCAATATCGCCGGGCCCGAATACGAGCGTCGGCACTCCGACGCGCGTCAGCTTGCTGGCGTCGCTGCAATAGGGAGCCCCGACGGCCACACGGCCGGGCGCGTACGTATTCGACGCCGCCATCAAAGTGAGGACGAGCGGATCGTCCGGCGCGACCTCCATCGCAAAGTCCGTCAGAAACGGGCGATGGACGACAACCGACGCTCCGGAAGGCCAGCCCTGCTCCCGTACGAAACTGGCGACACTGTCGCGCGCATCGGCCCAGACGTCTTCCCACTCCTGACCGGGCGCGGTGCGGATGTCCACCGATACCAGACAGCGCTCCGCTACCGTATTCGGCGCAACGCCTCCCTCGATCATGCTGATGCACAGCGTCGGCGCTCCGGTCAGCGGATGCCGCGAGGCGGGAAAGCGCTCGGCGGCGTACCGCTTCAGGAAGGCGATCACATCCGCCATGCGCTCGATCGCATTGACTCCCTTCTCCGGCGTAGAACTGTGCGCGGCCGCTCCGATCGTCTCGATTCGGAAGCGCAGCACGCCCTTGTGGGCGATAATCGCATGCAGCTTCGTCGGCTCGCCGACGATCGCCGCGTCGCATCGAAGCCCGCCGCAACGGATAAGCTCCGCCAGTGCCGAGACGCCCTTGTACGTAATTTCCTCGTCGACGACGGCGGCCAGACGGACAGTGACGGCAGGCAGCATATCGCGTTCCTTCATCGTTTCGAGCGCCACGAGCATGGCAGCGAGCGAAGCCTTGGTATCGCATGCGCCGCGTCCGTACAGGCGGCCGTCCCGCACTTCCGCGCCGAACGGATCGAGCGTCATGCCTGCCGTCTGTACGGTATCCATATGCGCCTCCCACAACAGGCAGCGGTCGGTCCGTCCCGCAAGCGTGCCGATCACGTTGTCCCGGTCCGGCTCCACAGACTGTACCTCATAAGGAAGCCCCAGCCTCTCCAGAAAGCGGCGCACATAGGCGGCTACTTCTTTCTCGCCTTGTCCGCCCTGAAACCCCGGGTTGACACTCGGTATCCGCACGAGATCCGACAACACTTCCCGGACGCGCGACTCGTTAATATACTCCAAGTAGCTGATCGTCATGAGTCTCTTCACCCCCCATAAGCTCTAAACGAAAACTACTAAAACTCCTCTAGTAGTTGCAGCCGCGCGCATCGACCGGAATCGTCCGCTCTACTTGTCCGCCGCGCACGCCGTTAATGCGGTCGCACAAATTCGGAATGACGCACGAATGATTCGGAATGATTTCGATCCGATCGCCGACGGCAAGCGAAGCCGTTTCCGGATCGAATTGCAGGAAGCCGTGCTCTTCGTTGAGGCCCGTTATACGAAGCTCGGGGCGGCCGACAACGATGCCGAAGCCGTCCCGGTTATGCGCCTTGTCGCTCGTCAGCGTCTTCGTCCCGGCGTCGATCGTAGCCCGGCCGGGCAGCGGCGTGCTGACCACGGTCGCTACAACCCTCAGCGCGCAATCTTCTTCGGTAGCGAAGCCCATCGCAACGCCCGAGACGTCGAACAAAATATAATTGCCCGCCCTCACTTCGGACACCCCGCTTAATTCCTCGCACAGCAGCGCAGCAGGCGAGGAGCCGGTGCTGACAATATCCACTCCGATGCCGGCTTCCAGCAAAGACGTCTTAACCGCCTGCATCGTCTCCGACTCCCGGCGCACAGCGGCTCGAAACGAAGCTTCGTCCTTATTGCCGTATATGGTGCCGAAATAGCCCATAATGCCGCGGATGTGAATGCCGGGCAGAACGGCAATCTCGCGGGCGAACGAGACGGCGTCTTCTCCCGGCTGGCGTCCGCCGCGATTCAGTCCGCCGTCGATCTCGATCAGAACCTGCACCGGCTTCCCGGTCGTTTCTCCTACTCGGGATAATCCCAGCGCGCCCTGGACGCTGTCGACCGTCGCGAGCATATTCGCCTTCAAGTGAAGCCGGGCGAAGCGCTCCAGCTTGTCCTCGCCGATGATCGGATAAGCGACCAGTATCGAATCGATGCCGGCTTCGGCAAACACCTCGGCTTCCGACAGCTTCGCCACGGTGATGCCGATCGCTCCGGCTTCAAGCTGCTTGCGGGCAAAATAAACCGACTTCGTCGATTTGATATGCGGACGATGCGCGATTCCTTGCGCTTTCAGCTTCGCAGCCAAGCGGGCAATGTTGCGCTCCACGATATCCAGGTCGACGATAACCGCAGGTGTAGGCAGTTCCGGGTACGTATAAGACATATGCAATCTCTCCATTTGCTGTATAGTTTATTCCGCTGACGATTGCCGGTATTCCGTGGGCGTCTGCCCGGTGTACTTCTTGAACTGCTGGCTGAAATATTTGATATCCTCATAGCCGACGGCCCCCGCCACCTCGCTGATCTTGAGCGGCGTGCTCTTGAGCACGTGAGCGGCCCTGCGCATCCGCTCCTGCGTGACGAACTCGATATAGCTTTGACCGGTTTCTTTCTTAAACGCGTCGCTGAAATGGTTCGGTGTCAAATGGACGAACTTCGCCACCTCCTGCAGCGTCAAGTTGCGGTCCAGCCGCTCGCGGATGTAGGCGATGGCCCGGTGCACATAGGAATATCGCGTATCGCTCATCGTTTCATGGAAAGCCGACATAATGGAAGCGAGCAGCTTGAACAGCTCGTCTTCGGGGGGAAGCCCGTCCTCGAACGAATAGGCGGGAACCTGCGCCGGCTGACCGCTGGGGGCGGGGCCGCCTCCCTTGGCCCGCTCCAGCCAGCGATGCCCGGCGATAGCCACAGACTGCAAGTAGGCCCGGAGCGACTTCGGCGTTACGGACGGATCGTCCATCTGCTCGCGTACGAGCCGGTGAACGAAGTGACGCAACTGCGTCGGAACGTTGCTCATGAGCAGCCCGGCCAGCTCTTCTTCCTCGCGCTGCGGGCAGACGGTAGCGCCTCCGCTTCGCGAAGCGATGTCGCGCAGTTCGCAAACGCCCTGCTCGCGCAGCAGCAGCCGGTAAGCATAAACCCGCTCGGCTTCGCCGTACGAGCGTGGAAGCTCCTCGGGGTGGGTAACGCTTTCCCCGGTGGCGGCGAATACGGAGCATTTCAGCGTTTCGCAAACGCGCCGGACGGCGCGCTCCAGCCCGCTTCGTTCGGCGAAGCCCGGTCCGGCGCGGGCCACCAGCACAATCCGGTCGCTCTTCAGCAGCGAGACGGACGGCAGAAGCTCGGCCAGCATATTTTCTACCGCGCCGAGCAGCAGCTCCGCCGTCTTGCCCTCGCCCCAGCCCGAAGCCGAAACGATAAGCACACGCAGCGGCATCTGCGGCTCAGCCGTGCTTCCCGTCACGCCGCGCTCTTTCATCCAGTTCTCGATGAGCGCCAGCTCGGAGCCGCTTTCCTGTCTGCCTGCGAGCAGCCCTTCGAGCAGCTCTCTGCGCAGCGCGGCCGTCTGCACCAGCTCTTTGCGCTGTGCTTCCCATTTGTCCGTAATGTTCATCTTCGCCTTGAGCGCCGACTTCATAATTTCTTCGGGTCCGCTAGTTTTCAGCAAATAGTCGGTCACCCCTTCGCGCAGCGCCTGCTGGGCATACGCAAAGTCGTCATAGCCGGTCAAAATGACGATTTCCGTACTCGGGGCAATCTTCTTGATCTGCCTGGCCAGCTCGATGCCGTCCATCCCCGGCATGCGGATATCGGTAAGCACAATATGCGGCTTCTCGGCCGGTATACGCTCCAGCGCTTCCTCGCCGCATTCGGCGGGCTCCAGCAGCGTTAGCCCCAGCTCCTTCCAATCGATAACCGTGCACAAGCCTCTGCGAATTATCGCTTCGTCGTCAACGATCATGATTTTCATAGTCGCCCGCCTCCATAATCGGAATCGTAAACGAGATGCGCGTGCCGGCGCCCGTTTCGCTCTCAATCTGCAAGCCGGTTCCGGTACCGTAATGAAGCTGCAGCCGCTGATGCACATTGCGCAGCCCGTACCCGGAGCGGCCCGGCTCGGGACTGCTCGTTCCCGAAGCCGCATTCAAATTGCCGCGAATCTCGTTAAGCTTTGCCTGATCCATGCCGATACCGGTGTCTTCCACGACGAACGTCATCGAATCGCCATGGAACTCTCCGTGAACGTACAGCTGCCCCCGCCCTTTCTTCTTTTGCAAGCCGTGCATGATGCTGTTTTCGATGAGGGGCTGCAGCAGCAGCTTTAGCATCGTCTCATCCTGCAGCTTCGGATCGATATAAAACCGGGCTTCGAATTTATCCTGAAACCGGATCGCCATAATTTTTACATAATTTTGCGCATGGGCGACTTCCTGCGACGCTTTGCAAAACTCCTCGCCCTTATTGAGCGAGAAACGAAGAAAATCGCTAAGCGCGCCGACCATTTCGGCGATTTGGCCGTCCTTGTTCATCAGTGCCATCCAATGAATCGACGATAGCGTATTGTACAAAAAATGAGGATTGATCTGCGCCTGAAGCGCCATAATGTCGGCTTCCTTCTTCTTCGCCTCGTTCTGCTGCACCTGTTCCTTGAGCCGCTGAATCCGCTCGCTCAGCTTGTTGAAGCTGTGCAGAAGCAGTCCGACCTCGTCCGCGCTTTTCACCGCAAACGGCGGGATCGCCTCGTCCGGGTTCATATCCTTAAGCGTGGCGGCGAGTCCCAGCAGCGGCCGCGTGACTCGTCGCAGGAACAGCAGCACGAAGACGATGGAGAAAAGCAGCGCCACGCCGATCGCAACGGCGGTTACCGTAAGCACGTATTCGTTCTGGGACGTATAGGTGCGGGTCGGAATGACGCCGATCAGCTTCCAGTTCGTACCCGCGATCGTGCGGTACAATACCGTATCCTCTCCCCGGCCTTCCGAGCTATACGTAAACGTGCCCTCCAGCTCGTTTAGCGAGGCCAGATCCGGCATCCGCTCCCGCAGCGGCCGGTTCAGCCAATCCGGCGAATCGCCGGACAAGATGACGCCGTCCGGGTCGGCGAGCAGGACGAAGCCCGACTGCTCCCAACCTGCATTTTTCAAAATGCGACGCATCTCGTTCTCGTCCAGACTGATTGACAACACGCCGATATTCCGGAACTTAGTTGTGCTGCGGATCGGGCGAACGAGGGAAACGACCCGTTTCAGCCCGTCGGCCGTCGTTTGGTTTTCGTATAGCGAGGTCCACCATTTCATGCCCGAGTCCAGCTTGGACTTGCCTTCCTCCAGCTGGCTCTGCAGACCCGACCGCAGGATGGTCGTATTGGACAGCGACGGATAATCGTATGCGGATAGAACCGTAATATTGGATATATAGGTTTTGGAGAAGAC
The DNA here is from genome assembly GCF_003626695.1 of Paenibacillus ginsengarvi. Lineage (GTDB taxonomy): Bacteria > Bacillota > Bacilli > Paenibacillales > NBRC-103111 > Paenibacillus_AB > Paenibacillus_AB ginsengarvi. The sequence continues at coordinate 36,320 of NZ_RBAH01000039.1, forward strand.
GAGATTGGTCAAAAATCCGATATTTTGCGTAAACAGCGAAATGTCTGCCCGCTCGTTGTCCAAATATTGCTGAATATCCCGCTGCCCGATAATAAACACGGACATGTTCTCGACGTCCCGAATCATGAATTCCAGCTTGTCCGCCATCTGGCGGAGCGTGTTCGTCCCCGACTGCTTCGCTTTCTCTTCTGTCAGCGACGAGGCGATCCGGTAGGATACGACTCCGGTGGCGAGCAGCGGCAGCACAACCGCGACGAGCAGCAGCAGGCTCAGCTTGCGCTGCAGCGATTTGTCGAACCAGCGCCTCATGGAAAAGGACCTCCTTCGTTTGGCTGCCGCCCTTGAATACGAAATACATATAGGTGTAAAGCTCGGGTAGTTTGCATGGAATAGTTGCGTTGCGTACTCATTCTAGCATAATTCCATTTACATTCCATACTTTTTTTAATGCAAACTAAATTTTTGTTTGATTCTTTCACGGCAAGTGTGATACCATTTCCCCGCAAGCTATCGATACGGCTTATCCGGTTCGCGTAACCGGCTGCGGCGCGTTTCAGGCGTCCGCCCGAGAAGGAGGTTGTTGCCGCGCATGGAATCGGTGCAACAGGAAATGGCGTTTTTATCCGACCTGGTTCAAGGGATCGCCGCCCAATTCGGCGATGCATGCGAGGTCGTGCTGCACGATTTGTCGCGCCCGTATGAAAGTACGATTATCGCGATCGAGAACGGTCATGTGACCGGCCGCAGCGTCGGCGATCCGGGCACCAATCTGGGGCTTGAGCTGCTGCGCGGCAATCACGTGAACGGCAACAAATTCAACTACATTACCCAGACTAAAGAAGGCCGCATTCTCCGCTCCACGTCGATCTACATGAAAAACGCCGAGGGCAAGCCGGTTGGCGCGATCTGCATCAACTTCGACATTACGGCGCTCATGATGGCGGAGAAAACGATCAACAGCCTCACGATGACGGGCTTGCAGCCCGAAGTGAAGGAATCGTTCGTCACGAACGTAGGCGATTTGCTCGAAGCGCTCATTCAAGAGGCGCAGGAGCAGATCGGCAAGCCGGTCGCCATGATGAGCAAGGAAGACAAGATCCGGATGATAACCCTGCTCGACCGCAAAGGCGCTTTTCTAATCAAGAAGGGCGGAGACAAAATTTGCGCGTATTTGAACATTTCCAAATATTCGTTATACAGCTACATGGAGGAAGGCAAAACCGAATTCGGGAAGCTCGCCGAATAAACCGGAACTGCCCCCGCTTACATCATCCCCGGGAGGACAAACGCATATGCTCGATCTTATTATTCGCGGCGGCCGCATAGCGGACGGTACAGGAAATCCTTGGTTTTTCGGCGACGTCGGCGTCAAGGACGGCCGCATTGCCGCTATCGGCAAGCTGGAGCAGGAAGCGGCCAAAATCGTGGACGTCCACGGCAGCGTTATTGCGCCTGGGTTTATCGACGGCCACTGCCACTCCGACCTGATGATCTTCGATTACCCGCACAGCGACATCAAGCTGCGCCAAGGCGTCACGACCGAAGTCGTCGGCAACTGCGGGCTTGCTCCCGCCCCTTACGTCAAAGACCGCGCCGACATGCTGCGCACCTACGTGCAGCCTGTGCTTGGCCATACGTCGTGGGATTGGCCGTGGGAGACAGTCGGCCAGTACATGGAGCATCTCGCCGCTAACCGCCCTTCGGAAAATGTCGCTACCTATGTCGCCCACGGCGCGCTGCGTATCGCGGTCACCGGGTTCGACAATCGTCCCGCGACCCGCGAGGAGCTGGAGCGGATGAAGCAAATTTTGGACGAGGGGATGCGCGCCGGAGCGATCGGCCTGTCCATCGGACTGCTGTATGCGCCGGGCAGTTATACGTCCCGCGAAGAGCTGGCCGAGTTATGCTCGGTGCTGCCGAAGTATGACGGCCTGCTGTCCACGCATATTCGCGGCGAAGGCAACAACCTGATCCCTTCGGTCAAAGAAGTGATCTGGATTGCCGAGAAGGCCGGCGTTGCGCTGCATATCAGCCATCTGAAGGCGGCCGGCAAGGCGAACTGGGGCAAGGTGCTGGAGGCGATCGAGCTGATCGAGGACGCTCGCGCCCGCGGCATGGACGTGACGTGTGACGTGTACCCGTACAACGCAGGCTCGACGACGCTTACGACCGTTCTGCCTCCCTGGGCGCTCGAAGGCGGCATCGAAGGAACGCTTGCCGCATTCCGCAACCCTGTCTTGCGGGCGCGCATCCGCGAGGAGCTGGGCGAAGAACAGACGACCTGGGACAACCTTGTCTGCTCCACCGGCTGGCAAAGCGTCATCATCTCTGCCATGCATACCGAGCGCAACCGCGGTCTTGAGGGTCTCTCGATCGCGGAAATCGCCGAGCAGCGCGGCCAGCATCCGGTCGACTGCATGATGGACTTGCTGCTGGAGGAAGACGGCCGCATCTCGATCGTTTACTTCCACATGTCGGAGGACGACGTCAAGCAGGTCGTTGGCTACGAGAAGGCGCTCATCGCCTCGGACAGCCTGACCTGCGAAACGGGCAAGCCGCATCCTCGCCTATATGGCACGTTCCCGCGCATTTTCGCGAAGTACGTGCGCGAGCAGAAAGTGCTGTCGCTTGAGCAGGCGGTGCGCAAAATGACGTCGTTTCCGGCGCAGCGGTTCAAGCTCGGCAAACGCGGATTGCTCGTACCCGGCTACATCGCCGATATTGCCGTGTTTGATCCGTACGCCATCTGCGACAATGCGACGTTTGAGCAGCCGCGGCAATATCCGGACGGCATTTCGCACGTTTTTGTCGGCGGCGCCGAAACGATCAGCGGCGACAAGCATACGTCCGCCCGCCATGGCGGGCTGATCCGCGCAACCGCCTGCTGCCAGCATCACTAATATCACCATTTACAAAACTGGAGGTTTTCTACTATGGGACAAATCGAAAAACGACTGGAAGAGCTCGGAATCGTGCTTCCACCCCCGCCGCAGCCGCGCTTCACTTACATTCCGGCCAACCGGACCGGCAATCTGCTGTACTTGTCCGGCCAAGACGCACGCGACGCTAACGGCGTGCTGATCCATGAAGGCAAAGTCGGCAGTGATCTGACGATCGAACAGGGCCGCGAAGCCGCCCGCCAAGTCATCATCAACTGTTTGGCCGTGATGAAGGGCTACCTCGGCGATCTCGACCGCGTCGTTAAAATCGTCAAGCTGCTCGGTTTCGTGAACAGCGCGCCAGGCTTCGGCGATCAGCCTTTCGTTATGAACGGGGCGTCCGATCTGCTTGTGGACGTATTCGGCGAGAGGGGACGCCACGCCCGTTCCGCGATCGGGACGAGCGATCTGCCGTTCCATACGCCGGTTGAGATCGAGATTATCGTTGAAATCCGCGACTGATTTGAGCTTCGCTCAAAACTTATAAATTCTGATGTTATAAGCAAAGCCCCCTCGCGAACCGTCGTAACAACGTCGGCATTCGTAAGGGGGCTTGCTTGTCGTAAGACGATGTTTCGTCTTAGCGGCAGAAACGGTCGAACGCGCTGGTCAGATCGGCGGCGATCTGTTCGGCGGAACGGTTCTCGATCTGATGGCGCTCGATCATATGAACGAGCTCTCCGTCCTTCATCAGGGCGATCGAAGGCGACGAAGGCGGGTACGGCGCAAAATATTCGCGCGCCTTCGCCGTTGCGTCCTTCTCTTGGCCGGCGAATACGGTGAACAGATTATCGGGCGTAATGTCGTGTTCCAGCGCTTTGGCAACGCCGGGACGGCACTGGCCGGCGGCACAGCCGCATACCGAGTTGACGACGATAAGCGACGTGCCTTTCGCCGCTTCGAACTGCTCCGTTACGTCTTCCGGCGTAAGCAGTTCCTGGATACCGAGACGAGTCAGGTCGTCCCGCATCGGTTGGATCATATCCCGCATATATGCTTCGAATGACATGGCCATCGTGGCTTCACTCCTTTAAGATTCGCTGCGAATCGAAATCGAAAATGTGTACCTTCCCCTTATTATACATCTCCGACCCCGGGAAGCAAAGCCCCTCGGCCATGACTTCGGCAGGTTTCGTGCGGGCAAGTTACGCTTCCGGCTCCCCGCTGCTTGTCCCGTTCTCGGCATCGTAAGCCGTATTTTGCTCCGGATGCATAAAGCGCTCGCCCGAAGCGGACGGGGCGATCCCTTTCTCGAAATAGTCGCGGTTTTCCGCCGTCCGGAAACCGATATCCTTGAACGGGTGCACCCACCGGTCCCCCGTCATGACCATCGGGTCCGTGTCCTTCGTCCACTGGCTGAGCGGGGATTGCGGCGATTCGTATTCGTGATCCCCGATCGTGACGCCGAATTCGTTCACGAACGGCTTCCGCGGCCCTCTTCCTTCCGTAAATTGCGGCAAAAAGTTAATCTCGAACGGATCGAGCGATTCGTCCTGAGGTCGATTGCCCGGACCACCGCCCGCCTTCTCCCGCCCTTTGGCGTCGTGCTTATTCGATTCTGTCGTCATAGGCTGGCTCCCGGCTACACGGAAGGCCGGTTCGGACCGCCAAGCTTTTTGTCGGCTACCGAATCCTTCTTGGCGCGGCCCTCTTCATTTTGTTCGGCCTGACGCCGCTGCGCGGGTGAATCCTGGGTTCCGGCTCGTTTTGTCGACATGCAACATGTCAGCTCCTTTCGCACTTCGGACACTTTCCGATATAACCGCCTTATGCTGCAGACGGCGCTTAATGTTGGAAAGTGGTCTTAGTATGCGCCCCGGCCGAGAAAATAATGCCAGCGGCGACCAGAGCAAGCGCCCTCCACTGATACGCCGTAAACAGCAGCACGGTAGGAGCCGGAACTTCCCAGAACGAAACGAGCAGCAAACCCGCTCCCATATATAACGTCGCGATCCGGAACCACTCGCCGGTACCAGCCTTCCCCCGCCGGAACCCTAGCAGCATAAGCACCGCCAAGGCGACTATTATCGTATAGCCCGATATCGGATGATAGCGAAACTCGGGGCTGCTTACAACGATCCCCCACGGCTTCGTGGTCGCCTCACCCGCCCGCCAATCGATGGCGGCATAAACGATGACGGCGACGATCGTCCCGAACGAAACGAGATCGAGGAATATTCGCAGCGGTATGCCTTTGCGCCGGATGCTTACGACCAGGTAAACCGCCGCGGCCGCTGCGGCCAATAGCGCTTCCCGGGTGCCTCCGTTCAGGATAAAGATGGCGAGCGGACGGTCCCATATCACCGACGGGGCAAACAGCACATGCCCGAATTTCCACACAAGCAGCACGATAAAAGCCGCATTTTGCACCAGCTCCGCCGCTTCCTTCGCAGCCGGGCCGTAAAAGCGCGATACGAGGCGCACCGCGACAATCAGGGCCGCACAAGCGGCAATGACGGCAAGCAGCGACGTTTGAATCGTAAAAGGTCCCCATGACAGCTGGGCTGGCAAACCATACCACTCCGTTTCCGATGTATAAGTAAAGGACTTCCATTGCATCTTACGTATAAGACGGGGTTGCGGAACCACTCTCGCTTGGTGAACCGCTTGTTCTTTTGCCGTACTCGGCACAATCGTCGCTACACGGAAGGAGCGCACCCATGAACGTATTTCGAATCATACCGGTACTGTTCGCCGCCGGATGCGGCCTGCTGCATCTATACGAAACTCCGTTCCCCCCGGCATCTGCCGCTTCGGCGGCGATCCTCGGCAACACTTCAGTTCTGCCGACAGCGCGTGCGGATACGGATTCGCCGCTAAGCTCGTTCTCGCTGCTTAGCGACATCCACGTGCAGGCAGACGATTCCTTGTCGCAGCAATTGTTCGTGAAAGCGCTTAAAGATCATTATAGCATAAAGCCGGACGCGGATAGGATCGTTTTAAACGGAGATTTGACGAACGGCTGGCAGGGCGATTACGAGACGCTGCGGCGGCTGCTGGACAACACTCCGCACGCTCCTGTCCGGGCCACGATGGGAAATCATGACTATTACGGGATGTGGCGGCACGGACACGGCTACGATTATAAGCGGCTGAGCCGGAATTGGAGCAGCAGCAGGGCAATCGCTCAGTTTACCTCCTTTTTCGGCTATGCGAAGCCGTATTATGCCGAAGATGTCGGAGGCGTCCCGTTCCTGTTTATGAGCGGCGAAGCATACCGGGACGCGGACGAATCCGTTGCCGAAGATGCCTTTCTGTCCGATGCCCAGTTGAACTGGCTGGAGTCGAGACTGGAGGACCACCGCGCGAGGCTCACCGCCAAAGTTAAGGATAAGGGCAACGCGAACAAGCAAAACGGCGAAATTGTCGCCGTTCCTCTCGTACCGGCGCTCGTCTTTTTGCATCAGCCTTTACCGCATACACTGGACGGAACTTCCCATGAGCGCGGCGTCGTACAGCACGAGCGGCTGCGCTCCATATTGGAACGATACCCGTTCGCCGTTCTGCTGTCCGGCCATACGCACTGGGATGCAGAGAGCACAAACCAACTGTGGCGCGGCAAGTTCACCGCCGTAGGCAGCGGTTCGGTGCGCTTTGCCTACGACTCCGAAAACCGGCCGATCCGGCCGCTCAAAAGTGAAAGCTTGTTCATCGAAGTTTACCCCGGCCGTCTCGTCATCAGGACTATCGACCATCGTCACGGGCAATGGGCCGGGGAACCGGCAGTCGTTGAGCTGCCTAACGAAGCCGAGTTTGAGCAGCCAAGCCGCAAGTAACCGACGAAACGCACAAACGCATGAGGCGAGCGCCTTCCCCGGCCCAGCCGATGCGTTTTTCTTTTGCCGCGAAACACGATACAATGTTCGTAACAATGCGAGGCACGCGGCCTTCGCCAAAGGAGATTAACGCTAGTGGAGTATGATGTAATCGTTGTTGGCGGCGGCCCTTCCGGCCTGATGGCTTGTATATCCGCATCCGGCGCCGGAGCGAGCGTGCTGCTGGTCGACAAGGGCGACAAGCTCGGACGCAAGCTGGGCATCTCGGGCGGCGGACGATGCAACGTCACCAACGCCAAGGAGCTTGACGAGCTGATCAAGCATATCCCCGGCAACGGCCGGTTTTTGTACAGCGCGTTGAACACATTCGGCAACCGGGATATTATCGATTTTTTTGAAGGCATGGGCATTAAACTGAAGGAGGAGGACCGCGGCCGGATGTTTCCGGTAAGCGATAAAGCGAAGACGGTCGTTGACGCGCTCGTCAACCGGGTACGCGAACAGCGGGTGGCGGTTCGGACGAATAGCCCCGTAGACCGCATCGAGTACGATGGCGGACGAACGAGCGCGGTACGGCTGAAATCGGGCGAACGGCTGCGCTGCCGCTGCGTCATTATCGCTACCGGCGGCCGCTCGGTGCCGCATACGGGCTCCACCGGGGACGGCTATGTCTGGGCCGAGGAGGCGGGGCATACGATTACGGAGCTGTATCCGACCGAGGTGCCGATTACTTCAAGCGACGCCTTTATCCAGAGCAAGGAGCTGCAAGGCCTCAGCCTGCGCGGCATTCATTTGGCCGTATGGAACGAGAAAGGCAAGATGCTGGTCGAGCACGAGGGCGACATGATCTTTACCCATTTCGGCATATCCGGCCCCGCCGCTTTGCGATGCAGCCAGTTTGTCGTGAAGCAGTTGAAGAAGACGGGGGAACGCACCGTCCCGATGACGATCGATCTGTTCCCGGACCGTTCGTCCGACGAGATCTATGCCGAGACGATGCGGCTTGCCCAGGAGGAGGCGAAAAAAGCGGTCAAAAACGTGCTGAAAGGCTTTTTTCCCGAAAAGCTGATCCCGATTCTTCTAAAGAAAGCCGGGATCCAGGACGACCTAACGTATGACAATATTCCGAAGCAGCCGTGGACGGAGCTCGCAAGACTCGCCAAAGCGTTCCCTCTGCGCGCAAACGGCACATTGTCCATCGAAGAAGCTTTCGTCACCGGGGGAGGCGTCCACCTGAAGGAAATCGATCCGAAGTCGATGCAGTCGAAGCTGATGCCGGGGCTGTTTTTTTGCGGCGAGGTGCTTGATGTTCACGGCTATACAGGAGGTTATAATATTACGGCCGCCTTCTCCTCCGGGTATACGGCCGGAAAACATGCGGCGGACGAAGCTCTGACTCTTCCCTGAAAATAAAGCAGCGGACGTTCCTTCCTGGTGAAGGCCGCCCGCTGCTTTTTCTCGTCCGATCTCGCTCTTCTAACGCGCGGAAAAATGGCTGTAGTCGTCTCCGGACGGATCAAACGCCTCGGATGTTGCAGCGCCGTCGCCGCTGAAGTACGATTCGGACCAATCCTCGTTGACGAGATGGGCCGGAATCGGGACAGAGTCCAATTCGTACGCCAGTTTATACGAATCCGCATCGGCGGCGGCCCGTTCCGTACTGAGCAGCATACCGCCGCTGGCCTGGGCGATCTCGAGCGCCGAGGTCAGATCGTTTTTGTCGATGTACACCTGGACGCCCGGCTTGCCGTCCAGTTCCGTCGCATGGGCATGATAGCCAAGCTCCGACAAAGTGTCGAGCGCCATGACGGCAGCAGACGAATCGGAAAATTCAAAGTAGATCGGTGCTTCACTCATAAACGTCCCTCTTTCGGATCGGATTTGCATACAGCCCTTAGGATCGTCCTCGCATCGTCTCCTTATACGCACGAAGATCAGGCGCAGAGCTACCAGGCGTTCAGCAGCTCTCCCATCACATATCCGATCAGCCATCCGGCCGGGATCAGCAGCAGTCCCGCCCACAAGCCGTAAGCCGTCCATCCGAGCGCGAGTCCCGCAGGAATATAAACCGGTACGAACATCCACGGCGTCGCCTTGCGGATCGCTTGTCTCCGGTCTTCGTCCCGCCAGCCGAACATCTTCATGAACGAAGACGCCAGCACTTCCTTGCCGTACAGCTTGACCCAATAGGCGAGCAGCAGCGAGACGCCTATGAGGAACACCCATTTGACCGCGACCGGCATAAGCAGCAGCCCGAAGCTGCAAGCCGCCGTCAACTGCGCATACTGCTTGAGCTGGGTGCCGCTGCGGAAAAACGATTTGACGATCGCCTCCGCGAGCACGCGATCAGGCGATCTGGTGCGAAACAGATGACGCGAATTGCGGAAAACAAGCGGCTTCGTCCGCTTCAGCAGCCGGGACGGCTTCGGCACGACCTGGCCCATCAGCAGCGCGGCGTATTTCATCCGTTGAGCCGATTCGTAAGCCGCATCCCGGTAAAAGGTGCCGCTTAAATGTACCCGTACACGGGCAAGTGCGGCCGTCGAGCCGATCAGCGCCACGGTCAACACCGCAGCAGGCAAGCCGCCGCCCGCGAGACCGCCCGCAAAGACGAACAGCACACCCAGCAAACCGTAAGCGGCGCTATTCGCCATCCACCCGGCTATTCGCGGCAGCTTCAGCGCAAGCAAGCGCTCCGCCAGCAGCCGAAACGCCCCCGCCGCTGCCGCAAGCAAGGCGAGCAGAACGAGATGAAGCGCTCCGAAGCCGTGCACCTTCACGAGAAAAGGTGCGATCACCCCGGTAACCAGGGCCGCGAGCAGCACGCGCACAACCAGCGAATAGGCGATGCCGAGGCGCTTTAGTTTGTCCATCCAAGCTTTGTTCTGAATCAAAAACAGCTGATCCGCCTCTTCCATGAACAGACGGAGCGAGCTTAGGCCGCTCGCCGCGTACAAGACGGTCAGCCAGACAACGGATGGAATTGCCGCCCCCCATGCCGGCATATCCCGCCACCACGATACGTATTGATACCCGGCAACGAGTATCGCCGGAATGACGATGTACAGCGCTACCGTCCAGTCAACGGCCATCTTCCATACCCGGTACTGGAACCGCCATTCCGAGTTCAGTCTTCGGCCGAACAACCGATTTGCGTCGATCATGCCGCACTTCCTCCCGTTCAAGTGAGTGTATGGAAGCAGTCGAACAGCGAAGCCCCCGGCATGCCGCATTGCCGCCGGATCGATTCCAGGTCGCCCTGGGCTACCGTCTCCCCGCTGCTTAGCAGCACGAACGAGTCGCATATTTTTTCGGCGGTATCGAGTACGTGGGTGGACATCAGAATCGCCGCCCCGCGCTGCCGTTCCGCGTTCAACGTGTCGAGCAGCTCCTTCGTCGCCTTCGGGTCGAGGCCGATGAACGGCTCGTCCACGATATAAACATCCGGCCTGCTCAAGAAGCCGATGACGAGCATCGCCTTTTGCTGCATCCCTTTCGAGAACGAAGTGGTCAGATGATGCCGTACCTCGTTCAGCTTGAATCGTTTCAGCAGTTCCTCCGCCCGCTCCCGGAACAACTCATCGGTCATGCCGTGCGCCGCCGCGGCAAGTTCGAGATGCTCCCACAGCGTAAGTTCCTCGTACAAGATCGGCTGCTCGGGAATATACGCATGGGAGCCCTCGGGTCCGCAGAAGCGGACGTCTCCCTTCGTCAGCTTGATGAGCCCGAGAATCGCTTTGATCGTCGTGCTTTTTCCGGCTCCGTTCGGCCCGATCAAGCCGACCAGCTGCCCGGCTTCGAGCGTAAACGTGATGTCGCGAATCACATCGTCCCGCTCTTCATAGCCGCCTTGCCCGATATGGACATGCAGCAGTTCCATCAGGATCGCCCTCCCGCCTTTGTATGGAAGCTCCGTTTTGCGGTTTTGCCGTTTGGCATTCATATGTATTATGTACTACTGTTGGATCGATGCAAAGTTTCACAACAAAAACCGAAAAAACGCCCGGCTGCCCCCCGTAGTCCATACGAAGCGGCAGCCGAACGTGATTGCGCCAAACGCGCTCATTTTATTTTTATCGATTCCTTCTACATCGTTTTCATCCGCTCGGGCGAGCAGCGCCGGATCTGCTCATACTCGTTCAGCTTTTGATCCAGCAGCTGACTGACCCTCACCACGCATTTATGGGTCAAGCTCCCGTGTCGTTCGGCCAGCCGGTGCATCACCCGTTTAAGAGTTTCGATTTCGTGCAGCACCTGCATAGCGCGATTCCCCCTTCTCCGGTCCGCCTTGCAGCCGATCGCGGTACAGCCGGTTCATTAGCTCGGCCACTTCGCCGTCGAACAAAATGTCGCTCCACCGGTACAGCTCCTCGAGCGCTTCCTCATGACTGAGCCGGAACGAAGAATGCCGGTCGGTCAGCGTGGCAAACGTGTCGGCGACTCGCAGTACGCGGGCGTTTTGCGAGATCGATTCATAAGTCAGACCGAAGGGATACCCCGTTCCGTCCAAATTTTCATGATGATGAAGAACCGCTTCCCCGTCCACCGCAAAGCTTTCGATTAAAGGTTCCAGAATGTTCGCGCTATGCTTCGGATGCTCCTGCAGACGCAGCATTTCCCCTTCATACAGCCGGTAACGGTTATCCAATACATCCGCATCTATGTGAAGCTTCCCGATATCTTGCAGCAGCGCCGTCCTATACAGCCGGCGTACGTCCTCGTCGTTATCGAACAATTCCTTCGCCAGCAGCCTGGTGTAATAGGCGGTCATTAAACTGAGCTTGTAGGTCGGAAGATGATGCCGCTTCAATCGTTTCAGTAAAAAGGCCGTCTGCGGCTCGTTACGCGCGAAAGCTGCCGCCTCTTGCTCCAAACGTTCCCCATTCATAGTTCCATCCCAATTCCGATTCACTGGCGATCCACTCCTTTGATTGTCCGCCAATCCTCCGCTCGCCTTGTTCTATCTTTTTTTAAACCTTCGCTACCTGCCGAAAATCCGTAGAGTTTAGCTTTGTTGTCTATCTCTATTTTCCTTTTTTTTGAAGCAAAAAGGTATCCCCGACTCTTCTTATCTTTGCAATCGGCGGGAGGCGGTCCTGTCCTACTACATTCCTAGTGGGAGCGGCGGCTTCTGAATCGGCTTCCTATTGAAGCGGCGGCCCGGGTAGTAGAAACGCAAAAAAACCGTCCCGGCTCAGCGGCCGGAAGACGGTTCTGTTTCTTTGATGCGAGTTCCAAGCTCAGCGATTCCAGCCGGACTTGTATACGAGCGCAATCGCCTGCGCCCGATCGGTAACGCCGAGCTTGTGGAAAATGTTCGTCATATGGTTTTTGACCGTATGCTCGCTGATCCTAAGCTCCTCCGCGATTTCGCGGTTGCTTTTGCCGAGCAGCACGTGGCCGAGCACCTCCTGCTCGCGCGAAGACAGCGAGGACATCTCTGCCGGAAGCCGAATGTCGGGCCGCTCCGGCACGGCGGGTTCCTTGGTCGCCGCAGCCTCTTCCGCAAACGAAAATTCCTTCTCCACCACTTCTCTCGATTCAATAAAAGAACGGAATGCCTTGCGAAGCTTCGGAGTCACCGTACGCAGCGAATCGACAGCTTCCAGATCGCGGCCGAATTGAAGATACGTATAAATCATTGCAATGATCTGGCCCCCGGCGCCATACGCCGGTCCGGACGACTGCGTCCTGCCCTCTCCGACATCGCCCGTAATCGCATGAAAGTCGCGTATGATCGCAAGCTGCTCCGGGCTCGGCAGCAGATCGTCCCCAAGAAACGAGGGCGGGTACGGGTAAATGAGGCACGCCTCGCCGATCTGCTTCAACTCCGCGTCGGACAGCTTCAAGGAACGGGCGAACGGCAGCGCCAGCTCCTGCGCCTCGTGGGTCATCTGGTACATATACGCATCCCAGTAACCGAGCGCCCGGTTCAGCAGCTGGACGGCATCCCCGCTATCGATTCTGCCCTTGCCCCACAGCCGGTACAGGACGGAGGAAGCCGCCTGCGCCACGATCGTCATATAGTCCCGGTACAGCACGTATTGCTCGGTATGCTTCAAGGCAATGCACCAGACGCCGAGCAGCTCCTTCGCGTAATAGAGCGGGCATTCGAGCATCGGAGGCGTGTCCGCCCCTTCGTACAGCTCGGTTTCGGGGGCGGACGTTCCGCCTTCGCGCCTTGCCCACCGCCCCGCCACCTCCTTCACCAGCTTCTCGGCCTGCTGCCCGCCGAGTCCTCTGGACACGAGCTGGACCTTGCTGCTCGACTGCTTCAGAACGACACAGCAAAAAGACCCTTCGACCAAATTCAGGCTCATGTCCACCAAAATGTAACTAAGCCGCTTCGCATCCTGCGCCTGATTAATCGCCCCGCAAGTTTCCACGAAGGTGGACAGACGGGTGAAATTCGTGTCGCGATCTTCGCGGACGGTTTCGAGCGTAAGCTGCTTCGACCAATTCGCCCCGTACGCCTGCACGAACGAGCGCGCGTTTTTGCCGAGAGACGGCTCCGTAACGCTCCCTCCGAACAGAATGCCGGCCAGCTCGCGCTCCCGCATAACAGGCACGCAAAAAAACGCGGTCGGATAAAGACCGCGCTCCGCGAACACGAACGTTCTCGGATCATGGTCCGTATACTCCCAAAAAGCCGGCTTGCGCGTAGTAGCCACTTGTCCGACAAACCCTTCGCCGAGCGAAAACGACAACCCGCTTACGGACTCGGCAGCCGCTCCCGCATAGGCGCCGATCGTAAACCGCAGCCCTTCCGTCTTGGCCGCATAGCCGGCGAATTCCAGCTCGTCCGAGGCGGCGACCAGCCCTCTGATCCGCTCGGCGGGGGAACCGCCGCCGATCGTCATTCGCCGCAGCAGCTCCATCGAGCGGAGGAACGACCGCTCTGTATATTCAGGCTTCAGTACGCCCTCGGCCACGGCCGCAAGCCGCCCGATCTGGGCCACCGCCTTCTCGGTATGTCCCGGCTCGGCAAGCGAAACAGCTCCCCATAAACGCGTCCACGGGATGTCCGTCTCGCCGGACACCTCATGACTCATCGCCTGAGCTATCGCCTTTTCATCGACAAGACAACCGCCCCATACGTAGCAGATCTGCTCCTTGTTCGGAAATATAGGCGCCATCAGCAGCCATACGCCCGGAGCGACTCCCAGCACGACTCCGTGCCGCGTCCCCGCGTAGCTCTGGATCAGCTCGGACTGGCAAGCCTTCAGCTTGTCCCGGCACATCGCCATCTCCGGGGCCGAGGCGATCGTGCCGGACGGTCGCGTTAACCATTCCCCACGATCGTTCGTCAGCATAACCGATAGTCCGCTTTCCTCCGCAAAAAGATCCTGCAAGCTTTGCGCCAGGCTCAGATGACGTTCCATTGCACGTCCAGATCCTCGGAATAATGAGGCTCGATGTAACGGTAAATGGAACGCGAACCATTGCCCGTCTTCTCCAAAATGGCCAGCGAGACGAGCCGGCACAACACCGGGTCGAGATGCTCCGTTTTGCGTCCGAGCCGCAGGGAGATTCCTTCCGCCGTTTCGATGCTGTACGGGTTATTTTGAAAAAACCGGGTGCACTCCATTTGCAATTGCCAAGTATCTTCTTCAGTCATCGTATGCCTCCCGTCTGGCGATATCAGGACAATCTCATGAAAGGAGCCTGCGTCGTCGTTTCCACGACATAGGGCTCGGATATAACACCGTTTGGCGATTTGGTTACTTGCATATATTGGTACGCGCCGTCGACCCACGTCCGAATGACGCCGTTGGACGTTCTCTCCAGAAACGCGGACACCTCCGGCCCGATTTCGCTAAAATTGCACAGCACGAGCATCGTCATGCCCAGCGCCTTCACTCCTGCCGCATCGGCGGCGAAATATTTCGCGATATATTCCTTGCCCCGTTCCGCCAATATCGTGTTCAGATCGTAATAGGCGAACCAGTTGCCGCCCCCGGACACAAGCGCCGTTATTTTCTGCTCCACGATGTTCCGGTACTCCGCATTGTTCATCCTGCTGACGTCCAGCACGTTCGCTTCGCAGTTCGGCGGGTACGGACGCGTGTAATGCTCGATAAAATAAATTCGTTCTTCTTCGGCCATGCCGCTCATCGAAAGCCCTTGAAGCGCTAACATTTTGTCCAGATCGTGCGGCGTCAAAAAGCTCGACAGCATCGCCATCACTTTTTCCCCATCCCGGATGCGGTTAGCAAGCACGGAAGCGATGAAATATTTATAGTTCGCCTTACTGTTCGTATCCAGCAGGTAAACGCTTCCACGCGTCAAGCCTCCTTCCAGCAGCTCGTCCAGCGCGGCTACGCCGGTCGGCACCCTGGACCGCCCGTTCAACAACGCCAAATCCTCGATCATCGACCTCGCCGGAATGAGCCTGATCCCGTTATCGGTCAATCGGTACACATGCTCGCCTTCGCGGATGCGCCTGCCGCGCATCTTCAATATTTCCAGCATGCGCACGCGGTATTTGTCCATATGCGGCTTCAGGCTCAGCTTCATAAAGCCGTCGGCGATATACGCTTCGAAGCCGCTTTGCTCGTCCGCCGCTTCCCGCTCCTTCACCAGCAGCGAGGTAAGCTCCAGTTTGCGGAGCAGGTTGCGCAGCTTGTACAGCATCCGGCGATGCTCCTCTTCGCTTGCGGCCCCGTAGCGGAACAGGCTGATGCTGTCGACGACGATCCGTTTGCAATTCAGCTCGCGGATCATGCTCTCGATCAGCCCTCCGGGCTCGATCATTTGCTCGAGAAAAATATCGGGCGACATGCCGACCACACGAAGCAGGCCCTCTCTCTCCAGCTGTCGCAAATCCCATTCGAAGGCTAACATATCGCGGTACAACTGCTCCGGAAATTCTTCGAACGTAATGTATATGCCGGCTTCCCGGTCCTTCAGCGCCCCGTAATACAGAAACTGCATGCCAAGGGTCGTCTTGCCCGTACCGGGAGCGCCTTCAACTACAATGGTAGATCCTCGCGGGAAACCGCCGTGAAGCAATACGTCCAATCCGCGAATGCCTGTAGGAACTGTTCCCATCCTCGATCACCCTGCGAGTTATTTAGTGTCGCTTGCGTTCTCCATTTTACCACAGAAACAGGCAATGCGGAGCATAAGTATAACGTCTATTCGTGTATTGACATTATTTATGCATTGTCCGGGGAGCGCTTGTTTCGGCACAATGGAAGTAATCTTTTTTCGGCTCAAGAAAGGAATCGATGCGAATGGCGATTTTAAGTCGGTTGCGAACGACGGCGGCGCTGGCCGCCGCCTTGATCATAACGAGCGCGGGCGTCTCTGGGCTTGCGGAGGCTGCGCGGTTTCAAATGTCCTACCTGTATGCCGGGCCTGCCGAATATATTTCCTATGTCGACCGGACTGACGGGGCGATGCAGGTCGTATCGCCCAGCTACTTCGATCTGGGCCCGGACGGGAGCCTGCTGCTGACGGACATGGTCGATCCGTCCTTCGTTAGCGATATGCATAAACGGGGCATCCGGGTTGTGCCGTTTCTTAGCAATCATTGGGATCGTGATACCGGCCTTCAGGCGCTGGCGAAGCGCGAGACACTCGCAACCCAAATCGCGGCAGCCGTAAGTAAGTACGGGCTGGATGGCGTGAACGTGGATATCGAGAATGTGACGGAAACGTCGCGGGACGATTTTACCGACCTGGTGAAGCGGCTGCGTGAAAACTTGCCTGCGGACAAGGAAGTGTCCGTCGCCGTTGCCGCCAATCCGACAGGGACTACGAAAGGATGGCTCGGCTCGTACGATTATGCCGCGCTTGCCAAATACAGCGATTACTTGATGGTGATGGCTTACGACGAATCGTCCACCGGCGACGCGGACCCGGGGCCGGTGGCGAGCCTTAGCTTCGTCGAGCGGTCGATCCGGTATGCGCTGCGTTATGCGCCGCCCGAGCGGATCGTTCTCGGCTTGCCGTTTTACGGGCGCTACTGGAAGACGGACGGGACGGTAAATGGCGAGGGCATACCAGGGCGCAGCGTCCCTGAGCTCGTCTCCCGTTACGGCGGCACTACCGTCTATGATTCAGCCAGCGAATCGGCGGTAAGCACGTTTACGATACCGGAGAGCGAAACCCAGCTCCCCGTCGTCAGCTATAAGACCTTAAATCCTGGCATGTATACCGTCTGGCATGAGAACGAGCAGTCGATGAAAAAGAAGCTCCAGCTCGTAAGCCAGTATGGGCTCAAAGGCACCGGAAGCTGGAGCCTCGGGCAGGAGGACGCGAGTTCCTGGAGCTACATGACGCTATGGGTAAACGGCGCTTTCTTCGCCGATGCGCAAAACCATTGGGCGCAAAATGAAATCGCAGCGGCGGCCGCGAAAGGCTGGATGACCGGGACGGCCGAAGGCCGGTTCAGCCCGGAAACGTCGCTGACGCGGGCCGAAGCCGCAACGATCCTGACCCGCTCTTTGCTGCCCGGGCAAGCCGCGCCCGCCGGTGCAGCAGGCTTCGCCGATGTGCCCGCAACGCACTGGGCGAGCGGGGCAATCGCCCTAGCGAAGCAAGCCGGCATCGTCGATGGCGCAGGGGTGAGCGTGTTTAAGCCCGATAGCTCGGTGACACGGGCTGAGATGGCAGCGATGCTCGCCAGAGCGCTGAAGCTGTCCGCCCCTCCGGGAGCGAACGCGGCTTTCTCCGACGTCCGCGCGGACAACTGGGCGTATCCGTACATTCAGGCGCTCGTCGCGCAGGGAGCTTTGCAGGGCTACGAGCCGGGACGATTCCGCCCGGACGAGCCGATCTCCCGCGCGCAGATGGCGGCGATTCTGGATCGCCTTTCCTCAGTCATTCCGGCGAAATGACCGGCACACGTCTGCCCTTAACCGCATCAATCGTTATGGCCGTTAAACGATTAACGGCCTAAAACGGCAAACAACCTCCGCCGATGCGCTCTTCCGAGCGTTTTGGCGGAGGTTGTTTCATTTTAACGATACGAATCGAGTCCGGCAGACGTTATCGCTTCAGCTAGAGCACACGCTTCGCCCCTATGTATTTCGATCCCCAGTAAGAGCTGTACACGGAATCGATCTTCGTCCCCGACGACGTCGTCGCGGATACGAACTGGCCGTCTCCCAAGTAAATGCCGACATGCGTCGTCGACTTGCCGATTTTGAAAAAGACGAGATCGCCGGTTTGCAAGCCGATTACCGATTGGCCCACGTTATCGTACATATCGAGAGAGGTCCGCGGCAGCTCGACGCCATACTGGTCGAAGACGTAATTGACGAACCCCGAGCAGTCGAATCCTTTCGTCGTCGTGCCTCCCCATACGTAACGGATGCCAAGCAGATTCTGGGCGGTGCTCGCCACCTTGTCCGCGACCGTCGGGGTGTAGGCTGCTGCTACCGCAGCTGCTGCCGGGGCGGGAGCAGGCGGAGCATACCAGGCCGGAGCATGGTATTTCCCATCCTGGCCGATGATGGCGATGTCGTTGTCGGCGTCCCATTGTACGATAGAACCGAGCAGTTCCGATACGGCCCGTACCGGGATGAATAACGTTCCTTGCTTGTTCATCGCGGCGGAGGTCAGCTTAACCGGCTTGCCGTCCACCTTCCATTCGTTCTTGCCCGTCTCGGCTTCAATGGTCTTCGTATGATCCGCATTTTGCATGAGGACGGCAATCTGCCCATTGTTCATGCGCCAGTCCAGCTTGTAGCCCATCGCTTCAAACAGCGGCCGGGCCGGTACGAGCGTCTGCCCGCTGACATCGATGAACGGCTGTGTCTCCGGGAAAGCTACGAGCGCGTCGTTCACCTGAACCTTCACTTCCGATCCGGCTCCGTTCGCGGAAGCTTGCCCAGCCCCCAGAACCGAAACGGACGCCCACACGGCACACGACAAAAAAACGGTTTTCCACAAACGTTTCAAACAGTTCCCTCCTGCTGCCTCCGAGGTTAGTTGACGGGTTAGGGAAGAGGATTTCCCCTGCCTCGCTATGGAGCTAAAGGCATTCACCCCGAGTAAATCGTCCCCCGTACCGGATATTCGGTATATCCGGATTCGGCAAGTTTATAATTTGGGTTTAAGGGTAGCACAACATTTTTCAGCGGGTCAACCCACAAATATTTACACTGCTCCTACAGCCCCTTTTGACCGTAACTGATCTGCAGCTTGCGGTATGCTTGCGGAGACTCGCCGTATACGCGGCGAAACAGCCGCGCAAAGTAGGACGGCTCCTCGTAACCGAGCTTCTCCGCGATCGTATACACGGGAAGGTCGGTGAAGGCGAGCAAATGGCCGGCCTCGCGCAACCGCGCCGTCTGCAGGAAGCCCATCGGCGTTTCGCCGGTTCGTTCCTTGAAC
Organism: Paenibacillus ginsengarvi; assembly: GCF_003626695.1. Classification (GTDB taxonomy): domain Bacteria; phylum Bacillota; class Bacilli; order Paenibacillales; family NBRC-103111; genus Paenibacillus_AB; species Paenibacillus_AB ginsengarvi. The sequence goes on from NZ_RBAH01000039.1 coordinate 55,380, forward strand.
AGCCGGCACAAATAGTTAGGGGTCACGTGAACCGATTGCGCCGTTTCCGCCAGCGTGACCGGCCGGTGCCAGTTCGACAGCAGAAACCGCTTCGCCCGCTCGACCGTTTCCTCCGCCGTATTCGGCGTTTTCTCCGCCTGGACGATGCTTGCCACGATCGTTTCGACCCGCGTCAGCAGTTCCGCCACTGTAACAGCGAAGTGAGACTTCAGAAGCGGAATGTCGTACAAAGCGAGAATGCGTCGGTACCCTTCCTCCAGCATCGGCCGAAACCGCGGCGGAACCGTCAGCGGAGCCGAGCGAAGGGCGCCGCCGATCTCGATCGCCCGGCTCTCTTCGATCATATCGAACAAGTTCATTTCGGCCGGTTCGCCGCATTTGTTGCGCAAAATAAACGTGCTTTCCAAATTCGTGAGAGGGCCGTCCGTTCCGAAATGAAACTGGTGCGGCTCATTCGGATGAATGACGAACAGATGTCCCGGTTCGACTACCGACGCCATATCGCCGACCGTAAACATCCCTTTGCCCTCTAAAATATACATGACGTGAAAGACCGGATGCACGTGACGCTTCACAAAAGCGTCGTCGCGTCCCGCCATCAGATTCGTCGTAACATGATCGATCGTGAACGATCGACCTCCCGCCTCGAGCCGGAAGTCCATCTGCCTTCTCCTTTGACTGGTTCGAGGATACGATGATCCCCTCAGCTATCGATATAGTTCGATATCCCGCGCCATATTCCTGCCTTCGGCACGACCGCCTGCCAAAACGAACGAGGATAATATCGTACGGGTTCCGGGATAGATTGTTCCTTCAACCGCAGCCGCCGTTTTCTTATACTGAAATCGTTACAGAACGATATACGGCGGAGGGGAACGAAGATGGCGCTAACGATGGAGCAAGTGATCCGGTTTCAGACGGAAGGATATTTAATCGCAGAAAACGTATTTACCGAAGAGGACATGCGGCCGTTAATCGAAGAGATCGAGAGCTTTATCGAGGAACGCGCGCAGCAGTTTTATAAGGAGGGGCGGATCACCAATTTGTACCCGGACGAACCGTTTGAGAGACGCTTCGCGCTGCTGTACGAGCAATGCCCGGACATCAACCGGAAATTCGATATTATGCACCTGCTCGGCCCGGCCATGTTCAACTTCCTGACGAACCCGAAGCTGCTGGACGTAGCCGAATGCTTGCTCGGCAGCGAGCTTTCCTGCAATCCGATCCAGCATCTGCGGTCGAAAATGCCGTGGAAGGGAGAAGGCGAGCAGGCCGCAAGCATGGAAAATGTGCCGTGGCATCAGGATGCCGCCGTCACCGCTCCCGAATCGGAGGCTTCCGAGATTTACACGTTCTGGCTGCCGCTGATCGATGTGACCCGGGAAACCGGCTGTATGGAAATTATTCCTCATTCGTTCAAAAACGGCTATTTAAAGCATCAGGCCGAAGGCGGCACAACGATCGTGAATGAGCTTCTCCCTACGCTCCCGGCGATTACAGCAGCGTGCAAGAGAGGCAGCATCGTCATCATGAACAAATATACGCCGCACCGGGGGACATCGAACCGTTCCGACTTTGTGCGCTGGTCGCTTGACCTCCGCTATCATAAAACCGGGGCGCATTCCGGCCGCGACTTCCATCCTTCGTTCGTCGCCCGCAGCAGGCTTGAGCCGGACAGCGTCTTGACCGACGCAAACGAGTGGCGCCAAATATGGAAAGACGCGCTCGCGAAGCCTGCGCAGAAGGCGCACCGGGTGTAATAAATCGGTCCCCCAAAAGTGACGTGGCACTCCGCAGATTCGACCTGAATATTCATGGCAAAAGACGCCTCCATCCCCACGTTTACAGTGGTTTTGGAAGTCTTTTGCCTATCATTTGGGATTGTTTCGTTCGGCTCCCCTTTGGGGACAGCCCTTTACGTCTATTCGGTTTTGGACGGGAATGGTACTGCGACGGCTGAACCAGCGGACACTGACGGAAAGAGTAGATGTCGGTGTCAGGAGTAAGTCGGTTTATAATAAGAGTCTTTGAGGCCACTAGCGTTGCAAAGACTCTATCACACTATGTCAGGTCGTGCTGAATTGAGGAAAAATTCATTTCATTACTTTATTTTACATTAACTTTTTCCGGGAATCCGCCAAAAA
>NZ_RBAH01000003.1:0-63630 GCF_003626695.1 Paenibacillus ginsengarvi
CGGGCAGGTTGCCTACGTGTTACTCACCCGTCCGCCGCTAACCCCGAAGGATTCGCTCGACTTGCATGTATTAGGCACGCCGCCAGCGTTCGTCCTGAGCCAGGATCAAACTCTCCAAAAAGGTAAACCTTATTAGATGAGCCGATAGCTCATTACTTAACTAGCTTGTTGTGGTCTCTTGCGAGACCTTCACTTGCACGCTCGTTGTTCAGTTTTCAAGGAGCAATCGATGACTTTCGTCATTTTTCGCCGTTTTGCGGCGACCTCTTTAATATACCACATCCGCCCACCACTTTGCAACAACATTTTTTAAAACTTTGTTTTTGCTCGTTCTGGACAGCTTGGCTGCCCTTGGGCGGAGTTATAATATAGCACGGATGTCCATAACAAATCAAGGGGCTATCGCAAAAAAATAACGGATTACATTCATCCGTCAAACGAAAACGATTTTGAGGCCAACCAGAAGCAGTACGCCCGGAGCTCCAAGAACTAGAGCGGTGCCCACAGTCGGAAGGTTGAGGGGAATCCGGAATTCGTAATGAGAGCCGATCAGATTGACGAAGTATAATAAAAAAGCCGCTATGACCACATGCGTCGCCGCATACCCGAGCCATTGCCACGCGCCTTTATGCCGCACCAGCATAAACAATAGAACAAGCGAAGATACGACCAACAGGCCAAGCCACAAATAGTGCATATTACCCCTCCATCGTTCTGCCCGTTCCGACATCGAGTACGTGGATACGAAGCCGCTTCGCACTTTTCAGCAGCATCTCGAATCGTTTCTCCGCCGCCTCCAGCGCAAATATCGCATAATCGATCTCATCCTGATCCGACGCATAGTCCAGTCTCGTTAGCGCATGCTGCCAATCCGTATGCGCGACGCGAATTTCTTTCAGCAACTCTTGCTTGTCCTTCAGATAAGGGTCCGTCTCGCGCGCTCTCAGACCGAAAAAAGTCCTCCACTGCACGTTCATCATCCTCACGCTCCTGTACACGCATGACATGCGGGTTTGTCCGTATACTTCATTCATATGGACACGGAGGACAAATTAGAACAGGCCGTGCACCGGCGCCTTCCTATAGACAAACAAAAAGCTGCACGGATCAACAATCCGCACAGCTTCTCTTTTACGACAACTCCCTGCGCCCTTCGAGCGCTTTGGATAAAGTCACCTCGTCGGCATATTCCAGATCCCCGCCTACCGGAAGACCGTGAGCGATTCGCGTCACCTTGAGACCGAAGGGCTTCACCAGACGGGATAAATAAATGGCCGTCGTTTCCCCTTCGACGTTCGGGTTGGTTGCCAAAATCATCTCCTGCACTTTCTCGTCGCTTAGCCGCTTGAGCAGCTCCGCCACCCGGATTTCGTCGGGTCCGATCCCTTCCATAGGCGAGATGGCCCCATGCAGCACATGGTACGTGCCGCTGTATTCCTTCATCCGCTCGAGGGCGACCAGATCCTTCGGCTCCTGCACGACGCAGATGACGGAAGCGTCTCTCGATTTGTCCTGGCAGATCCGGCAAGGGTCCACGTCCGTTATGTTGCAGCAAACCGAACAATAGTACAGATTCCGCTTTACGCTGACAAGCGATTTGGCGAAATCGAGCACGTCGTCCTCTTTCATCCGTAGTACGTGAAAAGCCAATCGGCCTGCCGTTTTGGGACCTACCCCCGGCAACCGCGAAAAGGCGTCGATTAATTTGGCGATCGGTTCCGGGTAAAACAAGCGAATGGCTCCTTTGCTTGTAAATTAGAACATGCCGGGGATTTTCATGCCTCCGGTCAGGCGGCCCATATCACTCTCGGCCAGTTGCTCGGCTTTGGTCAAAGCGTCGTTGACTGCCGTCAAAACGAGGTCCTGCAGCATATCGACATCGTCCGGATCGACCGCTTCCGGCTTAATCACGATATTCGTAATTTTGCGCTGCCCGGTTGCCGTAACCGTCACGACACCGCCGCCCGCACTGCCCTCGACCGTTTTCGTCGCCAGCTCTTCCTGCGCCTTGAGCATTTGCTCCTGCATCTTCTTTACCTGCTTCATCATTTGCTGCATATTGTTCATACCTGCGTCATCCTCCCGGTTTTCATTCATTCACTCTTTGACGACCACCAGATCTTCGCCAAACAGCTTGATGGCTTCTTCGACGATATCGTCGCCCGGCTTGCCAGCAGCCGGTTCTTCCATACGCATCGCTTCGGGCTGTTCGGCCGTCCCCGCCTGCGTCTCTTTCCAATCCTTCATCATCGCCGTAACCAGCCTGTACGGCGCGCCGAGCGCTTCCCGGACGACCTGCTCGATAAGCTCCTTATGAGCGGGCTTCTCCGTCGTTTCCCGGTGCATAGCGCTTTTGAACGCGAGCAGTACCACTTCATCCGTCACCGCAACCGGTTCGCCGTCTACGAGCCAGGCATGCACCGTAATTCTGCGTTCTTTGACTTGTTGGAGCACATGCCCCCACTTGCCCAGAACCTGCTTTAGTTGCGGCGAATCGGCAAACGGAACATACGGATCGAGCTTAATCCCCAGCTTCGCGGCGGACACCGCAGTCGGCCGCGGGTTTTGCACCCCGGAAGGCCGCTGTGCGGCTTCTTTTCCCGGAGCGGCCGGAACCCCGCTCTTCAGCAGTTGTTCCAGCTTCTGTTCGAGCTGGGCCACCTTGCGAGTCAAGGCTTCGATCTCCGCGTCGGCCTCCTGCCCCTGAGCACCGCTCTGGGCCGCAGGAGCAGACGACTCCGGCGTACAGGTTAGCTTCAGAATAGCCACCTCGAAAATCGTCTGCGGCTGAGCCGAATATTTCATCTCCGCCTGATAATGGTTCAGCACATCCATGCATTGAAACAGACGATCCGCGCTGAACGCGCCGGTTAAACTGCGAAAGGCGGACGCGTCCGTAATCCGGTCGGTCCATTCCTCCGAGTTCGGCACCAGCTTCAACATGAGAGCGTCGCGGAAGTAATAGAGCAGGTTTTCCATGCTCTTCTCCGCGCTTTTCCCCTCCTGCATAAGCTGCTCGATGCAAGCAAGCGCCGCTCCCGCATCCCTGCTAATAATCGCCTGCGCCAGCCGGCCAAACTGCTCCATGCCGATGCCGCCGGTAATGCCCAGCACTTCCTGCAAGGTCACTTGGTTGCCGGTGTATGAAATAATCTGATCGAGCAGGCTGAGTGCATCCCTCATCCCGCCATCCGACAACCGTGCGATATATTGCAGCGCCTCCGGCTCCGCGACAACGCCTTCCTCGCCGCAGATGTATGTCAGGCGGGATACCTGCTCCTCCAGAGGAACCCTGCGAAAGTCAAAGCGCTGGCATCTCGATATAATCGTTGCCGGAAGCCGGTGAGGCTCGGTCGTTGCCAGAATGAACATCACATGAGCGGGCGGCTCCTCCAGCGTCTTCAGCAGCGCGTTAAACGCTTCCGTCGTGAGCATGTGCACTTCGTCGATAATGTATACCTTCTGCCGCACTTCGGTCGGCGCATACTTGACCTTCTCGCGAATGTCGCGGATCTCCTCGACACCGCGGTTGGAAGCGGCGTCGATCTCGACGACGTCCATGACCGATCCCTCGGTAATACGGCGGCAGGCCGAACATTCGTTGCACGGCTCCTCGGCGGGCCCTCTCTCGCAGTTTACGGCTTTGGCGAGCGTTTTGGCGGCGGTCGTCTTCCCCGTTCCCCGAGGTCCATTGAACAAGTAGGCATGCGAGAGCCGACCTTCACGCAGCGAGTTTTGCAGCGTTTGTGTAATATGCTGTTGTCCGACGATATCCCGGAAAGCCTGCGGCCTCCACTTACGATATAAGGCGATGTGCGCCATACCGACTCTCCTACCATAGCTCTCGTTATCGCTTCTAGTTTGCTTCCCGTCTTCATACAGGCAATCATTTCACGATCAAGCTTCCCTTTATTATACACCATACCGCTTCCATTTGACATGCCAGCGGACTCATTCGGGAGCGAACGGCAAACTTACGGTAAACGTCGTGCCATAACCTTTCGAAGCGACACGAACGCTGCCTCCGATATCGTGAATGATGCGCTGGCACACGGAAAGCCCAAGTCCGGTCCCGTTTTCCTTGGTCGTAAAAAACGGATCGAATATTTTGTCGATCAAAAATGCGGGGATGCCGGGACCGGCGTCCTGAATATCGACATGCACCTTTCGCTCCCGGTATTCGATCCTCTCGATAATCGTTAAAGTCCCTCCTTGTATCATCGCTTCGATTCCATTCTTGCACAAATTGATAAACACCTGCTTCAGCAGCTCGCGATCGGCCACTATTTTCGGTATTTGGTACACCGACTCGTAATGAATCGTGACGTTATGCAACACGGCCTGATTGTTAATAATTGGCAAAATGTCGCGCAAAACGGCAGAGACATCAATCTTGTCGTAGGAAACATGCTTCGGCTTGCTCAGCAACAAAAATTCCCCGACAAGCTCATTGATCCGATCAATCTCGGCAAGCATCAGGTCGGTATACCCTTCCTCCCGCTCCATCCCATTCTGTTGGAACGTACGGTTCAGCACTTGCAGAAACCCCTTGATCGAAGTAAGCGGGTTGCGAATCTCGTGAGCGGTGCCCGCGGCGATCTGTCCGATCATCGCAAGACGGTCGCTGCGCTGTACCTGCTGCTCCAGCGAGCGAAGATTGGTCACATCCTTGAAAATAATATAAGCTCCGACAATCTCTCCCGTCCCGCTGCGGATCAGACTGGAATCCATCAGCAGCTCGTACCGCTGCCGGTCGTTCGTCCAGGACACGGCGTGGTTGCGTACAAGCACCCCGTCAAGCAGCGTCCGCTGGATAAGCTGATGTTCCTTCGGAACGCCCTGAAATATATCGTCCACGCAGCGATTGATCGACAGACTCCTCTTGATCCCAAGCACCGTACACGCCAATTCGCTAATATCGACGAGCCGGAACTGTGTATCCACCAGAATGACGCCCAAGTTGACATCTTTTACGAACGTTCCGGAGAACTGCTGCAGTAAACTTAACTCACCCGCCCGCTCCGATCTCCCCCGCACCTCTCTCGGCCGGATGGTTATTCCATGCTCTTCGCACGTGCACAGGCGGCTATAATCGAGTAGGAGTATGTAGACGGTCGCAGCACTGGATTCGAGCGGATAGATCCGACAGCGCGCCGGCTCCAGAATGCCCGCAGCAGTCCGAACGGTCACTGCCGCCATACCGTCCCGATCGCCTTCCTGTTCACACTTCTCCATCAATTGTTCCACACTTGCCACACCCGGCAGCAACTCGGCAAGCGAAAGCTGACGGCTCTCGTTTCGTTCGGGAAACTGTTCTGTAAATTGCCGGTTCCCTTCCAGCAATAGACCGCTTTCATCGAAAATCGCGGCACATGCCCCGACCAGGCCGCGAATGAAACTATGCGGAGACGGCATCGTGATCCGGAACTTGTCCATGCAATACCACCTTTATGTTTTTGTACCAGATGCAAAGGCTGCCGCGTTAGAGCAAACGCTGGTATGCGATCGCCTCTGCAGACCCGGCCCCCTTTCTTCCTTTATACAATTCTACTCCAAATTGTTTTTTCCTTCCAAATGCCAAAACACCGGACAAACGTAGATACGTTCATCCGGTGTGCATATTCATGCGTATGGAATGGATATACCGTGCACCTGTCGTTGACCTTGCGATCCAAGCGGAACCTCTACCGGTTAGCTCGAGTCAGGCACTCCTCCGGCACATGGGCACTCTTGCTTACGGCTGCTTCCTTCCGGACCTGACCGGGTTCACAAGCGCTCATTGCGGAGGACCCAACCGTCAACACTTCGTGTAGAAGTCAGACCTCACATCGACAAGACCGAAAACAGGGATTCAACCCCGCTATAGCGGATTGCGGGTACAGGGCACCGCTACCTCCCCGTCTAGCACGGTAATACATAGTATAGCCGATTGTCCGGCAAACCGCAACCTTCATCATTTGGCAAGCCAGGGCAATCGAACTAGGGGATCCAAAAGCGGACTACGTCGCGTTAACGCCTTCCTATTCGCCGCGGATCGTCACATCGAAGTTATAGCGGGGAACGGCTTTTTGCAGCGCCTCCAGCGCTTCTCCCCGTATACGCTCCATATCGGCGTCCGTCGACTCTCTCGGCACGGACAGCTTGACCGTCGCATTCGGACCGTGCGTCATAATGCTCACTTTGCGTACGCCGGCAATCGGAACAACGGCGTCCCGCATCATATTCGTATCCATTTCATACGTATGAAAAGAAGGTCCGTTCTGTAAATTCGGGTTCGAATTGGAAATGCCCAAATAGCCGTCGTTTTTGTACGATTGCGCCTTCGGCCCCGACTTGTCGCCGGCCGTACCGCATGCGGCGGCTATGAGGACCGGAAGCATCGCTGCGGCAAACAAACGCAGTGGTTTAAGTGTCATAAAAAAACAACCTCCCTTGGGTTTAGGATGACCAAGAGAGGTTGTTGTATGCATACGGCATAAACGTTCGCACGTCAGCTTAAATACCGTATTTTTTCTTAAATTTATCAACACGTCCGCCGGCATCGATAAACTTTTGTTTACCGGTGAAGTGCGGGTGGCAAGCCGAGCAAATTTCTACGCGAAGATTTTGCTTGATGGAGCCCGTCTCGAAGGTATTCCCGCAAGCGCAGGTAGCCGTCGTGATGTAATATTTCGGTTGGATTGCTGTTTTCATGGTCCTTTCACCTCTTTCCGCCCTGAGTCTCTGTCCGCGAACTCAGAGTTATATTGACACATGATCGCATTATAGCACGCCTTATTCGCATAAAGCAACTAAATTGCTGCGCTCGCCTTTATTTGGATGCTCCAAGCGGCGGAACGTGCGTATATGAACCGATGACGACATCCGGAAGCTCCGCTTCGAAGATTTCGATCATCCGCTTCATGCCGTAAACGTCGCCTTGCGCTTTCGGAATAAGCTTCAGATACCCTTCCGGATCGATGTTCAGGTTGCGCAGCTGAATGAGCCGCAAACCCGTGCGACGGGCAAAGCCGAGCATGGCCTCAATCTCTTCCTCGCGGTCGGTCACCCCGGGAAACACGAGGTAATTGATCGAGGTATACACCCCTTTGGAGCTTGCGTACGTGAGCGACTTTTCCACATTCGCCAGATTGTAGCCTCTCGGCTTGTAGTAGGCGTTATAATGATCGTCCAGCGCACTGATCGTGCTGACCCGCATCAGATTCAGCCCCGCATCGACAATCGCGCGGATATGGTCGCTCAGACCGGCATTCGTATTGATATTGATAAAGCCGATATCCGTTTGCTCCCGCACCCGCCGGATCGAATCGATGATGAGCTTCGCCTGAGTTGAAGGTTCGCCCTCGCAGCCTTGACCGAAGCTGATAATGCTCTCCGGCGTTTTCAGATGCTCCAGCATAATCTGCACGAGCTCGTCCACGTTCGGCTTGAAATTCATCCGTGTTTGCGGGGCCGGGAATCCGCTGTCGTCCGGTTGCTCGGATATACAGCCGTAGCAGCCCGCATTGCACGAGAACGAAACGGGAACCGCGCCTTCGAGCCGGGAGAGGAACGTATTGGAAGCCGTCAGGCATTCGTATTCCAGCGCGCACTTGGACAAATGCTGGTACAGCCGGTTATCCGGGTATTTGCCCAGCAGCCGCTGAACGCCAATCCCAAGCTCGCGGGTATCGCAGTTTTTCGGATTCCACGGTTCCGGGTCGTCCGTGCGCCGCGCCGCCACATAAAACTGCCCGTCCTTCCAGACGACAGCCGTGTAGCCGAACAGCGGGAGCATCTGCTCCTTAATCTTCTTAGCGTACCCCGGCAGCAGAAGCCGCGTAAAGCCTTGCGGGAGAAGCGCCCCTACAGCCGTATACTTGTCTTCGAGCGGCTGCATCGCTTCAGCCTTCCCGTCCCAGCCGATCGCGCGCGTATTCGGCAGGCTGACGAGCGTGGCGCCCTCGGGGAGCGGAATCAGCTCGTCTTCCCAAATTTCCGTAATCATATCGCCGCTGCGGCCGAGCGCGGTCCACTCCGGATGATCGTATACGTTGCCTGCTTCGTCCGCATATACCAAATACATGAGAAGTCCCTTCTTTTCAAGCAAATTATCAGGAAGCGGAGTTTTTCACGCGTTTGCCGTCCGGCTTCGCTTCCAGCGTATCCAGAAACTCGCGATTGGTTTTCGTATCGCCCAGTTTTTTGAGGAACGCGTCTACAAAATCATGCGAGTCGTTCATATTTTTCCGAATCGCCCAAATCTTATCGAGCTCTTCCTTCGTAAGCAGCATTTCTTCGCGGCGCGTGCCGGAGCGGCGGATGTCGATGGCCGGGAAAATGCGCCGTTCGGCGAGCTTCCGGTCCAGATGCAGTTCCAGATTGCCTGTTCCCTTAAACTCCTCGTAGATGACATCGTCCATTCTGGAACCCGTTTCCACGAGCGCCGTCGCCAGGATCGTCAAGCTTCCGCCTTCTTCGATATTACGGGCCGCACCGAAAAACCGTTTCGGACGATGGAAAGCGCTCGGATCGATACCGCCGGACAGCGTGCGTCCCGATGGCGGGATGACCAGGTTGTAGGCGCGGGCGAGGCGGGTAATGCTGTCGAGCAGGATGACGACGTCCTTCTTCGACTCTACCAGTCTTTGTGCCCGCTCGAGCACAAGCTCCGCGACCTTGATATGGTTCTCGGGCAGCTCGTCGAACGTAGACGCAACGACCTCGGCTTTGACCGAACGCTGCATATCCGTAACTTCCTCCGGACGTTCGTCGATCAGCAGCACGAACAGCTCTACATCCGGGTAGTTCAGCGAGATGCTGTTGGCGATTTCTTTGAGAAGCAGCGTTTTCCCCGCTTTCGGCGGAGCTACGATCAAACCGCGCTGCCCCATGCCGACAGGGCTTAACAAATCCATAATCCGGGTAGATATATTCGTGGGCGTCGTCTCGAGAACAAACTTGGTTTGAGGATACAGAGGGGTGAGCGCCGGGAAGTGAAGCCTTTCCGCAGCCGTCTCCGGCTTTTCGCCGTTTACCGCTTCGACCTGAAGCAAACCAAAATATCGTTCATTTTCCTTGGGCGGCCTGCACTTACCGGATACCATGTCGCCGGAACGCAAGTCGAACTTGCGAATTTGCGATTGGGAAATATAAATATCCTCGGAGCTCGGCAAATAATTGATCGGCCTTAAAAATCCGTAGCCTTCCGACAAAACGTCGAGAACGCCTTCCATGAACATCAAACCGCCCTTTTCGGCCTGGGCGCGTAAAATCGCAAATATTAATTCCTTTTTCTTCATTTGGCCGTAGGACGCGATTTGGTGTTCTTTGGCCAACTTGTACAAGTCGGTCAATTTGAGCTGCTCCAGCTGCGCCAGATGCATATCCATATTATTCATCCACCACACTATTCTTTTTTCGGAAAACATTAAAATCTATCATTTCCGTTTTTCTTTCAATCTATTCTCACAGCCGAAGACATCTCCAGACTGTCCTCTTCCTCCCATACTTCCGCTCCGAGACCGCGCAAGTTAACGACCAGGTTCTCGTAACCCCGGTGTATGTATTCGACACCGCTTATCTCCGTAACCCCGGAAGGCACGGTAAGGGCAGCCGTAAACAGCGCCGCTCCGGCTCGCAAATCGGTCGCGCGTACTTTCGCCGCTGACAGCGTGCCGCCCTCGATAATCGCCGAGCGTCCCTCAACTTTGATTTTAGCGCCCATACGAAGCAGTTCGGGAACATGCTTGAATCGGTTGTTGTACACATAATCGGTTAAAATGCTGACGCCTTTCGCTTGCGTGAGGAGACTGGTCATCGGGGACTGAAGATCGGTGGCAAAGCCGGGGTAAACGAGCGCTTTCACATCTACGCTTTCGTATTCCGGTTGTCCTACGACGCGTATCGATTCGTCCATCTCATAAATATGGACGCCCATTTCTTGGAGCTTGGCGGTTAATGCCTCCATATGCTTCGGTATGACGTTGTCGATCACGACATCTCCGCGCGTGGCTGCGGCGGCGATCATATAAGAGCCGGCCTGAATCCGGTCGGGAATGATCGAATGCCGGCAGCCGTGCATCGATTCGACGCCTTCGATGCGGATTGTCTCGGTGCCCGCCCCTTTAATTTTAGCGCCCATCGCATTAAGCAATGTCGCTACATCTATAATTTCTGGCTCTTTGGCCGCATTTTCGATCAAAGTAATGCCTTTGGCGCGTGAAGCCGCCAACATAATGTTAATCGTCGCCCCAACGCTGACGACATCCAAGTAAATTTTCGCTCCGCGCAGCTGCTTCGCCCGGATATGCAAGCTTCCGTACTCGCTGCGCACCTCGGCGCCCAACGCCTCAAAACCTTTCATATGCTGATCGATCGGCCTAGGTTCGAAATTACAGCCGCCCGGCAGCCCGATCGTCGCTTCCCCGAATCGTCCGAGAAGCGCGCCCATCAAATAATAGGAAGCTCGCAGCTTCTTCACATTCCCGTTTGGCATCGGGACAGACCTTAGCGCTTCCGGATGAATGATCATCGAATCGCCGCTGCGTTCCACCCTCGCTCCAAGCTCCGTAAGCAGCTCCGTATAAATATCAACGTCGCTAATAACCGGAAGATTGTCCAGCACTACTTCCGTTTCCGCCAGTATCGCCGCAGGAATTAAGGCGACAGCGCTGTTCTTCGCCCCGCTGATCGTAACCGTCCCCCGCAGAGGCCGGCCTCCCGCGACCATAAGTTTACCCGTCATTGCTGCAAATTCCCCCTAACCTTACACGAAAGAAGAGAAAATGGGAAACCCGGCGGAAGTCCTCCCGCCGGCTGTTTCCCGATCGCTTCGTTACGCTTGGTTGCTGCTGCCGAACAAACGAATTTTCGATTTTACAACTTCAATCATCGCATTCCGTGCAGGCGTCAAATATTTGCGGGGATCGTACACATTCGCATCTTTGGCCAGAACAGCGCGGATCGCCTCGGTGCATGCAACCTGGTTCTCGGTGTTTACGTTGATCTTGCCTACGCCGGCTGCGATCGACAGGCGGATCGCCTCGTCCGGAACGCCGGAGCCGCCGTGAAGCACGATCGGTACCGGAACGGCTTTGGCCACTTGCTCGATAATATCGTAATGAATTTTCGGTTCGCCCTTGTACATGCCGTGAGCCGTACCTACCGCGATAGCCAGACAGTCGACGCCGGTTTCTTCGTAGAAACGGATCGCTTCTTCGGGCTTCGCCAGGTTGGCATGCTCTTCGTCAACGCTGATATCGTCCTCGACGCCGCCGATCGTTCCGAGCTCGCCTTCGACGGAAACACCCATCGCATGAGCGGCCTTTACGACCTCTTTCGTCAGACGGATGTTCTCTTCGAGCGTGTAGTGCGAGCCGTCGAACATAACCGAGCTGAACCCGGCGCGAATACATTTCATGGCCACTTCAAAGCTGCTGCCGTGGTCCAGATGAAGCGCGATCGGAAGCCCGGATTTCTTGGCCGCCGCCTCGGCGATTGCTACCGTATATTCCATGCCCATATATTTCAGGGCGCCTTCACTCACACCAAAAATAAACGGCGATTTCTCTTCGATAGCCGCATCCGTAATCGCCTGAGCGAACTCCAGGTTGTTCATATTGAATTGACCGACCGCAAACTTGCCGGCTTTCGCTTTCGGCAAAAACTCGTTCATCGAAACAAGTGGCATTGAAAGTTCCTCCTAAATATTGTGCAAGTATTAAAAATCCGAGTGTGGGTACTGCACCATTATAGCATACTCGTCCGCGAAATGGTAACGGACCCGGACCCGCAAGGGGGCGTCCGTCAACAGGTTCCCCGTGCAGGCCAAAAGAAAAAGGACCCCGATTAGGATCCTATCCCTATTGGACGTAGCTGGCTGTTAACCGCCTGTCTCAGGTCGTCGATATCGAACGGCTTCGTAAAATGCGTCAAAGCTCCGAGATCGGTCGCCTCTTTAATCATATCCAATTCGCCGTATGCGGTCATCATGATGACTTTGATGCTGGTATCGATCTGTTTAATATGCTTCAAAATGTCCAAACCGTCCATGCCCGGAATTTTCATGTCGAGGAGCACAAGATCCGGCGGTTCCTTACGGACGATTTCAAGTGCCATTTTGCCGTTCGAAGCCTGAAACGTATCGTACCCCTCATTGCTGAACACTTCCACCAGCAAGACGCGAATACCGTTCTGATCGTCGACAATCAACACCTTTTTCTTATCCAATCATCAAACCTCCTCGTTGGCTTTGTCTCCAAGCAAAGCTTGATTGAACCGTTCGCGCCCCCGCTCCTAGCACTCGGAGAAAGGTGCGGGCGCCACCGGCGAACCTCGTTCAGCCATCGTATGGACTTTCATCCGCTTAATATAGAGAACATTCGATGTGCTTTACGAGATTCCTGCTGCTTGGCGAATAAAGTTGTAAGTTTTTAACAAGGACGTTATCGACTGTCGACAAGTGCTGAATAACGCTCAAAATGCTATCGTTAGAGGACGTTTGCTTCCTCCGCCTGCTTGGCGCCTTCCAAGGAAGCCCGCACAAAATGCTTGAACAGCGGCTGCGGCCGATTCGGTCTGGAGGTGAACTCCGGATGGAACTGAACGGCCAAAAACCACGGATGGCCCGGCAGCTCGATCACTTCCACGAGACGGCCGTCCGGCGACGTTCCGGAAATTTTGAGCCCCGCCGATTCCAGCGTTTCGCGGTATTCGTTGTTGAATTCGTACCGGTGGCGATGACGCTCGTAAACGAGCTCGTCCTCATAGCAGGACATCGCAAGCGATCCTTCGGCGATTTTGCACGGATACAGGCCAAGGCGCATCGTTCCGCCCAAGTCCTCGATATCCTTTTGCTCCGGAAGCAGATCGATGACCGGGTACGGGGTCGTCGGGTTGATCTCGGAGCTGTTCGCTCCGTCCAGTCCGGCTACCGAACGGGCATATTCGACAACGGCCACCTGCATGCCGAGACAAATGCCGAAGAACGGAATCCCGTTTTCCCGCGCGTAACGGATCGCCGAAATTTTGCCTTCGATTCCGCGATCGCCGAAGCCTCCGGGTACGAGAATGCCCTTTACGCCTTTAAGCTGCTCAGCGACGTTATGATCGTACAGCTCTTCCGCATTAACCCAGCGAATCTCGACTTCCGTATTGCAATCGATCCCGGCATGGCCGAGCGCCTCCACGATGCTGAGGTAAGCGTCATGTAGCGCCACGTATTTGCCAACGATGGCGATTTCGGTTTTATTTTGCAACGATTTGACTTTGTTTACGAGCCGCTCCCATTCCGTCATATTCGGCGGATTCCGGAAGGCGTCGAGCTTCAGATGTTTGACGACAATGTCATCGAGCCCCTGCTCGCGCAGCATCATCGGCACTTCATACAAGGTGCTTGCATCCTGACATTCGATGACGGCCTCGGGATCGATATCGCAGAACAACGCCAGCTTGCGCTTCATGTCCTCCGCAAGCGGATGCTCCGTCCGGCATACGACGACTTGCGGCTGAATGCCGATGCTGCGAAGCTCCTTCACGCTGTGCTGGGTCGGTTTCGTCTTGACTTCCCCTGCCGCCTTCAAATACGGAATAAGCGTCACGTGTATGTACATGACGTTGTCGCGGCCGATATCGCTTTTGATTTGACGGATCGCCTCAAGGAACGGCAAGCTTTCGATATCGCCAACGGTACCGCCGATCTCGGTAATGACGACGTCGGATTGCGTCTCCCGGCCGGCGCGGAACACGCGGTCCTTGATTTCATTTGTAATGTGCGGAATGACTTGAACGGTGCCGCCCAAATATTCGCCCCGGCGCTCCTTCGTAATGACGGACGAGTAAATTTTGCCGGTCGTTACGTTGCTGGTCTTGGACAAGTTAATGTCGATGAAACGCTCGTAATGCCCGAGGTCGAGGTCCGTTTCCGCGCCGTCGTCCGTGACGAACACTTCTCCGTGCTGATAAGGACTCATCGTACCGGGATCCACGTTGATGTACGGGTCGAATTTCTGAATCGTTACTTTAAGTCCCCGATTTTTGAGCAATCTGCCCAAGGACGCCGCGGTAATCCCTTTGCCGAGCGAAGAAACGACGCCGCCTGTTACGAAAATATACTTGGTCACGTTTGTAAACCTCCGTTAAAGTCTGAAAAGCAGGTACCGCCCGACCCCCGGGCAAATAACCCCACAAAGTGGAGTCTAGGCTTCGATGATGGGGCTCCCCCAAAAGTAATCGGATTTAAGCGACGGAGTGTCACGCCACTTATGGGGGAACTGATTACTCCAAATCTTTTGCAGGGAGCCCCAAAACTTATGATTTCCGTAAAATGTCAAAAAAAATAAAAGTGACTCCCGCCGAGACGGGGCACTTTAGTCGGATTCGCTAACGAATTGTAAATGTGTAGCCCAAAACATAGTTTACCCGGTCGCCGGGAGCCTGTCAAGGGAACCCGGCCGGAGCGGGAAAGAGCATTGCTTGGAAACGAAATGGTGCTTAGCTTTTCGCTTATTTGTCGTCCTCGTCGTCGTCTTCCTCTTCCTCACCGGCTTCGTCCGCTGCTTCTCCGTCGAAGTCTTCCTCTTCCTCTTCGGACTCTTCGTCGATTTCGGCGATCTCGCCTTCGACTTCCTCGATCTCGGTATCGTCGATCGCCTCTTCGTCCTGATAGAAGTCTTCTTCTTCGCCGCTGAATTCCCCTTCGCCTTCGTAGCTTTCGTACTCTTCTTCGGACTCCTCGTCCTCCGGATAGTAATCATCATCGTCGTCATCGTCATTGATGATGCGCGGATGTTTGGAGGCCCCTACGGCAGCGTCCTCGGATTTCTCGACCGGATACCAGCGCTTCAGTCCCCAAAGATTCGTGCCTACGCACGCAAATCTTCCGTCTATATTAATTTCTGTATATAGCTGAGCGATGACCTGCATCACATCGTCGTCCGACAAACCTTTGATCTTGGCGATTTCCTGCATCAGATCCCGGTAATAGAACGGATTTTTGGATGCTTTCAATACTTCGAACGCAAGATCGACCATCGGCATTTCTTTCGCCTGCTCCGCATCGATTTTAAGCGTATAAGGGCTGCTCATGGCCTGACACTTCCTTTCCCGACATGGTCTAAAAGACGTACGTGCCTGCGGCTCCGGCGCTGCGTACATAAGCGCGCAGACGATTCACTTTCTAAATTGCCCATTATCTTCATTAAGTAAAACCTATTTTATATAAAAAAGCAACTACGCCGCTTCTAAACGTGAAGAGGATGTCCTCAGGGACAAGGCCGCTTGCGGAGGACGCTGCAAAAAAAAGAAGCCGGATCACCCGGCTCCTTGCAAAAGGGACTGTATCCGCTTGGCCGATGAACGACCGTTCACCACCTTGCGAACGTGCAGAGCGCCCGCAGGTGCCCTTCATTCATATTATGAGCAAGGCGTACCGATGACACAGCGAAACCGGCCTAACTTTCGAGAAAAAAGGCGCTCACCACACGCGGGCGGATGGTACAGGTTCATATCATAACACGTAAGCTTACCTGAGAGTGGGGGAGGGAAATCACGTGAGCGAATCGGCGCTGCTGCGAATGCTGCATGATGCGGCCGGGGCATCCTCAAAGCGCCACATTATTCATTTCCGCAATAAGGCGGCGTACAGCCGGTTTCTAACCGCATTCGAGAAGGCCAACGAGCTGTTCCCCGTCAAGTCGGTCATCCAGCCGATCAAGATCATTCATGCGATTTCATGTTCGCTAAAAGCCGGAAGCTTCTCGCTGCGCCACCCGAGCATTCGCCATATCGAAGAGGATATCGCGATCCGCGTGCACAGCTCCCATGCCAGATATATGCAATCATCCGTAGCGCCCCGCCAGTCCGATTCCGCCATCCCGTGGGGGGTCCGGCAGATCCGTTCGCCCGAGGCATGGAAGGAAACTCGCGGAAGCCGCATTCGGATCGGCGTCATCGATACCGGGATCGACTACTCGCATCCCGATCTGCGGGGACGCATCTCGCGCGGCATCAATCTGCTGAACCGCGCTCTTTTGCCAGCGGACGACAACGGCCACGGCACGCATATTTCCGGCACGATCGCCGCCTCCAATCCGGAATCGGGCATCGTCGGGGTAGCGCCCTACGCCATCATTCATCCCGTTAAGGCGTTCGACCACAACGGGACCGCCTATGTATCCGACATCGTGCTCGGCATCGACTGGTGCGTCCGCAACCGGATGCATATTATCAATATGAGCTTCGGCATGAAAAACCGCAGCAAGTCGCTGCAGGATGCGGTCCGTTCCGCGAACCGGATGGGCATCGCCGTCGTAGCTTCGTCCGGCAACGAGGGCAAGGTTTCCTCCATCGACTATCCGGCGCGGTTCTCTCAAGTCATATCCGTCGGGGCCACGACCTCGCACAAAAAAATAGCCCCGTTCAGCAACAGGGGCCGTTCCATCGATCTATACGCGCCGGGCGACAAAATCAAATCGACTTGGCTGAATCACAAATATATGGAGCTCAGCGGCACGTCGATGGCTACCTCGCACGTCTCCGGGGTCATTGCGCTTATGCTGGCGATAAAACCCGGGCTTTCTCCCGCCGAAATCAAATCGATGCTGCAAAAAACATCGAACCCGATAGCGGGCCTGAAATCGCGTTCCGGCGTAAAAGGCGGGGAGATTGACGCCGTGCGGGTGCTGAAGCACATCGACAGCTAAGGCATCCGGCTCTATAAAGCAGTAAAGCGGAAAAAGCGGGACATCCCGCTTTTTCGCTTTTCACCCTATGACACAGGCATTTCTACATGCTCTGAGGGGAAGAGACGCCGACCAGCTTCAGCACATTGCGGATCACGACGCGAATCGCGCCAAGCAGCGCAAGTCTCGCCTGCGTCAACTCCGCATCCTCCGTTATGACCCGTTCCGCGCGGTAGTAGCTGTGGAACATCGAAGCCAGCTCGTACACGTAGCGGATCAGACGGTGCGGAGCGTAAGCGGCGGCCGCATCCGCGATCTCGGCGGGCAGCTCGCCCATTTTGCGCATCAGGTCGAATTCCGCCTCGGCCCGAAGCGGCGACAAATCGACTTCATCGTAAGCCCGGATCGAGACACCCTGCTCCTCGGCCTGACGGAAGATGCTGCAAATTCGCGCATGGGCGTACTGCACGTAAAACACCGGATTTTCGTTCGATTTGGATATCGCCAAATCCATGTCGAAGTCGAGATGCGAGTCGTTGCTGCGCATCGTGAAGAAATAACGGATCGCATCAACGCCGACCTCGTCCATCAAGTCCTCGAGCGTGACCGCCTTGCCGGTCCGCTTCGACATTTTCACCTTCTCGCCGTTCTGGAACAAGCTCACCATCTGGGCGATCAGGACGGTCAGCTTCTGCGGATCGTAGCCGAGCGCGGCCATTGCCGCTTTCACCCGCGGGATGTAGCCGTGGTGATCCGCTCCCCAGATGTTGATCATCTCGTCGTAGCCGCGTTCGTACTTCGTGCGGTGGTAAGCGATATCCGGCGTCAAATACGTGTAGCTGCCATCGTTCTTGATAAGCACCCGGTCCTTATCGTCGCCGTAAGGCGTCGTGCGCAGCCAGGTGGCTCCCTCCTGCTCGTACACATGTCCGTTAGCTTTCAACTGATCCAGGGCGGGAGCAATCTTGCCCGTCTCGTACAAGGACGTTTCGCTGTACCAGACGTCGAACGAAACGCCGAAGCGGGCCAAGTCGCGCTTAATTTTGGCAAGCTCCTTCTCGAGCCCGTACGCCTTGAAATACGCCTGGCGCTCCTCTTCGGTTAAAGCGGCCAGCTTGTCGCCTTCCCGCTCGCTCAGCTCCGATGCGAACTGCTTAATATCTTCGCCGTAGTAACCATCCTCAGGCATGTCCGCCTGCTGGCCGAGCGACTGCAGATAGCGGACCTCGATCGATTTCGCCAGATTGTCCACCTGATTGCCGGCATCGTTAATGTAATATTCGCGGGTTACGTCGTAACCGGCGAAGTCGAGCACGTTGCAGAGCGCATCGCCGATAGCGGCTCCCCGGGCATGGCCGAGATGGAGACTGCCCGTCGGGTTGGCGCTGACGAATTCGACCTGCACTTTCCGGCCCCGGCCCACTTCAATCCGGCCGTAACGCTCTTCCGCCTGCAAAACTTCGCGAACAGCGTCGTGCAGATAGCTTTTGTCCATAAAAAAATTGATAAAACCCGGCCCCGCAACTTCGATTTGGGCAATATAAGCCTTCTTCGTGTCAAGCGCCGCGATGAGGCGCTCGGCAATTTGCCGCGGGTTCTGCTTCGCCACCCGGCTCAGCTGCATGGCGATATTCGTAGCCAGATCGCCGTGCGCCTTATCCTTCGGCACCTCAAGCACAATGGCCGGCAGCTGCTCCCGCTCGGCGATTCCGGCCCGTATGGCGGCTTCCGCGATCGTCTCCTTCAGTAACGCTTCGATCCGTTCAATGACGTTCATTCGCTCCGATCCTCCTCGATCATTAGCCTAAGCCGGATTCGCCCGACATGGGCGCCTCCGGTGTACATATCGTAGCTCCAGGCAAGCGAGCCCAGACCTTCGTTCAGCTTGCGGTCGATCCCGTGCGTGTACATCTCCATCTCCAAACGGCCCTGCGGCAAAGTAAAGCCGCCTGTCGTGCGCACGCCGGAGCGAAACGTCAGATCGGACTGCACGTCGCCGTGGCGAATAACCTTAATATGCGTTTCATCCCATTTCACCGTCGCGGTCGTCTGGCCCATCTCCCCGTCCGGCTCGGCATAGCGCAAATAGTAGGCGCCGTTCTTCTCGTACAGCTCGCCCTTCGCTTGCTGGGTCTGCGTCTGCTCCGCTTGCTTGCTTTCAATGCGAATGTTCACGGCTCGCTTCATAGTCCTGGTCGCTCCTGCCTCTTTCATAGCCTGACACAAGCCCGGCTGAATCCGGGTCGCCTAGCTTCTAATGTATCGCACCGTCCTCGCGATTACAACGAACGGCAACGTCTCTATGTAAGAAAAGCTTCTAAACGACTTTTTCCACGACGAATGACCCGGCGTAAATGGTAGCTTTTCTTGCAACATCAGAATGCCCCGGCTTCGCTCAAAACTTATACATTCTTATGTTATAAGGAAACCGAAAAAAAAGATGAAGGTCGCCCTTCATCTTTTCGGCCTCAAAGATTACTTGATCAAATCTTCCACGAACTTCGGCAGCACGAAGGCGGCCTTATGCAGACGCGGCGTATAATATTTCGTTTCGATCTCGGGGATGGCCGACTCGTCCACCTGCAGCGGATCGTACGTTTTGCTGCCCAGCGTAAAGGTCCACAGCCCGCTCGGGTACGTCGGGATATTGGCGCCGTATACGCGGACGATCGGGAAAATTTCGCGCACATCGCGGTTTACCGTACGGATCAGATCCGCCTTGAACCAAGGGTTGTCCGTTTGCGCCACGAAAATGCCGTCTTCCTTAAGCGATTCGTAGATGCCTTGATAAAAGCCGCGGCTGAACAGCTCCACCGCCGGGCCCACCGGCTCCGTCGAATCGACCATGATGACGTCGTACGTATTTTTATGATCATGAATGTGCATATAACCGTCGTTGACGATGACCTGCACGCGCGGGTTGTCCAATTCACCGGCGATTTCCGGCAAAAACTTTTTCGAATATTCGATAACTTTGCCGTCAATATCGACGAGCACCGCTTTTTCCACTTTCGGGTGCTTCAGCACTTCGCGGACGACGCCGCCGTCTCCGCCGCCGACAATGAGCACATGCTTCGGATTCGGATGGGTGAACAAGGCGGGATGAGCCACCATCTCATGGTAAACGAACTCGTCGCGCACGGTCGTCATGACCATGCCGTCGAGTACGAGCATGCGGCCCCATTCGTTCGTATCGATGATCGCCAGGTCTTGAAAATCCGTCTGCTCTCTCACGAGCGTTTCTTTGATTTTGGCCGTAATGCCGAACTGCTCGGTTTGTTTCTCCGTATACCACAATTCCATGGGGCATCCCTTCTTTCCGTTAATTCGCTTGCTTCATTAGTTTCCATTCAGACTCATAGAAACACAAGGCACAAGTTGTATTATAGTGAAATGCCGCGAAAATGCAAAGTGATTGCCGTTTTTTGTTCGCTCCGCCAGTATAAATAAGCCCCCTCGCACCCCATACTAGTTACTAGCTTCCAAACTTTACCGAAAGAAGGGCCCGTCATGAACAAAAACGGCGCTCATCCGGGACGCGAATCCGGCGGAAGGCGCTCGAAATCGGGACGCCCCCGAAAAAGCTGGCTGCGCAGGATCGTAACATTTCTGCTCAGCTGCGGGCTGATCGGCGTGGCCGGATTAATCGTGCTGACGTTATATTTGCGTACGCAGGCGCTCCCGGTCGGAACGTTCTCCCAGCCATCGCAAATGTATGATATTCACGGCGATCTGATCGCCTCCTTCCAGTCCGGGCAAAACCGCGAGTTTGTGCCGCTGCGGGACATCCCGCAATATCTCATCGAAGCGACGCTTGCTATAGAAGATAAACGGTTCTACGATCACGTCGGAGTGGATCTGCGCGGCATCGCCCGCGCCGCCGTCGTGAACGTCCAGCAAGGAAGCCGGGTGCAGGGAGCAAGCACGCTGACGCAGCAACTCGCGCGAAATTTATATTTGACGCAGGACCGCACCTGGTCGAGAAAAATCAAAGAAGCAGTTTATGCGGTGCAGCTTGAAATGCAGCTCAGCAAAGACCAGATTATGGAAAAATATTTGAACGAAGCGACCTACTACGGCAATTCCGCTTATGGCGTACAGGCCGCGGCCAAGCTGTTTTTCGGCAAGGACGTCAGCGAGCTGACGCTGGCCGAGTCGGCGATGATCGCCGGCGTGCCGAAGGGGCCGAGGTACTACTCGCCTTACTTCGATATGGATAACGCGCTGGCGCGGCAGCAGCTGATTTTGACGGAAATGGCGAATCAGGGCTATATTACGCAGCAGGAGGCGGATGCGGCAAAGCGCGAAAAGCTGGACATCCGGCCCCCGGAGAAGAAAAGCCTGGTCGTGCAGGCTCCGTACTTCCGCGATTATGTCCGGCAAGTCGCCATTACCCAGCTAGGTATCGAGGAGCGGGAATTCGATGAGGGCGGCATCCGCATCTATACGACGCTCGACCTCTCCATGCAGCAGGCGGCGGAGGACGCGGTAGCCGCGCAGCTTGAGGGCGCCGGCGAGCTCCAAGCCTCGCTCGTGGCGATCGACCCGCGCAACGGCTACGTTAAGGCGATGGTCGGCGGCAAAGACTACGGCGACAACCAGTTTAACCGGGCCATCTCCGATAGCCGCCAGCCCGGGTCGGCTTTCAAGGCTTTCGTCTACTTGACGGCGCTTCAGCAGCCAGGCTTCACAGCCGTCACCAAGTTCAAGAGCGAGCCCACCGTGTTCCCGTACGACGGCGGGCGTAAAACGTATACGCCCAGCAACTTCGGCGGCAAATATCCGAACGATTACATCGATATGCGCGAGGCGATCGCGAAGTCGGACAATATTTTTGCCGTGCAGACGATGCTTCAGGTCGGGGCGGATAAAGTGATCGAGACGGCCCGCAAGATGGGCGTGACAAGCCGTCTGGAGCCGCTGCCCTCGCTAGCGCTCGGCACGTATCCGGTCAGTCCGCTGGAGATGGCGGGCGCCTTCGGTATTATCGCGAATCAGGGCGTACGCATCGATACAAGCGTCATTACCCGCATCGAGAGCGCAACCGGGAAATTGCTGTACGAAGCGAAGCCGGTGAAGAGCAAGGTGGTCGAGCCGGAATACGCCTACACCCTCACCAGTCTGATGAAAAGCGTGTTTGATACGGGCGGTACGGCCAGCCGCGTGGCGAGCCTAATCAAACGTCCGGTCGCCGGCAAAACGGGCACGACCAATACCGACGCCTGGATGGTCGGCTTTACACCCGAGTTGTCGGCTGCGGTATGGGTCGGCTACGACCGCGACCGCGTCATCGACTCGGCCGAATCGTACAAGGCGGCGCCGATTTTTGCTTCCTTTATCGAGCGCGCGCTCGAAGCCGTGCCTCCGAAGCTGTTTCCGGTGCCGGAGCAGGTCACTAGCGTTTACATCGATCCCGCGACGGGCAAGCTCGCGACGGACAAATGTCCGGGCGCCCGGATCGAGACGTTCGTCAAAGGGACCGAACCGACCGAGTACTGCTCCGAGCACGGCGCGGCGCCGGCGGATCAGAAGGAAGCGCCCAAGAAGAGCGGCTCCTGGTGGAACGATCTGAAGCGCTGGTGGAACGACTAAATAACCCCTCAAAAGGGCCTAAGCCTCGGAGTTGGGACATGTCCAGGCAACACAAAAAGGCAGACGAAAATCGTCTGCCTTTTTGCTGTCCTAGTATATTGTGCAAATATACTCCAATTAGTTTAACCGAGAAGCTGGAATCTAACAACGGCTGACACACAAATGACACAAATACAGCGATTGCCATTTTGGGTTCCAACTATTCCCGGAATCGGGCTTGTTTCGCCGCCTTCGGCGAGGCCGCGATATCAGGCCAGTCCCATCTTCAGCGCTTCCGGAGACCGCTCCCACCATTCGCCGTTATGCTGTACGAGCACCTGCTTCAGCGCCGCCTTCTCCGTCTCGCTCAGGCCGTCCAATACAATGCGGCCCTTGAGTGCATAGTCCATTTTGTTGACGTGATCGGCGAGAATTTTCCATCCTCTTCTCGCTTCCGAATCGACGAGCATCTCGCATGCAGCTACGCCCGAATACAACGCCCCGTCTTCGCTGCGGCCTACGTTGACCCAGACGATCCAGCATTTGCGGCCGTTCGGCACATCGTCCTTATTCACCGAAAACTTGACGCCCCGCTCGATTTTGCTTTTGGCGTGTATCGCGCCCAAATCGATGTACGCTTCATCTCCATCAATAATAACGCTCGACAATCCCGACAAATCGAGAGCGCCGGCGCCGAATCCTTTATGTTCTTTGCTGCTGACTACGTTCAGCGACAGCTTCTTCGGTTTTTCGTTCGTTTCCATTGGCTCACCTTCCGCTTCCGGGCAACTGGCGGGTCACCGCCGTACTCCCTTTGTTTTATCATTAACGCTCGTATTGTGCGTAAAATCTTTTCGCTAAAGTTTGTCCGGCTTCTCGTTTATTTTAGCTAATATTCCGGCAAAAGCAAACATATACATGCTGTAGATGCTTGTCAACGGGGTGAGATTCGTTTATGGTCAACCGCCTATTCAACCGCAGCATGCTGGGACTTCTACTGCTCGCTATGATGGCCGCCGTCTTTACCTTCGTCCAATTCGCGGAACGCCCCGGGTCTAATGCTGCCTTGTCCGCCTTGAATGAGCCGGCGCCCGGAGCGCTCGAGCCTCCGGCGCCCACTGTGGAAGCGCCCAAATCGCTCAGCAAACACATCGTCGAGTACCATATCTCTGTCCAGTTGGACGCTCAGCAAAAAACGTTAACCGGTGCCGAGGCGGTAACGTGGAAAAACCCGGGTGCCCAGCCGGTGAACGAACTTTACTTTCATCTATACCCGAATGCGTTTCAATCGAAAAAAACGACGTTTATGCGCGAATCGGGAGGCAAGCTGCGGCAGGACGAAATGACGGAAGGCAGCTTCGGCGGCATGAGCATCGAATCGGTCGCTTCCGAGAATGGGACCGACCTAACCCACACGATGCAGTACGTGCAGCCCGACGACGGCAACAAGTCGGACCAGACGCTGATGAAAATCCGGCTGCCGCAACCGGTCGCGCCCGGCGGCGAGACAACCGTGAAGTTCCGCTTCACCGTTCAGCTGCCGAAGGTTTTCGCCAGGATGGGTTATAGCGGAGATTTCGTTATGGCCGGCCAGTGGTTTCCGAAGGTAACCGTTTACGAGCCGACAGGCACGCGCGGCCGCGCCGAGGAAGGCTGGAATCTGCATCAATACCACGGCAATTCGGAGTTTTACGCCGATTTCGGCATGTACAATGTGCGCATCCAGGTGCCAACCCAGTATACGGTGGCGGCTACCGGCTTCCCGATCAAACCCGCTACCGACGACGGCACGAAGAAGACGTACCAGTTTTATGCCGACGACGTCCACGATTTCGCTTGGGCGGCTTCGCCGAACTTCCTCTATTATGAAGAACCGTTTTCGGCGCCGAACGTGCCCGGCGTGAAAATCAAGCTGTATTTGGACCCGGCGCACAAGGATCTGAAGGACCGCTACCTGTATGCGGCCAAACGCTCGCTTACCAAGTACAGTGAATGGTTCGGGCCTTACCCCTACTCGACCTTGTCGATCGTCATCCCGCCTGTAGGCGGAAACGGGGCAGGCGGCATGGAATACCCGACGCTTGTGACAGGCTGGGAAGCATCGGACAAGACCGATACGTTCGAGCTGGAGCGCGTGATCGTCCACGAGATCGGCCACCAATACTGGTACGGCATGGTCGCGAACAATGAATTTGAGGAAGCCTGGCTGGACGAAGGCTTTACGTCTTATGCGGAAGATTTGATCATGGCCAGCGAATTCGGCGTCAAGACGAACTATCCGATCGAAGCCGTGTACATTACTGGCCCCGAGCCGCTTAAGCTGTCGTCCTGGCAGTACGGCGGGCACGAGAGCTATGCCGACAACGTTTATATTCGAGGCAAGCTGGTCCTTGCGGGCATCGAAGCGAAAATCGGCCAGAAGCAAATGCTTCGCGTTATGAAAACGTATTTTGACCGCTGGAAGTTCAAGCACCCGACGACAAGCGATTTCCAGGCCGTACTTGAAAGTGTAACGAAGACGAGCTGGGCGGACTACTTCGATCAATTCGTTTACGGCGGCAGCATGACCGACTATGCCGTCGAACAGATCAAAACCCGCAAAATCAGGCAGGACGACAAAACCGTATACGAAAATGCGGTGCTGATCAAGAAATACGGCGGCCATCACACCGAGGTGCCGGTTCGCTTCCACTTCGCGGACGGCACCGACATCGACAAGACGTGGGATGGCGTAGACCCGCAGGTGCTGTTTACGATTACGAGCGAAGCGCCGATCGAGTGGGCGGCGATCGATCCGCAGCAAACGATGCTGCTCGAAACGAAGCGAATCAACAATTTCATGCAAGTATCCGTCGACAGCAAATGGAAGGTGCGCTGGAATATCGGGATCGTCAAATTGATCGAGACCCTGCTCGGCGGGGTCGCCTGGTGAGGTGAATGCCGCATATGTTCGGCCATTTGAAGAACGGATTCAAAACGACCGCGTCGCAAACGTTTGTGCTGCTCGTCTTGTGGATGTACCATTTCGCCTGGGGCTTCGTGCTGCTCCTGTATGTGAAGTCGATCGTCGACCCGCTGCTGCACCGGTTTCCCGGCGAGCATCTGGCGACCTCCGCCTCCCATCTGTTTATGGCCGAAGCCCAGTTCCGCCTGATGAAAACCGATATCAGCTACGCGCCGCTTTGGCTGCTGCTCGGTTTTGCCGGAGCCCGGATGCTCCTGACTCCGCTGCTGAACGCGGGCGTCTACTATTCGCTGCATAACCCGCATATGAATTCCGGCTACCGCTTCTTCCAAGGCATCCGCCGGCTGGGCAGACCGTTTCTCGGGTACTACGCCGCTCAAACGATTCTGACGCTGGCTCCTTTGTACTGGCTGTACCCGATCGTTTACGGAGCCCTCGGGAAACACGGCGACTACTTATCGCTTGGGCTCGCATTACTGCCCTGGGTTGCCGGGTATGCGCTGTACGGCTTCCTGCTCCGGCTCGTCTTCATGTACATCCAGCTCGGAAAAACAAGCGAGCAATCGCTCGGCCAGTCGCTCGGGCTGCTTCTGCGCAAGCTCCCCCTCATTGCGGCGGCGGCGGTTACGCTGCTCGCCTTGTCGGGGATCGTAACGGCGGCCGCATTATCCGCCTCCCTGATCTGGGCCGGCATTTCCGCCATCCTCCTGCAGCAGTTGTTCCATATCGTCAGCATGATGTTCAAGCTATGGGGAATCGCCACCCAGTATCATGTTTATGCGGGCGATGCTGATTGATGGCGTGAAAGCGCGCCTCCGACATAGAGTCTCTTTTCCTGCGGGAAAAGAGGCTTTTTGGCGTGTCCGTACGGCCTTATCTAAAAAAGTTGCATCATTTCAAAAAAAATGTTGGAAAAAAAGAAGGAATTCACAAGGAAAAGGCGAATTATAAGTACCCGGAAACAAAAAATCGAAACATGCCGAATTCCCGCGCGGGCGGGAAACGGGGGAACCATTCCGGGTGAATTGATCTCGCAGTAAAGTGATCATAGGGCACCTTCAACCGAACCCTCAGCTAACCTCGTAGGCACCGGAAGGAGTCCGCGTTTTGAAAAAAGGAATTATCGCACTTGCTACCCTGCTTGTACTTGTTCTCGTACCAGTTGGTAGCGCTTTCGCCGAGACCGTTCTCGAGAAAACCGTTAACGAGCAGCTTGGCGCAAAGTACAAAACTGCGGGCACGACCCCGAAAGGTTTCGACTGCTCCGGCTTCACGATGTTCATCTTTAACCAGCTTGGCATCGAGCTGCCTCACCAATCGAAATCGCAGAACACGAAAGGCTTCTGGGTCGACAAGAAAGATCTCAGACCTGGCGACCTCGTGTTCTTCAACACCGACGGCCAAGGCATTTCCCACGTCGGTATTTATCTCGGCAACGACGAGTTTATTCATTCCGCTACGGATGATGGCGTCGTCAAAAGCAAGCTGAGCGACAAGTATTACAAAACCCGTTACGTATCTGCCCGCCGCGTCATTTGGGACGAGCTGTACAACCAGCTGATGGATGAGGCCAAGTAATTCGGAAACGGGAACCCCACAAGCCCTGCAGGACGCGGTACGCCGCCTCTTGCAGGGCTTGCTGCCTTTTTTGGCGAATCTCTGTCCGAAGCGCGGCAGCTGGCGAAAGGCCGCGGTACGCCTTCCCCACACATCGCCATGATCCGCTAGTGTACGCGGTTTTGCCGAAAAGACGGCGAAGCGCGAAATCCATTTTCGTTTTATTCCCTGCCGGATTGGATGAAGCGGGCAAAAAGCCCGGCGACTGGCGCGAGCGGCTCTCCGCTCCGCGTATACAGGCCGATCGGATTGCCGATCCGGATGCCGTCCACAGCAACCCGGCCGATCTCGCCGCGTTCTGCGCTTTCCCGGGCTTCGAGTGCGGACGCAAGCGCGGCTCCGTAACCTGCGGCCACCGCCCTGATCGTCTCCGCTGTCCCGCTGCACTGGAGGCCGATATGCGGAGCCGGCACACCATGAAGCTGGCATAGAGCCATCAGCTGCTCCCTGCCCGAGCTCCCCTCTTCGCGGACGACGAACGGCTCGGCCAGAAGCTCCGCAAGCGTCGCCTTCCTCCCGGCAAGCGGATGTTCTCCCGGTACGATAAACCACAGCTCGTCATGCAAAAGCGGCACACAGCCTAGTCCGGCCGGCAGCGCCCTGCCGCCCCCGACGACAGCCAGATCGGCTTCGTAGCGCAGCAGGCTCTCGAACGCTTCCTGCGAGTTGAGCGTCGTCAGCACGATATCGACATCCGGGCAGCGGCGCTTCCAGGAGGCAATCCAGCCCGGCAGCAGCAGGTTGGCCGGCAAGTACGTAGCTGCTATACGCAGCTTGCCCCGCTCTCCGAGGCGGATTCGCTCCGCTTCCCGTTCGATATCCCGCTCTAGGGAGAACAGCCTTCTTCCCTGCTCGGCCAGAAGCTCTCCCGCCTCCGTCAAAGCCAGCCCCCTTCCGTGCGGCCGAAACAAGACTAGCCCCAGCTCCCGCTCCAGATTGCGCAGCTGCGCGGTCACCGCCGGCTGGCTGATCCGCAGCCGCTCCGACGCTTTCGTCACGCCTCCGGCTTCCACGACCTCGTAAAACATACGGAACGCATGCAAATTCATCGGCGCTCTGTCCCATCATTCAAATTTATGGATAGATCAAAAACATATATTGGATTTATATAAGCCTTCCTTCTATTCTATAACCACGGTACCGTATACGACAATGGCGAAGGAGCGAAACGGGAATAGGCGCCCGGCATGGCCGGCCGGCTCCGAGTTCCCCGGACTATGAACTATATTTGTATGGAATGCGGGAGAAAGACCGCCTTATCGGACCGCGCGATATACCGCTGCGAGTGCGGAGGACTGCTGGATATGGTCTGGGATGCCGGAAGCACGGACGCCGAACGGCTTAAGCGGCTTTTCGATGCACGGCTCGGCGAGCGGGGTTCGCCGTTATCCGGCGGCGTGTGGCGGTATAAGGAGCTGATCCATCCGGAACTGCCGCTATCCTCGATCGTAACCAAGTACGAAGGCAACACGGCGCTTTACGAAAACGATCGTCTCGGGAGTTATGCGGGGGTTCGCCGTCTCTGGCTTAAGGCGTTAAGCGAAAACCCGAGCGGCTCGTTCAAAGACAACGGCATGACGGTGGCCGTATCGCATGGTCGCTGGCTCGGCTACGACCGGTTCGCTTGCACTTCGACCGGCAATACCTCCTCCTCGATGGCGATGTATGCCGCTCTGTGCGGCTCGGAAGCAATCGTCCTGCTGCCTGCGCTCGGCGTAGCGCTCAATAAAGCGCTGCAAACCGAGGCTTACGGAGCGAAGCTGCTCCGCACGGAGGGCGGGTACGACGAAGGTATCCGCTTCCTGGAACGTCATGCATTATCGCTTGATCTGTACGTGTGCAACTCGATCAACCCGCTGCGGATCGAAGGCCAGAAAAGCATCGCCTTCGAGCTGGCGCATCAGCTCGGGTGGTCGCTCCCCGACTGGCTCATCGTGCCCGGAGGCGCGCTCAGCAATGCCGCCGCTATCGGCAAAGGCCTCGGCGAGCTGTACCAGGCGGGCTTTATCGCCGCCATGCCGCGGATCGCCGTCGTACAGGCGGAGGGCGCGTCCCCGTTTCACCGCATGGTCGAGACGGGCCGGCGTCCGCTCGTCCCCGAGCTCCGCCCGGATACGGTCGCTTCCGCGCTGCGGATTGGCAATCCGCCCAATTGGCCGAAGGCATGGCGCGATGCGCTTGAGCGAACGAATGGCGTTACGGTGTCGGTGGCCGACCGCGACATTCTCGAAGCGAAAGCCCGCATCGACCGCAGCGGCATCGGCTGCGAGCCCGCCTCCGCCGCTTCGCTCGCCGGTTTGCGGGCGCTCGTCGCAAAGGGTATCGTTCACAAGGACGAAACCGCAGTCTGCATCCTCACCGGCCATATGCTCAAGGATACGGATGCAATTGTGCAATCGCTGCGGTACGCGGGCGGCACGTCCCAGCGGCAAACGAGAGCGGAAGCCCGGGCACCGCTTCCTCTGCTCCCCGAGGTCATCCGCAGCGAGCTGGCGCGCGCTTGAATGGCATGCAAAATAGCGGCAGGGAGTCATATCCCTGCCGCCTGTCGTTCGAGTCCCGCCGAGAAATCAGGCTTTGAGCACGTCGTGATCGACGTAACGCTCGCCATTCAGCTCGCTGATCACATTGATCGCCACTTTCGCTCCGTCTCCGGCCGTAATGATCGTATGTACGCTGACACCGGCACATGTGCCTGCAGCCCATACGCCTGAAACATTCGTTTTCCCTTGCGCATCCGTTTTGAAAATCGTCTTGACACGCGGCTCCGTACCGGGAATCGTCTCCAGTCCGGCAGCTTCGGCCAGATCGGTAAGGAAGCCCGTTGCGAGGATGACGTGCTGTGCTCTATAGGACGCATCCTCCGTCTTCACGCTTACTCCATCTTCTTCGCGGGAGAGACCGGTTACTTTGCCGGCGGCAAACTCGGCGCCGAACTGAGCGGCCTGCTTTTTGCCGGTTTCCAGCAAGTCGGGTCCGCTAGTTTCCATGACTCCGTAATGGTTCACTACCCAAGCCCGTTTCGTTACGCTTTGGTCGCTGTCTACAACCAGCACCTTTTTGCCCGCCTTGGCGGCGAAAATGGCGGCGCTTGCGCCCGCAGGGCCGGCACCTACGATAATAATGTCATGCATGAACTCGTCCTCCTTCGTTTGGATGCTTCCTATTTCTATACTTTAGTATACAAAAAGTTTCTATGAAAATAAAATGTAAAACGAAAAACGGCAAAAATCCCTCGTCGCCGGGCGAGGGGGGGATTTTTACGAGTCCGGCTACAAGATCGCTCTCACAAACGTGACGCGCTCGCCGGGCTTGACATGGGATACTCTTCGGAAGACTTTGAGCCAGGCAATCGCCTGCGATTCGCTGTCGCTGATCGTGTTGTTCCACCACTGGGGCTCCGTCCTCGCCTTGGGCGGGAGCTGGAAGCCGAGAATGTCTTCGATTTGCTCGAATGCAAGGGTAACCCTCGGGTTCGTCTGAACATTAAGGTACTCTTCGAGCCGCTTATATTTGTTCATCATCGTTTCACCCGTTTCCAGTATAACGATTCGCTCTGAACAAATACTGAACAAACTCCGGGCAGGCGGCGGGGCATTCGTGAATACCGGGAAAATGTGCTACAATTTCAGTAAAATCTTTGTTACGGAGGCGTTTATGTCCGGTAAAGACGAGCTGGTCCGATTCGGCGTATCAATGCCGTCGGAGCTTATTCAGCAATTCGATCTGTACATTTCGGAGCAGCGGTATACGAACCGGTCCGAGGCGATCCGCGATCTCGTCCGCAAAGCGATGCTCGCGCCGGGGCGGCTGCTTCCGGATCAGTTGGTCGCGGGTACGATCGTTATGGTGTACGATCACCACGTAAGCGAACTGCCGCTTGTGCTGATGGAGCTTCAGCATGACTATCACGAGCAGATCATTTCCAACATGCATGTCCATCTGAATCACGAGCAATGTCTGGAAATCATCGCCGTCCGCGGGCGGCTGGACAAGCTGAAGGAGCTTCAGGAGCAAATCCAGGTGCATCGCGGCGTCCTGTACTGCGAGCTGTCCGTCACCTATGTGGACGACGACAAGGACGAACACGCCGGCCATACCGGCCGTGAACACGAGCACAAGCACGGGCACGGGCAAGAACACCGCCATCAAACGCACGAATAAGGTATGACGGAAAAATAAAGATTCTGCGGCCTCCGGGCCCTTGGCAGAGTCTTTTTTCATGCCGAAAAGAGAGTAACATTCCCTAAAATTTTCGCAATTTCCAAAAAAAACTTCACATTCCGTTTTTTCGTGCTACAATATGACCGAAACGTAACACAGTAAATTTGTGGGAGGTCACCCTGTTGAGCAAGTCTTTTGCTGTTCGGTTTATGTTCCTACTTCTGCTTATAAGCCTCGTCGTCTCCGGCTGCGGCTCCAATTCGAAAGGCCGCGATAAGCCGGCGGACGAGCTTGTGCTTGCCGTCGGCGCCGAGCCGGAGGGCGGCTTCGATCCGACGACGGGCTGGGGCCGTTACGGCTCCCCGCTGTTCCAGAGCACGCTGTACAGACGCGACGCCCAGATGAAAATCGAGAACGATCTCGCCGCTTCCGGCTACGAAGTTAGCGCGGATGGTACCGTCTGGACCGTCAAGCTGCGCAAAGACGCGAAGTTTTCCGACGGCAAGCCGGTAACCGCCGCAGATGTCAAATTCACGTTCGAAACCGCAGCCAAAAGTGGCTCGATCATCGATCTGACGAATATGAAAAGCGTAGAAGCGGAGGGTGACTACACGGTCCGGTTCACGCTCAAGGAAGCCCAGTCGACGTTCGTGACGCTGCTCATTACAACCGGCATCGTGCCGAAGCACGCTTACGGCAAAGATTACGCCGAGCATCCGATCGGCTCCGGTCCGTACAAGCTCGTCCAGTGGAATAAAGGCCAGCAGGTGATCGTGGAAGCGAACCCGGACTATTATGGGAAAAAGCCCTACTTCCGCAAGCTGACGTTCCTGTTTCTGAGCGAGGATGCCGCCTTCGCCGCCGCCAAGGCGAACAAGGTCGACGTTTCCTACATACCGGCAGCCTTCAGCAAACAGAAGGTGGATGGAATGCGCATCGAAGCCGTCCATACGGTGGACAACCGGGGGATCGTATTTCCTTACGTAAAAAGCGGCGGCAAGACGAAGGACGGTTATCCGATCGGCAACGACGTCACCGCCGATCCGGCTATCCGCAAAGCGATCAATACGGCCATTGACCGAAAGGCGCTCGTGCAGGGCGTGCTCGAAGGGTACGGAACGCCGGCATATACGGTCAACGACGGTCTGCCCTGGTACAACCCGAGCGCCGCCACGCCGGACGCCGACCCCGCCGGCGCGAAGAAGCAACTCACCGATGCCGGCTGGAAGGATACAACCGGCTCCGGCGTGCTGGAGAAAAACGGCCTGAAGGCGCAGTTTACGCTCGTCTACCCGTCCGGCGACGTTACCCGCCAGTCGCTCGCGCTGGCCGTGGCGGACATGATCAAGCCGATCGGCATCCGGATCGACGTTCAGGGCAAAAGCTGGGACGATATTGAAAAAACAATGCACGCTAACGCCGTCATGATGGGCTGGGGAAGCCACGATCCGCTCGAGATGTACAATCTGTACAGCAGTAAATACAGAGGCGTGGAATATTACAACTCCGGCTTCTACAGCAACCCCGCCGTGGACGAGTGGATGAACAAAGCGCTCCGGGCTACGCGCGAGGAAGACGCGCTGGAATTTTGGAAAAAGGCGCAATGGGACGGAACGACCGGCGTCAGCGCGAAAGGCGATGCCCCCTGGGCTTGGCTGGTTAACATCGATCACCTGTACCTGGTCAAGGACAAGCTCGACATCGGCAAGCAGTTCATTCACCCGCACGGGCACGGCTGGCCGGTGACGGATAATATCGACGAGTGGATGTGGAAGTAACCTCGAAATATCGAAATAGGCCGGGCGTCCGCCCGTTTAAGGAGTAAAACGATGGTTCAGCGTACGATTTCGTTTGTGCTGCAAAAACTGGCGCGCCTGATCCTGCTGCTGGCGGCGATCATCATCATCTCGTTCGCTCTCGCCAGCGCCTCGCCGATCGACCCGATTCAGGCTTATGTCGGAGCGGATATGATGCGCGTAGGTCCCGAGCAGCGGCAGCTCATCGCCGAGCATTGGGGGCTGGACCGCCCCGCCGCAGAGCGGTTTCTGCAGTGGGCCTCCTCCCTGCTGCACGGCGATTTGGGCACGTCCATGATGTACCGGGTCCCGGTGGCGGACGTCATCCGCGAACGGTTCGCCAGCTCGCTGGCGCTCATGAGCTTTTCGTGGGTGCTGTCCGGTCTGCTCGGCTTCGTCTCCGGCATCGCCGCCGCCATGAACCAGGGGAAGTGGCTGGACCGGTTCATTAAATGGTACTGCTACACACTCGCCTCCACCCCGACGTTCTGGATGGGCCTGCTGCTGCTTATGGTATTCGCGGTATGGCTCGGCTGGCTGCCGATCGGGCTGGGAACGCCGATCGGCGTCACCGACGAGCAGGTTACGTTATTCGACCGCATCCGCCATATGATTTTGCCGGCGATGACGCTGAGTATCGTCGGCATCGCGCCGATCGCCCTGCATACGCGGCAGAAGCTTATCGATGTTCTGGCGAGCGACTACATGCTTTTCGCCAGGGCGCGCGGGGAACGCGGCTTCCTCCTGCTGCGGAGACACGGCTTGCGCAATATTGCGCTGCCGGCCGTTTCGCTGCATTTCGCTTCGTTCAGCGAATTGTTCGGCGGAGCCGTGCTGGCCGAGCAGGTCTTCTCGTATCCCGGTCTCGGTCAAGCGACCGTGGAGGCCGGACTTCGCGGCGACGTTCCGCTGCTGCTCGGCATCGTGCTGTTCAGCGCCCTCTTCGTATTCATCGGCAATCTGGCCGCGGACGCGCTGTACAAGCTTGTCGATCCACGGCTGAGAGAAAGGCGGGTGTCGTAAGCGATGCAATCGGATCAAACAACGGTTCGCGCCCGCGGACGATCCCGTTTGCGGCTGGGCCGTAGACAGGCTGCGCTTTTCACTTGCGTGGCGGCGGGCCTACTCGTCGCCCTCGTCTGGCTGGGCGGGATGCTGCTCGGTTCCGACCCGCTGTCGACCCGGCTCGAGCTGCGGAATATGGCTCCTTCCGCGGCTCATCCGTTCGGCACCGACTGGCTCGGCCGGGACATGTTCACCCGCACCGTCAAAGGGCTTGCGCTCAGCATTAGCGTAGGCATGGTCGCGGCAGCGGCAAGCGTCGTGATCGCCGCCGCGCTTGGACTGATCGCAGCTACAATGGGGCGGACAGCGGACAAGATCGTCAGCTTTCTGATCGACTTGTTTTTGAGCGTCCCGCATTTGGTCACGCTCATTTTGATCGCTTTTGTTTTCGGCGGAGGCATGAAGGGGGTTGTCGTCGGCGTCGCTCTTACCCACTGGCCGAGTCTGGCCCGCGTTATCCGGGCTGAAGTGCTCCAGCTGAAAACGGCCGACTACGTTCACATTTCGAAGCGGCTAGGCAAGTCGGGCTGGTGGATCGCTACGAGACATATGCTGCCCCATCTGCTGCCTCAGCTGCTCGTAGGTTTGCTGCTGCTGTTCCCTCACGCCATCCTGCACGAAGCGTCAATTACGTTTATCGGGCTCGGCTTGTCGCCGCATCAGCCGGCGATCGGGATCATTTTGTCCGAATCGATGCGTTACTTGTCGACCGGCTTGTGGTGGCTGGCGTTTTTCCCCGGCCTTTGCCTGCTGTTCGTCGTCCGCGCCTTCGACGTGGCGGGAGAGCGGCTGCGGACGCTGCTCGACCCGCGGCAAACCCGGGAATGAACGCCAATACGAACGAAAAAAGGAGCGCGAGACGATTGGCTCTGCTCGAAGTGGACGGCTTATCCGTCGCTTTCACCACCTACACGGGACGGTTCAGCCAGACATCGGTTCCCGTCCTTCACAACATGACACTCGATCTAAGCCGGGGGGAAATCGTCGCCGTCATCGGCTCGAGCGGCTCGGGCAAAAGCCTGCTCGCCCACGCGATTCTGGGCATTCTGCCCGGCAACGCGGCGGTTTCGGGAGACATCCGCTACGACGGCGAGCTATTAACGCAACAAAGGCAGGAAGCGCTGCGGGGCGCGGAAATCTCGCTTGTACCGCAAGCCGTAAGCTACCTCGATCCGCTTATGCGCGCGGGCGCCCAGGTGCGGACCGCCGTTCGCGGCGGAGACCCGGTCGCCGAGCAGCGCAAGGCGTTCGAGCGCTACCGTCTGCCGGAGCACGCGGAACGCTTCTACCCCCATCAGCTATCGGGCGGCATGGCGCGCCGCGTGCTCGTCTCGATGGCTACCGTCAGCGGAGCCCGGCTGCTCATCGCCGACGAGCCGACGCCCGGACTCGATCCGGACATCGTGCGCGAAACGGTGACGCAGCTGCGGGAGCTGGCTGATAGCGGCACGGCCGTGCTGCTTATCTCGCACGATCTGGAGTCTGCCCTTCAGGTCGCGGACCGGGTTGCCGTCTTTTACGCCGGAACTACGGTCGAGATCGCGCAGGCTAGCGACTTCACCGCAGGCGGAAGCCGGCTTCGCCACCCGTACAGCAAAGCGTTATGGCGGGCGCTGCCGCAAAACGAGTTCGAGCCGATACCGGGCGCACAGCCTCAACCCGGCTCCCTCCCTCCCGGCTGCGTGTTCGCCCCGCGCTGCACGCTTGCAACGGACGACTGCACGGCGGAGCGCCCGGCGATGAAGGAACTCCGCGGCGGAAAGGTCAGGTGTATCCATGCCACTTGAAGGCCGCAAGCTCGCATTCCGCTACGATCGCGACCGCTGGCTATTTCGCGGCTTCGACATCCGGGTTGACGAGGGGGAAATCGTCGGCCTCGCCGGACCGAGCGGCTGGGGAAAAACAACGATAGGGCGATTGCTCGCCGGCTACGACAAGCCCGGCGAAGGAGAAGTGCTGCTGGACGGCAAGCCGCTTCCGCCGCAAGGCTGCTGCCCCGTCCAGCTCGTGTTCCAGCATCCCGAGAAAGCCGTCAATCCGCGTATGCGCATGCGCCGCATTCTGAGCGAGGGATGGAAGCCGGACCCGGCGTTTCGTGCGGCGATCGGAATAGCGGACGAATGGCTGGAGCGGTTCCCCGGCGAACTGTCCGGCGGCGAGCTGCAGCGGTTCTGCATCGCTAGGGCGCTCGGCCCGCAAACGCGTTACTTGATCGCGGACGAGATGACCACGATGCTCGATGCCGTAACGCAGGCGCAGCTATGGCGCTTCGTGCTGGATGTTGCCGCCGAGCGGCGGCTCGGCCTGCTGGTCGTAAGCCACGAACGGAAGCTGCTGGAGCGTTTATGCAGCCGCGTGATTGAACTGCAATAACCCGAACGAAGCCGCCAATTCGGGAGCCGGAAGGCGGATGACTCTCTCCGCCCCCGGCTGCGAGTCGGTAGCCTCCAGCCCGGGTCTTTTTTTCGTCAATCCGCCCCGCACGCGGCCTGTTTACAAAGCGGGCTTCGGCTTCTCGAACGTATGCACTTTGTGCCAGCTCTGTCCCCCGTCTGCCGTCGTATACATTACCGCAGGCTCGCTATTGTCGGTATTAATCCACCAGCCCGACTTCGCGTCGGCGATCGCCAGCAATTGCGGCCCGTAGCCGGGCAAAGCCGTTTCCCCCGTCACCCAGGTACGTCCCCCGTCGGTCGTCCAGCCGATCGTGTTCGGCTTGTCGCACGCCGGGCACTGTCCGCCCATGAAGGCGACGTCCGGGCTTACGACGTACAGAGCCCCCGGCTTGCTGCCGCCGTTTTTCGGTCCTCCCGTATGCCCCATAGGAAATCCCGGCGCCGGTCCTCCCCCGGCCGTCGAATTGGCGATAACCGTCTGCCACTCCTTCCCTCCATCCTTCGTATGAAACAGCGCATACGAAGTTTGCGTCATGCCCGATTCCCCGACCAGCTCTACCCACGCATCGTTCGCTCCGGCCGAGCGGATCACCGCATCGGTAACCGCCGCGACTATCGGCTTGGAGAGCACATCCTGCCACGATTTGCCGCCATCGGCCGTTCGTTTGACCGTTATCGTATCGCCCTGCTGCGTGACGGCCCAGCCGTTTCCGGCGTCGTGGAAATAAGCGTCTCCTTTCGTATGCTCCGGGATCGCCAGTGTCGTCCAAGTCTTCCCGCCGTCCGTCGTTTTTGCATTAGCGCTAAAAGCCGTTTCCTGCGAGATGAAGTGCAGAAAGCCGCCATTCGGCACCGTGCCGGCCGCCGTCCATGTTTTCCCGCCATCCTTCGTAGCGAGCAGTTTCCGGCTCTTGACGCTGTCGCCCGTACCCTCCTCTATAACCGCCCATGCTTCGCGGCCATTCAGCGCGAATAACTGACGGACCGTGCCTTTGCCGCTGTACTGCGGACTCCAAGTTTGTCCGCCGTCGTCGGTATGAGCGATCCAGCCGTCGCCTCCAAGCCAGCCCGACTTCGCATCGGCGAGCCGTACGGCCGTCACGCGGTCCATCCGTACGGCGGCAAGCTGCTCCCCGGTCCCTTCCGTACGATCCGGCGTTTTGGGCGGCTCTGTCGGCTTCGAGCCGCCGGCCCCGCCGGGATTTACAGCTGAGGTTCCACCCTCCGGCGCGGGCGGAACGCTGCCCTGCGTGCCATCCGCCTGCCCGCAGCCGGATAGCAGCAGTCCAAGCATCAGCGCAGCGATTGTCCAAATTTTGGTTTGTGCTCTTCTCATTGCTTCACTCCTCCAGACGTAAACCCTTTTTTCTTTGTATACCCTTATGGACGTCGGATCAACCCGTAAAGTTGCCGGACACTCGCACCAATCGGTGGCTGACGCATCACAATAGGCCTCGCGGGTCCGCATTTTCCCCAGTCCGAAAGGAAAAACAGCCGCTTGGGCGAATAACGTAGAAAGCGGCGTAAGCGCCGCAACAACGAGGAGGTGACGGCCGATGGGCGACTCGTATGAGCGTATGGTGCAGCACAATTGGAGACTGACGAACGTCTCGGCCTTGCAAACGATCGAGGGCAAAGGAAACCGGAGTATCCGTGTGTTTGCGGCGGCGGAGGGCATCTTCGCGCTTAAAACGTTCGATCCGGCCTTACCGGAGGAGCGGATCGTCGATTACACGGGTGCGCTTGTTTACTTGCAGGACCAGAGGCCCGGCATCTCCCCGAAGCTGGTTTCGACCGCAGCAGCCGGAACGTATATCCGGCATGAACACCAATATATGTACTTGATGGAATACATTCAGGGACGCCAGCTCGAGGAAACCGAGGAGGACGAATACAAGCTCGGCCGGGCGGCCGCGTCGCTGCACCGTCTGCGGGGCTGTCCGGTCCGGGCGAACCTTAATGTGCGGGAACGGATCGCGGACATGTGCAAGAGGTTTCACGCGTATCCGTTCAAATCCGAATACGATCGGATTATCGGGTCGCTGCCCGATTTCGACGCACTGCCCCAGTCGTTCATCCATACCGATATAGGCCCGCACAATGCGATGATGTCCGCTGAAGGGAATGTCGTTTTCATCGACCTGGACGATGCGGGAGAAGGGTCTACGGTGATCGATGCCGGGTATCCGCTGATCGCGCAATTTGTCAGGTTTGACCCGCACACCGGCGAAATCCGCTTTAACGCCGCTCTTGCCCGCGCATTTTACGCAGGCTATTTCTCCATGCAGCCGGTGCCCGGGCTGCATAAGGAGCTGCTTTTCGACGGCGCGGTGTTTATGCAGCTGATGTATATGCCGTGTTACGGGGAGAGCGGAATTATGCCGATGTGGGAGCTGCTCGCATACGCAATACGCAATCGTGACGCCATGCTTAAGGCCATAGGATGAGGAGGAGAAGGAAAGATGGCTGTACCCGAATCGTTCGAGGAGCTTGCGGCCGGGCTGCGTCCATATGGCGCCTATATCGGATCGATCGAAGACACGGCGGCGGGCTGCTGGCACGATCCGATCGCCCCCGGCAAATGGACGATCCATGAAATCGTCAGCCACATTTGGCTATGGGATACGTACAGTCTGGAGCATATGATTCCCGCCATGTCGGAGGGTGCCGTACTCACCTTCGACAACCAGGCTTCGGTCAACCGCAATGCCGAGTTTTTCGCCCGCCGCATCCGGCGAACCGAGATGATCGACCATGCCCGGCAAACCCGGGAGGAGCTTATAGAGCGATGTGCGCCCGTTTACGCGAGCGGGGTCCGGTTCTTCGTCGGCCCAAGGCGGGTCGAGCACGATATCGGCTCCTACGTCCGGACCTTCATCGCGGAGCACGACCGGCATCATATGCAGCAAATCGAGGCATTTCTAGACAGTCTCGCAAAGTCAAAGACGACGTAAGCATCCCCTGACCGGAGCTGTCAGGGGACTGCAAGTATACTCTACTTATCGAGAAAGAAAACGATAGGGAGAGGAACTGAAACGATGCATACTAAAAAAAGCAATACGGGGATCGTCATCGCCGGGCTGCTGCTCGCCATTCTGATGGCCTCGATGGACAATACGATCGTGGCGACGGCGATGGGCACGATCGTCGGCGAGCTCGGCGGTCTCGACAAATTCGTCTGGGTCACTTCCGCCTACATGGTTGCCGAGATGGCCGGCATGCCGATATTCGGCAAGTTGTCCGATATGTACGGCCGCAAGCGGTTTTTCATCTTCGGCATGATCGTCTTCATCGCCGGTTCCGCTCTGTGCGGCACGGCCGGCTCGATCGTCGAGCTCAGCATATACCGGGCCATTCAAGGCATCGGCGGCGGTGCGCTCATTCCGGTCGCCTTCACGATTATGTTCGACTCCGTGCCGCCTCATAACCGCGGCAAGCTTAGCGGACTGTTCGGCGCCGTATTCGGCATGTCGAGCATATTCGGCCCGCTGCTCGGAGCTTATATAACGGATTATGTCCGGTGGGAATGGATCTTCTACATCAATTTGCCGCTTGGCCTGCTTGCTTTCGTCTTCGTCGCTATCGGTTACAAGGAATCGCACCAGCATTCGAAACAGCGGATCGATTGGGCCGGAGCTGTTACACTGATCGGCGCGATCGTATGCCTGATGTTCGCTCTGGAGCTTGGCGGCAAGATGTACGCCTGGCTTTCGGCCCCGATTATAGGACTATTCGCAGCTTTCGCCCTGCTTGCCGCCTTGTTTCTGTACGCCGAAAAACGCGCCCAGGAGCCGATCATTTCATTTCGCATGTTCACGAGCCGGCTGTATGCGTCCTGCAACGTGATCGCCATGCTGGGCGGCGCGGCATTCATTACCGCTTCGGTTTACATTCCGATTTATATTCAGGGCGTTCTCGGCGGAAGCGCCACGAATTCCGGTCTCGTCCTGCTGCCGATGATGCTCGGCTCGGTCGTAACCGCTACGGCCGGCGGGTTTCTCATCACCCGGTTTTCGTACCGGGCGATCATGATCCCGACACTGCTGCTGCTAGTTGCAGGTATCCTGCTGCTAACGACGCTTTCCGCGGATTCATCGCGCCTGCAAGTGACGCTTTATATGATTATGACCGGTCTTGGCATAGGCGCTTCGTTCTCCGTGCTGAGCAATGCGGCGATGCAGGCGTTCCCGGCCAGACAGCGCGGCTCGGCCAGCTCGACACTTAATTTCCTCCGCTCGCTCGGCATGACGCTTGGCATTACGATCTGCGGCATCGTCCAGAGCCATTCGCTGACGCGGAAATTGACGGACGCCTTCTCGGCCGCGGGTCAGCCGTCGTCAAGTAGCGAGATGAACTTTGGCGACCCGCACGTTTTGCTGGAGCCGGCCGCACGCTCCCGCATTCCGGAGCAGGCGCTTGGCCTCATCACGGAAAGCCTCTCGTCGTCCATTACGGTTACGTTCGCCTGGAGCCTGATCCCCGCCGTGCTGGCGCTTGCAGCGGCCTTTCTGATGAGCGGGGAGAAGATGGACCCTTCTGCCGAACTCCAGTCCCAAACTCAAGAGGAGTCGTTTGCAGCCTCTCACTAGGCCAACAACGAAACAGCCCGCGCATCGGCCTGATGCGCGGGCTGTTATTTCTTCATGCGCTGCTATTCTTGCCGCTTCCGCCTCTTACTTGCCCTGCTTTTGCTTGAAATCGGCAATCTGTTTCTTCGCGTCCTCTTCCGCTTGTCTCATCGCGGTATTCAGATCAATCGTGCCGATTTGCGCCTTCGTGCCGTAATTTTGATATACACTGGCAAGCTGCGCTTCGTAAGCAACGAGCGGAGGAATCGGCGCGAACTTGTGGTAGAAGACGGCGCCCCAGTTTTTGTCCTTGAACGGCGACTCCTTGCCCAGCTCCTTCTGAATCGCTTCGTTTTTGAGCACGGGCATAATCCCTTTCCGCGCCAACTCGGCCTGGAATTCGTCAGACACCATGTATTTCAGCACTTCCATAGCCGCTTCTTTGTTTTGCGCCATCTTCGTAATGCCGAAGTAAGCCGGATACGATTGCGAGCCGACGCCGGGCATAT
Source organism: Paenibacillus ginsengarvi (assembly GCF_003626695.1). GTDB lineage: Bacteria > Bacillota > Bacilli > Paenibacillales > NBRC-103111 > Paenibacillus_AB > Paenibacillus_AB ginsengarvi. The sequence continues at coordinate 41,313 of NZ_RBAH01000003.1, forward strand.
CCTTGAAGGTAGGCATGGACACCATGTCCCAGTCCAGCTCCTTGAACTCTTTTTCCCAGACGGTCATAAGGGTGGATACATAGTTGAACATCGCCACATTTTTCGTTTTGGCGAATTCCGTCGCCGACGGCACCTTGTTTTCCTTGGCGATCGTTTCCTTCACACTTGCCTCTTGGGTCGGGTTTATAAAGACGGTCTGGAAAAACGTTTTCCATCGGTCGTCGGTATTGATGCTTGGTGTATCCGTTTTCAAGTCCGCGAGCGGAATCGGCAGCTGCCTCATTCTGATCGAATGCGTCGACGATTGGGTGAAGCCGAAATACTGCGTCCCGCCTTCGTTGCGGCTCAGTTTCTTGGACAGGTCCGTCACCTGCTCCCACGTCATGCCATCCTTCGGATAGGCGACTCCGAACTTGTCGAACAGCGTCTTGTTGTAATACGTAATCAAGTTCGTGTTCGTGATCGGCAAGGCGAACATTTTGCCGCCCGAGGTTTGTTTGATCGCCTCGATGATGGACGGCTCGAACCGATTCAAATCGAGCTTACTGCTGGCGATAAGACCCGACATATCGTACTCGATGCCGCTATCGAACGCGTAATTTTCGAAATTGCCGATCGTTTGGAAAAAAATATCGAAACGCGTACCGGATGCAAGCAGCTCCGGCAAATTCGTCCCCTGCCCCTTCATGATGTACTTAATCGTGTAATTCGGAAACTTCTTGCGGAGCGAATCGCCGTAGCGGTAGTCGAAGCTTTCCGTCGGATCGCCGTTATTCGAATAAAAAATAACTTCCGCCGGCTCCTTCGTAATATCCTTCACCGGCTTCTCCGCACCCTGACCTTCACTTTCCTTGCCGCTATTTGCGCCGGAGCCGTTTCCTCCGGAGCAAGCTCCAAGCAGGGCGGCCGTCATTGTGAGCAGCACGATCATAGACAAGCTTTTTTTCATCGGATTCCCCTCCCTGATTTTGAAAGCAACACTCGTTATCCCCTCTGCATTCGGTCCAAATCCATACAGGCAGCACTATTGTGGCGATGCCGCATTTTCGATCCGGCGCGCGCTTGCCGGGTGGCCGTGCGATTCGCCCCAGGTATCCTCCCCCTTTCGTTTCAGAATCGTATAGGTGCTGCTTTACTGCCGTAGTAACCGATTACTGTTAGCGAAAAAGTTAAGGCCCTATAGGCCTTTATATGGAATAGTCGAGCTTCTCGGAGTAAGCTTCGACTTGATCTCTTCCTCTACCCAACGCGGACCGTCTCCCTCGCCCGCTCCCGCTCCCGTCAATATTTCGAACGATCTTGTCGCAAGCTCGGCGATGGAAGGGCCGACCGTCGTCAGCGGAATATCGAAAAATTGCAGCTGCGTATCGTCGTAAACGACCATCGACAAATCGTTAGGAATCCGGATATTCAGCTTCCGCAGCTCTCCGGATACTTGGTGCAGCGTCCCGTGACAATCTACGATGATGGCCGTCGGACGGTTGTCGCCGTTCATCATATCGTGCATCTTCTGTTTGTAAGCCGGGTCGTCGATAGTTACAACATAATCGGGACAATAGTCCAGCTTCAGTTCGAGCATCCCTTGCATATATCCGTTGTGTTTGTCGAGGTCGGGCAAACCTACGAGGGCGATCTTGTTATGGCCGAGGCCGGCCAAATGGCGTACCGCATCGCGAAAGGCGCCGACCCGGTCGATCGTAATGCTGTGGGCTTTATCCGTTCTCCAGCCGCCCAGCAGCAGCATCTCTCCGCGAAACCGTTCCTTCTCCTGCAAAAACTCGAGAGTCGGGCTCCAGCCCGGCCGCCAAAAAATAACGTAATCGACAAAATATTGATTAAACGTCCGCAGCGCTTCCTCCGGCTTCGCCATCGATAAAATGACGTTTAGGCCGCGGCGGGCCGCTTCCTCCTGCAGCTCGAAGCTGAGATCGAAAAAAAACATTCCTTTAATCCTCGGCCAAATGAGACCTACCGTGTCCGGCTGACGCTGAACTAACTTTTTGGCCGCAAGGCTTGGGATGTAGTTCATTTCCTCCGCCAGCTCTTTAATTTTTTGCCGTGTTTTCTCGCCAACCCCCGGCTCGTCATTCAGCGCTCTGGATACGGTTACATAAGTGACTCCGGCAGCTTTGGCGATATCCTTGATCGTAACCAATCCATCTCTTCCTTCATCGTCGTATTTTACGCCAAGCATAGCACACGTTAAATCGAAATTCAATAATTTAGTTTAAATTAAGTAAATATACTTTAAAAACTTCAACGTTTACTTCGATGGACAGCACATTCCCGTCTTAGTCCGGACCAAACAGCCCGCGCATCCATCGGATGGCGGGCTTTGCGGCGAATCCCTATTTACCCCGGCTGTTGCGCATGGCGGCCAGCAGCTTCACATGCTGGACCTCCCCGGCGGCGAAGCGGCGGTACTCGTCCGATTCCATCGGAATGAGGGCCATTTTCCCTTCTTCGTTAAAATGGATGCCCCATCCGTACTTTTTCGGCAGCATGGACGCGCGCAGACACGCCATCGGCTTCTGGAAAAATTCATCGCGCAATTGCGTACCTCCGGCCTCAAGCTCCTCCGCCGAGATCCCCTTGTGCCGGACGTGAACCTCGTACAGCAGCTCCTCCTGCGTATACATGTACGGGCTGTTCGCGACCAACTCGTATTCGATGCCCGGTTTCGTCTTGCCGCCCTTCTTGTCCGGCGGCACCGTAGCCCTGGCTGCCGGGCAATCCGGCGCAATCGTAATAAAGGTGTTGTAATAATTCCACTCCATTTCCGTCCCTCCATTCACGCCTGGCGGCAGTTTGCCCGGCTTTTACTCCTATATTACCAAATATGCCGGGTGAAGGAACAGCTCGCTCAAAGACCGCCCGAAGACGGAGCATAAATACCTACAGTGACCCTGCCCTCCCGATCTTCACCCGCAAACGGAAACTTCTCCACAACCATCGCTTCTTTATCGGCCTTCAGCCCGCGTTTTTCCCGAAAAAGCCGAAGCGCCCCATACGGGTCCGGGTCGAACGGGGATACGCCGTCGTAATCGACATGCACATAGTGCCGCGCCGGTATGGAGAAGCCGATCATCCCTTCGGGAATATGCTCCAGACTACTTACGCGCAAACAAAACATATACGTAAACATAACCTCGCAGCTATACCACGGCGAATAATACGCCTCATGATCGATGACGTTCGGGATATCCCCTTGCCTGCGCCGGAACTCCTCCTTGCACCGCCCGATTTGGCTGTAATCGCCGTGCCGGAACGGCACCGTGACGGCCATCCCGATAAGCAGGAGTTCCGTTAGCTCCACTACGCTCACTTCAAGTTTTTTCTCCGATCCGCTCATGTGCATGCATCCCTTTCCCGAATTTAACGTTATATAATGATTGATGCGGACGGACAGCAAAATCTGACGCCGGATCGGCGGAAAGGAGCGTTTAATCATGGATATTATAGTGAGAGAGGTTACGAAAAGCGATCGAGAAACGAACATCTGCATAGACGGCAGCTTTATCGTCGATTCCGCGCTTGAGCTTACGTTTCTGGATGGCCGCATGGAGTACACCGTTCGGGAGCGAGCCCGCTACACGAAACGATACCCGGACAGCCGTATGGTCGAAACGGTCGGACTCGATTACGCCGATTATACCGATAATCCGGATCAAACGATGTTTCTCGCCTTCGCGGGCGATGCCGCCGTAGGCCGCCTGAATGTGAAGCGAAACTGGAACGCATACGCCTGCATCGAGGACTTGGCCGTTGACCGGGAGTACCGACGCTGCGGCATCGGCCGCAGGCTGATGGAACTGGCCATTGCTTGGGCCGAGAGCGCGGGCATGCCGGGGGTCATGCTGGAGACGCAAAATCATAACGTCGCGGCATGCCGCTTTTACGAAAGCTGCGGATTTGCGATTGGCGGCTTCGATTGCAAGCTGTATCAAGGCATGGACAGCGGGACGGATGAGGTCGCGATATTCTGGTATAAAGTGTTTTAAACCGCCGACTACGCCTAATGCTTGGATATAAAAGCTTGAAGCTGGTCCATATGATGCACATCATGGGGAATAAAGCCTTGCACATACCCGTACGCGGAAAACGGGCGCCCGTCGCCGTCCGTATGCTCCATCATGAATTCTTCCTCGGACAAGGCGCTCAAAATACGGATGATTTCGTCTCTCTCGTTCACAGCTGCGTCGATGATATCCAGCCTGCTTTTACCTTTGGCATATTGGACCGCGTTTTTGTTGAATTCGTCGAAATCGAGATGCCGAACCGTCACAGGCTCGCTGCGGGCGATTCGGGCAATCGCTTCCTCCAGAAAGTATCGGTCCCACAGCATCATATGAGCGACGACGTCTCCGACGGACCATTTGCCCTCCCCGAGCGGAGCGTTCCACAGCTCGTCGCCGATCCCGCTCAAAGACCGGACGAACGGAAGAAAAGCGGAAAACTCGCGGATCATCTGCTCCTTTTCCATGAATCGGTTCCCTCCTGTTTGCATCGTTTCTATATAGCTTCTATTGGAAGAATGGAATTCCTTTTTTTTGCATATCGGCGGCCCCAGCCTGCTTTGGAACCGAACATGGGCCGGGACGAAACCGGACCAAGGTCGAGTTGTTCACACGTGCCCCGGTCGGATTACGCGGCCCGCCGTTTCCTTTACAATAAGGGAAACGACAACGATGAGGATGATGAGTATGACCAATCCAGCCGATTCTCCAAAACATTTCATAGATCGATACGGCCGACAAGCTTTTTATACCCTGATCGTGACATTGCCGCTCAGCTTGATCGGGTTCGTCTTCTCCGTAACCCTATTGGCGCTGGGCATTGGCCTCAGCCCTCTGTTCGTGGGGCTTCCGCTCATGCAGGCCGCGCTGTACGCCGCCAGAGGGCTGATGGCGTTCGATCAGAAGCTGATGCGTCGGACGTTATCCGGTTCCGCCCAAGAGACGCTTCCGCCCGTCATGCCGCACGAGCGCATCAAGTATCGCGATTTCATCACAACTCCGAAAATATACGCTCCTCTGCTCTACTGGCTGCTTAAGCTCCCGGTCGCTCTGCTGCAATTTGCCGCGGCCGTTACGTTTGTGCTGGCAGGCATATGCATTGTGCTCGCCCCGGCCGTTTATATGGCGCTTAATCATTACGGCATTGAAATTTTCGGCGGCGACGACATCGTTCTGTCCTGGCTGCTTCCGGACATGGAGCCCTTTCAGCGCTCCTGGATCGTAGCCGCAGTCGGCTCCGTGATCGTCGCGATCGGGTTCGGCGTGTTGAACCAGACGATGCGCTCTTCTACCGCCTTGCTAGCGGACGTGGTGGAGGCAAGACCCAAACAAGAGGCTGCGGACTATGTACCCGGTCTGCCTGTGGAGCAGTACAACTAATAACGAAACGCCGATAGGTCCGGGAGATACAGCCCGGGCTTATTTGCGTTTTTGGACCGGAATCAGAACCTAAGTACCCTCTCGCCAAAACCGTTTGTCCGGTTAAACAGTCTAACAAATATTGGAATGAAAACGTCCGGCCTATGCCGGAAACGCGCCGGAAGGAGGAGAAGCTTTGGAAGTGCCCAAGCTGGTAAAGCTGGCCCAGCACGGAGACGAGGAGGCCGTCTTCGCCTTGCTTCAGCTTCATATGGACAAACTGTACCGCATTGCCTGGATTTACTTGCGCAATGAGCAGGATGCGCTGGAGGCGCTTCAAGAAACAAGCTGCCGGGCGTTTGTCAAGCTCGGTACGCTCAAGCGGCCGGAATTTTTCTCTACCTGGATCGTCCGCATTATGCTGAACGTCTGCATGGACGAGTTAAAACGGAAAAAGAGGTTCGCTTCTCAGGACGTGCCCGAGCTCGCCTATACGGAGGAGAACCGCGAGACCAAATACATGCTGGAGCAAGAGCTGGAGCGGCTGGACCCTCGCTGGAAGCAGGTCGTCGTTTTGAAATATTACGAAGGCCATTCGCTCACGGAAATATCCGACATTCTGGACCGCCCGGTCGGTACGGTCAAATCGTGGCTGCATAAGGCGCTGTCGGCACTGCGCGGAGCGGTGGGAAAGGAGAACGGAATTGATGGATGACATGCACAAGGTGGAAGCCAGCCTCGTTCCACCCGGGGATATTCGTATTCCGGAGCAGGCGGAAAGCTATATTCGCGCAGGCATAGCCGAAGGGCGGACACGTCGAAGACGGGACAGACGGCTTCGTGCGATCGCGCGGTTGGCGGCGTATGGAGCTGCGGCCTTTCTCGTACTGCTGATCGGGCTGATCGGAGCCATTCGCTTATCTCCTGTCCTCGCTTCCGGACTGAGCCATATTCCGCTGCTGCAGCAACTGGTCGAGAAGGTGCGGGCCGACCGCAGCATCCAGCTCGCTGCGCAGCATGATTACGTCCAGCATACATCTGCCCGAGCGGAGCTGGACGGCATCGAATTGACGATCGACGGCATCATCGCCGACGAATGGAGAGTCGTATTGTTCTACACCGTTCGGTTCGACGAGACCAAGTATGTCGATGCCCAGCTCGGAGGATTCGAATTTTACGATGCGCAGGAAGAGCGTCTCACGTTGGACAAACGGCTGCCGCTCATCGGCCGCCGCACGGAGGCAGTATGGCCGCCGGGAGCGGATCTGATGCGGGAAGGCAGCACCATACAGGGCAAAAGCGAATACCGCTTCCATACCCCTCAGCGCCTGCCGGCCCGTATCAAGCTCAAGGCCGGAATGAGCGCCGAGCCGGTGCAGCTCGGTCGAAGCATTCCGCTGCTCGGCGAGTGGATCGTCGAACTGCCCGTGGATCAAGACAAATTTTACGGCGAGCGAGCCGTACTGCCGATCGAGCAGACGGTCACGGTCGGCGGACAGCGCATTCATTTTCGGCAGGCTACGCTGTATCCGACGGTCGTTCAGCTCGATTTCGAATATGATTCGGCGAACGAAAAGCAGATATTCGGTATCGACGACTGGCGGCTTCTGGACGATACGGGACAGGAATGGGCACAGGTGAAGATGGACCGTTTCGCTCCCGAATATGTGTCCGACGAACAGACGATTTATTTTGAGAGCATGTACTTCGAGACGCCACGGGCATTGACCTTGTCCGCCTCGCGTATACGCGCGCTGGAGAAGCAGCAGCGGCAAATATCGGTTGATTTGACGGACAAGACGCTGCTGCGGAGCCCGACCGACCGACTGAGGCTGGACGCCGTGGATATCGTCACGAGCCGTTTCTGGCCGGATGCCTATGAGCTGACGTTCACGATGGACAAGCCGGATCTGCCCAATAATAACGCCGAGCGGCCCATCATTTTGTGGCCGGACCGTGACGCCGCCGGAAACCGCATCTTATGGAGCGGCGGACAAAGCGGCACACACGACGGCATCAGCCGGTTTGTGATGAAGACGAAGGACACGAATCTGGTCAGCCCGCTTACGTTTACGATCGTTGACTACGGCTATGACAAAATTGTCGAGCCCTTTGAGGTCGCAATCCCGCTGGAGGGGATCGGGGATCGTTGAATATACAAACAGCGCATTCAGGCCGGGATGATTCCCGGCCTGTTGGATCGCTTCTGCACGAAGCGCTCCTATTTTGGTTCGAATTTTACTCATCTGTGATTATTCTGGTTGTATGTGCGAATTAGGCGGGCGAGCTATAATAAGAGCAACCTTTCATGAGAGGGAATCAAGGCCTGTCGGAATCAGTCAGTTCAACAATGTGTGCAAGGAATTAACCCATTGGGGAGGTCGTATCGATGTCAGAAAAGGACGAGAACGAGCGTTGGGACGGACAAGATCGTTCCGGCTTGAGCCGGAGAACGCTGCTGGCTTCACTCGGCATAGCCGGCGTAAGCCTGGCCGCAGGCAGTATGGTGCAAGCAAAGGGAGTCGATGGCATTCTCCACGCAGCGGAACAGCTTGGCCAAGGAAAGCTTCCTTTTGTTACCCGCGACATGGACGATCCCGAAACGATGGACAGCCTTGTTGCCGGTTTACTTGATAACGCTTCCAGCGAAACCCGGGCTTCGCTCAAAAAGGCGCTGGGGGCCGAGCTGCCCGAGATTCCCGTCGCATCCTTCGCCCATCTGAAAGTTGGAAACGACTGGGCACCGGCGATTGAAGCGGCGATCGCCTCCCTCCCAGCCGCCTCCGGCCCGTCCGGTCAGTCGGGAGGCGTCATTCGGCTGCCGAGCGGCCGTGTCGAAATCTCCAGAATGATCGTGATGGAGAAGGCGATTATTTTGCAAGGCGCCGGCGCCTTTACCACCACGATCGTCCCGTCGACTGCCTTCAGCGGCCCGGCGTTGTTCCGATGGAAGCGCGATCCGTCCGTTATTTTGGCTCCCGGGGCGTTTGCCCGCGATCTCAACGTCGAAATGATCAACATTCCGGCCATAGCGTTTCACGGCCTGGGACTGTATGACAACATTTTATTCGAGAATGTGCGAGTTGTCGGCGTACACGGCTCGGTGAACGCCTTCCGTTTCGAACCAAATCCGGAAGTCACGATGAAAGTTTCGCAGACGCTCACGCTCATCAATACTTATGCGCGCTCCAACGACGGAACCGGAGCCGCGCCGCTTTACTATTTGGAACATTGTCAGGAAGTAGTCCTTATCAACGCCAAAGCGCTGGGCTCCTACGGAGGCGGCGGAACGGTGATCGGAACCCGCTCCGGCTACGAGCTTGTCGACTGCCGCGGCATTGCTTTTTACGGATGCTCATTTGCCTTCGTCACGGATGGTCTAAAGATCCGGGCCGCAACCCGGGATGTAACCGGGGTATTTGTCCACGATTCGACGGTGGAATCGTGTAATCGCTGGCTGAACACGTCGGGCACAGGAACCTTCCGCGTTCGGGAGCTCAGGGTGGATAAGCCTCGCGTCGAGGGCGGCGCAGGCGGCGCCCTGATCGGCCAAACCGAAAGCGCCACGATCGAATACGAGCCCCTTACATTCGGCGCTGACGTTTCCAGAGTCAAGCATCCCCGCGCGGAAAAAGTGTTCATTCCCGCCTCTATGTTCTCGCCGAATGTTGGCAGCCCGGTCTTAAGCAAATGGGACTTCAGTTACGCCGCCGGCCATGTGTTCCCGGCTGCCGGCACAACGGGCGTTACGGCGATTTTGCCGATTCCGACTTACTGGAGCAATTATAAATTGATTGCCGTATGGACAGCCACCTCTGGAACGGTGGCAGGGACGAAAGCGGCGATTCGCATTCAACACGATTGGGCGCAGGCAGGCAACAAGCAGTACGTAACCGGACCGATGGGCGTCGTTTATGCCGACGCGCCGAGCAGCGACTACACTCAGGTGCGAACCGTGCTGTCCAGCGGTAACGCCACCAGCTCGGAAAGCTTCCGTGCCGTACGCATTCAGCGCGAGGGCGACGATGCCGGAGATACTTTGCCCAGCCCCGTTTCTTTCCAGGGTCTCATCATCGAGCGCGAGTTCTAAACGAATACGAACCTTGTACGCGCCAATGACGCTAATCCCCCGATCGCTTCGGGGGATTATTTGACTTTAAGCTATCGTTTACCGGCTGTTAGCCCGAAAAAAGACGAGCCCGGAACCGGACTCGTCTTGTACCCTATCATCTGCTACTTGCCTGCTTGTCCGGCCAAATAGGCGTTGATCTTCTCGTCCGCCTGCCGCAAAGCTGTGTTCAAGTCGATGGTCCCGGCCACATAAGCCTTAAACGCCTCTTTGGCAATTGGACCCGTCTGCCCGAAATATTTCGTCCGCATCGGCGACCGAATCGGATGATTTTTGAAAATGCTGTCGAGCCGCTTCCCTTGCAAATACGGCTTCTCGGACGCAAAAGCTTCCTTGTTCGCTGCGCTTTTCAAAGGAGACAAACGTGCGGTCGTCTTCACCATGAGCAGTTGCGTTTCGTCATGAGTCATCGCCTTGGCAACCAGAATTGCCGCGTCCCGATGTTTCGCCGTCGGCGGAATGACGAGCATATGCGGATCGACGTCACCGCCCACATTCGGTATGCCAGGAATGTTCGGATACTGCGCCAAGTCCCAGTTAAGTCCCTGCTTCGTCGGCGCTTCGAGCTGATCGAGCACATTCACGCGCGCGGTCATGGCAATCGTCCCGCTGAAGAACGATTTTAAGTAATCGCCGTTCACATCGCTCACTTCGTTGCCGGGAATCGTGTAGATCGCCTTGCCGATTTCAAACATCGTCTTCCAGTTGGGGTTCATCATCGTTGACTTCATCGTTTTGCTATCCGAGTAGTCCATTCCCATTTGCCGTACGATGCGGCCGATGTTTTCCGGGTCCAAGCCTCTGTAGGTTACGCCTCCGTCCTGCCGGGACATCACTTTGCCGACTTCAATGGCATCCAGCCATGTCATGCCGTCCTTCGGATAAGGAACGCCGAACTTATCGAACAAATCTTTATTGTAATACAGCGCGGTGAAGTTGATCGCATAAGGCAAACCGAGCAGCTTGCCGTCCTCCGTACGAAGCGAGTCGATTACAACGGGATCGAACCGGTTCAGATCGACATCGTGCTTCTTGACAAGATCGTCGATCGGGCTGAGTATCCCCAGATCCATGTACCGCTGCAATTCGCCGTTATGCGTCTGAATGATGTCGGGAATGTCACCGGTGGTCAGTATGTTATCGAGACTCGTTCTGTGACGTTCGATCGTAATATGCGGGTACAGCTTCTTGACAGGCTGTACGACAATTTTGTCGAAATCTTCATCGCTAAACGGAAGCGTCGGAAAAAATTTCACCGTAACCGGCTCGGGGGCCGCCTGTACCTGTGCCGGCTCCGTCTTGGGGGACTCCGTTTTGGCCCCGCAGCCGGAAGCCATCAAGGCCATTCCGATGACGGCCAGGCACGCTTGTTTAGGCAGCCGTCTGTATGAGTTGACTCGTTTCATTGTCCATTCCTCCTGTTGAAATCGCTTCCTTTGCGTTTGTAATAATCCGCCTTGTTTCAAGAACGTTAATCTCCGTACGTGCTCCTCCGCCCTGCTATTGCACAATCCCTCCTTCTCAAACCGATGCTTCTCCCGCGAACGAATGCGCGGCGACTCCCCTTGTAGATCACCACTCCCGGAAAAAAAGGCTTCCGTGGCCTCTCCCCGTTATCTCCATCATAGTGCACCTGCCGTCGTCGCCGGAAGAAACAGAAAGAACGAATGCGGGTGAAAAACGAACCAAATTACGTTCGGAATCTATCTGTTGGTATATGCGTCTCCAGAAACAAAAAAGAAGGCGGAATCGCCTAGATCTGGCGCTCCGTCTTCCAATCTCGTGCCTAACAATACCACGTTCCGCATTACCAGTGACCGCAGCTCAGCAGCCTACTTCTTAATGACTGCTACCCATAATTCATTCTTATGCTGCTCAGGCGGCAAGTAACATTCGACCGTAGGGACATTGGCAAGATCATAGGAGGAGACGGGAAGCCACTCCGTATACAACCGTTTCCAGATGTCCGTTATGGCTTCTGGTCCTCCTTTCGCTTCGAATACGGCCCAAGTCGCCTCCGGAAAATCTCTGCGGATCATCCCTTCCCCCGGAGACTGCCGGGACGCCACGGACATGATATAGTGGAACCGCTCCGCCGCACCGAATTCGCCGTCCGCACATACACCGAGAATCCCGCTCATGGCATGTCCCGGTTCCAGCAGATCCCATAGCCGCTCGAACAGTCCTGCTTTTTGAGCCTTTGCCCATAGGCGGGAAACTTGGGCAAAGGCGCTAGCCGTATCAACTCGCTCTTGTACGCCTACAACGGAAAAACGCGCCAGCCTCTCTATCCGATAGTTCATCTCTGTGACTCCTTTGATCGAGAATTGAAAGGAGATGCGCGGATAAGCTTTCAGTGCCGCGCCTGCGCTGCGCGCCGCAGTCGGCGTGGTGCCGTGCAACTGCTGAAAGGCACGGGCAAAAGCCTCCGGCGAGTCATATCCGTATTTAAGCGCAAGATCGATCACCTTTTTGCTGCTGTTCTGCAGCTCGAAGGCAGCCAAAGTGAGCCGCCGCCGCCTCACATATTCCGATAATGAAACATCCGTAAGAAAGGCGAACATTCGCTGAAAATGTCCGGCCGGACAGCAGGCGATTTGCGCCGCCGCTCCGTAATCCAGCTCCCCCGCAAGATGCTCCTCCACGTAACCGATCGCTCGCTCCATTCTTTGGACCCAGTCCATACGCACTCTCCCCTCCAACATGGACTATATAGCAATGACAGGCTCGCTTCCTAGCATTTTGATGCCTAATAATGCTAGGAACAATGCCGCCCTGTTAGTTGTCACCCGGCTTTCCGCAGGTTTACGGTTTAATTGTACAGCGGCGTTTTTGCGTTATCCAGAACGGCGGGATCAGCAAAATAGTTGAAAATTAACAATTAATATTATTTTAAAATAATTATTGGAAATTAATTTTATATCCTGTTAGCATCCGATATGTACCCCAAATTCACTTGATAAAGGAGAGCATGAACCGATGTTTACTATTGAAGCCATCCCCAGCTGCCGTATTGCCTACGTACGACAAGTCGGACCGTACGGTCCCGCCAATTCGCAAGCGATGGAGGCGTTAAAGAGCTGGGCCAGGTCCCGCCAACTGCTTGTAGAATCAGCCGTTCTTTTCGGTATTCCGCAGGACCATCCTGAAACAACCGCTCCAAACAAATGCAGATACGATGCAGGTATCGTCATTCCCAGAGAGTATCCGCTTGACGATACCGTAAGCGATGGCGAGCTTGCAGGCGGAGACTATGCGGTTTTCCAGGCGGAGCATACGGCCGAAGGAGTACAAGCAGCATGGGCCGGGATCTTTCCCTCCCTACAGCAGAGCCATTATCAGATCGACAACAAACCGATTATAGAAAGATACACCGGCCGTAAACTCGCCAACCATATGTGCGAGATTTGCGTGCCTGTGAAACCGCTATAGCTTAGCTTTTGACCCCACGCGACCGAAAAGGGCGTTCCGCCATTGTGTGACGGAGGCCCTTTCGTTATGTATTGACAAGGAGAAACGTATCCCATAGAATAAACTTATTCATTAAGTAAATTAATTCCGGTATTTTCCAGTCGGATGCCCTACAAGTTCACTGTACCGCGAGCCGCTGTGCTTTGCATGTAGAACGTAGCGAAAGGAAATGGAGCAGGTGTACATAAACGAGCCTTGTTATGATTGGAATGAGCTGGTCCGGCAAAATCTGCATATCCACACCGCCTTCTCGCCATGCGCCCATCCGGAGATGATCGCCCGCGATATCGTGAACACGGCCGTGAAGGACAACATCCGGGCCATCGCTTTCACCGATCATTACAACAGCAGCGACTTCCCCATAGAAGAAACGAACCGCGAATTAAAGAAGCAGGTAGAAGCTTACGGGGCCGATATCCAGGTGTTGTACGCCGCCGAGTTGTCCGCATACGGGGTTGGAAAATTCCTCGATGACCTGACGGTCAACCAAGCTTTGGATTACCGGCTGTACGCCTACAATCACTATCACCTTGATTTCTGGGAGCATCCCGAAGATAAGTCCCCGCGGGGATACGTGCAGCACGCGCTGCAACTCTTGGAGTCGCTATTCGCGACGAATCGGGCCGATTGCATCGCCCATCCGTTTATCGGCCGGTTTATTCGCTGCTTCGCCGACCGGACGCTTGTGATGAAGGAGATTACCGATAACGAGCTGGGAGATATCCTGGAGAAAGGAAAACGAAGCCGGGTCGCTTGGGAACTGAATGTCCCCGCTCTGTTCGCCTATCCGGAGTTTTCGAAGCGCTACTGGCGGATCGGCCGAGAAGTAGGCGTTGTGTTCCATCTGGGCACCGATGCCCATTCGATGTCTTCCGTCTCAACATCGCGTCACTTGGAGCCGCTCAAACAGCTGTTGCCATCCTAAACTCCCGCAGCAAAACCCGCCAATGCTGCGATCGTGGCGGGTTATTACCGGGAAGCTGCCTCTCCCAGCAATCCGGGCAGCAAGCGAATCTGCCGCTCTCTCGTACACGCGTCGACCAGGTTCCACTTGGCTTCTTCCAGCACATGCACCTTCCCTTTTTGGACGGCGGACAATTGTTTCCAAACCTTGCTGCGCATCAGCTCCCTTGTCGCTTGATTCGATGGCCGCATGTCCGGCATGAGCACAAATAACCGATCGCCCGCATATAGCGGCAAGTCCGCTTCGCCAATCTCGCGGTAGGGCTCGCCGGCATCCGGCATTTGGCGTACGGCTTCCCTTGCCCCGAATCCGGACGGATAATAGAGCAGTCCGGCCAAACCGCTCGTTCCCATCACGAACAAACGACGTCCGCGATGATAGAGGAACACCGTCGCCGTTTCTCCCGGCCGGATCTGCTCTTTCATCTGCTGCCACATAATCGTTAAACGGCTGCTGTATTCAGCCATCCACAGGTTCGCCTCCGACTGCTTCCCAAGCCACTCTCCCAAGTTTTGCAGCCGCTGCTCGAGCGGAGCGAACGTATCGTAGGTAAGGGTGGGCGCGATTTTGGCGAGCTGCTCGTACTGTCGTTCGTCGGAGCTGGAGAAGATGATCAGATCGGGTTCCAGACTCGCCGCCTTGCGGGGGTCAAGCGGAATGCCGATATCCTCGATCTCCCGGACGGCTTCCCGCATCCACGAGTTTTGCAGCAAGCGTACGTTCGCGCCAACCGGCCGCACTCCCAGCGCGAGGAAATCTCCTACAGTCTCCCCATAGTAGAGAATACGCTTCGGCTGCAGCGGAATTTGAACCCTGTGGCCAGTCCAATCCTGAACTTCGCGACGCTGGTGAACCGACCGGGCGTACTCCCTCGGAGTCATCCCGGTCAATTGGCGGAAGCGCCGGCTTAGAATGCCCACCGGCGTTACACCCAGAGCGAGCAAATCCCCGTTGTCTCACCGAGAAAAATAACGCGCTTGTGAGCCGCGGGCACCTCGACCACGTGCCCCGTCCAATCCTTGAATGTTTTCGTCCCGGTCGCGGACGGATCATTCTTCTGCGTATTTCCGGAGCCTGCCTGCTGCCGAACTGCCTTGCCTGAGCCTCCCTGCGCCCCGTTTCCGCCGCAAGTGGCCAGTACAATCAGCATCACGGCGAACAGCAGCAGCCCGGATCATTTTTTTGTCTTATTCATGATGGATTCCCCTCAGCCTAAAACAATGGACAATTGACACTCCCACGGCAAAAGCCCGTGGGATTCCTGGGAGCAGCAGGTTTTGGTGCCAGCTTCCGATCCAGGCTATCCCTGCGTGTCCCGCAGTTCGTTTCTTTACTATGCGAGTAGCCTTACTCCTTCTTTCAAGATGTTACGCGCGGCATTCACATCTCTGTCGTGCAGCTCTCCGCATTCGGGACATGTCCATTCCCTTACAGCCAGATCCTTGACTCCGGGATTCCTCTCTCCGCAGCAAGAGCATCGCTGGCTGGAGGGAAATGCTATGCCGACAACACTAAGCCTTCGCCCGTACCAACTCGCCTTGTAATCAAGCATGGTACGGAATTTCGACCAGCTGGCGTCCGAGATGCTTTTCGCGAGATGATGGTTTTTGACCATGTTCTTCACTCGCATGTCTTCCAGGCAGATCACTTGGTTTTCGTGGATCAACCGGGTCGATTGCTTGTGAAGAAAATCGTTTCGCATGTTTGCGATTTTTTCTTGCAGTCTGGCCACTCGGATCCGAGCTTTCTCTCGGTTCTTGCCGCCCTTCTGTCGCCTGGAGAGTACACGTTGCGCCCCAGCCAGTCGCTTCTCATACTCGCGCAAATATTTCGGGTTATCGACTTTCTGACCATCAGACAGCGTCATGTAGGTTTTCAAGCCCAAGTCGATGCCTACGGCGTTTGGTGACGCCGGAAGCGGCTGAACGTCCGCTTCGCACACTAGAGATACAAAGTATTTGCCGCTCGGACTACGCCGAACGGTTGCCGAGAGTATGCGCCCTACTATTTCCTGCGACTTGGCAAAACGGGTACATCCCAGTTTCGGTAAGCGCAAGCGATTTCCTTCTACGCGGATAGCACCGTTATTCACGGCTGTATAGCTCTGGTTCGCATCGCGTTTACTTTTAAACTTCGGATATTCGTTCTGCTTGCGGAAAAATGCCTGATACCCGTCATCCAGCGCCCGAAGGCTGCGCTGCAAGGCGGTGCTGTCGACTTCGCTCAGCCATTCTTTTTCGCGTTTCAGTTCGGTCAGCTCAGCGGAACAAGCGGCGTAGCCTACGGTCTTCTGTTCTATCTCGTACGCATCCTTGCGACGAGACAAGAAGTGATTGAACACGAACCGCACACAGCCAATCGTCTTGTTGATGAGTGTTTGCTGCTTTGGGGTTGGATACAACCTGAATTTGAACGCTTTGTGCATCGGCTCCCCTCCTTGTGTCTATTATACCACAAAAGAGGAACATATGTTCGATCTATTTGTCGGATACTTGAGACGGCAGGGGCCGTCCCGTATCCAAAGGCCTTATATACCTTAAGGCGCGGGTTTTACGGCCTTTGTTATAAAAACGATCATTTGAATTTGGACAAAACGATGTTACAAGGTAACGGCAGCTTCCGTTTGTTTGCCGGTGATCGACATGGGCTGCGGCCACCCTCCCCAAATGTCTAACTTGTTTCCATCGGGGTCGTAGAGGTAAAAGTTCAATCCGCAATCCCCGTTATCCTCCAGTTTATCTATGATCGCACCCCTATCTCTCAACTGATTATAGAACTTATGGATATCGGTTACTTGAATCGTGATCGGGCACTGGATCGTTCCGCTTATTTCCTTGAAGTTGGCATTGCCTTTTTCGCTAGTCTGGATTAAAAATAAGGTCTGCCCTTGCGGGAATCCAAGTTGCGCTTGCTGCGCCTTCTCATCAACCGGCCTCAGCAGCTTTACGCTTAGATGAGTTACGTACCAATCCGCCGATTTCTTCGGATTCGTAACCGGCAAATATACGGATTGAATGCCGCTTACCATAGACTGTCCCATCGCTAGGCCACCTTATCGTTTTATCGTGTCATATTCTGCCGCCATGCTCTCTATGGAGGGGGGCGCGCCCAGAGATACTACCTGGATACGGTTGCCGTCGGGGTCGACGATGTCGAAGCTCCTCCGCCCTGTCGCACTGCCGGTCGTCTCTGCAACTACATGCCCCTCGCTTGCAAGATGCTTGTATAGGGCGGCCGGATCATCGGCTTGCAAAATCAGACATTGCTGCACTTTGCCGGTATCATCTTCGAAATGAAGCGTTGTCCTCTCCTCATGGCGAAACAGGAAAAAGCCGAACTCTTGTACATCCTTGTAGCCGAACCTGCACGCATAAAAGGGCCCCGTTTTCACAATAGCCAATTGATCATCCGGCTCGCGTATAAGCTGAAAGCCAAGCACATCCGCATAAAAACGCGCTGACCTCCTTACGTCGGATACGGGGATCTCCAGATTGAAGATAGCTTCCACCCGCGCGTGATCCGCCGGCGGCTCTCCGTCGTTGGCTTGAATTTGGATCCTATTGCCCGACGGGTCCACGGCTTCGAAGAAGCGCCCGCATCCATCCTCCTCCTGATCGGCATGAGGGAGCGTAACAGTAACGCCCGCTCCTGCCAGCTTCTCCCTCAACCCTTCCAGATTGGACGCGTGCATCATAACCATGCTGCGAGGGCGGCCGTTCTTCTCGTAGATGAGCCGATGACCGGATGATGTCTTGGTCAAGATGAGCGTCGGATACACAGTCTCGCCGCGATCGATAGCGGCCAATTCCGCAGCGGCTCCATTCATGTTGAGCAGCGTTAGTCCGAGATGTTCTGTATACCAGGCTGCCGTGACTTGCAGATCTGTTACCGGCAAATGAATCGCGAGCAGCCGCTTGATTTTCCCGCGGTCCTGCCGGAAGTGAAATTCCATGCGTCCCCTCCCCTTCATCTTTCAAAAGCTCGTAATAAGTAACGATCTTTAGCACCAAAACCAAACATCCCATAAAAATTAAGAGGTTACCCGAATCAGATTGCCATCAGGGTCTTCGAAATAAAAGACCAGTTGTCCATCTCTGTAGCTCAATTGGCTCAGCTTGATCTGCTGCTTCGCCAGACTCAGATAGGACTTGCAGATCGCATCCGGATTCCGGCGCCTAAATGCTTCTACCAGCGATTCAAAATCCAACTGCTCCGAACCATCCGGCTGGTACGACGCCGGGCTTGCCGAATCGGGTTGCTTCGCCAGCTTTTTTAGCTTCAGGCGGGCGCGGCCTACAGCTACCTGTACGGCTCCTTCCGCCAGCGAAAGCAGCCCGGCCGTTTCCTTTGCGGTAAAATCAAATACATCCATAAGCAGAACAATGACCATTGCCCGGGGCGGCAGACGATGAGCTAGCAGTTCCAAAAGCTCCCGCGCAGACAGCTCCGTGTCGATGCCGGGAAGACCGAGATGACGTTCGTCCAGAGGCTCCGAAGGAAGACTGCGCTTCTTAAGCTTGTCCTTCCAAGTATTGAGAACGATTTTATACAGGTAGGCATTGCTTATTTCACATGCCGGGTCCGCTTCCATCCGCTTATGCACTTTAAGCAGCACATCCTGAGCCAGATCCTCGCATTCCCGGTCATTGGACGTTATTTTCAAGCTGTATCGATTAATCTTTTGTTGCAATTGCTTCATATCGCGACTTCGCTGCGTCAAACGTCATTCTCCTTTCTCCGGTACGTTGTCCGCAGTCACGACAACAGGCTGCAACACTTGGTTTGCAGCCTGCTGAACGAATTTCTAATACATTATTTACTGAACAGCCAGCTGTTGCAACCCGCCGCCAATTGTTGAAGTTCTTGAAAGAACACACCGGCATGGTAGCCGTCGCAAACCGCATGATGGAACTGCGCCGCTACAGGAAGCAGCAACTGTTCGCCCTGCCAGCGGTATTTTCCGATCGTAAAAATGGGCAGCAAATAGGTTCCCCCGGTGTAAATATTCAGGTTAAATCCGGTAAAGCTGACCCAAGGGATGCCCGATATCGGAAACGTATTCGGCGGTTCGTTCGATGCAGGGAATAACTGCTTCGCGTTTTTGTACGTCTCCGTCTCTTGAAGGTAACACTCATAAAACGTTCGAAAGTCTTCGCTGAACGGAGTCCAAATGCTGGAGAACGTCTTCGTCTCTTCGTTTAAGATAGTGAAGCTGGGGGACATCTGGCTCCAGATGCCCAAGCGCCCCTGAGAATCGTAGCAGGTTCGGAACTCGCCGTGACGATTCACCACTGTCGTAATCATGTGGATGAAGGCGGGGTACAGCTTGACCCCCAGGCGCTTTAGTTCCGCACGCAGCTCGGTGATATCCACATCGGCGGTTATGCTGTACGAACATCTTACATGGTTTACATAATGTTCGAAATAAGGTTTTCTGTTCCAGTTATCCATATCGATCGGATTAAACATCATTTTTATTCCCTCCTAAAATGGGTAGATTTTAGGAGGGATCATCCACTGCTTTGACCATATCCTCATTCACATTCCTCGTCTTTATGGTTTGCCGCCGGTTCACTCCCGCCAAGCGTTTCGTACAATGTCGCGTACATTCCGCTTACTTCGGAAAGCAGCCGAATGACCTCGCAAGCTGTTCATGTGCTGCTCCAATTATAACATACTCGCCAAAAGTCTGATGCGGCGATATTGATAGGGTTACTGCCAGACTAATGGCCCATAGGCGATCGATTCATTTCCATATATGATGAGTTCAAATAGGATGACATGTAAATTTTTGGGAGGCTATTGGATGGCAATTTCAGTATTCAGAAAAGCCGTAGCGCTGGTATTCTCGGTATTGCTGTTGCTCTCTGCATCCCGCGCGGCGTTCGCGGAAAACAAGGAACAGGCTCCCGGCGACCTGCAGCATTCATGGGCTGACGGTACGCTCCAGGAATGGTGGACGAAGGGCTGGATTCACGGGTATCCGGACGGGACGTTCCGACCGGACTCGAACATTTCGAGGGCGGAATTTATTTCACTGGTGATCCGGGCACTCGGTCTGTCGGCTCAAGGCGACCTTTCCTTCCGTGACATCGGGAAGAACGATTGGGCCTATGAAGCCGTTGCTATCGCCTACCGCGCCGGGTATGTGAAAGGCTACGAAGACGGCACGATCCGGCCTCATCAAGATGTAAGCCGGGAAGAAGTCGCCGTTATGGTGCATACGATGCTGCAGCTGGAAGGGAGCAAAAACGGCGTATCGCCGTTCCGGGATGCGTCATCCTTCGCCGACTGGAGTCAAGCGGCGATCGATGGGCTGGCGGCGGCGGGCGTCTTGTCGGGTTATCCGGACGGGATGTTCCATCCCGGCAACAAAATTACACGGGCGGAAGCGGTTGTCGCCCTGAACAACGCCATGCGCTACGCGGCGACTGAACGGACGAGGACGTATGCTCAGCCCGGGGCATTCGGCTCCGCATCCGGCCTCCCTTCCATCGTGGGGAATGTTGTGGTCGGCTCCCCCGGCGTTACACTTCAGAACATGCTGATTCTGGGCGATCTGAGCGTACAAGGGACAGGGACGAGCGGCGAGGTCATCCTCAAAAACGTAGTTGTGCACGGGAAGACGTCCATCAGCGGCGTGGCGAGTCAGGTCGGAGTCATCGATTCCACATTAGGTTACTTGAATGTGTGTACGACAGGCGGTTCCGTTCGAATTACGGCAGCGGGTCATACGCAGGTGGCCCAAACCACCTTGTGCTCCAGCGCCACTTTGGAGGAAAAGGATTTGGCCGGGGACGGGTTTCGTGAAGTGATCTTGTCGGCCGACATGACTAAAGGCTCGATTGCTGAGCTCCGGGGCACGTTCGACAATGTCGCCGTGAACGCTTCCGGAGTGACGCTCAAACTGGAGCAAGGCTCGATTCGGAATGCTGTATTCGGTCCCGGCTCGAACGGCTCGAGCGGCCAAGTCGCCCCGACAGCGTCGATCGATCAGCTCGTGCTGGATACGGCCGTTTCGGTTTCGGGACAAGGCGAGATTGAAAGAGCCACACTCAACCCCGGTGCAGGAGGAACTACATTCGAACGAAAGCCGAACCGAATCGATGGCGCGGAAGGAAGCGGGGCCGCCGTAGCGCCGCCAGATACTTCCCCTCCCCTGTTCGGATCGGGATATCCGAAATGGCTGGCCGGCTCGGAGACGAGCGCGCTTGTTGTGGTCAAAGCGAACGAGCCCGGACGGCTTTATGCCGTAGCGGCTCTTCCGGGCAATCCTCCGCCGAACTCGCTTCAGGTAAAAGCGGGGCAGCTCGGAAACGGAATCCCCGCGGTCTCGGCCGGGTTAAGCGTACTCACCGCCAATACGGATACGGCGATTCCATTGACCGGCCTGACTGCCGGAACGGACTATACACTCTATGTGGTGGCTGAGGACCATGCAGGGAATATACAAGCGGTTCCCGCAGCCGGAATCGTGAAAACAAGCGGGCTTGCGCCGCTCAAATTCGGCACGGCCAGCTTGCCGAACGGCAAAGTCGGCGCCACCTATGCACCGGTGATGATTGAAAGCTCCGGCGGGGTCGGTAAACGCATTTATTCGCTGGTAAGCGGCGCTTTGCCCGTCGGGATGGCTTTTTCCTCCTCGGGCATCTTCTCGGGGGCGCCGACCGTCGCCGGTTCGTACACGTTCACCGTTCGTGTGACAGATGATCAGCCTGCTAACGCAAATCAAAGCTTTACCGTCGTGATCGAGCCGCCAGATCCGCTCAAATTCGGAACGACTAGCTTGCCGAACGGCAAAGTCGGCGCCGCCTATACGCCGGTAACGATCGAAAGCTTCGGCGGGATCGGCAAACGCACTTACTCGCTAGTCAGCGGCGCTTTGCCTGTCGGGATGGCCCTAACATCCTCGGGCGTATTTTCGGGGGCGCCGACCGTCGCCGGTTCGTACACGTTCACCCTCCGCGTGACGGACGACCAGCCTGCTAACGCAAATCAGAGCTTTACCGTCGTGATCGAGCCGCCGGAGCCGCTCAAGTTCGGCACAACCAGCTTGCCAAACGGCAAAGTCGGCGCCGCCTATACGCCGGTAACGATCGAAAGCTTCGGCGGGTTCGGCAAACACACCTACTCCCTGGTCAGCGGCGCCTTGCCTGTCGGGATGGCTCTAACATCCTCGGGCAGCTTCTCGGGGTCGCCGACCGTCGCCGGATCGTACACATTCACCGTCCGCGTGACGGACGACCAGCCTGCTACCGCGAATCAAAGCTTTACTGTCGTGATCGAGCCGCCGGAACCGCTCAAGTTCGGCACCACCAGCTTGCCAAGTGGCAAGGTCGGCGTCACTTATGCGCCGGTAACGATCGAAAGCTCCGGCGG
>NZ_RBAH01000003.1:63640-388914 GCF_003626695.1 Paenibacillus ginsengarvi
CTACCGCGAATCAAAGCTTTACTGTCGTGATCGAGCCGCCGGAACCGCTCAAGTTCGGCACCACCAGCTTGCCAAGTGGCAAGGTCGGCGTCACTTATGCGCCGGTAACGATCGAAAGCTCCGGCGGAATCGGCAAACGCACCTACTCGCTGGTCAGCGGCGCTTTGCCTGTCGGGATGGCTCTAACATCCTCGGGCGTATTTTCGGGGGCGCCGACCGTCGCCGGATCGTACACATTCACCGTCCGCGTGACGGACGATCAGTCTGCTACCGCGAATCAAAGCTTTACTGTCGTGATCGAGCCGCCGGAACCGCTCAAGTTCGGCACCACCAGCTTGCCAAGTGGCAAGGTCGGCGTCACTTATGCGCCGGTAACGATCGAAAGCTCCGGCGGGTTCGGCAAACGCACCTACTCGCTGGTCAGCGGCGCTTTGCCTCCCGGAATGGCCTTTTCCTCCTCGGGCATTTTCTCGGGTAAACCGTCGGTCGCCGGATCGTATACGTTCACCGTTCGTGTAACCGACGGTCAGCCTGCCAGCGCGAATCAAACGTTCACCGTCGTTGTAAGTCCGCCCTGATGATGCTGCGTAAAGCTATATCGGCTAAGACTCGCACTCCAACCTATCACCGCATAGCAAACGTCTGATGGTCAATAGCGAATAAGCCCGAGCTGAGCTCGGGCTTTCTGCTTTTCCTACAGGTTTGCGCTCCAGATACTTTGGAGCTTTCTCGCATCCGACTCCAGCACTAGTCTCGCTGAAGCCGATATGGTCCCTCCCTCCTCTTGGATCGTATCCAGAAACTTGTCAAGAAAATGAAGCGCCTGACTCATTCTTCCGCTGCCGAAATGATGATTGGCCTGACTCATCGAATTCGACAGCTTTGCTTCGGTGGGACGCCCCAGCGCGTTCGCTTGCACGAATCCGCTAAGCAGCGCCAAAATCGACGATGGACTTGTCGTGACACGAATCGTGAACGTTTGATCTGTCACATTGCCCGCATGATCGCTCACGGTAACGCGAACCGCATGATCGCCCGGCCGGCCGGCCCACGAGATGGGGGTGCCTTCCCCGTATACGGCTCCGTTCACCGTAATCGATCGGGCTGCCACGCCCGACAACGCCTCGCTTGCCTGCAGCGTCAACACGGTCGTCTCGCTATCCTCCACCTGTATCACCGGTGTCGCCGTGACACCGTTCGCGTATACAACGACGCTTGGCGCGGTCCTGTCCACCTTCAGCTCCGCCGTTTGTACCGCCTCTTCCTTCCCGGCCGTATCGACGGATCGGAACTGGATTCCATAGATCCCCTCATCCAGCGTAAAGGGCCCGGTGTAAGGGATGAAGCCGTGACTTTGCTGGCCGTACGCGCTGGCCGTAACCGTAATTGCATATTCCGTTCGCTCCACCCCGGAGTGCGTATCATACACTTGCAATGTGACCGTGGCTGGAGAGCGATACCAACCGCCATCTCCCGGCGTTCCGCTCGCTTGAAGCTGCGACACCGGGGACTGCTTGTCGATGCGCACCGTAACGGCTTGCTCCGGCTCGGCGTTGCCAGCGGCATCCTTAGAACGATATTTTACTACGTGTGTACCGCTATCCGAAAGCGTGATCGGGCCCAAGTAAGGAACCCAGCCTGCCCCCGCGTTTAGCTGATATTCGGTCGATGCGACAGCGCCTGACGGCCCGTATACTTGCAGCGTTACAGTCGCATCCGACGTATACCAGCCCTGATGCTGGTCACCGGCTACTAGTGCAACCGTCCGAAGTGAAAAGGCCTCTCGCGTGAGCGGAATGCGGAATGCTGCTCCTTGCGCGATGTCGTACACATACCCTTTGCTGAAATCGTTCGGATCGACAAAGGAACGAATCAGCGTACTGTCGCCGATGTCGAGCCGGTACCGTCCCGAGCCGAGATCGGTCGCCCCGATAATCCGGCAATCGTAGCGCCCACGACATCGTCCAAAGTTGCCCCAGCCAGATTCATGTTAACGACGATTTCGTTTTGGACGGACAGAGTTCCGGTAAAGCTGGCAACCGTCCCTTGAAGCGCTCCGGTTTCGCTGCCGGCCGTCTCGCCGATCGGCGCGATGAACGAGCCGTCATGCACGTACCGGTACACGTTTTCGCCATCTTTCTCGGAGTAAACACCCATGAAACCTTTGAACTGAAGCTTGTCTTCGATCGTATACAGCGTTTCCGTATTCAGAGCGTTTACGATATAGTCGACTCGGCCGTTTGCGAGCGTAACTTTGACCGCCTTGACGTCGTTGCCGCTTACCACCGTTCCTCCCGCTTTGACGACAGCAGGCTCAATCGAGGCGATCGTCCGGCTATCCTTGTACGGCTCCAGCACCGAGGTGAACAAGCTGTCCAGATTCGTACCGCTGCGATGGGCGATGAAGTAACGCAGCGTCTCCGGGTTGCCGGGTTTGTTCTGCGGCGGTACGCCGTCGGCCAGCGCTACGTCGTCAATGGGACCGAGCATGGTCAGTCTCAGATGGATATTGGACGATGACAGCACCTTCCACGTATCGACCGCTTTCCAGTCGATGCTAAACGTCGATTGCGGATTCATATCCCTCGACACATTCTTCAGATAGTGGAACCCGCTTCCCTTATACCCGGAGCCGGCAACGTCATCGACCCGCTGCCCGTATTCGACGTCAGGCCCGGCGTACGTGCCGGTCGGCTGCGCGGTCATGGACAGCCCTTCGACCGAAGCGGCACCCTCCGCCCCATGGAAGCTGAAATGATGATCGCTGCCGCCTTTGATCCGGAAAAAGTCCACCGCGTACGAATTGGCGCCGTCGATTCGGATCATTGCCGTCGTCCGCTTGTACAGCTCCGTTTGCGGGTACACATCCGGCGCCTCGACATCGATCAATTGCACCATTCCGCTATCGTCGAAGTGCTTCGGATCGGCGACCCACTGGTTGCCCTGCATCTTTTTATCGACCATAACGGTGTTGTGGCTGATCGTATTGCGAACCCACTGCGCCCTGTGCATATCTACGCTGTCGGCAAATTCCGGATAGCCGAGATCGGGCGCCAGATCGAGCCCGAACGCATGCATGCCCAGATGGAGCGTATCTTTATGGCCGTGACCGGTGTTGCGTCCGTAATACATCCAGAAATCGCGCAGCGTATTGCCTTGCGGTCCGGCGTTGTCCCGCACCGCGCGGGCATTGGCGTCAAGCAGATTGAGGCTTCGGACTCCCATCTTGTAGTTCGTCGATTCGGCTCGTTTACCGAGCCCTTCGAAGCTGATCTGGTGCATGCCCGCCGTGAGTGTCATCTGGCCAAGCACCTCATACACATTCGTGTTCGACCCGTAAAAGTCCATGTCGCGGACCGGCTGCCCATCGATCGAAATCCGGTAAATGCCGTACGACGACGCGAGAAACGGCAGCAGATCGATTTCATAGTCGTCGGTATGGGATACCTCAAAGCTATACGTGATGATCGCCCCCGGAGCCGTCGCTTCGAGCTGCATCGTTCCCGATGCCTCGAACAGCTTCACCTCCGTATTGCGGTAAGCGATGTCCATCGACGGAAATCCGTAGGAGAGCCCAAAGCTGCCCACCACATTCCTTCCGTCGCGAAGCGCGGCGAAGCCGTATCCCGTCTTATTGTCGCTGCCCAGGTCGAGCGTTCCGTGAAGCGCCACGGCGTCGCGAATGCGCTGCGAGATTTCGTTCGGATTCACCGAGAATATGTCCTTATGGATACCTTCGGCACGATTGCCGTTCAGGAAGTAGGCAAGCTGGGCGTAGACCGGATCGCCGAACTTGTCGAACGCCTTGACGACGTCCGCCAGCTTCACCGTCGATATGCCGGGGTTGCCGGTCGAGCCGGTGTCGCCGATATTCGCCAAATACTTTTCGCTCAGAACGAGCGGGTAATAAGCCGAGAACATTTTGCGGAACTTCACATTCGCGTACAGATCCGCTTCCGGATACAGATCGTACCCGTCCAGCACGTCGGCGGTCAACTGATCCGTAGACAGCCACAGCGAATTGTAACCCGGCGACGCCTCGTTGCCGTGTCCGTCGCGGTCGACGACGCTGATGAGCGTGTTCAGGATGTTTCCTCCGGTGACGCCCGGCGGGTTGGACGTATTGCCCCCCGTCTGGAACGTGAAATCGAGCCACTCCTTCGTCTGAGGCAGTGTATCGTAAACAACCGCTGCCAGCGCGAGCGCGCTCTGGTGCATGCCGTCATTGCCCCGAATCCGGGCCGCCTTGACGTTCGGATACACCTGCTTCAGGATGCCGTCCTCGATATTTCTCGCGATCGCGCCTCCGCTGCTCTTCGGATTCGTCAGCCGGTACTGGGTCGACTTGGCATCCAAAAACTGCGCCAGCAGCGAATCGCCCAGCGCCGGATGGAAGGCGTCGTAAGCGGAGATGAAATCTTTGACGAGTCCTGTCTCCCAGATCGAGCCGACCGCTTTGCCAAGGCCGGTGCCCCCGTGCGAATTCAGGTAAATCGTTTTGTCGTAGAGCATCGTGTCCATATCCGGATACACGTCGGCGATCCGGTCGAGCAGCACTATCCCTGCTCTTGCATACTTCACATCCCCGGTGTACAGATAAGCGTTGCGGAACGCATTCAGCGAATCCTGAATCGCACCTGTGCTATACCAAAGAAACCAATGCGTGTAATAGGCGACGAATGTGTAGCGCTCGCCGTTTTCGTTTACCCAGCCCAAGCCGTCGTCAACACCCCATGTCGGCCCCTTTTCCGGATACAGCGTATTGACCAGCAGACTGCGGTCCGCCAGCTTCGGCTGGAAGATGCCGTGCTCATCCAGGCCGCTCCGGTAATAAGCACCGAAGTCGTTCGTCGGAAATTTGTAGCCGCTGCTCGGATCGACAATTTTCCACGGTTCGTTCAGTGGGTCCGCCTTGTACGGATAGTTGCCGTACTGATCGATCGCTCTGCCCGTAATCGGACTGCCGAGCACCTGATTGACCCCGTAGCTTCGGGGCAGGTTCGGACCCGGTACAAGCTCCCATATGTAGTCCAGACCCTTGGCCAAATATTGGTCCGCTTTGGCTACGGCGCTATCCTTGGAGCTTTTCGCCCAATCGTATAACAATACGTTCTGACGGGCAGCCGTCACCTTGGCCGGCGTGTAGTAGGTGGATCGCGTCTTACTTCCGACCACGGCAGTGGATCGCTTGAATGTAACGTCGTCAAAATAAGCCGTTCCGCTCAAGGCCGCGATTCTCACTCTGGCGGACACTGCACCTGCCGGTGCCGTTCCAGTGACAGCGAGCCTGCTCCACGCGCCGGATGCGTTCGCCTGCGACGGAGAAGAGCTGAGTATGCCGCCGCCCGCATCCATAAATTCCATATAGATCGCGGCAGTGGCTGCCGGTGTATACGTCGAGGTGCTGACGGATGCTTCATACGCGAGTCCCGGCGATACTGCGATCGGATAACCGGTCAATCCGGGTGAAGGGCCGCCCGACGGCGCGATTTTGACACTGCTGGCGCCATGCGACGCCTTCTCGCCGGTCCACTCGACCCCTTCCGTTCCGCTCCAGTAAAGCGGCTTGCCCGCTTCGCTCTGTTCGAAGCTGCCGTTATTCATATTTACGGTTGCATCCGGCGGAATCGCATGAAACGTAGCGTCGTCATAATAGGCCGACCCTACATTCGCCTTATGCGAGTAAAAGCGGAGTGTAGCGTACGCCGAGTTTGCCGGCGCCACCCCCACCACCCGGATCTGTTTCCAGGTATTAAGCGAATCGTTCGTGCCGTAGGGCGTTGCCGTATAGTTGCCCCCTTCATCCCAGAACTCCAGATACAGTTGGGAAACTCCCTGAAGATTGTACGACCATACAGCAGCTTCGTACTTTTCCCCCGGTGTAACCGCGATCTGGTTACTTCGGACCATAACGCTCCCGGTGCTGCTCGTATCATTGATTATGACGCTGTACGAGCCGGAATGTACCTGCTCGGTCGACGCTTGGGAGGCGGCAGCCATCGTCCAATATTTGGGGACTCCGTTTACGAGTTCCTCTACATTCCCGTTCAGAAGCTGCGGCTGCGGTCCGGTTAGTACCCGCTCGAACGTAGCATCATCATAATAGGCCGACCCCATATTCGCCTTATGCGAGTAAAAGCGAACCGTAGCATACACCGAGTTTGCCGGCGCCACCTCTGACACCTGGATCTGCTTCCAGGTATTAAGCGAGTTGTTCGTACCGTACGGCGTTGCCGTATAGTTGCCCACCGCATCCCAGAACTCCAGATATAGCTGGGAAACTCCCTGAAGATTGTACGACCATACAGCGGCTTCGTACTTCTCCCCCGGCGTAACCGCGATCCGATTGCTTCGTACCATTACGCTCGCGGTGCTGCTCGTATCATTGATTTTGACACTGTACGAACCGGAATGTGCCCGCTCGGTCGAAGCTTGTGACGCAGCAGCCATCGTCCAATATTGGGGACCCCCGTTTACAAGCTCTTCTAAATTTCCGTTCAGAAGTTGAGGCTGCAATCCATCTGCTCTCGCCGTATCCGGCGCTAAACCAAACAGACTGCTTACACAAAGCACCATCGTCATCAGTATGGCTACGAATCGCATCCGTCGCCCGAGCACATTCCGATTCATCTTATCAGTCCTTTACTGGGTCAGATGGTTTCTCCCGCTTTGTCGTCTCTATTTGATCCGTTCGCAACTCCACCCGTAAGGGCCTTCCGAAACCACCATAGCTGCCAAAATATTGAATCACCCACCTATTTCTTTTGCTTCAGCTCTTCGATCTTTTTGTTCGCGGCTTCGTTCGCCTCGCGCATCGCCGTGTTCAAATCCTTCTTTTTGACGACAATGTCCGTATAGGCTGTCGAGAATTGAGCCGACACGAGCGTTTCTTCCGGCGTGTAGTCGCCGATCGCCGCCCGTTTCGCCGGGAACATGGCAGCGACGTTTTTCCCTTTGAACTTAGCCAGCCCCTGGCCGTACTGCTTGATAATCTCGGGGTTGTTCAACACGGTAGCGCGGCCGGCCCTCGTGTTAAGAGTCTGGTATTCCTCGGATACGAGGTACGAGACGATATCATACGCAAGCTCTTTGTTCTTGCTTAGATTCGTAATGGACAGGTAGGCCGGATAGCTTTGCGGCCCGACGCCCGGCGCCTTATCGTAGTAAGGCACGCTGACGACATCCCAGTTCATGTCTTCGGGAGGCGTACCGCCGCTGTAGTTCGTATACATGGCCGCTACGCGATCCTTCTCGAACATGGCCCGCTGGGCCGCGATCGCCGAGTTCGTAGCATTCCACTCCATGCCGGATATTTGGTAAAATTGCACGATGCTCTTCATATACTGCGCCCAGTCGTCGGAATCGAGCGTCGCTTTGCCGGTTTTCGCATCGACGAATTTCATTCCAAGCTGGTTCGTGTTCGCTTGGTGGCCGGGCGACGTCACATAGCCGACGTATTGGACGCCGCCCTCATTCCGGGTAAGCCGTTTGGCGAGCTCGAACACTTCCGTCCACGTCATGTTGTCCTTCGGGTACGGAACTCCGAACTTGTCGAACAAATCCTTGTTATAGAACAATCCCGCCGAAGCCGTCCAGACCGGCAGCGAATAAAGCACGCCGTTCCCGAGCTTACGCTGGAATTCGATGGCGCTGGGCTCGAATTTGTTCAGATCCATTTTTCTTGCGCTGATGAACGGAGTCAAATCGACCTGAATTTTGAAATCCTTCATCGTATTCGCATAGCCGATCGAATCGAACACGATATCAATGGTTGTATTGCTCGCGATCAAATCGGCCATTTTGGTGCCGGCGGCATTGGGGACGAAATTCAATTTGACGTCCGGAAATTTTTTGCGGATCGCATCGCCGTATTGCTCGTTGAAGCCTTTCTCGTCCAAGGAGGCTCCCCCCGTATACATTGTAATTTCCCGCGGACCCGTGTTAACTGGCTTAGCCGGCTCTTCGGCTTTAGGCTCCGGGGCTCCCGTAACTTCTTTCCCGTTCGTACCGCCGCCACATGCGGCAACTAAGGTAGCCATCAAAGCCATTGCAAGCGTAACTGAAATTCCTTTTCCGTTCATTATTTTTACCTCCTAAATAAAATTGTAAGCGATTACATTAGCATTTGAACAGCAGCTTGCGCCTTTGCTCCTGCGTTAAGGCGCAATTTCCACTGTATAGGGAGTCTTGTCGTGCTGCGATATCGATTGAACAATGCGCTCACACAACTCGTCTTCGTCGATCATATCCGCCCAGTACGCCTTAAGCTGGTAAAATAGTCTCGAAAACGAAGACATCGGAAGTTGAAGCTCGCTGATCGCCCGGCAGGAAAACAAGATTTCGCGAAATAATGGATAACGTTCCGGACGACGCAGCATCGTCTTGCCGGACTTCGGCGGTAAATGCCGAGTGGCGGGAAGGCTGAGCGTATGCTGCGAAATAAACTGCTGCGCAAGCGGCGAAGTGAGAAAATCGATTAGAAGCTTGGCTTCTTCCTTTTGCTCGGAACCTGTGTTTATTCCGACCCCCATACCAATCAGCATCGTTCGCGGCTCGTCGATGAACGGAATAGGCGAAATGTCATAGTCGATCTTCGCATCCTTCCACATGTTCAACCCCATATAGCTGTTGAGAACCATGGAGAGCTTGCCCTCCAAAAACATCTGAAGGCTGGTATTGTTGCCTTCCGACAAAAACATGGGAAACACCTTACGGTTTTGAATGATGCTCTTGCATACATTCATACTTTCCAGCAGCCGTGTGCCCCGAAGCTCCTTCAACCGAGTGCCTTCCCATTCGAACCGTTCGCAGCTTTGCAGCAAGAAAATCGGCCATCTGTTCATGTGATGAACCTGGTAGCAGAACCCGTATCGGCCCCGACCGTCATACAATTTCTCGGCGCTTCGCATCAGATCGTCC
Organism: Paenibacillus ginsengarvi; assembly: GCF_003626695.1. Lineage (GTDB taxonomy): Bacteria > Bacillota > Bacilli > Paenibacillales > NBRC-103111 > Paenibacillus_AB > Paenibacillus_AB ginsengarvi. Next base: position 72,560 of record NZ_RBAH01000003.1, read on the forward strand.
CATGTCCAACTTCCATCGGGCTCTGCAAGTCCGCATTCGCGAAAATGCGCCTTGTTGTAGCACAGCACGATCGGAGAAAAAATGAGCGGCTGCAAGTAAAGCGTTCCATCATATGAAAACAGGCTGGAAAGCTGCGGGTACAAATCCGGATGTTCTGAAAGCGCCTCCAATTTACTTGCGTGGCCGTCTTCAGCAAGCAGCCGAAATTGATAATCACTCATCATGATGAGATCAAACGGCTCCATATTTCCTTGATCGTCGATTTCCGGAATGACGTTCGGATGTTTGATTTTGACCGTAATCCATGGGTACATCTTGCCGAATTCGGCGAGTAGTCCGGAAAGCTCGAGATTAAGCTTGGAAATAGGCATGCATACCAGCGTTAGCGTAACTGGCGTGCGGCTTGCGCCTTCCGGCTTGATCCGGTTCCCCACTCGGGGTATTTTCTCGATCAATCCTTCGGCAACGAGCATATCCAGCCCTTTCCGGATCGAATTGTTGCCAAGTCCGAATCTTGCCGCCAGCTGCTTCTCCGAAGGCAGCTTCGCTCCCGCGGCGTGTACTCCTCCCCTGATCTCATCACGCAATTGATCAACCATGATCTGCAACTGCTTGAGAAATTGATCGGTTGTCGGTCTACCTTTCATGGTCTGTTCTCCTAATTCGTCATGTCCTCGATTGTAATTCTCTAAATTGCTGCTTGACCCCCTCATCTGGTTTTCATTTTTTTGAGAATCAGATGCAGAACAGTGGTGAAATCGTTCTATAATACAACGTATACAGCAATATTTTATGCGTGTCAATACAAATTATGGAAACCAGATATGAACGAAATATGAAAACCACGATTTCGAATTTTAAAAAAGCAGACTGCGATCCTATCCTTCGCAGCCTGCTTACGGTTGTTGCAGCTATAGCGGCCTCTCAGCCAAAATAATCGAGGCTCATGGCCTCCCGAACCTCTTCCATCGTTTCCCGGGCTATTCCGCGGGCACGCCGGGTCCCGGACAGGAGGATGTCGTCCACGACATCCGGTCTCGCTGCATAATACGCCCTGCGTTCCCTCGTAGGTTCAATCAACTGCTCCAGCGCGGAAGTAATAAGCGCTTTACAAGCAGCGCAGCTAATGGTGCCTTTTTCGCATCCCTCCCGAATCTCGGAAACCTCGCTTGAGCGGAACGCCCGATGGTAAGCGTATATGGGGCATACATCCGGGTGTCCGGGATCGTTTTTACGAATGCGGGCCGGGTCCGTCGTAGCCCGTTTTATTTTATAAGCAATTTCCTCTGTGGTGGAATCCAGTTCGATCGAGTTGCCGAGACTTTTGCTCATCTTAGCATTGCCGTCCGTACCCACCAGCCTTGGCATCTCGCTTATGAGCGCTCTAGGCTCCACAAGCACAGGCTTATAAAGCTCATTAAATCGGCGTACGATTTTCCGCGCTAATTCCAAATGCGGAAGCTGGTCGTCCCCTACCGGAACGATCGAGGCTTTGCAGAACGTTATGTCGGCCGCCTGACTGACAGGATAACCAAGAAAACCGTAGTACATATCGTCCAGCCCGCTATGTTTCGACTCGGATTTAACCGTCGGATTGTGGCGCAATACATTAACCGTAACGAACATGGAGAACAGTACGGTAAGCTCCGCAATTTCCGGAATCATGGACTGGACAAAAATCGTTGCCCGGTCCGGGTTAATGCCTATCGCTAAATAATCGAGCGCTACCTCGCGCAGATGGCTTCGGATCAGGTCCGGCTTGTCGAAATGCGTAGTTAACGCTTGAACATCCGCTAAAAGCACATAGGTATCATATTGCTCCTGTAAAGCAACACGATTTTTTAAACTGCCGACGTAATGGCCCAGATGGAGTTTGCCGGTAACCCGGTCTCCTGTCAATACTCGCTCTGTCATGGAATAACACTCTCCTTCGAATTTTTCCAATAATCAGTAACCCCAAAGCGCCGTTCAAGTCGATTCGGATTTGCTGCACAATCGACCGCGGCCACCAACCATCCTCCATGGCCATCACCCCCTTATATGAGCTTCGCTCAAAACCTGTACATTCTGATGTTGTACGCAAAAAAACTCCGTCCAAATAAGGACGAAGTTGTCGTGGTACCACCTTAAATGACCGCTGCGCTGCGCAATTCGCAATCGCTTCGGTCTTCTCTGCACGGTGCGGAGCTCGCATAAGAACGATCTCGATACCGCTCCCTTGATAACGGCGGGATACCCGGCATTTCCCTACTACATCTTACCGATGGTTCGGGAAAGCAACTCCAAAGGCCATTCGAACACACATAGGACACCGGTTCGCAGCAACCACCGGCTCTCTGCAAGTCCTTGCTTGTATGTCTACTTACCCTTTTTCTGCGTTGTTCTGAATATAAACCTCATATTACCACGATAGGGTTTACCGATCAATATGTATTTGCGCCGCCCGTAACCATTCCTCAGCCGATTCTTTCTTCAACCGCCCGGATAAAGTGCCCGTTCGGATCATAAAAGGTGAAATAACCGAAGTCATTCGTAAATACTGGTTCTGTATCAACAGGGGCGCCCGCTTGTTTAATCCGTTCAAACAAAGCAAGCAGATCATTCGTTAATAGCTCCACCATCGTCACATGCCCCGTGCTGCTTGTGATAAAAAAGGAGCGAGGAAATACAAACTTCAATGGCGTGACCTGTTCCGGTCCGGTTTCCATCAAAAAAAGACCCGGCCCGTTACCATTTTTCAATGCCACATGCGCCTCCCCAAACGAGTAGTCCGCTGAAACCAGTTCATAACCCAACACATCGCAGTAAAAATCCACCGACTTTTTCAAATCCGTGACTGGAAATCGCATACTGCAGTAACCGATCACATCCGCGTTGCTCGTTTTCTTGTTCAGCATGTTAACTCGCTCCTTTCGGGGTTGTTTACTGATACCTTATAGATGCCATCCCCGGCTTAAATCTATCTTTTGGGAGAACTTCACTCGGCAATAAGATCTTTATTTATAACGCCTCCACCGATCGTAATTTGATAGCCGTTGAGATCCCGGAATGTAAACTCGCTCCAATGGCTTGTGTAATGCGGTTTTCGAACGATGGTTATAGGTTTATCCATAATCTCTTGAGCAAGCAAATCCACTGCATTGGTGTAACAATAAACATCGAAATATTGCTCCTCATAACGGGAGCTGATCGGCTTTACCTCGTCTTCTTCTCTCGCTTCCAAAAGGATGAGAGTCAGCTTATCTCTTGAAACATGGTGATGTTGTACCTTGGAACCAATGACTTCATGTGTAAAACCTAAATCCGTGTAAAATTTCACGGTTTGCTCCAAATTTTTAACTAACAGCGCGAAAGAGGAGCCTTTGATTTCGATTGCTTCTTGATCATTCATACGATCCTGTCCCTTTCCAGTTATATGGTTATATTTTTCGATTTCTGTCATAGCTCTCCAACCTGCGTCTCACGAGGTTCTATCGCTACCTGATCAGCTATCCTATTCTTTCGGTGCATACGCGCCTAATTCATTTCCGAACGGATCCACGAACTTAATCACCCAACCGAAGCCTTCATCTTGGTACATTCTGATCATCGAATTATTGTCGGTTAACGCGGCGTGCAACGCTTCTATATTTTTGGTCAGAAACATGAATGCAGGCATTGGAAAATCATCTTCCGACAGCCATGAAACTTTCGTGTCTTTACTGCTATGATGAAGCATTAATAGCGGTCCCTGAGCAAATTTTAACCATCCTGGAGCCATAACCTCTAATCCAAGCACCCTAGAGTACCACTCGGTTCCTTTTTCAATATTGTTTACCGGTAACTGAACATGATCTACGTATTCGATCAACCTGTTCTTCGTTCTAGTAGCACCATTGTTTATTTGCTCCGACATATTCGCTTCCTCCCTGCTTGGTTGCTTACTCTCGATTCCTAAGCAGCTTTCTATAATGATCCATAAGCTCCATAAACATAGCTGCGTCACCGCCTGCATCGGGGTGATATTTCTTTGCTAGCTCCCGAAATCTCTTTTTAATGCTAGTCTCATCCGCATGAAATGGCAGATCAAGCCTTGAAAGGATAACGGGGTCGTAAATTCCACTTTCACTAATCATTCCGCTTTCTTTGTAAAGCTCGAAATAAATCAATGAAACATACTCATTTACGACGTTCATATATTCCTCATGACTCATCGATGCCAACAACTGCAATGAATATTTAGCTTTACTGTTACTTGTGTCACTAAGCTTGAAGAAATTGTCCCAAATGAGATTTTTTTCGGGCTGATTGATACCGTTAAACCGGATTCTCACTTCAAGTTTCTTTAGTTTCCGCACTTTCCGTTTGATCTCGTCCAGTCGTATCGGATTATCAGCCATTGTTCCTCCTACTATGTAAGATTTGTCCCTGCACCTTGCCTGTATCGGTTTCCAGATTTTACATTATTATATATGTACCGACTCGTGTCCGCCATAGCCCAGACTGATACGACAACAAGTACTCTTGATGTTGAAACACCTGAAATGAAAACAAATATTCCTGTTGATGAAGTACATGAAACGGCAACAAATACTGCTGTTACTAAAGGAGAAGTGGTACCATTGTATGCCGTAAGTATTGAGTCACCTGAACAAATAAAGATAAAGGAAGTTTTTTCGATGACTGCAACATTGTTGAATTCAAGCAGCAATCGGGTTGCAATCAGGCATGCTTCGAAACTTTTCAAATTTATAATTAAAGACAGTAAGGGGAAGCGAGTTAATGTAATTGCAATGGCAGATGTCGGAAAAGTGGGACCATTCGGGACAAACGAAACTTTAACAGAACAATACGAGTACAAATTGGAATCACCAGGACAGTATGAGGTTTCAGCGATTGCGGTATTTCAAATTGGTGATGGAGAACATCAAGAAAATTATGAGCTGGAGACAAATAAATTAGTGATTGAGGTTATGCGGTAATTAATAGCATTGTCCATTCCGAAAAGGTTAACAAAGCTCCAAATAACGACTAAGCAGACTTTTCAGCCCTTTCGCTTCCCAATAAGAAGTCGGAAGGGCGTTGTTTGTGTTCCGGGAAAAAAGCCGCGTTTTTTTCTGATTCAACAGGCTCTTCCGCGTTTACGAGACGAGCTGAGGCAAGGTAGCACCTGGAGGATGGATGGACTAGCAAAGTTGTTGTTTGCATGCCAATACAATTGAACTTTCGTGTCCGTTAACCGTGATAACAACTCAGTTAATTTATTTTCAATGATTGATTCCGTTATCATAGTTGCTTGCCTTACGGCAATCGGTAGTTGAAGGATGCACTACTGAGATTATAAAACCTTCACGATCTGCTCCAATTGTTTTAAACCTTTTTGTTCTGCGTACTTCCCCTGTCTCACATGGAGTGCTATCTGTTTGAATCTTTCAGGCTGCATGTAATAATCCGCAGCTTTCCCTTCGAACGGAAGTAAATCCGCCGCTGCCTGGAGATGCAAGTGAATTTCCCGATACGTATCCGCTGCATCCACGAGCATAGATGCCGCCGCACCACCGATACGCTCCGAAGCCTCCAACAAAAATTCGGCGGCATACTTGCGGCATTCCGCCCAACATTGGCCGTTGTACGAAAGTGCAAACACATCGGGTTGATCGCTCTCGACCGCATTGATCCAATAATCATAAGCTTCACGTCCCGATTTGTACGGAGGATTCACCCACTTGGCAGGACCCGCCGCATGCTCAAGCGCAAACTCCAGCGCCTCTTTCACAACATCTTTATCCTCAGAAGACCTGCCGGGTTCCACCCAGTACATCTCCAGCAATCCGATATGAACGGTCCCCAGCCTATCCCATGGCACCGGCTTGTAGCCTTGAAGTACGATCGAATCCCCGCCCTTGGACATAATTTCACGGCTGCCGCCGAATTGCCCCATATATGTCGGGCCTTTCAATTCATATCCATTTGTCGCCGCCAGTTCGCTCAACAAGCGTAACGTCTCCGGATCTTCCAGCAATACGTAGCTCTGATCTCCAAACACGTCCAACCGTTCTTTGATCTCCTCCGTCATCATGAAGACTCTTTGATTATTGCGGCCAGACCAATTGTCTACGCCATATCCGGAAAATAAATATTTCCCCTCTTCATATCCATTGACGACATAATACTCAGGCATGGCCAAGTTATATCCGTAACAAGGGTAGCCGCGATCAATCGCGTATACCGTGTTCTCCCAAGACATCTGCTGCTTGGTCGGAAAATCTTCATCCTGCTGAAAACCGTATACGCCGTTCACCGTAAATCCGAGATTGTTGCACAGATTCATCATCGGTCCTTTATACCACGATCCGCCAGCGCCATAACCCTGCTCATCCATAAGCAGAATGAACGCGGAACCCGTGCCGCCAAACAGCCATGCATCCGACATGTTTTTCCCAAAATAAATGATGCTTCCTTTAAGGCAACCGAGTTGCGTGTTCCAGAACGACTCCCATTTGAGACCTTCCAACTTTGCCATCGTAATCTCCCCTTCCATTTACCACTATCATATCCGGGGCACTACGACATATCGTGTCATCCTCGATATGGAAATGTAATTTTTTCTCCAAAGTGTTACTGTACAAATTCCGCAGCCACTTTGGTGATACAATCGAGACTTCAACAGGACTGGCAAATAAAACGGCAAGGAACCGATTCGGATCGTCGTATTCAACACGGTACAAGCCATTTTCCACGGCGGTGAATCGAAAAGGAAATGTGCCTACATAGGACGGTTTGTTGATTCGAACATATGCCATATTGGCCTCATCAGCCAGTTCGGGCACGATCTCCGCTTGCTTCAGCAACGGTGTCAGGTCAAACCTGTCTTCGGTTAACCTCGCCTCGATCAGCCTCTTTAGGGCAAAGAATCGGATCAGCCTGGTTGGCTCGCAGTAGCCGACAACGTAATTGTCGCTTCCATAAGAATAGATTTTGTACGGTGACAACCGAATTTCTCTGTTTATTCCGTTGCCATCAACGAACGTTATATCCAGCTTCGTATAAGTTTCAATAGACCTATTGATCGCATCGAAAATACTTAACTCCTGCTCATCGATAGGAAACAGCGGCAACGCGATTTCCCCTTCATCTGCCCCGCCCAGTTCGATTAATCTGCGGAACAGCTTTGACAAATGTCTTGCATGCTCTGACTCCAGCTTGCCGTATTGTTCGGCCAAATAAAACAAGCCTTGGCGCTCCTGCTCGGTGACAAAAGTGTTTACAAGAACAAATGCCTCATCCGTATAAAAGTACCCTTTTCTCCTGAAATCGTATTCGACCGGCGCATTCAGCGAATCGCGCAAATATTCGATATCTCTGGCGGCTTGTCTCGTTGAAATGGAAAACTGTTCGGCGATGCTTGAACAATTGGGATATTGCATTCGGCGGATTTGCATATCAATCCAATGCAACCGATGCATGTTGCTCATGTACATCAACTCCAATCCGATTCAGATGATATGCGCCCAGAGGCTCCGGCCCTTGCTCCGCACGACAGGTTGTGCCGTGCCTGCCTTTTTCATTCGTTATTTTACTCCCATAATACGGTGTAAGCTTAGTCGATAACGTATCTTTACATTCGTCATTTATATATGTATTTCCTTGTTTTGCTATCACCATTGTCTAATCATGCCTAGTAATACACCGATAATTCTCAAAATAGTACCGTTAGGTAATGTAGGCTGTTTTGAGAATGTCGATTACTTACTTACTAGCGAGCCTACAACAAACAGGGCCGTCTCGATCATCATCTAAAATATCTTGGAGACGGCCCTGTTTATGCGATTATTCCACCGGTACGACGGTTGTGCGATATATTTTGCTGAACGAAAGGTTCGTACAATCGATATCGAATGTTTGCAGCCGAATCGCCGCAAGATTTTTCGGCAGCCAAACCTTGCGATTCTCCTCGCACAATCGCGTAGGTTTGTTCTTTTCGACGAAGAAATCAAGCAAATCTTATCGAATATAAATCCGCGTCGCGCATCCGCGCGGTCAATACCACTTCTTTGTCTGCAAATTTTGCAAGCTCACCGTTATCAAAGGTTATCACTCGGTCAATGGAATCACCGAAAATCTCGCAGCTTTCAAGTGTTTCTCCCGTGGACGACCGCAAAGTGAAGTATATATAACCCCGTGCCGATGTCGAAAAGTTAATCCTCATCTCACCGCTTGTAAAGGTAAACGGCTTGGTGGTTATTACTTTTTCGGTATAACCGGCGTGCAGCGAAACGAACCCATCGCAGCGTATGGTATACCGCCACAATTGTGCCGGCACATTCATCCAATGATTGTCATAACTGTATAATGACAACTCGGGCGGTTCGCCTTCTACAAGGGGAGGCGTTTCGATGAGCCCGCGTGCCGGAAAGCAGTCGCCGTAAACCCAATTCGAACCGTTTTCCCTACCGGGGCGCATAAAAGCCTCATCATACCGCGTAAAATTTAAACCGTCGCGGGAAACCATAAATACGCAGTCTGTAACCGCAAGTCCGTAACGCTTGTGTATCTTCATGCGTTCAAGACGTTTTTCTTTTCCGCAAAGCTGCTCAAAACTGCCGCTCCATTCGGGGCGTTCTACATATCTCGACGGAAAACCTATATACATATGCGGTGCGCGGACATACGGCGAAACGCAGTTTGTATAAAGCGGATAATCCTCCGAGTCTCCAAAACAAATCAGTTCGGGGTCGCTCCATTTTTTTCCGTCTTCTGACCAAATGTAACGTATATCGCGTATTCCGGCGTTCCAGTCGTTGCCTATGATATTGTGGAACCCGCGTATATATCCGCGATATATCCCCGCAAGCTCGTCCCAGAAAACAACGTTGAGAGAATCCATATATCCTTTTGTAGTGATAATATCGCCCATTGTAAAGTGAAGTCCGTCGGGGCTTGTGAACATTCGAAGCTCAATTCGCTGCCCAAACTGCGGATTATTATATTTTCCAACGCCTTTATATTTCTCGGACGCAGGAACGGCAGGGTTATCATCGCGGAAGACCATAAAGTTATCAAAATTATTGGTATTTTTGTCTAAAATAATATTGTTCTCGCGCGAGCCTTCCCATTCGCAGATTCCGAGCGCAGGCTTTGTCCATGTAATTCCGTCGCGGCTTTCGGCATAACAAACACGAATACCATTCGTCGTGTGATCCTTTTTGTCGGGGCTAAACATCTGCCAGGCAAGATAGTACATCCTGTGTATACCGTTGTCATGTAAAATATTGTGGTAATTGCAACCGTCTCCCTCCCACGGTGCATCATGGTTTATTGCGATATGGCGGCGAGTCGGTTCATGCAAGCGGAATTCTGCCGTCGTTTTGGCATTGTCAATCAAATAGTCGTCGAAAAAGCATTCGCGTTTTGATGAAATGTTTATCATGTTATACTCCTTTATTGTCAATAATGTTGTCGAAAGATGAAAATTGTGCGCTATTGTCCGATCTATGTACCACTGCCATCCGCCGGACACTTTAGATTTAAATGTGTTCCCTTTAATAATGCCACCCGTATTGGCGACTCCTAAAATATGAAACACATAGGCACTCCCAACGACATCCCGAATAACAGTATTACCCTTAACTACCCAATCAGTTGAATTTCCTCTAACCCGTACCACCCCCGCTGCAGCCTGCCAGCAACAAAGCAACGGCCAGCAGCAACAACGGAATCATTGTAAAACGTCTCTTCATTCTCACCGGACCATCTCCCCCTATTCCTTCCCTTCATCATATCGATCCCGGCCCCGGACGCCGGAACAATTTCAACCTACCCCATCATCGGCGATCTTTTCAATCACAATATATTAAAACCGTTGCAGCGAGCGGCTTCCAGTCCCAAGTTCAACGAGTTGAATATTGTGATACAAAAAATATCCCACCTTCATATCCCCCCCCATTTCATTTTCGCGGGAAGTGAAAAAGCCGACAGTGTTTCCTGTCGGCATGCGAGTCGGACTGATCGTTCAGCTATCGGCGAGTTGCGGCTTTTTCTCCATGTTCCGCGTAAACAACAGCTCTCTGTACTCGGAAGCAGTGATGCCGGTGTACATTTTGAATACTTTGGCAAAATAACTGTTGCTGTTGAAGCCAGAGCGTGTGCCGATGTCGGCGATTTTCGTCCGGGAGTCGGCTAGCAGCCGCTTTGCTTCCTCGATACGGAATTCGTTCAAATATTCGATCGGAGTCCGGCTGTACCTAAGCGAATTGCTCCCAAAGATGATCGTCCACTTGCTCCGCACGAAAGGTTCCACCGCGCCTGTTTGTGGATGGACGCAAGCGAAACTGACAAGCGTTCAACAACCACCTGACCCGACCGCCTCACTGTGGCTGGCTCCGGGGTTCCTGCAACTGTTTTCAGCAAGTTCTTGTTTGCAAGCTGTTGAACAAGAACGCCAAAAAGGGCTGCAACAGCCCCCAATCCGCGTTCGACGCGGCCTTACGCCTTTCCTTCTTCCCCTGTCGCGATCGGATTCTCGCTATACGAAAACAATCGCTCCAGCTTCTTATCCCCCCACGAACCCCCATACTCGGAAGGTTCCAACGCTGGAAAGTATAGATTCCGACCATCGCTGTGGGAATGCCTCGGAGGATATGCCAACGCCCATGTGCAACGACCTCCCTTGGCTACGCTTGGGAGGTCTTAGTGAGCAAGAAGCCCGGGGACGACGGGGCTTTCGAAACAGTATAATTTGAGCCGGGGCAAGTCATCCACCTGTGGCTAGGTCAAGCCGAACGGATCGCCAACAAAAGGCCAAGTGAAGCAAGGTAGTAACCCAAAGGTGGATGGGCCGGGGTATGGACGGACAGGGTTTGTTTGCAAGTTGTTGAATGGTTGTTGGCATGCTGTCTGCAACTCGCTAAAAGATCTCTAGTAGAATTAAAGATAACGAAGCAAGTCGTTACCTGTGGTATCATCAGCCGGTTGTGCAATTCCTAACGCACGCGCTTGTTTTACCCTATCTATTGTTTTCTCTTCTACTGCCCAAAACCGATTCCCATACGGATCGCAGAACATCATTATAGGTTCACCTCCACCTCCATCGAGAATAATCTCACCGACGGCTACACCGCTTTTAATTAAATCTGAACGTAATTCCTCGATATTATCTGTAGAAAATTGCATGCTGTAATGCGGATTCCGTTTAATTTCACCTGTGTACCAAAGACTATTTTCATCGTCTTCTTCTCCAAAAAGTAGAATTTGTTGCCCGTTTTCCAGTTTAAGGCTCGCTATCCCCATAACCCACTCAATTTTAAATCCGAGCACATTAGCATACCATTGTATTGCTCTTTCATATTCCTCGGAATTCCCCGATCCCGATTTACCAACCGGAATGCCTACCACAAGTTTTTTCACACCAAAAGACATTTGATTTCCTCCAATATTTTATATATTTCACTACAAACCAACAATAACATATAATTTTCCTTGATTTAATAAAATTGTCCTTAAGCATTGGCGACGACGTGGCATTTTTACAATGTTGATTCCGCGTGGTTATTGCAACCGTTTTCAACAAATTCTTGTTTGCAATCTGTTGACAGAAAAGCCCAAAAAGGGCCGCATCAGGTCACTTGCCCACCACCTGACACAGCCCCCAAACCCGCGTCCGACGCGGCTTCTCGGCTCTTACTCTTCTCCCGTCGCTACCGGATTCTCCTCATAGCTAATCCAATCGCTCCAGCTTCCCCCATACAGCTTCACGTTCGGAAAGCCCGCCTCTGTGAGCGCCAGCACATTCGGGCAAGCCGTCACGCCCGAGCCGCAGTAGACAACGATCTCACTGTTCGGGTCGAGGTCGACAAAACGGGCCGTCTGCCCGGACGGCTGCTTCCAGCGGCCGGACTCGTCCAGCGCCTCTTTCCAGAACCGGTTGATCGCTCCCGGGATATGCCCCGCCACCGGATCGATCGGTTCCGTCTCGCCGAGGTAACGCGGACGTTCGCGGGAATCGATCAAGGTCGTACCGGGGCGGCCCAATCTCGCCTTTACGTCCTCCATCGACAGCAGCATGTCCGGCTGAATCGATACGCGGAATTCGGAGGCGGCCGGAGCCGGCACTTCCGCGGTGACCGGATACCCAGCCGCCTTCCAGGCGCTGAAGCCTCCGCTCAGCAGCTTGACCTTGTCATGCCCGGCATAGCGGAGCATCCACCACAGCCGCGAAGCCATCGCCCCGCCTTGATCGTCGTATACGACGACCGTTTTCGACGAATCGATTCCCGCCCCGGCGGCTACCTTCGCGAAATCGGCCATATCCGGCAGCGGATGTCTCCCTCCGTGCGTGGTGATCGAACCGGACAGATCGCGCTCCAGATCCATATAGACGGCTCCCGGGATATGTCCCTCGGCATAGGCGTCACTCCCTGTTGCCGGCTGCCCCAGCGCAAACCGGCAGTCGGCGACGACTACATCCGCATCGCCGAGCCGCTCCGCCAGCCAATCGAAATCCACAATCGCACTCATCGCTGCATCTCTCCTTCGTTTCCTCCATCATACCACCGGCTTCAATAGCTGATCAATGCAGCCATCAGCAAGCCTGTCGCGAAGCTGAGCCGGGAAGAGAAGATGCCCACGCTCACGTTGCCGTTCGGAATTTCCGAGACGACGCGGAAAGGCGTCACAAGCTCGAACAAGTAAAACACGACGACTTGAAAAATAATGCCGAGTATGCCCCACATCGCCAAATCGAGTAAAGATACCGAATGGAAAATAGCCGAGGCGAGCACGAGCGACAGCCCGATCACTTTGCCTCCCAGATCGTGAGCGGCCGCCTTCGCGGCTCCGATTTTGCGCGGGTCGTCGGTATTCGCCCCTTCCCGGATCAGCTTGTATTCGTTGTATGGCGTCGTTAACATAAAGGCCATCATGCCAAATGCCAGAATTGGCAGCGTAACGCCCAAATAAGTCAAGAAATTCAATATGCTCGCGAGTTGATCATTCATGTACATCCTCCTTCTCCAATCCGACTGGTACGTAATACGCCAGATTGCCGGTAATTCTCCCCCCGGCGCGCGCCACGATAGCGGAAGCTCGGCCTCCGATCCAGAACGAGCCCCACAGCAGCCTCGCCTCGGAAACGCCGCCCTCATGCCGGATCGGCACGACCGGCAGCTCCACCCGCTCCTGGTAGATCATCGGCTGCTCCCAGTACAGCTCCTCCCGGTCCCGCTCAAGCGGCGTCCCGTCGGCTTCGTACAGCGTAACGCCTCCGCCTTCTCGCCCGAGTATAGGCTTCGTCACGTAGCCGCAGCGGCCGATAAACCGGTTCTCCAAATACGTCGGCAGCATGTACGTCCGGATCGCGTCGCGCTCTGCCTCCGTATAAAACTCCCCTGCCTCGTACAAGTTCCAGATGAGCGCCTGCAGCGCCTTCGTCTGCGCAATCAGCGCCGAAGGCGGGTTCAGCACGGCCAGCTTGCGCTCCGCCATAAGCTCCAGCACGTGGGCCCCCGTCGGATAGCCATCCGTATCCCGGTCCTCCGCCAGCTTCTCGAGCGCGTGCAGCCGGTACAGCAGATCGATCGGCTCGTGCCGTCCGTCCCGCAGCAGGCATAACCGGTCCCCATACACGCGCAAATCGGCGAGTCCCGCGAACCGGGCCGTCTCCAGCCCCGACTGCCGCATCAAATAACGGGTCGTTCCCGCATCCTCCTCGTGCCAATCGAGCGCGCTGAATACGATCGTATCCAGCGGATAGCCGAGCGAGCGGTACGCCCGCACAGCCTGCCCGAACGCCTCGCGGATATGCTCCGCCATTCCTGCGTTCGGATCGGCCATCCCGTATGCGGCGCATACGCGCCCGTTCACATGAAACGCCTCGACGATGCCCGTAGGCGTATCGCTGTTGAACTCGAGCATTTTCAGCCCCCGCTCCGTCCAGGCGAAATCGAACCGGCCGATGATCGTGGGCAGCCGGTCGGATATGGCGATACGGACCGCCCGCCACGTTTCGGGCGGCAGCCCCAGGGCGCCGAACAGCTCTTCGCCGCCTTGCCTCACAATCTCCGCCGTCCGCGTGATCAAAGCGCCCAGCCGGTCTGTAGCTTCCGCAAGTTCCCTGCGGCGGCCCGCAGATAAGGGCAATAGATCGGCCAGCGCGTACTCCTCGTCATACATCCGGTCCCACGTAAAGACGCCCTCTTCCCGAAGCGGACCATAAATCCGCTCCCGCCGCTCCTCGTAGCTCACCGTACGCCTACGCCTCCTTCCTTCGCCGCTCGCCGGAGGCGTCAACTGCTGCTGGAGCCGGAAGAGCTGCCGATCCCGCCCTTCGACGCCTTGCCGGACGAGATGCCGGACGAAGCTTTGTACGTGCCTCCGTCCGAGCTGGTCACGCCGCTTCGCGAATACACCCGGCTCCCGTTTACATAATGGTAGCTGCTGCCTACCGAGCTGCCGTCGTCGTCGCAGTACCCGTCGTTATTTTTATCCCAGCATTCCCCTGCCGACACCTGTCTGCTGCCGCATCCCGGCGCGATCACGAGCGCCGACGCGACGAACAGGCTGACAAGCTTGCGGGTTTTTCCGCTTTCCCAGTCCACTGCCGCTCCCTCCCTGCTGCCAGTCCGGCTTCCTCTACTGCGCCCGAACCGCATAATATACATACACCTTCCGGTCCTCGTCCACTTCCGCCGACGTCTTCTCCCACTCCGTGCCGTCCCACCCCAAATAATCGCTTTGCAGGTGCAAGAGCGCGTCGTCATCGTCCTGGAATTGAAACACGTGCACGACCGGGTAGCGGGACGTATGCTCTATATATTCCCGAAGCTCGATCCGGATTCCTCCCCGGTAGCCGTACAGCTCCGTCCCGCCCGCCGACGCCTGCTCCTCCTCAGCCGTCTTCACATAGATGACGTAAGCTCTCGGCTCGATCGCGCACGACGTTTTCTCGTAGACGACCCCGTCCTTCACCAGATAGTCGCAGGCAAACCGGAGCGATACTTCATCCTTGTCGATAAAATCGTAATAATATAACAGCGGGAAGCCGTTCTCCTCGTCGAACCGCCTATACTCGAGTCTGGCCATGCGAAACCTCCTGTTCTTTGGAAAACTAACGTTATATACGAGCGCAGCGGAAAAATGGTTCCCAAATACCGTAAACTTTTCGGTACAATGGGAATACATGAGAAGGAGGCTTTTTATCATGCAGCGAGCTATACCTGAGTGGCGGTTCGTTCCGATGACCGAGCCGCACGGACGAGACATATGCACTTGGCGGTACCCCGAGCCTTACGCCGTCTTCAATTGGTCGCCCTGGGACGAGCTGGCCGAAGGCCCTTCCGAGTTCGCCGACCCGCTCCTTCGCGAGGAGCAGTTCGAATCGGTGCTGGATGCGGGCGGAGCGCTGCTCGGCTTTGCGCAGTTTTTCCCGATTGCCGGCTGGACCCGACTCGGACTCGGCTTGCATCCCGATCTGTGCGGGCAAGGGCTCGGACCGTCCTTTACCCGCGCCATTGCAGGACGCGCGATGCAGCGCAACCCGCTGAACAAGATCGATCTCGAAGTCATGACCTCCAACACGCGGGCCATTCGCACTTACCTCAAAGCCGGATTTGTCATCAGCGATACATATGTCCGGGCAACCCCAACCGTACCCGCCGAGTTTCACTGCATGGTGTACGAGGGCGATTCGCCGCCAGGTATGATATACTAAAAGCTTACGAAACGAAATCAGCCGATGGAGCATTCAGATGCTGCCGTCATTTGAACGCTACGCCATAACGGAGTTGATGCCCCAATGCTGAAAACGCAAATTACCCGCGAGGAGCTCGAACGGCTTGGCGAGGACATCCGCCGCCACTTCGATCTGCACACGGTCGAACAAGGACTCGAGCTTCAGCAAAAAGGCAGCGTCTACAATACCGATGTCACCGCCAGCCGTTGCCTCGTATCCAAGGTTCAGGGCGAAGAAGCCTACTCGGTCAAGTTCGATCTCGACTTTTTCGGGCTCAGCGAATGCAGCTGTCCTTATGGCGGCTATTGCAAGCATATGGCGGCGGTTTTTTTCTATGCGTACTCGGTGTACGGCAGGCCCGACGCCTTCGTCAAAGACTGGAAGCAGCGGCAGGAAGGGCAGCCCGCGGCCAAAAGCAGCTCCAAGCTGTCTCGCCAAACCGCGCTGCTCCCGTCCGCCCAGCCCGCCTCCCTGGCGCTAAAAGAGTCGGCTTCGCCGGAGGAATGGCTCTCGCATATCGAGCGCGAGTTTACCGCCTTTACCGCCAGGCACAGTCTCTGGAAATACGATACTGAGGAGTATTACAGCGCCGCGCTGCAAACGGCGCTCCGGCCTTCGACCTGGTGGGTGCCGGAAGCGAAGAAGCTGCTGACGGTGTACGGCCATCTGTATGCCCTGCAGAAGCTGGAGCGCGAT
The DNA here is from genome assembly GCF_003626695.1 of Paenibacillus ginsengarvi. Classification (GTDB taxonomy): domain Bacteria; phylum Bacillota; class Bacilli; order Paenibacillales; family NBRC-103111; genus Paenibacillus_AB; species Paenibacillus_AB ginsengarvi. The sequence continues at coordinate 88,962 of NZ_RBAH01000003.1, forward strand.
TACAGCGCCGTAGGCTCGCCGCTGACCCATCGCCACGTAGAGGTGAAGGACACCGCGAATGCGCTGGAGACGAGACTGGCGGAGACAGTCGACGAAACCGATCCCGAGGAGCTGGGACGCCGCTGGCCGGAGCATCTGCTGCATGTGGCGGACATCGTCTCAAGCGCGCTAACGGAAAAACCGGCCGCTCCAATCGTCCGCTGGATGGACGTGTACCGGCTGCTGTGGACCCGTCTTTTCCTGAATCCGAGCTGGCGTGAGGGGGAGATCGCCAGAATCGACGCCCTGCTGGCCCATGCCGATACCTGGACGGAGGCGGAGCATGACGATTGGCATAAAATCCGCGCCCATTTCGAGGTTTTGCTGGGACGCGACAAGGAAGCCCGCAGCCGGCTCGGCAGGCTTGCCTCGTTTCACCCGAGCGAAGGCTTGTTTTATACCGCCGAATTTCGCAGAACGGGCAGCTGGGAACGGCTGTGGTCATGGCTGCAGTGGCTGCTGCCGCAATGCCGGAAAGCCGACCGCGACTTGTTCCAGACGCTGTGCGGCTACGCCTCCGAGGCGGCGAAGGAACTGGGCCTCGAGGAAGAGTGGGCCCGGGCGCTCGTCTCGATGCTGCCGGCCAGCTATTACGTCTATACCGAGTTTCTCGTAAAGACGAAGCGGTTCCGGGACTGGACCGATTACCACCTTGCGGAAAAAATCGCCGTATTCGAGCTGTATCCAGCCGATCTGAAGGCGGCCGAACTGCACGATCCGACCGTCGTTTTCCCGCTTTACCATCAAACGATCGAACGGTGCATTATGCAAAAAAACCGCCCCGCCTACAAGGAAGCGATCCGGCTCATGAAGAAGCTGTCCGCCCTATACCATACCGCCGGGTTGCAGGACCGTTACGAGCTGTTTCTGCGCAGGCTTTCGGTGCAGCACGCTCGGCTGCGCGCCTTCCGGGAGGAATTGACGAAAGGAAAGTTGCTTCGATGAGAACGATGAAAGCGCCGATCACCATTCATTGCCGCTGGATCCCCTCCGACGCTTTCTGGCTGTATGGCGTGCAGGGCGAAACGCCGCTCGATGCTCTCACGCTGAAGGAGCTGCTGTTCGCCTGGCATGAGCCGTCCTTCTACGGAGCGTTTATCGACAGCCTCGTGCTGGACGACAAGGAGGGCGTCCTGCTCCCTGCGGAGGAAGCGGGCGAGTTCCTCGTCTCCCCTCCCTGGAACGGCTATGTCCCTCTTGCGTGGAGCGACGAAGCGGCTCCGCTGCTGGATGCAGCCCGCGATCTGGCGGCCGCGCTTCTCGCCGGCGAGGTCGTACCCGATTTTGCCAAATGGAAAGCCGGAAGCTGGGGCTGGAAGCTGAAGCGCCCCGAGGAGGCGGAGGGCGGCAGCGAAAGCGCAGCTCCCCTTCCGTTCTGGGACGACTGGGTGCAGCGCGTGATGGAGCATTTGCATCCGGATAAGGATATCGTCCGCCGGGGCGAGGAGCGCAAGCACCGCTCAGCCGCGTCCTATAGGGAGCGGACCGAGGACGATCATGGCGATGCGGAGCCTTCTGCGGAGAGCGGGTTATGGACCGACGAGGACGACTGGCTCGTCGCGATCGGCTGGACGCCGGACGAGACGCCGTTCAGGACGGCGTTACGACTAAGCGAGCCCGATCAGGGGGAAACGTGGTCTCTCGCGGTCGTGCTGCAGGACCGCAGCAATCCGAACCGGCTTGCCGAGTGCGGCAGCTCCGGCGAGCCGAGCGCCGATTGCCCTCCCGGCTGGCTGCCCTACGCCACCCGCATCCGGCAGACGATGGCGAAATGGTTTGCCGTCGTTCCGTGGCTCGCAGGCGAAGAAACCGCGGGGGAATCGTCGATCCGGACTGAGATCGATTACGACGAAGCTTGGGACTTTTTGACCGACAAAAGCATCAAGCTCGCCGAATTCGGCCAAACCGTGCTGCTTCCCGCCTGGTGGGAGCAGCTGCGCAAAACGAAGCCGCGCCTGAAGGCGAAAGTCCGGCAAGGTTTCGGCTCGAGCGGCGAATCGCTGTTCGGACTAGGCGGCATCGTCCAGTTCGACTGGCGGATGGCGATCGGCGACGCGGAGCTGGAAGAAAGTGATTTCCGCAGCATCATCCAGAACAACCGGCAGCTTGTGCGCATAGGCGGGCGCTGGGTGCTGCTCGATTCGGAAGTGCTCCAGCAGGTGCAGCAGTGGATCAAGCAGGTTCGGAAAAAGAAGGGGCTTTCGTTCCGCGACGTTCTGGAAATGCACCTGCTCGGCTCCCGGGGCGAAAACGACGAAGCGGATGCTGATAGGGACGCCGGGGAGCGCGACTACACGGAATCGCTGAAGGTCGAGGTCGAGCTGAACGAGCATTTGCGCGGCTTTATCCGGCAGCTAAGGCGTGCCCAGACCGTGCCGATGCTGCAAACGCCGCAAGGTTTTCACGGCTCGCTGCGCCATTATCAGGTGCTGGGCGCTTCCTGGCTGCTGTTCCTGCGCCGGTTCGGTCTGGGCGGCTGTCTCGCCGACGATATGGGGCTCGGCAAAACGATCCAGTGGATTACGTATTTGCTCGCCATCAAGGAGCAGGAGCAAGCCGGCGCGCCTTCGCTGCTCATCTGCCCGACCTCGGTGCTGGGCAACTGGCAGAAAGAACTGGAGCGATTCGCGCCGGAGCTCAAGGTGAAGCTTCACTACGGCCCCGCCCGGAGCAAGGGCGACGACTTTGCGGACAGCGTGGACGGCTTCGATCTGGTGCTGACCTCGTACGCGCTGTCCCATCTCGACGAGACCGAGCTGTCGCGGATTCGATGGACCTCGATCTGTCTCGACGAGGCGCAAAATATTAAGAACGCCTACACGAAGCAGTCGACCTCCATCCGCAAGCTCGAAGCCGATCACCGGATCGCCATGACCGGCACGCCGATCGAGAACCGGCTATCCGAGCTGTGGTCGATATTCGATTTCGTGAATCCCGGCTACCTCGGCAATCTGCGTTCTTTTAACGAACGGTACGCCAGCCGGATCGAGAAGACGCAGGACAAGGAGCTGATCGGCCAGGTGCACCGGCTCGTGCAGCCGTTCTTGCTGCGCCGGGTGAAGAACGATCCGGCCATCGAGCTCGACCTGCCCGAGAAGCTGGAGTCGAAAACGTTCGTCTCGCTCACGGTCGAGCAAGCGACGCTGTACGAAAGCGTCATCGCCGATCTGTTCGAGCGGCTCGACCGGCTGCCTCCGATGGAGCGCCGCGGACTCATTCTCGCCTCGCTGACCAAGCTGAAGCAAATATGCGACCACCCGGCCATCTACGCGAAGGAAGGGGCCGCCGCGCCCGACCGGAGCAGCCGGTCGCAAAAGCTGGATCGGCTGCTCGACATGGTCGGGGAGCTGCGCGAGGAGGGCGACCGCTGCCTGATCTTCACGCAGTTCGTCGATATGGGGAAGCTGCTTCAGAGAGCCGTCTCTAAACAGCTCGGCGAAGAGGTGCTGTTCCTGCACGGCGGTACGCCCAAGGCGCAGCGCGATCGGATGATCGAGCGGTTTCAGGACGAAGGCGACTGCGGCGTCTTTCTGCTCTCGCTCAAAGCCGGGGGCATCGGCCTGAACTTGACCGCGGCGAACCATGTGTTCCACTTCGACCGGTGGTGGAACCCCGCCGTCGAAAACCAGGCGACCGACCGCGCCTTCCGCATTGGGCAGACGAAGCGGGTACAGGTGCACAAATTCATCTCGCTCGGGACGCTCGAAGAGAAGATTGACGAGATGATCGAGCGCAAAACCGCACTCAGCCGGCAAATTATCGGCGGCGGCGAACAGTGGATTACCGAGATGTCGACCGACGATTTGAAGGAGCTGTTTGCTTTGCGCCGGCAGTGGGTCGAAGTATAGCCGCTTGCCTTGGACGGATAAGGAGCGTGCCGGATGAATCCCCAAACGAATCTGCTCGACATTTTTGCCTACCGCAAAGATTACAAGATGGCTTCGCGTTTCCACAGTCACCCCGAATACGAGATTTATTACGTGCACGACGGGGGTTGTACGTACTTGGTCGGAGAAACGTTCCTGGAGCTGGCGCCGGGCGATCTTCTCATTATGAACGGCATGAGCCAGCACGGCCCGGTCGGCATGAAGGCGTGCGAGCGGACGATGATCCGGTTCGACGAGGCGAGCACGCTGCCGTTCGTCCAGTCGCCGGGCTCTCTCGATTTGCTGCTGCCGTTCCGTACGATCCGCAACCGCCGGTGGCGGCTGGAGGGGGAGCGCCGCACCGAAGTAGAACAGATCCTGCTGAAGCTGAACCGGTTTACGGCGCAGCCGGGGCCGCTTGGCTTCAATCGCCTGCGCAACGCGTTCTGCGAGCTGCTGCTGGTCATCTGGGAATGCAGCGAAGCCGATCTGTCCGATCCGACGCCGATGCAGATCAAGGAAGCGAACGTGCGCAACATTCTTACGTTTATCGAGCAGCGCTATATGGAGGAGCTGAGTTTGGAGCGGGTGGCCGACAGCGTCCATTTGAGCAAATTTTACATGGTGAAAATTTTCAAGGAACTGACCGGCATGACCGTATTCGAATATATCAACAAGCGGCGAATCAGCCAGGCAAAGCTGCTGTTCCGGTTCGAAAAGACACGGACGGTGACGGAAGTCGGCTACCAGGTCGGGTTCAAGCAGCTCACCCACTTCTCCCGCAATTTCAAGCAGTTGGTCGGCTTAACCCCCGAGCAATACCGCGGGCTCTTCTGAGCGCGTTCGCAAGAAAAGGAAACTGAAAAACGGGCCTCTAGAATCGCTTCTAAGGCCCGTTTCGCGTTTTAATAAGGACGGAAGCGGGTATCTATATCGTAAGCGAGACGCTAAGCAGGTTCCAGAACAATGGAGAGGAGCAATTCCAATGAACATGGACGAGCGCCGAAACGTCGAAATCGAGAAAACGAGCGTGGAGAAAAAAGTGGATTCCAGCATGGTTGCCTCTACTTTTATTAAATATGCGGCCTATGTAGTCATATTTTTCGGAGCTTTGTGGTTTCTTGTGAAATATGTGTTCCCGATGTTTCAATCCTAAAGCGGCTTCCCAGATGATGGGCCTTCTCAACCATTGGTTGAGAAGGCCCATTTTTGACTCGACGATTAGGTGATAGCTTACAAGCGGAATGTTTTTTACAATGAATGTATCTAATGGATGGAAGGAAGAAGCCGGAATGAGCGTTAGCTACAGCAAACAATTATGCGAGCAGATCGGCAAGCTCAGAAAACGAAGCGGAATGACACAAGATCAGCTCGCTGCGCGATTAGGCGTATCTTACCAAGCTGTAAGCAAATGGGAGAATGGACAATCTTGTCCGGATATTGCGTCGCTCCCGCTTATTGCCGAAATGTTCCGGGTATCGATTGACGAGCTCTTTGGAAGGAGAATGAGTATAGGGTTGTACGAAGGTCTTGTCGCCGAATATTTGTTTCAAGGAGACGCGCGGGACAGCAGCGGCGGAGAGCATCATGGAACGGTTGTTGGCGCCTCTCTGTGTACGGATCGGTTTGGCCATCCGGACAGCGCTTATTGCTTCGACGGTAAAGACGATTACATTTTGGTGGAAGCCGCGCCCAAGCTGAACGGAGAATCGTTTTCTTTGTCCGTATGGTGCTGCTATGACCGGGATGCGCGTCTTGAAGGCTGGACCCATGCTATTGTTTCACAAGACGGGCATTTTCAAAATCGTGTCTATCAACTTAGCACGTATGAAGGCAGCATCACTTTTCACCGATTTGTGCATGACAAGGATTTGTATGTGCAATCAACCGTGCAAAAAGAGTTCTGGTATCATATCGGTGTAGTCTATGATAACCAAGTGTTTAGGCTCTATAAAAACGGAATGCTCGTCGGCGAAACTCATGGAAAATTGACGCCAAGCCATAAAGAACCCTTATTCATCGGATGCAAGTCTACGTTTGAACCGTATTTCTTTTTCAAAGGCAAGATTGACGATGTAAGAATCTATGACCGCGCCTTAACGGAGGATGAAGTTCAAGCCTTATATGTGGAGAACGGCTGGAAACCTATTGAGGAACCGGAAACCCCAGTAATCGATGCCGGAGATGTACCCTTATTGGAGAGTGTCGCGAATGTTCAACTTCAGCTTCCGCGGGAAGACATCAAGGCCGCTGCTGAGTGGTACATCCAACACCTTGGGTTCAAACTGCATATGGAGTATCAGCAGCAATTTTACATGCTCAGCTTGTTTAAAGGGCCTAACCTATACTTGCACAGCTCTTTATCAGAGTCCACCCGGCAGGAAACGTTTGCTCCGTTCGTATACAGTACCAAAAGACCCGTGGAACAGTTGGAGAAGCATTTGATTGAGGCGGGCTCTCGGCATGTGACTGTGAAGGATGAAGGCTTCGCGCACTTTGTTTGCTTCCAGGACCCGTTCGGGAAAAGCTGGGTGATTAAGCGCGATAAACGATAATCGATCGGTCTAATGTTACGCGGTTGGTCAGGATAAGCAGCCAGATTTGAGCAGCCTCTCAAGAAGAACAGCAATATCGGATAAATCGCGCGGCCATTTCGGCACGCTCATGGCAAGACGCCCCAAGCCCCCTGGTGCTATGCTTCTGAATGAAGCCATGATACCAAGGGGGTTTAAATATGAACATGAAACGCCGCGGAAGCATACTTTTATCCACCTGTACGATCACCGTTCTACTATTTGCAAGCGCTTGCGGAAGCCAGTCCGCCTCCGCGCCGGATAGCTCCGCAAAACCGAAGGACGACGCGAAAACGGCGGCGCCGGCCAAGCCGATCGACCTCGTCTTCTACCAACCGAGCGCCGACTGGGACGAGGCCCGCTTCGAGAAAGAGTTCGGAGCGCCGATTAGGGCCAAATTCCCGCATATCACACCCAGGTTTATCAAGTACAACGGCAAAGCGGATCAAGTGACGGAACTGGTGACGACCAGCACGCAAGTCGACATCATGTTCATGTCGATCGGGCAAGTGTACAACTTCCTGCTGAAGTCCAAGATGGAGCGCGACCTGACGCCGATCATCCAGAAAACCGGCTTCGATCTGAACCGGTTCGAAACGACCAGCGTCGATATCCTGAAGCAGATCGGCGGCGGCAAGCTCTACGGCATCCCGATGTACACGCTCCCGGCCACAATCTATTACAACAAAGACCTGTTCGATAAGTTCGGAGTGCCTTATCCGAAGGACGGCATGACGTGGGACGATACGTATGAGCTTTCGCGCAAGCTGACGCGCCAGGATGGTGGAGTACAATATTACGGCACGGTCATGTCCCCTTCCCATCTGGCGATGCGCAACCAGCTGTCGCTCAACATGATCGATCCGAAATCCGGCAAGGCCACCTTGAACAACGACTCGTGGAATAAGTTTCTCGCCAATGTTTCGCGCTTTTACACACTTCCGGGCTACGATTGGACCGATGCGGATATGCAGGTGGGCAAGCAGCGCGATATGTTTACGAAGGAAAAAAGAGCGGCGATGTGGCTGCCGGTCAGCACGATGCATACGGAAGCGGAGCTTCAAGGCATGAACTGGGACCTCGCCTCGTTCCCTACGCTCAAGGAAGCTCCCGGAATCGGGCCCCAGGCGTACCCGTTCTACTTCTTCGTTACCTCAACGAGCAAGGTGCCGGAAGAAGCGTTCGAGGTGCTGAACTACATGTCCACCGAGCCGTTCCATCTGGAGAAATCCAAGCAAGGGCTGTTCCTCAGCCTGCTGAAAAGCGAAGCCGTCCGCAAAGCGTTCGGTCAGGAATCAGCTATGTACAAGGGGAAAAAATACGAAGGCGATGCTGCCCGAGAAGTTCGCCGCCCCTTCGTTTGTCAGCACGTATACGAGCTCGGCGGCGGCGAAACTATTCAGCGCCCTCGTGAACGTGAAAACCGGCAAGCAGGATGCGAACACGGCGCTTCGCGAGGCCGAGGAATCGATGAACAAAACAATCGAAGCGGACGCCGCGAAATGACGGTTTATGCCGGAACGTTCGCGAAGAGAGGCCGAGCCCAAGGGTTACCCCCTTGGGCTCGGCCTTCTTTGCTGCTATCCGATCTTTTAGGCGTGTCCGGCGCCATGCCCTTGCTTGCGCGGATTCCACCATACTTCCTCCAGCACCCGCATCGTGTTGCCGCCGATCACCTTGGCGATATCCGTATCCGAGTAGCCGTGCTTCACGAGCCAGCGAACGATATTCGGGAAGCATTGGCCCGGATTTTCCAGACCCGCTACATAGTCGACGCGCTCGTACGGCTGGCTGCCCTTCGAAGCGGACAGCGACAGCGCTTCGGCGAACGCCTTATGCAGACCGACATGATCGCCGAACAGCGTGTCCGGACCGAACGAAACATGATCGATGCCGACCAGGTTAACGCAATATTCGAAGTGCTCCATGAACGATTCGATGTTATGACGCGGATGGTTGGCCGTAATCGTCGTATGCGGGGCCGCCTCGATCGCGATCACGCCGCCTTTTGCCGCACAAGCCTTGATGACGTCGTCCGGCTTCAGACGGTTCGTATTCCAGAGCGTCCGCGCTCCGGCATGCGTAATGAAGATCGGCTTGTCGCTCACTTCGATTGTATCGAGCGACGTCTGATCGCCGGAGTGGGATACGTCGATCGCCATGCCGAGCTTGTTCATGCGGCGAACCGCTTGCTTGCCGAATTCGGTCAAGCCGCCGTCGCGCTTCTCCTTCAAGCCCATGCCGAGCTGGTTGCCTTCGCTGTAGGCGATGCCCATGCAGCGGACGCCGAAGCCGTACAAGATGTCGAGACGGTCAAGCTCGTTCTCGATCATGCTCGCCCCTTCGATAGAAGGAACGAAAGCAATCTGGCCGTTCGCCTTGGCGCGGCGAATATCGTCGGTTGTCAGGCCGAGGATGACCATGTCCTGGTGAGCGATATCGCTCAGGCGCATGCCAAGATCATACAGGATGTCGCCCCATTTCCAGCCTCCGCGGGAAGTGATCATCGCCGTGCCGTTCATCAGGTTGTCGAACACGCAGTCCAGCCCGGATACGGACAGCCCTTCGTAGCCGGTCGAGTCGCGGCCCCAGCGGCGGAATTCGAAAAACTCGTTCAAATTGACGGGAGCCTTGAACGTATGCTCGTGAAGAGAGATAACGATGTTGTTCGCCATAATGCTCTGCACGCGCGCTTCCTGCTCTTCGGTTACACCCATGTCGTATTCGGGAAACAGTGTAGTTTCGCGAACGAGCTCAAACTTCTTGAAGTCGGCGCCCGCCTCCAAATATTGATAAGATTGATACCCGCGGTAATTTTTCTTGTTCATGCTGCGATCACGTCTCTTTCGTCAGGGTGTAGTAGCTCACACGGTGTCGGTCACTATCGTCAAGAGTTCGGTGCAACTTCTTGCAGAAAACGGCGCACTTCGCCGAGGAATTTCTCTCGCTCTTCTTTTTGCGGCGAATGGCCGCTCTTCTCAAAGATGACCAGACGGCTGTTCGGAATTTCGCGGGCGATCTCCTCGGACGCCTCCAGCGGGGTAATCCAGTCGTGCCGCCCGCACAAAACGAGCGTCGGCGCCTGAATCGTTTTCAGCCGGTCGACGATATTGAAATGCGGCTGGTTGCGCGAGAACGCCCAGTTGTGGGTTTCATGGCGGAACATGATCGAATTCAGATGCTCGTCCAGCATGCTCTGCGTATATTCCACCCAATACAGCGGCAATATCGCCGCGTACATGTCGCGGAAGTCCTCGTCGCTCCTCGCCTCTCCGTTAAACAGCCGATTCAGCATCTCCTCCGTAACGCCGGGCAGGCCGCTTTGTAATGCGCGGTCATGAGCCGTGTTGCGGTAAGCGTTGGAGGCCGCCGTATCGCGCAGTACGATGCCGGCCACGTTCTCCGGGTAGCGCAGCGCGTATTCGAGCGCCAAATATCCGCCATACGAGCCGCCGGCAATGACGATCTTGCCGAGCCCAAGCTCTTGGCGCAGCGCTTCCGTATCCAAATTGAACTGCTCGTGGCTGTAAGGCTCGGCCCCTTCGGATTCGCCGTTCCCCCGCTGATCGTACGATACGACCCGGTAGCCCTCGGCTGCAAACGCTCCGAACGTTGCGGCATCCCCGTGCCGCGAGCCAAGCCCCGGACCGCCATGCAGCGTGACGATCGCAGGTCCTTCCCCCTGATCTTCCACATGAAGAAGGACGCCGTTAATATTCAACTTTTTCAACATAGGTTTCCGTCGCCTCCCGAATCCTTGAACGATATCGTTTGACACAATCAAACATTTTCCATTAATCAAACAAGGTCTAGAAAAATAATCACTTTGGAAATGCTTTCAAAAAGTTATTTTCTACTTTACTACCGAGATGTTAAAAAATCAACCACCTAAAAATAAAATATGTTTGACTAAGTCAAATGTAATCGTATACAATAATTTTCAATAACAGAAGCTTTATTGTTGATGTGACCTATTTTCACATAGAGAGAAAGCTGCGTGCTACAGGCGCGGCCAAGGAGGAACTTATGGCAGACCATCATACCGATACCGTCACGGCCGAGCGTAAAAATGCGGAGTCCCGCTATACGATCGAATCCGTCATGAAGACGCTGCAAGTGCTGTTCTCGTTCTGTGAGCCCCCGTACCGGTTTACGATTTCGGATCTCGAATCGTCCACCGGCCTATCCAAAAATCAGGTGTTTCGCAGTCTGAAATCGCTGGAGGAATTCGGTTTGCTGCGGATGGAAGCCGAAGGCAGCTATGTCGTAACCGCCATCGCCTATAATCTGGCTTTGGCCGCCGAGCCCGACGCGCCGCTCGAGGAACTGGCTCAGCCGGTTATGGAGTCGCTGCAGCGGGCTACCGGAGAAACCGTCAATCTGTGTTGTTTGCTGGACGGCCAATCGACGATCATCGCAAGACGCCACGGCAAGCAGAGTGTCCGGCTCATGTCGCGGCTCGGGCAGCGCTCCCCGCTTCATGCAGGGGCTTGTCCGAAAGCGATGCTCGCCTTCCTTTCCGACGAAGAGCAGGAGCGGGTCATCGGCATGCTGCCGCATTATCAGAAAATTACGGACCATACGGTTACCGATCCCGACAGGCTGCGCATCGAGCTGGAGGAGATCCGCAGGCGCGGCTACAGCGTCAGCGACGAGGACTACGAAGCGGGCGCCCGCGGCGTAGGCGCTCCGATCTTCGGCAAAAACGGCAAAGTGATCGCCGCGATCAGCGCAGGCGGCCCCACGATCCGCGTCAGCCCGGAAGATCTGCTCGGCTTCGGCCAGCTCACGATGGAAGCGGCCGATAAAATCTCCAAGTTTCTCGGTTATTTCCCGAAACGGGAAAAACCGTTTCAATAAATGTCTGTAACCATGTCAAGGGGGATCCGTACATGTACAAACGCAAATCATGGATGACAACATTGGGTGCAACCGTTCTCGCCGGAGCGCTTGCCCTTTCCGGCTGCAGCGCCAAAACGGCAAACCAGCCGGACAGCTCCGCTCCGCCTGCCGGAACGACAACGCCGCCGGCTGCCGCAGCCAATATCGATACTAACGCCACGATTAACCTGGCCACGAATGCGGAACCGAATTTCAACCCTTGGTCCCCAACCGGCTATGCCGAATCGCAGCCGATAACGGAAATTTTGTTCGACGGCCTCACCAAGTGGGGAACCGACTACCAGCCCGTTCCCGCGCTGGCAAAGGACTGGAAGATGGCCGACGACGGGATGAGCTGGACGTTTAATCTTCGCGAAGGCGTTACCTGGTCCGACGGCAAGAAATTCACTGCAGACGACGTCGCCTATACGTTTAACGAAATCGTACTGAAGAAAGAGCTTGGCGCCAGCAACTCCTCCAACTTCGTCGACGTCGAGAAAGTCCTCGTTGTCAGCCCGACCCAAGTGCAGTTCGTACTGAAGAAGCCGTGGTCGTCCTTACCGAACTACTTGGCCTGGTACGCCAAAATATTGCCGAAGCATATTTTTGAAGGACAAGACCCTTGGAAGCTGACTTCCTTCAATAAAGAAAAACCGGTCGGAACCGGCCCGTACACGCTCACCAAATATATGGCCGGCCAGCACGTCGAACTGGAACGCAATCCGAACTATTACGGCGGCGCAGCCAAAGTCGCCAAAGTCATCGTCAGCATCGTACCCGACAGCAATACGCAAATCGCCCAGCTGCTGTCCGGCACGCTCTCGATGGTGAACGTAACCGATCCGACGCTGATGGAGAAGCTCAAGTCGAACCCGAACTTGACCGTCAACGAGCTGGCCGACAACAACTACTATTGGGTCGCTCTCGACTTCACGCAGGAGCGGTTCCAGGACGTGAGAGTCCGTCAAGCGCTGCTCCACGCCATCGACCGCGAAGCGATCATCAAGGGCGTATTGAAAGGCTACGGCCAAGTGGCTACCGGACCTATCGCACCAATCCAGGAGAAATATTACAACAAGAACGTAAAAACGTACGCCTACGATCCGGAAAAAGCGAAATCACTGCTCAAGGAAGCCGGATATACGGCGGGTGCCGACGGATTCCTGCAGAAGGACGGCAAAACGTTCGAAATCAACATGCCGGCCGGACAATACGGCGTGCTCGTTCAAGCATCGCAGCTCGTGCAGCAGTACTGGCAGAAGATTGGCGTCAAGGTCAATCTGCAAGTAATCGACTGGAACACCTATGTGCAGAAAGTCGTCGGCAACCGTCAGTACGACGCAACTCTCTGCTGGTGGCGCGCGCCGGTCGACCCGGATGTGCTCGCCTACTATCACAGCAGCGCGGCCGGCAAGGGCAACAACATCCCCGGCTACAAAAACCCGGCGCTAGACAAGCTGCTGGAGGCGGGACGAGCCGCCAAAACGACGGATGAGCGAGTTAAAGTATACAACGACGTACAAAAGATGACCGCCGAAGAGCTTCCGTATTTGTACTTGTGGTACCCGACGCTGGCTGTAGCCACGCAAAAGAAACTGAGCGTTCCGAAAACCACGTTTATTGTGGCCGAGGACCATATTACCGAATGGACCGTTCAAAAATAAAGCAAACCATCCACCGGGAGACGGAGCACCTAGCCGTCCCCCGGAAGAAAGGAAGCGAATGTCCCGATGGCCCGATTTATTGTCTCGCGCGTTTGTCAAGGATTGCTCACCCTCTTTCTGGTGTCGATCCTGACCTTCTTCCTGATCAACCTCGCACCCGGCGGACCGTCGGCCATCATGAACTTTGAATCGACCGCCGAGCAGCGGGAAGCGTTGACGAAGCAGCTCGGACTCGACAAACCGGTCGTCCAGCGTTATGGCGAATGGCTCGGAGGGCTGCTTCGCGGCGATCTCGGCCTTTCGCTCGATTCCCAGCAGCCGGTCGCCTCGCTATTAGGCGAACGTTTGCCGAATACGGTCATTTTGGCTGCGGCTACCTTGACGTTTACACTGCTGATCGGCATTCCGCTCGGCGTGTTGGCCGCCGTCAAGCGCGGCGGCGCGATCGACCGCCTGATTACCTTTACATCTACCTTCGGTATGGCGATTCCCGAATTTTGGCTCGGCATTTTGTTCATTATCGTTTTTGCCGTCATTCTGCAAATATTCCCTTCATCCGGCATGGTGACCGCGGGAAGCGAATTTGCGATAGCCGATCTGGCTCATCATATCGTGCTGCCGATGCTGACACTGTCGATCCTGATGCTGCCGAATATCATCCGATTTACGCGTTCGGCGATGGTCGACGTTATCGGACTCGACTTCATCCGCACGGCCAGAGCGAAAGGGCTCGGCAGCTTCCGCGTCTTTTTCCGCCACGCGCTGCGCAATGCGCTCATTCCGATCGCCGCCATCATCGGCCTGATCATTCCGATTCTGCTCGGCGGTTCCGTTGTCGTGGAGAACGTGTTCGGCTGGCCCGGCATGGGCAGGCTTGCCGTGCAAGCGGCGACCAATCGCGACTATACGGTCGTCATGGGCGTGACGATGCTCGTAGGCTCGATCGTAATCATCACCAATCTGCTGACGGATCTGCTCTACTCCGTCCTGGACCCGAGGATTCGCTATGAGTAAAGAAGCCGCAGGTTCGATCAGCCGTCCGTCGCAAGTCTCATCGGCCGTTCCCGGAATCGGAACGGCCATCGTCAAAACGCTGCAAAGTTTGTCTGTCTGGGGGAAAACGGCGCTCGCCTTCCTTATCGTGCTCCATCTGTTTGTCGCTCTTGCCCCGTTGTTTCTGAGCCATTCGCCGACCGACACCGATCCGCTATCGGCTACAATGCCGGCAAGCGCCGATCACCTGCTCGGCACGGACGAGCTGGGCCGCGACGAGCTCGCGCGTATCGTGGCCGGAGGACGCATCACGCTGACCGTAGGCTTCTCCGCTATGGCGCTCGCCGTACTGCTCGGCGGCCTGCTCGGCTCGATAGCCGGCTTCTTCGGAGGCGCGGCCGAATACGCGATCATGCGCGTCGTCGATATGATGCTGTCGATTCCGTCGTTTTTTCTGATCTTGATTGAAATTACCGCATTCGGCAACAGTCCGCCGATCGTCATTATCGCCGTCGGGCTGACGTACTGGCCGCAGATGGCCCGTATCGTGCATGCCGAAGTGCTGAAATGGCGCAGCAGTTCGCTCGTGGAGGCCGAGACGACGCTCGGCGCGAACCCGTGGCGCATTCTGTTCCGGCACGTCGTGCCACAAACGTTCTCGTCCATTATCGTTCTCGCTACGCTGGGGATCGGCTGGGCGATCCTGGCTGAATCCGGCTTGTCCTATCTCGGGCTCGGCATTCAGCCGCCGCTCGCCTCGTGGGGCAATATGCTGCAAAATTCGCAAACGTACATTTGGACCGCGCCGGTTCTGGCCGTCTATCCCGGTGTGCTCATCCTCGCCACCGTGCTTGCCTACAGCCTGCTCGGCGAAGCTTTGCGGGACGCGCTCGACCCGAAACTGAAGCGGTGAACTCCGAATACGAGAAAGGAGGTCTCTCTATGGCGGAACGGCTCATGGAAATCCGCAGCCTGAAAACGCATTTTCACACCAAGCAACATGTGATCCGCGCCGTAGACGGCGTCGATCTGGATGTCGACGAAGGCCAAATCGTCTGTATCGTCGGAGAGTCGGGCAGCGGCAAAAGCATCACCTCCCTATCCATCATGCAGCTTCTGCCGAAGCCGATGGGCCGCATCGTGGAAGGCGAGATCCGGTTCCAGGGCAAAGATTTGACGAAGCTGACGGAGAAAGAGATGACCCGCGTTCGCGGCGATCAAATCTCGATGATTTTTCAGGAGCCGATGACCGCGCTTAATCCGGTCATGAAGGTCGGCGACCAGATCGTGGAAGTGCTGCTGCAGCACCGGAGCATCTCCAAAAGCGCAGCGAAGGCGAAGGCGATCGATATGCTCAGATTCGTCGGGGTCCCTCAGCCCGAGCGGATTTTCGGCGAATATGCGCACCAGCTGTCCGGAGGTATGCGACAGCGGGTCATGATCGCGATGGCGATGGTATGCGAGCCGAAGCTGCTCATCGCGGACGAACCGACGACCGCGCTGGACGTCACGATCCAGATCCAGGTGCTCGAGCTGATGAAAAAAATGCGCGACGACCTGCAAACGTCCATCATCCTAATCACGCACGATCTTGGGGTCGTCGCCGAAATGGCCGACCATGTCGTCGTCATGTATGCCGGACAAGTCGTGGAAAGCGCAAACGCAGACACTGTCTTCGAACAACCGCACCATCCGTACACGCAAGCGCTGCTTGCTTCCATTCCGTCTCTGGACGAACAAAAAGATATGCTGATCTCGATACCGGGAACCGTCCCCAGTGCCGCGGCCTTCCCAAGCGGCTGCCGTTTCGCCGAACGCTGCGCTGCAGTGCAGCCTTCCTGCGTCGAACGGATGCCGGATTTGCGGGAAATCGCGCCCGGACATTACGTGAGGTGCGATGTGGCACACGGAGGTGCATCATGAGCGAAACGCTGCTCGAAGTGACCGGACTGAAAAAATATTTTCCGATCAAATCCGGATTTTTGCGCCGGACCGTCGGCCATGTCAAAGCAGTCGACGGCGTCTCGTTCACGCTGAACGCCGGGGAGACGCTCGGCATCGTCGGCGAGTCGGGCTGCGGCAAATCTACGACCGGGCGGATGATTATGCGGGTGCTCGATCCGACCGAAGGGCAAATTTTGTTCGAGGGACGGGATATCGCCCAGGTAGCTCCCGCCCAGCTTCGCAGGCTGCGCAAAGATTTCCAGATGATTTTCCAGGACCCGAACTCGTCGCTGAATCCGAAAATGAAAATCCGCGATCTGATCGCCGAACCGTTCCTCATTCACGGACTCGCCTCCAAAACCGACATTGACGGTGAAGTGTGCCGGCTGCTGCAAACGGTCGGGCTTCGCGAGTCGGACCGGTTCCGTCATCCGCACGAGTTTTCCGGCGGCCAGCGCCAGCGAATCAGCATTGCCCGCGCCTTGGCGCTGAATCCGAAGCTAATCGTCGCCGACGAGGCGGTGTCGGCGCTAGACGTCTCGATCCAGTCGCAAATCCTCAACCTGATGGTCGAGCTGAAGCGGCAGTACAACTTGTCATACATGTTCATCTCGCACAATCTCGCCGTCGTCAAGCATATTAGCGACCGGGTCGGGGTCATGTATTTGGGAACAATGGTCGAGCTCGCGTCAGCGGACAGCCTGTTCCGCCGCCCGCTGCATCCTTATACCGAAGCGCTGCTGTCGGCGGCTCCGCAGCCGAAACGATCGGCTGTACGCGAGCGCATCGTGCTCGAGGGCGACGTACCGAGTCCGGCCAAACCGCCCAGCGGATGTCCGTTCCATACCCGCTGTCCCAAAGCATTCGACCGCTGCGCGCTCGAACGTCCGGCGCTGAAAGAAATCACGCCCGGTCATCAGGTCGCTTGCTTGCTGTACTGATTGCGAATTTACTGCCAGCCCCCGCTCAGCATCGCGCTGAAGCCGGGGGCTTTCGTTTTGCCCGCGCCGCAAATCCGCTTTGGCCCCCCTCCTACTTATGATAAAGTAAACATGATTCCCCTAATGCGACTTGTAGACTCGTAACCTTTTCTAGCCGAAGCGGCACTTATACATATACCGAACAAGGAGGGGATTTCGATGCCGCTGCAGCCGTTCCCGGAAACGGAGCCGGAACGCCGCGAAACGTTCGAGCAGCTCGTCCGGCAATACTCGGCAATGGCTCACGCCGTAGCGTACGGAAAGCTCCAGGATGCCTACCTGGCCGAAGATGCGGTCCAGGAAGCTTTTGCCGAAGCTTATCTGCATCTGGGCGAGCTGCAAAAGCCGGAAGCGTTCCCCGGCTGGCTCAAAACGATCGTCGTCCGCCGCTGCAGCCGTCTGATCCGCAAAAAGCGGCATCCGGCGACGCCGCTTCACGAATGGACGCGCCAGCCTTCGAACGAGCCGGACGTTGCGGATACCGTCATTCGTAACGAGCTGCGGCGGCTGCTTCGCGATAGCGTAGCCGATCTGCCTCCGAATATGCGGATCGCGGTCCAGCTGTTTTATTTCCACGGCTACTCGCTGCCGGATATCGCCTCCTGTGTCGGTACGAGCGTGCCTGCGCTCAAAAAAAGGCTGTTTGATGCGCGAAGGAAGCTGAAGGGCAGATTGCCCGTAGCCGATTTTGCATCCGTATTACACGATCTTTCCGAAGGAGGAACAGCGATGCTGCATATTGTTAACGGCGATTCCGTAGCGGAGAAGCTGCGAGGTGTCGTCACCGGAGACATTCTCGTCTGGAGGGAGGTGTACCCGGACGGCCCAGTATTCGTTGATGCGGCCGAGCCCGTGAATCGCTCCGCCCGCGCCCGTTACTTGGAGCAAACGATCGGCGTACCGAGCGAGCAATTTATCCGCATGAGCGAGGAGCAGGAGGCCAAGCTGGCGAATTTCCGCGAGTACGGGGAAATCGTGCTTTGGTTCGAGCACGACCTGTTCGATCAGACGATGCTCTGCCAGCTGCTCCATTACTTCTCGCGGCAGACGCTTGGCCGAACCCATCTCAGTCTGCTGTGCATCGGGGAGTACCCCGGCATTCCGCTATTCCGCGGGCTCGGGCAGCTCACCCCGGACCAACTTGGAACGCTGCACGGCACTTGGCAGCAGATGGGAGCCGCAGAGCTGGAACTAGGAGCTGCCGTCTGGGAAGCCTACTGCGCTTCGACTCCGCTCCCGCTGCTCGAACTGCTTCAAGGCGATACGTCGGCGCTGCCGTTCGTACGCGATGCGTTTCTGCTTCATCTGGCGCGTTTCCCGTCCGCCGGTCGCGGGATCGGCATCGTCGAGAGGCTAACGCTGGAAAAGGTCGCTGGCGGCGTCCATTCCCCGCTCACCCTATTCCGCCAGGTCGGCGACGAGCTGCACGGACTGGGCATGGGGGATCTCTCGTACTGGCATTGTCTCGCGAAAATGTCGCGCGGCCCGCACCCGCTGCTTCATGCGGAAGCACTGACCGCTTTCCCATCGTTCAGCGACCCTGCGCCGTCTTTCCGCGACTGCACGTTCGCCTTGACGGAGTTCGGCAGACGGGTGCTCGCCGGAGAAGAAGACTGGGTCGTTAGCGCCGGAATCGATGAGTGGTACGGAGGCGTCCATCTGTCGGGACATCGTATTCCGTGGCGCTGGGATGAGGAGCGGCAGCGCTTCGCGGGCAACTAACAGCAGAATGGATAAGTTTGGAGCGAAGCTCCTAGGATCGGGGGCTGGCCGGGGGCTGGGAAGTGGAAACGGAAGTGAAAGTTCCGCTATCGCTGGCGGAACGGTGCTGACCGTGCGATAACGGAAGCAAAGTTCCGTTAAAACCGCAGATAGCCCGATTGGAGCCGGGTATTTGGAGCGATAAAGGAAGTTCGGCTTCCGCTATGCAGGAGCGTGAGGCTCGCGAAGCGGCGATTACGGAACTTGCGGTTCCGCTGAGACAGCGATAACGGAAGCGGAAGTTCCGCTAAGTCAGCGATGAAGCTTTTCTAATTCGATTTTTTTGCACGAACCTCCCGCCAATTGCAACAATTTGCCAATCGGATTCGTTTAAAGCGTATCAATCCATCTGAAATGGCGGGAGGAATACAAGTTGAACAAAACGATCGTACTCGCTTCGGCTCTGCTGCTCGCATCGGTGGCGACGGCGGCCAGCCTCGCATCCGGTCCGTCCGCTTCAAGCCCGGTACAGGTGGCCGCAGCGGCGCCTGAGGAAGGAGCCGATATCCGAATTTCGTTATTCGGCCAGCCCTTTTTCGGAGAAAGAGGCCCCCTCCTCGCGGACGGGGTTACCCTGGTGCCTTTGCGCGGTATTGCGGAGAAGCTCGGGGCGGAAGTAAGCTGGGACGAAGGCGCCCGGTCGGTCAAGCTGCGCAAGGAGTCATCCGAGATCGTGCTGACGCTCGATTCGCATGATGCGCTCAAGAACGACCAGCCGCTTCGACTCGAAGCCGTGCCGCGCCTCGTCGGCGATATTACAATGGTGCCGCTGCGCGTAATCGGGGAATCGTTCGACACCATCGTCACTTGGGACGAAGCGACGCGAACGGTAGCGATCGACCATCTGCAAAGCTTGCCTGCCGTCGGCAGCTACGACAACTACAAGGCGCTGCTGGAGAAAGCCGGGCAATCCCGAAGCGGAATAGCCGTATCCGCCGGGTCCATGCCCGCCTCGGAAGGTCCGATGCCCGTATTCGTCACCGACCAGCTCGCCAAGACGGCGGCACCCGTAGCCGGCGCCGAAAGCCCACGCGCTCCTGCCGTTTCGGCAACCAAGGAGAAGTCGGAAGCCACGTCAGCGGATTACTCCAAGACGAACACGCAGGTGGAAGGCGTCGACGAAGCCGATGTGGTCAAGACTGACGGCACCTATTTGTACCAGGTCAACAAAGACCGGATCGTAATCGCCAAAGCGGTTCCTGCCGGTCAGATGAGCGTAGCGAGCACCGTTACGTTTGGCGGTGTCTTCCGTCCGAATGAGCTGTATGTAGACGACAACCGGCTCGTGGTCGTCGGCTCGACAAGCCGGAACGTAACGGCCGAGCCTGTGCCCATGAGCAATTCGGCTTCCGCATCACCCGCCGTATCGCAAAAAATGATCGCCCCGATCCGCCCCGTGTCATCGGCCGTCAAAGCGATCATATACGACATCACCGACAAGACGGCACCGAAGCAAATCCGCGAGGTCGAACTGGACGGCAACTATGTAACCTCCCGAAAGATCGGGTCGGCCCTCTACCTAGTTACGAATAAATATGCCGGTTACGCTTATATGACCAAAAAAGTCGCCGGTTCCGAACAAACCGATGAGGCAAGCTCGAGCGTTCCGTTTTACCGTGATTCGGCTGTATCCGCCGAGTCCAAATCGGTAGATTTCCCGGACATCCGCTATTTCCCGGAATCTCCGGAATCGAACTATATGCTCGTAGGCGGCATCAATCTGGATCGCGCCGAGCAACCGATGGACGTAGCGGCTTATCTCGGCTCCGGACAAAACGTGTTTGCATCCGGCCAAAATCTGTACGTGGCCGTCGGCAAAACGAAGGCCCTCCCTACGGCCGGTGCTGCCGAGCCTTCCGGTTCCGATTCGGCGAAGCGCAAAATAGCGCCACTGAGCTACGAAACGAACACGACCGTGTACAAATTCCGGCTCGAGCAAGGTAAAACGAAGTTCGTCACACAGGGAGAGGTGCCGGGAACGGCGTTGAACCAATTTTCGATGGATGAGCATAACGGCATTTTCCGCATCGCCACGACGACAGGCGAGATATGGAGAACAGACGAAAACACATCCAAAAACAACATGTACACGCTTGACGAGGCGATGAAGCCGCTGGGCAAGCTGGAAGGCATCGCTCCCGGCGAACGCATCTACTCCGTCCGGTTTATGGGTAATCGCGCGTATATGGTTACGTTCAAAAACACCGATCCGCTGTTCGCGATCGATTTGACCAACCCTTCGGCTCCCGCCGTGCTCGGCGCGCTGAAAATACCGGGATACAGCGATTACCTGCATCCGTACGACGAAACGCATCTGATCGGCTTCGGCAAAGAAACGGCGGAAATTCCGCTGAAGGGCGACGCTTCCGACCCGAACCGGACGGTGGCGTATTACCAGGGCATGAAGCTGAGCCTGTTCGATGTAACTGACGTCTCAAAGCCGGTCGAGATGTTCAAGGAAGTGATCGGCGACCGCGGCACCGAATCCGAGCTGCTGCATAACCACAAGGCGCTGCTGTTCTCGAAGGAGAACAACTTGCTCGCCTTCCCGGTCACCGTCATGGAAATACCAAACAAAACCGCCGGCGCCGACAGTGTAACGGCCTATGGCCAGTTCAAATTCCAGGGCGCCTATGTATATCGGCTCGATCTGACGAACGGCTTCCAATTGAAGGCGCCGATCACTCACCTGACTGAGCAAGAGCTGCTGAAGGCCGGCAGCAGTCCATACAATAACGACCGCAATGTAGAGCGCGTGCTCTACATCGGGGATACGCTGTACACGCTGTCCAAAGGGCTGATCAAAGCAAACGACATGACGACGATGCAGGAAAAGGGCAGTTTGCCGATCCGTTAAGCTCACCGCTATAAACACATAAGGAGTCTCCGCGCAAAGCGGCGGCTCCTTTTTGGGCTTGCCATCCGGTCCGATAGAGGCGTTCATTCATAACGCAAAGCCAAATAGATGAACAAAATAAATGCCATAAAAACAGTGCTTGCGGCGATAATCAAGCAAAGCAAACTCATCGACAGCCCGTACAAAAACCGATTGCTTTTTATTTTTTCGACCACACGCCAGCTCATATCCTCGCATCCTTTTTTATCTCATTTTACCACAATAAGTTAAAATATGGATTTGAGTAAAACTTGCGTTGCAGCAGTAGCTGCAAGGACTGCTTCAAAGCGGGTTAACCGCTTCGATACAGCCCTTGTACGAAGGTTTAGTGTCCAATTCTGCGCATGGAAACATTCAATTCCGTTCCGCTAACCAGGCCATCAAGAATACCCAAGAATTTCAAGCGTATAACAAATGTATTTAATGCAGCTTGCGATGCGCTTGTTGCCGGTGTTTCAACGAATCCGTTCCACATTGTAACACTGGTTGTAATAATCGGGGTTGCTTGCTGCGATTTACTTACATCAACTTTAACTACTTGAATGGTTGCACTAACGCGTTTAACGAATATATGAAAAACGCCAGCTTCGTAAATGGTGTTTGTTCTATCCGCCAAGATGTTCCACCGAACCTCATAAATGGCATGCATTTGCGGGACTGCTTCTGAATCTAGCGCATAGTCATATTTGCCCGCATTCGCTGTTACTGTTTTGGTGTAGGTTTGATGTACCACAGAATCTGACATCAATGTTCTGCGTGTACCAACATAGCGATATATAGCCGGTTTTGACTTCGCAATGGACGACTTATTATTAATCCAGAAGTCGCCCTCGACTTTATTACCCGGCAGATTTAGCGGATTGTCGTTACCATCATCACCACTGACACAGAAAATATTTTCGCCAATTCGCAAACCGCCTTTGGATGTTCTGTTGGACTCTGTGATGTTAAAACCATTCAAGCCAGTTAGAACGGATAGATTACCCTCGTAACCCGTGATCGGGTATGCCCCGCCCGTTCTACCCCATTGCGGAGCTACTTCAACAACGGATGCAGCGTTCGGTCCGATTTCGATGCCATGAAGCGCACATCCCACATGTACAAGTTGACACTGATGCCCCAGGTCCCAATAAATCGACATCGGTTTCGCTTGTCCGTTATCCGCACGATGGCGAATGTTTTGCAACAACACGGTGCGTGTTGGATAGATGCCCATACCACTTACTGTCTTTAAGAACCAGTCTGACTGTGTTTCAGCGTGTGTGACGGTCAGTTGCGGGCTGATTGCCCCGATGTATGGCTGTAAATAAATATCCACCGAGCCAACATTGCCATCGAAGCAAGCCGAATGGATATTGACAGAACCAGCGCGTATGTGAAAAAAGTTGTTCGGGTATCCGGCGCGTGCAAACAAGCAGTTGTCAAAGTCAATGGAATACGCTTGAGGTGCATCAATAAAAATACCAGATGGACATGCTGATGAAGTATTTCCGCTGTAATAATCAAATTGGCAAGAATCAAACTTGATGTTGATCATATCCTCATTGCCACCGTCACCAATGACCACTAACTGCTTATAAGCGGATCCAAAACCACACCGTACAAAATTATGGCGATGGGAGGGTCTCACTGGCAATCCATAAGTCTCAGCCCGCAATCTTATAATGTTTGTAGCTCGATCTGCGGCATTGAAGGAGCAGTCTTCAAATGTGATCCCCCATGATTGCAAAATATCAAACATCACTCCGCCATCTACCGCGCCTGTCCATTTGAATGTCGCAAGACTTGAATCTCGGCTTGCTGTGCCTCGTGTGCCAATGATTTTTAGCGATCGATGCGCTGATGAAATGTTTACTGTCGTTCCGATGTTGATTTGCGCTGAACTCGTTAGCGGAATCCATAGAACGCCGCCACTCCCAAGCGAATTAATAGCTTCTTGAACATAAGGAGCATGATCAAGCACTTTTGCGCCAAAAACATCATCAATAACATCTTGAGGCATGAACTCAAAAATCGTTCTAACGTAAGGCGTCCCGTTGGTTGGACTATATAGGAGATTATTTAATTGTTGCTGCGTTTTTCCTCCCGCATCCAAAATCGCGCTAGCTGGATGCGCCCCAGCCATATCACGACCAGGCAACACATTATGTTGAAATGGAGACTGGGGCGGAGACGGGTGCTGCGCATCTTTATGCGGAGGACTCAAATCCGGTCCGTACACTTGTTCACTCACGGACTTCGCCTGCAGCAAATTGTCGCCGGCGCCCAGGATTTCATTCGCCGCGAAGGCGGCGCCGGTCATACCCAGCACTCCGAGAAGCTTCCGCCGGCTGATTTTGCCCGGCTTATCCGCAGTCGGTTCGCTTTCTAATCGTCTTTCGCCAACGGATTGTTCGACATTATCCATATCGGTATTCTCACCTCTCCATATGTTCGGGCTCGTGGCGAAAGAAGTTTTTCGCCACGATTCCTGTTATTTGGACATTGCTTCCTTGACCGCTTTTTCAGCTTCTTCCTGGGCGCTTCTAAGACCGGTGTTCATGTCTATATCGCCGGCAATAATCTTATAAGACCATGAATACAATTTCGGCGCGGCAGCCCCGACATACACCGATCGCGATGGCGACGGAGCCGGCTTGGATTTTGTCCATGGAATAAACGCATGAACATTTTTCCCTTGAAAGACAGGGTTGTCTTTGCCAAATTGATTTATAATATCCGGTTTAACGGTAATAGGGACAATGCCTTGTCGCGCCAGCTTCGTCTGAATCTCATCCGAGGTAATGTAGGCAATGACCTCAAAAGCATCCTCCTTATGTTTGCTTTGCCGCGTAATTTCGGCATACCATGGCTCCAATTGCGAACCGACGCCTGGAGCGTCTTTAAAGAACGGAAGCTGCACGGCGTCCCAGTTCATCGTTTTTGTCATTTCCCATATGTTTACTGCGTTGGCCGAGTTTCCGACAAACATTGCAGTATCTTTATCTTCAAAAAATCCTTTCAGCGGGTTAGTGATTTGGGGTACTGTCGCCTCATTGCCAGGAATCTGATAAAGTCGCGTCATATTATCAATAACTTTTCTCCACTTGTCTGTCTGGAGCGTCGCATTGCTTGTCTTCGGGTCCACAAACGCTTCGGATAACTGGTTGTAGAGAAGGCCGAATGCAACGTTAAACCTGATGCCTCGATAAAGCACTCCGCCATCGTTTCGCGATAAATTTTTCGCCAAATGGTGAATATCATCCCAGGTCATGCCATCTTTCGGGTAAGGAACGCCGAATTTATCGAACAAATCTTTGTTGTAATACAGCAAGATCAGCTCGGCGCTGTACGGCAGTCCAATAAGCCCGCCGTTGGCCATGCTGCGCATCCGTTCGATCGACGTCTGCTCTAGCTGATTCAAATTAAAGTTATTTTTCTTGATCAGCTCGGACATATCGTAGTCGATAGCCATACTTATGTTCATAGGAACGGAACTGGCCGTATTGAACCATATATCGACCATAGTTCCCGACGCAATAAAATCCTCTACGGGTCCTTTCGATTGCAAAATAAGTTTCGGGGTTATGTGGGGAAACTTTGCCTGAATATGTTTCCCGAATAAATCCATAAAGCGTTCTTCCGTCCAATTGCCGTTTTGAAAGTAAAACGCAAGCTCGACCGGCTCCTTGGTCTTCGTCTCCCCCTTGTCGCCCTCTTTAGCACCCTTGGCTGCCCCGCATGCTGAAGCAAACAGCAGCATAGCCGCGATCAAGAACAACTGATACCGTTTGCCGTATTTCTTTTTCTCCATCCTTCTTGCCTCCCTTTATTTTTTCACACAGAAAAACATTGCTCTATCCCTGCCTATTAATCCGTTTTCATTTCTGACCCTCCCTTTTCAGGAATCTATAATCATTGTAAGCGCTGCCTTGCACGAGTTATAGGACGATTGTTGCAGCTTTTCGGTCTGCTGGATGCAATATTCGGTCTATTTATGTGTGTGTTGAACTTTCACTGGCTAGAAGACGTGTTTCGCTAGACACGTGAAACAAAAGAAAGGATCTCCCCCAGGTTCATCACGGCCTGTGGGAGATCTCTCTCAATTTAAAACAATTGATCATGAACGGCGTCCAGGGCATACCGGCTGACCGGCGCCGGCTCCCGGTTGATCCACTTGCCTTTCGTGAAGTCCGGGATCGCAACCGGCATGCTGCCGAGCGAGACGGACTCTTCCGACAATACGGTAATCGCCATCCATACCGCCGTGTCGTACACATCGATCGGGGTCTGAGTGCCGTTCATGATGCTCTCCGTGAAAGCCTGCAACACAAGGTAATCCATACCACCGTGGCCGCCGCGCACGCCTAACTCTTGATACATTTTCCAGATCGGGTGCTCGTACTCTTCCAAATAGTTGTCGAATGAATCCCATTTGTGCGCCGGGGTGCGACCATCGATATGGATCGAATGATTGATTTCCATCCACAGTCCCTTCGTCCCTTGCACGCGGCCCGCTCTAGAATACGGACGGGGCAGCGACGTATCGTGAATGATCGATATCGTTTCGCCGCCCGCGCACCTTATCATCGTCGTAACGACATCACCTTGGGTCCAGTCCAGCTTTGCCTTCGGATCGTTCTCGCCAAACTTGTCCGTCGCCCACTGCTTGATGCCTCGCGCTTTCGAAGACATCGAGGTCAGTGTCACGAGACGGTTGCCGCGGTTGATCTCGAGCGTTTTGGACACCGGTCCCAGGCCGTGGATCGGATACACGTCGCCGTTACGGTGCAAATAGTTATGAAAACGGTTGTGTTTGTTCACATCGCCCATCGCCACTTCCTCGCGCAGATCGTGCTCATACCCGCACTCAGCATGAACGATCTCGCCCAGCAGGCCTTTCTTCACCATATTCATCACCGCCAGCTCGTTACGGCCGTAGCAGCAGTTCTCGAGCAGCATACACGGCATACCGGTCTGCTCCGATGTGCGGACCATCTCCCAGCACTCTTCTAAAGCAGCGGCTCCACCAACTTCGATACCAGCATATTTGCCCGCCCGCATCGCGGCAATACCGATCTCCGCATGGGTTACCCAAGTCGTAGCAATGACTACCCCTTGAATGTCGGATCGGGCGAGCAGCTCCCGATAATCCGAATAACCGGTTGCCGGAGGACGTTCATTTTCCGCTACGACACTAAGGCCTTTCTCCAGCCGTTCTTCGAACGCATCGCAAATTGCGAGGACTTCTACATTCTCCATTCCCAGCAAAAGCGTTAGCAGCCCTCTGCCGCGTCCGCCTAATCCGATGACACCAAGTTTCACAGTCCGTTGTGCTCCCATTTACCCCGTCCTTTCGCCTCTCAGCATGAAACACCCGTTATTCATTATTGATTCTCCTCCTGATCGGAAGCTATAATCATTGTAAATGTCATCTTGTCCAAGTTATAGGACAATTGGTGCAGCTTTCGGTCTGCTGAATGCAAGATTTGGTCTATTTACGAGCGATGCGCTTATATGCAATCCGTAACCGGAATGAAGAAGGGAATGCATCTTCCATGGACAATCCACACATCTTGCTCCCAATCGCAAATCGTTCGTATTTACGCATAGATCCGCTCTCACACGGTACATTTCGGATACGTACAAGTCATACTGCCGATATTAAGGAGCCTCCACTTGTTCGTTACGGTATTATTCATCCTACCCTATCTACAACATATACGATGGAGCAAAACGATACTTCCATCATGATACATACTGACCACTCATCCCTGCGCGTTGACAAAGACAGCGGAAAGCTAGCCTTGTTCAATCGTCGCGGCGATTTGCTGACCTGTCATGCCGAGAATGTTCAAAATCCGGCTTCTATACCTGGCTTTGAAGTCCATTTTCTTCTATCCGGGGACGAAATGATGTACGGGCTAGGGGACGAAACGAGGGAACACATTCAGCACCGGGGACATGCCGCCGACATGAAGGTCGATGCTGTGAGCCGCCATGCTCCCGTACCGTTCCTTATGAGCAGTAAAGGCTGGGGGCTGCTGGTCAATACGACATGGAGACACCGCATTGATATTGCTCACACGTTTGCGGATCGTTTATTCATTAGCGGGCAAGATGGAGATCTGGATTACTTTCTGTTTGTCGGAGACGATTATGCCGAATTGCTTGATTGTTATACAGAAGTCGCAGGAAGACCGCTTATGATGCCCATTTGGGCTTACGGTTTAACGTTCGCCTGTCATTCGTACACCAACGCACGCGAGATGATCGACGATGCTTTGAATTTTCGCAGAGACGGTATTCCTTGCGATGTGATCGGTCTTGAGCGCGGTTGGATGGAAGAAGACAATGACGGCAAGATTCCATTTCCATTTCGTTGGGATCAGAACCGTTTTCGAGTGTCCTCCTCCTCCAACTATACAGCTCCCTTTATCGATACGTTGCACAATCACGGTTTTAAAATGAGCCTTTGGTTAAATTGCAGTTATGATGTAAGCTTGGAAGACGAGCATTCCTTTTATGCTCAAATACGTCAATTTGTTGAGGTTGGCGTATCTTCATTCAAGATGGTCGTGCCGGAAAGCTCCTTCCAACATCCGACAGGAATATGGGGAAATCAAATGAGCGACACGGAAATTCGCAATCTATTCCCCCTCCTGCTGAGCAAACAAATGCATCAAGGCTTTCAAAAACAAACGGGGCGCCGCTCGATGAATTACATCGCTGTCGGATATGCAGGCTTGCAGCAATATGCAGCCACATGGGCCGGAAACTCGCAAGGCGAATCGACGCTGATTTCCGTATTAAATCATGGATTAACCGGTCATACCAATACAACAAGCGATATGGACGTATCTTCGCCCGAAGGGATCCATTTCGGTTTTTTGCAAGCATGGTCGCTTGTAAACAGCTCTGGGTTCTGGTGCCATCCGTCTATTTTGAAGAACGATTTATTGTTAACATTTAGGCATTACGCTAAACTGCGTTATTCTCTTATCCCTTACATTTATTCTGCGGCACATACGGCTGCTCGCACAGGAATGCCCATCGTACGAGCAATGCCCCTGATCTTCCCGGAAGACCCTCTATCGAACCAATTACTGAATCAATATATGTTTGGCGATTCATTTCTTGTTGCCGCGTTTACAAAGCAGGTATATTTACCGAATGGCGAATGGATCGATTACTGGACAGGCGAGAAGCATGCCGGACTGAAGTGGTTGACGCCTGCCGTCCCTTTCCCCGCAGGGGGTCCACTATATGTGCGAGCCGGCGTGATTATCCCGACTTGGACCGCTGGCGAGTGTATCGAAGAGAAACAAAAGGAAATCATCGGATTGCACTTTTATCCACACGGGGAAAGCAATTATACATTATTGGAAGACGATGGTACGACCTATTCCTATTTGCAGCAGGAAATCGCCGAAACCAAAATCCGTTGTTTAGCAAACAGTACATCTCTGCGCGCGGAAATTGGCCTAAGAACCGGGCGTTACGATGGAATGCCGTCTAGGCGCATCTATGATGTTCAATTTCATCTGGAAGCAAGGCCGTTTAAAGTAACGGTTAACGGTTTTTCTTTAACAGAGACCTCCGATATAGATAAAGCCTCTTTTTCTAATCGCGATTATTGGTTTTTCGATCGAACCGCATGGACTGCCCGTCTTTTCGTCGAAGAAGGCGCAATAAATCCGACAAGTATCTCGATAGAAATCATTTACGATTTGACTGACCGACGCTTCATGAATCAGCCGGAGACCGGAAACCGCACCATTGCAGCAACAGCCATCGTGAAACTACATCATCCTTTGGTCAAAAAGATTGTCGATTTGATGGAAGCGCAGGACGGACATCATTGGAGCCTGCAAGACGCAGCCGAGCGTTTGCATGTTAATGCTTCACATCTTGGCAGGGTATTCAAGAAAGAAATGGGTGTATCGTTTCCTCAGTACATTCTGAAAAAAAGAATGGAGCATGCAAAAAAACTGTTGCAGGGTGGCAACAGTGTATCGGAAACGACTTATACGCTTGGGTTCAAAGACATCAGTCATTTCATTCGCGTATTCCGCAAATATTATGGGGTTACGCCGGGGGAAATCAAAAACTAGCTATTTGCCCGAAACAAATAGTTTTTGCATTTTGGAAACAAAATGCTCTCTCATTGAGGTTTAGACCCCCGTCCAGCTGCTATGTCTGGACGGGGGCGTTACAATCATTTTGTACGGAGAATCAAATTCAGTCGCACGCCTTTCAGCCGTGCAACCACTTCCTTAAGAAGCCTTGAACGGCTCGCCTGCGGCTTTCTCGGCCTCGGCGGATTTGCTCGCCCGCGACTTTTTGATCGCCATGCCGATACCCATGACGATGACTACGATAACCGCCACGATCGTCCACTTCAGCACACCTTCGCCGATCCAAGCCTTGATGAACTTCTCGTCGACGATCATCTTGGCCGACGTGAGTGCAAGTACGGCCGCTCCGATATACATCGTAGCCGGGAATCTCTCGATCAGCTTGAGGACCAGCGTGCTTCCCCATACCATAACCGGTACGCTGATCGCGAGGCCGACGACAACAAGCGCAAAGCTGCCATGCGCGGCTCCGGCTACGGCTAGAATGTTGTCGATGCCCATAACCGCGTCGGCAATTACGATCGTCCGGATTGCCGCTCCGAGCGAGGTGCCCGCTTTGACGTTGTCATGATTTTTCTCCTCGGTCAGCAGTTTAATCGCAATCCAGACGAGGAACAATCCGCCGACAAGCAGCAGTCCCGGAATGGCCAGCAGCCATACGACGGCAAGCGTCGCGACAGCCCGGATGACGACCGCGCCCACGGTTCCCCAAATAATAGCTTTCTTTTGCTGCTCCTTCGGCAGGTTGCGCGCCGCCATCCCGATCACGATCGCATTGTCTCCCGCCAGCACCAGGTCGATGACGATAATCATAAGCAGTGCGGATAACATTTCGCCTGTAAACCATTCCATCTTGGATCCCTCCTTCTTGTGTGCGGATAAGCGCCGTTTCCGTTTAGGATGCGTAGCTGCTGCCCGTTCCAAACGCAAAAACGACCCTTACCCAGGCGGTAAAGGCCGTTTAAAAACAAAACGGAAAAGACCTTTACCTTGACGGCAAAGGTCTTGCTAACAACGAAAGTCGTTGCCAACAAAGCCGGGGACGCGAATCCCGTAATGACGACTTTGCTGTAGTAGCTACTCCCCTTTGATTCGATTGTTTTTATTGTACAGGAAAAGTAGAAGGGCAGTCAAGCACAAGGATGAGCAAGCTATTCCATGCAAATTTACCATTCCGAATCGTTATCTTGATCATTCTCGTACGGATGATCTTTAGAAGGTCCGTTGACTTTCACTTCGCATTCCGCGACATATCCGCCGTCCATCGTCCGGACGGTGATTACGGTGCGTCCTTTGCCGATTGCGCTCACTCGCCCGTCTGCGTCAACGGCCGCCACCTCCGGATTGGCGCTGCTCCACTCCAGCTGCCGGTTCGTCGCGTCGTTCGGAACGGCGGCCGCCGAAAGGACCGCCTGCGGTCTCACGATGGTGTGCAGCTTCAGGCTGCTCTCGCTGAGGCTTACTCCGGTGACCGGCTTAGGTCCGTAAATGCCCGTCTCCAAGTAGCTGTTCCAGCCGCTTTGCGAGTTACCGTGCCCCTGGATGCGAACATATTTGGCCCGGCCTTCAGGGAAAACAAACGTTTCGTGTCCGGATGTCGTTCCGGAGCTTCGCCCGCTGAACACGGTCGTCCAGGTTACGCCATCCGGCGAAAGCTGGATATCGAAATACGAATACCGTTGATCGCCCTGATAGAAGGCGATGGAAACGCCGTTCACCCGCTTTTCTTCGCCGAGGTCGTACTTGATCCACTGCTCGCCTTCAGCGGACCAGCGCGTATTCATATCGTCGTCCACGGTGTTGGCCGGAACGTTCGGATCCTGCGCATCGCTGGCCGCTACGCCGGTCGCGGTATAGGTCACCAGGCCGGACGGTTTTCCCAAAATCGGCGGCAAATAAAAGCGGACGTTATAGTCAAGCTTCGGCCCGCCGGGGCTGCGGAACGCCGCTTTTATTTTCGCCGTACCCGTAACGAGATCCGGCTGGACGACGCTCACCGAAACATCGGGATCGGCGGAAAAGGCTTCCACGAGCGGAATGCTTTCCGTTCCGGGCGGCAGCTCCGTCTCATAGTAAAAGCGCATCGGGTTAAACTCGCCAAGAGGAATTCCGTTCACCCGAATTCCGCTAAGAACCGGAGCCCGGTAAGCGCCGAGCGACCATTCCTGCAAAAGCCTCTGCGCCGGCGGGGCATCGGGAAGTGCTTCACCCGGCATGAGCGGCACCATCCAGACGGAGATCGTCTCATCCAGCGCCTCGCTTACATGGAGCGCCAGCTTTTTGTAGCCGCTGTTGACGGCCTGGGCCGGATTCGGCGATGTCGGGAGGGGCGCCGTGTCCATGACGGCAAATTGCGCGTCCGTTGCCGAAAGGAGCTGTACCCATAGCCGTTTGTCGCCTTGCGTCAATAGCGCCGATTTGCCATCCTGCGCGATGTCGACCTGCGCTTGCGACGAAATATGCATAAACCACCAGACGTCGGACGGCTGCCTGAGATGAATTTCATCCTGCAGGAGCACCTCCTTCCGCATATTGTACAGCATCATCCCGCGTTTCACGGACAGCGCATCTTTGCGGTAGGCGGCCGTCAGGTCGGCGATGGCCAGCGCCCCTTGCTCGTTCGTTTCGAACCGTTCCATCGCCGTCTTCGCGTTCGGCGGCTGATCCGGTTCCGTTCCCGGATTAATGACGAGCGTATTGTGCCCTTCGGCGCGCAGCCGGTAGTAATCCCAGCGGTACGCGCTGCCGAGTTGGTACGTACTATTTTCGGAGCCGAGATCGTTCGCCCAGCGTACCCCGAGCGCATCGTACACGAACGAACCGAGGTCGAGATGGCTGTGGTTCGCGGCATTGTCTCCCGCCTTGAATCCGATATAGCTCGCGTTCGGATCCGCCCAGTCGCTGCGCATGTTTACCGTTTCCACATGCCGGTAATAGGCATCGAGAGAGACGGGTTTCACCGGATTGGCGTACAAATCCGCGCGGTAACGCAGCAGGTCGAACACCCCGCCGCTATTCGCGTTGAACATGCGGTGATACCAGATGTACTCCGGATTATTGAAGCGCTTTGCAAACCATAGGGCGAGATTCGAACGTATATTGCCGACCCCCGCGTCGGCGAAATTGAAAGTCCCTTTCGGCCCGTTAAAGTGCATCAAATGGCCGAACGTCTCGGAAATGCCCGTCATATCGGACAGGCCGTAGTCCGTGCCAAGCGCGGCATATAGCGAGTCGAACAAATATACCGCATACAGCGTTCCGTACTCCCAATAGCCCGGACCTTCCGGCCAACCGCCGTCCGGAGCGTACTCCGCCAGCATGGTGGGCAGCGACTTCAAGGCGCTCTCCAAAATTTCGCCCGCGAGATTTTCCAGCTCCGGGCTTTCGTCGCCGACCGCCAGCGCGCCGAGCCCAATCCCGCCGTTTACGACCGAGTTCCAGTTATGCTTGGCGATCGACCACCAGGTCGGGTTGCGATATTCGCCGAGCGCCTGCTTCAGCCCTTTCTCCACGATCGCCGTGCGAATGACGGTTTTCCGCTCCGGCGACCAGTACGAATATAGCCAGTCGTAGCCGATAGCGAAAGCGTTGGTCATCTCGGCGGTATCGAGGAAATGGCGCGGGTTCCAATCCGGGAAATTCGCCGCGGCTTCAAGCTCATTCCAGGCCCGTTCCGCGTATCTCGCGTCCCCGCTTAATTGATAGGCCATCGCGAGCGTTTGGACACGCAACAGCACCCGGCGGGATGTTTCCAAAAGCCTCAAGCCGTCCGGAATCTCATATTTCGCCACCGGATCCGTCAATATTTTG
Source organism: Paenibacillus ginsengarvi (assembly GCF_003626695.1). Taxonomy (GTDB): domain Bacteria; phylum Bacillota; class Bacilli; order Paenibacillales; family NBRC-103111; genus Paenibacillus_AB; species Paenibacillus_AB ginsengarvi. The sequence continues at coordinate 122,486 of NZ_RBAH01000003.1, forward strand.
TCGGCGCTCGCCGTCAAGTTGGCGTACCATTTCGACATGTTTGCATCCGTCGTAATGAGCTGCCGCATGCGAGTCACATCGACCGCCTTCATCATCAGCCGCGGATGCTGCCCAAGCGATTGCTCCTTCAAACGGGCGATCAGGTCCCCGCGCGTCGGAACGACAAATAAATGAACATCCGCAAGCGCTTCGCCCCCTTTTCCGTCCCGTGCCGCAACGCGGAACGAATCCGGACCGATGTAGTTCGTTCCGGGCGTATAAGTCCATGCCCCGTACGCATCCATCGTCACCGAGCCGCGGGTCGGCTGCGATAACAGCACATACTGCAGCGTGTCCCCGTCCGGGTCGACAGCCGTCATTTTGGCGGAAAGGGCCTGATTTTTCACCGTCTGTTTCTGCATGTCCTGGGCGACCGGCGGATGGTTGACGTACAGCACTTCGATCGTGACTTCCGCTGAAGCGATGCCTCCTTTGCCGTTGGTCACGGTAGCAAGGAACCGGTCGGTTCCGGAGAAGTAGTCATTCGGTATATACGTCCATGCGCCCGAGCCGTCCAGACGCAGCGTCCCGTTTGCCGGCGCATCGAGAAGCTCATACGTCAGCCGGTTGCCGCTGCCGTCGCTCGCCGCCATCGTTCCGCTTACCGGCGTACCTCCGGAAGTTTGCGCCGTATACCGGCTATCGGGCAAGTTGGAGCCTCCGTCGCCGACGGCGGCGATAAAGGTCGCCTTCGGACTCCCATCCGCCGACTGCGCCGTGATGCGGGCCGTACCTATGCCAACTCCGGTGACGGTTCCGTAAGTGACCTTAGCCACGCTCGGATCGGAGGAGTTCCAAACGAGCTCCTTGTTCGTCGCATTAACCGGCAGAACGGTTGCCTGCAGGCTGATCCGCTCGCCGACGCCAAGGGCCCCGGTTCTGCGATCCAGAACGACTTCTTTCACCGGTACAACTTCAGCGACCCGTAAATCGTCAAACCAGGCCGTTCCCGTCGTCTCCCAGACGAAACATTCGAACAGCATGCGGACCGCGCCCGCCGGCACTTGAATTCGGTGCGTCACCAGCGTCCAATCCCGCGTGCCCGTAATCGCCCCGAAACGGATATGCTGGTTCAAATTGACGCCGGCACTATCAAAAAACTGCAGTCGAAAAGTCGCATCCGCCGACATGAGCTCCGTCCGCACCCAAGCGCTAATATCGTAGTAGCGCTGTTCCTTGACGGATATGGAGCGGCTGACAGCCGTACGGGTGAACGGCGCATCCGCCCGAATGTTCAACGATGCCGACCCTTCGCGGCGAACGTACGTGTCCACCGTAACCACGGAACTGCCGGTGAACATGGCGATTCCCCAACCGTCCGCCCGCCGATCGGTCCAGCCGCCGCCGGATATCGACGCGTACGTCTCGAAGCCGCCGTTCGGCAGCAGGTTCATCCCCTGCGCGCCGCTCACCGTCAAGGCGCAGGACGCCTTCGGACCGTCGGACGACTGGGCGGTAATGGTTACCCCTCCGATGCCAGTCCCCGTTACGGTCCCTCCCGCAACCGAGGCCACGTTCGGGTCCGACGACGACCAAGTCAGTTCCGGGAACGTTGCGTTTGCAGGTTGAACCGTCATCGGTATGTACACTTGCTGCCCGACCGTAAGCTCGCTTGCTCCGCAAACCGGTATGACGCCCGTCACGGGAACATAGCTTCCGAGCTCGGAAAGCCGTACGTCGTCGAACCAGGCGGTACCGGTCGCATTCCATACAAACAGCTCGATCAAGAGGCGAGTTGCGCCGGCCGGAGCCTGAAACACTTTGCGCACTTGCGTCCAATCCTGCGTCCCTTTGACGGAGCCGAACGTAATGTGGCGGTTCAAATTCGCGTTATTCGCGTCGTAAAATTGGACACGGAACGTCGCACCCGCCTCGCCGGAGACGAGATTGGCCGTCTTCACCCACGCGCCCATATCGTAGTAGCCGCCCCCTCGGATCGGGATGGAACGGCTGATCGCCGCACGCGTTACGACCTCCGTTTGAATGGAAAGCGACGCCGTTCCTTCGCGGAACATGCTCCGGTCTACGCCCATCTTGGCCGTTCCGGAAAATGTATTCGTCGACCAGCCGTTCGCCGACAAACCGGTCCACCCCCCTCCAGAAGCCGGAGCATACATCTCGAACCCCCCATTCGGCACCAAATTCGCTTCTTCCGCATACGCGTCTCTGGCGGATAGGGAAGAAAACGGCAACAAACAGCCTCCTACCAGAGCAACTACAAGAATTCGGATGACGCTGCTCATCCAAATGCGCTTATAACGGTTCATGAACGATCACTCTCCATCACGCGTTATTATTGCGGATCGAATCCGACAAGATTGGACAGAGTTGTCTTCTCGCCGATACCGCAAGCAGGTTCGGAAGGCCCGATACCAGTAGCTGCCATGAGATCATTTCCGTAAAATCGCCCCCGAACGCTCAAAAATTGCAACCCTTTCCACTCAGTCATAGATCGCGAGCCAACCCGTTTTATCCCTCCCATCCACATGATTGTATGCGTTTTCCGTTTTACTTGGCGATTATAGCACAGTCCCGATTGTACTTCGTTACGGTTAAATTGCACTTTATTTTTTTCCTTTTGAAAGCAATTGCTGTTAATTTCTTACTGTCATATAATGAAAGCATCTTCCTCAGGACAAGGGGGTGGGATCATATGAAGCCCAGGATCGATCGCCCTAATTTTCGCTGCAACCAATTTTATTTTTTGCATAAGGAGTGGCAAAACGTTCCGGTCCAGCACTACCATGCCCATGAAGGAATTGAGTTTCTGTACATTCACGAAGGTTCCGGCCGTCTGATCCTGGATGACCGGCTGTATACGCTGGGGCCGCGGGCTCTGGTGTTTTTTCAGCCGTATCAGCCGCATTTGCTTTCCTACGAGCTTCCTTATTTAAGATCGCTGGTCAAGTTCAAGCTTCCGCTCTCGGACCCGTTTATCCAGCTGTTTCCTCGTCTTTGCGACTTTTTCGGCGTTCTGGAGAAGTCCGTCGCGAAGCAGCAAATATTCCAGCTGGACCCGAAGCAGGACAAGGAGCTATCGGGGCATCTCGCCTTGTTGGACGAAGCGCTCCGCGCCGTTACCCTCCATGAGCAGAAGGAACAGTTTCATGTCTTTTTGCTGCAATTCATGTCTTTCTTGAAGCTTCGCATTTTTATCGAGGTCGATACTGTCGCCAGGCCCTTCCCCCTCCGGCACGCGCACTATCCGGAAAAAGTATGGGAATGGGTCAACCTGCATTTCAAAGAGCCGTTCCACTTGAATAAGCTCGCCCTCGATCTTCACCTGTCCGCCAGCTACTTGTCGGGCTTGTTCCGCCAATATACGGGCAGCACCATCACCGAATACATAACAAAAAGAAGACTGGACGAAGCCTGTCTTCTTCTGCAAACTACTTCTTTACCGATCGATCAAGTAGGCAAAAACTCCGGATTTCGGAATGCCGCCTATTTTTGCCGCAGCTTTAAAAAAAGATACGGCCTCACTCCGCAGCAATATCGCATCCAGTCGGCCCAATCGTTTGAAAGCTTCATGCCTTCAACGCGTTAAGCGGCTAATACAACCAAATGGAAACGGATCGACGACCGGCCGACAATGTCAGACGTATCGCCGATCCGCACGTTTTTATCGCCTTATTTCCACTGAGCCCCGGTATAGCTGGCTTCCTTCAAGGCGTCGTTGACTTCCTTGATCACTTGCGCGCCGCCTTTATCCATCCAGTCCTTGACCATCTTGTCCCAATCGGAAATCGGTTTTTCGCCGAAAATCATTTTCGTTTGTTCGGTGTACAGCAATTTGCTCAGCTCGGAATCTTTCGTCGCTCTCGTTTCGGAGAAGATGGCATTCACCGGATTGACGTAATGCTTCAGGTTTTTGTGCATCGTCTCGAATTGGGCGGCTACGTCGCGCAGCAGCGGTATCGTATATTCTCTGGAGTAACCGTTAGCGTCGTCGCTCGGCGCCCACATCGTTCTATCCGGCAAGTAGTTCATAGGAGCCATGCCTTTTTCTTCAAGCTCTCTTTGCACAGCGCCGTTTACGATTTTATACCCTTGATTTTCGTAGCCGTTCAGCCAGTCGAAATCTTTGTTGGCGGCGTTACGCTGCTCGAGCGGATAAAACTTGCGGCCGAAGTCGAGCATCTCCATAATGCGCTTCACTTTGTCCGGATCGTCCTTCAGCTTGGCGCTCAGCATGACGAGACCGTAATAGCCAGGGGAGGACGTATAGCCTTGCGTACCGTCCGGAGCTTTGAACGCCGGGATCGGCGCCAGCTTGGCGTTCGGATTGACGTCGACGAGTCCTTGCATCCACGTCGGGTTCATGCCGCGCGGCGTTCCGATGAAAATACCGGCTTTGCCCGCATAAAATTCCTTTGTATTTACATTCGTCCAGTTCGTAAGCGCGAAGTCTTTCGTAATGGCGCCTTCCTTGTACAAATCGGCGAGCCACTGCACATGCTCTTTGCGCGCGTTCGAGATAAAGCCCGGGATGAGCTGGCCTTGATCGTTCTTATGATACCAGGCGCTCAGATCCCAGTAGGAGCCCATCGCGTATTGCGGATTGATGTTCTCGGCCATCGCCATGCCGTACGTATCGGCTTTGCCGTTGCCGTCCGGGTCGTTTTTCGTGAAGGCGATCGCCACCTGCTTCAGCTCTTCGTAGTTGGTCGGCATTTTGAGTCCGAGCTTTTCGAGCCAGTCCGTGCGGATCATCGGGGTCAGGTCGTAATTTTCGGTCAAATATTTTTGGAGCGCATACGTTTTCCCGCCGACCATAACCGCCTTGCGTACGTTTTCCGGGATCAGCTTGAACGATTCGTACTTGCTAAGATATTCGTCGAGCGGTAGGAACGCGCCCTGCTTCGCCCATTTATAAAAGTTCGAGTCAGGCCCTTCCAAAACAATGATGTCCGGAATATCGCCCGATGCCACGACCGCGCTGAGCTTCTGCGTATAGTCGGAGCGCACTACGTATTGGGGCTTGAAGTCCACGTTGAACTTCTCGTTGATCAATTGAATGCCTTTGCCGTCCGACGGAGGCAGCGCTCCGTAACGGAAGTCGATCATCGAGATCGTATGTTTTTTCGCCGATTGCGACTGTCCTTCCGCCGCGTTTCCTTGCGACGGCTTCTCCTCCTGCTTCGCCGATCCGCACGCCGCAGCCGTTGCCGACAGCGCCACGACAAGACCCGCTGCCAATAATTTTTTCATAGCCATCCGGATAGATCCCCTCTCGTTTATCAGTTGATAACTTGAAACGTTTCCCCTTGACTTACCTTTGTCAGCTTACCCTTTCACCGAGCCGAGCATCACCCCCTTGGCGAAATGCTTTTGCAGAAACGGGTACACGATCAAAATCGGTACGGTCGCAACAATAATCGCGGCCATCTGAATCGTCTCCGCCGGCGGGGCGTTCTCGAGCAGGATTTGCCCGTTCGCCAGCGACGTTTGCGCTTCGTTAACGACGACAATCTGCCGGAGAATCGTCTGAATCGGCCACCATTTCTGATCGTTCATGTACAAGATCGCGGTAAAATAGTTGTTCCAGTGCATAACCGCGTAAAACAGGCCGAATGCGGCCAGCGACGGCTTCGATAGCGGCAAAATGATTCTCCAGAACGACTGAAGATCGTTAGCTCCGTCGATCGTCGCCGCTTCGTGCAGCTCGCTTGGAATGCTCTGGAAAAATTGGCGCATGACGATCAGGTTGAACGGTGCGATCGCTACGGGCAGGATCATCGCCCAGATCGTGTTCATCAGCCCGGTTTCCTTGACCACCAGGTATGTCGGAATCATGCCTGCGTTAAACAGCATCGTGAACAGAACGAGAAACGTAACCGGCCTTTGCCCGAATACGGGCCGGGACAGCACATACGCGAACGATGACGTGAATGCCAGGTTAACAAGCGTGCCGATAACCGTAATGAGCCCGGTCACCCAGAGCGACCTTAGAAACGATTTCGATGCAAAGATGAATCGGTAAGCGTCCAGCACCCATTCTTTCGGAATGATCATGAAGTCGCTCTGTATATAAGCTTTGTACGACGAGAACGATACGGCGACGACGTACAAAAACGGGAATAACATCAGTGCGGCGACGATCGCCAGCAGCGTATAGTTGACGAAGTCGATAACGCGACTCGATATCGTGGTGTCTTTCACGGCTCAAGCTCCTCTCCTTTCCGGCGTCAGTATACGCCATCCTCGCCGAATTTTTTGGCCAGCCGGTTCGCCGACATGACGAGCACAAGCCCGACGAAACCTTTGAACAAGCCGACGGCGGTGGCGAAGCTATAGTCAGCTTGCTGGATGCCTTTGTAGAAGACGAACGTATCGAGTACGTTTTGCGTATCTTCGTTGAGCGGGTTCAGCATCAGGAACACTTGCTCAAAACCGCTGTCCATAACGGTGCCGAGGCGCAAAATGAGCATGATGACGATAGTCGAACGGATCGCCGGAAGCGTAATATGCCAGATTTGGCGCATGCGGCTGGCCCCGTCCACGACGGCCGCCTCGTACAGGCTCGGATTGACCCCGGCGAGTGCCGCAAGGAAAATAATCGTGCCCCAGCCGGCTTCCTTCCAGATGACCTGGGTAACGATCATCGGCTTGAAGAACGACGGGTCGGTCAGAAACGGGATCGAATTCCAGCCGAAGACGTCGCGCAAAAAGAGGTTGACGATTCCTTCCCCGCGGAAAAAAATGATCCAAATGCCCACGACAACGACCCAGGACAGAAAATGCGGCAAGTAAATAATCGATTGAACGACGCGCTTGTACACTTGATTGCGAATTTCGTTCAGCATCAGCGCAAGCAGGATCGGCATCGGAAACGCGAATACAATCTGCAAAAACGACATGTACAGCGTGTTCCAAAGTACCCTTAACACTTCGCTGTCGGAAAAAATGCGCTTGAAATGCTCTAAGCCGACGAAGTCGCTGCCGAAGATGCCCTGAAACGGATTAAAATCGATGAAGGCGAGATATAGCCCGAACATCGGGGCATACTTGTAAACGAGAAAGTAAGCGAGTCCCGGCAGACCCAGCAGCAAAAGGTAACGATCCCTCCATATGCGGGCTCTGATCCGCGACAAGGCCGTACGGTCCGGCTTCCCCGGCGGCGAAACGGCTGTGTGCGTTTTCATCTCTGTAGGTTTCCCCTTTCGCGAATCGCTCTAGTGCGGTTTGATGTCCGTAGCATACCCCTGCCCCGCTTTTAAGTGCAATTATCAGTTGCCGAAGCGGAAAAGATAACGAAATCGCAGCGAAAGATAAACGTTTTGTAAAGCTATGCGCCTTAGCCAGCATGTAGAAAGACGCCCCGAGGCGGTATGTCCGCTTCCAGAGGCGTCTTTATTTTTGACATCATTTTCACACCGGGCATTCCCTTTAACCCTGCCTAAGCTTCCGGCAGCGGCTTACCAGTCTCGTCCTCGCCGATATCGCGATGCTGCTTCCGGTATTGGCCCGGCGGCACTTGCACCGTCTGCTTGAAGATACGCGTAAAATTTTGCACCGACGTGTAGCACAGCTTCTCCGATATGTCTTTGATCGGCATATCGGTATGAACGAGCAGCTCTTTGGCCTTCTCCATCCGGTAATCGATCAGGTAATCGCCGAAGTTGGCGCCGGTTTCCTCCTTAAAGGAGCGGCTAAGCTGAGACGGCGACAGCTCGAAACGGTCAGCGACATGCTGAAGCGACAAGTCAACATCGTAATGGTCATGGATGTAATCCAGCACTCCGCGAATGAGCGCTTTCTGCTTCGACTGGCGCAGACTGCCCATATGTCGGGCCACCGCCGGGAAAATCGTGCCGGTAAGCCAAGCCGTCACCTCATCCAGACTCGTCTTCGCATACAGCTCCTTGTACGGATCTTCGGGGAAAAACGCCTTCGGATCGAGACCGATCTCCTGCAGCAGCATATCCAGCTCTCCGATCAGATAGGCGAACAAGCCAAGCACCGTCTCGGAATTCTGCACATACTGCGGCACGTCCCGCACCAGTTCCCGAAGCTCTTCCGCCGCTCCGTCCAAATCGCCCTGGGCGATGCTTGAAACGATCTTCTTCAGCTTCCTTACTATCGTAAGCCGGGACTGCTGAACGGACGGCTTCAGGTCGCCAGGCGTAATAAACTGATTATGGCCGAGCAGCAGCCGGTAGCTGAGCAGCTCCAGCGCCTGCTGGTAACCGTCGGCGATGCTGCGGTAGTCTTTGCCCGGAACGCTCAGCGCAACCGTCACCGTGAACGGAAAATAGTCTCTCACTTTGTCCCCGATCGGCGCGACCAGCTTTCTCACCTTGACGGTCTCCTCATCCATCCGGTCCGTGCCGATCACGATCGCCACCTGCCCGGGGAGCGGCGACGCCGTAATGCACGAAAACTCCGGCTCCTGCTCACACAACTCCTCGCACATTTTGCGCAGCGCATAAAACAGCAGCGATCTGTCTTTATCCTTATACGTTTCTCGGAAACGGCCATACTCGTCCAGATCGACCAGACAGACGGAAAAGTAGTGACCTTTGAGCGGAAAGCCGTAATGCTCGGTTTTGTCGCGGATTTCGCGGTCGTCCATCTCGCCGCGCAATAGCTGCTGGTATACCGTCTCTTTCAAATAGGGAAGCTGCTCGTCGAGCCGGTGCTGCAGCCGGTCGTTCGTCATGACGACGTGATGGATGAACGAATCGAGCGCTTCGAGCCCGTCCCGCTGCGTCTGTCCTCCGCCCTTGCCGTCGCCCGAAAATTTGGCCGTCAGCCGCTGGATCGGATTGTACAGCCGGTTCGTGCCGAACAGCGCGATAAGCACCCAGATCGCCATCAGCGCCGCCGCCGTCGCCCAGGTGAGCGTTTCGATCCGCTTCGCCTTACCCGTCAACAAGGAACTCTCCGTCAGCGCCAAGTACGTCCAATTGTTGAAAGCCGACCGCTCCATCGATACCTGATACGATACGCCGTCCATCTTGATCTCGCTGGCCGAGCGGTCCGGTCCTGCCCAATACCGGTACAGCTCCGGCGAATTGACGCGCCTACCGATCTCGGACGGATCATGGCTCGCCACGACCGTTCCCTTGTCGTTCATAACGAGCAGCTTGCGCCGCTCCCCGAGCTGAACGCTCTGCACGAACGAGCTGAGCTCGCTGGAAGGGATATGGAGCATGACAAAGCCGTCGGCTTTGTCCGTAATGAACAGCGGCACCGAACGGATGACGAGCAGTTCGTCCTGATTCGGATACGTTCTCGGCGCTAGGACGGCTAGTCCCGTATTGCTTGCGCGAAGCTGGCGCGCAATTTCGCCGTAGCCGAACTGGCTCAGCTGCATCAGGCCGTCCCGGTTCGAGTACACCTGATCGAAATTGCTGTACACAATCGAGATTTGAAAAGGGATGTCGGAGAAATTGCGCTGCTTCTGGAGCAGGTCGATCATGTCGAGCGACGTGTCCAACTGCTGCATGGAAAACCCGACCTGGGCCGATTTCTCGATCGTCGCATTGTTCGCGAGTCCGATCGACGCTTTATCGAGCGTTTGCAGGAAATGATCCACTTGAAGCTGGATTTGCCGCAAAATGATCTGATGATTATGGTCGACCTCGTCCTGCACCATCCGGGAGGCGAGCCACGAAGAGACGCTGCCGAGCAGCAGGACGGGCACGATGCACAAAAGGAGCGAGTACAGGTACAGCTTCCGTTTGAACGTCGTCTTTCGGAACAGCCGGGTTAGCTTGACCGCCACCGTACTCCCTCCCTTGATCTGGTAAATGAAACGTTTGCATTTCCGAATGGCAAAGCGGCATAGCGCCGCAGCGAAAGTCAGCGGAAAAAAGCAGCCCCCGTTCGTCACACGAGCGGAGCTGCGTCGTTTCTTGTCGAAATTGTAATATACCGTCCGCGGAAGTGTCAATGTCAATAACCGGCGTTACTGCCCGCTGCCAGCCGCCGTTGTTGCGATGCCGCCAGGCTTGACTTCGCTAGATGTTGGCGGAGCCGATCTCCAAACAGGAGTATCCGTTTCGGCAGCAAGCGATCGGCGCTTAATATGAATATTTTCTTCATTATATCACTTATAGAGGAAACTTTCCTCCATTTTTATGATATAATCGCAGTATGTCAAGCCGGTATCCGTCTTTCGGAGCCGGGTCCCAATCCAACAACGCAAGGAGAATCGCTTGCCCATGGAGCCCCTTTCTTCTCTTGCCACGAAACTGAAATTGTATATGGACAGCCTGCTGCGCCGCGACGAATCGGGCCGCCTGTACGTGCTCGACGACGAGCTCGGCGATCGCGGGAGCTGCTGCACGACGGCGGAAACCGCCTGCCTGTACGTGCTGAGCGGTATCATCTCGGGCAGCAAAGACGATACGGCCGTCGCCGCCGAACTGATCGATGACGTGCTTCGCCGCCAGCTGCCGAGCGGGGCGTTCGGTCAGCCTTATTACGTCAAGAAAGGCGAAACGGGCACCGTCGACATCGCCGAGATCGGAGCTTCGGCGAACAGCTTGTACCAGGTGTACAAAGCGACGAAAAACGAAGCCGCAAAGTCGAGCCTGATTCGTTCCGCCGATTATTTGCTGACGCAAGTGGCGGAGGAAAACCCCGGTGCCGTCTACAAAAATCCGAACGCCCGGATGCATGACGTGCTGAACGGCGATATTTATGCCGCCCACACGCTCGGGCGGGCTTACGAATTGACCGGCAATCCGGTTTATTTGCAGCAAATCGAACGCACCATCACCCATGTCGCCGACCGGTTCGGACGGCATAGTTCCGGCTGGTGGCCTTATACCGAGTTATGGGACGGCACCGTAGGCATGGGCAACAGCGTCGCCTACCAGGTAACGATCATCGCTTTCGCTCATACGCTGCTGCCGCTGCTCTCCGAGCCGCTTCGCCAGCGTTGGACGCAGATTGAGGACGAGGCTGCGCGCGTCGTTCTGAACGCGCTGCGGGAAGGGCCGAACGACAGCAACGAAGCGCCCTGGTGGTGCCGCGATTGGCCGAACGTGCCGGAAATTACGCTCGCTCTGTCGCGTGTCCCGCATATCGAGGAGGCGCAAGCTTATGTGCGCCAGCGGCTGCAGGAGCTGGAGGAAGGCCTCGCTTTGCACGGCATCGCCTACTTCTCGCCGAAAGTGAAGCACGACGATCCCGAACGGGCTCCTGTGACGACGACGTTCCGCAAGGCGGCTACGTTCGCCGCGCTGCTCAGCGCCATGTATTTGGACGAATGAGCTTTAACGGATAAAGGGCTTTTTCTGCCATCATGCTATTCAACCAGACAAACAAGGAGTGTACAAAAGATATGAAACGTATTTTCGAACGCAGAGGTTTGATTGTATCTTGTCAAGCATTGCCGGGCGAGCCGCTGTACTGGCAAGGAACGATGGCCCGCATGGCGCTGGCTGCCGAGCAGGGCGGCGCGATCGGCATTCGCGCGAACGGTCCGGACGATATCCGCGATATTAAAGCGACCGTCAAGCTGCCCGTTATCGGACTGCTGAAGCGCGACATCCCAGGCTCTGACATCTACATTACGCCAGAGCTTGTCGACGTGCAGGCGATTATAGAGGCGGGGGCGGATGTCGTCGCAATGGATATGACGAACCGGGAAGACCGCGCAGAGAAGGTCGTCGCTCTTATCAGGCATTGCCATGAGGCCGGGGTAGCGGTCATGGCCGACATTTCGACGCTGGAAGAAGGCTTGCTGGCGGAATCGCTCGGCGCCGATCTGATCTCGACGACGATGTCGGGCTATACGCCGTACAGCCCGAAGCAGGAAGGCCCCGATCTGGAGCTTGTGCGCCAGCTGGCCGGGAAGCTTTCGAAGCCGCTCGTAGCCGAAGGACGCATCTGGAGCCCCGCCGAAGCGGAAGAGGCGCTTAAAGCCGGCGCCGAATACATCGTTGTGGGCGGTGCGATTACACGGCCGCAGTTCATTACGCAGAAGTATGCGGACCGGGTCGGCCGGTGGCTGGAACAATCCGCCAAAGCTTCCGATTAGGATGTGATCCGAATGACGCATACGATCAGACAAAGCGATATCCTGATTATCGGCGGAGGACTCGGAGGCTGCGCGGCGGCGATTGCTGCGGCAAAATCCGGCAAACGCGTCATCATGACCGAGGAAACGGATTGGATCGGCGGCCAGGTGACGAATCAGGCCGTACCTCCCGACGAGCACCGCTGGATCGAACAGTTTGGCTGCACGCGCACATACCGGGCATTCCGTGACAAAATTAGGGAGTACTACAAGCGGACGTTTCCGCTAACCCCGGAGGCGACGGCCAATCCGCGCTTCAATCCGGGCAATGCCATCGTCAGCCGCCTCTGCGTCGAGCCCCGCGCCGCTCTCGCCGTGCTGGAGGAAATGCTAGCGCCTTATGTGCACAGCGGAGCGGTGACGATCTTGACGGAAGTACGGCCGGTAGCCGCGGAAACCGACGGCAGCCGGGTCACAAGCGTTACCGTGCGGCATACGGTCAGCGGCGAGGAGGAGCGGCTTGCGGCTCCTTACGTGCTCGATGCAACGGAGCTCGGCGACTTGCTGCCGCTGGCCGGCATCGAGTACGTATCGGGCGCGGAGTCGAAGGCCGAAACCGGCGAGCCGAACGCGCTTGACGGAGATGCGGAGCCGGGCGACATCCAGTCGTTCACGATCGTCTTCGCGATGGACTACCGGGAAGGCGAGGATCATACGATCGCGAAGCCGGACGACTACGAGTTTTGGCTGAAGTACCGGGCGTCCTTTATGAAGGACGTCATGTTGAGCTGGGCGACGTCGAACTTAAGCCCCTTTAAGTCGTACAGCCTGTTCAAGACGCCGGAGAAGGGCGTATTCCCGCTCTGGGATTACCGCCGGTCGATCGACAAGTCGAATTTTGCCCCAGGTACGTTCGACAGCGATATTACGCTCGTGAATTGGCCGCAGAACGACTACTGGCTCGGCAGCATTATCGACGTAAGCGACGAAGAGCGCGAGAGGCATATCCGCCGCGCCAAAAACTTGAGCCTGAGTCTGCTGTACTGGCTGCAAACGGAAGCGCCGCGCCCGGACGGCGGGAAGGGTTATCCCGGCCTGCGGCTGCGCAAGGACGTGCTCGGCACCGCGGACGGGCTGGCGAAAGCGCCGTATATTCGCGAATCGCGCCGCATCCGCGCCGAGTTTACGGTGTTGGAGCAGCATGTCAACCCGGCCATTCACGGCCGGAAGGAAGCCGTCAAATTCGACGATTCGGTCGGAGTCGGCTGCTACCGCATCGACCTGCATCCGACGACGGGCGGACGGGAAGGCTTTTACATTCCGGTGAGCCCGTTCCAGATTCCGCTCGGCAGTCTGATCCCGGTTCGGGTCGACAACGTGCTGCCCGCCTGCAAAAATATCGGTGTGACACACTTGACGAACGGCTGCTATCGGCTCCATCCGGTCGAGTGGAACATCGGCGAAGCGGCGGGCTATCTCGCTGCATACTGCCTCGAAACCGGCCTGACCCCGCGAGACGTGCGGAATACGGAGCAGTATTTGCGCGATTTCCAGAACCGGCTCGTCCGCGCCGGCATCGAGCTCGATTGGCCGGTTGTTGAGCCGGTTTGACGGCTGGCTGTTTCAAAACGAAAAAAGAAACCTCCATCGCCAGAAATGCGGCTTTGGAGGTTTTTCTGCGTTATCCTTCCTGAAATAAAGGCGTCGATATATATCGTTCTCCCGTGTCCGGAAGCAGTGCGACAATCGTTTTGCCTTTGTTCTCCGGCCGTTTGGCCAGCTCTGCGGCGGCATAAACAGCCGCCCCGGAGGAGATGCCGACAAGCAGCCCTTCCGTTTTCGCCAGTCTGCGCGCCGTCTCGAACGCATCTTCGTTATATACCTTCACGATCTCGTCGACAACTCCGGGATCGTATACGTCCGGCACGAAGCCGGAGCCGATCCCCTGGATTTTATGGAAGCCCGGCTTGCCGCCCGACAGCACCGGAGAATCGTAAGGCTCGACCGCCACGATCCGTACAGCCGGATTTTTCTGTTTCAATGCACTGCCGACTCCGCTGATCGTTCCGCCCGTTCCGACGCCGCCGACAAAGATGTCGACCTCGCCGTCCGTATCGCGCCATATTTCTTCCGCCGTCGTCTTCCGGTGAATGTCCGGATTGGCCGGATTGCTGAACTGCTGCGGGATGAACGCGTTCGGAATTTCCGCCGCGAGCTCCTCCGCCCTGCGGATCGCCCCTTGCATCCCTTCCGAGGCTGGGGTTAACACCAGCTCGGCCCCTAGCGCCCGCAGCAGCTTCCTCCGCTCCACGCTAAACGCCTCCGGCAGCGTAATAATAATCCGGTAGCCAAGCGCGGCCGCTACGAAAGCAAGCGCAATGCCGGTATTGCCGCTCGTCGGCTCGATAATGACCGAATCGGCATGGAGCAGGCCTTTCTCTTCGGCGTCTTTAATCATCGCATACCCGGTGCGGTCCTTGACGCTGCCCGCCGGGTTGAAATATTCAAGCTTGGCCAGCAATCTCGCCGGCAGGCGCTCCTTGGCCGTAAAGCCGCGAAGCTCCAGCAGCGGCGTATTGCCGATCAGATCGGTCAAATTTTGGGCTATGCGCGCCATCGTCTTAATATCATCCTTTCCAAAGTCGGGGGTTATCGGAGTAACGTCTCCTCTCTATCATAACGTATAGAGCTCCGATTGGAAAACGCGGCTATATGGTGCAGGGACGAGGCAAGGAAGATGCTACCAACTCTCTACGTCCAGTATGTCCCGCTGTACGGCTACGAAGACATGCCGCCGAAACAAACAGAGGAACCGCCCGAGAGCGGTTCCTTTGCTTTGCACGTTGTTATGCTGGCTTCCGGTCAGCGGCCTTCTCCCGCCAGCCACGCCAGCTTGGCCGCTCCGGCCAAACCGGCATGCTCGCCGAGGGCTGCCGGAATGATCGCAACCGGGTCGTATGCCGGCATCATCATTTGGCTCGCGCTGCCGCGAATCCGGTCGAACAGAAAATCGCCTTGCGCCGTGACCGCGCCGCCGATAATGACGGCGGACGGATTCAGGATATGCGTCAAGCTCGTAAGACCGACGGCCACGTATTCCGCATAACGGTCGATCAGCTCAAGCGCCTGCGGGTGGCCGCTTCTGGCCAGCTCGAACAGCTTTTTGGCCGATCCGCCCGTCTCCGACTCGCCGATGCCCGCTTCGCCGGCCATACGCATCAGCGCCGTGACCGAAGCGTACTGCTCCCAGCAGCCGGACAACCCGCAATTGCACGGCTGTCCTCCGTGCTGGATGACGATATGCCCGTAACCTCCGGCATAGCCGTCCCGTCCGTAGTAAGGCACGCCTTCGGGGGTAATCCAGCTGCCCCCGACGCCCGTGCCGAGCGTGATGCAGAGAAAGCCGCCAAGCTCCTTGCCCGCGCCGATCCACGCCTCGCCGATCGCAAACGCATGCGCGTCGTTGACGAGCGCCACCGGCAGCCCGGTTTCCCGCTCCATGTTGGCGCGCAGCGGAACTCCGGTCCAGCCCGGCAAGTTTGATGTCGCGTAGCCGATCCGTCCTTCCCGCGCGTGCACGTAACCGGCTGTGGCGACGCCCATCCCGCTCGCTTCCCAGCCTTCGGCCGTGGCGATCTCCTTGTAACGTCCGGCAATGGCGTACAGCTTGTCGAGCAGCGAATCGCGTCCCGACCGGGCGTCCGTCGGCGTATTGTCGGTATGCAAAATGCTGCCCGACGCGTCGACGATGCCCGACTTGATGTTCGTTCCTCCGATATCGATTCCGAATACGACCTGCCGCTTCATCCTTTTCGCTCCGTCCCTGCTTGCCCCGCAGTATCCCATAATCCGTTGTCGCGCAGGAAAGCCCTATAATCTTCGTACAGCCGGACCGACGATTCGTGCCCGGCGTGAACCGGACTGCCCGGCTTGTTCATCATGCCCAAATACTGATAGCAGAGCACCTTATCCGAATACTTCGACAAAATTTCCAATTGCCGCCGCACCCGCTCGAACGGACCCGGATGGAGCACCTTGCCGGCGAAGCGGAATACCTCCAGATCGGACCACAGCGGTATGCCGGCGCGGTCATGCGCTTCGCGCAGCTTGGCGAACGTTGCGTCCACCGCCTCGAACGTCGTCCGGTCGACGCCGATCTCGTCCTGATAGGCGATATAGTCGACGTCCAGCGAGCGAAGCTGGCTAACAAACCGGTCGTCTCCCGTAATCGAGCGGGTCCCGTACGGCGCGATCAGCACCTTCTCCGGCCCGAGCTTGCGTAAGAAGCCCGACATTTCGTTGGCATAAGCGATGTAATGATCGGGGAAATGGGTGAAAATCGCCGCCTCCACCGGCAAATACCAGCCGGCGAACGAAGCGTGATGCCCGTACCTCGCGGCCAGCTCCCTTGCAAAATCGAACCGCAGCTGCGTCGTCTCGCCGCTCGTCGACAGGCTGCCCATGATCGGCGTCGTGTAGAAGCCGTTGCCGACATAGATCGTCAGCCCGAGCTTGTCGCCCGCCTTCAGCACCGCCTCCAGCGGGTCCGGGCAAACCGTATCCCATCGGTGCGACCATATGGCCGACGGGTAAAACGCCTTGCCGTGCAACGCCACGTTCAGCAGCACGAGCGTATCCATTCCCGCCTCGGCCATCTCTGCCAGCTTCAGCTCCCAATCCGCCTCGGTAAAGCGCTGCGTGACCGAATTCCAACAATCTCCTTCATACGGGTTCGGATGATAAAAATCAAACCACGATCCCGTTATGCGTTTGAGTGCCATATACGTTCCTCCGATTCGTCCGGTCCGCCGGACATGCGTACTGGATGCATTTTTGATATGCTAAGGGGCTCACGCCACCTGTGGGAGAACGTCTGCCCGTGTAGCCGGCCCCTCGCGCCGCCGCGCTCCGCCCCCGGCTCAGCCGCGCAGCGCTTCCCGCACAATCCCTCCGGCTTGATCCAGCCGGCGGAACGCCTCCTCGGCGGAGACGCCCGCGAGCAGCATCACGATGCTCGCTTTCATCTGCTCGCCCGTGGCGCTCATCGCCGCCTCCACCGCGGCCTCGTCGGCCCCGGTCGCCATCGCGACGATGCCGCGGGCGCGCTGGCGCAGCTTGCCGTTCGACGGCTGCATGTCGACCATGAAATTGCCGTACGCCTTGCCAAGCCTCACCATCGTGGCCGTGCTGATCATATTCAGCACGAGCTTCTGCGCGGTCCCGGCCTTCAGGCGCGTCGACCCGGTGAGCGCCTCCGGCCCGACCGCCACCTCGATCGCCCGGTCGGCCAGCGCGCCGATCGCGGAGCCCCGGCAGCACGCCAGGGCGACCGTGTGCGCGCCGGCCGAGCGGGCGCAGCGCAATGCGCCGACGACGTACGGCGTGCGGCCGCTGGCGGCGATGCCGACGACTACGTCGCCGGGCGCGAGCCCGCGTCCGGCCAGGTCGGCGGCACCCAGCTCGGGATCGTCCTCGGCCGATTCATCGGCCCGATCCCGGGCCACGCCGCCGGCGACGAGCGCCTGCACGAGCTCGGGCGCGGTGCCGAACGTCGGCGGGCACTCGTAGGCGTCGAGCATGCCGAGACGGCCGCTCGTGCCCGCGCCGACGTAGAACAGGCGCCCGCCTGCGCGCAGCGACGCCGCGATCAGCTCGACCGCTTCCGCCACGGCGGGAAGCGCCTCCGCCACAGCGGCGGGAACGCGAAAGTCTTCCGCGTTCATAAGCTGAAGCAGCTCCAGCGTGGAGCAACTATCGAGATGCCGCGTGCGCGGATTCACCTGCTCGGTGTCGAGCGCGCGAATGGAAGAGTCGGCTTGCATGTAGAGATCCCCTTTCGAATAAGAAAAACGCCGTTCTGTTACCCGTTGACCCGCCGATCGCGTTTCCGGCGCTACTAACACTGGACAGTACCATGTAACGGAACTAAAACTTCCGCTAAGAGCCGTATGGCCCAACTCTTCCCATCATAACGGAAACAAAAGTTCCGCTATCCCCTCGAAAATAGCCAAATTCGGTCACATTCGCCAGTTAACGGAACATTCGCTTCCGCTATTGCCCCATTTCCCGCTCAACTGCAAGATAACGGAACAAACACTTCCTCTATGCCGCCGTCTCCAGTAAAGGAGCACCTCTTCACGGATCATTTTCCAACTTATACTCTTAACCAAGTAGGATGTCTTCACGCCGTCCCATTCGGAAATATTTTTCCACTATATAATCGCGAAAAAGGAACTCATCTCCATTATTATAAGAGACGGTTCCTCCCCTTGTAAAGCCAAATATGCCGGGTACCTGCTGGCACCCGGCTGCTTGTCTTCCTTATTGTTTGAAACTTCCTGGCCATCGTTCAGGGCTTCCACAGCGTTGCCGCGATATAACACGCTCCGCCCATCTCGTCGTTGTAATAATATACTGTTACGAGCGTGCCATCGTTCCGCAGCACGGTACGGGGATAGCCGATGTCGTGGCTGCCTGCTGTTGAACCGAGGACGATCTCGTCCGACCAGGTTAGCCCGTCGTCAGAGCTCAGCTTCGCCCTCATCCCGTACGGCGCGTCCCGGTATGCATAAATCATGCACAGACGACCGTCCGCCAGACGGTTTATAGTCGGCGGGTTGCCGCCGCGCCCCGTATCCGCAACTGGACGGCCCACGTACGTCCACGTCGATCCGTCGTCATTCGACCGGTACAACTCGATCCAGTTTCTGGACACGCCCTCGTCGTCCGTTCTTCTCTCGCGCGTCGCAACCAGAATATCGCTGTCCGGCAGGCGGACGCTGGCCGGCATAATCGAAAAGCCGTTTCCCGATTCCGGACCGATCCACGATACGAATCGGAACGTTTGCCCGCCGTCCTCCGTCTTCGCGCAAAATACCCGGCTTCCGGTTTCGGTGCCTTTCACTGTCGGCGCAGTCAGGAAAAACAGGCATTCGTTCGTGCCTTCGACCAAATAATCGGTACGCGCCGCAATGCCGATCTGTCCCATCATCGGCATCACATACGGTCCTTCCCAGGAGCGGCAGCGATCGTAGGACGTATAAAACCACGACCGGGAGCCGCCGAGCAGATCGGCCCTAGCGCAGAGCAGCGCGAAGTCGGGATGGGTAAAATCGATCGCATGCTCGACCGCGGCCGGCTCATTGGCGTCTACGGAAACCCCGCCCTCGCCTTCCTTCGGCTCGGCGTGCTCGCCCGCCGACAAGCCCTTGTTACCGGGTGAACGCAGCGGCATCTCGACCGATTCCCATGTTTCGCCTCCGTCGAGACTGCGCGCTTGCATCGTGACGAAAGGCCGCGTCTTGTCGCGGGCATGGAACCCGCCTTCCTTGCTGTGATAACCAAGCGTGTAGCCGACGACGATCTCGTCGCCCCACGACCAGATGCCGTAATTGGCCGGCCAGCCTGCGTACCGTCCTTCTTCTTTGTAGACATTAACCGTCTTCATGGTTGCCTTAGCCTCCATTATACTAGGTTGGATTTGCGCCAGCTCATACCGTTAAGGAATGACAATCTCTTTATTCGCTTTATCCTCGACAGCCCGCAGCGCCGAATTGATATCGATGCCGTTGATCGTCACGCTCGGGACGGCTTCCTTATTAAGCAAAGAGTTGATTGGGCTGTCATAATTGGAGCTAGGAGGCAGCGGCGACGGGGACACCTGGAAGATCGACTGCAAGTTTTTCCCCTTGAACACATCGGTTCCCGTGCCGAATGTTTTACGGATTTCGTCGTTTTTCAGCACGGTCAATCGTCCCAATTTGCCGAACGTCCTCTGGACGTCCTCGTTCAACAGAACCGCCGCCACCTGATAAGCGGCTTCCTTGTTTTTACTGGACTTGTTCACGACGAGCATATGGAAATCGAGCCCTTTTCCAAAGCCCGGACGGTCGGCGAAGCCGGGATGGGCCGTAATATCCCATCTGAAGCCTGGGTCGCTGGAAAATTCGGCATCCATCCACGTGGCATACATAGCAAGCCGCTGCTCTTTGAAGAACGTTGCGGAGGTGGGCGCCTTGCCGTCCTCGTAATAACCCGGGATCGTCAGGAACTGGCTGAGCAGCGAAAAGACCTGGGCATGCTTTTCCGTCGTGACGACCGCCTTTTTCTTCGCCTGATCGAATACGGGAAGCCCGTACTGCCAGTACATTTGTCTCAAATCGGGCGGCAGCACGCCAATGTAACCCACACCACTGTCCTTCCGCGTCATTTTTTTCGCCAGCTCCAGAAGCTCGTTATAGTTAATGCCGACCTTCGGATAAGCGACGCCGAATTTATCGAAGATGTCCTGATTGTATATCATTACCCCGTAGTTCATTGAAAACGGTATGCCGTAGAAATACTTTTGGTCGCCCATAACCTTCATTTGATTCAGAACGACCGGCTCCATCTTGTTCACATCGATGTTGTACGTTTTGATAACGGAGCTGAGATCTTCGGGAACGCCCAGATCCAGTACACTATATAGCCCCGGGTTGCTCGTCAGCACGATATCGGGCGGAGTGCCGGCGGCAATCGCCTCTGCCAGCCTCATATTCGATCGTTTAAACGTTATTTCCGGATATTTCGCTCGAACCGGGTCGACAAACGCTTTCTGAAACTGCTCGTCCGTTACCCCAGTGTCTTTGTCGACCACCACAAGCTCTGCCGGACCGCCTTTGTATCCGGTTGCATTTGTCTGAGCTCCGGGGGCTGTCTGCCCTCCTGTAGGCTGCTGAGCAGCCGTTTCTTTCTTTTCTCCTCCGCCGCAAGCGGCGAGCGCCCCGGCTATGACGGTTACGAGCGTTAGCGACAAAGCGATACGAAGTATTTTCAACCGTGAATCCTCCCCTTCGATTTTTTGACCTCCATATTTGACGAGACTTGTGAATTTCGTAGATGTCGGACCATCATCATGGCACGATGGCCTGGTAAAACGGAATGATGCCGGTAGGCTGTGCCCTTTCCCCACTTTGCGTTCATCATTAATGAACATTGTTCACATAAATACAGATGGTTGAAGTTCCCTAATATGGAACAATGTTCCCTCTTTCAATTCTATATTAGTATAGCGCTCGATCAATAGCAATAACAAAATCATTTGTTCCCCATTACGAAACTTAGTCCCAAAATTTTCTTCACTTGGAACTTGTTGATTCAAGTGGGCGGCGCCGTACTTTCAAACCGGACAGGAGTCGTATACGAGGAGCAAACGGAACATCGATTTCACACAAGCTGCTATAGTAAGCAGCGGCAAAGCCGTTCAGTCGGATATTCCGCCGGAAGCGACGTCGAACGGCAAGCTTGCGCTCACCCTTCAGTAGATCGAAAGGCTTTAAACGACTCCATGTCGCGGAAATATGGGCTGATCGTCACCCAAAATATCTGAGCTCGATTCCTACCCATTACCGGAAGACGCAGTCGCTTGCACGCGGCAGACTGCGTCTTCGTTTTGACCGTATGACGAAAAACGGCAAATGACCCTAAAAAAAATTTTTCATAGCGCAGGATCGTACTTGAAAGCTCGTAAATCCGCATACTGTAAGCGTATACATATGATTCTTATTTTGTTTTCTTAGCCTAACGCTGAGGAAACACGCGAAAAATGGAGCAAAGCCAAGCTTTCATTTTCTGAAAACACCGTAGAGCTGCTTCGCGAACGTATATTCCCTTTTACGCCACAAAACGAAGCTCGTTTTTCACGTTTGACCCTTCCGAAACGGCACTGCTACGATAGGGACCATTCCAACTTTTTAGGGAGCGATGTTCTCGATGAGGCTGCCGCCGATTCCCGAATGGTTCGTTTTTTTCCTTGGGCAGTTCCGCCGTTCCAAACGGGCGATCCTGCTCCTTGCGGCGCTAACGCTGATCGCTTCCGCTTGCGGCGCGGCTGCCCCGCTGCTCATCGGCCGGCTGATGGACGCGATTACGTTACGCGAAGGCAGCGGCATGGCCCAGCTCGCAGCCCTGCTTCTCGGCGCACTGCTTGCGCTGGAGCTATGTACGCAGCTTCGCGCCTATGTATCGTCGAAGACGATGCTGCGCCTGACGTACGAGCTGACCGAGGAGACGCTGGCAGCGGTGCTGCGCACCTCGTCCTCCTTTTTCGCCCGTACGCCCAGAGGGGAGCTGCTTCAGCGGCTGACGCAGGATACGCGGGTGATCCAGCAGTTCGGCTTGTCCTCGGTGCCCGGGTTCGTTCAGGAACTGCTGCTCGCTGTGGCGGCGATGATTGTCATCTGCCGCTGGAATTGGCAGCTTGCCGTTTGTCTCGCGGCCGCTTACGTCGTTCTGTTCGTCCCGGTTCATCTGTTTGGCCGCAAGCGGGGGCAGGCGCGCAAGGAGCTGGCCGCCCACGATGCCCGAATCCGGCAAAGCTTGCTCGAGAAGCTGGAAACCGCCAAGCAGATTAAGCTATACGGGATGGAGCGCAGGGAATATGAGGCAGTCGCCTCCGAACAAAACCGCTGGGTCGATCTGACGTTCCGGGAAAGCATCGTGGATAGTTTGTACCGCACCTTCCCGCGCATTCCGGATTCGCTCGCTCCGGCGCTTGTCTTCTTGTTCGCAGGCTGGCAAATGGTTGCCGGCGACGCCACCGTCGGGCAGCTCGTCACGATCATCGCTTATATTCCGGCTCTGAATGCCCCGGTTCGCTCCTTCTTCGGCCTATATGTAAGCTTTGCCGACATTCGGGTCAGAATCCGCGGCATTTTGGACTATGCCCGGCTCCCGGCGGAACCCGGATTGCAGGACAATCTGCTCCGCCTGCCGGGTTACCGCGGACTGCCTATAACGCTAAGGAACGTGCAGGTATCCGGGGAGCGGGGCGATCTGCTGCGCGGCGTTACGTTCAGCGTCGCTCCGGGCGAGTTCGTGGCGATTGTCGGACCGAGCGGGGCGGGCAAAAGCACGCTGCTTCAGCTTCTGACGAGACTTCGCGAGCCGTCGGCGGGCGAGATTCTGCTTGGGGATGTGCCGCTTTGCGAGCTGGACGCCGCGCAATTGCGCAGCCGCGTCGGCTATGTGATGCAGGACAGCGTGCTGTTCGGCGGCAGCCTGCGCCGCAATTTGACGTATCTTGCGGAGGCGTCTCCGCAAACGCTCGAGAAGTGGATGAAGGCATTCGAAGCGGAAGACATCGCGGCGATGCTCCCCGAAGGCTACGACGCGGATATCGGCCCCGGCGGCGACAAGCTGTCGGGCGGACAGCGACAGCTCGTCTCGCTCGTGCGGACGATGGTCAAGCAGCCCGATCTGCTGCTGCTCGACGAGGCAACCTCCGCGCTCGATCAAGAGGCGGAAACGGCCGTTTATGAAGCGCTGGCGCGTCATGCCTGCGGCATCACGCGAATCGGCGTCACGCATCGATTGCGCGGGGCGGCGATCGCCGACCGGATCGTGGTGATGGACCGTGGTACGATCGCCGAACAAGGCACTCACAAGGAGCTGCTTCAGCGGCAAGGCTTGTACACCGAGCTATGGAGACGGGAAAATGAGCAGCCTTCGCCGTTCGCAGCCGGCGATTCGCCTTCGCCTGCCGAATCGAAAGGAGGACAATTCCATGAACGCCGAGCCGCAAGTGCCGTCCGCTAAACGTTCAGCCGTATGGGCCTATGCCAGGAAGCATCTCGGACCGCGCTGGCTGAATATTACGCTTATTCTGTTCAAAAACGTGCTCGGCAGCCTGCTCTTTATGACCCCTCCGGTCATGTCCAAGTACGTGCTGGAAACCGTTCTGCCTTCGCGCAACTGGAGCTTTCTCGTTATCGTCTCCCTTGTGATGGTTGCCGCTCCTCTCACGGGTAGCGCGATGATCATCGCCGAAAATTACTTCGGCCGGTTTATGATCCGGCTGACCGGGCAAGGGCGGGCCGAGCTGTACAATGGCTTGCAGCGGCTTCCGCCGGACAAGCTTCGCCGCCATTCGCCCGGCGACCTGCTCGCCCGCCTCCTGAACGATACGCAGGCCATCGGCGACATAGCGAACGGCCATCTCGGGTTCATGCTGCTCCACGTCGTGACGATTGCCGTCGGCTCGGCCGTCCTGATCGCGCTTCATCCGGGCCTTGCGGCGGTCATCCTGCTGCTCTGGGCCGGACAGGCCGTGCTGATGTCGTCGCTCGGCGGCCGTGTCAAGAAGCGGGCGGCGGAGACGGCGCGGCACAATTCGCTCGTCTCCGAATCGGTGCGCGAGATCGTTTCCGCCGCGGCTTTCCTCAAAGCTGCCGGGCAGGAAAACAAAGCGCTTGCCGAGCTGCGGAGCTGCCTTCGCATGGAGTGGAGCCACACCCGCCGCGGCCAGTTGACCGATTACCGGGTACAGCTGGCAAACGCCGCGCTGAATGCCTTCTTTCTCGTTATCATGTACACGGCGGGCGGCTGGTTCGTGCTGGAGCAGCGCATGACCATCGGTTCGCTCGTCGCCTTCGTAGCCGTCTACACCTGGCTTCGGCCGTTCGGCGTATCGCTTATCTCTATGGCGCTGGCCGTCGTAAAGGTCGCGCCCGCCGTGGAACGCGTCGCCGAGATCGCTTATCCGGCTAACCGGGAAGGCGGAAGCGCGACTCCGGAAGGACCGCTTACGCTGGAGGCGGACCGGCTATATTTTCATTATGACGGGGCGAAGCGCGGTGATAATCCCGCCCTGCGCGATGTGAGCTTCCGTCTGGAGCCGGGCTCCGTCTACTCCATCGTCGGCCCGCGCGGCTCCGGCAAGTCGACGCTCGCCGATCTGCTGCTCGCTCTGAGGCAGCCCGCATCGGGCGCCGTCAGCGTGAACGGCCTGCCGCTTCCCGAGCTAGACCGCGCTTGGCTGCGCCGCCATCTGTTATGTATCACACAGGAGACGCGCCTGAGAAGCGGCACGATCTGGGACAATCTCGTCTACGGCAGCGAAAACGCCGATCTGGAGTCGGTTCGCGAAGCGGTTCGGCTGGCGGAGCTGGAGGAGTGGATTTCGCGGCTGCCGGACGGCTGGCTCACCCGGGTCGGCGAGCAGGGGATGCAGCTTTCCGGCGGGGAACGCCAGCGGATCGGCATCGCCCGGGCGCTGCTGCGCAAGCCCTCGATTCTCGTTCTCGACGAGGCAACCTCGGCGCTTGATGCAGGAACGGAGCACCGGCTGCTGCACAGCTTGACCCGCCGCCTCCGCGGATGCACGCTGCTGTTCATTACGCATCGCCTCTCGATCGCGAAACAGTCGGACCGCATCCTTGTTTTGCAAGAAGGCACGCTCGTGCAAAGCGGAACGTACGAAGAGCTGCTTCATTCGCCGGGACTGTTCCGCTCCTTGTGCGAGCACGCCGAAAGCGGCCTGATGCGCGAAAACGGCGGGTAAATGCCGGATGTTATTTTTTCAAGGAGGATTGGCCAAAAATGCCGACAACCGATTATGCCCGAAACGAAGCCTTCACGCCTTTATTATCCTACATGGAGCAGTTGCACCGGACGGCAGGAGCCACAGCCTCGGCCCTCATCGTTCTGCAAAAAGGCTCCACCATAGCGCAGTGGAAAAGCGGCGCCCATCACCATAAGAGCGGGGCCCGCCCCATCGCAAGCGACTCCCTTTTTAATGTATATTCCGTACGAAAAACGTACATCGGCCTTGCCCTAGCCATCGCCCTCGCAGAAAACGACATCGATCCGGACAATCCCGTTTCTCGATTCATCTCCGATATGACCGAGGACGAACTGGGCTCCTTGTCGGTTAAGGACCTTGCCTTGAAACGAGGGCCGAAACATTTCGGCGAGAAACGGCTCGAGAAGGAAGGCCTGATCGGCAAAATCGTTTTTGCCTTAACCGGTCGGACGATCGCCCGCCTCCTTACGGAGACCGTGCTGGACCCACTCGGATTTGCGGAAACTAGCTGGGCTGCCGTCCCTCATGAACGCTTGGTTTGCGACTATACCTCACAAGACCGATACCCGTCTGTTCGGATTGAGTCGGACGAAGGCCATGAACGGAACTTGTACGTTTCCGCCCGCGATCTGGCGAGATGGGGCCAGCTCCACATCGAAAACGGCTTTGCGGACGGCCGACCGATCGTCAGCGAGAAAACATTCGAGCTGATAAACGAGCTGAAGCGAACCGCCCCGGCCGGTAAGCCGGCGTTCGGCTGGCATTCCGAAGACGGGCTGTTCCAGGTGACCGGATATACGGGCTGCCACGTTACCGTGCTCCCTTCCCTTCATGCAGTAGGCGTGAGGATGCTCAACAACTGGGATTTACCAGGCCCCTTCGTTCGGGAGGATTATGACAATGAAATCCGAGCCTTCAATAATATCCTAATTCACTGTCTGAAACAGACAAGTCTGTAAGCCGAATCTTTTGCGCCTACAAGAAAACCCCCTAAACACAGATTCCCCCGGATCATCATAATCCGAGGGAATTGCTACCTTACCGGCAGCCGCAATCCGTCCTGCTCACCCTTGACGAAGCTGCTTCATATAGGCGTTCCGCGCCAGCAGAAAGTAACCGAACTGCATCGCCGCATAAACGCATACGATGACGATCCCGTAATGCCAGACGGGCGTGCCGAGAATATTGCCGAGCGCCTTGTATGCGAATGCGGCATGAAGCGCCCCGACCGCTACCGGAATGAAGAAGATGAGGCCGATTTGTTTGCCGGTAATCGTACGGATCTCGGCATCCGACATCCCAATCCGCGACAGTGCCTTGAACTGCGCCTGATCGTCCTGAATTTCCGTGAACAGCTTGAAGTAAAGCATGCTGCCGGAGGCAACGAAGAACAGGACGCTTACCAGCATGCCGATAAACAGCGTCAGCGAATTAAACTGCTTGTAATCCAAATAACTCTCCACGCGATTTTCGAACCGTTTCCGCTCCTGCTGCGGGATTGCGTTTTCGATCGATTGCGATAAGGCCAGCGACTTTTCCCAATTGCGCAGCTCGAATCCGTAATAGACGATCTTGTTCGCGGACGACACGCCTTTCGTCCATGCGGCATAATCGCCGTCGTCGACAATGAGCATTCCTGTATAGCCAATGTTGGGACCGATCACGCCGCCGTTCACTTGCCCGTCGATTTGGACCGCTACCGGCGTACCGCCGGCATCCGTCACGAGCGTGCTGCCTTTTTCGAAAAATTCGACGGCCACTTCTTTATACGGAAACAAATACGTGGCATGGCCCGGCTCCGCTTGAATCGTCTTCCGCCCAAGCTGACTCGCGATCCGGTTGTAATCGCTCTCCGTCACCAGCAGCGCATCCGCTTTCGTATTGTTCATTTGCTTTAGCGTAATCGGCACCGGCACCCCGGTCAGCTGCACCTCGTAGAGCAGCTCGAAGCCGCCGTCCGCCACCATGCTTTTCAGCTTATCCGGATGAATCACGTTATGGACGCCTTCTCCCTGTTCGGTAAAGCCGAACGTTTGCGGGAAATTGCCGGTGATCCGGTTGGTCGTATCCTGATACATGACATAAAACGTTCCCGAAGCTGTCAAAATGACGGCGCTAAGGATAGATACCATGAACAGCGTGCGCGCATTGTCTTTCATTTTGAACACAAGCTGGGCGATCGTTACGAGATGCGTACTCCGGTAATACAGCCCTGTCGCTTTTTGCAGGCGCCGCAGGATAGCTACGCTTGCCTGCGTGAACAAGAAGTACGTACCGAGGACGACCGTAGCGAGAATCGGCACCATGTAGATCAGGATCGTGTAAAGCTTCGCCTGGTACGCCATATAGTACCCTGCGGTCAAACATACGGCGGCCAGCACCGTCAGCCATACGGAGTACGCAGGCACGCTCTTCGGCTTTTTCGCCGCCTTCAACAGCTCGACGATTTGGCTGCGGCCGACCTGCCTGAGCGTAAACAGCGTTATCAGCTCGAATAGGGCGAGGAAGCCGCCAACAGTAAGCCAGATCGCCTTCGGCGCGAGATAAAACCGGATCGGGCTCTCCACCTCCAGCAGCTCCGCCAGCGCCAGGAAGAACAGCTTGGAGAACAAGGCGCCGAACCCAATGCCGACTGCGATCGCAAGCACGGCTATCAGCGTATTTTCGTATAGGACGAGCTTCGAGATTTGCCGGTTCGTCATCCCGAACAGGCTGAGCAGCCCGAATTCCTTTTTGCGCGATTTGAGAAACGCTGACATCGAATACAGAACGAAGAAAAACGAGAAGATCACAATCAAATATTCGCACAGGACCATACCGAATCTGACCTTGTCCGCCGCACGAATATTCCCGTTAATCACATCCGGATGGAACAGAAACGCCGCATAGATGAAGAAAATCATCACCGAAAACGTGCTGCTCAGAAAAAAAGCGATATACCGGCGCCAGTTGCCTCGTACATTACTCTGGGCGAGATGGCGAAACGTCATCGAAATTCCCCCCCAGCACGCTAAGCGCGTCCAGTATTTGCTGGAAAAACGCCTGCCGGTTCGTCCCGCGGCGAAGCTCCGAGAACAGCTTGCCGTCCTTGATGAAAATAATGCGTTCGCAGTAGCTCGCGGCGAACGGATCGTGCGTCACCATAAGGATCGTCGTATCCCGCTCCTCGTTGAGCCGCTTCAGCGATTCCATCGCATCCTTCGCCGACTTCGAGTCCAGATTGCCGGTCAGTTCGTCGGCGAGTACGATCGCCGGGTCGTGGATAATCGCGCGCGCAATCGCCGCACGCTGCTGCTGTCCGCCGGACACCTCGTACGTGCGCTTGTCCATAATGTGGGTAATCCCTAGAACGCCCGCGATTTCGCCCAGCCTCCGCTCGATCTCCTCCACCTTGACGGCGTCCAGCACGAGCGGCAGCACGATATTTTCTTTGATCGATAACGTGTCAAGCAGATTGAAGTCCTGGAAAATAAACCCGAGCTGCCGGCGGCGAAACAAGGCCAGCTCCTTGTTGTTCAGCTTGCCCGGATCGGTCCCGTTCACCTCAATGCGTCCGGACGTCGGCTTGTCGATCGTCGACAGCATATTGAGCAGCGTCGTTTTGCCGCTGCCGGACGGACCCATTACGCCGACAAATTCCCCGCGCTCCACCTCCAGCTCGAATTGATCGAGCGCCCGGTACGTTACTCCGCTCTGTCCAGCTCCATATATTTTCGATAGCGCTTGCGCCTTGAGCACAGCCATGGTCCTGCTTCCTCCTCTGTTCTGCTCGGAATCTCGATTGATACACCCAGTGTACCCGAGCGGGAATGGCGGCTCTATCGACGTTCCTTTCATTCGGCGGCCGAAAGCTTACAGTTTTGTCATGCGGGGGTGATGCCGATCCAGCGGCAAAAAACTCGGCGGAATGAAAGCGAGCTTGCAAACAATCGGTTTGCACCGCAAGCAAATATGGTATACTATTAAACGTCACGTCCAGTCTATACGAATTGTAGGGTGATAAACATGCATCAATTTTATGTAACCGATCTTCAAAAATCGGACACGAACGAAAAGCAAGGACTTTACCAGTTCGTAGCTACGTTCGCCGACAAAACGAAATGCCGGATCTTTTACGAAAAAAGACCCGACTGGAAAATTAGCAACGTTACGAGGCTGTTGCATGTGCCATGTCCAATTTGCCGCAGAGATTACTTTTGCAACTGCTTGGACCGGTTCACCGATGAAATTCATCAGGAAATCCAGGATAGCGGGCTGCTTCCGGAGTAAGAGGGCGATTGCCCTCTTTTTTACTTTTACAGTCTAAAGGGCATCATAAACGTCCATTCCAAATAGGATGAAATTTTAGCAAAATACAGATACCGATTTCTTTGCATGCTACTCGTGCAACAAATGTTCTACAATTTCCCCGGTCGCCTTCATAAAAAGCATCCTATCTTTAACTATAGCCACATCTACGTAATATTCGCCCTCGGTTCGATATGAAGCCCATTTCGAACCATCACGGGATACTAAAATCAATTTCTTACCGATAACAGCAATCAATCCTTCAGGACTTACTTCTACCCGTTCCGGCGTACCGCTGAATCTCGCTGCCCTCTTCCACTTCACTCCGTCCTTAGATAAATAAATCATGCTTCCGCCATCCCTGTCAGGGTCGTCGGACACACAAACGAATATACCGTTCCCATATGAAATAGATTTAAGAGCTTTTCCAATTGAATGCCCATCTAACTGTTTATCTACTTTTGCCTCGCTCCATTCATATCCATCCTTTGACCAATGATAGATCCCAAACGATGCAATAGCGACAAACTTTCCGTCACCGAACGCGATGTCTCTAAACAAATAAAGGTGCCATGCGGACTCTTTAGATCCCCACATTGCTCCGTCAACGGATGTAAGAATTCTCTGAGAATTATTGCCCACGAAAACACCGTTTCCAAACGCAACTTCGGTTAGACTGTTGGTCAAGTTATTGTCCTTGGGAGCCCAATGCTCGCCATCAAAAGATTTAACAACGATATTTCCAATCGCCAAGTAGTATCCATTCCCGTATACTACATCGTACAAAGAATTCCTGCCGGTATCTCGATAAACTTCTTTCCACGTTTGCCCATCTATTGATTGGTATATAAAGCCAGTCAAGGTAACCGCTATATACTGATCATTTATGTAGACAATTTTCTTATACTTCGGATCGCCCGACGGGCCAATCTGCGCCGTAGTACCGTTCATCTTGTTGGATCCTTTGATCGTGTAGTAAGGGGTAGAGGCATCTACCGCATAGTTATACCCGAAATAAATCACCACAGCTAGTAACAGGATTCCAATTACCTTTTTCGTCATATTCCTCTGGACTCCGGCACATTTCTCCATTTAGTTCCGTAGCCCCTCTCCATACCGCTTAAGTTACCCGATGATAGCCCGCCTGCTGCGCAATCGTAAGCGTAACCTCAGTCCCATCCCCAAGCGTCGAAACCGCCTCCAGCCGGTGACCGAGCCGCATGCATACCTGCTCCGCCAAATATAGTCCCATCCCCGTCGATTCCGCTACCCGCCTGCCGTTCTCGCCCGTAAAAAAAGCTTGAAAAATACGCGGTAAATCATGCTGGGCGATTCCGATGCCTTCGTCTTGAACGGCAACCCGGCACAGCCGGTCCTGCTCCGTAACGGTTACGAGCAGCGTTTTCGCGCCTTCCTTCGGCTTCGAATATTTGATCGCATTCGTGATGAGCTGATTCAGGATAAAGCCGAGCCATTTCTCATCGGTTTCCGCCCAGATCGCTTCCGCGTTCGCCTCGATTTTCGGAAAAATGCGGTAGCGGATGCATGCCTTTTTGTGCTCGTTAATAACGCTGCGCACGGCGCGAATCAGCTCCACCTGTTTGATATGCAAATCCAGCTCGAACTTTTCGAGCCTTGCCGTGCTGAGCATCATGTCCAGCCCGTGAGCCAGCTTCTCGTTTTCTTCCTGCATGCTCGCTGCGAGCGACTTCGCTTCTTCCCGGTCCGCTCCTTCGGCCTGCTGCGTTAGCAGGTTGATGACGGATACCGGCGTTTTCATTTGATGCACCCACTGGCGGACGAACGTCTGGTGCTGATCCTGCTGCTGCTTGTACTGCTCCAGCCGCTCGACGTATTTGCCGTAATTTGCGATCGCGATCGTTTGCATCGCCCGCTGCTCTCGCGTGACAGCGCCTTGAAGTCCGAGCACGTCATCCAATTCCGCCTCGCGGTCGGCCATCCGGGCGAGCTGCCGATGAAACGGACGGTTCCGGGCATAATCGACGATCAGATAAACGCCGACGCCGACTACGGACAAGATCGCGATGTAGAGCAGATTGTCCCAGCCGAGTCCTGCATGCTGCCCGAGCAGATCCAGCTCGACCACAAGCACGACAAGCGCGATGCCGATGAAATAAACGGCGATATAGCCGATCCGGTCGGAGATAAAATCTTTAAATTTCAAGGCATCTCCCTCCAGGTGACAAGGAGCCGGTACCCTTGCCCGCGCACCGTATCGATGGCCTTCTCGATGCCGATCTCCTCCAGCTTTTTGCGCACCCGCGTCACGTTGACGTTCAGCGTATTGTCGTCGACGAACGATACGTCGTCCCACAGCGCCTCCAGCAACTGCTCTCGCGTAGCGATTTGCCCGGCCCGGCGCATCAGCTCCTCGGCAAGCTTCGTTTCGTTGCGGCTCAGCTCCGTCCGCCGTCCCTTCCATTCGAGCGCTCCCTTGCTCCGGTAGAGCGTCAGACCCTCCACATCGATCACATCCGCCGCTTGCGGCACCGCCGCATATTCGCCGTACGTGCGACGCAGCGCGCTTTTGATTTTCGCCATCACTACTTCGAGATGAAACGGCTTCGTGATGTAATCGTCCCCGCCGTTCTCGATCGCCATCACCTGATCCATCTCGCCAACGCGGGCGGACAAGAACAGGATCGGCACGTTCGAGATCGTGCGGATCTGCCTGCACCAGTAAAACCCGTCGTATTGCGGCAAATTGATGTCCAGCAGCACCAGATGCGGCTCTGCGGAAGCGAACGCTTGCTTGACGCCGCGGTAATCCGTGACGCGGATCGGTTCATAACCGTACTTGTCCAGATACCCCCCGAGGATGGACGCAATTTTGTCGTCGTCTTCGACAATCATAATTTTGTACAAGCGCTGTCTCCACCTTCCGCACGATTCCTTTGTACCATTATACCGAGGCCGCTGCAAAAAAGAAAAAGCCCGGAGGCGGCTTAAGCGGCAGCCGTCCGAGCTTCGGTCCCGCGGCTCTTCCGCGGCAAGGCGTTCAGCAGCAAGGCTGCTCCATAGCTTTGCAGCACGAAGATGCAGGGGAAAATATCGAACCGGTAACGCGTCTGCACTTCGATGACGACATGCAGAGCCGCATACCCGAGCAGCAGCAGCGTGTACAGACCGGCCTGCGCCGTCCCTCCCCGGTAAGCGAGCGCCGCCATCGCGATCAGGCCGAAAAGCGCCATCAGCACATACTCGATTCGTTCCGCCTGCACAAGCCTGTGGTACAGCACCGGACGGTTCTCATCCGCCATGCTCCACATCGGCGCCGAGTCTTCCGCCCCCCACATCGTTTTCGTTTTGCTGACGAACAGCGCCGCCACCTGTCTCTTGTCCTCCAGCCGCTCCTTCAGCAGCTCGAGCTCCGCCCGGTTCCGCTCCTCGCCGAGCGGAAACTGCGTCACGTATACCGTATCGTCGTACGACCAGCCCCCATTCGTGGCCGGGTTGAGGCCGATCACGAATTTCCAGTACGGCTCGCGGCCGGTCAGCCCGTGAGAGGTTACGCCCGATTGCGCCAGCGCAAAACCGGCAGCTTGCTGCAGCAGCCAGTAGACGGCCAGCACGCCTGCGCATTTGGCGGCGAGAGACAGCCAGCTCCGTTCGCGAATACGCGGCGCAAGCAGGAACAGAGCGGCGTAAGCCAGCAGTCCGATTATAAAAAAGCCGCCCATCGGCCTCATCCAGTTGCCTATAGCGAAACAAATTCCGATGAGCAGCCAGTCCATTGTACCTCTCATATTGGAGCGAATAAGCACATACATGCCGAGGAAGTAAAAGAATACCGAAATATGCTGATTCGTCAGCACGGAGCACATCATAATGTGCGGCACATACAACGCATAGAAGAGCGACGCCATTTTGCCGGCCGATTCCCCGAACGCCCGTGCCGCCGACAGGTACACGAGAACCGCAGTAGCCGCCTGGAACAGCACGTTAAACAGCTTCAGGACGATGAGAGAAGAACCGAACAGCTTGATCGGCAGCGCCTCGTACAAAGCAAAGCCAAGCTGATACGGCCAGCGCGTAAAATAGTCACTTGTGCCAAACGAAAAATCGCCGCTTGCCGCGTTCAAAGCCGCCGAATGCATATCGAGAAAGTCGGAGACGGGCTGCGTATCGACGCTCCATATCCAGATCAGGCGCAAGCCGACCGCTACTGTCAGCACGACGGCAAGCGAAGCGGCCCTGCCCATGTACCGGTCCAACACAAACGCGACGAGCAGCGCGATCACAGCTGCCCCGACCACCAGCAGCGCTGTCACTCCCCCGGAGCCGACGAAGCCGGATGCATTCGCAAACGAATGCCACAGCATCCAGCCGAACAGCACGATGCCGCCTACCGCCAGCCACCGGGATACGTGATGCTCCCCCGTCTGTGTCCACGTCCGTTTCGCTTCCACCCGCTCACTTCCTCTCCGTACGATTCCAGCTATACGACTTATATTACTGGTCGGGGAAGGCGGAGTAAAGGCGATCTTTTGCGGGATTATCTGTATTGACGCGCCACTACGCATGGAAGATACTGGACTATGTCAGCAATAACTTTGGGGCGAACCGTATTCCCGCTGTTATAATTATGTAAGGATAAATCAGGAATCAGGAAGGGAGCGCGGTGCCGTTATGGTCAAGCTTCTGATCGCCGACGACGACCCCCATATTCGCGAGCTGATGGGCCTCTATCTGCGGAACGAAGGCTTCGAGATCGCGGAGGCGGACAACGGAGAGGATGCGCTTGCGCTCATCGCGGGGGCGGGCGTCCAGTTGGTCATTCTCGATATTATGATGCCGCTCATGGACGGCTGGGAGTTGTGCCGGGAGATTCGCAAGCGGGATGCCGACCTCCCCCTGCTCATGGTGACGGCCAAGCGGGAAGCAGCTCACAGGGTGAGGGGTTTCCAACTGGGCAGCGACGATTATTTGACCAAGCCTTTCCACCCCATGGAGCTGGTGATGCGGGTCAAGGCGCTGCTGAAGCGGTACCGGATCGCCTCATCCCGGCTCATTCAACTGGGCGGGATCGTGCTGGACGGCCGCAGCAACAAAGTTATTCGAGATGGTGAGGAACTGACTTTGCCCCTTAAAGAATTCGAGCTGCTGTTCAAACTCGCCAGCCATCCCGGTCAGATTTTTACCCGCGAGAGCCTCATCGTCCAGATCTGGGGGACGGATTACGAAGGCGACGACCGGACGGTCGACGTCCATATCAAGCGGCTGCGGCAGCGCTTCGTCGGGAGTGCCGGGCATTTCCATATCGAAACGGCCCGCAGCCTCGGCTACCGGCTTGTGGTGAACGCGAGATGAAGACCTTATACGTCCGCGTCGTGCTGACTTTTCTGGTCATCATAGTCATCAGCCTGTTGTCGTCCTTGATCATCGGTCTCGTCCTGTTCCAGCCGAAGCTGAACCGCCTCGGCCAGCAGGAGATGGCTGGCGCCGGCGAGCGGGTAATCCGTCTCTATGAGCTGACGCAGCCGCAGGATCTCGACGGCTTCCTGACCCATACTTCCAAACTGATCTCTTATCCGTTGATTCTGTTTCTCGACGAGGACCATTACCGGTCTTATGGACGGGAGATGAAGGAGCTTCCCTCCAGCCTTGCCCCGCAATCGATTCGACTGGTTCTGGGCGGACAACCCTATCGTTCCGCTCTACGGGGCGTTGACGAATTGACAGTAGGCCTCCCGTTGGCCGCCG
Source organism: Paenibacillus ginsengarvi (assembly GCF_003626695.1). Taxonomy (GTDB): domain Bacteria; phylum Bacillota; class Bacilli; order Paenibacillales; family NBRC-103111; genus Paenibacillus_AB; species Paenibacillus_AB ginsengarvi. The sequence continues at coordinate 157,849 of NZ_RBAH01000003.1, forward strand.
AAGGCCGCACCTATGGTTTGTTTCTGTTGACCTCCTCCAAGAACGAGAGCACGATCCTACAGCTCCTATCGGCCATTCTGCTGATGGTGCTGGTCGTCGGCAGCTTGTGTATTCTGGCGGCCGCCCGCTATCTGGTGAAGCCCCTGCAGGGCTTGACGGCGGCGACCCGTGAGCTGGCCAAGGGCCGCTTCAACGTCGAATTGCAAGCGAACCGCCAAGACGAACTCGGGGAGCTGGCTCGCGGCTTCAACGCGATGGCCCGCGACCTCAAGCGGCTGGAGCAGATGCGTCAGGAGTTCGTCTCCAACGTCTCGCACGAGATTCAGTCGCCGCTGACGTCCATCTCCGGCTTCGCCGAGGCGCTCAAATCCCCGGGACTGACAACGGAGGAGAACCGCGCCCGTTACATCGATATTATTCTGACCGAGAGTGAGCGGCTATCCCGGCTTAGCGACAACCTGCTGAAACTGGCCTCCCTTGAATCGGAGCATCATCCGATGACGGCGCGAACCTTCCATCTGGACGAGAGCATCAGGCAGGTCGCGGTCGCCCTGGAACCGCTGTGGTCCGCCAATCGTCTGGACCTCGATCTGTCGCTGCCTCCAGCGCTTAAGATTCATGCCGACCCCGACCAGTTGAATCAGGTATGGACGAACCTGCTTGGCAACAGTATCAAATTCACCCCGGAAGGCGGGAAGATCGCCGTCGCTCTCATTCCAGAGGGCGAGGAATATAAGGTTACGATAACAGATACCGGGATCGGAATTCCGCCCGAGGATCTCGACCGCATCTTCGAGCGTTTCTACAAAGCCGATCGGTCCCGCCGAAGCGGTAGCGGCAGCGGTCTGGGGCTGTCCATCGTCAAGCGGATCGTTCTCCTTCACCAGGGGCGGATCGAAGCGTCCAGTTCTCCGGGTCGAGGCACGACCGTCACGGTCCGGCTGCCGCGGAACGCCGTTAAGCCCCTCCCTTCGCCTTGAATGAATCTTCCGCCAAGCTCGTGCGAGTTCACGCTCCGTTCATATTTCGCTTCTACTCTTCTAGTGGAACGGAATTTCAACGATTTAGACTGGAGGCGAAAACGATGAGCACTTTGGCGGATAGTTTGTTTGAGGCGTATAAGTGGTTAACCCCGTATGAGATGATTTTGTGCGCGATCGATCTCTTTTTACTAGGATGGTACGCTTTTCCGGCTCGCCGCCTTTACCGATGGGTCGATTTTGTGCCGAGCGCGGGCGTGCTGACGTCGGCCCTGAGCTTGTTTTGCGGGGATACGACCCTGCCGGCCTTGATTCTGTACGGCCTGAACGGCTTGTTATTCCTGTTCACAGCGAAAAGAATCTGGGCGCCCAAGCGGCACGCCCCGCTTCCCAAGCGCAGGAGACTTCGCGCGATCGTCCGCGCCGCGTCATGTCTCGCCGCCGTGAGCCCGATCGTCCTTGCGCTCCTGCTCGCCGGGGAGCTTCGTTATAATCCGGCCAGTGACTTTCGGGAGTTGAGCTACTCCGAGGCCTTCGTCCGATTGAACGAGCGGCTGTCCAAGGAATACCCCTTCGGCGACTGGAAACAGGTTGACTGGGAAGCTCTTGAGCGCAAGTATGCGCCGATCTTCCAGGAAGCGGAGAAGAACCGCGATAAGGAGCTCTATTACAGGGCTTTGCGGGAGTATCTGTTCTCCTTCCGGGACGGTCACGTAAAGATCGTTAACGAAGCCTTGTACGAGGACAATCCCGTCTTCAAACGGGAGGCCGGGGGCGGCTTCGGCATCGGAGCCGTCCTGCTGGATAACGGCCAAGCACGGGTCAGCCTGCTGCTGAAGGGCAGTCCGGCGGATAGCGTCGGAATGGCGCTAGGCGACGAGATCGTCGCCTGGAACGGAAGATCCGCGCTGGACGTCTATCGGTCGGCGGCCTGGAGCGAGAATCCGACGGCGACGGATGGGGATCGGATGATGAACCAGGGCCGATTCATGACCCGGGCGGCGGTCGGGAGCTGGGCCAAGGTCGAATACAGGAGCAGGGCGAATAACGAGCTAAGAAAAGCGACCTTACAAGCCTACGAAGACGACTATGCAACCCTGAAGGCTACCAAGGCCAAGCTGAAGCGGACGGATGCCCCCATCGAAGGGCGCGTCTTGGATAACGGATACGGTTATATTCAGATTCGGTACTTCCTGCCAAACGATGCCGTGTCTGATCCCGCCGGATTTTTCGCGGGGATCGTCCATGATTTTCAGAACCGGTCCGTCAAAGGCCTGATCGTCGACGTGCGCGACAATCCCGGCGGAGACGACGATGTGGCTGCGGCCATTGCCGGGTATTTAAGCGCGTGGAAGCGACATTATGAATCCGTCAGCTATTATAGCCGGACGACGGGCCGATTCGAGGTCAATACCGGAGAGACTCGCGTCATAACGCCTAAGGAGTCGGGTTACAAAGGGAAGATAGCTATCTTGGTCAACCACAATACGGCCAGTTCGGCGGAAGGCTTGCCGCTCGTGCTGAAGGGAGAACCCCGAACCGTCATTGTCGGCTTCACCTCCACGAACGGCTCCTTCGGCGTGATGAGCCGCCCGATCGAAGCGAAGATGCCGGAAGGCTACCTGCTGCGCTTCCCGGACGGTAGATCACTGGACGCCCATTATGCCGTTCAAGGCGACAGCGACGGCCAGGGCCGGGGCGGCGTCTCGCCCGATATTCAAGTGCCGCTAAACGAAGAGACGTTCGCCGCTAAATATATCGAGGGTCAAGACGTCGAACTTCAAGCCGCTATAGAAGCTCTGGAGAAATAAAAACTAGAACCTTCAGCCTCAAGCTGCATCAAATGAACCTGCCGCTTCAGGCGCATCCCCCACCGGAAAAACAAAAGGGACCTCCTTCCACCGCCAAGCGGAGAACAAGGTCCCGTCCAAACTTCCCTTCCTGCGCCTCTCAGCCCTTGATCGCACCGATCATGACGCCCTTGACGAAATACTTTTGCAAGAACGGATACAGCAGCAGGATCGGAATTGTCGCCACGATGATCGTCGCGTATTTGATCGTTTCGCCGATCGGCATTTTGTCGCCGCCGCCAACGCCCGTCATCATCGAGTCGGTGCTGTTCGTAATGAGAATTTCGCGCAGGATCAACTGGAGCGGATACAAATCCCGCGTCCGCAAGTAGATGAGCGCGTTAAACCAGGAGTTCCAGTGGCCAACGCCGTAAAACAAGATCATGACTGCCACGACCGGCATCGACAGCGGCAGGATGATGCGGAACAAGATCGTGAAATCGTTCGCTCCGTCCAGCTTCGCCGACTCCTCGAGGCTGACCGGAATCGCCTGGAACGACGTTCTCATAATGATCAGATTGTAGGCGCTCATCGCGCTCGGAATAATTAGCGCCCAGCGGCTGTCTAGCAAGCCGATGTTGTTGATAAGCAGGTACGTCGGAATGAGACCGCCGCTGAAAAACATCGTGAAGACGATCATGAACATGATCGGGTTTTTCCACATGACGCTTTGTCTCGAAAGCGCATAAGCGCCAAGCGACGTCATGAGAATGTTAAGCGCGGTTCCGATGATCACATAAAACAACGTGTTCGCGTAGCCGGTCAAAATCGAAGGATTCGCAAATACAAGCTTGTACGCCTCCAGATTGAAGCCGTGCGGAAACCAGATCAGCCCCCGCATCTGCACGACCCACGACGGATCGCTGAGCGATGCGAACAGGACGTACAGGAACGGATAGATGGTTACGATCGACAAGCCGGTCATGAGAATGATATTCATGACATCGAAAGCGCGTTCACCCAAAGTTCGTTTAATCATGTGCTCCGTCCCTCCTTACCACAGCTTCGTATCGCTCGTACGTCTGCTGATCGCATTGGCCGTAATGAGCAAGATGAAGTTAATGACTGAATTGAACAGGCCGACTGCGGCGCTGTAGCTGAAATCCGATTCCAAAATCCCTTTGCGGTAAACGAACGTTCCGATAACGTCGGCCGTTTCGTAGGTCGTACTATTGTACAGCAGCAATATTTTCTCCGTGCCTACCGACATGAGTGTACCGATCTGCAAAATAAGCAGAATAATGACGGTCGGCATAATGCCCGGAATCGTAATATGCAGCGTCTGCTTCCAGCGCGAGGCCCCGTCCACCTTGGCCGCCTCGTAGAGGGAAGGATCGATGCCGGACATCGCCGACAAGTAGATAATCGAACCCCAGCCTACGCTCTGCCAAATGTTCGAGGAAACGAAAATCGTCCGGAACCAGCTGCTTTCGCCCAGGAAGGCGGTCGGTTCGACGCCAAACCATCCCAGCACGATATTGATCAGACCGTCGCGGGCCAGGAAATCGACCAGCATGCCGGAGATGACAACAATCGAGATGAAGTGCGGCATATACGTAATCGTTTGCACAGCCCGTTTGAACAGGACGCTGCGAAGCTCGTTCAGCAGCAGCGCCAAAATAATCGGGGCCGGGAAACCGAACAGCAGCTCGTAGAAGCTGAGCAGCAGCGTATTGCGCAAGAGCCGCCAAAAGTAGTAACTGTTAAAAAAGCTTTCGAAGTGCTGAAAGCCGACCCAAGGACTTTCCCACATGCCAAGCCCCGGAGAGAAATCTTTAAAGGCGATCTGCAGCCCGTACATCGGCACATAATAAAACACGATATAGTAGGCCACAACAGGTATAAGCATCAAATACACATATTTATTAAGCCTCAAGTCGCGAAAAAAGCGGTACTTGAAGGCGTTTTTGTCGACCGAAGGTTTCAAAGCAGTGTCGGGCTTTTCCTTCAATACAACGGACATTATGCAGCCCTCCTGTCTGTCAAATTTCTTCTCTTCGCGGTCCTAGACTGGCAGGAACCGCCGGACGCGAAGAACGATCTTCTTCGCGTCCGCCCGCGGAACCGGCTACATATCCGTCCGTCTTACTTGCGGTTATTGAATCGATCGAGCGCCGCTTGACGGGCTTTGATCGCATCGTCGATACCCATGCTCTTGATTGTTTGTACGAATTTGTCGAAGTTGGCGATTGGTTCCGAACCCATGATGAACTTGTTGATCATTTCATCGCGATACGTTTTGACGTCGTTCATGATCGAAGACGTTTTGGAGCTTTCTTCAGCCGTCAGCGTAATCGGCGGCATGGTTTTCGAATGCTCCGCCTTCGCCCAAGTGAGTGCCGCTTCACGCTGCTCCGGCATCGTGAAATATTGCTCGATATAGCGCTTATCCTGAACGATCGGGCCGCTCCAGCTGGCGATGAAATATTTCGCCATCGCTTGCGTAATCGGCAGCTTATCCGGGTTGTTCATGATCAAATCGGTATATTTCGGATAGCCGTTCTCCATCTTGTAGCTTTCGCCTTCGATACCGAAGTTGAACAGCATATGTCCTTCTTGGCCGTATTTGTAATCGAGCCATTTGATGATCTGCTCCGGATTTTTCGCCGTAGCGGAGATCGCCGCGCCTACTCCCGTAAACGGCATCGTGTATTGGCCCAGCGGCTTGTCGCCGGCCTTCAGGCCCGGATAAGGAGCTCCTACGAGCTTGAAGCTCGGCGTTGTCGGCTGTGCCAGCGTCGTATAGCGGGAAATACCGCTGCCCGGATACGTGGACAACGAGCCGAGCTGGTTGTTCGTCACTTTGGCATCCTTCAGCTTCGCGTCGGTAGTCGCGTAATCTTTATCGATCAAACCGTCTTTATACCATTTGGCCATCGTAGTCAAAAACTCTTTGAACTGCGGCTCGATCGGGCCGTATTTGATTTTACCGTTCTCGTTGTAGAAGTCGGACGCAATGCCCCATGCTCCGAGGAACAGATGGTTCGTGTCCAGATCGGCAATCGAGAAGTAATAAGGAATTTCGTCTTTTTTGCCGTTGCCGTTCGGGTCCTGATCGCGGAATGCGGTCAATACCGTTTCCCAATCGGATATCGTTTGAGGCATCTTCAAATTCAATTTATCGAGCCAGTCTTTGCGCAGCACGGGCCCGTGAACGACTTTGAGCATTTCATCGCCGAGCAGGAACGGCATGACGTAAATGTTTCCTTCGTCCGTCGTAATCAGCTTGCGGAATTCCGGGTTATCCTTGAGCACTTTGCTCAAGTTAGGCGCATATTTGTCGATCAGCTCGTTCAGGCGAATAATGCGCTTCTCCTTAATTAAGCTGTCGGCGCCTTTCGGAGCGCTCGCCCACGTATATTCAATTACGTCCGGCAGCTTGCCGGAGGCGATCATCAGGTTGAATTGGTCTTTTTCTTGTCCTGTCGGCGGATGCTGGAACTCTACCTTCGTACCGGTTCTTTTCTCCAGCTCTTTATACGCAGCGATTTCACCGTAGCTTTTCATCGTAGCGCCCGCGTTTCCGTTTAAGCTGACCCAATACGTCAGCGAACCCGGATATTTCACATCGCCCGATGCTGCCGCTCCGCTCGTATTGCCCGGAGTCGTTCCCGCTTCTTTCTTCGGCTCTTCTTTACCGCCGCAGCCTGCAATCAGTACAGCCAGCATCGAAGTTGCGATTACAGAAGATGTAAGCATTTTCATATTTTTGACCATAACTTGATGACCCCTCCCGTTTCAATTCTGCTGCGAGTCGATCCCGCCCTTTAACTATAAAAAAAGCCGGGGAAGCTGCCTACCGTCCGTTTTTACAGACCGCAAACCGCGCTTCACATCCGGCATAAACCGATTTTCATCAGGGCGAACCGTTCTTCATATCGCCCGCTTGCAGCAACGTTTCCCGGTACTTGCCGGGGGTAATGCCTTCGATTTTTTTGAATACGCGAATGAATCCGATATCGGTCGCATACCCGACTTTTTGTGCGATTTGCAGTACGGTTTGTTCCGGATCGGCGAGCATTCGCTTCGCTTCCCGAATCCGTACCGCGAGCAAATAATCGGTTAAATTTTCGCCGTTCTGCTTTTTGAAGAAGCCGGACACATATTGCGGCGTCATCCCGAAAAAATCGGCGATCGAAGTAAGACTGAGCCCGTGATTGGCATAATGCTCGTCGATATATAACTTCAATTGGAGGCTGAGCCGTTCGCCTTGATCCGTTCTCGCCTCGCGGACGCTGGCGCAAACCGTCCGGCATAGCTCCTTCAGCTTGTGCAGCATCGATTCTACCGAGGAGCTGCCAGCAATGCTTTTGACCGGGTCGTGCGAGCCGAACAGCTGCTGCTCGTCGATTTTGAGCGCATTCAGCACTTTCAGTATCGTGCTGAGCAGGTCGAAGAACAAGCATTTACCCATTTCCGGAGTCATGCCGCGGGATACGATATTTTGCTCATACAGATCGTCGAGCAGCAGCTCGACACTGTTATAATCTCCACTTTTCACATAATTCATGAGCTGGGCTTCCGTTTCCATCGGGTAATGATAAAACGTTCCGCCTTTATCCTGGATAGCTTCAAAATGAACAAGCGAGCTGGCGCCGTGAATAATCCGGTAATCGAGCGCGTTCAGCGCCTCCTCGTAGCAGTTGCCCGTTTCCGCAAGGCCGTGCCGGATCGAGCTGACGCCGACAGCGATCTTCGTGCGGAATCGCCCCTCCGTCATCGCCTTTAGCTCCTCAATCAGCTCATCCCGCTCGCGCCGCGACTGTTCGGAGTCGTCCGGCAAGTTCAGCAGAAGCGCCAGCCGGTTGCGATCCGTCTCCATGACATAACCGCTCTCCCCAAGCAGCTCGCTGCTCAGATTGAACAACACGAAGCGCAGCAGCGCCCAATCGCGTTCGCTGTGGTCGGTCAAAAATCCGCTGCTCTCGTCAACCTCGATGAGCGCCACGCAGACGTACTCATGCTTGAAGGAAACTCCCATAAATTCAAGCGACTGCTCTTTCAGCGTCGCGAGGTCGGCCTGTCCCTTCAGCAGACGCGTCAAAAAGTACGTACGGACAACGGGAAGATGCCCTTCGAGCTTTTGTTTCAGCTCCTTCCCTTCGGCGAGCGACTCGGCGATCGACGATTTGATAAATTCGTATTCATTGACAAGCATCTTCTTGTCCGGCTTTTGACCGTTCATAATCGCAAGCATCATGTCGCGGATCGGGCTGTAGCTCCGGTTCGCCATCCAGTAGGCGACAATTGCGCCGAGCACGACGGCCAGTCCGAGCAGCGTAAGCGCCAGCGCTTTGATTTCGTTGACCCGCTCAAGCACAACCGACTCCGGAACGAGCGACACGTACTTCCAGCCGCCTTGACCGGTCGTGTGCGACACCATTTCCGTCCGATTGCCGATGCTGTACGACTGATACCCGCTGCGCGTAGCGATTTTATCGCTGAGTCCTTCAGGCAGACGAAAATTGCCGGTCGTCGACATGATGACTTGACCTTGGTCGTCGATAATGTACATCGAGCCGCTTCCCGCCCACTCGATCTGCTTCAACAAGTTATAGATTTGCTGGTCCTCGATGCTCATGACGAGAGTTCCCCATACGTTATTGCTTTCCCCCAGCGGCAAGGAGACAGCGCATTGGATGAAATTTTTGGACGACGAGACATCCCGGATCGCCGTAACGGGCCAGAACGTTTTGAAATGGTAGCCGGACAAAATCTCGTCCCTCACCTGCTGAAGGCTTTTATCGGCATACGGGTACAGCTGGGTGAAATAAGTAGTCGCATCCGTCTTGAACATCGGAGACAGGATGACGTCCCCTTTTCTTAAATGAATATATAAATCGCTCACGAAACCGGCGCCAGTGCGAATATTTTTGAGCGCCTTGAATGCCTCTTCGTATTGAATATATTTTTCTTCCTCCGGTATCGTCCAGAGCGTTTGCAGCTTCGGATGTGTCGCAACTTGAACGATTAGCTGGTCGACTTCCTGCATATTTTTGTCCATAATTTGTCGCACTTGCTCCAGCATCGCCAGATTGGAGCGGCTGGCGTTCCCTACCATCGTGTTCTCCATGTTCGTATACATAACGGCCGAGATGGACACCGGAATAAACAGAATGACAAAATAAGACAGGAGCAGCGTCAAAAATACACTTTTACGACGACGTATCATACTTTGACCTCCCCGGTCGAATATGGCAATGGTCTCCTTAATAGATGAAACCGCTTTCCGCACAAGGCGGCTTCAGCTTTAGGTTGCAGTTTATCATATTTCCTATCCGGCTTCAAACGGAACGAATGGTCCAAATGCTTACAAGCCGTTTCCGACTCTGAATAAAAAAAGCATCCGGCGATCGCATTAGATCGACGAATGCTTGTTTTTTCCAATTAAACTTTTTAAGGCTTCCAGAGCGTAGCGGCGATGTAGCAGGCTCCGCCAAGCTCGTCGTTGAAGTAATAAGCCGTTACGAGCGTGCCGTCCGGACGCAGCACAGTGCGCGGATAGCCGATATCGTGACTGCCGCCGTCCGAACGCAGGATGATTTCCTCGCCCCAGGTCGCCCCGTCATCTAGGCTAAGCTTGGCTCGGATTCCATACGGAGCGTCCCGGAACGCATACGTCATGCATAACCTGCCGTCATGCAGCCGGGTAAGCGTCGGCGGATTGCCGCCTCTCCCCGTCTCGGCCACAGGCCGATTTTTGTACGTCCAGGTCGCCCCGCCATCCGCCGATTCGTACAGATCGATCCAGTTGCCCGTTTTCTCATCCGCAGACGTTTGACGGTCGCGGGTGGCAACCAGGATACGTCCGTCCGCCAAACGGACGCTGGCCGGCATAATATTGAAGCCGTTGTCCCATTTCGGGCCGATCCAGGAGACGAACTCGATCGTTTTCCCGCCGTCTTCGGATTTCGCGCAAAACGTACGGCTGCCGTTTTCCGTTCCCTCGATCGTCGGAGCAGTCAGGAACAACAGGATTTCGTCGCGCCCTTGAACCAAATAATCGGTGCGCGCCGCAAGGCCGATCTGGCCCATCATCGGAATCTCATACGGCCCTTGCCAAGACTGGCAGCGATCCTGCGACACGTAGAACCAGGAGCTGGAGCCGGCGACCACGTCGTTCCTCGCACACATCAAGGCAAAATCCGGATGGGAAAAATCGATCGGCTCCTGCACGGGGGCCGGCTCGTTCTCCTGTTCTCCGGCTTCGCCGCCGCTGCCTAACGACGAATGCTCGCCTGCCGATAACCCCTGGTTGCCCGGCGTACGGACCGGGGTGACAACCGATTCCCAGCTTTCGCCGCCGTCCAGGCTGCGGGCCTGCATCGCTACGAGCGGCTTCGTCCGGTCGCGGGCATGAAAGCCGCCCTCGGTGTTATGATAACCGAGCGTAAACCCGACGACAATCTCATCGCCCCACGACCATATGCCGTAGTTGGCCGGCCAACCTGCGTACCGCCCCGCCTCTTTGTACACGATGACATGCTTCATGAATCGATTCCTCCATTCGGGCAGCCTATTTCCGGCAGCCCGTTTCGTTAAAGGTTGTCTTCAAACATAATTGAGGCCTTTCGTATATGGGAAGGGGACCGGAAAATAAGTCGAGACGGCGCTTCGCCACTGCTCATCAAGCGTAAGTTCTTTAGGTTCCTTGTCGAATAGCAGCGACACCAATTGTTCGCCATTACATAAGAGCGGCGAGCAATCGTCGGCGACAACCTCGAAGGTTCCGTCCGTGAGCGATCTTACGGCCGGAACGGTGCCGGGACTGCCGGAAATCTGTTCCCAGTAAGGCCGAAGCTGGCGGAACAGCTTCTCGACACAGGCAATATGAACGGTCCCCGAATTCGGCTCTTCCGCCCAGGCCGCTCCGGTCCCGCCAAGCAATCCCGCCATCTCCTCCTCATGCCACGAAATGCCGATCTCGAGCCGATCGGTCAGCTTGTGCGCCAGAGCGAAGCGCAGCAGAGAGCAGACGTCCTCCGCCCGGCCTCCCCACTCGATGACCGAGTCGGACCGTTTGACGGACTCTTCCCCGATGCGTCTTAGCCCCAGCACGCAAAAGGCGACTGCCTCTCCGTCCTTCTCGGCGATAATGGTAACCTGATCGAGCCGCTGCATAGAGGGGACGGCTCTGGCTTGATGCAGAAGCGCCATATCCCATACGCTTTGCTCGTAGTGGACCGGCTTCGCTGCGGACATATCTCCGAGTCGAAACCAGTCGGCCGCGTCCGCCGTCCGGCAGCTTATGCCGGAGCTCTCGCGCTTGGCGAGATGCGGCGTATGCTCCGGCAGCAGCGTGAACCTGCGAAACATCCCGAACGGATAGCAGCCGGCATTCGTATACAGGGAGCGCCCGCCGGATACAAGCAGCAAGGATGCGTCCGCCCGGCGAATATGCCGCTTGGCGAAGTCAAGAATGGAACTCGCAAGTCCTTTACCCCTGTAATCGGGATGCGTGCAGACCGCTCCGTAGGAGTAGACGTGAAGACGAGCTGCGCCTACGCGAACGACCGAGGGGACAAGGCCCGCGAACGAAACGAGTCGTCCGTCCGCGAAGCCTCCTGCCGCCTGCCCCAGACTTTTCGAGAAGACATTCGGCGAAGAAACCGAAAGCGAGGGACGATCGTCTCCCCGGAACGTGCCGTCGGCGAGGCGAATCGCTTCCTCCATCTCCCCTGCTGTCAATAAACGAACGTCCATGCCGCTCTATTCCTCCTTATTTCACCCGGCTCCATGCCTTGTTGTAAATATCCTCGATTTCGGCGGAGCCGCTCGCGATCACTTCTTTGGCAAAAGCGTCAAGCTCGCTGAGCGGACGGCTGCCGAGAATGAACTTGTCGATGTTTTGCGTGACGACCGTATCGACCTTCGTCGTGAGCTGCTTCAGCTTCTCGACCTCTTCGTCGTTAAACGGCGGATCGAGCGGCTTCTCGATCACTTCCTTGCGGTCCTTCTGCTGCTTGACCGCATCGGACCAGGTTTTCAGCTCCGGCGGCGAAATCGTCAGCATCGGCGTGTCGTCGGTGAACGTGCTGAACGCAAGCAGTCCGGTGCCGAGGAACGATTGCATCGCCCGGTACGGGTCCTGCTTATCCTTGAACTGATTCAGCAGGCTTTGGCTGATCGTGACTTTGTCTCCCGATCGGGTGAAGTGCTCGCCGGGCACGCCGAAGTTCGTAATGTCCGCGCCTTCGTCGGAGTACATCCAGTCGAACATTTTGACGACTTCTTCCGGATTTTTCACCTTGCTGCTGATCGCAAACGAGTTGAAGCTGGACGGATTGTCCATATAGTTGCGCTTGTTGCCCGACGCATCCTTAAACAGCGGCAGCATATCGAACTTCGCCTTCGGATTGACCTGCTGGAGCGCCGAGTTGTAGTTGACGGCAAACGTATAGTTGTCGTAGAAGAACAGCGATTTGCCCGAGCTCAGGTTTTGCTGCCACTGCTGGGCCGTCAAGTTCGTAAAGTTCGGGTCGAGCAGCTTCTCCTTGTACAATTTCGCCAGGAACGTAATCACTTCCTTGAACTCCGGATACGCCGGACCGTACAAATATTTATCCTTCTTCGGCTCGTAGTATATCGTATACCCGCTGCCGAACGCATAGGCGAGGAATCGCAAATTGTACGCGGAGCCGCTGCGCATCGTCCACGGATACGAGTCCGGATACGCCTTCTTGAACGCTTTCAGCACCTCGTACAGCTCCTCGAACGTTGTCGGCGTCTTCAGATTCAACTCCTGAAGCACGTCGGTACGAATCATCGGGAAGTTGCCGACGTTGGCTGCGGCCGATTTGCGGGCCATAATCAGGAAACCGTAGAAGTTGCCGTTCACCTTCAGTTTGTTCGCCTCAGGCTCGCTTTCCAGCCGCTTCTTGAAGTTCGGCGCATATTGATCGATCAGCGGAGACAGGTTGAGGAAAATGCCGGTGCCCGCATAGTTCGTAATGTCCGCCTTCGCTACATGAAGCACATCGGGAATATTGTTGGTGGCGATCATCGTTTTCTTCTTCGCGTCGTAGTCGCTGCTCGGAACGCCTTCCATGTTGATCTTGATGTTCGTTTTGGCCAGAATCTGCTTCAGTGCCGGGGAATCCTTCAATAAAGGCTGAATCGAGCTGTCGCTTCGCATCACCGTAATCGTTCTCGCCTCTGCGGTTTTGCCGGCATCGGCATTCGTTCCGGACGCCTTATCCGATCCTGTGGAGGAAGAGCAGGCCGACATAACGGCAACGGCGGGCAGCAGCACGCTCAGCGCCGCAGGCACATATTGTTTTTTCAGCTTCATAGGTTACCTAACACCCCTTCTAGGCTTCTAGTTCACATTATCCTTTCAACGAACCGACCATCGAGCCCTTGACGAAATATTTCTGCAGGAACGGGTACAGCACCAGAATCGGCAGGATGGCGATCATGACGACCGCGTATTTGATGTTCTGGTCGACGACCATTGTACCGACGACGCCGCTCATTTCCGTAGACTGGGCCGACGTATCGCCCTGAATGACGATATTCCGCAGGATGAGCTGGATCGGGAACTTGCTGCTTTCGTTCAAATAAATAAGCGCGGAGAAAAAGCTGTTCCAATGTCCCACGGCGTAAAACAACACCATCGTGGCGATAAGCGGCGCCGAGAGCGGAATGACGACTTTCCAAAATACTTTCAAATCGTTGGCTCCGTCGATATGCGCCGATTCGATCAGCGCTTCCGGGATCGCCTGGAAGAAGGTGCGCATCATGACCATATAAAACACATTAATAGCGGGAGGCAGCACGATCGCCCACACCGAGTTCAGCAGGCCGAGACTGTCCACGACCAAATAGCGCGGAATCATGCCCCCGTCAAAAAACATCGTAAATACGATCAGCATCGCAAATATATGTTTGCCGTAAAAATGATTGCGCGATAGCGGATAGGCGCATAACCCGGTCATGATCAGATTGATCGCCACGCCTAACGACGTATACAGCAGCGTATTTTGATAAGCCTGCACGATCGGCGCGCTGGAGAAAATGACTTCGTACGCCTTAAAGCTCAGCTGCACCGGATAAAAGCTGACCTCGCCCCGGGAAACCGGGCCTCCCGCGCTGATCGAGATGATCGCCATATAATAAAGCGGATACAGCATGAGAAAAACGACGCCGAGCATGATCAGACCATTGATGATATCGAATGGCGAAAATTTCCATTTACCGAAGCGAGATAGGATTGTTCCATCGCTTTTTACCATAAACTCGTCCCACCCAGCCATTTCGTGAACCGGTTCGCCCCTACTACGAGCACATAAGCTACGACCGATTGGAATACGCTTACCGCCGCAGCGAAGCTGAGGTCGCTTCCGAGCAGGCCCCTGCGGTATACGTAGGTTTGAATCACGTCGGCCGTCTCATAGGTCGCGCCGTTATAGAGCAGCAATATTTTTTCGTAGCCGACGGACAAGAAGTTGCCGATCGTCAGCAAGAACAAAATCGTAATCACCGGGAAAATACTCGGCAGCGTAACATGCAGCATCTGCTTCCACCGGTTCGCCCCGTCCATTCGGGCCGCCTCGTACAGCTGCGGGTCGACGCCCGTAAGTGCGGCCAAATAAATGATCGTTCCCCAGCCGACCTGCTGCCAGATGTCCGATGCGGTAAAAATCGTACGGAACCACGAAGGCTCGATCAGAAACTGGATCTGACTGCCGCCAAACCATTCGACCAGCCGGTTGAGCACCCCGTCGATCGCCAAAAAGTTGACGAGCATGCCGGAGATGACGACTGTGGACAAAAAGTGCGGCAAATAAGCGACCGACTGCACAAAACGTTTGAAAAACTTCAGCCGCAGCTCGTTCAGCAGCAGCGCCAAAATAATCGGCGCCGGAAAATTAAATACGAGGCCGTACAAATTGAGCATCAGCGTATTGCGGACCAGCTTCCAAAAATAAGGGTCGGATAAAAAAACCTGAAAATGCTTAAAGCCGACCCACGGGCTTTTGATAAAACCGCTGAACACGTTGTAATTCTGAAACGCGATGATGTTCCCGAAGATCGGGATGAAATGAAATAAAATGAAGTAAACCGCCGGCAAGGCAAACATGATGTACAAATATCGGCTTCTTCTCAGCTGCCTCCTCCAATGAGGAGTCGGTCGTATTTCTCCGGCATGTCGTATACTGTCCACCCGAAAGCCTCCAATCCAATTACTCGCACATGAGAATAGACAAGTTCCTTACTGGAGAACGTTATTCTCAAAATAACTGACAGTAGTTTCGTTCCCGCTCCTTTCCGTACCCGGGGTACCGTAATGCCTGCACCCCTAGATTAGCCGGAAACGCCTGAGCTTTACTACTGCCAGTAAGGAGCAATCGGTCTCAACTTTCCGTTTGTGCCCACAGTCTCATTTTCCGTCACGGTCTCATTTCGGCTCATTTTCCGCAACAGCGCCGTCCTGAAGCATTTTCCGGTAGTCCTGAGGGGAGATCCCTTCGTACTTTTTGAACAGGCGGAAAAAGGTGGACCGGCTCACGATGCCGACGCTTTCGGCAATTTCGTCGTTTTTCATCGTCGTCTCGCCAAGCAGCCGCTTCGCTTCGGCAATCCGTTTCATGCCGATATATTCGGTCATATTCATTCCGGTCGAATCTTTGAACAGCTTGGAGATGTATTTCGCCGACAAGTTCATTTCCGCGGCCACCGATTCCAGATACAGGTCGCTTCGGTAGTTGGCGTCGATGTACTCCGTTATTTTCATGACGATTTTGGCCGCTTTGTTATCCTCCTGGGTCGTGCCTGTCAGGACGATTTCCCGGCTGAAGCGGAGCAGCAGCTCCAGATGCTCTTGCAGGTCGAGAAGCTGGGACGACTTGCCAACCAAAATCTGATGGTCCTGTTCGGTGAGCAGCCGCTGCGGACTGATCCCTTTCTCGAGCAAATATTTGACGCCGATATGGTACAGCTCGACAAGCAGCAGGTTCATGTACCAATTGGAGGTGCCCATCTCCAGATTTAGCTCAACGATGCCGCGGATTTCCGCCTCCAGCACGTCCATATCGCCGCTGCGCAGACCGTTCAGCACCTTTCGTTCCTCGGCGAAGCCGAACCGGTAATATTGCCCGAGCGGAAAATTCGCGGCGTCGATCACTTGACAGTCCGCCGTTTCGTCGGCTTTTGCCAGCGCCATTCGCGAATCACCGTAAGATTTGGCCAAGTCGCCGATCTGGTCGTACACGTTGCCGATGCCGACCACCAGCCTGCAGTACTTCGTATCGTAGTCGAACGTTTCCAGCAGAGCGGCAAGCGCCTTATCGAGCGCGGAACGGTCCTCCGCCGTTTTCAAGTTGACCATAGCGGCGTACAAATTTTTTTGTACATCGATGACGTAGGCGGGTACGTGCCGCTGGAGAATGCCCTGAACGATTTTTTTCATATTTTCCAAAATGACGAGCCGGTCCGTGTCCTGAATATCCTTATAAAATGACTCCTTGAACTGAAACTTGATGCAAGCGCATATATAACGCCCATTCTCGAAGCCGATCTCCTGCATCAGCGCCTCATGCTTGTTCAGCGGATTCCCGTTCAGCACGTAGGTGAACGCATTGTCCAGAAACTCTCCGGAAAACTTCTCCCGGCGATGCTGCGCGTCGAGCAGGTTGCGGATCGGATTGTACAGCTTGTTGCTGAACACAAAAGAGAACAAGACGCCGAGCACGGTCAGAAAAACCGACATCCATACGATCAACGACAAAATCCCGCTCGCCAGCTTCGTATATTCGCTAGTCGGCGTGATCGAGTAATAATACCAGCCGTATTCCGATCGGTTCACGGTCACGACGGAACGCTGCTTATCCAGCTTCAACTCGGCATAACCGGAAGTCCGGTCGCCCATCGCCTCGAGCAACTGACTCGAAACGCTCGGCTGCGTCGCTTCGGGCGAGCCCGTCACCACCTCGCGGTTCTGATCCAATACGAGGAAGGCGCTGGAGTCGACAACACGGTTCTGAACGAGAAACTGATTCAGCTTGGAAGCCGATACGGTAGCGACGAAGACGACCCGGTTGCCAGCCACATATTGCGAGAGCACGAACGGGATGACCGGCTCGCTGCCTTCCTTGAACCATTTGCTGACAGCCGTCGGCTCCAGCACGCGAAATGAAAAATCGCTCTTCAGCATCTCCGCCCAGAACGTCTCGCCGTACCGGTCGAACTTGCTGAACTGTGTGAAGAAAGAATGGAAGCTTTCGATCCCGTCGCTTTTGTACACCCAATCGTCATCGGTGAAAACGAACAGATCGTCGATGTAAGGGCTTACGATATTGCGATTGGACGAGAGCCACTTGATAATGCTCGGCACCTTCTCTTTTTCGTCCGTGCTCTGCTGCTCGTACGGAACCAGGTAGCGCTGAACCGTATCGTTCATCAGTACGTTCATGCCGGTTTGCTCCGTCGTCCGCAAAATATTGTCGATCGCCTTGGACGAGGAGATCAGGTTCGCTCCGATTTTATCGATCGTCTGCTGCTTGAACACCGCCAGATTGGCCACATAAATGCCGGAGCCGATTATCAGCGTAGGGACAAGCAGGAACAGAAAGTATGACAATATGCGAAAATAGAGCCTATTGGTGCCTGCCGGATAGGACCATTTGTCCGCGCTCATGCTGTATGACCCACCTCTTCTTGGTGCTCTTCCCTTTGTTTTCATTTATTGTACCAGCACGGCCGCTTGAAGGATAGGGCATAGTTTCTGGGCGTGTACGAACAGCGCCCGCCTCAGCCAATTATTGATTATTCATGTCGATGTGGCTTACAATTTACCCTTAAGATATTTGAGACTCACCTGAAAGGAACGATGAAACAGGTTATGGGAATCCGGGTCTTCAGTATCATTATCGTTGTGTTCCTTGCTGTTATCCTCACAACTTCGCTGGCTACAACCAGAGGAAACTTAACTTTAGGTAAACAGCACATCATCGGCTTAGAAATAGGGGCCAAGTTTGATCAAACCGAATATGCTCTTCGTTATGGTGAGCCAGTTGTAATCGGAAATATAGGTAACAGAAAAAAATATACATTCATACATTCGCTGGGATTAGTTGTGAGTGAAATCGGAACCCTATCATCCATCTCTATACAAGGCGAAGACAGCGAATTCACAACTGAAAAGGGTATCAGACCAGGTGATAGTGTTGAAAAAGTGATTGAGAATTATGGGGCTCCTCGTAAACAGTATTCCGATCAAGGTGCCCAGGTCAAAGTGTATAGAGATCGAAAAAATAAACTATCTCTGGAGTTTTGGACAGTTGAAAACAAGGTACATACTATACGATTAAAAGATACGTCTGAATAAACATAATTGGATTACTATCTAGGTGTCCCGCATAAGGCGAAAAAGCAACCACGGAAGGCCCGTGGTTGCTATTCATCACTCACATCTTATCCCAGCTTGAAACCGCGAATCGCAACCACGCCGCAGCGGGCGATCGGGTCACCCGGGCGGTGCGGCCACAGGCTGGTCGGCTTATTCAGGTCGGTCGTCATTTCGCCCGGATGCTGCACCGACAAGAACAGCGTGTTCTCGTCTGGCGTGAAGAACGGGCCGGTCAGTTCGCTCTCTACCGGGGCCGATGCGAATTGCAGCGCTTCGGCTTTGGCCGGGCCGTGGGTAGGGACGACGAACAATCCATTATTTTGAAACGTTTTGTACACGCCCTTATTATGGCTGCTCGACGAAATATCCGTAACGACCCACAAGTTGCCGCTCGAGTCGAACGCCAAATTGTCAGGCGAGCTGAACCCCGATTGACGCCCACCGGCGATGAAAATTTCGAAGTCGAACTCAGTGGCGCCAAGATCGTTATCCTTCTCGAAAATGCGGGTAATATGACCGTGGATGTTGCCGTGCGAATCATTGTTCGTATGGCTGATGAACACCGTGTTGTCGAACGGCGATATTTCGATGTCCTCCGGTCTGTCGGTCGGCGTGCCGCCTACGATCAGCGCGGCTTCATGGCAATTCGTGACAACGTCGCCCTGGCTGCCGAATCTCGCCAGCAGCTCGTCGCGCGTTCCTTTGACGCCTGCCGGAGCCTTGAAGTCGGATTTGGCGAGCAGCTTGGATACCGCCTCGTACGTGACAGGCGCCCATTTGCCCGACTTCAGATTGGCCACATACAATGTGCCGTCCTCCAGCAGCGCGGAATTGGCCCGGCCCTTGGATGCCTCATACTTGCCTGCGCTGACGAACTTATACACGCACGCATCCTTCTTGTCGTCGCCCATATAAACGACGATGCGTCCGTCCGCCGTCAAACCCATCGCCGTATTCTCATGATTAAACCGTCCGAGCGCCGTATGCTTCTTCAAATAGCTGCCGTCGAACGGATCGATCTCCACGACCCAGCCGTAATGGGTAAGCGGCAGGCCTGCACGTTCGGCCGTTTCCGAGAAGTTTTCCTCGCAGGACAGCACCGTTTTCCAGAACGTAACGCCGCCCGAGCAGTTCGCGAACGTGCCTTTCGCTTGGGTCGCATAACCGACGACCGCGCTCCCTCTGGCCGGTCCAGTCAGCTCGAAAGGCGTTGAGCCGTGAATGCGGCGGGCGTGCTTCGAGCTTGTATCCATTTTCCAGACGCCATCCGTATCCTGGTAAATCTCGATGACGGACATGCCTTGATAATACAAATCCTTCTGAATCTGCTCCTGTGTCCATTTCCCGTTCTCGGCAATCGGTCCGATCGAAAAAATATTCGTATATTCATGGTTGTTCACGAGCAGGCCATGCGTATTCGAGCCGTTAATCGGGAAGAAGGCGTTGTAGTCCGAGCCTTGTCCGAACTTCTCGCCCGCCTCGTTGATGACATCGTCGAACGCGGCTACGACGTCGTATTGGTACCCTTTGGGCAGCAGCAGCAAATCTTCCTTCGACGGTTCGATCGGCTCGAAGTATCCGCTTACTTTGTTCGTCTCGAAACCGAACAGATGATCGGCTGTAGGCGACATGGCCGATGCCTTACCCTCGAGAATGCCGAGCCCTGCGGAAGCGGCGGCAAGCGCGGCCGCCCCCGTGCCCATGAACGATAAAAAGGTACGCCGGTTCATATTCTTCCCCACGAAACATTCCTCCTGACACCATTGTTATGACGTTAACGATACAGGAGAAGTGTCATCGCAATATTTCGGGTATTTGAAGATGTTGTTAAGG
Source organism: Paenibacillus ginsengarvi (assembly GCF_003626695.1). Classification (GTDB taxonomy): domain Bacteria; phylum Bacillota; class Bacilli; order Paenibacillales; family NBRC-103111; genus Paenibacillus_AB; species Paenibacillus_AB ginsengarvi. The sequence goes on from NZ_RBAH01000003.1 coordinate 177,861, forward strand.
CGTGCTCCGTCACTCCGGATGGTTATGGGTCGCATTTCCGATTGCAAACGGTGTCGTAACGCCTTCGTACGCCAGATGCATCGTCATCCCGACGGCCGCATGCTGCAGGTTATGGCAATGATCCATCCAGATGCCGGGGTTATCGGCGCGGAACGCCACCTCGTACGTCTCCCCCGGGGAAACGTCAAGCGTGTCGGACCACCAGGGACTTCCGGTCACGGGCTCCCCGTTGCGCGAAAGCACCAGCATATGGTGACCGTGCAAATGCATCGGATGATCGACCGATCCGCGATTGACGATTACGGTTTTGACCAAATCCCCCTCGCGGACGACAAACATCGGCGTGTTCGGAAACACCTCTCCGTTAATCGTATACAGCGACTGGAATTCCCCGTTGTAAAAGCCAAGCTTGTTGTCCAAAATCATCGTAAACTCACGGTCGAACTTGCTGTCAGCATCAAACGGCGTCTGCGCGGGGCGCCCATAGCTTTCCGGCTCGAAGGGCACCGTGGCCGGCAAAGTAGGCAATTCCCCCTCTCCGTTCGAACTCATGAAGATCCCGAGCTTCTTCTTCGGATTGCCAATGCTCAGGTAAACCGGCCCGTCTGGCATCGTAAACGTCACATCGTACCGCCCACCTGTCGTCAGCGCGAGCTCGGTATCGCGCAGGCTGCCGGGTTCGTTCAAGTCGGTTCCGTCGATGGCGGCAACCCGAAACTCGGTGCCGGTCAGCACATAGGTTTGGCGCACCCAGTTGTCCGTATTGATCAGCCTTAGCCGTACAGGGGTTCCTGGCGCAATCGCCATACGCTGGAGCGTATCCGACGCACCGATTGCAAACCCCGCGCCTTCCCATACATGAGTTATAACTGTGATGTCTTTCTCTCCTGCGGTGGACGGCTGCCTCGGCTCTACGACAAGCGCTCCGAACAGCCCTTTCTCGACGGCTTCCTTCGAGTTTTGATGCGAATGATACCAGAACGTGCCTACCTGCTCCGCCACGAACCGGTACGTGTACGTTTCTCCGGGCATAACTGCGTTTTGTGTCGCTCCGGCTACGCCGTCCTCCGCGTTCGGAACGTCCAGCCCATGCCAATGAATCGTGACGCCGCCGTCGATATTTTCATTTTTGAGCGTAACCTCGACGAGCTCGCCTTCTTTCATCCGCAGCTCGGGTCCCGGTATTTGCCCGTTATACGTCCAGGCTTGCACCGTTTTGCCGGAAGCGAGCCGCACCTCCTTTTTTTCCGCGGTCAGCGTGTACCGCCGATCCGGCTCGCCGAATCGGGGGCCGCTCAGAGCGGTGACCGGTATGGCGGCGCTGCTGGGCGAAAAGGCCGTCTGAACACCGCCGTGACCGGCATGGCCGGCGTGCGCTCCGCCTGAGGGAATCGCTCCTCTGCCATAGTCGGGCTCGCCCGCCATCATATCCATTTCGTCCGGCAGATGGCTGCTGCTGAGCGCCATTTGACCGAGCGGCCATGCTACGAGCGCACAAACGGCCAAAACCGCCAGGTTGCGGAGCACGCGAACCGCCCAATAACGCGTCCAGAACGAAGCGCCCTGACGCCCTGCCTTATGCAAGCGGCGAGCGTGAAGCCACCATAACAAGGCCGACAGCAGCACGAACATGGCGACCGGAATCGCAATCGGCAGCATTTCGAACGGTATCGGCGGCACTAAGGCAAAATAAAACGTGGTCAGCGCCCCAAGCGCGGACATGTGAAACGGCACGATCAGCCCGGGCTGAGCGGCCTGCACTAGCAGCTCGGGACCGGCCGGTTCCTCCCCGCCCCCCTTAACGGCTATGCAGAGCCGAATCAGCTTCGGCAAAGAAACAATAAAAAGCAATAACAGCGGAACGGCTGTAAGCTGACTGTGCAGCAATACCCGGTCCAGCCAAAATAGCGGGTCATACGTAACCGCCATATACGCGCTCAGGCCAATGACCGCTCCGGCGCTCAGCATTACGGCTCCCAACCAGATCAGCAGACCGCGGGCTCCCCGGCGCATCTGCTTGACGGATTTGCTGAATAGTAGTTTGGATGCCTTGGCTCCCGCCAGCCAAGAGACAAGCAGCAGCACAAACACCGCTGCATACTCCGTTATAACGACAATACTATACATGCTAGATCCTCCTCGAACCTTACTTGGCGTCTACATTGTACACCCGTGCAGAAGGCCGCCGACACGGTCGCAAGGATGGATGGCCGCCAGTCTTCGGTCGGGGATGCCTTTCCGGCTGTGACTGGTCTAAACACAAATAAGAAGCGGCCCTATGCACCTTGGCATGAGCCGCTTCTTCAGCAACATTTAGATTAAGATACTACGGGCATAACCGCGCTGTTTTCGCCTTCGCTATTCTCGGCCATTCTGCGCACGACCAGACGGGAAACCCGCATATGGTCGACCTCGTCTACGGTCAGCTCGTATTCCTTAAAGTATACTTTCTGGTTTTTCTTCGGCGGGATTTCCACTTGCGAGTACACCCAGCCGCCAATCGTATCGTAATCATCCGTTTCGATATCCAGCCCGAAGTAGTCGTTGAACTCTTCAATATGGAGAAGACCGTCTACGGAATGAGTATATTCGTCTTTTTTCTCGATGGTGGACCGCTCTTCGTCGTCAAACTCGTCGTGAATTTCCCCGACCAGCTCTTCCAGAATGTCTTCCATCGTCACAAGTCCCGACGTGCCGCCGTATTCGTCGATGAGCAGAGCCACCTCGGTACGTTTCTTCTGCATCATCTTCAGCAGCGCACTAATCGGCATCGATTCCGGGATGCTCATAATCGGGCGAATGATCGAACGGATGTTGTCGATGCCTTCCCGCGATTTGAACAAGTCCTTAATGTGAATGAAGCCGATAATGTTGTCTTTGTCCGGGTCGCATACCGGATAACGCGTACGCATCTCCGTTGTCGCGATTTCCATGTTTTCTTCGAACGTACGATCGGCATACAAACATGCCAGCTCCGTGCGGGGAATCATGATTTCGCGCGCCACGGTTTCGGTAAATTCGAAGACGTTATCGACAAGCGTCAGCTCCGTGTTGTCGATCAAGCCGCTTTTGTGGCTTTCTTTTACAAGCAGACGGATTTCTTCCTCCGTATGCACGGCGTCATGCTCGGCCTCCGGCTCCACGCCGGATTTGCGGAGCATCCAGTTGGACGCGCCGTTCAGTACCCAGATGAACGGGTACATGATTTTGAAAAAAACCATCATCGGAATGGCCGACCATAACGTCACCGCTTCGGATTTCCGAATGGCGTACGTTTTCGGCACTTGTTCGCCGATCGTAATGTGAAAGGCGGTAACGATAGTAAAACCGATAATAAAGGCAATAATATGAATGAAACTTTGCGGCATGCCGACCTTCGTTAACAGCGGCTCGATAATTCTGGCGATCGTGGGTTCCCCGAGCCATCCGAGCACTAGTGACGTCAGCGTAATTCCTAACTGGCAAGCGGATAAATAAGCGTTCATATTGCCAAGAATCCGGCTTGCGAATTTCGCCCTAATATTCCCTTCCAGGGCCAAAGCATCGATACGGCTGCTTCTCGCTTTCACCATGGCAAATTCTACAGCCACAAAAAAACCGTTCAGAAGCACCAAAACTAACGCCAAGGACAAATTAAGGATTATCGGACCAGGGTCACCTTCCAAATAAGCTCCTACCCGCCTTCTTAAGACGGACAGGTTCACCTCCCAATAGGTTAAGTAGAACCATTATACTATTCATTATATAGAAACATCAGTAAAGATCAAAGTCCGCACGGGGTCTTATTAAGTCATATCCGAACAAAAATTCAGATAATTCGCCGAAAACAGTTTATTATTTAACCTTTATTCGTTTTTGCTTATATTCCTCAAGCTTGCTTTGTTATAACGCGGGCCTGCCGCTGAGCCAGAGCGGCGGCAATGAGTGCTCGGTCGCCGTTTCCAAGCTGTAGCTATTTCTACGTCAAAGCTGCGGGCCGTAAATCAGAAAAGCTTATAGAACCAGCCACAAGCAGGTCCAACAATAGTCAGAGCAGGATGGAGGCCACTAACGACATGAACCAGCCAGCCATATGGACGGAGCGATTCAAGCAATATGTGCTCAACAACCGATTCGTGTTAAGTTTGCTCGTTTTGCTGCTGATCGGTCTCAACATTCGCGTCTTTTCTACGGTATCCTATATATTTCTGCCGGTTATCGCACTGGTCAAGACCGTCTTCCTGCCCGTTCTGCTAACCGGCGTCGTTTATTATTTGCTCAATCCGATCGTCGATTGGCTGGAACGAAAGGGGATGCGCCGTTCCGCTTCCATCGCCTTGCTGTATATGCTGATCGCGGGCTTGATCGCTCTGCTCATCACAATCGTTGTACCGTTTATACGAGCCCAAATCGAAAGCCTGCTCGAAAATTTCCCGAGATACAGCAAGCAGGTAGAGCAGCAGTTAGCGGAAATCGTCGGCAGCGGCTTGTTCGAAAGGCTGCAGCAAACGTTCAGCTTCGAGCCTGCCGATTATGTGCAAAAGCTGTTCGGCCAGCTATCCAATTGGCTCAGCAACGCCTGGACCAGCATAGGAGCGTTCGTCGGAGCCGTTACGGAAATCGTTTTATCGGTCGTTATAGTGCCGCTTATTTTGTTTTATTTGCTGCGAGACGGACGGCGGCTGCCCCACTATATCGCCAAATTCATCCCTACCCGCCTCCGCGAACAGTCGCTTGAAGTCATGTCGGAAATGAACCGCCAGATCAGCTCCTACATACGCGGTCAAATTATCGTCAGCTTCTGCATCGGCATGCTGCTCTACATCGGCTACCTCGTCATCGGACTCGATTATTCCCTTGTGCTCGCCATATTCGCGGCATGCACAAGCGTTGTACCGTACCTCGGCCCGGTCATCGCGATTACGCCGGCGCTTATAATCGCCATCGTCACTTCGCCGATCATGCTGCTGAAGATGGTCATCGTCTGGACGATCGTGCAGTTGGTTGAGGGGAAGTTCATCTCGCCGCAAATCATGGGCAAAAATTTGCATATTCACCCGATCACGATCCTGTTCGTTATCTTGACGGCAGGGAAGCTGTTCGGCATCGTCGGCATCATTCTGGCCATCCCCGGCTACGCCGTTCTCAAGGTAATCGTGGTCCATCTGTTCGAGTGGCTGCGGAAGCGATCCCGTCTATACGAGACGCCAGTGTCCCCCAAGGAGTAAATTAAGTCCCCCTGCGCAGACCCAGGCCGCTTATACCGCCGCACCGCCGGTCGCGGCCGCAGCCGCCGGCATCCCGCCCTCGCGAATCATAGCGGCCGGATACTGATACGCCTGCGGATCTCTTTCGCACAAACGAACCCAGGCGTCTACGCAGACCGGATCGAAGTGTTTCCCTTTCTGTTCCTGTAAAAAAGCCAGCGCTTCGCTATGCGAGCGCGCCTGCCGGTACGAACGGTTCGACGTAAGCGCGTCATACACATCCGCTACCGCGACGATGCGGGCAAGCCGCGGAATCCGTTCCCCTTGCAGCCGGTCGGGATAACCGCTACCGTCCCAACGCTCATGGTGGGAACGGATAATGTCCAGCTCCTCCTTCATAAAGCCGAGACTCCGGCACAATTCGTAGCCTTTGACCGGATGCTGCTCGATAACGAGGCGTTCTTCGTCGGTCAGTTTGCCCGGCTTGTTTAAGATCGAGTCCGGCACGTTGATTTTGCCGACATCGTGAACGATTGCCCCTTGCGCCAGAGCGCGCAGCTGCTCGGGAGTCGCTTGCAGCTCCTCTGCCAGACGGAGCGCATACATCGTAACGCGGAAATTGTGCCCGGCCGTATAAGGATCCTTCGTCTCCGTAGCGAGTATGAGCGCTTTCACGCTGGGCGAAATGCTATTCGTAATCCGTTCGATCGGGTCCCGCGTAAACAGCGCCTTAAGCGCTCCGACGATCGATTTATTGGAGGCGTACTGCATAATAAGGCCGATCAGCATGACAAGCATCGATATGAGCAGCAGGTAGTGGTAGATCCACCAGCTAAGCATCCACGTTTTGCCGGACACCATGATGACTTGGGCCGCTATTTGCAAAGCGCAGCTGTACACGATCGACAGTTGAAGCGGGAAACGGGAATACCGGTACGACTGGTAGTAACGGTACATCGTAAAAAAATGAAGCCCCATCGTAATGACAACCACAACCGACTTGATCGGATTGCGATTCCACGGCACAATGTCGACTATGCTCGGAAATACGATGCCGACGAGAGCGAACAAACCGAGCGAGACCGTCCAGATCGGCACAAGCGAGTTTTTCCAGCGAGATAGGCTCAGCACGAGCGGATGGTCGGATGACAGCGATGACAGCGCCAGCCAGACAGCGGCGAGAAATACGCTTAGCTGCGCGGCTATGCCCGTTAAAGAAGAGGGCCCCATCACGAAGCCCGGCGTGGAGAAGCCGTGCACGGCAAACATTTCGGCCAGCGATATGAAGGCCAGCGACAAACAGCTGACCTCGATATTGCGCAGCCGGCTCCCGGCTACGCCTGCCAGGATTGCAATCACCGTAGAGAGCGCAGCAACCGAGCTGACGATGTAGAAATGACCGCTCGGATGGCGGAGCATCGTGTCCATCGACGACCATGAGGTCATAAGCTCGAAGAGCAGCAGCGGAATGGCTGCGGCAAGCAAGGGTCCGGCGAAAGCATGGAATTTCATAGGTCTATCCCCTTATCCGTTCTGGATACATATACCTATTTTAACACACCCTTCGGGCAATATGGCTAGTGGCGCAGCGCCTCAAACCCATGAAAGTTGTTACATTTTCACCAGCACGCGCCCCTGGAGTTCGCCTCGCAAAATAGCCGCAAGCGGCTCCTCCACCCTATCCAGGCCTACTTCGGCAGCGACCAGCTTCTCGTACCCGCCGGCAGGCCTCCACTCGCGTGATAGCCGCTCCCAGATGCGAACTCGCATGTCGTGCGGGCACTGCACCGAATCGATGCCGATCAAGCTAACGCCTCGCAAAATAAACGGGAATACGGATGCCGCAAAGCTCGCGCCGCCGGCCATGCCGCTGACCGCAACCGCGCCGCCGTAGCGCACAGCGCCCAGCATGCCGGCGAGCCCCGCACCGCCTACCGGGTCGACGGCGCCCGCCCAGCGCTCCTTTTGCAGGGGCCTCTGCGCGTCGCCGGCGAGCTCCTCCCGGCTCAGCACGCTGGCAGCGCCCAGCTCGCGCAAATAGGCGGCAGCGGCAGGCTTGCCGCTCCCAGCGGCAACTTCGTAGCCGAGCGAAGCCAGCAGCGCCACCGCCATGCTGCCAACGCCGCCTGTCGCCCCGGCTACCGCTACGGGCCCACTTCCCGGCAGCACGCCGTGAGCCTGCAGCCGCTCGATCGAAAGCGCCGCCGTAAAGCCGGCCGTCCCAACAATCATCGCCTCCCGCAGGCTAAGCCCTTCCGGCAGCGGCACGACCCAATCCCCGGGCACACACGCCAGCTCGCTGTAGCCGCCTTCGTGCGAAACGCCGAGGCCGTAGCCCGTCACAAGCACTCGGTCGCCTTCGCGGAATCGTTCATCTCGGGAGCGTACGACAGTGCCGGACAGATCGATGCCGGGGATGAACGGGTAACGGGAGACGATTTTTCCATCCGGCCTGACGGCCAGCCCGTCCTTATAGTTAACGCCGGAATACGCTACTCGGATTGTCACTTCGTCCTGCGGCAGCATTTTTTCCGTAATGGTCCGGACCTGCGTGAAGCAGCGATCCCCCTCCTTGTCCACGAACAACGCGCGAAACGATTTCATCCTCTGTACTCCTCCCGTTATTTGGTTTCCAGGGAAGCGGTCGCCGCATCGATCAGCGCGTCGAAGAAGTCGTCGTCCTGCTCCAGCCGCAGCTCCGCTTTCTCAATGTCCGCTTCGCGGCCCGATTCCTTGGTGAAGCTTAGACTGTAATCCCAATCTCTGCCATTCTTGCTGTGCAGCGTGACCTCATAGGCCGACTGATGCCCCTCCAGCGTAAATCCAACCTGTCCCGAATAACCTGCTTCCTTGCTGTGGGTCATTGCGGCGCTCATAATCGTCCAATCCATCGTTTGTTCTCCTCCATGTTAGGAATAAAGTATGCTGCAATGTGAACAAAAACAGGGGTCCCGAAGCCGCCGCTCCGGTTCCCCTCCTTATACAAGCAGAGTTCAGTCGAACGTAATCGAACGGAACGCCTGCTCCAGCCTGCTTGCGTTGCTCTCCGTATGGGAGGCATCCTCGAGCCGCATCGTAACTGTGTAAACGATATTGCCTTTGGCAAACACATAAACCCTCTCTTCGTACGGGTCCTTTTTCTTCTTGTACGTCACTTGGAACGCTTTGCCCGGCATATCGAATATCGTTTCGTCCATCGACTCGTAGAGGAACAACGGATCGTTTTCCGAGCTTTTTTTGTACGATTGTTCGAGATTTTTGACCACGTCGTCAAAGCGGCCGCGATCGTCGGCGCTGATCTGGAATTTGCCCCCGGTAAACAGGAAGGTGGCCTCGGGGCGATCCTCCTTGGCGAAGTAGCCGGACAAATACTCCCACGTCTCCGGTACTTGCACCGAGTATTTGTATTTGGCATTGCGCACGGTTAACTTCCGGTTCGGATCGAGCAGCTCGCTTTCGTCCTGAATGACGCCCAGGCTCGAGTTCATCGCCTCTTTGGATAGCGACAGCGACTTGACGAGCTTACGCAGGAAGCTCTGCATCTCGTCTCCCTCGTTTTTCTCGTCGTACGAGACGGCAATCTCGTACTTATACTTATCCTTGATGAAATAGATCGAGTGAAGGTATTCCCACGCCTCGCCCTGGTACGCGCCGAACCTGGCCTGCTTCGCCGGAATGCCCCCTGCCAGCTCCAGCTCGTGCCACGAGCCTGCCTCGCGGCTGCTCTCCACATATTGGTCCTCGAACTGCTTTTGTTCCCGCTCGGTCCAAGCATCCAGCGTATCGCCCGAAGAAGCGGACGTAACCTTTACGGTTACCTGCACCGTCTCGTCCTTATTTAAGTAGGTCGGCAGATCGGCATATTCGGATTCGGTCCAATCAGCTGGAAGCTCAAGCGTCAAGCCGTATTCGTTCGTATAAGGCACGTCTCCTTCTTTATAGATGGAGATGTCCTTCAGCGCCTCGTCCTTCGTATCGAACGTCAGCCGGAAGCTGTCCAGCAGATCAGCATACATATTATGCTTGAAGCTGTTTTTGTAGTTCTCTTCATTTTGCACGTACAGCAGTAAATAATACACTTTATCGCCCTTCAGGAAAGCGCGGGTCTGGTAGTACGAGCCTTCTGTCGTCTTGCCGACGACTTTGGCGTAAGAAGAATCCCCCTGCTCGACATAACGCTTTTCCAGCAAAATGTCGCCGGACCGCTCCACCGCCTTGCGGATCAAGCCGACCGGAGACAAATCCTCGCTCATCCGCTCCTCCACAGACACGCTCAGAGCGAACTCGCTCTTGGAATCGGCAAACAGAACCGTATTGCCCTCGTCCGACTGCCGCGCCTTGATGAGCCCGGCCGGGTATTTGAGCGACCAGCCGAAATGGCTGTCACCGATCCGCGTCTTGCCCCGGTCGGAGTCGATATAGGAGCCGTCCGATGTTTTCACCCAGCCTTCGCCTGAGCCTTCCTCCTCACCGAGCACGACCTTGCGCGTAACGGTCTGGCCGCCGGATTTCAGCGTAATTTGGACCGACTGCTTGGGCAAATAGTTTTTCATCAGCTCATTGAACTGGATCGTCGTCTTTACGCTGGCCTGATCGAACTTCAGCAGCGTATCCCCCTGCTTGATGCCGGCAACCGCCGCCGGCGAATCGGGATCGACGTAGGCTACCCGCAGCTCTTCCTCTGTGGGCAGCCCGACTACTGCTTCCCAGCTCTCTTCAAGCTCCACGCCGAGGTAAGGGCGCATCACTTTGCCGTATGTAAAAAAATGATGGAGCACGTACTGCACCGTATCGACCGGGATCGCAAACCCCAGACTGTCGATCGAGCTGTCGACAAACTTCATCGTATTGATGCCGACGACTTGCCCCTTCCGGTTGACGAGCGCTCCGCCGCTGTTGCCCGGATTGATTGCCGCGTCCGTTTGCAGCAGCTGGTACTTCGATTGCACCGCCCGCTCCAGACCGCTTATGATGCCCACCGTGACCGAATTGCGCAGCGCGAACGAAATCGGCGTACCGATCGCCATCACCGTTTCGCCGACCAGCACATCGCTCGGCTTGGCGAACTCGGCCGCCTTCAGGCCGGCAGCCTCGATTTTGACGAGCGCCAGATCGCTTTCCTCGTCATAATGCGTTGTCTTCCCCGGGTAAGAGGTCCCGTCCGATGTGACGACTACAATATTGCTCATATTTTTGACGACATGAGCATTCGTAATGATGTAGCCGTCCGCTCGGACGACAACCCCGGTGCCGTGCGCCAAATCAAACCGGTTCGATGGCTTGCCTGCGTCCTCCGCAGGCTTCCCGATGATCGCGACGACCGATGCCGTAACCTGCTTGACGACGTCGGAAATTTCCCCTGAGCCAGCAGCGGCCGCCCGTGCCGGAGCCGCCCAGCCGAACGCCCCGATCAGGGCTGCCGCAAGCAGCAGCGCGAGCATCTTGCCCGGTATCGTTCCCCTTTTCATGAATCTGCTCCCTCTCCCCATATACGATGGAACCAGCTGCCCGGTCCTCGGATTCTGTCATTCTTCTTGAATCTATCATATGGGAATGAGAGGAAGCAATACCAATCGGCCTCTCTCGAAGGAGTTATGGAATGGATGAAAACGGCAAAGCAAAAAGCCCGGGAACAGATTCGTTCCGGACTTCCAGACCTATCCCTGCTCTGCGCGGCGTGCCCAAGCGCTTCAGCCGCAATCGTTCATCACGTATTGTTCGGCTGGTGGTAGGCCTGGCCGCTTTGCTTCAGCTCCGCCAGCTCCTGCTTCTCCTCCGCCAGCATCTCTTCGGCCAGCTCCACGGCCGTTTCGTTGTGGCTTAGGCCGGCTTGGTCGACAGCCCGCTCCGCTTTGGCGACCGACTGCTCCGCTTGCGAGATCGTTTGCTCCGACGGATGAGACTGCGCCTGGGTAACGGCTTCGTGCGCGTGCTCCACCGAATTTTGAGCCTGAGAGATCGGGTTTTGCGATTGCAAACTGGAATCGTACTTCATTGTGCGCGCCCTCCTTCTTGAGTGGGTAAGCCTTTGCCGCGTGACCTGCAGCCGCCTGCGGCATCGCGGTTCACGTTTTACTATGAGAATAAGGACTCATTTTTATGCGCGGGCGGCTAACGTGCAGGAAAATTCCACCTGTTCGTCAAATACCAATTTATCTGGGAGGGATTGCCTGTGCTGCGCGTCTTTATAAGTTCGACCATCCGCGATCTCGCGTTTGTCCGTTCGAGTCTGGCCGGACAAATCGAATCGCAGCTTGGTCATCACGCGGTCGTCTCCGAATCGATCGAATTCAACTTTACCGGAACCGGCAACATCGTCGACAGCTGCATGGAGGAAATCGAGAAGTCGGACGTGTATTTGCTCGTCATCGGGGAACGATACGGCAGCATCGTGCCGGAATGGGGCATCAGCATTACGCATGCGGAATACCGGCACGCGCTCGCGACAGGCAAGCCGGTACTCGTCATGGTGCTGAACCGGATCTGGATTTTGTACCAAGACAACTCGGCTTCGCTGGAGTCTCCTTTGAAACAGTTCATCGAGGAGGTTGCGAGCAATTTCGCCCGCAACGTTAAGCCGTTCGATCATTCGGAAGACGCTTTCGCCTACATCCGGGCGCAATTGTCGGTTTTACTCAAAAATTATGTGCGTACCGGACTGAATCCGCTGGAAGTTCATGATATAATAAGGACAAGCAGGGTGCATGAGAGCGCGAACCGGTTGTTCGTCTCACTGCTCGAGAACAGCACGCACGCGTCTCCCGACTATGCCCGCATTTTGGCGGTGTTCATTCAGGAGCTGCAAACCGGGGAAATCCGCAATCATCTGGTGCAGATTCAGCTCAGTCAAGTGACCGGAGCTACGCTGTACCGACTGTCGGCCGACGGGCAGCGTCTCGTCAAGCTCGGCAGCGCAGGCAATGTGGGCGGACGCGAGTCGTTTCAGGTAACCGACGCGACCAGCTACGTATCGCAAACGTATTTAAGCGGAAAAACGGAATTATTTGAAGTAGAGAAACTCGGGTTCCGTGAATATATTAGTTGTGTTCCGATTTCGAAGCAGTTCATCGTCACGCTGCACTGCTTCCTGGAGAAGCAAAGCCGGGGCAAGTTTCATTCCCGGATCGTGCTCGACGAGATTACAAACAATAACCAGGTGCTGTTCGGCATCTTGGCCTTATTTCTGGAAAGGGTGTGAGGACGATGGCCAAACGCAGCAGCGGCAAGGCAAACGAAGCGATAGTCCCGCGTAAAACCGAAAAGGAGTCCGATACGCTGTATACGAACGGCCCGTCGGTGCTCAAGGGCGACGTCGTGTTTCGCAAAGTAGCTTCGATCCCGACCATCTTCCTCCATCCGCGGGACGCTTTCGCCAAATTAAAAGCATGACCGCCCGCCTCCCGCGAGGCGACGGCAACGCATGAACAAAGCCTCTCCCGCCGGAGAGGCTGTTTGTTTTCGCATACGCCAGCCGTGTCGGGGTACCAAATCTACATCCCGCCGAACAAATCGAGCTGCACTGGAGGCTCCGGCAGTCTCGGGTAGCCGAGACCGAGCATCCCGGCCAGATCGAGCGCGTTCTCAGCCGCATCCCCGCCGGAGTTGTTGTTGAAAATGACGCATACCTCCTTCGACTGCTCGCTCAGTTGTGCGAGTCGGCCGAGCCATTCCGCCAGCTCGTCGCGGCTGTACCGGTACAAATAGCGCACATCCCGCCAGTTCGGCTGCCCGCCGCTGTTCCAGCCTTCCGCGTTGCGGCCGTGAAACCGGACAATCGTCAGCTCCGGATGCGTGGCGACGGCTACTGTCGGAACCGAGCCCGCCCCCGCTTGAGGTTCGTCGCAGACGCTATGCGCCCATCCTTCGCGGCGCATAAAGGCAAGCGTCTTCTCGCGCATCTCCGGCTCAAACCAGCTCTGGTGCCGGAATTCCAGCGCGAGCGGCACGTCGCCCATCCATTCCTTCGCCTGCCGCAGCTCGTCCACATGCTTCCGCGAGCAGTCGAACCAAGGCGGATATTGAAACAGCACCGCCTTCAGCTTGCCCGCATGGGTAAGCGGCCGAATCGATTCGCTAAAGGCCGCAAACGTGGCTTCCGGCGATTCGGACGCCGGTTTTCCCCGCTGATGGCCGGTCATCCCCTGGTACGCCTTAACCACGAAACCGAACGTTTCCGGCGTCTCCTGCGCCCATTTTACAAAATTGCGCTGCGGCTGGATGGCATAAAACGAGCTGTCCACTTCCACCACCGGAAACGTTTTGCCGTACACCCGCAGCTTATCGGACGCCCCGGTCCCCGGCGGATACAACGCCTCATGGTCGCCCCAGCCTGCAAGTCCGATCCTGATCATAGCCTTTCCTCCGAAATACATAGTGTTCCCACCCATTGTATCACAGCACGCCGTTCGGTTCGCAATAGGCCTGCTTTCCTCGATCGATACCAATGCTTCACAAGACGTCGTCGTTCGAATTATCTAAATTTTCTAAAAAAATATTAAAATACCCTCTTAAAAAGAAATCGTCCTTCGAATCCTATACCTACAACCCGTAATCGTTAGCCAAAGACCTCAGTACCGACAATTCTATTGAAGGTGGTGTTGGATCGTGGGATGGATGATTATGCTGTTGGCCGTGCTGCTCATTGCATGGTTCGTAATGAGAGGCCAAATGTGGAAGACGCTGCTTGTCGGAAGCGGGGATAACGCGGAAGACATCGAGGCGAAGTATGCTTACTTGAAGTCGAATGACATCAGATGCCAGCTCCGATCGGAAGCCGCGGCAGGAATGGGAATCGCCGACCCGTCCGTTAGAAGCCGTTCTACCGTTAAACTGAATGTGCATAAGAACGATCTGGAGCGTGCCGGCCGGCTTCTGGACGAATACGGCAAAGTTCCGCTTTCCCTATAGCCTGAACCGATTGATCGAATACCGACGAAGAAAAGCCATGCCGACTTGCTCGCGCATGGCTCTTCTTTGTGCCCGAGAGTGCCCAACCAGCGCTTACGCCTCTTCCTCCAGACGACGGAACACTTTCAGAAACGCCTCCGGCGGCTGCGCCCCGGACAGCGCGTACTTGTTGCCGATTATGAAAAACGGCACGCCGGTAATACCGATGCGCCTCGCCATCGAGAGGTCTTCCTCCACCTGTGCGCTTCCCTCGCCCAGGTCCAGTCGGGAGCCTAGCTCTGCGGACGGAAGTCCGGCTTCGGCCGCGATCTCCAGCAGCACCGCCCGGTCTCCAATATTGCGGCCCTGCTCAAAATAGGCGCGGTGAAACGCCTCGACCAGTCCCGCCTTGGACTCGTCCGGGACGAGCGCGATCAGCTCGTGGCTGAGCCGGGTGTTCGGCATATATTCGACCTTGTCGAAATCAAACCCCAAACCGACTGCCGCGCCCGCCTCGACTACGCGGCCGAGCATGCCTTCCTTGGAAAACTGCGGTCCGTACTTTTGCCGCATCGTGCTCATGAAGGGCAGCCCTTCCTTCGGTACGGTCGGGTCGAGCATATAGGCCCGCCAGCGGATCTGCGGCGTCTCTCCTCCGCGCTCCGCAAGCGCCCGGAACAAATTCGCCTTGCCGATCCGGCACCACGGGCATACGTTGTCCTGGAATATATCGATGATCACCTTGGCCTTCGCCTCCTGTCGTTCAGCCCGTTTATGGCCGGGCTCTTGCTATCAGTTTACCCGAAATCGGACCTTGGGGAAACGTATGGTATAGTTAAACGTAATAGGATATAAAGCACCTATAAGGAGGAAGTCCATGTTCCGAAACGATTATATAGTGCGAATGATCGAGCAATTTTCCATTACGCTCGGCACGCTGCTCGGCTTGAAGCGCGAGCTGAAGCCGCAGGAAGCGCTGGAGCTGATCGGGGAGACGTACAAGCGGCTGTTCGGCCTCAATCCGGGCTTGATCCGGGCGCTGTCCGAGCGCGATCTGGCCGATCTGCTAAGCCGTAGCGGGGAGGCGACGGACGAGAAGCTGCTCGTTATCGCCGGACTGATGAAGGAAGAGGCGGAGCTGAGCCTCATCCTGGACAGGACGGGCGACAGCTACCGGCTGAACGTCAAGGCGCTCAATCTGACCTTGATGGCCGCCCGCGAACAGTCGGCTATCCCATGGATGGACGTATCCGGCCAAATCGGCGAGCTGTTGGACCTGCTGGCCGGCTACGAGCTGCCCCCTTCGTCGAAACAGCTGCTCTGGCCCTATTTCGAGTCGGAGGGCCGGCTCGCAGACGCCGAGGATGTGCTGTTCGAGCTGCTGGACGAATGCGCGGACGGAGAGGCAGCGGACGGAAACGATGCGAAAGCTTGCGGAGAATGGGTGGAGCAGGCTTTGCAGTTTTACGAGCGGTTGCTTGAGCTCCCCGAGGATGTGCTGGAAGCGGGGAACTTGCCGCTCGGCGAAGTGCGGGACGGACTGGCCGAGGTCCGCAAAATGGCCGCCGATCGCGGCGCGGAGGCCCAACCTCCGTCTTAAGTTTCTCGCGCGTCAGCTGTTCTCTTTTTCTTCGTCGAACAGCCCCATCTCACGGGCTTTGCGGGCCGCATCCTTGCTGCTGCCTCCGCCCAGCTTTTTGAGAATATGGCCGACATGCACCTTGATTGTCCGAAGCGAGACGACCAGCTTGTCGGCTATCGCCGATTGCGACAGCCCCCTGTCGATCATCTCGAGCACCTGCAGCTCGGACGGCGTTATTTTTTCCTGAAGCTCCTTCTTCTTGTACCGCTGCTCGAGCTGGGCGAGCCGCTTGAACTCCTCCCGCATCTGCGCCGCGGCGGCTGCGCTGATCGGCGACAAATCCGCGTGGGCGCTGCGTATCGCGGCGGGAATTTTTTCGAAGTCGGATTTGATCAAATAATCGATCGCGCCGGCCCGGAACGAATCGAGCATCAGCTCCTTCAGCTCCATCGACGTCAGCATCAGCACTTTGGCCGAGCCGCTCAGCAGCACTTGCCGGGCCAGCCCGATGCCGGCCACCTCGTCCGCCAGCATAATATCCATCAGCACGACGTCATATTCCAGCTCGCGGATCGCCCGCTCCGCCTCTTCGCTCGTCGAAGCGCAGGCGATGACCGATATATCGGGTTCAGCGCCCAAATAAGCGCTCAGTCCTCTCAGCCAGTCCGCATCGTCCTCCACGATCAGGACGCGGATTTCGTTCATACGCCCTTACCCCCTCTCCTTTTGTGCGGAAACCGCATTACCGCCGTCGTTCCCCGACCCGGCTGGCTGTACAGGTCGAACCCGCCGCCATGCTTGCGCATCACCTGATAGCAATAAGACAGTCCGAGTCCGAAGTTCATCCGGCGATCCCCTTTGGTCGTAAAAAACGGTTCCATGACCTGCTTGAGCAGCCTTCTGTCCATACCCGGCCCCGAATCCCTGATCTCCACGATCGTGCTTGACTTCGTCTCGTACAGCTTCACGGTAATGTCCCCGCCGCCTGGCATCGCTTCGATCGCGTTCGACAGCACGTTGTTCCACATCTCCGTCGTCTGCGCCCGGTCGCAATACAGCTTCGTCCCATCCGGCACATCCAACTGTATGCGCACAAGCTCCGAATCGGCGGCGAGCTGCTCGCACAGCGACTCCAGCATCGACTTGGGATCGTTCCATTCCGGCCGCAGCGCCAGCTCCTGCGTCTGATCCTGCACGCGGGCGATCATGTCCTGAATGTGCCTCGTCGCCGCCAGCACCACGGCGATATCCGCGGCCAGCTCCGGCTGGTTTGTCCGTTCCGCGTAGGCACGTATTTTTTCGCCGAACAGCTTCGTTTTGCCGACGTCGTTTTTAATCGCATGGTTCAGCACCGCCGTTCCGGATGTGACGGCCCGGATCGAAACGTCCATCCTCCGGGTTTGAATCAGGAAGCGGATGCCGAGGAAGCCATAGCCAAATATAGCCACGACAAACATAAGTACCGCAAACGCGATAATCCATATGTTGTATCGCCACATTTCGATAAACCCAAGACTCGGCAGCACATAGTTCATCACCGAGCACAGCAGCACCGCAGGCACGATGGCGAGGCTGGTCAGCCGGTCGCTCAGCCGCAGCGACGAGTGGCTTTCGCGCTTGCCGATAATCCAGATCGAGGCCAGCACGACGTAAGGGATCGCCCACAACGCCGTAAGCCGGTACGGGATTGGATGGATCGGCTGCACCGCAACAAGCGTGGCCGCGATCGGCAGCAGAAGCACCAGCGCCATCCCTTTTCGCAGCCGTGGGGTTATATGCACCGGATTGTAGCTCAAGGCGAACATGGCGAATGTGTAAGGCAATCCGTAATATTGCGTCAGCGAGGACAGTTTCCGAACTCCCTCCATTAGCGTCAGCAGCCCTTCGGCAGCATTGCGTTCGGTCGCATAAGGCAGCAGGCTGTCGCCGATGACAGCGGAAAGCGCTCCCGACCCGCCGCAGAAGGCAACCCCGCTCAGCCAGCGAATCGAGCTTTTGCGCCGGTCCGTTAGCAGCAGCACAGTCCCGATACCCCACAGCGCTAAAAGCACAAACAGCATCGTTCCCCGTTCCTCCCCCGCCATAACCTCGATAACGACAGTATTATACCACGGAAGCTCTTCCTCATCTTGCAAGAAACGTAAGGAATTGCGTTTATTTCTGCGGATGTAGACGTGCTGGCATAGCCGAGCGGACATCAGAAAAGTATAGCTTGTGGATGACGGCCCCCTTATCCCCAATATATACACAACTTATCCACAACCATGGTATAACTTTAGCATACAAAAAAACCGGCCGCTGGAGAGCGACCGGATTTCATTGCTGCGTTTTTTACTTGGCTCCCGGATCGTACGAGCTTTTCAGCGATACGATGCGGTTGAACACCGGCTTGCCCGGGGCGGAATACTTCGAATCGACATTGAAGTAGCCGTGGCGGAAAAGCTGGAACTTTTGCTGCGGCTGAACGTTCGCCATGTCCGGCTCCACGAACCCGCTCACCACTTCCAGCGAATTCGGGTTAAGCCGCTCCAGGAACGTGTCCGAATCGACCTTCTCATCCAGTACGAGCGGCTCGTACAGGCGAAATTCAGCCGGGATGCCCGCAGTCGCATCCACCCAGTGAATCGTCCCCTTCACCTTGCGGCCGGTAAAGCCGCTGCCGCTTTTCGTCTCCGGGTCGTACGTGCAGCGGATCTCGACGACATTGCCGTCCTCGTCCTTGACCACTTCCTCGCATTTGATGAAGTACGCGCTCTTCAGGCGCACTTCATTGCCCGGATACAGGCGATGGTATTTCGGCGGCGGATTTTCCGCGAAATCGTCCCGCTCGATCCAGAGTTCCCGGGAGAACGGAATTTGCCGGTTGCCCATCTCCGGATTTTCCGAATTGTTCTCGGCCTCGAGCATTTCCGTCTGCCCTTCCGGGTAGTTCGTAATGACGACCTTGAGCGGCTGCAGCACAGCCATCGTTCTCGGCGCCGTCAGCTTCAGATCCTCACGCACGAAGTGGTCGAGAAACTGCGAGTCGACGGTTGAGATCGCCTTAGAGACGCCTACCTCACGCAGGAAATTGCGGATCGCTTCCGGCGTGTAGCCTTTGCGGCGCATCCCGGTAATCGTCGGCATCCGCGGATCGTCCCAGCCGTCCACGGCTTTCGAATCGACGAGCTGCTTCAAATAACGCTTGCTCATGATCGTATTCGTCATGTTGTAGCGGGCGAATTCGTATTGGCGGGAAACGTGCTCCAGCCCGCATTCCCGGATCACCCAATCGTACAGCGGACGATGGTCCTCATACTCGAGCGAGCAGAGCGAATGCGTCACGCCTTCGAGCGAATCGCCGATCGGATGCGAGAAATCGTACATCGGGTAAATGCACCAGGCATCGCCCGTTTTGTGATGAAGCGCATGCAAAATGCGGTACAGCACCGGATCGCGCATGTTGATGTTCGGCGACGCCATGTCGATCTTGGCGCGGAGCACCCGGCTTCCTTCCGGGAACTCTCCTGCACGCATGCGCTCGAACAAGTCCAAGTTTTCCTCTATGCTGCGATCGCGGTATGGGCTGTTCTGACCCGGTTCGGTCAGCGTTCCCCGCGCAATCCGCATGTCCTCCGGCGACTGGTCATCGACGTAGGCGAGTCCTTTGCGGATCAAAGCTACGGCAAGCCGGTAATTGTCCTCGAAGTAGTCGGACGCAAAATGCAGCTCGTCCCATTCGAATCCGAGCCAGCGAATATCGTTTAGAATGCCTTCGACATACTCCGTATCTTCCTTGACCGGATTCGTATCGTCAAACCGCAAGTTCGTCCGGCCGCCGAACTCGTCAGCCAGCTCGAAGTTGAGGCAGATCGCTTTGGCATGGCCGATATGCAAATAGCCGTTCGGCTCCGGCGGAAACCGTGTCACGATCTGACCGACGCGACCCTCTTTCAGATCTTCCGCCATGATGGTTTTAATAAAGTTGGATGATGCCGATTTCGTCTCCATCTCTTTCCCGGTGGCCTCCCCTTTCGCCGATGTATGCGGCTCGCACTATATCTCTCTATCATACACAATATTTGGCGAAAATATAAGGTACTTGTACGGAGGCGAAAGGGGGGCGCCGGGGGACTTAAGAGACGGACTCGTATGCGCCTGCCGGTGAGCTAGTGATCGGGCTAAGTAATCGGCAAGCGACTCCAGGCCGAACTCGGCGGCGATGTCCGCTACAAAATCGTTTCCCCCATCAACGCAGCGATCAGCTCGACGGCCGCCCGCGCCGTCTTGTTCCGCTCGTCGAGCGCCGGGTTCACCTCGACGAACTCCGCGCTCGTCACGACGCCGGATTCGGCCAGCAGCTCCGCCACGAGCAAGCTTTCGCGCAGACTAATCCCCGCAGGTATGGGCGTTCCGACGCCAGGAGCGTCGTCCGGATCGACGCCGTCGAGGTCGAAGCTGAGATGCACCCCGTCCGTGCCCTTGGAAGCTCTCTCGATCGCCTGCTCCATAACGCGGGAGATGCCGAGCCGGTCGATCTCATGCATCGTATAGACGGCGATGCCCTTCTCCTTCAGGAACCGCTTCTCTCCCGGATCGAGCGAACGCGCCCCTACAATCACCGTATGCTCCGGACGCACTCTTGGCCCGCTTCCCCCGATGTTCGTCAAATGCGGATGCCCGTACCCCAAAATAGCAGCCAACGCCATGCCGTGAATATTGCCCGAAGGCGACGTCTCCGCCGTATTGACGTCCCCGTGGGCGTCATACCAGATGACGCCGAGGCTACTACGGCGGCGTATCACGCCCGACACCGTGCCGATAGCGATGCTGTGGTCACCCCCGAGCACGAGCGGAGAATTTTCGCGGACATCCATCTCCGCAACCGCTTCGGCCAGTTCCCCCGTCACCCGGGTTATCTCGTACAAATATTTCAGATTCGACTCCGGCACCGAATCGTATCCTTTTGCCCGGCGGACGATCAAATCTCCGTCGTCGCGGACCGCATAACCAAGCTCCTCCAAACGCTGCTGAAGCCCGGCGCAGCGAATAGCGCTCGGACCCATATCAACGCCGCGGCGGTCAGCCCCTAGATCCATCGGCACGCCGAGGATCGAGATACCCCGGTTTTTTCGAAGTTGCATAACGCTCGCTCCTTTCGGGGGTTGTAGCGGCTTGCAGTCAGGCTAGGATAACACCTGCTCGACCCGCTCCAAAGCGAAGTTCAGTTCATCCCGGCTAATAACGAGCGGAGGAGCCAGCCGGATCGTCGACTTGTGTGTCTCCTTACACAACACGCCAAGCTCCATCAGCCGCTCGCAGTACGGTCTGGCCGGTCGGTCCAGCTCTATGCCGATGAAAAGCCCTCTGCCGCGAATATCCTTCACGACCGGGCTAACCACCGACCGCAGCCGGCCAATAGCATATTCGCCCAGCTCTCGCGACCGATCAGCCAGCCGCTCCTCCGCGAATACGTCCATCGCCGCAATGGCGCAGGCGCAGGCGAGCGGATTGCCGCCGAACGTCGAGCCATGCGAGCCGGGATCGAAGACGTCCAGCACATCGCGATTCGCCGCCACGGCGGATACCGGGTACACGCCTCCACCTAGCGCTTTGCCAAGTATATAAACGTCCGGCTCCACCTGCTCCCAATCGCAGGCAAAAGGCTTTCCCGTCCGACCGAAGCCGGTCTGGATCTCGTCCGCCAGCAGCAGGACATGGCTCCGCTTGCACAGCTCCGCCGCCTCCCGCAAAAATCGGTCCGGCGGTATGAGGATCCCCGCCTCACCTTGAATCGGTTCGACCAGAAAAGCGGCCGTATTAGGAGTAAGCGCTTGCTCCAGCGCTCGAATGTCTCCATAGGGGATCGTTCGAAAGCCGGGGGTAAACGGCCCAAACCCTCTTTTGTACTCGGGAGCAGAGGAAAAGGAGGTGATCGTTACCGTGCGTCCATGAAAATTACCCTCGCATACGACGATTTCCGCACTGCCCTCGGGAACGCCTTTCCTATCGTACGCCCAGCGGCGCGCCGCCTTGATCGCCGTCTCCACCGCCTCCGCTCCCGAGTTCATCGGCAGAACCATCGTTTTGCCGGTGAGACCTGCAAGCTTTTCGTAGAAGCTGCCCAGTTGCTCGTTATGGAACGCTCTGGAGGTGAGCGTTATGCGATCCGCTTGCTCCTTCAGCGCCGCCACGATTTTCGGATGACGGTGACCGTGATTGAGCGCCGAGTAGCTGCTCAGCATATCCAAATACCGGTTCCCTTCCGCGTCCTCGACCCACACGCCTTCGCCGCGCACGAGCATTACCGGCAGCGGGTTGTAATTGTTCGCGCCGTACCGGGCGATACTGTCTAGAGCCGTATTCCGGTTATCCATCCTGTCGCCTCCCCGCCTATCGCTATGCGGTGTAACTACTTCAGCATATGCTCGGAGCGGGCAAGCGGGCACACGACAGAAGCAACGGGGGCAGCAGGTAGTTCTAATGCGGCTATGCGGACACAAAAAAATCGCCGGACCCAAGGCCCGGCAGAAGTAAGGGGGATTATTCAAAAGCCGTTACCGCACAATGGCGATATCGGAAGAAGTAACTTTCATGATGGCCGTCCCGATCGAGCTTTGGATTTTGCCGGTTGCCTGCACATAGTCTCCTTGCCGGATCACCGCGTCTCCGTCTACGCAAAGCAGAATCGAGCCGGTTTGATCCTCGATGCGAACCGTCAGGCTTCCATCGGATTTGCGGGCTGGTTCGGCGATTGCTTTTCCGATGACAGTGACCCGGCTTCCAGGCAAATCATACGCTTCCAGAATCGATAGCGCCGGGGCAACGCCCCCGCTTGCTTGCGGTTCCCCTGTAGGCACTTCGGCCGCAGCTGCGTAATCGATATGCCGGTAAACGGCATCGTGCATCATCATCAGCATAACGATCAGCAGCAAAGCGAGTCCGACACGAATCTTCCCCATCCACATGGCGACAGCCTCCCTGTCTCGTTCACTTGATAAGTTACTTCTAGCTTAACCATCAAGTGTTAACGCGAATCGCGCCTTATGTAAAAAGATTATGAAGGCGGCGGGTTTGGGAGGGAGGATGAGAGGGAAGGGGAAATGGAAGGCAGGGCTACTCCGCTCGCTCTGGAACAAATACGTGCAAAGGCTGGCCGGATGCTTTGCGCAGCTCGTTTGCCAGCCTTACTACGCATTGTTATTTTCGAGTAGCTCCTGCACATCTTCGCGAATCTTTGTGGGCACCTGCTCGATTGTCTTTTCGCCTCGCCGTATGAGCTCGGCGTAAGTTTCTTTTATTCGGTCCAGGTCCAGGTTCATCCTCATTCCCCCTACTCTTCTGGCATAATAATAGGCAGCATCATTTCGAATAATTCTGTTATGGCCAACATACTAATAGTGCTTTGCTGCTCAAGTCTCGCTATTTCTTGCTGGTCCGTCTTCGGGCTCGGCGCATTTCGAATATTGTCAATCTCCTGCCGTGTCAGCCCCTCGATCCAAAATGCTCGGAGGTCGACCTGCAGCGGCGGCTGTGACGGCTCGTCCTCTGAATCTGGATCGTAAGCGGCCAGCGCTGCACAATAGGCGTCCATAGCGTCGTCGTAAGCCGATAATGCAGCTTTCCATGTGGTCAAGTCGTAGCGCGGCTTAAACAGGCCGGAAGGAACCGGGACGGCCACACGGTAGCCGATAAGGATCGGTTCGGGAAGCTCGGGGGCTTCATCGGCTTCCTCTGATTCTGGAGGCTCAGGTTTCTCGTAGATCGGCGTAATGCCATACGCTCCGATGGATACTAGCACCGGCTCCAAGTAAAATCCGTCAAGGTCAATCATGATTGCTTCTTTCACGAGTTAAACCCTCCCTCCTAATCTAAATTGATAGTAATTCCGCTCAAATTAACCCATCCATCAGACGGTAAATACTCGACCACCAGGTTGCCGTCTATGTCATATACAAATGCTCCGATGTCTACGGCACTAGGCACTGAACAAACAACGCTAATTCGCGAATTCCTTTTGGGTTTAAAGGGTGTCTTTAATATCAATGTCCCATATGAGTAAATCCCGCTTTTCATCGACCCTTCAAACTCAAGCTTGCCTGCTGTGGTTACCCTATATCGTGGGATGAGTGTCGAATGCTCTGTTACCCAACCATTCAGCAATGTCGCAGTTATCCATTGCGGCTGCTGCCTATCGCTCTTGACGTTCTGTGACACGGACACATCCCGGCGAAGCTCGGTAATCGCCTGAACTGTATCGTCTACCGTTTCCTTGATGTTCGGTGTTACGGCCCCAGTTATGGACGTCGGAGCAATGCCAAGCTGGTATGTGTCCAGCACCAAATAGGTGACGCTGTAGGCGGCAGTATTGTCATAGTTCGCTTCGGGAGTATAGGTTCTTTCATTTCCAAAAGTAAAAGTATCAACGTTGTCTCGCTTCCATCTCCTTTTGTCCGAAATACTACCTTTATAGTTATCTAGGAAACGGTTGACACGATTTTTTGTTATTGAGGTTGCGTATCTCTTATCAGCGATGTGGTAAACCCTCTCTGACAAGTATGGATTTGCTGCTTCACGTACCACGACGCCCGTTCCCATTTCGACTTGACTTGGGCCGTCGAACAGCATTAGCTCGCCTTCGTAGTTGACAGGCTCGTCGACGGATTGCGCGAGTTGGTATATGAGACGATAAGGAGTCCAGTCCGGATACGCGTATGATGAACTTGAAGGAACTGTTGTAACGGTCGCAGGCGGATTGCAATCTTGCCCAACCTTGTCTCTTCGAGTCCAAAACTTTTGTTCGGTATTTGATGGGTCATTATATAAGTTCCAGCCACCGGACGAGATTTTCCAGCCATTGAAATACGCCTTAATCTCTTCCTGTGTCGGCGTGTAATCTTGGCCCCAACCTGAATCGGCGTTGCTTATCAGTATCACGACGGTGCTATCATTATTTGCAAATTGATCGGCTGCTGTACCAGTTACGCCGTATGTTACTCGTGTTAATGGTCTGTCGTCATATTTGATAGCTACACCTGTATTTGCAATCGGATTTGCAAGTGGTGTGTAGACATTTTTTACATCCGGTGTATCCGCTCCCCCATATGTCCACGCAAGTGAACCATCCAGCACCATTTCACGAAATCGTCTAACCACCCTCGGCTTGCTATAGCCATTCATGTAGAGTTGATCCGCTACGCTGCCATCCTCGTTCGAACGCAACTGGCAATCTGGCAGATACATATAAGACGGCTGCTGCGGCTCGAATGGAAGAGCTGTAGTACTTACGCAGAACATCGGCATGTCCCAACTATATGACCCATTTGGAAGTGCATCAACGCTGCAAAAAACTTCAGCGTGTGATGCATTAATTGGAGCTGTAATCGTATAGGAACCGCTATCTCCAACTGCGTTAGCAATCATTGTTCCACTAGAATCAAATATATTAACCGCGATTAAGGCGTTATGACTTGCTGAATACATGTAAGTCCGCCCTGGAACAACTGGTACTTTTGTAAGACTATTTTGCCAGTCCGCAGTTTTATTTAATGTTAGTTTGTACGGTGAAGTGATAACCGCTGTTGTTTGCAAAGATGTCCACTCCGAAAACGGTGGCAGCAGATTCTTACCTTTATTCTCGACATACACCGCGTTGACATGCTTCATATCGTCGACATACGGATACATTGCTGCGATCTGCTCGGCGGTCATGGTGTCCAGCGCGTTATATTCGGTTAAAGAGATTTCGTAGATGCGTACGCCGTCTGCGAAACCGTATTGACTGCCAGTCGTTCCGGTGACATTATCAACAATTACGTCAATATAGCTTGCAACTGCTGATGGCCCAACGGAGTATTTAAGCCATGCAAGCGAAAATTTAGATGTGTCTGTTATATCGGTAGAGGTAGGAGAACCTCCACGTACTGTTAATCGCATTAATGCAGCTGTCACAGGCTTAAGTTCGGCTAATGCTATATAGTATTTATTCGCTTGCCACGTAACAGTATGTTGCATCCAACCTCCTGTCTGTCCAGTGTTAATTGTTATTTTCATGCTGCTGTTTCCGTAGACTTTATTTGCGGAATCTGTAGCAATTGAAACGTTGCCATAGGAAACCCATCTATTCACATCTTCGCAGTTCCCATCCCGGCCCAACAAGTTAACCAGCGTCCGCCCGGTAATCTTCATATCCTTGAACCGCGATTTGCGGCCCGCGTGGACAATGCTGACGCCCTGCGGGATGGTGACGGGGATGGGATCGGCAGGGGAAAGGTCCTCCTGCAGCTCCGCGATATCCGCAGCGTTGTCGTTAATCTCCTGTCCGATTCCATTGAAATCGGTCTCCGTTACGACCTCATCATATTGCCAGTTCGTACGTGCCAATCTCTATCCCTCCTTGATCAAAATGGTTTGGACCATAATCGTATCCGCTGTAATCGGGATATCGACTGCGTTGGCGCTGATCACATTGCCGGAAGCGTCCTGCAGCTCGATGAGCGTAATGTCGGTCACGCTGCCTGCCAGCACCATGTATTGCAGTGTCAATTGACTAGCCGTCACAGCTTTTAGCAGGAAATCCGTAATAACTACAACGCCACCATTCAGTACAACTTTGGCAATGCGAGCTTCGGTGTATTCCGCAATCTCAACTAAATAGGAAGACTGTATCACTTAATGATCACCTCCGGCTCCAGGGATGCGAAAGGCATAACACCAAGGCGCCAATTGCTACCGAGCCGTGTTTCCCGGTCCATGGTCCGCTTCACGATATGCTCCTCGAATGCAAGGATGTCTCCGACCGCTGTTTGCTGTCTGTATACCAGGTTCGCCGGTATGGTCGTTCGGACCGTCCATTCGACCTCGCGAAAAATAGCCGCATCGTCGATTGCAGCGGCAACGGTTAATATGAAGTTTTGCACGTCGATGCTTACAGCGGCCCGACCAGCTCCGACGAGAAAGTCGAGCCGCTCCTGAAGATACCGAGTTGTAAATGGCGGCTTGGTTGAGTAGCGATTAACGATTCGCTTCCGTCGAAAGTCCAGCGACTCGACATTCGAATCGGCCCGAATGCTCAGCATCTTCTCACGCCGCTTGATGGCAGCCAGGCCGGATGTCAGCACGAATTGATCGTTGAGTAACTGTGTGATCGCATCAACCACAAGTTGCAGCTCGGCGTCCTCCGTCGCAGCGAGCTCGATAAAATCCCGAATGCCCTGGTAATAGTCCGGCCAATAGGGCGCAACAGGCTTATTCATCGATCGTCACGCCCCCTGAAACTGGAATCTCATCTGCAGCCATTGTCACGTTAGTCGCCGAACCGTTCAATTCCGTGTCGGCCACGTCTTCCACGCCGGGTACCGTCAGGATACGCGCGTCGATCTGAGCCACTCGCACAGTTAGTTGCGACTGATTCGCCCAATCCCTCCGAAGCTCCAACAGATACATATCGATCGCCGCTTCGATATCGCCTTGCACCTGCCCGACCGTGGTACCGGGCGCAAGGATAACGGTCGCCCTCACATCGATCGTCATGTCCGAAACGCCGACGATGGTTACCTCATGACCGATCGGCGCCGTGCCGTAGCCGTGTCCGCTACTTGCGATCGGATCGACATTCGTCTGTACCTCATTGATCAGCATAGGCGTAGGCTCACTCCAGTCGCTTGCAATGATCGTTGCCTTGACTGTGCCCCCGCCGGCCCACGACGGGAAGATTTTGACTGCTCCGACCCCTTGTATGGCCCCAATCTTCCGCCGGTAATCCGCAACGTTCCCGCCGTATGCCGGCTCGTTCACGATGGCGTAATACCGCGCCCGCAGCGCATCGTCTGCCTCTGTATCTTCTCCCGGCACTAGGATATCGGATAGTTCGGCTCGGGCGAGTCCGGACACGTAGCTGACCGGCAGCAATGCGCCGAAAGACTGATTCCCGACAATGCCGGCCGTTTCGCATTCCAGCCTAAACGTTCCTTCGCTGATCCGGCTGACTACGACATAGTTGACACCATTATGGCCGTAACGCCCTCCGATCGGCACATCGAAGAGGAGGTTCGCTTTATCTAAAAACACCCCCTTGCGCTGCGCCTTTGTCGCTATCCGCCGATTCACGCCGAACTCGGCTGTTCGCCTTGTCAGATACTCGCCTGACGCTGTGTCCGCGAAGGTCAAATTGTAGTTTACATCCAATTCTACGTACAACTTCGCCAATTCCGCAGCCGCAGGAGCCAGTGCATTATAGATGACCCCGCCTTCTCGCTTGTCGATATCGCTTGGCACGCGGGCAAGCATACGTGCCAGTATGGCTTCAAAGGTTTGTGTCTCGTACAAGCTCATCCCCCCTGCGTCGCTGTGAAATTTCCATACTGCGTAATAACCGTAAACGTAGCCACGCTTTCGTCACCTGTCACAGTCACTACAAAGTCCGTTACGTCGGTAATCCGGTCATCCTGTAGCAAGGCTTTGCGGATACGCCGCCTCAAATCCGATTGTACGGTTGCCGGCCCTTTGCCAAGCAGACCTGCCAGTTCGATGCCGTAATTATTGCTGTATATGGTGTATTCGAAGCGCTCGGTTTGCAGGATGTGGAACACAGACTGCCGTACCGCATCAATACCGTCCACAAAGCCAATAACCCTGCCAGTGACATAGTCAAGCTTATAGGTTTTTCCTGGAAGTGGCCCGTCGGCTTGACGAATATTTCCGGATACAGATCCTTGTGGAATCATGGCTGCACCATCCTGTCCAGGACGACAAACCGCTGCCCGCCCTGTACGCGCAGCAGCAAAACCGCATCGCCGACCTCCAGCCCTCGCCGGATGACAACCGGCTCTGTCAGCGCTTCACCTGTTGTTCCTTCGCTGTAACTGTGCGTATGGTTCAGATCGACCTCATACCCGATCAGAGATTCCGGTACAAGCAGAAAAGCTGCCGGAAGCTTAAGCCGCTGATCGACATCCACTTCAAGCGGATCGACCGCCGTCACCGTACCCGTCATGACAGCAACAGGTTGACTGGCATCGACTGCCCCGACGGCTGCCTTCTTAACTGCCTCCAACAAACTCATCGTTCAGCACTCCTTCCAGTTCGAGCCGCATCGTATGTTCGTTGCCTGAAAAACTATGTTTGCACTCGTTGACGAGAAATGGGCGCAAATTTACTCCGATCTCGGCAATATTGATCCAGATATAAACGCCAGCCCGCACCCGGATGTCCCCAATAGCATTGATCTGAAAGGTGGACATAGCCCGACTTTTTAGCGCTAACATAGTCGTGAGCCGCTCCTCAATCTGCGCCTTATTCATTTTCTCGTCATTCAGCTCTTCATACAGTTGCAATAACCCCCATGAGCGTATGCGATCGTCGTCTGTTCGCGGATAGGCTTCACGCTTGCCGGTCTCCTTGTTTTGCCGGTACAAGATAATGGAGTTTGCCGAATCGTCGATCGATCGTTTGATCGTGAAGTCATAGAGCAGCGAGGTATCGCCTAGTACGATGTCCAGCGCTCGGTCTCTGGTGTCTTGCAACGTCAGCGAGCCGAAATCGTCGTATAACACATAAAGCTCCCCCGTTGAATGCACGGTGAGAGTCAGCGCTTTGCATATGATATCCATCAGCTTTTGGTTGTCTTCCACTAAAGTTGGGATGACATATTTCGTGTCCGCCAGGTTGCCGATGGAGAGTTGGAAGTCCGCTGCGATCTGCTGAACGACCTGTGTCGCTGTCACATCGGCAAGCACATATCCGTAGTTATTCATCAGGTAACGGAGCTGATCGTACGCGGTAAACTTGGTTTCTTCTCCGCTTCCGGACTCAATCGTAAAAATGAAACCATAAAACACCGCCTCCCCTGCATCCGTTCGAACGCTGACAATGTCGCCCATCTGAAACGTAAAGCCTACGTTTTCGTTCCATATTCCCGGTCCGCCGCTAAGGATGGTAAATTCCAGCACCGACGCTTTGCCCCATCGTGATGTTTGATAACTGAGCTCGGTCACGATGCCGGATATGTCCCACACATTGCCGTTTTTGTTATCGATTCCGATGCGAAGGAGCATATCAGTTCACCTTCAATTTCGAAAATGTCTTCGGCAGTTTAATAACCCGATTATCCGAGGGTTCCAAAAGTTCATGTTCCGGTATACCGTTAGCCGCCGCCAGCTCACGCCATACGGCGTCTGTGCCATACCAGCGTTTTCCCGCTTCCATGAGTGCCTCATAGGTTCTGTAACCGGGCTTTAGCGCATAAGTGTCCGGACGAAGTCGTTCATCCGGGCGTTTCGGCGGCTCAAGCTTCTGCTCGGTCTCACCGTCGGTATTGATATACGAAACCACCTTGCGCGGCGAATAAAACACGTATTCCTTCAAATTCAGCTTGTATTCGATGTCACCCGGGCTGCCGGCCTGCTCCGACCAGGTAAACGATTCAATCGAGGCCGGTATGTTGATATCCACTCTATTCTTAATATCTTGCGACTTCGTGAAGGAGTTGTAATTCCCGGCAAAAATAAATCGAATCGGATACTTGGCATCCTTCCAACGCTGGATATGTTCAATGTAGTACATGGGCACAAACACCGGGAAATCCTGAGATACAAACGGATAATATTGAGCGGGAAACACGCTGCTGAAACTGACCTCACGCAGCTTCGGGTTTTTGATTACGTTAACCTCGCCCGCCCGCGTCTCCTCCGTATTACCGCCCGGACCTACGATGTCATAGGTCTTCCCTTGTCCGCCTTCGGTTATTTCGATGGAGGGAGGCAGCACCGGGATCGTGAACCCTTCGGCCTGATTGTTGAAACCAAGATAAATTTCGTAATTTATAGCTCATACACCCCTTTCGCGGTGTTAGCAACCTCTTTCTCCATAACGCGTTTAATATTTTCCATCATCACATCGACATCGGTCGGTGTATACTGATGCACTTCTCCGATCGTAACCGACGGTGTCAGCGAGACGAAGTTCTGAATGTTCTTCATCTCGGCAATATCGCGCATCACCTTCAAATCCTCACTGCTAACATCCACCGTATCCTTGATGTGATCGACGTTATTGACATTGTTAATGTTGAGACCGCCTCCCAGTAACGTGTCGTCTGGCAGCAAACCATCCGAGTCAACCTTAAACATACCCGTCAAACCGCCGATCATTCCTTTAAGCTTGCCTCCCAGGTTGCCCGCTCCTTCGATCGCACTGTCTGTCATTCCCTTGCCATAACCGAATCCAGCATTGTAGGAATCTATCGGATTTAACATGGGAACGGACGATATAGCTTTTTGGCGGAATTGACCCAGTTGCTGCGCCATATTCGCCAATTGGTTGCTGCCCAAATTAACGGATGTAGGTATCCCTAATTGACTTGCACTCGGGATATTCGGGATCTTGACGCCGGGAATATGGTTCAACAGATTAAGTAGTTGATTTATACCACGGATGGCAAAATCGATTGTGTTCACCAGCCCGCTCAAGATAGCATTGCCAACCAATTCGATTGCTTTTACGGCCCCTGCCGCCATATTCAAGAAACTCTCGCCTAGTGATAACACTAGGTCAATCACGAGTTTAATAATCACGGCAATCGCGTCCCAAATGACCGCTCCAAGAAAGAAGAGTATGCCAACCATCCCTCCGACAACATCGGATACGGTTCCGCCAAAATACATAAATATGGCGATAACCGCGATGACAATCGCGATAATAAGCAACAAAGGCCAGTTTGCGGCGATCCATGCTGCGGCGGCTATCGCCGCCGACACGACCGCAGCAGCCGCTAGAATCAACAAGTACCCCAGATATAGGGCACCTGCGATCATTATGCCCTGTACTACCACGGACAGCACCGGAGATACGGCAGCCCACAGACCCGAGAAGAACGCAATCGTCTTTTGGATGGCCGCCGGGATATGCTCTTTGAACCACACATAAAGTTCAGCCACTTTTGTTACTGCGTTCAGTGAGAAGACCGAGAAAAGATTGCCAAGAACCTCGATATCGCCCTTCAATTGATTAAATGGTTGCGCATTGAGCGCGTCCATTTGCCCGCGGGTCAGGTTGAGTTTGCCGAAAACTTGTTCGATCGCCGCACCCAGTTGATCGAAGTTCCCGGTTTTGGCCGCACCCGTCAGTTGATCGGCGAGAGTTTGCGGAATGTTATAGCTGTCTACAAGCGATTGTGCATCCCCGGACATGACTTCTTTCATTGCAGCTGACGCTCCCTCGAGACCTTGCGCCGGATCAAGCCTGGCAAGCCGGTTGGTCCATTCCGCCATTTGCTTGAGCTGGCCCACATTCTGCGCGAGCGGCAAAAATCCGTTCCAGGTCTGCCCTAGCTCGGTAGCCGAAACATTCAGTTCATTCGCCTGATGGACCAACGTTGCCATCATACGCTTTCCTAGTTTCAAGTCGCCAAGCCGGGTTCCAAACTGATTTTCTTGTGTCTGCATGGCGCTGCCGACCTCACCGATTTTTTTTGCGGCTTCAGATAACGATTGTATGGACAAATACTGCCCGACGATACCCTTGAGCTTCCCGAGCCATCCGCCTAGCGCGTTTTCCGACTTTTTGGCCGCGTCTGCCGGTTGGTTCTGCAACTGGCCCAACTGCTGCTGAAGCGCAATCATTTGATGCAGCAACGCCACCACTTTCTGCATGGCCGGAGCTGCCCCGGATTGCTGCTGAGTCAGACCTTTGCTGGCCGAACGCAATTGACCGACGGCGCGAACCAGGTTTTGAACAAGACTGCGCAAACTCTGAAGCATCGTTTTCAGCGATGAAGGCAGTTCAATTTTTAAACGTGCCTCTAAGTCCTTACGAATAGAGACTGCCTGCGCCAACACATTGGCCGCATCCAACAGCACACGTATTCTCATATTGCCGATTCGCTGCCGAACTTGTTTGATACTTCGCAAAATGTTGTTAGTGTCGAGTACCGCCCGCAAAGTTATTGACCCGTCAATAGTGCGGATACGTCTTCTCACCCGCTCGATGCGATCCATTGCCTCGGTTATATCAATAATCAAAGTCACACTACGCTGAAGCTTGCCTCGAAGACGTTCGGTGCGGTTCAAGGTTATATTTATTGTCTGGTTCACCTTAACCAATGCAGCATAAACATTATTAAACAGCTGTAAGCTGGTATTGATCGTCGGCATTTAGCGCCCTCCTTCCCGGGCAAAGTAAAAACGCCCGGAATGGGCGTTTCGTTGTGAAGCTCACAGAGTCGTTTTTTGTACCAGCAGCCTTCCCCCCGCATTTTCTTCCCAATGTCACTGGGAGAGGGAAGGCCGCCTTTCACTTTTTATTCATTCGGCTTTTTTCCGTTTCAATCCGTATATCGATCATGGCATAAATCGCGGCCTTCTCGCGCCGGGACATCCGTATTAAATCTTGCGGTAAAATATGGAGCTCGTGGAGGGCATAGTAGGCGTAGTTGGCCTCACCGTTGCCCTCCTTGATCAGTTTTTTACTTCATCAACCATATCGGGCACGCTTTTGTCGAAGCCGTTCAGCTCCTGTACCTTTTCGGCCAGAGCCGCATATTCGCCCGGCAGCAGCATTTTCCGAAGCAGACTTTCCGCTCCCATCACGCCGTACGATTCTTGCAGCTTGCTGTCTTTCAGATTGGGGAAAATAACGCTTGCCACAATAAGCTTAGCAACGTACTCCGTCGGGTTTGTCTCTGGTATGGTGACTCCTTTTTTGACTTGCACTCGTTTGGTCGCCGCTTGACGGATGTCCTCGTTCTCCGCTTCGGTCATACTGCGCAGTTGCCACGAAACCGGCTGACCTGCGGCGTCCTTGAAGCGGCTCGATACAGCAAACTCCACCATCTCTGCCACGCCAGCATTCGGGGCAAAAAATACGCTCAAATCACTCATGATTCATGTCCTCCTCAGGATAATTCCGTAAAAATGGTGTTCAATTCGATACCGTCAAACGTAAATGCGACCTCTTCCTCCAACGCCGTCGAGTCGGTGTCCAGCGCCGCCATAATGACGCTGTCCAGGTTGACGTCCTTCAAGATGACCACCTGTCGGCCGGCCCCGGATGCCGAATCATCGTTCGTCACTTTGATGCTGAAATACGTATCTTCGCCTTTGTCCACGTAATCGATCATCATCTTACGGAACCGCGATGTCACGTAGAAGATGGTCATCGTACCGGTGCCTTTCCATCCAGTCGTCTTATGCTGCGTGCCCCGGCGGCCCAGTGTCTTGATTTCCGTTTTGTCCTTTTCGATTTTGGCTTCCAGCTTTTTGACGTAAAACATTTCGATGTTTTCGCCGTTGATCGTAGCAAACGCTGTGCCGTCCTGCCCGGAAATAGTATCGCGCGCGTTCAAAATCGCCATCTTAGCCCACCGTCACTTTCATGTAGATTTTCTCGACCGAGTCGATCGGCTGCACATTCACTTCGATGTACACGCTATCCGAATCAGTGCCCTGCTGCACCGACAAGTCCGTTTGGGGATCGACGTTTTGCAGCGCGCCGATGTTTTGGAGATTTCGCAAATACGCCGCGCATTCGCCCCAGAGCAATTCACGGCCGTCAGCGCTATTGCCGACTTTACCGAGATAGGCCGACTCAAAGATTCGTTTAAAATCGTTACCGATGCCGTCCAGCACGCGAATGACGCGGTTTTTGCTGAACATCTTTCCTTTGGTCGGCTCAAAGCTAGTGAAGCTGTTAATGTCGACCAGAACCTTTGCCTTTTCCTGGGCCGGCACGAACACGAATTCCCCAGCCGATACCGCTGCCTCCAGTTGGGAGTTGGTGTAGCGCGTCCCGACATCAACAGCGTCATCGTAGGCCTCGTAAGTCAAGGATTCGTTCATGGCTGCCCCGGCCGTCGCAGCAGCTACCCATGCTGTGGCTTGAGCTGCCGTCAGGATCGTCCCATCCGACAGCCTCACGCCATTCTTGACACTAATCACGCCTTCGAAATCGGCAGTTGTATAGTTTTCCAACACTACGTGAATCTTTTTCCCCTCATCGTCGCGCAGCCGTTTGGCAAAGGCCACATACAGGGCTTTCAGATCGTTGGCTGTCCCCGGATAGGCGATCGTATTGAAATCGTATAATTCGATCGCGGACAAATAGTCCGAATAGTCGCTATTTGTCACCGAACCATCGGCGCCTGAGACGAGGGGGGCTCCGGCTGTCGTCGCAAGGTTTCCGGTGCCGCTCCATACTACCCAATCGTTGGCGACAAGTCCGGGGATTGCAGCGACGGTTTGCGTGTCCACAACCTCACCGCTCAACAAGGTATGGACGTCAAATAAATCCTCATCATCCAGATTGGTTTGGATGACGACGGATAAATCGTTACCTCGTATGCCGCCCCATTTCGCCGTAGCCGTCAAATTGCCCGTCGTAACAGTCGCCTTTGTTCCCGAATTCAAACGGTACAATAACACTGTCTGTGCTCGTTTGAGCGCCTCAC
The DNA here is from genome assembly GCF_003626695.1 of Paenibacillus ginsengarvi. Lineage (GTDB taxonomy): Bacteria > Bacillota > Bacilli > Paenibacillales > NBRC-103111 > Paenibacillus_AB > Paenibacillus_AB ginsengarvi. The sequence continues at coordinate 212,935 of NZ_RBAH01000003.1, forward strand.
GGACTAGCAGCAGTTGCGAAGCTGTAATGTCGTAGCCAAGCGTAACGCTCAGGTCATCGCCTGGATGTATTTCGATAACCGTCTTCGGCGTACCCCATGACATGGACAACCCCATTGTCATTGTTCCGCGCTCGCCTACCGCACCCACGGCTTGCCTCTTGCCTGTAAAATTGATATATACACCGGGAAGTACTTTGTTTTGAGTCAAAAAAGTTCCACCTGCCAAATCATTCAGCCTCCTTATTTAAAAATGCCTGCATAGCCGCTTCAGTCTCAGCTATCGTGCAGGTCGTTCCATCGTCAAGCACAGCGGACAGAATATCCTTCTCCCTGCCCGATCGATGTCGGGATTTCAGAAATTGCTCTTTGGTATAGCGGGCGCTCGGAGTCTGGGGTACATCCGGTTGGACGGATTCTTGTTCGCCTTTACGTTTCAATCACATTTCCCTCCTGATTGAGCGTCTGCATGGTCGGCACATCCGGTGATGGCTCCCACACGATAAAGCTGTAGGTTACGTAAAAATGCAGGACATCGTCAATAATTTGAACACGCATAGCTCTGCCTGTTTTCTTATAGTCGCCTAGCGTGATTTGCTTGAGCACGCCAGTAAGCTGCTCGGCCATGTCGTACATGTCGGCATTGTCCCCGCCAACTGCAAAATACTGGACAACGATTGGATGCTCGCGCCGGTAGCGCTGACCAAGCTCCTTCGTGTGCGTCGGCTCCAGCAGCCGTACAAAAAAACGAGGCGGATCGGGCAATGGATTGATCTCCTCGCTGGAAACTGCGATGTTGGGGAACTCCTCTTCCAGCGCACGAACAACGCCGTTTCGCACGTCGTTAAATGTGACTTGCACCTTATCACCACCTAAACGATGTAAACACTTGCATGCTGCGCATCGAGGTAAACACTTCGATCACCGTGTTCACTACCTCGCGTTCAGCCACCACCTCCTTTCAAAGCCGTTACCATCCTAGCGGCCTCTTCCCGAACGCAAACCGGCCTCATGCAAAATTGCCTGTTCGCCTCCCATCGTCCCCAAATACAGGAGACGCATCTATCCGGCTGCTTGCAGCCTGGCTTCCGTTTCCTTCTCGATCTCACTCCAGTCACACCCATGCTCTACTTTTCCTCCTGTCCGTGATGTACTGCATGAGATGACAGGAGCGACAAAAAGACCGCCCTTGGCGAGCGGCCGTCTGTTTTGCTCTTAATGAAGTTATTCCTGTCCTGATTATAAAACAAGAACGCACGTTCTTGTAATTTCATCATGATTGTCCTTTTTGTCCAATCTGTAAACTGTCTAGCCCATATGCTATTCCGTGTGCTCCGGAACATACATGTGCAATGGCTGGCCGGACGCTCTTCGCAGCTCGTTTGCCAGCTCGTTGCGCCGCAATTTATCCGCCCCGGAGGCTTTACCGAACTCGTGCGCCAAAAAACGCTCGATAATCTCATTCACATCCTCCGCCTTGAGCCTGTAATTCAAAGTGCTCCACCATCCTTCGTCTCCATAAGATTCGTCCAGATCGATACCGATGCCGTTAACTTGAATATCGTTTCGGTGCTGGTATAGATGGATTCCGTCCGCTTTGTGTCCCCGGCTCCAGGCGTACGTTTGCCAGAAGCGCGAGCAGGCCCCGGCGGCACGCACCGCTTCAATGACCGCGCTGGAGCCATATACGCCTGTCACATAAGCGGGCGATGCCTCCCCGGCAGCACGGATATATTCGATGATCGTGGGCATTTGCGCCGCCGTCGCATCAAAATCGACAGCGAAATAAATTGCGCTACCTTCCGGTTGGCCGATCGCTTGCGCCGTTCGCGCCGCAATTACTCCGTCGCGAAGCCCCGCTTCCCGCCCCCCAAGCGCCCGGTCGGCCGTCGTTTCGTATACGGAAACGAGACTCAAGCCAGCCTCGCTGATAGCCTCCGCCTCTTCCCGAGTCAGCCGCTTCCAGCCCTGCGGCACAAGATAACGGCATACAAAGTCGAAGCCCTGCTCCTTGAAGGCGGCTGCGAGTGATGCGTTTAACGGTGTTGCGCAGTCAAAGCCTTTGGTTACGCTGGTCATGTGTCCTTCCCTCCTGGCGGATGCAGCGATTTCGCTTGAATCTGTCCTGCCGCAGCGGCGACAAGAAAAGCATTGGCAAACGCGAGAAAGCAAGTGCGCCAATCGACACTCGTACCCGTTGCCAATTGAGCCGCGAGCAGTATGCACCACGCCACAGCAACTGCGTACAGATCGGTCGGTATACGCCTTCTGGGCAGCAACTTGTCAAGCAGAGCCTTCGTATACTGCACGATGTAGAAGGTAAGCAACGAGGCGCCGCCGATGCTGAGCAGCGCCTGCCAGGTGAACAGCTGCGATTGCATACGCATCCTCGCCTTCTTTATTTGAATTGGCTCCAAACAAAGGCGGCTGCTCCGCTGACAGCTCCGGTAATGACCGCTGCAAGAACAGTACGCCAAAGCCACTCGATATCTCCCTGAACCCCGGACCACTTTTTATCGGAGTCCATCTTCACTTCGTCAATGCGCTGGTGCGCCGTTTTCGCACGAAGATCGGCTTCCCGCGCAATGTCGTCCGACTGATCAAGCTTATTTATGAGACGATTCAGTCCGGTAGCCATGTCGTGAATGGCCCGGGCATTCGTCTCCTGCAACGCCTCCAGCTTCCCGACCTTGACTGCGATATCGGAAAGCATGTTCATTCCTTGATCACCCATAAGAAGCTCTCCTTTAGCTTAGGCATAGTAAGAAAAACTTTCGTTTTATTGAAGAAAACCCCGAAGGCCCGGGACTTACGAATGTTGGGGTTGAGCGAGAATGGCTGCCGCCTCAGACGCAGAAATAATCGATTTCGCAGCATAGCCGAGAAGTTTCTCTTCGTCGATTCTTTTTAGCTTCCACATACCAAGCAGGAAGTTGTACATGTGTATCACTCCTTCAATCTTTGTCCAGCAGAAATAAAATAGCGCCTTCGGCTGCTTGAAGGCGCTGTTCGAGTGCAGCTTTATCCTGCTCCAGCCGTGCAATTTTTTGTGCATCCGTTTCCGGTTGTGGGATATTCCGGAGCGCTTCAATCTCCTCCTGCGTCAGTCCTTCTGTCCAGAACTGCACATCCGGGTGTGGTAAAGGAATCGGCTGGTCATTACCGTCCAGCATTAGTTGGCCATACTCATCTCGCTGATACTCTTTTGATGCGCTGTACGATGCCCACGTCTCCAGATCGAAGCGTGGCTTGAACAGACCTGGAGGGACTGGAATGGCTACACGGTAGCCTATTGGAACTAGGTCGAGTTTTACTAAGCGCTCTTCTTCCAATGCAGGTTGCTTGAAAATTGGTGTTACGTCATATTCGCTCAACGGGACCAGTTCCGGTTCGATATAGTAGCCATTTAAGTCGACCTTGATTGCTTCTTTCATGCAGACCCTCCTGATTACTATTCAGCTCTAAATTTAATATTTCTAAATAATAAGTGTTCTGAGTTTATTCCTCGGTCAACAAAAACTCGACCATCTGTACCAATAATTAGGGTGCCAGTAGTCCAAGTCGTACCGTTGTACGAGCTAACGTCAAAAAGTAACGTCCTTTTAGGCCGATACTTACTAGGCAAATACATTATAGTTGTTCCTTGTGCTGTAGCTCCCCCTGCAATGTCTCCAAAAATTTCGGTTTCGTCGTTGTCATTTTTTGCGTAGCCAATCGGCGGGTAATCATTACCCTTATTTGTCCACTCATTCAAAAGGGCCGGCGCAATCTGTTGCGGCTGCTGTTTCTGGGTATTTATCGTCTGTAATACGGAAACATCCCGGCGAAGCTCGCTAATCACATGAACAGCATCATCCACCGCTTCTTTCATGTTCGGTGTCACAACTCCGGTTATCGTCAGTGGAGCAATGCCGAACTTGTACGTATCGAGAGCAATATAAGTGACGCTGTATGCAGACGAAGAACTGAACTTTTCAACACGTGGCATATAGGCTTGAAGGGTATTGGCTCCTAAGTTCCTGTTTAACTCCCAAGATGCGGTATCTACTAAGGTGTCTTTGAAAATTGTGAGAACATGGTCTGTTCTATTCCTCAACGCAGATGCGCCCATATCCTTGTTATTGATATAGTACGCTTTTTGTATGCCGTTGTAATAAACGTTCGCCTTTTCCCGCACAACAACTCCCGTCCCCATCTCAATCTGGTTAACACCATTATGCAGCATCAATTCACCTTCGTAGCTAATAGGTTCGTCAACGCTTTGTAGGAGTTGATACATGAGTTTATATCGGCTCGGGCCGTTAGCCTGATTGTTTACAACCCCATTAATATCATTGGAAGATGTATACCATGTCGGGCCTTCTGGTATTGCTCCTAATCCATACCAAAACTTGTTTCCTGCTCCGGTATACGGCGCTGGTGAAGCAGTGTTATTTGAGGAAATTCTCCAGCCGTTGAAATACGCCTTAATCTCGTCTGATGTCGGTGAGTAATCTTGTCCCCAACCTGAATCAGCGTCGGCGATGGAGATATAAATATTACCATTTGTAGTGGTCGTATCGATACAATCAGCAGCATCCCCTGCTGACGAGTTCTTCAGTACTTTGCCATCGTACTTAATCGCAACTCGATGTAAAGGCGAGTGGTCGAGTTGGATATTTGCTTTTACTGTCTTGTACCCGGTGAAATCAACATCAAAAACCCACGATAATGACCCATCCAATACCATTTCGCGAAACCTTCTAATTGCTCTCGGTTTGCCATAGCCATCCATATAAATCTTATCCGTTACGCTACCGTCCACATTCGAACGCAAATTACTATCAGGCAAATACATATAAGAAGGCTGCTGTGGTTCAAACGGTAGAGATGTGGGGCCGACGTTCAGCAATGGATTAGACGCTGTAAACGTACCGACTACCGCCCCATTCGATACCGAGATCTGGACTATTTTAGACGTCCCTTTTGTGACGAATGAGAACGGCGTAGGACTGGCATCAAAGTTTTTATAAGTGATGTTGCTAACTTCATCACCGACAGCATAGACTGCGTTCCCGCTTATACTTAGCGTATATGTCGTGTTCGGGACAACCTGTATTTGCACAAACGACGTATGCCATACAACATCAGGTGAAGTTATTACTAGTTTGTAAGGATCAGTTATGTTCGCATTTGAGTGCACCGAGGTCCACTCCGAAAAAGGCGGCACCAAATTCCTCCCCGGATTCTGAACATAAACTGCATTGACATGTTTCATGTCATCGATATATGGATACTTGGCAGCTACTTGTTCGGCAGTCATGGTGTTCAGCGCGTTGTACTCGGCTTGGGTGATTTCGTATATTCTAACCGAGTCAACGAAGGCTGATTGTCCCGACGCCCCTCCCATCTGCAGCTCTATACCAACATTGGTGCTTGTCTCGGTAATAGCAGCCTTAGCGTAAACCGTCTGGAAATATTGAGTTTCAGTTACATGGGGAGAGTTTACAACTGTGCCATTTACATAGGCGAGAGCAATCCGCGGGCCTGTTGCCGTTGTATAATTCTTCATGGCGGCAAGCGCGATATAGTATTTTCCTGCTGAAAAAGTTAGGCCATATTTATTTATATTCCCTGCCGTATCCAGCAAGGTGACATTGCAACGATTTATCCCGGTTACAGGGTTTATGGCGCTGGTTACAGCATCTACCTTCCACTTACTCCAGTTCATTCCGTTCTCAAAATTCCCATCCCGCCCGAGCAAATTAACCAGCGTCCGCCCGGTAATCTTCATATCCTTGAACCGAGATTTGCGATCTGAGTGAACGATGCTGACACCTTGCGGGATGGTGATAGGTTTTGCTGCAGCAGCTACAATTTCACTGCCGATCTTCTCATCAATGATGTCGAAAGGGGTATTGAGTGCTGTATCGATATTGAAGGTCAAATTCCCGTCAGTAGCGGGATTGTATTTATGCAAGCCGAGATTAGGTGTCGTGCTCGACAAGAAAATCAGCCTCCTAGTTCGGAATAAAAGGAGCAAAATCCGTCATTCGGCGGGTTTGCATCTCTGCGATTGTCATCGTTTGATGAAGCTGTCCGACCAGTAAATACTTGAATGCATACTCCACTTGCAAATGAGCCGGGAGAACAGCCCGGACGGCATCCTTCAGATCTTCCAAATTCGGCGGGGCTCCGATCGTATCGACGAATCGAACCCAGATCGTATAAGCCGCCGTATCCTCCATAATGTCGACCGCGCCCAGCTCGTAGCTTTCCGCTACTTCTTTCACCACCCGGATCGTAGCCGTTCCGACTCCGCGTATCCGGGATACGATCCGGTCCTGCCGCTCGGAAACCGGTTGTTCGGGAGCGGGCGGTAATCCGAGCTCGCTTTCCCAAGCATCCAAACTCCAAGTAGCCGACCGAGCGAAAAATTGATCCAGCGCTCCGCTGAGCGTCTCACGAAGCTTGTCAACCTCGGTCCCTTCCACTTGCATAAGGGATCTAATGACCCTGGACGTCTCATAGTAGCCTGGTAAATAAGCGGCCATTCGTTGACCGCGTATGCTCGTAATCGGGGAAGAGCTCATGTGAACGACACCGTCCCAAGCACAGCGACTTCCTGCGTTCCAACCGTTATATTGCCGGGCCCGCCATTCACGAGCAAGTTCGAGTAGTCGAGCACGCCGGTTGTATCCAGAATGGCTTGACCGACTCGCACGCTGCGTACGTCGTTGTCGTCAGAGAACGCGAGCGAGCGGATGTATTCAGCTATATTTTGTACGACGGCGGCCTTGACACTGTCAGTGTTATATCCGGTTGCGATGGATAACGCCGCAGATATGTTTACAAGCACGGCAGTTGCCGACTCTATGGTGACCCGGGCTCCGACCGGGGCTTTGCCTTCGCCGGAATTGGTGGAGAACGTTGATACGATATCGCAAAAATCAATCCACACCGTAGTCGAGGTATCCGACTGCAAGCGAGTTAGGCGAAGCTCCAACTGATCTTGACCATTCCAATAAAAGTTCTGGGTTACTCCGGTAAACAGTACGGAAAAATCGTCCGCTTGGAGCGTCCGGAGCGCATTTGTGCCACCGCTCGGCGTTGTTTTCACCCATTCGTTCATATTCACGTTCCAAACTCCGAATTGAAGCAGGTTACTGGTTCCAGACGAATCGCTTAATTTGATCGAAGAGGTGGCTTGCCATATTCCCGGCTGCGGCAAAAGCGTATGCAGTGCCTGTCTCACTTCACCTGCTCCCGACAAGCTATAGTCCATTTTCACACTGCTGCCGGAGTCGTCCCCTTCTCCGTGATCGATCGTTACCCCATGACCGCTTAGAGTCATCGCTTCGGCTTCGATCCTAATCTTCCAGGGCGGTGCTATATACTCCTGAACTTCCTCTACCAAAGACTTGTCGGCCGGTTCATTGTTGCTACCGATAATAGCCACGCTTACCGTTCCTGGGCCGTCCCGAACCGGAACGACGGACACGCCTCCGACTCCGGGCACTTCCAGCGCCCAATTTACGTAATCGGCTTTATTGCCTCCGGCTGAAGGGCTCCGTACTTTTTGAAGGTATCTGGCTAAAAGGGAGGGGTCATTCTCCGTATCGATACCGCCTTCCATCGCCGTTATATTGCTGACACTCGTTACTCCCGGAATTGGTGAAACCATAATGCTAACTGCACCCGCCGTTACATTGCCGGATATGCCAGCGACAACCGCTAAAGCGCGAACCGCAGTTGTACCCGTTTCGCCCAGCGTAACCTCCTGCTTCGTTACAAATTCTACAGATGAGGTGCCTGTCACCCGATCAGCCGGCGTGGCTACTCGTGTCCCCGCAGGAATCACCGTACCTGCTTGACCCGTAAAATGCACCTGCCCTTCGGCCTTCACCGCCACCCGCCGGGTAAGCCCATGCTCCTCGCAGCGCATATCCAAATACGGCCCGAACGCAGTTCCGGCAAACCCTCTGCGCAGCACTTCCTGCGCCCAAATCGCTGCTTGGGCAAGCTCGATAGCGGTCGGGGCTACCGCGTCCCATATAAAAGAACCCTCCGATTTATCCAGATCGGAGGGCAAGCTGTCCAGCATGCGCTGGCGTATCGTTTCTTCCGTTTGGTCCTGCAAATAATTCGGCAAAGCCGCCATCAGCTTGTCACCACACTTCCGTCAATCCTGGATTTTTGCTGGCGCACGTTCGTTAGCTCGCATTGGAACAGGCAGCGCTCGCCATCCCATTCGAACGAGAACGGGCCTACGCTGTCCGTACGCGGGTCGGTCTTTAATGCCTCCGTCGTCATCCGTACAATCTCCGACTCGATCGCCCGGCGGGACAAGCCGCGTGGAATGAGCTCATCGTATTCTTGCCCGTAGCTCCTGGAGTACGCGAGGTAAGTATATCGCTCGGTACGAATTGTTTTTTTGCACCACTCCAGCCATGCTTCCGCATCGATGCAGTCCGCTATTTTCCCGGTTGGGGTCGTGACGAAATCACCTTTAGCATAATCGAAGCGCCAACTGCGGCCGAACTTCACACCGCTCCTTGCCGTTCCATCCGTATGAATGCCAGGCACCGAAGAAGACTCTCCGCCGCTTGTTGGAAACAGATTTGGCATATTAGCGCACCACCTTACAAAGGACGACCGCTTCGGAGCCTCCTGACACTGGAACCGCGAGCACTCTATCGCCGGGCTTCAGGCTGTCCTTGAGCATCAGTTGCACCTCTTCGATGTCCGCCTCGTCGAACTGAAAAGCGCCTGTACCCGATACCTCTTCGCCGTCACCGTCCCGCAGCCCATTTACCCGGCCGGATAGAGAAAATGCGGGAAGCTTCAGCTTGATGCTCCAATCGGCGACCCAGAAGTCCTGAATCTCATGTTTGAACGAATCGAGCTTGAGCCCGCTTCCCGTCATCGTGCCCAATTCGGAGGGAACGCCCGATAGGGCGGTCGACGCATGGCCGGCCATCCGGTTTTCCAGTACGGCTGCCAGCTTTTTATACGGGTCCATCCATGAAATACCTCCTTTTGACATAATCGAACGAAGCCAGCTCCAGTGTCATCTTCCCTAGACGTCCGAGCTCGTGACGGACGGACGTAACGATCAAATCCATCCCGCTTCTCGCCAAATGGACGCGATCTCCGGCGCGAATCGTATTCACGTCGATCGCCGATACGCTGAACGTTTCCTGTATGCCTGCCAAATAGCCTTTAGCCGCAGTCACTGCTTCGCTTACGGTCATAATATCGCTGTCCATGACCACTTTCTGCAAAGTGCCGTAAAGCTCGGTATCTTTGGATTCTACGGCCAGTACATCCGTCGCTGCTTCGGGGTTGTCTTCCTTGCCGAGCACTTTGACTCTCGTAATAGTTCCTTCCAGCGTTCGGCGCTGCGTAATCGAATCGATATTGCCGCTTGGGTCGAGCACCCACACGGTTTCGTTGCTGCCGATGCGAAACAGCTCCAGTCCGTTCGGCGTCATGCGCGGCCGATACAAAGAGCCTCCCTTACGAGCCGTCTCCTTCAGATCGGACGAAAGCATCGCATAGATCGATTGCGTCCGGTATACTTTTTTGCTAAGCGTTTGAACCGTATCTGGAATTTGATACAGCTCTATTCCCCAATCGGCAGCATATTTCTGCAGCCGCTGCGAAGCAGTCTGACCGGCTGGAAATAAATATTCGTCTTCCGACTTCGACAAGTAAATAGTCCGGTCGTAGATCGTAACTGTAAGCCGGTCGGTCCCATGATAGCTATTCTCGCACTCCCAAACGACGCCGGGATGAAGCAGGTACACCATATCCGTGCCCCCATACGGAATACCGGACACACGTATCTCTTGTCCAGGACCCATTCCGGGAAAGTCGTCCGAGACGAGCAGGTTGACGGTTGCTCGATACGCGATTTCGTCAAGCGACTCCTCAAGCGAGATGCCCTCAACAAGATCCCCGAGCAAATAGCGCCGATCCAGCACCACTTCGTAAGAACGATACGCTTCGCTGCTCATGATGGCATCACCAGCTCCTGTCCCGACAAGATCCGGTCCGGATTCGGCCCGATGACAGATGTGTTCATCTCATAAATATCCCTCCAGCGGCTGCCGGAGCCTAAATTCAATTTGGCGATAGCCCACAGTGAGTCACCGGATTGCACCGTATAGGTTTTGGGGACGGGCTTCAAGTCGGGCCGCGCCTCAGTTGCGGTTCCGCCTCCCGACAATTCTTCAATTGTACGTATCCGGTACTCTCTCCACGTGCGAAACGTCAGATCGAAATACACATCTCCAGGTTCATTTGCTCTAAACGAACTATTATGGGAGGAAATGATTACAAGCACATTCACTTCCGTAGGCGTTATCATAAGACGAAGCGGCTGTCGGTCGGACATCCATGTGTTGATCAGGTTCATCGTCTGCTGCGGATCGGGAATCGTCTCGTAGCGGCAGTAGCTGGGGTCCGATTCAGCGGGAAAAAAGGAGGAGAACGAAATTTCTTTTATTTTCTCCCCGTACGGAAAATCGACTTCGCCCAGGTTAATAATTTGAAACGTCTCGAGGCTGCGATCCCGGCGGATGTTGATCTCGGACGGATTAACAGGGAACCATAGCTTCTGACCTGCCGCGTCCTCGAGTGTGATATCGATTGGCTTCATCAGATCGGTAAAAACCGTGCTCATTTCGCCACCACCTGATTGTCCATAGATGCTTTGATTTTACTGACGATTTCCCAGCCAATACGTCTGGCCAAGCCTTCTTCGTCAATCTCTTCCTTAGGCATCACGACCTGGACGCCCTCTATATTAATGTTGTAGATTGGTTCGCTTGGAACAGCAGCATTATAACCATACGCCGCCTGCGCAGGAGCGCCGCCTCTCGCATTTGTTTTTCGTTTCTTTCCTTTTCCTGACGAATGTGGATCATCTTTGGCAGCCGGTTCGATTGTTGAAGGCATCGCCTGCATAGGGATTTCCGCTTTTGTTCCTACTGCTTCGGTTTTGGAACCGAACAACTTACCGCCCAGCCAATTGCCAAGCTTATCGCCGAGCATACCGCCGATCACTCCGCCGGCAGCCGTACCGATTCCAGGCAAGATCGCGCTGCCAAGAGCCGCTCCGATTGCCGCGCCACCCGCCCCGAACGCAACTGCGGTTGCCGCCTGCGCTTTATTGTCCGCAGTGGCGATTTCCAGCGCGCCCGATGCAAGTCTTAGAGGCGCCGCCATTTTGGCACCCGCTTTCAAGAGTTTACCTGCACCCTTTGCCGCGTTTTTCAAGGAGAATTTGCTCGCGGGCTTTGCCTCCTTGACAAAGTCGTCCCCAAAATTTCCAAGATTTGCGGGAATACCTTGCGTGATGCCGCTTGTCACTCTAGGTGTTCTGCCAACCTTAACTCTCCCCTTACTCCCTTTACGAGAACTCTTCTTACCATCCCGATCGGCATTGTAGTCTTCCGACACCGCAATTTGTCCAGGACCAGATCCATTTGCTGCGCCGCCCCCACCACGACCAAATAAGCCAAGTATGTTTTTTAGCGCGGCAGCTAGTGTATCGATTGATTTGGAGAACGAGTCAATCGACTTCCCAAACTTCTCCGGAATTTCAGCAAATGAGCCGATCGACTTGGCAAACCGTTCTGGTATATCGGCAAAAGAACCTAGCGACTTGGCAAATTTCTCGGGCAGTTCCGCAAAAGACCCGATCGACTTGGCAAATGCCGCTGGAACGTCGGCCAGTTCCTTCAACGATTTCGAGAATTTGCTTGGGAGCTCGGCAAAGGTGCCGATCGATGCGGAAAACTTCGCGGGCACTTCCGCCAGTTGGCCTAACGATCCGGCAAACTTCGCTGGAATATCGGCAAGTTGACCTAGAGACTCTGCAAATTTGGCAGGCAGCTCGGCAAATTTGCCTATCGACTCCGCGAACTTTGCTGGTACCTCCGCTAGCTTCCCTAGTGACTCCGCAAACTTCGCTGGGATCTCCGCCAGCTTCCCTAGCGACTCCGCGAACTTCGCTGGCACCTCCGCCAGCTTCCCTAGCGACTCTGCAAACTTCGCCGGGATCTCGGCAAACTTGCCTATCGACTCCGCGAACTTTGCTGGCACCTCCGCCAGCTTCCCTAGCGAGTCTGCAAACTTCGCTGGGATCTCAGCAAACTTGCCTATCGACTCCGCGAACTTCGCTGGCACCTCCGCCAGCTTCCCTAGCGACTCTGCAAACTTCGCTGGGATCTCGGCAAACTTGCCTATCGACTCCGCGAACTTTGCTGGCACCTCCGCCAGCTTCCCTAGCGACTCTGCAAACTTCGCTGGGATCTCAGCAAACTTGCCTATCGACTCCGCGAACTTTGCCGGCACCTCCGCCAGCTTCCCTAGTGACTCTGCAAACTTCGCCGGGATCTCGGCAAACTTGCCTATCGATTCCGCGAACTTCGCCGGCACCTCCGCCAGCTTCCCTAGCGACTCTGCAAACTTCGCCGGGATCTCGGCAAACTTGCCTATCGACTCCGCGAACTTCGCTGGCACCTCCGCCAGCTTCCCTAGTGACTCTGCAAACTTCGCCGGGATCTCGGCAAACTTGCCTATCGACTCCGCAAACTTCGCTGGCACCTCCGCCAGCTTCCCTAGTGACTCAGCAAACTTCGCCGGGATCTCGGCAAACTTGCCTATCGACTCCGCAAACTTCGCTGGTACTTCCGCTAGCTTCATTAATGATTCTTTCAATTCATCAATAGCTTTAGTAAAGTTTTTCGGAATCTCAATCAATTTCAAAACTGTTTCAACTATGTTTTTAACGCCTTCCGTAAATTGATTGAAGCCTTCCGCCAACGTTTTCACGATTTCGGCAAATGTCTTCAAATGGTCCAGTATGCCTTTTTTCTGCGGCGCTTCCTGGACCGTTACGGCGACATTGTTCACAGATACGGCTACAGCTACGACCGATTTGCTGATCGAGCCGCCGCTCGTTCTTGGCTGTGAAGCCGGCTTCATATTTGCCATTCGTTCAAACGCACTGGCTACCCGCTGAGCATACTGCTCGATTCGATAAAACGCTACGATCGTGCGATCAACCGACTCTCTTAAGCGATCATGCGATCGCTTCAAGCGGTCCATACTATCCAGAGCTGCCAGTTCGGCCATCCGCCCTCACCGCCTTCCCGCCTTTGGCATTTGCTGTTGCAGCATGCGATCCTCCGCCTCCAGCTCAAGCTCCATACTCGCCAGCAAAAACAGCTGCTCGCCGCGCGGCAGTTGCCAGAACGCTCCGGGGCGCAAGTGGTGCCGCACCCATAGGATGTGCAGCATACCCGCCAGCCCCCCGGAGTCGATTAGTTTTTTACTTCGTCGAGCGTCGTGTTGAAGCCGCTCAGGTCAAGCACTTCGTCGCCGAGAGCGGACAGCTCGCCTGCGAGCAGGATCCGCTTGATCACTTCCTCGCCGCCGCTCGCCTCGTATTTCGCCAGCAGCCGGGAGTCCCCCCAGTTCGGGGAGACGGTGGCTGCGGCGATGAGGGCGACGTTAAACTGCTCTTCGTCCAGACGCTCGGACTTTTGCCCGCGGCGATCGGAACGTTCGGTGCATCTTTCGCGCAGCGTGTACACCTGCTTGCCGGTCAGGCCGCGAAGCTTGACCGGGATGCCGAGGCGCGCCAGGGTGACGGTTTTTTCCGGAAGCCGGTCGGCTTCGAGCAGTTTTTGCAAAATTTGGTCGTCCATCATCGTCGTATTCCTCCCGTAAATCGTAAGATATGGTTAAATCGCCGCTACGCGGTCGTTAAGCGTGTATTCCTCGAACGTGAAGGATACTTCTTCCTTCACTTCTTCGCCGGCCGTCCAGTTGGCCAGTTGCAGCTTGTCCAGCATGACGTTTTTGAGCGTAATCGTCTCGAAGCCAAACGCCTCGGGGTCCTCCAGCTTGCTGATCAGCTCGAATTTGTCAAAGCCGCGGGCGATCATATCGCTCGTTACTTTGAAGCCGCTGATCGTGCCGGTTCCTTTCATCGGGCCTTTTTTGTGGCGGACCCACGGGTCGCCGGCGAGGTTGAGCTCTTTCTTCTGGATTTCCACATTCGCTTCCAGATGATTGAAGTTGCTCTGCCAGTTGCCGTCAATAAAGATCTTTCCATAAGTGCCCATAAATACGCGGTTTGCATCCATCGCTCAAGTTCCCCCTAGAGCACGATAAACGTGCCGAAAATTTGTTCCATCGCGTCCGTCAGACGCGCTTCCCAGTTCAGATACACTTGATCCGGCTCCGGCGTGTAGACGGCGGACGGACCGTAATATTGCGGATCGAGGTACACATCCCAGCCTTCGGTCTCAATAACGCCGGACTGCGCAAGCGACTGCATGTACTGCTTGGCCGCTCCGATCAAGGAGAGGCGTCCTTCGGCGGTATTGTTCACTTTGCCGATATAGCCGTTCTCGGCGGATGCGATCAGGTCCGCCTGGATGGCGTCCATGACGCGGATCGTGCGGATTTTTTTCCAAGCGTTGTTTTGCCCCTGATGCAAGCTCGTTAGCGAATTGACGCCCCGAAGCGCCTTGACCCTTTTACCGTCGTGCACGAGAAGGAATACGCCTCCTGCTGCCGCCTGCTCTTGCTCGCCACGGGTCCAGCGGCGGGTAACGTCTTCGAACGGGGTAGGCGCATAGGTCGTCGACTCGCTCAGCTTTTGTCCGGCGATCAAACCGGCAACGAACGCGGACATCTGAGCCGAGCTGTAGGCGACGCCGTTCAGTACTGCGCCCGTGCCGACATTGACAACACCCTCGTGATTGTACGCAGCGCTGCGAGCAGTCGCGGCGCTGACGGCGGATGCCGACGTATCGTCGGCAGAAGAGCCGCCAAGCACGGCGATGATTGTTTTGCCCTCCGAGCGTACCCGGCTGACCCAGGAGACCACGCTCGTTTGGATGGCTGCATCGGACAGACCGTCAAGCGCGAACAGGTTGAATTGCTGCGTTTCGCATGCCGACAGCGCATTCGTGTAATCTGCGGCCACAATGCCGTCGATACCGGAATTGCCTCCGGCGAGAGGATAGCCGCTACCGTCTTTGAGCGCACCGCTGCCCTCGGCAAGTTTGGTCGCCGCTACCCATTTGTTGGCCGAATCCGCATTGATCGCATCAACCGCCGCCTGGATCGAGCCCCCGTCAAACGTAAAAGTTTTCAGCAGCGTCGTGCCTTCGAGCAGACGGATGTCCTTCTTGGCCGCATCAACCGGGTTCGGCTGAACCGTAACTTTGAACTTGTTGCCGCGGGCTCCCGGGTATTTCGCTTCCAGCTTCATAACGGAAACCGGCGTTGCTGTCGTATCCTGCAAGGTGCAGGTCGCTTTGGCCGCATCGGCGTCCGCCAAGCGGTAAGCCAGCACCGTCTTGGCTCCGCCCAGCAGGGCGAGCTTCAGCGAAGAATACGCCGTCGCGCCAGCCGTCTCGTCGCTTGTATAGGCCGCGTCAGCAGCCGACAAGCTCGTAATTTCTACAAATTGGCCTACCGGTCCCCAATGGGCTTTTACCGGCAGCGCCACGACGCCTCTTGCCCCGGGCTGAACGGCTGCAAGCGCCGCCGCCTGAAAATTCATATACATACCCGGCAGTACGGGCATTTCCGTTTTACTCCAAGTTCCTCCAGCCATTACGACAGCACCTTCCTTGTTTGGAATTGGCGGATCAACCGCTCTGTTTCTTGGATCGTGTACGTTTCCTGGACGCTGCCGAACAGCGCGCCCGTCACAACCTCCGGTTTGACCTCGAATAACGCTTCGGCGTTCAGGAGCAGCTCATCCCGCGTGTAGGATGCGGCGCGGACAACGGGGTCCGGGCTTCCGGCCGGCTGCTGGGGCACTTCTTTTTTGCTTGCCATCGTGTGATCTACCTCCTTTGTATAGGGAAACGGCGGCTCGGACTAGCCGAAACCGCCATCTGCATGCACTTGTCCGATCAGCGGCGCTTCGTCTGCCGATTTGGCTAACTTTTGGCGGAATGTGACGGATAGCTGACCTTTCGTCAGAGCGTCTGCCGTGAAGTCGGCCGTTACTTCGCCAGAGGCGATGTATGTTCGCGCGACCGTGTCCAGTTGCAGCTTGGTTGTTCCGGCGAGATCGGCGGACAACGTGCGGACCATGGCTTCTTGTTCTTGCAAGGTTCGGCCGATGACGTGACCCACGGCTTTATGGTGCAGATCTGCCGTTGCCGCATTAACATTCGCCGCTTCCATCTGCTCGAATCGCCACAGGACGGCGGGAACCGCATAATGCTGCGGCCAGCTTTGCCGATATACGTGCCACTCGGGGCCAGTTTTGCCAGCCGTCCAGCTGCATACCGGGTCCAGCGGACTGCCGGAAGACGGAACCTCCTCGGCGCCAACAGCCATCACGGAAAAGGTCAAAATACGAACGAGCGCCTGGAGCGCAGCGTCCATCTGTTCGGGAGCCTCTGTTCCCTCGTACCGGCATGTAAAGTCCGGCTGAGTTCCACCGCTCGCCAGCCTTACGCCGTGCAGCGCTTGAACCGCTTGATCGGCCCAGAGATCCAGGTCGGCGGCCGCATCGGGTTCGCCGTAAAGCGCCACTTCATAGCGGTTCTTTTGGCCGGTCCACGCGGATTCGCTCGACTGCTTGGCAAGCCTTACGGTCGCATAAGGCTTCGTAGTCGCAGCTGCTGGCTCCCCGATGTCATAACAGCGTCCCGACAAGTCGGGCAGCTCGCTTACGAGCTTGTTTTTGATGACTTCGCGCATGGTTCACCTCGATGTTCTTCTTTGTTCGTGCCCGGACGACAATAAGACCGCAATGCCTTATCCAGGCTCAAAACGGTCATGTTCCCTTGCCGTTACGGCGATTCGCACGGCCACTCGTCCACCGTGAAATGAAACCCCATTCGATCTGCTTCGCTGTTCACGCCTCACCCCCTCTCAAGACCGTTAGCATCCACGACGGCCTCTTCCCGCACGCAAACCGGTCTCATGCAAAATTGCCTGCTCGCCTCCCAGCGTCCCCAAATGCAGGCGACGCATTTGTCCGGCTGCTTATAAGGACAAGCGTCCTCTTCCTTCTCGAGCTTCGTTCCGGTTCCGTTCATGCTCGTTCCTCCTCCCCGTCCGGTGATGTGTTGCCTGTAGCGGCAGCAGCAGCAAAAAGACCGCCTTGGCGGCGGCCTTTCGTTTCCTATCAATTCAGTTGTCCCTGTCCGGAGCCGCGTTCATCTGCTGCCTTTCGTTCGCTCCGTGTTCCTGTCTTGATTATAAAACAGGAACATATGTTCGTACAAATTTTGTCACGCTTGTCCTTTTTGTCGGATTTGTAAACCGCTTTTCCCCGACTGCATCGCTATCGTTAAGAAATGTCCTTTCGATCGTCCCCGTACATTTCTTTGGCGAGAAACCGGACCAGCTCCAGCTTCAGCTCATGCAGTCGCTGCCGCGATACGCCAATGTGCCGAGCGATATGGTTCATCCGCTGGCCCTCCATCAGACAGGTTAGCACGGTCCGCTTGCGATTGTCGCCTATACGTTCGGCGGCCGCGTCGAGCCGCTGGACTTTCGCCTCAAGCTGTTCGAGACGGCTCCAATACTTTTCGCGTCTCTGCGCTTCGCGATTCACCGAATCGGCATGCCGGCCTTTCGCTTTCGGCATGGTTCCGTCGAGTCCGTATACGCCGGTGAGTCCGGTGCCGATCTGCTGCAGCGTTTCGCGAAGACGGTCGATTTCCCGTACCATCCATGGGTAGTCCTTCAACTCCTCCTCCACCTGCTCCATCTGCTCCGTTTTGGCCCCGGACTTGTCCGGATCACGGTTATAATGAGACGCGCGCGTATTTGCGACTTCCCACTGCGGACATTGCTCGATTTGGCCGATGGAGCACTGATGAACCCGGCAAATGCTTTTCGCCCCCCACAAGCTCCCCGGGCAGCGTCCGCACACTTCCTCCCGGTAATAGTCGATTTGCTCGATCGTCCAAGTTTTCATCATTCTCCATCTCCCTTCTTTATTTGGAAAAGTTTCTGATCGAAGTCTTCCGATGAAACGCTGCCGTGTTGTATCGGCGGGTTGTTCTTAGGTTTAGAAAGTCTCGTTTCGTTTCGCCTTAACCTTTACCGAACTCAACCTTTTTTGCCGATTGGAAAATACGCTTATCGCGTCCGGTATACGAGTGATTTGAACAGGAACGTATGTTCCTGTTTCTATTATGTACGCGTTTCGCGTACTTTTCAATCATTTTTTTCTAATATCTTGAAAAAAGGTTCGCGATATGCGATTATACTCATGAAGAGATGTTGCAGCGGAGCTCAACCAAGGAATACACTTCAGAAGAACCGCGGGAGCGGGGTGGACGAAACGGAGGATGGCAGGATGATAGGCGAAACGATTATGCAGCTGCGTAAACAGATGCGCTTGTCTCAGCAAGCTGTAGCCCTCCGGCTCGGCATCGCCAAGAGCACCTATGCCGGCTATGAATCCGGATACCGCGAGCCTTCCGTGGATACGCTGCGGCAGCTTGCCGACCTGTTCGGGGTCAGCGTGGATCGGTTGCTCGGGCAGGATATGCCCGCGCCGCGACAAACGCCGAATGCTTCCGCCCCTACTTCCGAGCCGGACGACCCGGAGCTTGGAATCTGGTTCAAGGAGCTGCTCGAAGCTCCCGAGGAACGAAGGGATGAGCTGCGTAAAATTTGGGAGATTATTAAAACGAGGGAGTCCGGGCGGAAACCGGGCGATAAGCAGGGCGAATCGTAGATTTCGCCGATTCTTTCATTCCCTTGGCAAGCCAGACCTATTGCCGCCACTATGATAGTTTCGTTCAGACGCGCCCCAAAGCGGGCGTTTCTTTTCCACTTTAAATCGAACATATATTCTCATTCTGAAAGGGGAATTTGTTTATGTACGCTTACCAGAGCACGCCGCTGGAGCAATCGATCGAGCAGTTGTATCGCGCCTTGAGTGTCCGCGAGCCGCATCAGCTCGATGCCGAAGCGATCGCCGAAGGGCTCGGCATCTGGCTTCATTACGCCCCGTACACGAGCCGGGCCATCGATCGCGCCGGCTTGCAGTCGATCGTGCTCGACAACCGGCTGTCCCGGCAGGAGCAGTGGCAGGATTTCGGCCACGAGTTGTGCCATTTGCTGCATCATGCGGGCAACCAGCTTACAATGGGCGAATCGTTTATCCGGTTCCAGGAGACGAAGGCGGGCAACTTTGCCTATTTATTTTGCATCCCTACCTTCATGCTGCTCGCTGCCGAGCTGCCGAGACTGGAATCTGAAGCGATCGCCGCCATCTCGTCGCTGTTCGGCGTAACGCCCGAGTTTGCCAAAGAGCGGCTGAGGCGCCATCACCGGCAAGTGACGTCCAACCGGATAGCAGAGCAGTTGACCGCCTATTTTCACGCCGAGCAGCTCGTGAAGCGCAAGGAGGGCATCGACTATATCATCCAGACGAGACGCTCCAAAATGCTATTTTGCCGGGAGCGCGGCGTACTCGGCTATATGGGAGACCGCGATGATTCCGAATAAAGTCATTCCGGTGGCGACTACAGGGTTCACACGCAAATGGTTTACGCTTGATCTGGAATCGACGGATCTGGCCAGTTATCCCCATCTGCGGCTAAGCGGGTACTCGCAGGCGCTGTTCGCGCTGTCGCTCGGCGATAGCGGCTTCGTCTCGCTGGGCGTAACGCGAGGCGACTACTTACTGTTCAGCACATCGGCTCCGCTCCGGTCGGCAGGCCAGATCTCGCTTATTCGGCAGGAGGATGAATACATCATCCGCGAAACGTATTGGGACGGCGATACGACGCTGCTGCGCGTACCCGGCGACACCTTTCCCCCGCTTCGGCTTCCGACCGAAAACATCCGGATCACGGCCGTACTCGACAGTGTCGTGAAAGGAGACGAGCTGGCTCCGGTCGTTTATTTCGGTTAGGCCCGCCCAGCAACGCCCATAGCAAAAAGACGGCGTCCGGCAGCACCAATCTGCCGTTCACCGTCTCTTTGACAATCCCCTTCCTTTTGGCGTCCGCGAAACCTAAACGCTTCCCGCTCCGCCTTGCCCCCGCTCCATACCGGCTTCCGTCGCCTTATACCGGCGTGCCATCACCAGCCGCCAGGGCAGGATCATCCCGAACGCCAGCAGGAAAAAGAGCGCCCCCGTCTGCGGAATGCTGACGACATGCTCGACCACATCGTGCAGCAGCAGCCGGATCGCCAGCAGCGCCACGATAATGAAGATAAACGCTTTGGAGCGCACCAAATAGATGTGTCCGTCCCGTACCTCAAACTTGGATGTCCAGATGAGCGGGTAGGCAAAAAACAGCGCTCCGGCCACAAAAGCAGCCAGCGCCCACAGCCACGGCACATGCGTTGGCGGATACAAAAACATCGCAAATCCGGTCGACATGCCGAGCGGAGGAATTAATATTTTTCTCATCGTAGTCGGCTTCGTAGACGCCTTCAGACGCACTGCGATCACCGCTGAGCCGGCGATCAGGGCCACCAGCACCGAAGCCAATTGGGGCAAATACGACGCGCCCATGCTGCCCACCTCCGGTTGTTTCTATCTGGAATGAACTGTCTCCTTATTGTACTCCCGGGACAGGGTGAACATCAATTTTGCCCATACAATTTTCATTCGGCAGGAAACACGGCATAGCTGAGCCATTATTCCCTAGCTTAAAGTTTCCTGAATTGTTGCCTCTTATATTGACAGCCGCCGTCGTTCCTCCTACCATATAGTTAGTCGGCTAAACGAAAGCAACGCTCACATACTCCCAATCCCAGACCACCCGACCTAACCTATACATCCCCCCGTAAAGGAGGCATCCGATCATCGAACCGCACCCGCACGAGCACCACTTGATGCCCTTGATGGCCCGCCTCATGCGGCAGCATCATTACAACTCCCATCTGTCGCTCAAAGACCAGGACGTTCATCCCGGCCAGCCGCCGGTTTTGTTCGAGTTGTCTCGCCACGACGGGCTCAGCCAGCGCGAGCTCGCCGCCAAAATGCGCGTCAAGGCCGCCACCGTAACCGTCATGCTGAACCGGATGGTGAAGAACGGCCACGTCGAACGCCGGCCCGATCCGAACGACCAGCGCATACAGCGTGTTTACTTGACGGATAAAGGCCGTGCCGCCGTCCATGAAGTGCGCGAGGCGCTGCACGCCAGCGAGGCATACGCCCTGAAAGGAGTCACGCCGGAAGAGAGAATGCTGCTGCGTCGACTGCTGCTGCACATGTTCGATAACGTGAAACAGTACGAGCAGATGATTAGCCGGCAAACAAAGGAGGGGCGCACCGATGCCGAGAGTGAAATGGACTAACTATTTAAAACCGTACTGGCTGCCGGTGCTGCTCGCTCCGCTGCTGATGCTGGTAGAAGTTTTCATGGACCTGCTTCAGCCGAAGCTGATGGCGAACATCGTCAACAACGGCGTCATGGCCGGAGACCTTGCCTATATTCGCACGACCGGACTGCTCATGCTGGGCGTAGCTATTATCGGGCTGATCGGCGGCATCGGCTGCTCCATCTATTCGACGATCGCCTCCCAGCATTTCGGCGCGGATTTGCGCAAGGACGTATTCGCCAAGGTTCAAACGTTCTCGTTCCGCAATCTCGACAAGTTCAAAGCGGGCTCGCTCGTCACCCGGCTGACCAACGACATCGTGCAAATGCAGAACCTCGTGCAGATGACGCTGCGCATATTGGTGCGCTCGCCGTTTCTTGCCATTGGCAGCTGCATCATGGCATTCATGTTAAGCCCGAAGCTGGCGATCATTCTCGTCGTAGCCGTGCCAGTGCTTTTTATTAGCCAGTATTACCTGATCCGCGCCTCATTCCCTCTGTTCTCGAAAGTGCAGAACAAGCTCGACGGCGTCAACACCGTGCTCCAGGAAAATTTGTCCGGCATCCGCGTCGTTAAGGCGTTCGTGCGCTCGGCCTACGAGAACAGCCGGTTCGGCAAAGCGAACGGCGAGTTTACCGACATCGCCGTCAAAGCGGCTCGCATCGTTGCCGTCAACATGCCGATCATGATGTTCATCATGAACGCAAGCATCGTCGCCGTCCTATGGTTCGGAGCGGATCTGAACTGGAGCGGCTCCCTCGAGCTCGGCGATCTGATCGCCTTCATCAACTATGTCACACAGCTGTTATCCTCGCTGCTGATGGTCGGCATGATGATGGTGTCCATCTCGCGGGCCAAAGCGTCGGGCGACCGCATTCGCGAAGTGCTCGAAACCGAGCCGGAAATCCGCGACGCGGCGGGCGCCCGATCGGACATCATCCGCGCCGGACGCATCGAGTTCGACGACGTTTCATTCAAGTACGACACAAGCCGCGGCGAGTATGAGCTCCGTAACATCTCTTTTACCGCCGAACCTGGAGAAACAGTCGCTATACTCGGCTCCACCGGCTCGGGCAAATCGACGCTTGTCAATCTCATCTCGCGGCTGTACGAGGTGACCGAAGGCTCGATCCGTGTCGACGGCGTCGACATTCGCGGCATCCGGCTCGATCATCTGCGCAGGCAGGTCGGCATGGTACTGCAAGAGGCGATCCTGTTCAGCGGCTCGATCCGGGACAACATCCGCTACGGCAAGCCCGAGGCGACGCAGGAGCAGATCGAGCAGGCAGCCCGCGCCGCACAGGCGGACGAATTCATCGCCCGGATGCCGGACGGCTACGATTCGATCATCGGTCAGCGCGGCATCAACTTGTCCGGCGGCCAAAAGCAGCGAATGTCGATCGCGCGGGCGCTGCTCATTCGACCGGCCGTGCTGATCCTCGATGACAGCACGAGCGCCGTCGATCTCGGCACGGAATCGCGCATCCAGCAAGCGCTGAAGGAGCTGATGGGAACGAGCACGACGATCGTCATCGCCCAGCGCATCTCGTCCGTTATGGACGCCGACAAAATCGTCGTTTTGGATGAGGGCCGCATCGTCGCCGTCGGGAAGCATGACGAACTGATGCGCAGCTGCGCCGTATACCAGGACATTTACGAATCTCAGCTTGGAAAGGAGGAAATTCGCCATGGCGGAATCGCCTAATCGGCATTCGGAATCGAATGCGCGGCCGATGCCTGGTCCAGGGGGACACGGGCCGATGGGCACGGGGGGCGGTCCCGGCGCCCGCGGCATGATGCCGAAAGTACGCCCCAAGCAGCTCGGCCCGACGCTGAAGCGGCTCTGGCGTTATATTGGCCGTCAGCGCGGCGGACTCGTCACCGTCTTTATCCTCACCGCGCTCAGCACCGGCTTCGCTCTAATCGGCCCATATCTGCTCGGGCGGGCGATCGACCAGTACATTATGCCCCGGAACTACGACGGGCTCGTCTGGCTATGCCTTACGCTGCTTGGCGTTTACGTGCTCAGCGCCATCATGAGCTGGATTCAGGCGTACGTCATGGCCGGCGTTTCCCAGCGCACCGTCCGCGAGCTGCGCCGCGATATGTTCGAGCATTTGCAGAAGCTGCCGCTGCGCTTTTTCGACAGCCGCACGCACGGCGAGCTGATGAGCCGCACGACAAACGACATCGAGAACGTGTCGAACTCGCTGAACCAAAGCGTCACCCAGCTCATCAACAGCCTGCTCACCATCGTCGGCGCGCTGTCCCTTATGCTCAGCTTGAGTGTCTGGCTCACGATCGTCAGCCTGCTCACGATCCCGCTTACGATGGTGGTGACGGCGGCGATCGCGAAGCGGACCCGCAAACATTTTTCGGCTCAGCAGAAGCACCTCGGCGAGCTGAACGGCTATATCGAAGAAACGGTTACCGGGCAAAAGGTGGTCAAGTCGTTCAACCGCGAGCAGGAAGCGCTGAAACAGTTTCAGACGCATAACGAAAGCTTGAGAAAAGTCGGCATCCAGGCGCAAATTTTGTCCGGCATGATGGGCCCGGTCAACAACGTCATCAACAACGCCAGCTTCGCACTTATCGCCGCGATCGGCGGCTGGATGGCAATCGGGGGTTACACGACGATCGGGATCGTCGTCAGCTTCCTGAACTATTCGCGCCAGTTCACCCGGCCGATCAACGATCTGGCCAACCAGTTCAACATGATCCAGTCGGCGATCGCCGGAGCGGAGCGGGTATTCGAGGTGCTCGACAGCAGCACGGAATACGACAACGATCAGACCGCGCTTGCCGCAGGCAGCCCGATACGCGGAGAAGTGCGATTCGAGGACGTCACGTTCAGCTACAAGGAAGGCGTGCCCGTATTGAAGGACGTGACGCTAACCGCGAAGCCCGGAGACACGATCGCGCTTGTAGGGCCGACTGGAGCGGGCAAAACGACGATCGTCAATCTGCTCACGCGTTTTTACGATATCGACAAAGGAACGATTACCGTCGACGGCCGCAACATTCGCGAGCTGGACAAGAGCGGACTGCGCGAGCAGCTCGGCATCGTGCTTCAGGATGCGTACCTGTTCTCGGATACGATCCGCGAAAACATCCGCTACGGCCGACTGGACGCAACCGACGAACAAATCGAGATGGCAGCCAAGCTGGCTAACGCCGATTCCTTCATCCGCAAGCTGCCCGGCGGTTACGATACGATGCTGACGGCGGAGGGCAGCAACCTAAGCCAGGGACAGCGGCAGCTGATCACGATCGCGCGTGCGATTCTTGCCGATCCGGCCATCCTCATTCTCGATGAAGCGACGAGCAGCGTCGACACGCGCACGGAGATGCACATCCAGGAAGCGATGAAGTCGTTGATGCAAGGGCGCACCAGCTTCGTTATCGCCCACCGGCTGAGCACAATCCGCGAAGCCGACCAGATTCTCGTCATTAACGGCGGCGAAATTATCGAGCGCGGCACCCACCAGGAGCTGCTCGAACGCCGGGGCTTCTACTACGAGCTATACACGAGCCAGTTCAAGCGGGTCGGATAACGCCGGATAGCCGGCCGATAGGGAGCTCAACTCTCAAAAAAATACCCTGCACCCAGAAGCGAACGGCCGCTTCTCCGGTGTCAGGGTATTTTTTGTACAGGGTTTGTCGCTTTTTCACTTGACCGAAAGCTCCTCCCTGCTTTACAATAAGCTGCGGCGCTATCTCCGCCAATAACGATGAGCTTACTGAGAATTGTTTCTTTACTTTATAGAAAGCAGGGCAACAACGTCTATGTGGATCAAATCGACCATCTTAATCTGTTATTTGCTCGCAGCCTACTGGCTATCGTCGCATTTCGGCATTCTAAAAATGTGCTTTTACCCAACCCTCGGCGCGTTTGGCTATTTCTTCATCAGCCGCAGCCTGAATCGAAGCGAAGCTCTCAAGGTGATCGCCGCAGCCGTGACCGCCTCCGCAACTGGAAGCGTGCTTCATGCGCTTAGCCCCGGCGCCGTCGCTTTCGTCCTGACCTGCATCGTCACGATCTGCCTAATCCAACTCATTCGCATTCATGCGGCACCGATTCTTGCCGTCGCTTTTATTCCTTTTTTCGCGCCGCTGCCGGCGATCTGGACGCTTCCCGTATTCGTATGCGGTTCGCTGCTCGGTCTTCTGGTCGCGCTCGGACTGTCGCAGGCGCTCGAAGCCGGATGGGCCTCACTTTATACGCGAACCAAAACAAAAGCCGCCAATCTGGAAGCCGGGTCGTAAACGCACCCCGGTCCGCCAAATCAGCGGCCTTTTTGTTCGTTAGGCGTTGGCGATTACCGCCCCATAGCGCTCTTCCAGCAGCCGCGTATGGTGACGTTCGTGGCCTGCGACGATGTAAGCCAGCGCGCGTGCTGTCACGGGGTGCCCGGCAACGCTCCCTTCCCGCTCCCACGCCTCCTCCGGCATGCTTTCGATTAGCGTCAGCGTAGCTTGGCGCACGATACCGAAATGCGCAAGCAGGTCCGCGATCGAGAGACGGCCGAATTCACCGCCGCGGACGAAGTCGTTCTCGTCGAACGAGGGCAGCGGCGTCCGGTCGCCGCGAGCTACGCGCATCAGCCGGTAGGTCATGATCAATTCCGTATCGATCACATGTCCGAGCACTTCCTTGACGGTCCATTTGTCCGGCGCATACCGGTAATCGCCGTCCTCCTCGCGAATCGCCCCGAACAGCTCCTTCACTCGCTCCGCCTGCTCGCGCAGCAGATCGGGCAGACATCCGTCCGGCACGAGCCCGATATAAGGGGTAAAATGCGCGGCATATTCCGCCGCATCAGGCCTGATCAAGCTCATTTTCATCCGCTCCTGTCCGTGATTTTCCGGCGACCGGGTGTACCGTTCACTCCCCGTCTAACTTGCCGGAGACGATAACCTTCACTCGTCCGACTTGTCCGTCCGCAAGACGCACCTTAATGCCGTGGGGATGATTCGGCGACTTGGTGAGTATATCTTTGACGATGCCGCGAGTCGTTTTCCCCGTCCGCTGGTCCTGCTTCAGGACGATGTCCACCTCGAGCCCCGGACGAATGCCGGCCCGGTTTTTTCCTTCATCGCTCATACCGATTGTTACCGCCGATCGGGCTGTTCCATCAGCCGTTATCGGAGCCTTTCTTTGTGTATAGACGTGTATTATCACTATAAACAGGAAAAGCGCGAAATGCAATGCGCTCCGACTTGACGCACGTTTTATTCCGGATACGCCAACGAGCCCCGGGCCGGATGCCCGAGGTTGTTCTGTAACAGCTGCTGCATTCGGTCGATCCTCCTACAGAGGAATCATCGCCTTCGTCACCGCCTCCAACACGCGGCTCGTCTGGAACGGCTTGACGATAAAGTCGGACGCGCCGGACTGAATCGCCTGCACGATCAAGCGCTGCTGCCCCATTGCCGAGCACATGATGACCTTCGCCTCCGGATCGGACTTGCGGATCAGCTGCAGCGCCTCGATCCCTTCCATCTCCGGCATCGTGATGTCCATCGTGACCAAGTCCGGACGAAACGCCTTGTACTTCTCGACCGCTTCCGCTCCGTTCGCCGCCTCGCACAATACTTCATGACCGCCGGTCACCAATATATGTTTAAGCATATGACGCATAAACGCCGCATCGTCCACTACCATTACCTTTGCCATCTTTCCATCCTCCCCTTCTGTTCCTCCATGATGTCCTTCACTTAAGCTGCTTTAATAGTAACAAATGGGGCTGAACATATTCTGAACAAGGGGGAAAAGCAAACAAAAGCCTTCCCGTGTAAGGAAGGCCCGGCGATTCATTTGAAATATTTCGATTCGATCTTGCGCCCCGTCAGCGCCATGATCCCGAACAGCGAAACGATCAGCACGAGCTTCCACGGCTGCTGAAACAAGTTGAACAAGTCGTGCCCGGCGAACGAAACGATCAGAATCATGATGCCTTTGCCGAGCAGCGTAGCGATAATGAACGTATGGAACGGCACCTTCGATATGCCGGATACGATATTGACCAGAAACGACGGCGTAAACGGAAAGCAGGACAGCAGGAAAATCGGCATAAATCCGTGCCGCTCCAGCCACTCGATCAGCCTTTTCGAGCGCGGACTTTTTCGCTCTACGAAATGGCGTATCCGCCCGCCAAACCGGCGAATAATCCAGAACACCGTAAACGCTCCGGAAACGACGCCGATCCAGGATAGCAAAAAACCTTCCAAAAATCCGTATATATTCACATTGGCGATCAAAATCGCTACCAGCGGCAAAAAAGGAAGCAGCGATTCGAGCCATGCGGCAAGAAGTCCGGGCAGCGGTCCAAGCGCCTCGAACTGATTCAACAATTGCTCCATGTCTTCCAGACGAAAACCCGACAGATCAAAGCTCGCCATCATCCGATTTGTTCCACCCCTGTATAGATACTATCACTATACTACCGCAAACCGGGCAAAAGCAAATCGGACGATGGGCGAGCGAATTCCTGAACGAAGGTCGGGGAAATGTTACGCCGCGCCAAGATCGAGCGGGTCTTCCTCGTCCCGGTCGAACGCCTCGCGATCGAATTCGCCTTCCGCATTGGCGACCAGCAGCGAAGTGACAGTCGTACCCGTCGCATTAACGGCCGTGCGTCCCATATCGATCACGGATTCTACGGCGATTACGAGCCCCATGCCTTCCAGCGGCAATCCGAGCGCGGTCAGGACGACCGTTGTGGAGATCGTCGCAGGCCCCGGTACGCCGGCTACTCCGATCGACGAAATGACGGCTACGAGCACCAGCACGATATAATCGGACAAGCCGAGCTGCAAGTTGTATACTTTGGCGACGAAAATCGCAACGATAGCCGGCCATATGCCGCCGCAGCCGTTGAAATTCATCGTGGCGCCAAGCGGGGCGACAAAGCTTGCGATGCGCGGAGACACGCGAAGCCGCTTCGTGATGACTTCCAGGTTAACCGGCAGTGTGGCATAGCTGCTTCGCGTGGTGAACGCGACGGCCACCGTCGGATAAGCTTTTTTGAAAAATTTGATCGGATTCACCTTGGCCACGAACAGCACAAGCCCGCCGAACACAAGCACGAAATGAATAAGAAGGGCAAGATACGACGTACCGATCAGCTTCACGAGCGGAGCGAGCGTCTCAATGCCGTATTTGGCCGCCATGGAGCCTATCAGTGCATAGACGCCGTACGGGGTGAGCCGGATTACATATTTGACTACCTGGTGCAATACGGCCGTGGCCGATTGAATGAGCGTTTTGACCGGTGCGACGACATCAGGCTTTTTCGAGCCCACGTGGATGATCGCGATCGCTACGAAAATGGCGAAGATGAGCACCGGTACGACTTTGCCGCCGGCGGCGTCGCTGAACGGGTTGGACGGCACGAGGTCGAGAATGACCTGCGAGAACGTCGGAATGTCGCGCGGCTTGTAATCTTTGGGCACCGAAGCCGAAATGCCCGACCCGGGGTCCATCGCCAGGGCTACCAGCAGGCCGATGATCGCGGCGATGCCGGTCGTCAGCAGAAACCAGCCGATCGTTTTAACGCCGATTTTGCGCAACTGACCAAGGCTAGACAGCTGAGCGATACTGTTGATGACGAGTACGAAGACAAGCGGGATGACGAGCATTTTGATCAGATTGACATAAATCGTTCCGATCGTGCTTACGCTTTTGTAATCCAGCTTGAAGCTGTTGAACACGATCCCGGCGATGAGCCCGAGGCCGAGCCCGATCAGCACCCGCGTGCCGAAGCCGATACGCTTGCGGGCCAGCACATGCAGGAAGCCGATGATGACGATGGAAACGACGAGGCTGACCCAGTTCGACTGTAAAGCGTTCCATAAGTTGTTGTTCAAGTCTACCCTCTCCTTTAATAATTCATATTTTTCCGGTAGGAATTATGGAAATAAGAATACGCCCGACTGCTTCCATTGTCAACACCTTTTTTTGCGCGGATAAAGCGGTTACTCCATAACCTGGAATGACGGCCTTTCGCCTCTGTTCGGATGCCCCGCAGAGAGCGCTTCGAACCAAGCCCCCCTTCCGCTCTTATGCCCGGATTCCTGATTGCTTCCTGCTAAAAATGTATGGGCCAGGCAGACAAAACATTCCTGCCGCCGGGCCCGCCAGACGCGCCGAAAAGCGGCAAAAAAAGTTTTGCGGCCGCATGTAACTTCATGCATGTCCACCCCGTCTAATTTGACGATCGCAAGTACGGAGACAGCGAGCGAAAGGGCAGAATGCGTATGGACATCCAGAGAAAAAGGAACAACACAGACAGACCTGAGGGCAGGCAGCGCTTTGTTTTGCAAGCCGGTACGTCGCTAGGCGAAGGGGGACTGCGCCATGCCTAAACCGAGCGGCGGCGGCCGCTACATGGCCGGCTTGGACGGTCTCCGGGCGATTGCGGTACTCGCCGTTATCGCCTACCACCTGAATCCGGCTTGGGCTCCCGGAGGACTGCTGGGCGTCGGCGTCTTCTTCGTCCTGTCCGGCTATTTGATTACCGATCTGCTAGTAGCGGAGTGGAAGGGCAGCGGCCGGATCGCGATGAAGCCGTTCCTCCTTCGCCGCGCGCGAAGGCTGCTGCCGGCGATGTTCGTCATGCTGGCCGCCGTCTCGCTGTGGCTGCTGGTAACAGATAGCAGCCGGCTCGCATCGCTGCAAGGCGATATAATCGCAGCGGTACTTTATGTAAGCAATTGGTGGTTCGTTTTTCACGAAGTGTCCTATTTCGAAAGCTTCGGGCCGCCTTCCCCCCTCGGCCATCTGTGGTCGCTGGCGGTGGAGGAGCAGTTTTACGTGGTATGGCCCTTCGTGATCGCCTTGCTGCTGCGGATCGCCCCGAAGCGCGGCAAGCTGTTCGCGCTCATTGCAGCCGGTGCAGCCCTGTCTGCTACGGCCATGGCGGCGCTTTATGAGCCAGGGGCAGACCCTAGCCGTGTTTACTACGGCACCGACACCCGCTCGTTCGGCCTGCTGATCGGGGCCGCGCTTGCTGTCGTATGGCCCTCCGCCAAGCTCACCAGCCGGAACGTAAGCCCACTCGCGCGAAGCGTTCTCGATGGCATCGGAGCCGCCGCCCTGATCGGGGTGCTGTACATGGTGGTACGGTCAAGCGAGTATGACGGGGCTCTATACAGAGGCGGCATGGTTGCCTTATCGCTGCTGGCGGCTCTCGTCGTCGCCACGCTAGCCCATCCGTCATCCAGGCTCGGCGCCGTTTTGGGCGTTAAACCGCTCCGCTGGCTGGGCGTCCGCTCGTATGGAATTTATTTGTGGCATTATCCGGTTATCGCACTGACCCAGCCGGCCGTTCAAACCGGGGGATTCGGTTGGAAGCTCGCGCTGTTTCAAGCGGCTGTCAGCATCGGGCTAGCCGCCTTGTCGTGGCGATTCGTAGAGGAGCCGATCCGCCGCGGGGCGGTCGGGAAACTGTGGATGCGTCTGCGCAACCGGAAGCGGATCGGACGTAAGGTCGGGGGGAAAGCCATCGTCGCGGCGGCAGGCTCGCTGGGCGCCCTCATCTTGTTCGCCACCTGCGCCTCCCTGCTGTATCCGTCCGCTTCGGCCAGTTCGGTGCCTTCCGTAGCCACACCGCTTCCGCAGCCGGAAACGGAGCCGAATCGTCCCGAAGAGAGCGGCGTTATCCGTCCCGAGCCTCCTGGCGGGGCAGCAGACCACCGGGTTGACCCTCCGGCGGGGGCAAAGCCCGGAACGCCGGTCTTTCCCGAGTCCGATCGCAAAGAGTCGAGTGGGGCAACCTCCGGCGGCTCAGGATCACTTCCGAATCCCCCTTCGAAGGAGACGGCTCCGGGGAGCGAAACGAAGCCGGATGCCAGTCACCCGGCTCCCGAGGCCAAAAGCGGCCAAGGAATCACCGTCATCGGCGACTCGGTCATTCTCGACGCACAGCCGCATCTGGAAAAGCTGCTTCCCGGAATCGCGGTAGACGGCAAAGTCGGCAGACAGCTAACGCAAGCCGCCGATCTTATTGAAGAGATGAAGTCGGACAACAAGCTCGGCAGCCGGGTCGTCATCGAGCTTGGCACGAACGGAGCTTTCCCCCGCAAAAAGCTAGAATCGCTGCTGACCCTGATCGGCAAAGAACGGCAAATCATCCTGATCAATACTCGAGTACCGCGCCCGTGGGAGTCGGAGGTCAATTCAACGCTGGAGGAGGTCGCCGGATCGTTCCCGAACGCCAAGGTTCTCAACTGGTACGAGGCCAGTGCCGATAAGGACTCTTATTTCTCCTCCGACGGCGTTCATCTGAACAGCGACGGTGCTGCGTTCTACGCATCACTTGTAGCGAACGTGCTCAATCCGGCTGTATCCGGTTAAAATAAAGCAATGCAAAAGCCTCCAAAACCGCTTTTCTCGCGAGCGGAATTGGAGGCTTTCTAGTGTTTGGATTTACGCAAAGCGGTCGTCTACGGAGATTCCGTACCCTCAGATTCGAATCAATCGGCGCCCCTGCCGCTCTCCCGAAGCAGAAGCTCCTTGAATACGACGGATGCCCGCGTATGAAAGCGGGTCGCCTGCGCGATCCAGTAAAACCGCCGAATCACCGGGGTACCCTGGATGTGCAGCTTATGCATCGTGCCTAGGGTGATTTCTTTGCGTACCGCCCACTCCGACAGCAGCGTTACCCCTAGTCCCGCCTCGACCGATTCCTTGATGAGCTGGGTGCTGCCAAATTCCATAGAGCGCTGCGGCCGGATACTGAAACGCTCGAACATCGTATCCGTCGCCGCCCGCGTACCCGATCCCGTTTCCCGCACAATCCACGTTTCACGGCCCAGCTCCGTCACGGGCACGTCCGCAAGTGCTGCCAGCCTATGGTCAGAGGCAGCCATTACATACATCGCATCGTCGGCGAACGGCTCGATATCGAGCTTGTCGTGCCGAAACTCCCCTTCGACGATGCCTACGTCGAGATCGCCGGCCGCAACTTTTTCCGATATATCCTTCGTATTGCCGATCGTGATCGCGGGCTGAATAAGCGGATATTCGGCCTGCAGCCGGGCGATAATACGGGGAAGCACATATTCGCCGTATGTATAACTCGCGCCAATCGTCAAGATGCCGCTTGCTTTGTGCAGCAAGTCGTCTACGAGGTAGTTCATGCGGGAATATAGCCGCGAAATTTCTTTGGCATGGTGGTACACGATCTCTCCGGCTTTGTTGAGCCTAACATGCTTATTTCCCCGGTCGAGCAGCTTCGTGCCGTACGTTTTCTCAAGCTGAAGCACATATTGGCTGACTGCCGGCTGGGTCATGTGCAGCTCCTCCGCCGCTCGGGTGAAATTTTGCTTATCGGCGACTGTCAGAAACACAAGCAGCGCTTGATCCATTGCATCCTCTCCCTCCCGCTCAAAATTGGCATCTACCATAAGTGATCACTTATGAATATGATCATAATGATTTATTTTATTTATTGCAATTCCGGGAGTATGCTGAAGTTGAGATCAAATAGGAAAGGCATACTTGACGGGAGTGTTTACGATGACTGTTCAAACAGAAAAGGTAACTCCTTCGGAGACGCGTCAACCGAATGCGCGCGGTCCGGTGCCGCTCGGAGCACCCGCCCCGGCGAGCCCGGATTCGGCTCCAACAACTCAGCCCCGCGGTGTTGCCGCACCCGCCAGTTCGCCGGGCAGACGGGCATGGAGCCTCGGTGTCCTGTTTACGATGGCTGTGGCCCTGATCGGCTGGGGAGCGGCGTTGCTCCCCGGACTGGACCGGCTCGGCCCGCTCGCCTGCTCGATTGCGCTGGCCGTCGTGTACCGGCATTTCTGGGGTTATCCCGAGCTGCTGCGCAGAGGCATTCAGTTCTCATCCCGCACGCTGCTGCGGCTAGCCATCGTCCTGTTCGGGCTCAGACTCGATATCGGCGTCGTGCTGCATGACGGCCTGGGGCTGCTGCTGCGGGCCGCTATCGCCATCGCTTTCGCCGTAGCGCTGACCGTATGGTTGGGCAAACGCTTCAAAGCGGACCCTTCCATCACGCTGCTGCTCGGCATCGGTACCGGCATTTGCGGCGCGGCGGCCATCGCGGCCGTATCCCCGATCCTGAATGCAAAAGACGAGGATACGGCGATCGGAGCGGGCATGATCGCGCTTGTCGGAACCATATTCGCCGTTGGCTACACGCTGCTGCGGCCAATCCTTCCGCTAGCTGGCGTCGATTATGGCACCTGGTCGGGCATCAGCCTGCACGAGATCGCCCATGTGGCGCTTGCCGCCGCTCCCGGCGGTCAAGATGCGCTTGCGGCGGGTCTGCTCGCCAAGCTCAGCCGCGTCTTGCTGCTTGTTCCGTTCTGCCTGCTGCTGATCGGCTGGAAGAAGCGGTCGGGCTCGCTTCAGAGTGGAGCGAAAATGGAATTTCCATGGTTTTTGCTTGGGTTCATCGCGATGAGTTTGTTGGGAAGTTACGTTTTGGGGAATGTTATGGCTGTACCTGCGGTTATGAGCGGCTTAACGACGGGGACTACGTTCCTGCTGTCGATGGCGATGGTTGGCCTAGGGCTGAACGTCAGCCTGAAGCAGCTGCGGACGAAAGCTTTGCGGCCGGTGCTGGCGATGTCCGTCACCTCGCTGCTGCTTTCGGCTATTGCTTATATGACGATCTAACGTCAAGACGACAAACAGAGGGTGCGGCTTTCGCCGCACCCTCTGCGTTTAAGTTTCGGGATTATTTTAATAAGCGAGCGAGAACAAACCTTTAATATGAGACAAATAACGAACGTTGCTCGCTTCTTTCATCAGCGAAGCCGGAGTTCCCTTCAGCTTCGTTTTGTTGCCGCCGATCGTGCCCATAGCGTCCTTGCGGCCGAGGCTTCCGAGCGTACCGGAGAAGACCGGCTCGAACGTGTCCATTTTCGCCCCGTTAAAGTAAGCGAAGATGTTGAAGCCGCAAAGCTCGCCCATTTGCCAAGCCAGCTGAGCCGTTGGCGGGAACGGACGTCCTTCCGGACTCATTACGACTGCGCTGTCGCCGGCGAGGAACACGTCCGGATGCGAAGTCGATTGCAGCGTTTCGGTAACCGTAGCGCGGCCGCGGTTTACTTCGATGCCGCAGTTAGCCACTACCGCGTTGCCGCCAACGCCGCCGGTCCATACGAGCGTGCTCGTTTCCAGCGTGCTGCCGTCCTTAAGCGAAACGGTCGTAGCTTGCATTTCCGTGATGGCAAGGCCGATCAGGAATTTTACGCCGCGTTTTTCGAGGCTCTTCTGGGAATACTCTACCAGATCCGGCGAGAAGCCCGCCAAGATCGATGGAGCCGCTTCTACGCAATAAAGCGAGATTTCGTCGTAATTGACGCTATGCTTGCGGCACAGGCCAGGAAGCATATCGGCAAATTCGCCGACCAATTCGATACCCGTCAGACCGCCGCCGCCAACTACGAACGTGGCGTCCGCTTTGTTGCCCGATTTTGCATAAGCTGCTATGCGCTCTTCGATATGTGCGCGAAGCTTGTTGGCGTCGTTAACGGACTTGAGGATGAAGCTGTGCTCTTGCAGCCCTGGAATTCCGAAGAACGCCGTTTCGCTGCCGAGTGCCACGACAAGCGCATCGTATTTCAAGAAAGCGCCGCTGGCCAGCTTGACGTTTTTTTGATCCGGCAAGATCTCTTGCACGGTGTCGATCATCAGGTTGATCTGTTTGCCGCGCAGCAGCTTTTCAAGCGGAAGCGCAACGGCTTTCTCGGCCAGGTTGCCGGCTGCCAGACGGTGAAGCTCAGTAATGATTTGGTGGGACGGGAAACGGTTTACGACAGTAATCGTCGCTTCTTCGGCCGACATATGACTACGCGCGCTAAGTGCGGCAAGCAATCCGCCGTAGCCGCCACCCAGAATTACGATTTCCTTAGACATACGGATCCTCCGTTCTGATTTCGGTATAACTTAACCGATTAGCCTTGCTTCCGACGCTCTCCGAGCACTTCCAGGAACGCTTGCGCGTAACGGAGCGATTGCTGCACTTGCGGGTCCTTCAGCATTTTGAGCAAGCCGAACAGGCCGATCGTAGCCGATTCCGCATGCGCGCGGTCGCCCGCCTCGATAGCCGCGGAAGCGATTCCTTTTGCTTTTTCCGTGATCGGCTTAACGAACTCGTCCATGCCGCCTTTCAGGTCATCGATCAGCACTTGGTCAGTCGTCAGACCTTGCACGAAATCATAAGCTTTCGTCATCAGTGTGACCATCTCTGCCAGTTTCGGCATGTTCTCGACGAGAACCGTCAGCGATTGCTGCACCTCGGGCTTCATCAATTGATCAAGTACGTCCTCCCGCGCTGCCGGAGTCAGAACCGCTTCTTGCGTAGTTGTTTCTGACATTAGTAAACGTCCTCCTTTGCATGAAATAGCAGCCCGCCCGAGTATCCCGATACCTGTTCGAGCAAGGTAGACGCACGCCTGTATCGCATAAACGGTCACAAGTATCGGATCGGAACCTAGGTTCGGTCCGACCGTTGTGCCGGCGAAATGACGAGAAGCAATATCCGATTACCGCCAAAGCTGTTCCATTTTTCACAAGCATGGCCTGAGCGGACGGAATATCCGCGCAGGTGCCAAAGAATCGGATATTCGGAATCGGAATGTGCATGTCTGCCTATTTCCAGAGCAGGAACAGGTTCGAGTGCGAACCCTATATGTCCTCTATTATACCCCTCAACTGAAAAATAGGGAAAAATCAATTTTTGACATTTGTGAACATTTTGTGACAAGAACGGACTTCAGCTCCCTATCTGGCCGCTTTATGGGACCATCCGCCCTTTTTCGCCCGCTCCTGCCCTTTTATTGGTTCTCCCGCCGGACAACTGCCCTTTTGCCGACTCCGATCATGCCCAAATACACGACAAGCGCCCCGATATCCCCGGCGGCGATAACGAGCCCCATCGGCAGCGCCGTGCCCTCGCCTGCAATCCCGACGAGCGGAGCAACGATGCCCCCGAACATAAACATCATCACGCCGAGCAGCGCCGAAGCGCTTCCTGCCGAATTCGCCTGCCCCCGCATCGCCAGCGAGAACGAAGCCGTGTTCACCACGCCCACACTGGACACAACGAAAAACAGCGGAATCAAAATGCCGTACAGCCCGGCTTGGGCCATAGTGGCGAGCAGCAGCGCCGTTCCGCCGCACGCGGCCATAATCAGACCGCCTATAAGAAGTCGCGTCTCTCCGAGACGTCCGGCCAATCGGCCCGTGACCTGGCTCACCGCGATGATGCCCAAGCCGTTTACGGCAAAGCACAGGCTGAACATTTGCGGCGAAGCTCCGTAAATCTTTTGCAGCACGAAGGGAGAACCGGCGATATAAGCGAACATGGCGGCAGCAACCAGTCCCTGCGACAAGGCATAACCCATGAATGAGCGATCGCGCGTTATCCGTCCAAATGTCCGCCACGTTGCTTTGAGCCCTCCGCGAGATCTTCTGTCTTCGGGCAGTGTCTCCGGCAGTCCGAAGAAAACGGCAATAAGCGTCAGCAGGCCGAGCAGGCTCAGCACGAAAAAGACGCCGCGCCACGACATGAATTGCAGCAGCTGCCCTCCCGCGATCGGCGCGATAATCGGGGCGGCCCCGTTCACGAGCGACAACGAAGCCATAAATCTCGTCAGCGCAGCGCCGCCGAACAGATCGCGGGCGACCGCCCTGGAGATGACGATGCCCGCCGCCCCCGCCAGCCCCTGGACGAAGCGCATAAGCACGAACGTCCATACGGACGGGCTGAACATGCAGAGCAGCGACGATACGGCGTACACGATAAGCCCGATCAGCAGCGGCAGCCGTCTGCCGCGAACGTCGCTGATCGGCCCGGCGAGCAGCTGCCCCGAAGCGAGTCCGGCGAGACAAGCCGTCAAGCTGAGCTGGGCGAGCGACGCCGTCGTATTCAGATCGGCTGCCAGCTCGGGCAGCGCAGGCAGATACATATCGAGCGAAAACGGCCCGAAAGCCGAGAGCGTGCCGAGAATAAGAGCGAGCCGCGCCCGGCTTGGCGTTTTCCCGGCTGGCGGCAGGTCGGCTAGTCGTTCGTTCATGATAGTTTCGATCCTTTCAAACTAACGTATCCAATGAATGTAACAAGTATAGTTACACACGCCCAATTCCGTCAACCCGGTTGTCCGTCCCCATGCGTTCTTAAGCTTCATTCACGATGAGGATTTGCCGCCGCTTGTCCTCTCATAGTCGTAATCGGCTTCCACTCCTGGGGCAGCAGCGCATAATAGTCCGGCTGCATAAACCGATCGTCGATCAACAGAAGCGTGCCGCTGTCGCTCTCGGTGCGGATCAGCCTCCCGCCCGCTTGAAGCACTTTGTTCATACCGGGGAACTTGTAGGCGTAATCGAAACCGTTTCTGCCCGATTCGTCGAAGAAACGCCGGATCAGATCGCGCTCCCCGCCAAATTGAGGCAGTCCAACCCCGACGATGACGACTCCGGTCAGCCGGTCACCGGTCAGATCGATCCCTTCCGCGAACACCCCTCCCATCACGGCGAAGCCGACCAGCGTCCTGTCCGACCAGCCGGCGAATGATGCCAGAAACGTATCACGCTCCTCCTCGGACATGCCGCTCTGCTGCACGAGCATCGTTCCGCTCCATGCGAGGTCGGCGAATTGCTCGACTACCTCGTTCATATATTCGTACGACGGGAAAAAGACAAGAAAGTTGCCCGGCCGTTCCTCGGTTACCCTGCGGATTGCCGTCGCGATCGGCCGCTTCGACTGCTCCCTGTCGCGATAACGGGTGGACAGCGGCAGAAGCAATACGTCCAACTGCTCTCTCCCGAACGGCGATGGAATCGCCAGCGTATAATCGTCCTCTTCGCCGCCGAGCATATCGCGATAATACGGGATCGGGGACAACGTCGCCGAGAAATAAATTTGCGAGCGGTACCCTTTGCCCAAAAGACGCAGCATGCCGGAAGGATCGACGCAAAGCAGCTTCAACCGGACGTCGCTTCGCTGAACATCCGCATAGGTCCTGTAACGCTCGTCATAGCCTTCCGCCGTCCGGATGTAGTTTTGCACGGCGTAATACGTATCCGTGAGCAGCTCCCGATACTCCCCTGCATACCCGCCGGCAAGCGTCGCCTCCGCTTCGACGGCAAACGACTCCAGCAGCGGGACGAGCGCTTGCGGAGCTTCGTCCAGCACCGTCATGCCGCCGCCCTCGCCGCAGCTTTTGCGCAGCGCGATAAAAGCGTCGTTCACCGCCTTCGCCGTTTCGTACAGACCCCGATGCCCAGTCTTCGTCTGACGCTTCAGCTCGAGAAACGGCGCTTTCGCAAGCTCCGCGGAATACATCTCCCTTCCCCGGTCGATCAGGTTGTGGGCTTCGTCGATCAGAATCGCCGTTTGCCGCTTCTGCTCCTCGAACAGTCGCTTCAGCGAAATACGCGGATCGTACACATAGTTATAGTCGCACAAAACCGCATCGGCCTCGTACACGGCATCGAGCGAAAATTCGAACGGGCACACCCGATGCTTGCGCGCATACGCCTCGACGACATCGCGGGTGATCGCCGTTTCACAACGCCACAGATCGTACAGCGCTCCGTTAATCCGGTCATAGTATCCGTCCGCAAATTCGCAGTATTCCTTCTCGCAGCGCGTCTCCTCTTTGAAGCATATTTTATCCTTCGCCGTAATCGTCACCGACCGGAGACACAGGCCGCGCCCGCGCATAAGCGCCAAAGCTTCCTCCGCAGCCGCACGCGTGGTCGTCTTGGCCGTCACATAAAAGAAGCGGCGCAAATGCCCTTCTCCGATCGCCTTGACGGCGGGGAACAGCGTCGAGATCGTTTTGCCCGTTCCGGTAGGCGCCCGTGCGAACAGCCGCTTCCGCTCCACGACCGACTTGTAGACCGCACCGGCAAAATGCCGCTGCCCTTGCCGGTAGGCGGAAAACGGAAACGAAAGCTCCTTAACGCTCGCTTCTCTTCTGGCGGTATGCTCAAGATTTTGTTTCGCAAATGGAGCGTACGCTTCGATCAGTTC
This sequence comes from Paenibacillus ginsengarvi, assembly GCF_003626695.1. Lineage (GTDB taxonomy): Bacteria > Bacillota > Bacilli > Paenibacillales > NBRC-103111 > Paenibacillus_AB > Paenibacillus_AB ginsengarvi. The sequence continues at coordinate 252,279 of NZ_RBAH01000003.1, forward strand.
GCGCACGAAAGCTTCCAGCTCTTCGAACGAGGCCGTGTTCTCGAACGACTTGCGCTCCTCCGACCCACGATGAATATAGGTCAGCCGGATGCGCATGCGCTCCCGGTTCTCGGCCGCAGCGTACAAATAAGCGTAACACTTCGCCTGTGCCCAGTGTACGGGGTGAGACTGTTCTTCAAGCAGCGCGATAGTTCCCGACGTCGACTTGATCTCCTCTACAGTCACCTCGTCCGATTCGCCGGCTTCGCCAAACAGCAAGCCGTCGCAGCGGCCGTCGATCCGGTATACGATACCTTCGTACTCCAGATCGCCGCGCACGTATACTTCTTTCTTATCCGTTTCCTTGTATGCGTTCTGTATTGTCCGATGCGCCTTGGTTCCTTCCGCCAGCGGCGCCCCGGTGCGAAAGCCGGCTTCGATGCTGCCTCCGCGGTATACATGCTCCACGAGCGCCCGCACCGATACTTCCACCTGATCGGGCATTGTCCTTATCACCTGCCGTCGTACTATGGTTCGTATGCCGAACGAAAACATGTGTTCGCTTTCATTATACCACAATTCGCAAGGATAACCTTTACATTTGCTACCGAGATCGCTAGAATAGATCGCAAACAACGTTGCGGGGTTATTTCCATGTTCGGACTCATTCGCAAAAAGCCGTTCCGCTTTCGGCCCAATCCGCCGCAAGCGCTAGCGCTCGGATTTACGGTCATGATCGCCGCCGGCTCGTTTCTGTTATCGCTGCCGATCGCCTCGGCCAACCGATCGACGATACCGTTTCTGGACGCGCTGTTTATGGCGACATCGGCCACTTGCGTGACTGGACTTTCTTTTTATAATATCGGCGAGCATTTCTCCCTCTTCGGCCAGCTCGTGCTGCTGCTGCTCGTGCAGATCGGGGGCCTCGGCTTTATGACGATAGCGACCCTGGCGGCGCTTGTGTTCCGCAGGCGCATTACGTTCAGGGAACGTCTCATCCTGCAAGAAGCGATGAATCAGTCGTCCACGGAAGGCATCGTCCGGCTCATTCGTAAAGTGCTCCTATACGCGCTGATCATCGAGGCGGTCGGAGCGGCCGTCTTTGCGGTCCGCTTGATGTTCGAGATGCCGCCCGGACAAGCGGTTTATTTCGGCGTGTTTCACAGCATATCCACCTTCAACAACGCCGGCTTCGACCTGTTCGGGGTGTTCCCGGAGCGCAGCGGCAGCCTGATTCATTACGTTGAAGACCCGATTATCAACTTCATGACCATAGTGCTTATCATCTTCGGCGGTATCGGCTTTATCGTGATCTCGGACCTGCTCTCCTATCCGAAAACGAAAAAGCTGACGCTGCACAGCAAAGTCGTCCTGACCGTATCGGCCGCCCTGATCGTGGTCGGGACGCTTGTCATCTTTTTGTTTGAGCTGACGAACCCGCTCACGCTGGAGCCGCTGTCGCCGATCGGCAAAGTGTTCGGGGCGATGTTCCAGTCCGTTACCGCCCGCTCGACCGGGTTAACGACGCTCGACATCGAATCGCTGCGGCAGGCGACGCAATTTTTCATTCTGCTGCTTATGTTTATCGGGGCGGCGCCCGGTTCCTCCGGCGGAGGGATCAAGGTTACGACGTTCGCCATCCTGATCGGCGCGATGATCGCGATGATTCGCGGTAAAGAAGACATCGTCATGTTCCGGTACCGGATCGCCAAAGACCGGATCTACAAGGCGATCACGTTTACGTTATTGTCATTCTTTCTTATCGTCATTGCCGCGATGGTGCTTTCCACGACCGAGGACTTTCCGTTTCTGGGCATTCTGTTCGAGGTGACGTCGGCATACGGCACAACCGGCATGTCGATGGGACTGACTTCGCAATTGACGGAATTCGGCAAAGTCGTCATCATCCTGCTCATGTTCATCGGGCGGCTCGGCCCGGTAACACTTGCCTTCACCTTAACGTCAAAGCCGGAGAAAGAGCTGTTCCGCTATCCGGAAGGGAAAATAACGATCGGCTAAAAGCCGCGCGAAAAAACGGCCTGTCGCATTCCAATGCGAACAAGGCCGTTTTTTGTGCTGGCATCCTGGTGCTTGGCTTTCTCCTGCCTACAACACTTGATCGAGGAAACGAATCGCCCTTTCGCTTTGCGGGCGGGTGAAAAACGACTCCGGAGCGGCCCGCTCGACGAGCCGGCCCTGATCGAGAAAATAAATCGTATTGGCCGCTTCGCGGGCAAACTTCATCTCGTGAGTGACGATCAGCATCGTCATCCCGGTTTGGGCGAGCCCGCGGATGACATGCAGCACCTCTTTGACCATCTCCGGGTCGAGCGCCGACGTCGGCTCGTCGAACAGCATCGTATCCGGCTCCATGGCGAGGCTCCGCGCGATGGCGACGCGCTGCTTCTGTCCGCCCGACAGCCGCGAAGGATAGCTGTCCGCCTTATCGGCCAACCCGACTTGCGTTAGCAGCGCATGCGCCTTCGTCCGAGCTTCGTCCGGTTGCATCTTTTTGACCTCGATCGGCGCGATCGTTATGTTGTCCAGCACCGTCATATGCGGGAACAGATGAAAATGCTGAAAAACCATACCGATGCGCTGGCGAACGCCGGCGATATCCGCTTTCGGCTTCGTAATCTCGACCCCGTCGATCGTAATCGTGCCCGTTGTCGGTGTCTCCAGCAAGTTCAAACAGCGCAGAAACGTCGACTTGCCGGAGCCAGAAGGGCCGATCAAGGCAACGACCTCCCCTTTCTCGACTTGCGTGGTGATGCCGTGCAGCACCTGATGCTTGCCGAACGATTTCGTTAAGTTGTCCACCTTAATCACTGCGGCGCAGCCTCCTTTCGAGCATACGGGCTAGAGACGTAAGAATAAGCACGAGCACGTAATAAATCGCCGCCACGAGCAGCAGCGCCTCGAAAGCGCGGAATGTACTGGCTCGCACGACATCGGCGCGGCGCATCAGCTCGGTTACCCCGATAACGGAAACGAGCGAAGACTCCTTCAGCAGCGCGACAAACTCGTTCACCAGCGCCGGTAGGATATGGCGAAGCGCCTGCGGAAAAATGATCCGCACCATCATTTTCCGGTACGGGATGCCGAGGGAAATCGCAGCCTCGCGCTGGCCCTTGTCCACCGCCATAATGCCGCCGCGAATCGTCTCCGACAAATAGGCCGCCGAATTAAGCCCGAAGGCAAGGCCTGCGGCAAGCAAGGCCGGAATGTCGTAGTGCAGCAGCTGCGGCGTCGCATAGTAAATAATCGTAAGCTGTACAAGCAGCGGTGTGCCGCGGAATACCGACGTATAGGCGGTGGCGAACCATTGCAGCAGCTTGACGCCGGATATTTTGAACAGCGAGAGCACGACGCCCCAGATTAAGCCGAGCAAGGCGGAAACGAACGTAAATAGCAGCGTCACATACACACCCTTGAGGATGAAAGGCACGTACCCCTCAAGCACCCGGAAGTCGATAAGACCGGACGACCGCTCCGAAGGGGCTGTATCTTGATGTTCAAACCACTTGTTGACGATCTGCTGCAGCTGGCCGCTGTCCTTCATCTGATCGAGCACGCGGTTGAAGTTGCTCACCAGGCCGCTTTGCTTCGGAAAAGCGATCGCATAGCCGTTGTCTTTGTCGGTTACGGGCAGGAAGTTCATTGTAAGCCCGGGGTTGGAGCGAATCATTTCGATCGCGACGGCGTCCTCGACGACGGCGGCGTCAATCCGGCCCGAGTTCAGCTCCTGAATGAGGTCGGCGATTTTGTTCAGCTTCTTCAGCGACGCTCCGGCGATCGTCTGCGCGAACAGATCCTGGATCGAGCCGAGCTGCACGCCGACAAGCTTGCCGGATAACTGTCCGACCGAATCGTAGCCGCTCTCCTTGCGGGAGACGATCGTGTTGCGCGCGGTGTAATAGCTGTTCGAGAAGCTGACGCTTAGTTTGCGCTCCTCGGTTACCGACATGCCCGACATGACAAAATCGACCCGGCCGGCCTGCAGGGCCGCAATCAGACCGCTGAAGTCCATACTGGCGATCTCCAGCTCATAGCCGAGCTGGGCCGTTATCGTTTTGGCGATATCGATGTCCATGCCGACGATTTCGCCGTTTCCCTTCGCATCCACGCTTTCGTACGGCGGATAATCGGGCGAGGTGCCCATTACGAGCTTTTTGGCCGCTTTGGCCGGCTCGCCCGCCGCCTGCACGGCGGCAGGCTGAAGAAATCCGCCGGACGTTCCCAACGTCAGCAGTAGCACGAAAACGAGGAGCGGGGCGCACACCCTTTTCACTATAGTCCTGTTCATGATGTCCTCTTTCTCTATGTTGTGACCAAGCGTATAAACATAACCCAAAGTATAAGCGAATCGTTATAGGTTGTGAACAAGTGAGGCGGGCAAGCCGCCCGTCCAAATGTTTCCTCGCCGTCCAAACAAAAGGACGCCTAATATGCTAGGCGCCCTACATCCTGATACACCTTACAGTGCAAGATCTCCGTCGTATGTGGCAATCGCCTTGTACAGCTCGGGCCGGCGGTCGCGGAAAATGCCCCATTCGATACGCTGCGTCTCGAGCAAATCGAGATCGAATTCGGCCGTCAGTACGCCCGGCTCCGTCCGGTTCGCTTCGGCGATCATATTCCCTTGCGGGCCGGCAATAAACGAAGAGCCGTAGAAATGGATCGACGAATCTTCATCCCGCTCCTCGCCGATCCGGTTCGAGGCGATAACCGGAATGAGATTTTGGGCGGCGTGGCCGCGCATGCACATTTGCCAGTGATCCTTCGAATCGATCGAGCCATCCTGCGGCTCCGAGCCGATCGCGGTCGGGTAGAACAGCAGCTCCGCCCCCATCAGCGCCATACACCGGGCTGCCTCCGGGTACCACTGATCCCAGCAAACGCCTACCCCGATTTTCGCATAGCGGGTTTTCCATACTTTGAAGCCGGTATCGCCCGGGTTAAAATAAAACTTCTCCTCGTAGCCCGGACCGTCGGGAATATGGCTTTTGCGGTATTTGCCGAGCACTTCCCCGTCAGCGTCGATAACGGCCAGCGAGTTGTAGCGAGCGTAATTTTTTTTCTCGTAGAAGCTGATCGGCAGAACAACCTTCAGTTCCTTCGCTACAGCGCGGAAATGGTTCACCGCCTTGTTATGCTCAAGCTCCGTGGCATAAACATAGTAGTCCGCCTTTTCCTTCTGGCAAAAGTACGGCGTCTCGAACAGCTCCTGCAGCAAAATAATTTGCGCGCCTTCGGCGGCTGCTTGTCTGACGAGAGCATCAGCCCGGCAAATATTTTCATCGATATTGCTGGAGCAGCTCATCTGGGTCGCGGCGATCTTCACGTTTCTCATCATCCGTATCTCCTCTCCTGCGTGCTTGTCCGCCCGGGCTCGTGACCGATCCTCCTCGGGCGCATGATCATTCATTCCATTACTTGCGAGCCGTCATCTGCTGAGTCGTACAGTGCACGTTGCCACCCTCGCGGATGATCGCCATACCGTCGACGGTGCGAATGCGCCGCTCCGGGAAAGCCGCTTGCAGAGCTTGCTCCGCCAGACGGTCCGTTTCCGCGGCCGCTCCTCCGAACACGGGCAGCACGATACCGCCGTTTACAAAGTAAAAGTTCAAGTAACTGAGCGTCAGCCTGCTGTCCTCGTACGTCGTAAGCGGCGGCTGCTGAAGCTTGATCACTTCCAGCTTGCGTCCCTGTGCGTCGGTAGCTTCGGCAAGTCTCTGCAAGTTTTCCTGCGTAATGGCGTAATTGTCGTCTTCTGGATCGTCGCATACTTGCATGATCACCTTGCCTGGAGCTGCGAAGCAGGCGATGTTGTCGACATGGCCGTCCGTTTCGTCGCCACTGAGGCCCTTGTTCAGCCAAATGACGGTGCTGACGTTCAGAAACTTCTTCAGCTCGTCCTCGATCTGCTCGCGGGTCATATCCGGGTTGCGGTTCGGGTTCAGCAAGCACTCCTCCGTCGTCAGCAGTGTCCCTTCCCCATCGACATGGAGCGAACCGCCCTCCATCACGAGCGGCGCGTCGAAACGCTTGATGCCGTAGTGCTCTAGCACGATCGGAGCGACCGCGTCGTCCAGATCCCACGGCGCGTATTTGCCGCCCCATGCGTTAAATTTCCAATTTACGCCGGCCACTTCGCCGTTTTCCCCGACGACGAACGTAGGCCCGTTATCGCGGAACCACGCGTCGTTATGCGGGATTGTCAAAATGTCCACGTTCGTTTCGGTAAACCGGCTCCGCACCTGCTCGGCATCGTCCGGGCTCACGATGACCGTTACCGGCTCGAACTCGGCGATCGCTTTGACGATCTGGGCATAACCTTCGGATACCTGCTCGTACATATCGGGGTAAACCATCGACGCCCGGACGGGCCATGAAATGAAAGTTCTCTCGTGCTCCGTCCATTCGGCCGGCATCGAATACTGCATATCTCTAGGGTACATGAAAGCTGTTTCTCCCTTTTACTTGAATGTTATCATGCGCGATTGCGCAGCGGACTAACCGCTGCTGCCTCTAACATCATATACGAAATTGCCGTCAACCTCAACGCAGGAAGGCCGCGCCTCCCCGCCATGTGCGCTCCGTGCTTTGCCGCACCATCGACATGTCGGTATACGCAGCCTTCGTTGCCCCGCTCGCGACTTAGCCTCCGCCGCTTATTGCGCCTCTCCTTGGCCGGAATCGCCGCTTGATGCCGCAGCAGCTTCCGCCGCTCCGGTCCTCATCGCCACCGCATCCGCATCCGCTTCACGGCTTACTTGAACGTACAACATACGTGCCGGGTCCAGGTACGTCTCTGCAAATTCGAGTATCGAATCGCCCGAGACAGCGCGAATCCGTTCGGCGAAATAGCGCGGGTCCGTATTGAGATCGTACAAATACCGCGCCGCCATATTCGCGTTGATCGCTTCCGGCTTATCCTGGGCGATCAAATGTCGGCCCGTGATCGCATTTTGCGCCCGTTCCAGTTCTTCGGCCGTTACCCGCTCCCGCCGCATCCGCTCCAGCTCGCCCGCAATAATCGACTTAACTTCCCCGAGCCGCAGCGGATCGGTCGCCACAAACCCCGTAATGAACCCTTCGCTCACCATCGGGCTAATCGTAGCCCATACCTCGTAGGCGAGCCCCTTCTCCCCGCGCACGTTACGCCATAGCCGGGATGCCTGGCCGCCGCCGAGCAGATGCATCGCCACGAATCCGGCATATTTCGACTCCTCGAACGAATCGGGGCCATACAAGCCCCAATACAGCTGAGCTTGCCGGATATCTCTCGCTTCGTGGATCAGCCTGCCTCCCAGCTCGCAGGTTTGCAGCTTTTCCAGACGGTGCGTTGGCCGCTCGCCCGCCGGTATGTTCAGCCCGTTCAGAAGATCCACCAGCTCCTCGTGCTTCACATGCCCCGTCGCCGCCAAGACGATGTTGCCAGCCCCGTAAAACTCACCGTGAAACCGCAGCAGATCGTCCCGCGTGATGCTCGTTACGCTCTCCTCCGTGCCGAGATTGCTGGCCCGCTCCGGATGTTCCGCGCGAAGCTGGCGGGTCAGCGTGCGGCCTCCCAGCTCGCGCGGGTTGTCGCGCGAGCGATGGATTTCTTCCAGAACGACCTTTTTCTCCAGCGTCAATTCTTCCTCCGGAAAGACGGATTGGAATAACATGTCGCTAAGAAGCTTCACTCCGTCCTGCCAGCGGTCATAAGGCGTATAAGCGTAATAGCGGGTCCTGTCCGTGCTCGTGCCCGCGCCCAGATGGCCGCCGTAATTTTCGATATCGTACGAAATTTGCTCCTTCGTTCTCGTGGTAGTGCCTTTGAACAGCATATGCTCCAGCAAGTGGGCGATGCCGTACGGATAACGATCCTCGTAATGCCCCCCGGCTCTGACCCAATAGCACAGCAGAGTCGATGACGCTTGCTCCTGATGCTCGCTGACGACGGTGAGCCCGTTCGCCAGTACCGTTTTCTGCATGCCGTTTCCTCCTCGGCTTTTCTGCCAGGTCCGATGCACGAACGCGCGCGAACCTTGTTCTCTATACAGAGATTCGCCTGAGGGCGGAAACATTCCTTTAATTTTGCAAAGCCGCGATCACCCATAAAGGTCCGTAAACGGGAAGAAGGCCCGAGGCCTATTCGCTGGAATAGACTTCAGGCCTTTACCGTTCTGCGTAACCTATCGCTTAGCGAGCTTGCTTGCCCATCCAGTCGACAAAGTTGTTCACGACCGAGTCCAGGAACTGAACCGTCGGCTCGTGAGTGAGGTTACCCGCTGCGTCGATCTTCTCATGAACGGCGCCTACGTATACTTCGTTGCTCGGCAGAAGCGGGGAATTGATGCCCGGCGAGAACAAAATCTCGCGCAGATGCAATTGCGCTTTTACCGTACCCAGATTGCCCATCGAAGCGCCCATGATCCAGGAAGGCTTGCCGACCATCACTCTGTCGACGCGGGACAGCCAGTCGATCGCGTTGCCGAGAACGCCCGGGATCGTGCCGTTATACTCCGGCGTTACCCACAGTACGGCGTCCGCCTCGGCGACTTTGCGCTTGAATTCCTTCACCGCATCGGACGGCTCGTTTTCGATATCCTGATCGTACATCGGCAAGCTGCGAAGGCTGAGAATTTCCAGCTCGAACTTTTCTTTGTAACGGTTTTGAACATGCTGGGCCAGCTTGTAGTTGTAAGATTCCTTGCGGATGCTGCCTACGATTGCAACGACTTTCATGATGATTTCCCTCCGTATATTTATATATTTGTCTATAGAATGACGCCACAGGAACGGGCATACGGCATGGAAATCGATCAAATATTTTCCAAAACAATTAGCTGCCGCATTTAAGTTGCTAACTATATTTTAGTTAGTTGGTATGAAAAAGTCAACCCTGCCCGGCTGCCTGTTTCTTTCAGTGCAGCAGGCTTTTCCTGTTATGGAGCGAATGGTTAAATAAACGAAACTAATCAAACGGAGGCGACCCCATGATACCCGAAGGAAACTTGCAAAGTAACGTCAACCGGTTTTTAGGCTTCGAAGACGTTTATGACCGTTACCGGCCTGCCGCTCCGCTGCAGGTCATCGACATTTTGACGGCGTATTTGGGCCGACAGCCTTCACTCGTCGTCGATATCGGGTGCGGTACGGGACTTTCCTCGTTCGCTTGGACCCGGCACGCCGAACGCATCATCGGCGTAGAGCCGAATCCGGATATGATCGGCAAAGCGCGGGCCAAGCTGCCGGCGATCGCCGGATCGGAGCCGGCCACGCCGATTTCGTTCGTCCAAGGCTACTCCAACCAGTTGGAGCTTGAGAGCGGCTCTGCCGACATCGTTACCTGCTCGCAATCGTTCCATTGGATGGAGCCGGTTAGCACGCTGCGGGAAATCTCCCGCGTACTGACACCCGGAGGCGTGTTCGCCGCCTACGATTGCGACTGGCCGCCTACAGTTCATTGGAGCGTCGAAGACAGCTACGCCAAGCTGCTGGAGAAATCGGACGCCGTTCTGGCCCGACTGTCCGAGGACGGAGAAAAGGCAGTTAAACGCGACAAAGAGCGGCATTTGGAACACTTGCGCGCCAGCGGCGAGTTCCGCTATACGAGGGAGATTGTCTTTCACAACACGGAGCAGGGCGATGCCGACCGTTTTGTCGGTCTTGCTTTAAGCCAGGGCGGCCTGCAAACGGTACTCAAGCTCGGATCGACCGAACTGGACGAAGATATTGCCGCATTTCGCAAGAGCGCCGAGCGATATTTTGCCGGAAGAACGCTCGATTTCTTGTTCAGCTACCGGATGCGGCTAGGCGTAAAATAGTCGAAACGGAAAAAGACTATCGGAGGCAGCAGATTACTTGAGCTGTCTGCCGATAGTCTTTGCGTTTTCGCGCCGTTTTAACTCACTCGGCCTCGGAAACGACCGTAAAGCGTTCGTTCTTGTGCTGCGGGTTCTCGATCTCGTCGATAACGGCAATTGCGTAATCGGCATAACTGACATAGCTGTCGCCTTTGGAATTGACGAGCAGGTGATCTTGCCCGCTGCGGTAAGCGCCGGTGCGTTTGCCTTCGGGGTTGAAGAAGGCGGAGGGGCTCAGGAATGTCCACTCGATCCCGCTGGACCCCCGCAATTCCTCCAAGTTTTTACCTTGATTGGACGCCGTTGCATAATATTCCTGCGGAAATTGCGGCGTATCGAGCAGTCGAGTCGTTTTCGCTTCATCTACGAACAAGCTCCCGGCTCCGCCGACTACGATCAAACGGGTGCCAGGCGCTCCCTTCAGCGCCTCGATCAGCGCTCTCCCCGCTTCCACGTGCTGATGCTCTTGTCCGGGCGCCGCTCCGAATGCGTTAACGACCGCATCGAAGGATCGCAAATCTTCCGCCTTCAGCTCGAACACCGATCTCTCGATCGCGGCTACGTTCATTCCGCTCACCTTCGACGCATCTCTGACGATCGCCGTCACGTTATGTCCCCGGTCTTTCGCTTCTTTCACAATAAACGCTCCTGCTTTGCCGCTTGCCCCGATCACTGCTATATTCATTCTGCTCATCCTCCTGAAAATGGTATGGGAAGCCCGGAGGCGGTGAATGCCTGCGAAGTCCGGCAATAAGCCGTCCCCGTTAGTATTCACCGTATCCACGCCAACTATCAGTTCAACCTGTAACTATTATAGTTACATTATGTTCGGAAGTCAACCCGCCATTAAAAACGGCCCGGAAGCCGCATTATCCCGCTTCCGAGCCGTTATGTCATATGCCGCACCGGCAAAACCGCCAATCGGAAGCTTCAAGAGCCGATGCGGGTCAATATTTTCGCCTGGCTTTTGTCGTGAAGGAGCAGCTCCAAACCGTCCTCGACAAGCTGATCCAGCTCGATTTTTTTCGTAATGACTTTTTTCACGTCAAGCTGCCCTGCTGCAATCAACGAGATAACTTCCGGGAAAATGTGCCGGTAAGCGAGAATGGACGTTACGTTCGCTTCTTTAACCATCAACTGAAGCAGATCGATCTGCGGCTGCTTTGCGAATGCGGCGATAACCATAATTTCGCCGCCTTTTTTGATAACGGTCATCGCATCGTTAAACGTCGCCTGCACACCCGCCGCCTCATAGGCCACGTCCACGCCGCCCGTCAGTTCGAGTATTTTGGCAGCTGCGTTTTCCTTGGCGCTGTTGATTGTGAACGTCGCCCCGACCTCTTTTGCCTTCTCCAGCCGCTCGTCCGACACGTCGACAGCGACAATCTGGGCGGCTCCCGCCGCCTTCGCGGACAAGATCGTCAGCAGCCCGATCGGCCCAACGCCGAATACGGCCGCTTTGCCCCCGACGTGCAGCCGGCTTTGCCGGACCGCATGATAGGCTACCGCGGTAGGTTCGACCAAAGCGCCTTCCTCAAGCGAAACGTTATCTGGCAGCTTGTGAACCATATACGGCTTCACGATAGCATACTCGCCGAATCCTCCGTCCGAGTTCAGTCCGACGAAACCGAACTGCTCGCATTGATTGTACTTGCCCTGCCGACAATAAGAGCATTCTCTGCAATAAATGAGCGGCTCGATCGCAACTCGGTCCCCGGCCGCAAGACCAGTAACGCCTTCGCCCAGCTCTGCGATCGTGCCTGCAAATTCATGGCCTAGCGTCAGCGGCGCCATCCGGCCCGTAAGCGGATGCGGCTGCCCCGTTTGAACGCCGATGCCGTGGTGATACGCGTGCAGATCGCTGCCGCATATGCCGGTCCAGGCCACTTTGACTTTGACAGCGCCGGGCTGAACCGATGGTTCCTCTATATTCGAAATACGAACGTCCTTCGTATCGTGCCATACTGCTGCTTTCATCTTGAGCTACCTCCTTATAAGTTGGCTGCTTCAAATGGTTCTGTCTTCATTATAATCCCGCTTTATGTTTTAATAAAATTAAGCTTATTAATCTATCGTTAAGTGTTACTAATACATAAAACGGCGGGAGTGAACTACGAAATGAATATCGAGCAGCTCGCTTATATCGTGGAGGTAGCCAGAGTCAAATCGCTTTCGGCGGCTTCCATCAGCCTGCACGTTACGCAATCGGCGATCAGCCAGGCCATCACCGGACTGGAAAAGGAGCTCGGGATCAAGCTGTTCCATCGCTCCCGAACCGAAACGGTTCCGACCGCCGAAGGGCGTGCCATCATCCAGAAGGCGCTCGAGGTTACGAAACTGATCGGGCAAATTCGCGAGGAAGCGCAGAAGCGCAGCGGCATGATAAGCGGGCGGCTGCGTCTCGGGACGCTCCCGGCGGAGATGAACGGCCTCGTTCGGATCGTCTCCTCGCTGAAGCAGGACCATCCGGACGTGGTTATCGAGGTGAGCGAGAAAGGGTCTGCGGACATAATGGAAGACGTTCGCCTCGGCGAGCTCGATCTCGGGCTCGTGGCCATGCCAGTCGACATGCCCGAGCGGCTTGCCAAAGACCTCTGCTTCCAGCCGTTTCTAACCGGCAAAATGGTGATCGCCGCCGGCAGGAAATCGCCGCTGCTGGCAGGCGGTAAGACGGTTGTTACGCCGCAGGAGCTGAAGGAGCAGCCGCTCGTGCTGTACAAAGACGATTACGTCGAATGGTTCATCCGCGATTTTACGAACCAGTTCGGCGCTCCGCAAATTTTGTTCAAGAGCAATAATGCGCTGGCGATCCAGAGCGCCCTGCTGGAAGGAATCGCCGTCACGGTTGGTCACGACTTCTCTTTTCTCCACCAATCGGATGGCCGCGAGCCCGAATTTGTCCTGCTGGAGCTCGATCGCTTCATTCAGCAGCCGGTCCGCTTCGGCTGGATCTGGTCCGCGAAGTCGCCGCTTTCTCCTGTAGCGATTCATTTCATGGAGCGCTTCAAGCTGGAATCGCCGCCGTTTGTATGAACGGCGCACACTTAGCCCTGTACCGATCCTTCCGGCGCCTTGGCGGAGCGGGTAGTGATCACTCCGGGCTTCCAGATCGAGCGGAATAGCACCGCCATAACGCGAATCAGCACTTCCGCGCGTATGCCCATCCGGTAGCCGCCCTTCCCCTTCTCCAGCATCCCCGCTTCAACCCAATGCTCGACTGCTGCGCCGAAATCCCCGTCCACAGGGAAACGGGAACGAAGCTCGTCTTCCGTCACTCCCGTATCGGGAAGAAACAGCGATTGTTTGTGAGCCAGCACGGCGGCAAGCACCGCTCTCTGCTCCGCCGGGAACAGTTCGAACGCCAAGCTTTCACTCCAGATCGATTCCGCTTCGCGCAGAGCATCCAAAGTAACGCTGCACAGAAACTTGCCTTGCCAGCCGATCGTAACGCCGTCCGGTCCCGCATGGACAAATGGCAGCGCTCCGGAATCGCGTACCGCCTTGTGCAGCGATGGAGCCATATGGGCAAGCGAAGGCGCGTCGATCAGGTGAAACAGCTTGAAGGCCAAATCGATCTTTTGTTCCGGCGTCATGCTTTTAAGCTCCTCTTGAAGCTGCGGTACGTATAGCTCCGCCCCTCCACCGCCATCCGCTCCTAGTAAATAATCAGTCGTACATTCGAGCGTTCGGGACAAACTGACGAGCAGCCCCGTGTCCGGCAGCGAATCGCCGTTCTCCCATTTCGATACGGCCTGGCCGGATACGCCGAGGCGCTGGCCGAGCTGCTCCTGCGTCAATCCATTTTGCTGGCGAAGCTTCCATATCCTCTTGCCCGTTTCCTCTGCCATTACCACGTCACGCACCTCTTTCGCGCTAGATTTCGTTCGAGCTGCTTTTATTGTATAAGAGCTGCGCTATGAAAGGTATCGAGGCTTCGTTAACGCTCCCAACCGGCGGTTGAATTTCCGGTCACACCTGCTTCATCTGCTCGCGATATTCCGACGGCGTCACACCGACATGCCTCACAAACACTTTCGAAAAATATCTGCGCTCGGCATAACCGACCGTCTTACCGATCTGGGTCACGCTTTTGTCGCTCATGAGCAGCAGCGACTTCGCCTGCTCGACCCGGCGGCGGGTCAAATATTCGACGAACGTCTCCCCGTACTGCTGCTTGAACAGCAGGCTGAAATAGCTGCAGCTGATGCCGAGATGGCAGGCCATCTGATCGACCCCGATATCCTCGGACAAATGCCGGTCGATAAAGTCCTTCGCCGTCACCATCAGCACCTCGCTCGACTTTTTGGCCAGACGGGCGTCCAGGCATTCCGCGATCAGGCTGTCGATCGTATCCAGCAGCTCCTTGACGCTGACGCTTTTCTCCAGCTTTGCCCATACGGCTTCCTCCTGACTTCTCGCAAGCAGGCCGCCTTCGCGCATTTCCCGCATCAGATGCAGCACGAGAAAATGCAAAATTTGTTCGCCGCGCAGCACCGACTGCGTCATAATCGGCTTGATCGCCGCATGTAATTCGCGCGTCGCCTGCTCGAGGCGGCATCTGTCCACCTGCTTGAGTCCCGCCGCCAACTCGTCGAACAGATGCCACAGCGGCGAATTGTCCTCGTCCTCCGGTCCAGGCTTGTCGGCGACCGTAATATGCCGTTTCCCCGGCGACAGCTGGAGCGACCGCTGCACGTTTTTGTACGCCGCTCCGAGCTGTTCCAGCGTTACCGGCTCCGGGTAAATGCCGATGCTGATCGCGAGCTTCGCGTACCGTTCGGCCGCCTGCTGCAGCGCCTCGCACCAACCGCGCACCTCTGCGGAAGCGGCATCCGGGCTGTCCGGACGGCGCTGGACGAACAGGCACCATTCGCCTTCGCGGGTTTGCACGACCGCATAGGTCAGCTCGTAGGGCAAAAGAGCATCTTGCAGCACGTTGCGAAGGGCGAAATTATGAAGCTTCCGCTCATTCTCGTCCCACGGGCGGGCGATCTGCGAGTAACCGTCCAGATCGGCCAAAAGCAGCGTATAGGTCGACTCGTGCAGCAGTTTGTGCTCTTCCTCCGGCAAAGCGGCGACGGATGTATAGTCCATCAGCACGTCGTACAGCACCTTCTCGCAAGCGAGACTGGACAAGCTTTCCCGCTTCCTCCGCTCCTTCAGCTTCTCGGTGCGGCGCTCGCGAATTAACGCGGCGAGTCTGCCGACAACCGCCTCCAGCTCCTCGTAATCGATCGGTTTGAGGATATAGTCCTTCGCGCCATACTTAACTGCCGACCGGGCGTAATCGAACTCCTGGAAGCCGGTCAGCATGATGACCTCGCCTTCATACTTCCGCTCCTGCAATTGCCGAAGCAGCTCGATCCCGTCCATAACCGGCATGCGGATATCGGACAAAATCAGATCGGGCTCGTGCTCGCCGATCAGCTCCAGCGCCTTCACCCCGTTTTTCGCCATCCCGACGACTTCGATGCCGAGCGAAGCCCAAGGAATGACCGTTTGCAAATTGCGCATGATGTTGATCTCGTCATCGACGAGAAGTGCTTTCAAGTTCATTTCCGCATCACCCGGCCTTATATTTCGGTATGACTACTTCGATGATCGTGCCTTCGCCGACCGCCGAGCATATCCATATGCCGTAACGAGAGCCGTATTGGATGCGAATCCGGTCGGCCACATTCGGGATGCCGAGACCGATCCGCTCGAGCGCGGCATCATCTTCCGGCTGCCGGTCCGGCTCAAGCTCGTATGCTTCGCCGCCGGAGCGCGAATCCTTGTAGTGCAGCCGGGCGAGCACGTTGCCCGGGATGCCCTCCCCGTTATCCTCTACGAATATGGCGATGGAGTCCGACCGCTCCTCAGCTCGGACGCGTAAACGGCCTCTCCGCTCCTGACCGCCGAAGCCGTGTTGAATGCTGTTCTCCACGAGCGGCTGCAGCGTTAGCTTCAAAATCGAGTAATCCATAACCGACTCGGGGATGTCCAGCTCGTAATCGAACAGCTCCTCGAACCGGTATTTCTGGATTTGCAAATAGTTTCGCAGGTGATCGATCTCGAGCCGGAGCGGAATTTCCTCCCGCTGATTAAAGCTGATCCGCAGCATCGTGCCGAGCCGGTGAACGAGCTGGCTCACTTTGCGGCCTTCGTTCTGGACGGCGAGCGCATTGATCGATTCGAGTGTGTTGAAGATGAAGTGCGGCTTGATTTGCGCTTGCAGCAGCATCAGCTCCGCTTTGTTTTTCCGCTCCTGCTCCCGCTTCACTTCCTCAAGCAGCGAGCTGATCCGCTCGAGGAGCGAATTGAACCCCCGCGCAAGAGCCGAAGTCTCGTCGCGGCTGTTCGTCCGCACCCGGATGGCGAGGTCGCCGATCTCGGCTCTTTTCATCGAATGGACGACTCGCAGAATAAACCGGATGATCCGGTTCACGAACAAGAGGTTGAACAGCAGCGCGCAGACGAGGCAAAGCGCCGTAATGGCCGCCACCCATTTCAGCACAAGCACGGTCGTTCCGGACAGCACCTCCCACGGAGTTACCGATACGAGCGTCCAGTCCATCGAGCCAAGATCGCCAAGCTCCAAATGATGCACCGACACGATGCTCTCCACTCCGCCGAACATCATCTTGGCGCTGCTCCATTCGGCCCCGAGATCAGGCCGTTTGTCGCTTTGCGCGAATACGGACTCCCCATCCAGCTGCTTCTTGTTGTCGACCATGACGACGCCGTCCCGGCCTACGATCATGAACCGGATTTCTTTGCGCGGACCGGTGCCGAAAAAGTTGAATATTTTATCCAGCTCCTGAAACTGCAGCTGCTCGATAAGAATCCCCCGGTTGTCGAGCGTGTACTTGTCGTTGACGATGCGGATTTGCGTAAACAGCGGCCCGCCTCCCGTCAGCTCCGGGTATTCGTGCGGGCCGATCCACTTGGACAAGCCGTTCAGCCTGCGGATTTCGGGGAAAACGGGATGTGCGGTAAGCCGCTCGTACGGGATGACCTGATGGCCGATTTTACCGTCCGAATAGCCGGCTCCGCGAAAGTTGTACAGCGTGACCGAGTAGACCGGCGGATAGGCGAGAAACGTCCGCTGCAATTGCCGCGTGAACTCCGCCACCTCGTACAGGTCCAGCTCGCTTTTGTCCGTCAGCGAGTTCTGAATGTCCTGCTGCAGCATGTTCATATCCGAGAAATAGTTGGCTTCCTTTAGCATGTACGTAAGGTTGCGGCCAACCGCCTTAAGCGTGAATTCCGACTGCTCGTTGAAGTTTTGCTCGATAATACGCTGGGACACCTTATAGGTGATAAGGCCGAGCACGAATAACGGCATGACGATAAATGCGACAAAGGCGGTGAACACTTTAGCGCGAAGATTCATCGCGGCCCCCTGCTCGCCGTTTCTTTATTGGCCGCTTCCTGCACCCTCTGCACAGCCGCCAGCAGCTTTTCCGGCGTCGTTTTGCCGCCCAGCAGCTCCTGCATGCCGGTCTCGAGCGTCTCCCGTACCTTCGCCTGCACGATCGAATCGAACGCCGGGAACTGCTTCGTGTTCGCGGCCTGCAGCACCTCGCCGACGATCGGGGGGACCCCGGACAAGTTCGTCAGCTTCATCGCCGGAAGGACGCCGACCTCTACGAGCTGGCGCTTCTGCATCGTTTCGCTGAACATCGCCCGGATGAACGCCACGACCGCCTCGCGCTCCCGCTCGTTCAGATTCGAGGAGAAGCCGTAGCCGTTCGAGTAGCTGCCGTTAATGAGCGAATCGCCCTTGCCGCCAACGCCGGGGAAATTGAAAAAACCGATATCGCCGCCCGAAATGTTCGATCGCTGCTTGTCGATCAGCGACGAATTCGCCCAGCTGCCGTCGAACATCATCGCCGCTTCACCGGCCTTGAACTTGTTTTGCTGTTCGGCGTATTTAAGCCCCAAATTGCCTTCAGGGAAAAAGCCTCGCCGCACAAGCTCGTCGAAGCGCCGGAAGCCGTCCGCGACGTCAGGGTCGGTCCATTTTCTCGTGCCGTCCACGAAGCCTGGAACAGATTCCGCCCCTGCGGTGCGTACCCACAGCGTATTCGCCATCATGTTAATGACCCAGGCATCGGCGGAAGCAAGTGCAATCGGCGTAATGCCGCTTTTCTTCGCCTTCTCGGACACGTCGATGAACTCCTCCCAAGTCAGAGGCACCTGCACGCCGAGTTTGGCGAAAATCCGCTTGTTATAATAAACGCCCTCGACGAAGCCGGCCATCGGCAAGCCGTACACTTTGCCGTCCACCGTAAATTCGTCGAGGTTGAAAAATAACTCCCGCAATCCCAGTTCGTCCAAAATCGGGGTCAAGTCGAGCAGCCGCTTCGCCTTCACATATTTTTGCGTATCGGTCCCGCCGAACAGGTCGAAAATTTTCGGCGGCGTGCCGGTGGCCATCTCGGCCGGAAGCTTCTCGAACCGGTTCACCTTGTCCTCGACGCCTTCCAGCTCGACCTTGAGGCCGGGGACGGCGGCTTCCATCATCTTGACGACGTCTTCGAGCATCGTCAGTCTCGGCTTGGCGTCGTCGCGCACCAGCACATGGCGGAGCGTAACGGTAAACGGCTTCGCCTCGTCATCCCCGGTCTGCGCCTGTTTGCCGGCGCAGCCGGACAGCAGCAGAGCCGGAAGGAGCGCCGCGCCTATTGCCGCCGTCCATTTTACCCTCATCGCTTGCGCCCCCTGTCCGATCCTTAACGGTTCCAGTACTGATCATCCGCTATATGTTCAAGGATATCACGGATGCGGCCGATTTTCCTTGTCCTTTTCGCCTATCCTCGAACCAGCTCACGCTCTCCTCATCCCCGGCTCAGCTTCCTCACCCTTTCACGCTGCCTGCCGTAACGCCCTCGATAATTTTTTTCTGCAGCAGCGCATAAACGACGATGACCGGCACGCAGCTGATCATGACCGAAGCGCAGAGCGCCCCGTAGTTCATATTGAATTTATCCATGAACGCGACGACCGCCACGGGCAGCGTACGCAAGTTTTGGCTGGATAAGAACAGATTGGCCATGATGTATTCGTTCCAATGGTTCAAGAAGTTAAGAATGAATACGGTCACGAGCGTGGGCGTCGATAAAGGAAGCACGATCCGGCCCAGCAGGCCATAGACGGTCAGTCCGTCCATAATGCCCGCCTCCTCCAGCTCCCTTGGCATCGACTTCAGGAAAGCGGCAATGATAAACACCGACAGCGGAATGCCGAACGCCGTGTATGGAATGATAAGCGCGAGCGGCGTGTTGTACAAGCCCAAGTTTTTAATCATGATATAAAGCGGTATGAGCAGAGAAACGGGGGGTATGAGCAGCGACAGCAGCAGCACCCCGTACACGAGCTTGCTAAGCTGCGGAAACTTCATCCGGGTGACCGCATAGGCGATAGCGGTGGACAGCAGGATACCGACGAGCGTTGAAGTAGCGCTAATGTACAGGCTGTTAAAAAAGTACTTGCCGATATGCGAGCTCGTCAGCGCATTCACGTAATTATCGAGCGCGAACGCCTCAGGCAAACTCCAGGGCTTCAGTACAATTTCCGAGTTGCCTTTGAACGAGGAATTAAACACGAACAGAAGCGGGTACAGCACTATTGCCAGATACGGGACGAGCACCAGATGCGGGAGCAGGTTCGCGCGGCGGTTCATATCAGTATTCGACCTCCTCCAGCCTTCTCGTAAACAGATGGAAAATAAGCGTCAGTAAGCAGGTAAAGCCGAATATGACGATCGATATCGCGTTCGCGTAGCCGAACTGCGACATCGAGTAGGCCTGTTTGTACATGTACGTGCCCATGACCTCGGAGCTGCCGAACGGTCCCCCGGCCGTCATAATGTAGACGATATCCATCGCCTTCATCGCCCCGGTAATCGACAGCAGCGTAATCACGAGGATGACCGGGCGAATGAGCGGCACCGTAATGTAGCGCACCTTGCGCCAGCCGACGGCTCCGTCGATCTGTCCGGCCTCCTGCATTTCCTTCGGAATGGCGAAGATGGCGGCCAGCACGAGTACAACATAAAAGCCGGTCCACTGCCAGGCGTTGGTGATCAGAATCGCCAAGTAAGCGAAATGCTCCTCCCCCAGCCAGCCGCGCGTCCACGACTCGAGCCCGACAGCCCGCAAAATCTGGTTGACGAGCCCGGCGTCCGGGTGATAGATAAATTTCCATACGATGCCGACAATCGCCGTCGACAAAATGCTCGGCAGAAATACCGTCGTTTTGTAAAAGTCCAAAAACCGGCGCACACCGCTAATGATAATAGCGATCAGCACGATGATCGGGATTTGCATAAAAACGGAAAACAAAACGAAGTAAATGTTGTTTCTCAAAGCGACCAGAAACTTCTCGTCGCCGAACGCTTTCGCAAAATTGCTGAAACCGTTAAATGTCGCTTCGTTAATGCCGTTCCAACTGGTCACCGAATACCGCAAGGAGCTGAACATCGGCGCCACGTAAAACGTGATGTACAGCAGCAGGGCGGGTACGACGAACAGGGCGTAGGCATACGGGTTGCGCATCACCTTGTTTATGGCGGCCTCCTCCTTCCTTTCCGTCAAAGCGCGCTGATAGACCGGCCCGGAACCCCGCAGGCGCCGCCACCGACGTGGGGCGCCCGCGCGTGCAATCGCCTGGGGAACTCGCGGTTGTGCGGCTTCGCTTCCCTTACTTCGCTTTATTCGCTTCCTCCTGCGCCTTTTGCACCGTTTCGGCCGCCTTCTGCGGCGTCACCTTGCCGCCCATCAGCTCTTCCATCGACGTTTCCAGCGTTTTCTTGACCGATGCCGGCACGAGCGAGTCGAATGCCGGGAACGCGCCCTTCTTCGCAGCCACCTGCGCTTTGACGACATCGGCCACGAGCCCTTTCGTATCGCCGATATCGGCGAGCTTCATCGACGGGATGCGTCCGGAGTTTTTCAGCTCCCGAAGCTGGTTCGCTTCCGTGTAGAAGTTTTTGATAAACGCCTTAACCGCCTTCAGCTCATTGTCGTTCAGTTTGCTTGAGAAGCCGTAGCCGTTGGAGAAGCCGCCGTTAATCGTATCGTCGCCGGGGCCGCCCATGCTCGGGAAGTTGAAGAAGCTGACGCTGTCCTTGATCGTCGACTTCTCGCCGGTAATGCCGGCAATCGCCCAGCTGCCATCAAACAGCATCGCCGCCTGACCGGTGTAAAACTTCGCCTGCCCGTCCGCATATTTCATCGCGATTACGTTTTTGTCGATATACCCTTTCGTTTTCAGCTCTTCGAACCGTTTGAACGACTCGACGACCGGAGCGTCCGTCCACTTGGAGCTGCCTTTGGAGAAGTTCTCCTGAAGCTGCGTGCCGCCGAGACGTACAAACATCGTATTGACCGGCATGTTTAGCACCCAGCCGTCACCGCTGCCGCCGCCCATTGCAATCGGCGTAATCCCCTTCGCCTTCAGCGCCTCGCATACTTTCAAGAAGTCGTCCCATGTTTTCGGCACCTGAACGCCGGCGTCGGCGAACATTTTCGTATTGTAGAAGAAGCCTTCGACATACCCCGCATCGGGCAGCCCGTAAATTTTGCCGTCGACCGTAAATTCACTCAAGTTCATGAATTTGTCTTTCAGCCCGAGCTCGGCGAGAATCGGGGTCAGATCGAGCAGCCGTCCGGCTTTCGAATAATTTTTCGTGTCGTCGCCGCCGAACAGGTTGAAGATCGGAGGCGGGTTGCCGGCGGACATTTCCGCTTTCAGCTTCTGGTCGCGGTTCACCGTATCCTCAACGCCGTCGAGCTCGAACTTTAATCCCGGTACCTGGGCTTCCGTCGCCTTGACGACGTCCTGAAGCAGCGCCAGTGCATTTTTCGCCGTTTCGCGGATATTGATATGCCGGATCGTAATCTTGAACTCTTTGGCCGTCTCCGCCGGTTTCGTTCCGCCGCCGGACGCATTGTTCGGCGTGTTCGTCTTCGTATCCCCGCCGCCGCTGGCGCATCCGATGGCCGTCCCGGCCAGAGCTATCGTCGCTACTACGGAAAGCATCGCTTTTGTCTTATTCATAAGTGACCTCCTCATCACGGTTTGAATTCGCTTACAAGTTTGATTATAGGAACAACCGCGATTTTGTAGGAGAAGGTCATTTCGCGAATCGGGGGATAAAATTATCTACAACTAATCCTTCACATACACTTAACTAACGTTAACTATATTCAAATTTACTTAACTATGCGGCAGGCCTATAATGAGGATGTAAACGATCGTTACAGCTTAGACCACAACCTTGGGAGGTTATCGTTTATGACAACAGCAAATAAGCGTGTAGCTATCATAACGGGCGGAGCAAGCGGAATCGGTCGGGAAACGAGCCTGCAATTTGCGCGCAAAGGCGACCGGGTCGTCGTGGCGGATTTTAACGAGGCGGGCGGACAAGAAACGGTTCGGCTCATTCATGAGCTCGGCGGCGAAGCGGTATTTATCCAGGTTGACGTATCGAATCAGCAAAGCGTCAATGCGCTCGTCCAACAGGCTGTAGATACGTATGGACGTCTCGACGTCATGTTTAACAATGCCGGTATCGGCGGAGCCGGTCCCGTACTGGAGCAAAACATGGATCTGTACCATAAAACGATCGCCGTCAATCAGCACGGAGTCGCGTACGGCATTATGGCGGCAGGCCGCAAAATGAAGGAACTCGGCATCCGGGGCGTCATCATCAATACGGCGTCCGTGTTCGGATTTCTCGCTTCGCCAGGCACCTTCGCCTATCACGCTACGAAAGGCGCGGTTATCATGATGTCCAAATCGGCCGCACTGGAGCTGGCCCCGTACGGCATTCGCGTCGTGGCCGTCGCGCCGGGAGCCGTAGATACTCCGATCATCCAAGGGTATAAAAACGCGGGAATGCTGGACAGCATGCGGGCCAAAGTAATGGGCGGAGAGCTGACCAAGCCGGAAACGGTCGCCAAAAGCGTCTATCTCGTCTCGCTTGACGAAGCCGAGGCCATCACCGGCAGCGTCGTCATGGTCGATCAAGGATACGCTTCGTTTAAATAAGAGCGCACGGTTCCAGACGAATCCTGCTGAACGGTACAAGCCTTTCCCTCTTCGGGGAAGGCTTTTTGCCGTAATCCGGTCCGGCTTGCTTCTCCGGCGCAGCAACAGGTATATTGATTTAATAACTTGTAACTTGTCCGGGCGGCTTGCCGGAATGGAGCGGATGAATATGTATTTGGAGCAGCTCGAATGTCTAGTCGAAGTCGCCAAAACCGGCTCCTTGACCGGCGCGGCGAACAATCTGCATATATCGCTGTCCGCGGTCAGCCAGTCGATATCCGCTCTGGAGGCCGAGCTCGGCGTCGTGTTGTTTACGCGCTCCCGGGTCGGTTCGGTGCCGACGGCCGAAGGGCAGCGCATTATCAAGAAAGCATTCGAGATCATCGGCAAAGTGCAGGAGCTTCGCAACGAGGCGGCCGGCAGCTCCCGGACCCAATCCGGCGAGCTTCGTCTCGTGACGATTCCGGGGCCGTTGTCGCTCGCGATCGATGTCATTATGAACTTTAAGCAAGACTATCCGGGTATCGCCATGACGATTGCGGAAAAAAGCACGACTGATATTATGGACGATATCCGCCACAACCGCGCCGATCTCGGTCTGACTGTGCTTGCGGAGCAGGAAGCAAAGGGCCTGGCGGGACTCAGCTTCGGTAAGCTGATGGAGGCCCGGATGGTCGTCGCCGTCAGCCGCCAGCACGCTCTAGCCTACGAATCGCCGTTTGACCCGTCGCAGCTTGGGGCGCTTCCGCTAATTTTGTATCAGGATGAAACGGTAAAATCGTATATGGATCAGGCCGAGTCCAAGTACGGCCCGTTTAACGTTCTGTTTTCCACGAACAATACGGAAACGATCCGCAAAGCGGTGTGCGAAGGGATGGCCGCGACCGTAGGGCTCGATTTCTCGTTTCTCGGGCTCCCTTCCTACATCCGGGGGGAGCTGGCGCTGCTGCCTCTTAGTGTGCCCGGGCAAAGAACCGTTTATTTGGGATGGCTTCATGCGGAGGAGAAGCATTTTTCAAACCCGTCGCGGCTGTTTATTGAGCGCTTGCAAGCGGAAATGGAGCAGCTGCGCGCCGTAGCTGCAATTAAAAACAACAATGGGCCAAAATAACGGAACCAGTTTTCCGTTACCCGGGGGTATTCGATGAGGACTACAAATAACGGAATTCCTTTTCCTCTATTACGCCGCTGCCGCCCCCCACAAACATCAAGCCGCCTTCTCGCGAAGGCGGCTCTCTTTTACTTGGCCTCTTACAGCGTCAACCCGCCGTCGATCGTCACGAGCGAACCGGTCATATAGCTCGAAGCGGGCGATGCCAGGAAAGCGACGACACCGGCAATCTCCGTCGGATCAGCCGGACGGCCCAGCCGCATCGGCGATATTTCCTCCGGCACATAGCCGCCTTCGGCGAACGATTTGGCTACACCCGCCACAAGCGGCGTGTTGACTCCGCCCGGACAGATGGCGTTAACGCGGACGCCTTTCTTCACATACTCCAGCGCCGCCGCCTTCGTCAAACCGACCACCGCGTGTTTCGTCGCCGAATACACGCCGGCGCTATGCTCGCTGCGAATACCGGCCGTGGATGCGGTGTTGACGATATGGCCGCTGCCCTGCTTGTTCATCACTTCGAGCACATATTTCATGCCGAGGAACACGCCTTTCACGTTAACCGCCATCAGCCGGTCGAATTCGGCCTCCTCGATGTCCTCCAGCAGCGAGAACTTTTGCACGACTCCGGCGTTATTGAAGAAAAAGTCGATCCGTCCGTACGTCTCCTCCGTTTGGTTGACATAACCGCGCACCTCTTCGGCTTTCGAAACGTCCGCCTGGATAAACATGCCTTCGCCGCCCTGCTCGCGGAGCTGGCGAAGCGTTTCTTCCCCGCCTTCCCGGCTGTAATCGACGAGGACGACGATCGCCCCGTCCTGTGACAATTTCAGGCTTGTCGCCCGGCCGATGCCGCTGCCGGCTCCCGTAACTACCGCGATTTGCTTCGTTTGTGTCATAGTATCCTCTCCCTTTATCGTTTTTACAATCCGTATATGGAAACCGAAACCGACTTCACCCCGGCGCGCTTACTTGGCGTAATATCCGCCGTCGATCGGCAGCTCGACTCCGGTTATAAACGACGAATCGTCGGAAGCCAGGAACAACACGCCGTTAGCGATATCCTCCGTTTTGCCGAGACGCGGCAGCGGCGTTTGCGATTCGAACCACATTTTCATTTGCTGATCGGCCATCAAATCAACCGTCATCGGAGTGGCGATATAACCCGGATGAATCGAGTTCACGCGAATATTGTGTTTGGCAAAATCGATCGCCGTCGCCTTCGTCAGCAGCCGAACGGCTCCTTTGCTCGCCGTATAGGCGCCTGCGCCGCTGCCGCCTGTCAGCCCTGCGATCGACGAAATATTAATGATCGAGCCGCCGCCATTTTCGATCATATGGGGAATGACGTGTTTTTGTCCGAGGAACGTCCCGGTCAAATTGATCGACATGACCTTGTCCCACTGCGCTACCGTCGTTTCAAGGTAAGGAACGGCGCTGGAAATACCGGCATTGTTGACGAGAATGTCGATTTTGCCGTACTGGGCAATAGTATCTCCCACTATGCGAATCCAATCGTCCTCGGACGCTACGTTATGGGCAAAGCCGATCGCTTCGCCGCCATTTTGCTTAATCTCCTCCACAACGGCTTAAAGCTTGTCCAGCTGAAGGTCGGTAATCGCAACCTTCGCCCCTTCCTTTGCGAACAACAGCGCGTCGGCCTTGCCCATGCCACCGGCTGCGCCGGTGATTAAAGCTACTTTATGGTCCAATCTTCCCATGACGAAAACCTCCCGAATTTGAAATGCATACAAGAAGACGAGAAAAACAAATTAATTTTAAACTATTAATTACACCTAATAGTTAATATCTTTTAATAATTTCATTGTAATCCTCCCCGCCGAAACAGTCAACATAGAAACAATGGCAATGGAGCCTGGCCAAGCATTCTTGGTATAATGCACATAGAAGACGATACACAAAAAAGAAGCGAACCCCGATCAAGACGGGTTTTCCGCTTCTTTCCACACATGGAGGATATATATGATCCTGCACAAAGGCGAGACGTTATTTCGCCAAGGAGAGTCGGGACCGCTCTACCGCCTGCACAGCGGCCTGCTCAAAATTGTCCGGCTGCACGAGGACGGACGGCAGTTTGTGGTCAACCTGATCGTGCCGGGCGAAACGATCCCGCACCATTCCCTCATCAGCCCAAAGCCGTACTTCGGTACGGCCGTCGCGCTTACGACATGCGAGATCGAGGTGCTGTCCGAGAAGCTGTGGTACCTCGAGCTGGAGCGCAATCCGGATCAATGCCGCGCTATCGCCCTTCAGCTGCAGGATAAGCTTCGCATGATGCAGCAGCGCATCGACCAGTTGACCGAGGTTGCTCCGGCCGACAAGCTGCGGAAGCTCCAGGCTTGGTTCAGCGCCTATATCGCGCCCGACACGATGACCGACGTGCTCACCCAGGACGAAATCGGCCAATTGATCGGCCTTCGCCGCGAGACGGTCAACCGGCTGCTGCGGGCCGAAGCGGCCGCTCAGTCCAAGCTGCCGGACGGACCGAAAAATTCATAATGGATATCGGCCTCTTCTACGCCCCATTCCCGCAAAGCGCCATTGACGGCTTTCATAAACGGCACGGGACCGCAGAAGTAAAAACTCGCCTGCTTCGATGGAACGATCTGCTGAAGCCAGTTCAGATCGATACGGCCTTCCCGATCGTACTCGCCGAGCTCCTTGTCTTGCTCCGTCGGCTGCTCATAACACCAGTAGGCGGCGATGCCGGAATTCGCTGCAGCGACATGCTTCACTTCCTCCTTCAGAGCATGCACGTCTCCGTTTCGCGCGGCGTGTATGATTGTAACCGGCCGGCTCGGGTTCGTCTGAGCCGAGTGGCGCAGCATGCTGACGAGCGGCGTCAAGCCGACGCCTCCGCTGATGAGCACGACCGGACGCGAATCGCCGCCGTCCAGCGTAAAGCTGCCCGCTGGAGCCGATAGCGGCAAAACGTCACCCGGCTCGATGCTGTCGTGCAAGTAGTTCGACACTTTGCCGTCCGGGCGGCCGGACAAGCCGCTCTCCCGTTTCACGGAAATCCGGTAATACGGCTGGCCGGGCGCAACGGACAAGCTGTACTGGCGAATATGCACATTCGGCTCTCCCGGAATTTCCGCCTTCACGCTTACATATTGGCCGGGGTCGAAAGCGGCGATCGGCTTGCCGTCCACGGGAACGAGGTAAAACGAAACGATCTCATCGCTTTCTTTTACTTTCCGTTCCACGCGGAACGGTCGGAAATCGGCCCAGCCTCCCTCCTGATGCTCCGCCTGCTCGTACATGTCCGCTTCCACGCTGATGAATGCATCGGCTATGACGCCGTAGGCTTCCCCCCACGCCAGAACAACTGGATCTGTCGCCGATAAACCAAGCACATCCTGAATGGCTGCGAGCAAGTTGCGGCCGACGATCGGGTAATGTTCAGCCTTGATGCCGAGACTGCGATGCTTATGCCCGATCATTTTCACAACCGGAATAATCGCCTCCAGATTGTCGATATGCTGAGCAGCGGCATACACAGCCCCCGCCAAAGCCGCCTGCTGGCGGCCCTGCTTCTGATTCGCGTGGTTGAACACGTTTAACAGCTCCGGATGATTACTGAACAGCAGCTCGTAAAAACGTTTCGTTATATCAGTCCCGTGCTTCTCCAAAACCGGAACCGTTGATTTGATGGTATCAATCGTAGCTGGACTTAACATGTCGATCTCCTCGCTTTGTTTGGATTAGGTATACACCCAGTATAGGAAGCGAGAACGATTCGGCCTGTGCTTGCAATCACACCAATTTGAAACGATTTGTGACCATACCTTCCTGGGGTGTGTCAATCTCTACGCTCGGCAGCCTTCGCGAGCAGAGCCGCTATATCGCCGCGATCTTTGCGCTGTGCCCAGGCAAGCGGCTGCGTCCACGGCTGCCCGGCCGGCAGAAAAGGATCGGCACCGTGCCCCAACAGCCACCGGACCATGTCCGTTTGCCCGTATTTCACGGCCCAGCCGAGCGGGGTCGTTCCATATTCGTCGTCGATCGCATCGAGATTGGCCCCGTATTCCAGCAGCAGTTCAGCAACTGCCGTCTTTCCTTTACACGCCGCGAGATGCAGGTAGGTGACCCCGAGCCAGCTCGCCGCATTCGGATCCGCCCCGTGATCCAACAGCATCCGCACCATATCCGTTCCATAATCGGCTGCATACCCCATATAGTTATTCGCATACCACGGAGCATTTAAATCGGTTCCGCTGCGAATCAGCAGCTTCACAATGTCGGTATGGCCGAACCCGGCCGCCATACAGAGCGGCCCGTAATCGCCGCCGCCGTTCGCAGTCGAGGGGTCCGTGCTCAATATCGCGCTAGCCACGTCGATAAGCCCCAGATAGCATGCCAGATCGAGGCGCATGAAGCCTCCGTGGGCATACAGCAGCCTCGCCATCTCGTCATGCCCCTTGGATACGGCGATGCTGAGCGGGCTTCCGCTTGCATCAAGCGGCGCGTTCGGGTCGGCACCGCGGGCGAGAAGCAGCCTGGCGCATTCGAGATGGTTGCCGCAAGCCGCGTGCCATAACGCGCTGCCGCGCGGAGCTTCCGCTTCCTCCGCATTCGGGTCGGCTCCGTGATCCAGCAGCAGTCCCACTACAGTCTTGTAGCCATGTTTTGCAGCATAACCGAGCGGCCGTTTGCCTATGGAATTTTTCGCATTCGCGAGCTGACGATCCGTGGCCAGGAGCTGCGCCGTTTGCTCGGCATCGCCAACGGCCGCAGCGGCCCATATATCGTAATCGGCGCCCTTAGCGATCAAATAACCGACGAGAAACGTTTCCGTTCGCATCGCCTCAGCGGGCAAATCGCGCCTCGCCCGGTACCAGTAATCGCCACCGGCAATGGCGAGCTGAAGCGGTGTCGCCCCGTCGGCCCGCTTCGCCTGGATATCGGCCCCGCGCGTAAGCAAAGCGTCGATCAGCGGCAGCTGACGGGTGAGGACGGCCCAGTGCAGCGGTGTGTTGCCCCGCTCGTCGGCCTGCGCCGCGAGACCGGGGGTTTCGTCCAAATGCCGGACTGCCTCGGCAACCCGCCGCTCACGAATAAGCGCCGCAATATCCGTACCTGTCGGCGTCGTTCCGTAGCTCCGCTCGAGATGGCGCTCCAGCATGAGAACGATGTCGCGATGTCCGCGGTCGCTGGCTTTGGTCAGCAGGTTATCCTGCCACGATAGGCCCGATTTGTACGCAGCGTCCGCCCCATAGTCCAGCAGCAACCGTACCAGCTCGGCATGCCCTTCGCGCACGGCGAAATGAAGCGGCGTGAAGTAGCCCCAGCAGCAGTTCGCCAGAGCCGGATCGCGCCCAAGCAGTTCGGCAGCCTCTACTGCATCGCCGGTCATAGCGGCAGTGAGCATCCTCCATACGTCGTTGCCGCTGCCGCCTGCCGATTCGACGTTCCGTTCGGTGCGCAGCTCCTCCGGCTGGCTCCGAACCGGGTTCGTCCGAAAAAATCGCTCGCGTTCGTGTTGCTCGTGCATCGCTTATTTCCCTCCATCCCATTGGAATTCCTATCAAGCGGACGACAAGTTGTCGCTTACTATCGTACCAAAATTTGCAGCTCAAATGGGGGCGTCTTTGATTTTCCAATCGCTATCGCTTGTAAACGAAACGCCAGATGTGTCAAACTATTCGTGATTCCTTACTTCAACTACAACACAAGCACCCTTTCTCCGCTTGGAGAGGGGTGCTTTGTATATCGCTGCCGGATGGCCGCGTTTATTCCGGCACATGCCGGAATCGCTCCAGATCGACGTGACCGTCATCGTCCACGTCAACGCCCTCCCCGCGCAATAGCGCGATTTGCATAAAGCGGGCTTCGTCATCCTGAAGCGCCACTTCTCCCTTGCCGTTTATGACCCGGTGCCACGGAAGCCGGTGAGCGCGACTTGACGAGTGCAAAATGCGCACCACCTGTCTCGCCGCCCGCGGACTCCCCGATTGCGCCGCAATTTGGCCGTATGTCATAACAGAACCCTCGGGTATGGCGCGAATCGTATCGATGACCCGTTTTGTAAAAGGCTCCACCTTCCGTCCTCCTCATCCGCGATTCCGCGAAAAGTCTCTTCATACAGGCTGGGACGCTTCCCTTACGGACAGCGATCTCCGGTACCACAACAGCACGCCGCAGGAGACGGCGATGATCAAAATGAGCAGCCCGTATACATGCTGGTACGCTTTTGCCGGTGCCACGTTTCGCTGCACTTCCAGCAGCAAGCCACAGAACGCCACGGATACGGAACCGCCGAAAAACTGGATCAGCTGCAGCAGTCCCATGCCCGAACCGATCATCGTCTTCGGCAGCAATCGGGACGTCTCGTTGTTCAACGAGGCCATGGTTGCCGAGAAAGCGGGCGAGAAGATCAAATACCCGCATAAAAAAACGACAGGCGAAACAGGAGCCGCGCACGCGAACAAAACCATAACCGCGGCCAACAGGCCGTGACCGATAAGCAGGAACCGCACATTGCCGTACCGGTCGATCCATCTGCCGACAAACCGCGTCAAAACGACCGAAACCATCGCGCCCGGCGCGATCACAAGCCCGATCGCCAGCGCCGACAGATGAAACAGAGCGGCCAGCGCGAGCGGCATTAGAAACAAATTGCCCAGGTTCAACACGAGAATGCAAAAGCCGATCAGCAGCAGCTTGCCGTACCCCGGCTGCTTTAGCAGCCCGGGATCGACAAACGGCCTGCGCGCTTTCTTCAAATGCATGGCGTGAACGCCGAAAGACAGCAGGCTGATTGCCAGCCAGAGGAAAGATTGCTGCGTCACCGCCGTGAGCAGCGTCGCCGCATT
The DNA here is from genome assembly GCF_003626695.1 of Paenibacillus ginsengarvi. Classification (GTDB taxonomy): domain Bacteria; phylum Bacillota; class Bacilli; order Paenibacillales; family NBRC-103111; genus Paenibacillus_AB; species Paenibacillus_AB ginsengarvi. Next base: position 283,100 of record NZ_RBAH01000003.1, read on the forward strand.
AACGACCGTGAGCACGGCGCCCCACAGGTCGAAGCCGCTCGCCTGCGGCTGCTCCTTGGGGAGCAAGCGCAGCAGCACCGGCAGCACGACAAGCACGAGGCACGTAACGGCAAATAGCCCGTTCCAGCCGAGAAACTCGCTGATAAGGCCGCCGACGATCGGGCCAAGCCCGAACGCCATCGCGCTGCCTGACGAGATGAGCGCGAGCGCCCGGCCTCGCCGCTCGATCGGGATGTAGCGGCTGACGAGCACGAGGCCAAGCCCCGCCATCGCCCCGGCGCCGGCCGATTGAGCGATTCTAGCGGCCAGCAACGTCTGAAAATCGCGTGCAAATAACCCGAGTATCGAAGAAAGCCCGAGCACGGCAAGTCCGACGGCAAGCAGCCTGCGGATCGAAACGGTATCCGTCAGCCGGCTGTAGATAACGGTCGAGAGCGCGTACCCGATCGAGTAGCTGGAGATGACCCACGACCCGAGATCGGCCGTAATGTTCAAATCTTGAATAATGCTCGGAATCGATACGTTAAACATCGTCGTATTCATTACGACAATAAACAAGCCGAACGTCCATAGAGGCATTACCAGTTTGTCATTCATGACGACTTTATCCTTCTTTCGTTCCCGCTACGCCCATATCGTTTGTTGTAACCAAGTGTAATCACGAACGTTCGTGCTTGTCAAATCCGAAAAAGCAGCCCTACGGCTGCTTTTCCTGACGGCACAGAAGCGGCGATTCGCAATCGACGGCCTCTATGACTACGTCCTAAATATTCAGTAATCGCCGCCGCCCGCCGGGCCTGCTACGCCATTAATGCTTAAAATGATGGACCTGCTCCCGCAGCCGCTCGGCCGTTTCCCTCAGCAGGTTGGCAGCTACGAGCATGTCCTCTACGGAGGCGAGCTGCTCCTCGGTGGCTGCGGACACTTCCTCCGTACCGGCCGCCGAATGCTCGGCAATGCCGGCGATGACGCGGACCGACTGCTCCACCTGCTCGGAGCCGGAAACAAGCGTCATAATATCGGCTGTCGACTCCTCCATCTTCCGGACGACCTGCTCCACCGCCTCGCGAATATGCGCGAACGAGCCGCCCGCCGTCTGCACGGCGTTCATGCCTGTCGCCACCTCGCGCGATACGTCGCCCATCGACCGGAGCGCCAGCGCCAGATCGCTGCGTATCGCTTCGATCAACTCGGCGATCCGCGATGTCGATTCCGCCGAGTCGTCCGCCAGCTTGCGGATTTCTCCGGCGACCACGGCGAAGCCTTTTCCGTATTCGCCGGCGCGGGCCGCTTCGATGCCAGCGTTCAGCGACAATATTTTCGTCTGAAGACTGAGGCCGGTAATGATGGAGACGATCGCGCCGATATGCTCCGACCGCTCGCCTAGGCGGGCCACGACACTCTCAAGGCTCTGAACTGTTTGGCGAATCGCGCTCATCTGCCCTTCCGTAGCCGCTATCGTATTATTGCCTTCGGACGCTTTGTCGGAAGCTTCCGACGCCAATCCCGACACCTTCTCAGCGTGCGACGATATGTTGCGTACGCTGCCTGTCATCGCTATGATCGCCTGTTCGCTGTCCTTGACGCGGTACGTCTGGTTTTCCGTGCCCACGGCGACTTCTTGGATCGTTTCGGCGATTTGCCGGCTCGCCTGGCTCATCTCGTCGGTACGCACCGATATTTCGCCTGCGGATACGGCAAGCCGATCCGATGTGGTTACGATCTGATCGATCAGCGTCCGCAAGCTGCTCGCGACTTTGCGGAACGACTCCGTCAACTGCCCGATTTCATCCCGTGAGCGGGCCGGTATAATGTCAACCGTCAAATCTCCTGCCGCGATGGTCAGGGCGGCGGCGTTCAACTGACGAATCGGTTTGGTAAGCCTGCGAACGGTATACCACGACAGGAGACACGAGACGAGCAGCAGCCCCGCACTGACGGCGAACGTAATGCCCGCGACGTAGTTTGTCCGAACGAGCCCCTGATCGTAATAGCTTTTCACCTTGTCCTTCAGCAGGTACGAATCGTTGACGATGCCGAGCGTACGGATCGATTGCCGTTTCAGCTCCGTGCTATCGCTGGCCTTAGACGCCTTGTCGAACATTTCGACAAGCTCCTTGTACTTGTGCTCAATCCGCTGCAAGGCGTCGGCATGCTCATCGATTTTCAGCCTGCTGTGCAGCGAGGCGATCCGTTCGCCGACCTTCGCCACCTTCTCTTTGGCATCGCTCGCATTTGCTCCGCTCATGTAGCCGGAATAGCTGCTTAGCGCAAGCTGGGCGGCGACAAGCCCTCCGTTTAACTGCTCCACCTCGAGCAGCAGTTGAACGTCCTCCGCCCCCGACTCCTGGATTTGCCTCATTTCCATATTGACATACACGACTACCGCTATGGCCAGAACAAGCGGAAGCAATGCGTTAAGCAGCAGCTTGACATTCAGGTTCAACGTGGGCACCTCACCCGTTTCCATTTTTACCGTTTACAATTACTTTTTATTCACCCTAATTTTTCCAGATATAATGTCTTGCTTCAGCGATGCAAGCCGCTCCTTCTCCTTGTCGCTGAGCGCGGCGACACGCACTTCGGCCAGGCCGACACCGTCCTCCTGCAAGCCGAGCTCCATCTGTTTCGCGGACAGCTTGCCGTCCTTCACCAGCGTTTCGGCAATCAGGTAAATCGCCATATCGATATGCTTCATCATCGAGCTGACAACCGCCTTCTCGGCTACAAAAAATTGATCGCTGTCGACGCCAAACGCGAGCTTGCCCTGCTTCTCCGCTTCCTTCAGTGCGCCGACCCCGGTTAACCCAGCGGCCGGATACAACACGTCGACACCGCTCTGAATCATGGCTGCGGCGATGCTTGCCCCTTTCTCCGCGCTGCCGAAATCGCCGGCGATTTGTTCCACGATCTGCGCCTGAGGGTTGACCGTCTGCACTCCTTGTTTAAAGCCCGCGCCGAACTTATGTATAACCGGGGCGTCCATGCCGCCGATGAACCCGAGCTTGTTGCTTTTCGTTTTCAGCCCGGCCAGCGCGCCGATGAGGAAGCTTCCTTCCTCTTCCTTGAACGTAAGCGAAACGACGTTCGGCACGTCCGAAACGCTGTCGATCAACACGAATGCCTGCTCCGGATACATCTTAGCTACCTTCTCAAGGCTCTCCTGCACCATAAAGCCGAGCCCGACGACCAGGTCGTTGTCCTGTTTCACCAGCTCGACAAGCCCTTTCTCATAGTCCCCCGTCTCCGATATTTCCCGGTAGTCGAATTGAATGTTAAGCTCGTCCCTAGCTTTGCTTAAGCCGAGAAAAGCCGCGTCGCTGAACGATTGGTCGCCCAGTCCGACATCCGACAGCATGATGCCGATTTTGACCCGCTTCCCGTCAGCGGTCTGTGTTTGTACACCGCACCCCCCGAGCAGCACCGCGCACAACAGAAGCCACGCCAAAGCTTTGATTCGCATAAAGTTCTCCTTCCTGCCTGACCCTCGCACCGACTCTTATACCTTTTTTAACCAATAGTAGTTCTTTGCGACTATACAAAACTCCTTCCGGGATTCGTCAAAAGATGTTGTATTTTGGTGAAAAACGCAAAAAAAGCACCGGCCGCGAACGGGACCGGAAACTGGATCTGGTACTAAAGTCATAACGAAGCTCGGCGCCTTTATCCCTCTAGACACGACCGGATACATAAACGAATCGCCGGCTCCGCATCCTAAGTAAATAAAAGAAAAAAGCCGATTCGCATCGGCTTGTAAGCATCGAGTATTTAGTGTCCTTCCGCTTGATCGACATGCATCACATGCTTCTTATTGATCAAGACGACCAGCATTCCAAGAATGACGAAACCGGCGCCAACGGCAAAAGGCACATGCGGGTTGTACCATTCGGCCAGCTTGCCCGACATATACGGCGCAATCGCCCCCCCGATAAAACGCAGGAAGCTGTACGCGGCCGATGCTGTCGACCGCTCTACTGGCGCGGCATTCATGACGGCAGTCGTCAGCAGCGTATTGTTATTGCCGAGAAGCGCGCCTGCAAAAATAACGGCAGCGATCAGCACCCATTCCTTTGTTGTCCATATGCTCATGGCGGCAAGCGTCAGCGCAAACAAAACGAGCATGAAAGACAGAGATTTGATCGTTCCGAACTTCCGCTGCAGAACAGGGGCCATAAAAACGGAAGTAATGGCAAGTAAAATGCCCCAGCCCAGAAAAACGTAGCCGAGCCCGTGCTCATCCATTCCCATATGGCCCAGAACTAACGGTGCGTAAGCCATAATCGTAAAAAAGCCGAAGTTGTAGAAGCAGGCCATGATGCCGAACACAAGCAGTGAACGATGCTTCAGGGCGCGAAACGGGTCAAGCAGTGAAGATTTTTTCCGTACGGCAGCGGCCTGCGGCTTCGGGCTTGGCATTAGCACGGTTAGTCCGACGAAAGCGACAACCATCAAACAAGCGACACCAAAAAAAGGCCCACGCCACGAAATGGCGCCGAGCTCTCCACCCAGCAGCGGTCCGACCGAGATGCCGAGACCAACTGCCGCTTCATATAAAATAATCGCTTTGGCGACCCCAGAGTTCGAAAGCGAAACGATCGCGGTCAAGGAAGTGGCGACGAACAAGGCATTCCCGAGGCCCCAGCCGCCTCTTAGGCCGATCAGAACCCAAATGTTGTTCGACAATCCGCCCAAAGCAGAAAATAAAGCGATAATCATAATGCCCGCAAGCAGCGTCTTTTTCATCCCGAGCCTGGACGTGATGACGCCGGTAATCAGCATCATAACGGCCATCACCGCATTATAGCTTGTAAACAGCAGCGATACCTCGCTCGCCGATGCATCGAGCTTTTTGGCGATAGCCGGCAAAATCGGATCCACGAGACCCAGCCCCATAAAAGCGATAATACAAGCAAAAGCAACGGCCCAGACTGCTCGAGGCTGCTTGAGCAAACTGGCCGACTGTGCGTTGTCCAATGAAGACATAACGATAAAACTCCTTTTCCTGTTCATAAAGTTGTATGATGCAACTATATGATTGTATTATACAACTATATTTCATGCTGTCAATGGCGCTGTATTCTCGATATCGAAAAATAGTTCGTGTTTTTTACTTACTTTATTTGAGAAACCAAAAGAAAATAAGTAAACTGAAATAGATAAACAAAGGAGGCTTCCGCCATGACAAACCCGTCAACACAACCAATGGAAATAGGAATCAGCACCTTTTTGGAGGCAACTCCCGACCCGGTGACAGGCTCGGTCATCAGCCATGCCGAACGGCTGCGCCATGCAGTAGAGGAAATCGTGCTGGCCGATCAGGTCGGCCTTGACGTATACGGGATCGGGGAGCATCACCGCGCCGATTACGCGGGTACCGCTCCCGCAGTCGTACTGGCTGCTGCCGCGGCCATGACCAAACGCATCCGGCTCACGAGCGCCGTTACCGTCCTCTCCTCCGACGACCCGGTCCGCGTCTACCAGGCATTCTCGACGCTTGACGGGATCTCGAACGGACGGGCGGAAATTATGGCGGGCCGGGGCTCTTTTATCGAATCGTTCCCGCTATTCGGTTACAGCCTGGACGACTACGACGAGCTGTTCGAGGAAAAGCTGGAGCTGCTGCTCGCGATTCGCGCCTCGGAGAAAGTGACATGGCGCGGCGGCCACCGCCCGGCTATCCAGAACCTTGGGGTATATCCGCGCTCCGTCCAAAGCCCGCTGCCGGTCTGGATCGCCAGCGGCGGCAACCCCGAGTCCGCCGTCCGGGCCGGGATGCTGGGCCTTCCGATAGCCTTCGCGATCATCGGCGGTATGCCCGAGAGGTTCGCTCCGCTGGTGAAGCTGTACAAGCAGGCGGCCGCCCGGGCCGGGCACGATCCGGAATCGCTGCCCATTGCAACGCACTCGCACGGATTCGTCGGTGAGACGACCGAGCAAGCCGCCGATGCATTCTTCCCGTCGACGCAAGCCCAGATGAACGTCATCGGCCGCGAGCGGGGCTGGCCGGCTTACGACCGTTCCGCCTATGATGCCGCGCGCAGCCTTCGCGGAGCGCTGTATGTCGGCGACCCGGAATTCGTCGCCGAGAAGATTGTGCTGCTGCGCCGAAATTTAGGCGTTACCCGTTTCTTCCTGCATATTAACGTCGGCACGATGCCGCACCGGGAAGTGCTTCGAGCGATCGAGCTGCTCGGGACGAAGGTCGCGCCGATCGTGCACAAGGAGCTTGCCCGCTCCTGACCCTCTAACCATCACATATAGCTCAATACCCGCTTCGCAAGGCCGCCGACTTGGCGGTCTTGTTTTCTTTCCGCTTCTTCGTCGCACAATATCATCCATTTCCGCAATTTCGTCGCTTATTCGAACCTTTTGCCGCGAAAGGTGTGTTGACTCTGGTGCGGCTCCAGAGTGTAAGATAGCTTTACCAAACATGTTATGGAAGCAATGGAATGGAGGCAGCATGTACTCTATTGGCGAGATCTCGAAGATTGTGAATATTTCCGTCGACGCGCTAAGATATTACGATGAAATCGGCCTGCTCAAGCCGCACCGCACCGATGCCAAAAGCCGGTACCGGTATTATTCCGAGGACCAGGTGCGGGATTTGGTGTTCATCACCGAAATGAAGGCATACGGCTTCAGTCTGGATGCCATTCGGGAGCTGCTCGCCACCGGCGATCCGGCAAGGATCGAAGACGCGCTCAAGCTCCGGTCGAGCGAGCTGAAACGCGAACACAATAAAATCCAAACGGTCATCCAGCAATTAAACCAAAGACTGCATACACGAAAGGAAGACGGGGAGCCCTTGAAAAAAGCTGCTGTTCTTATCGTCGACGATGCCCCTTTCATGCGGCATATGCTCGGCGACATTTTGGGCAAGGACGGTTATACCGTCATAGGAGAAGCGTCATGCGGCGAAGACGGTATCGCCAAGTTCCGCGAGCTTAGGCCTGATATCGTCGTTATGGATATCCATATGCCGGACGGGATGGACGGCTTTGAAGCGACCCGGGCGATCAAAGAAATCGATCCGGAGGCGAAAATCGTCATTTGCTCGGCCAAAGGGCAGGTGGTCTCCGTATTAACGGGCCTGGCCAGCGGCGCCCGGGCTTTTGTAGTAAAACCGTTTCAAGCCCAGTTTCTGCGGGAAGCCGTGACCGATCTGCTTGCCGATAAACGACAGCCCAGCACCCGGCTCGTTGCCGGATGGCTATCGGACGAGCGCCTGCTCGCCGAGCTGCCGGGCGAATCCCTCGGACAGGAAGCGATTGGGAAACTGCTGGATCTGTGCTCCTTGCCTGAGGCGGATCAGAATACAAGGCTGATGGAGCTGCTCGCCGAGCTGTAATCCGAAACAAGAAGAAGACTCTATCCCCGCTTTGCATTTGGAGCGGGAATGGAGTCTTTGTTTTGCAGAAGCATCTACGCCTCATCCGCGCTAACGGCGGGTTGGGGACGCGAATCGCGCCATTTCCCCTGCTGCTGATCCGGTATCCAGCAGGTGAAGGTCGTTCCCGTTCCGAATTCGCTCTCCACTTCGATGTCGCCGCCCATAATTTTGCTGTAATGGCGGCTGATCGCGAGCCCGAGTCCGGTACCTCCGTATTTCCGCGTCGTGGAGGCGTCCGCCTGCGTAAAAGGCTGAAACAGCTTGTCGAGCTGATCGGGCGTCATCCCGATTCCCGTATCGTGAACGCGGAAAGCATAACCGGCCTTGTTGTCGCGCATTTCCCCGTACGCCTCAAACGTGATGGAGCCCGCTGAGGTGAACTTGCTCGCATTGCTTAACAAATTGATTAAAATTTGCCGCAGCTTCATGATGTCGGTCGTAATGGCGCCCTTCTCCTCGCAGATCGTCATCAGCTTGTTGCCCTTCGCTTCCACTAGCGGCCGAATTGTCGCCATAACGTCCTGAATCAGATCGGACAAGCCGTACGTTTCGAGCAGCAGCTCCATCTTGCCGGCTTCGATTTTGGATATGTCCAAAATATCGTTGATCAAAGCGAGCAGATGATTGCCCGCCTTGCTGATTTTGGTCAGATCGTCCACGAACATTTGCTCGCCGAGCTCCTCCGCTTCCTCCCTCAACATTTCGCTGTAACCGATGATCGCGTTGAGCGGCGTACGCAGCTCATGGCTCATATTGGCAAGGAACTGGCTTTTGGTCAGATTCGCGTTTATCGCTTCGTCATGCGCCTTCGCCAGCTGCGCCGTACGCTCCGCCAGCGCCGTTTCCGCCTTGACCCGGTCCGTAATATCGGTACGGATCGAAATAAAGTGATGCGGCGTCCCATCCTCGTTGAGGAACGGTACGATCGTCGTGTTCATCCAATACTCGCTGCCGTCCTTGGCCCGGTTTTTCACCTCGCCTTTCCAGACGTGCCCTATCTTGATCGTCTCCCACATGATTTTGAAAAACGACTTGGGATGGAAGCCGGAGTTAATGACGCGATGCGTCCGGCCGATCAGCTCTTCGCGGTCGTATTTGGAAATTTCGCAAAACTTGGCGTTTACGTATGTAATGACCCCTTTGTCGTCCGTAATGGCGACAATCGACGATTCATCCAAAGCATTCTCGATATCGCGCAAATTTTCCAGCGTTTGCGACAGCGTGATTTCTCCCTGCTTGCGGTGCGTAATGTCGGTGCCCAGCGCGAGGTGCTGATAAACGGCCCCTTGCTCGTTCACGAAAGGCACTACCGTCAGGTTGAGCCAATATTCGCGGCCGTCCTTATTCCAGTTTTTAATTTCTCCCGTCCACACTTGCCCTTCGCTAATCGTATTCCACAATTGTTCATAAGCGGCTTGAGCCAGAAACTTCGGACTGACCGCCATATGGTTTCTCCCGATCAATTCATCGCGCTTATACCCCGACACTCGGCAGAAATGATCGTTTACGGCCGTCATCATACCGCTTGCGTCCGTAATCGAAACGATGAAGGAAGATTCCATTGCGGCCAGAACGTATCTAATATCTTTTGGATCTGTAATCATATCAGTTCCTTCTCCTGTCGGCTGTAATTTGAAGGATATTCGGGACATGTTCAAGGTCTACTTATCAAATATCGGTATATAGCGCGAATATTTTCAGGAGAAATTTAGACAAGAAATAGCGATTCCGCAGGCATCAGAACGAGCGTTTTCCGATAATTTGCCAAGCTCCCTACAATCGGGGAAGCACATCACTTACCTCTACATCTTGAACGCTCCGATCAGCTTTCGCAATTGACCGGCCATCTCGCCGAGACTGGCGGCGGAAGCCGATATTTCCTCGCTCGACGCATACTGCTCTTCCGCCGAGGCGGCGACATTTTGCGTATTCGCGGCCGATTGCTTCAGCAGCTCGGCGATATGCTCCATCATCGCCTTCGTTTCATGGGAGCTCGCGTGAACCTGCTCGACGATAGCCGACACCTCTTGGGACTGCGCTGTAATTTCGTCGACAGCGCCAGCGATATCCTCGAACGCCTTCCCGGTTTGCCGCGCCTGCTCCAGTCCTTCCCGCACGACCGCGGTCCCCTTCCCCATAGCAGCCGCCGCTTGCCGCAAATCGGCTTGAACTTGTCCGATCAGTTCGCCGACCTTTTCCGCCGATTGTCCGGATTGGACGGCCAGCTTCTTCACTTCCCCGGCTACGACGGCAAACCCTTGCCCGTGCTCGCCGGCTCTTGCAGCTTCGATCGCGGCATTCAGCGCGAGCAAATTCGTCTGATTGGCGATTTGGGTAATGGCCTCTACAATTTGATCGATCTCCTGCGACTTTTCCTCCAGCAATTGCAAAGCTCGCGCCGCATCCTCGACCGTCCGCTGAACGAGCTGCATCTGCCCGATGTTCTGCGATACGACCCCGGTGCCGAACTTTGCGGTTTCGCTCGCTTGCGCCGAACCTTCGGCCATATTCCGAATCGCCTCGGTCGCCTGATCCATTCCTCGGGTCACGTCCGAAACGGCGGCGGCGGAATGGGTTATGCCCGTTAGCTGCTTTTCCGCCCCGGCTGCCACCTCCTGCATCGCTACGTTCATTTGCTCGGTCGCCGCATTCGTTTGCTCGATGCTGACCGATAGCTGCTGCGAGGACGATGCCACCAGCAGAGAGGCTTCATGGACTTGCGTAAGCACGGACCGCAGGCTGCCCGTCATCCGATTGACGGACTGCACCAACCGCCCCGTTTCATCCAAGCTGCTTACCCTCGCTTCCCCGGCGGTCAGGTCGCCGCCGGCAACGGTTTGGAGCAAGCGGGCCGACGCTTGCAGCCGGCCGAGCATCGGACGGGTCAGCAAATAATACAGCGCCAGAGCGACAACAATCAGGATCGCTCCGCCGGTCGCGAGCTTCATGATTATGTCCCTCTCGATTTGCCGGATGCGTTCGTCCGCATCGGGGGCCCCGACATACCACATGCCGATAATGGCGCCGCCAGGGTCTTTGATCGGCATGTAGGCAGCCTGATACGAATGGCCGACGACATTGGCCCGGCCCAAATAAATCTCGCCCTGCTTCAGCACCTTCTCGGCCACTGCCTCGGACACCTTCGTGCCGACCGCGCGCTTGCCGTCCGCGATAACGTTCGTCGCAACCCGTGTATCGCCCAGAAAGAGAGTGGCCGTATCCCCGTTCGTAAGCCTCCCGATCGTATCGACGATCTCTTCGTTTCCGTCCATCAGCGTTTCGCCCTTGTACAGTTTGCCCGCCTTCACTTGCCACGGCCCCGGATACTTCGTCTCGATAATAAACATGCCGGTTTGCAGATCGGTACGGGCTTTCTCCAGCGCTTCCCCTTGTATAAGCCTAGTCACATTTTGCGCTTGCTGGTAGCCCATAATGGTGAAGGAACCGATCAATATCAATACCGACAGCATAAAAAACTTCACGCGTATCGATACCGCCGAAAGCCGCTTTATTACCCTTCTCATGCCCGTTCTCCCCTTGTAGATGGATGTCGCATCAGGTCGAATCACTCGGTCCATTTTACCACAATTATCCTAACCGTTGTAACTGCTCGGCGCAGCATCCGGACTTATGCAGCCAGCGGAAACAAAAAAACAGGATGTGCCCCGGGCATCATCCTGATCTTGATATGGGACCTTCTTTATTCGGCGAGCAGCTCGCCCAGACGGTCGAGATTTTGCTCGTTGGCCTCCGCACAGATCGCCTTCATCTGCTCGAACTCCGCCGCGAGTTTGAACTGCTGGCGGAACGTGAGTCTGGTACGCCCGCCCAAATCCTCGAAAGTGGCCGTTACGCGAAACTCGTGGGGAGGCAGATGATCGAGCGCGATCCGCTCGTCCGGCACAATTTCAACAAAAGCGACGCGATTCGGATAGTCAGTCCCGTCCGGACCGTGCATCGTGAACGTCCACAAACCTCCCGGACGGACGTCGCATTCGTGAATCGTATTCGTAAACCCATTCGGCCCCCACCAGCGAGCCAGTAGTTCGGGGGTTGTCCAAGCCCGAAACATGGACTCCCGCGGAAAGTCGAACTCGCGCGAAGAGATGATTTCATTGTCGCCCAAAATAGCCATCCTTACGCCTCCCCTTCGAATAGTTTGCCCAGCCCATCCAGCATGAGAGCCGTCCCGTGCTCTCGTATCTCCGGCGTGTCGTGACCGTCGAAATAGGCTCCCTGCTCGGTATAGATCAGCCTCGTGCCGCCTTCTACAGCAATCAGCTCGACGGTAGTGTTAGAGACGGAAATTCGCGTGTCGTTCGAGTCAAGCGTATACGTGTACACGATCCGCTCTCCGGGAACGAGCTCCTGGTAGACGGCGTCGAACGTAAAGACCGGCCCTTCGGGCGGTCCGCCCTTGCTGTATTCCCGACCGCCGATCCGAAATTCGAACGAATCCGGCTTCGAAAACCATTTCGCCTTAAAAGCCGGGTCGGCCCAGGCGCGGTAAACTTGCTCCTGCGAGGCCGCATAGGTGCGTTCGATGACAAAAGTCGCATGTTTGACGAAATGTTCGTTCATGATTGTTCCTCCTTAGGTTTCGGTTGTTCATATTCCCGGGCTATAAACTCCCCGAGCAGGTCCAGATGACGCTCCCAGCTCGCGCGCCGCTCCAGAACGGGCTTATCCAGCTCGGCCTTCATCGTTTGCAGGAGGCTTATAAAATGATCGGCCGTCACTTCCGCCTTCCCCTGCATCAGCTTTGATACGTGCCGGAGCTGCTCCAGCCGCTTCTGCTCCAGCTTGATCTGCTCTTGAATTCGCTCGATCTGCAAGTTCACGATTTCAAGCGGACCGATATGCCCTCCATCCATCACCGACTTGATCTCTTCGAGAGATAAGCCCAGCTCCTTCAGCGACAAAATGTGATGGAGGCGCGACAGATCGGCTTCGCTGTACAGCCTGTGCCCCGATTCCGTCTGGCCGGACGGAGAGAACAAACCGATCTGATCGTAATAATGCAAAGTTCGCACCGTGAGCCTCGTCAGCTTGGCGAGCTCCCCGACCTTCCAAAATGGCTGCATCACCATCTCCCCTCATCTATGTCAGCTTGTTGTAGTACCGGTAACTTGATTATAAAACCTGACGTTACGTCAGGTGCAAGCGTTATTTCAATTTTTTTTAAACCCGACTTCGATACGACTTCGAATCGGTCTGGAGAATGAGGAGGAATAACTGAGTATATAATATACTGTTTATGAAATAAACAATTACTCGAACGGGGTGATGGCATTGCCGACAAATTCCATCGAAGTGCGCGAGCTGCGCAAACGCTTCGGCAAACAAACCGTATTGGACGGTATTCATCTGGATGTGGCAAAAGGAACGATATTCGCGCTGCTCGGACCGAACGGCGCCGGCAAAACGACGCTCATCCACATTCTTTCAACGCTTATCGAGCCGGACGGCGGAACCGCAAGCATCGAAGGGCATGACGTAATCGCGGAGCGGAAGGCGGTGCGGCGTTCGATCAGCCTCACGGGGCAGTTTGCCGCCGTCGACGAGGTACTGACCGGCAAAGAAAACATCGTCATGATGTGCCGGCTATCCGGCTTGACGGCGCAGCAATCGCGCGAGCGAACGGCAGAGCTATTGAAGCAGTTCGAGCTGGAGGACGCTGCCGGGAAAAGGGTAAAAACATACTCCGGCGGCATGCGGCGCCGGCTCGACCTGGCCGTCAGTCTGGTCGTCAATCGTCCGGTGCTCTTTCTCGACGAGCCGACGACCGGCCTGGACACAGTCAGCCGCCGCTCGCTGTGGGATCTTATTTTGCGGCTGAAGCGGCGGGGCATGACGATCTTTTTGACGACGCAATATTTAGAGGAAGCCGACCAGCTCGCCGACGAAATCGCAGTGCTAAGCGGCGGGCGGATCGTAGCGACAGGCACGCCCGAGCAGCTTAAGGCACGCGTCGGCGGAGAGGTGATCGAGCTGCGTAATCGTCAAGATGAGATCATTCGAACGATACCTACGAGCGGCAGCGTTCAAGATATTCGCCATACGCTGAACGAGCTTGCCACCTCGTACCCGGCGGATACACGGGTCGTCATTCGCAAACCAAGCATGGACGATGTGTTTCTCGACCTGACCGATACGAAGCAAAAGGAGGCTACACTCGCATGAACGACGTTCACCCGCTCGACAAAACCGCTTCATTCGGTGCGACCAGCGCCGTCTTTATTGGCCGCAGCATCCGCCACAGCCTGCGCAACGTCGAATCGCTGCTTATGGCCATCATGCTGCCCATTATGCTAATGCTGCTGTTCACCTACGTCTTCGGAGGCGCGATTGATCCAGGCGGCGATTACGTCAACTATGTCGTGCCGGGTATCATTCTATTATGTGCCGGGTTCGGTTCATCCAGTACTGCCGTTGATGTCGCAACCGATATGACCAACGGCATTATAGACCGCTTCCGGACGATGCCGATCCGCAGCATGAGCGTCGTAACCGGCCATGTCGCCGCGAGCCTGCTCCGCAATCTGCTCGCTACCTGCATCGTCTTCGGAGTCGCCCTGCTGGTTGGCTTCCGCCCGGCAGCTACGGCCACCGAGTGGCTGGGGGCGTTTGCCGTCATCGTGCTGTTCATCCTGACGTTCACATGGCTGTTCGCCGCGATCGGCCTTGTTACGGGGAGCCCTTCCGCGGCCAGCGGCTACGGCTTTATCCTGCTCTTCGTCCCCTACTTGTCGAGCGCCTTCGTACCGACGAGCACGATGCCCCACTGGCTGCAAGGGTTCGCCAATCATCAGCCGATCACGCCCGTCATCGAAACGATTCGCGGCCTGTTGACCGGTGCGCCGGCAGCGGATTACGTCTGGTGGGCGATCGGATGGTGCGCCGCGATCTTGGCGATTGCTCTCCTATGGTGCAATCTCGCTTTCCGCCGCAAAGGCGGGCGGCGGTAAGTCGCAAATCGACATAAAAACAGCGTCCCGGCCATCGCCGAAACGCTGTTTTACTTGTCTGCCGTTTTTTGCCGCATATAATGCTCGATGCCGTCGAGTATCCGCTCGAGCCCGAAATCGAGATCGTCGCCGATCGGATTTTCCGCCTCGTCGGTATACGCGCCTGACATAAGGACCGGATGCAAATGCGGAAATCGGTCGGGCTTGACCAGTTGCCTGAGCGCCTCGCCATAGCCGGCTCCGGTGAATGCCTCCCGGCTCCCTCCTTCGCGAATGACGCGCTCCATATCCCTCGCGATCAGCCCGCAAGCTCTCGCGTAGCTGCTGATCAGCAGCAGAAACGACATTTTCTCGAAGTCGGTAAGCGGGAAAGGCTTCATAATACGCAGCATCCAATCGATCACCTGAAGATTGCCCGGCGTGAGCGGAACGCTGGTAATCGGCATATCGCCATACCACGGATGCTTCCGAAACACGTCGATGCAGGCCCACGCATACTCCGCCATTTCTTGCCGCCACGGCTTATCCGCTTCCTCCGGCGGAATCGGGATGTTACTTACCGCATCCTGCATGAGCACGAGCAGGTCGTCCTTGCCCGTAATGTACCGGTATAGCGACATCGTCGTAAAACCGAGCGACTGGGCGACCCTGCTCATGGAAACAGCCGCAAGGCCATCGCGGTCCGCAATTTCGATCGCCGCATCGACGATCTTCTTCACGCTTAACTCGCCCTTCGGCCCCCGGCGCTGCTGCCTGACGATTCCCCAGCTTAGCGCCACCCCGGGCGGCAGCTTATGGATCGCTTCTGCATCGGTAAAATCGCCGCTATCCATCCGTCTGACCCTCCATTTGCGTTCCATGTCGCTTCAGAAACTGTGTATCCCGTATTCAGTATAGCACATAGGGAGCCCGCTCTCTAAGGACGCTCCGGTTTTTCCGGACCTGGCGGGTAAACGCCCGGCCCTTTCGTCCGGATTTGCATACAAATACCGATATACACATATCCCGATAGGCGGTGGACTCGTTTGACACGAACCAATAAGAAAGCTGCCCCATGCAAGCCGGCCTCTTCCTCTGTACAAACCAAGCTCCAAGTAAGACCAGGCTGGACATCGACGAACTGGTCGGGCTATGCGATCAGGAAGACGCGGCGAAATGCGTATCGCTCGATATCGGCCTCTTGGACGGTACCGCGGGTGCGGCTCAGCCCGACAAACCGCTTCTCGTCCGTATGGCTCGGCATCGACGGCTTCCGCAATACGTCCTTGATTCAGACCGGAACGGAGCAGGATGTCATTAACGGCAAAGCCGTCTATTACGCCTGGTGGGAAATACTGCCCAAAGCCGAAACGAAGATCCGCCTTCCCGTTTCCGCGAACGACCGGATGTATGCCCGCATAGCGAAAATAAGCGGCAACCGGTGGCTCATTGTGCTTACCAATCGAACGAAAGGCTGGACGTTCCGCAAAGTCGCCACCTACAAGGGGCCGGCCTCGACGGTCGAGTGGATTATGGAGGCCCCTTCCGTAAACGGACTAATTACGCCCCTTGCCCGCTATACGACGTTTGCTTTCACCAGGTGCCGCGCGAACGGCATAAGACCGTTGCTGAAACGGGCAAATCGGGGAACGATGGTGCAAGAAGGCCGCACCGTTTCAACTCCTTCCCTTCCGAACCGGAACAGGGACGGTTTCTCCGTCGCTTACGGAGCTTCTAGGCCGCTATCGTCCAAATAATTGGCGAACGATTCCGGTTCCGGTTTTGGTTCCGTGTCCGCTGTCTCGAGTATTTCTCTGATTTGGGCCACGACGGCTTCCCGGTTAGACCAGTGAATATAATGATCCGAATGCGGCAGCGTCACTTGCTGGCTCCGATCGGACCATAACAGCAGCTGTTTCTGCACCTGCTCCCACTGACCCCCGCTATCCGAAGAAACGATCCGGAGCGGAATATCGCGCAAAGGGCCCCCCTCGATGACGCTCCGGGCATTTTCGTTGATATGCTTGATCACATCCAGGTTCGCGGAATCTCCGATATGGTTGTAGTACATGGCGGCATCCAGCTTCCTCAGCTCCGGCGGAAGCGACTTGTTGCGAATAGACTCGCCCGTAATAGGCAGCTTCACGCCGACGGCGCCCAGCGCCCTGACGATACCGGTCGTCCGCAGCGCGGCAAACGCCCGATTGATCGCATACGACTTCAGCTCCGAATCTTCGGCGTAATATTCGGGACTGCCGCCGTCCAGCAGCACCAAGCCTTTGACTTCGTCCGGATAAAGCTGGGCATACCGAATCGCTTCGAGCGAAGCGAGAGAATGGCCTACCAACGTATAGGGCGGCTGTTCGTCCGCAAGCCGCAGCAGCTCACGCAGCTCCTCCGCGACCGTATCAATCGTTCTTGGAGCATCCGTACGTTTACTCCAGCCAAATCCGGGGCGGTCGTAGCTAATCGTTCTGAAATACGGCTTCAACTCGTTCTGCAAGTAATAAAAATCCGTATAGGCACTCGGCGTGCCCGCCCCCGCAAGGAACACGACGGTAGACGGGCCCGCGCCCGCGCCGTACATATGGGTGTCATGACCACCCACCGTATACGTCCGCCCTATCGGCACATATTCGCGAGTTTCGATTCCTCTCATCGCGCTTTGCCAGATGCTGCCGATCAGGAGCAGCTGGAGTACGACGAACAGAGGCTTATATCCGATTCGCGCGCGTCTTTTTTTCTTCATTCGTCTCCGGTCCCATTCTCTGTTGTTCTACTTGCACATTAACTCGCGGCGAATCACCCAATCTATTATACATCATAATCCTTCCGAACCTATGTTCTAAAATTTACGGTTCTCTCGAAGTCGTTCGAGGTTTTGCTTGTGAAAACCTTTCGTTATTAGCCAAACGGCCAAACTCATCTCATACACACCTACCGGCAAAGCCAAAACACCTTTAGTAGCAGAGAGAGGTTCTACAATTCCAAACATCTCTAGCATACCGGCAAGGAACACAAGCCCGGCTGTAATTATCCCAAACTGCGCCAACAATCTAGGGACCAAGCCCGATCGATAAAACAAATAGCTGTACAAGGCCGTGTTCAAACCCAACATCAGATTGGGACCCAGCATCGAGGTCCAACGGTGGAACGCCTGCAGCGTGTAGCCGATCTCGCGGAGATTGTCTTGATTTGCTAAGCCGCCCGCAGCATAATGAATACTAAGCTGCAATAAACCCAATATACTCACTACACCGATTGCAATTAGAACAGCTTCCATAAATCGAAAACATAAATATCCTAATGCTATTTGTTCATTCCAACGCCGAAGATACGGGAACAACATAACCGCCGTACCTACCGCCGTCACAATAAGCATCAGATCATTGCTGACTCCCAGCAAAACCTTATGTTTAAATCCATGCACTACGGACATATACCACTCCTCCGACAAAACTGGCCCATAAGAAATTACGGCAATGATGGAGGTAACTGCAGCCACAATATAAAAGATTCCAATGATGATCGCATTCCTTCTGTCCTGCTTCATAAGTTGCAACCCCTTTAAAAAAATATGGTATAGAGGTATATATGGACCATTACGAGACTATCGAGAGCGCTTTGACCCATATCGAGGAAAACCTGGACCAGCCTTTATCACTGGAGGACGTGGCCCATACCTTTGCAATCTCGAAATATTACTTTCATCGGCTTTTTTCCTCCATGATGGGGTGCTCCCTAAATCAATATATCCTGTCCAGAAGATTAAACGCCTCGATTTCACTGATACTAAACGAGAACGTATCGCTAACAGATATAGCGTATCGGCTAAACTTCGGAACCCCCTCCTCCTTTACCCGCGCTTTCAAGCGTCAATACGGTATTGCCCCCAGCTCTCTTAAAGCCAACAAAGCAGATATCGTGCCAAGCCCAATACCCTCTGTTGTCAAAAGGCCGATTAAAAACATCAATGGCGATATTGTAGCGGATTTTACGCTGACCGTGCTTGAGCCGATCCGCTTGAGCGGCGTAGCTTTCGAGGTTGATCTGGCAGCGGAAGATTACAAGGCGAAGATCCGATCCCGCTCAAACGAGCTGCTGCGTACGATCGATAAGACAGTAAAGGGCCCTTGTTATGTCGTTTATTCAAACTGCCAGCCCGATTCCACCTGCTTCAAGGTCCTGGTCGGTACCCCGCATACGTTTCAGACCGAGAAGCCTTTTTATTTTACCGTCGATGTACCGCCGCTCTTCTGTGCCAAGTTCAAATATTTCGGCGACCTCCTTGATATAGGCGATGTGTTTATAACCGACTTTATACGATTCTTGAAAATTACCAGGCAGGAAGCAGACGATTCGCACATCGAGCTCGTCCAAGTATTCGATAACATTCACGATCTCGGCTCCGCCTACCACATCTATGCGCCTGTCAAAAGCCTCCCCATCGATGCGTTCGATGAACCTAAGATAACATAATCGCTTGCAGATTCACTTTCCACATCTTGCTGTATCCTTGCAGAAAGAAATATGCTTCGGCAAAACAATGGTATTATGGACTTATGGACCCTTTGGAAAAAATGGAGGTGTTTATGGAGTGGAGTATTTGAGAGATTATGCGATGTATGCGGCGGTCTTCGGCTTATTCAGCATGAGCTGGTTCGGCTGGGCGCAGGAAAAGCCGCGCGAGTCTTGGCGCCTCTATCTCGGGATCGCCTCCGGACTCGCGCTCCTCGTCTGCCTAACCGGCGTCTACCTCAGCATCACGAACTGGAGCGCACCTTCCGCCTTAAACGACGATCGCGCTTTCCGGGCGTACTTGATCGCCTTCTACACAGAGATCGTGCTGGCCGGCGGCGGCTCTTACCTGTTGTACAGGGCAAAGAAAAAGGACTTTACAGCCCCATGGATTACGTTTATAGTCGGCCTTCACTTTATTAGTCTGAAAAGCGTATTCGAGGACAGCGGTCTGTATGTGCTTGCCGCCCTCATGGTCGCGGTGGCAGCCGTCTCCGTTTATGTCGCCCGAAGGCTGGGCGTTGCCCCTAGCGCCATCACGGGCATCGGGTCCGGGGCCTCCCTATTCGTTTTCGCCCTGCTGGGTCTGCTCCGCTTCTTTACCGCATCCTGAGCATTCGGCCGGCAGACCTCAAATCCGATTCAGAACGACCCGTTCCCCGGAGCGGGTAATTTTGTAGATGCCCTCTTGCATGTCAACGCCATATTGCTTTTTCAATAATCGCTTCCCGTCGGCATCGCTCTCCACAACGACCAAATAATCGTAGCCGCTCAGAAGGTTATTCATATTGTCCTCATAGAACAAACAGATCCCGTCCACCTTGGAAGCATACAAGAAGTATTTGCCGATATATTGCATGTAGTAGTTTGTTACCTGCTGCTCGGCGTCCGTGGCGTAGAACAAATATTTGCTTTGATCTTCCTCGCCGTCCGGGTACCACCGGTCGCCGGTAACCGAATATACTTTGTAGGGAAGCGTTGTTTCGTAGCTTTTGGCAATGGTAACAATACCGTTATATTCCGATAACAGCAAGGTGGCGGCAATGGCTATACAGGCCATGATGCCTTTCTGATAGTAGCCTTTTGTTTTTATATTTTTAAATGCGCGCGCGGCGGGCACCTCGCCGATTTTATAATGAAAGGAACGCTCTAAATCCACCGCAGCGCACAGCACCAAACCTCCGGCAAAGAGCACTACAATACTCGATGCATACCGCTCGAAGCCGGCCAGCCATATCGCCTCATCCAGCGGCATGGAGTAAAGGTACAGCGCCAAAATCCCCGCATAATACAGCACCAGGACAATATCAAGGGCGATGAGCGCTTTCCACAAGCGCCACTTCTTCTTGAGCACAGCCGCCGCAACAATAGAAGCGGCGATCGCTACGAGCTGCAGGATGACAATCCCCAGCGCCGGCCGAGTCGTTAGATCGAGGCTCGACTTCAGAAACAGCGAAACAATGTCCTGCATCTGCTCCGCGGTTTTCCCCGCCTCCATCCCCTGCAGACCGGAGGAGGAAACGTCGAACTTGTTCTCTACCCCCCGGAAGACGGTTGCCATACGCAAGCTCCAGCCGAAGTAAGGCAGCAAAACGCCGCAGAGGGTCCCGATCACGGGCAGCGCAAGTTTCCAGCCGGGTTTCTTCCAATGAGTCAGCCAAGTATAGATCAGGAAGATCAGCCCGATTGCCGCATATAAAATACCGGTGCTTTTCATAATCGTCAGCAGACCCGCAAGCGGGAGCACCAAGAGGCATGCACGCCTAAGCTCATTCCGATACCGATACACGATCGCGAAGATGGCCAGCGTATAGATCGGGAGCAAGAAGTCCACCAGCAAGTTGGTAATACGGATCGTAATATTGAAAAAGGAAAGCACGGAAAGGCCCAATCCAAGAAAAGCATACAGGAGAAAACGTTTCTTCTCTGAAATGACGCCAAACATCGCGTAAAAACAAGAAAAAATAAGCAGCCCCTGCGCAAGCAGCATCACGTACTGGGAATGTCCTTCAAACCGGCAAAAATAGTACAGAAATGACGAGACGCCCAGCGGATAATTTTTAAAGTCGATCAGATTGGAGGATGGCGTTGGGAAAGCATCCGTACTTAACATCGCCTTCAGCACGATCGCCCAGTGGGAAAAGTTATCGTAATGCGTCAAGCGGGTCTGGAACAACAGCAGCAGAAAAACAAGGCTTCCCGCCAAAAAGGAAAGCTGGAAGATGGAAAAGGCAAAGCGAAGCTTCGCCCCTTGTCGCACCCAGAGCACCACGGCCCACACAAACGCCAGCACGCCTATAAGCATAACGGCAAGGCTGACCGGGAACAACTGCCCTGCCAAACCGCCCAAAAAAACAAGGCAGGCAATAGCCGAAAATACGAGCACCGGGATAAACTCCCATTGCAGCGCCAGTTTACTGCGAACAAGCAGCATATAACCCAAACAGGAAACTACCAGAAGGACTCCCATCCATATCGGAAGGCTGATCAGCATCTCGATCTCTTCTCTCCTCTAAGCGCTCTCGGTTTGCGAATGGATCAAGTCCTCCAGCATCTGATCGATCAGGCCGCGCTCCACAAGTTCGTTTATATTGACGACCGCGAGCAGCAGCTCCTGCCGACGGGATCTGGTTTTTCGCTGATGCTGCAAAATGACCTCAATGTTGCTTTTCGTATAAAAAGTAACGAGATTTCCGGTCGTAGTATCGCCCTTGAAGTCAAAGGAGGAGGCGGAGAAGAACAGGAAATTAAAGCTGCGCAGCGTGCAGCTATCGCCATTGGTAAACACGACCGGACACTGGAGCGGAATCCGCGGCGTTTGCCTCTGAAACGATACAGGCTGAATGATGCGCCGCTTCACGTTGCGAACCATATCGTCGTAGGCCGTATCCCAAAGATTCAACTGCTCTGGCAAAGAATGCTTGCGGTCATAGATGATTTGCATATACTGGCGTTTGTTCGCCTCATCGATCGGCTGGACCGTTGCCGAATAACGCCAGCCTTCCCCGTCCTGCGCGACATAAACGATCTCCGCCTCCAGATTCGCCTCATAGCGCCGGCTCTTCACGGTTAAGGAAATCGCAGTGTGCGGCGGCAAGTAAATGGGCCGCGAAACATACAAGGCAATGCCATGCTCCGATACATCTATCGTTTGGGCCTCATATTGCAGATTGTTAGTTTTGTAATGGATCGTGACCTGCTCTTTCGCCCGAATCCGCTCTGTCTCCCGATAGGCGCGGCGGCCCACCATAAAGAATAACGCGTAGCATAAAGCTATCATGTTGTGAACGAGCCAAAACACGATAATGCTGCTATACAGAAGAGCCAAGCCGTATTTGCCATACGTATACTTGACCAGCGCCGCAATCGAAAGCATTATCAGAAAGATGTGCGGAAGTGCATACATCAGGGACGATACCCATTTTTGGGTAACACCTTTGTTTTTGTTTGTCACCTTGAACTTTCTCTCGTGGATGCCGAACGTTTCCAGCAAGACCGGCACGATCAGATACGGCATGAAGATCGTATCGATGATCTGACTCCAGCGCTGATTGCGAATATTACTGGATAAGTACCGCATCGACATACTGTAGCAAAAATAGGACGGAAGCCAAAAAATTAAAATTTCCACAAAAGTGGTATTTACAATTTTGAAATCAAACAGCGCAAATAAAATAGGCGACATCAGGAAAATCAACCGGTTAAAAAAAGACCACCAGTACAAAAAGCTGCTTAAATAAGTAATTCTCCCCCAGATGGCAAGCTTTTTGGAGAAGACAGCGCGGGTATTCTGCAAGCTTTGGATAATGCCTCTCGCCCAGCGAATCCGCTGCTTGATCATGCTCTGAATCGTCGTCGTGGTCAGCCCTGCGGCCTGAACCTCCTGGGTTGCATAAGTGATATAACCCGCTTGCTGCAGCCGGATGCTCGTCTCAAAGTCCTCGGTGATCGTCTTCAGCGGAAAACCGCCGATTTCCTCCATCGCTTTCCGCGATATAACCGTATTGCTGCCCGTATACGCCACCGCATTGGAGGCATTGCGCAAAATATTAACCTCTCTTGAAAAAAAGTCCTGCTCGTTAGGAATGCCTTGCTCGGCATACAGATTGAATTGAAATAAATCCGGGTTGTAGAAGCTTTGGGGCGTTTGAACCAGCCCGAGCTTGAAGGTATCGTCCCGTTCCTCCTCGCTGCGAAGCCGCCACTGCCCGTTGTCCTCAATAAATTCCGAAAGCAGAAAATACGGGACGGTTTTCATCAAAAAGGTATGCTGCGGAATCATGTCGGCATCGAAGGTAGCCAGCAGCGGAGAGGAGGATTTGCTCAGCGCATTGTTCAGATTGCCGGATTTGGCATCTTTGTTGCCGGGAAAGCCAAGATACCCGACGCCAAACTGTCTGGCAAGCTCCTCCACCGCAGGCCGCGCTCCATCGTCGCACAAATAAATATGGACCTTCGACTTGTCCGGATAATCCATAAATGTGCAGGCATTGACCGTTTTATAGAGCAGATCGACCGGCTCGTTATGTGTCGCAATAAACACGTCCACATGCGGATAATAGTCCGGCGGAATGGTCGGGAAGTCGAGCTGCGTACGTTCCTTTTGCATCTTCTGCAGAAACAGCTCAAACGTAGTCAGCACCGTTATCGTTTCAGCCATAATCAGCAGGAAGCCGAACAAAATGTTTAGAACACCTTCATCCCATGGCAGCGTGAACAGCATACGCCACAGCAAGTAGATGGACATCAGGATCATCGTGACGACAAACAAAATATTTTGCCGTGTTTGGTTTTGCACTAAAGCCGCTGCCCCCTTGCTGAAAATACCCACCGCCGCTGCATTTGAAAACTGAGCAGGAACAGCACGGCATCACAAACGAGTTTCGCTATTTTCTCACTTAGGAAGAAGATCGTATGGAGCAAATAAACTCCGGTACTGGAAAGCAATATGACGAATGCGCACAACGTCAAATAACGCCACAAACTTCCCTGGCTTTGTTCTTTGCGGAATACAAAATGTTTATTAAGCAAATAGTTGACCAGGATGGAAATGATTCTAGCGATCACCGTCGCGAGCAAAATTCTTAAATAGTCCTGCTGACCCAGCAGGGGCCGCAAGAGATCGATTAAAAGCCAGGCAATGCCTAAATCGGCTACGCTGCTGGCCAGCGAAGAGGAAATAAACCGCGCGAAATTGGAGAACAGCACGCCCATCACCCGGGCGCTGTCGCGGATCGGTTTAAAATGAGTCCCCGCATTTCCATTTTCATAGATCACTTGAATCGGCAGGGTATGAATCGGGATGCCGGACTGGGTACAGGAAATGAGCATTTGCAGCTCGTATTCGAATCGGGAGCCCCGGACGCCCTGCATGTACGTAAGCAGCTGCGGGCCGAAAGCCCGAAGCCCTGTCTGGGTATCCGACAACCGCTTGCCGTACAGCGCGGCAAACATCAACGAGCTGATCCGGTTGCCGAGCAGAGACTTGGGCGGTATGCCCTCTTTGCTGAAGTCCCTTACCCCAAGCAGCAGCGCGTCAGGGTGGCGGCCCGCCTCCTCTGCCAGCCGGTACACATCCTCGGCAGCGTGCTGCCCGTCCGAATCCGCCGTTACGACGCAAGACACCTCGGCGAACTGCTGCTCGATGTATCGAAAACCCGTCTTGAGCGCAGCGCCCTTCCCCTGATTTTCCCGATGCCGCAGCACGACACAGCCGTTCTCGCCAAGTTCCCGAAAAATAGGCTGGTAGGCCTCACCGGAACCGTCGTCCACGATGACAAGATGCTCAAGACCGTACTGGCGCAATTGCTGTACATAAGATAACAATCGCTCATCCGGTTCAAGAGATGGAATCAGAATAATAATTTCGCCCTTTGATTTCCCCACAATCATCCCTACCGACCTATTCCTGCGAATTTTAGGATTCCATTCCAATCTATCGGACTATACTATCGTTTTTGTCAATTCCTCTTTGTCCTCCACTATATCACAGCTATTACTCTTAAACTATTTTAAATCTGTGAACGGTTTATGTCCGATGATGTAGAAGTATATCACCGAAAGGGGTGACAGTAAACGAGCACATGGAATCAAAAACGGCGGTAAAAGCTGCTTGCATTACGGTACCCTGGGCATACCGCTTTCTTCATTTTTAGGGGGTGTCAAAATAATCATGGGGCAAATGTAATTCGTTCAAACAACCCGTGAATTTTTCCTTGAAATTAGGATTGCCTTTGTACTCCGGCCATGCAGCCTTATAATACGGCAGCAGCTTCTCATGAGGGATCACGCCCCAAAATAAAATCGAGTTTTTCATGACCTCTTTGTCGCCGCCCATGAACATCCGTTCGATGATCTCCCAGCTTTCCGGCTTGCCATCGCAGCCGCGTGCGGCATAGATTGCCGCAGCTTGCATATTCGAGTCGGAGTGGCACAGGAATGGCGCAAAGTTTTGAAGCGTAATCGCACCGGAGGGTTCCAAAACATAGCCCGCGTGCCGTAGCGTTTCCGGGTCGTGTACGCGGTCCAGACTTTGTACGATCACTTCTATAAACTCCGTAATATCGACAGACTTACCGTACCAGTTCAGCATCATTAAGGCTTGTAAAAACTCCTCGTTGCTTTCGGCATGCAGCAGCTCCAGAAGATAGCCCCTTCCCGCGTCAAAAGAAGTTTTGCAGATTAGCTGAATAGCTGTGGTGCGATGTGGACGCCCTTGATCGGCAACGTCTTTCAAAAAATCAACGGTCGGCTGCGAGATTTTCTTAAACTTGAACATGCCGTCCAGCGCTTTAGATTGGATATCCTCGTTCGGTGCGTTTTGATAAACGCGGATCAACGCCTCTTCATCGCCCGGCATTTTGCTGCCGAACCACCCGATGTCATAATCCAGAATGATTTCATCCAGCCAGCGCTCGTACCAGTCGAGTAAACTATCTTCATAAACGAAGAAAAAAGGATGATCCGGGTAAAAATCCGCTGTGTAAACGATCCTCCCCCTATGCTTTCCTTCCAGCACAAGGTACATATCGTATTCGCAGCCTTGTGTGCCGATGCACAGCATGCCGCCCAGCACCTTGGCACGGGCAGCGTCGTATTCCGGATCGGTTATGTTCTCATCGCTGATCAACGGTTCGGCCAGCTGATTCCATTCCTCCTTAGACATTCCCGGGTGCAGAGCGCATTTAGCAGCGAGTGCATTGGTATCGGTATAGGAAGTGGCCTCTTCCAGCGAATACATCCCGTAATACGGGCCGGCCCCACCATTTCCGACTTGCATAAGAAACTGCGCATAAGGCTCCGGGAGTGTGACTCGATGCTTGGCTTGCCAGTCCTCAAGCGCTTTTCCTGTAAGCTTCTCCTGAACCTTGTATCGATGAGACGATGCCCCGAACACTTCCAAATCCGTATCTTTACGCATAGCCTTTTCGAGCTTGGTATGGATTCGATCCAGCTGCGTTTCCTTCTTCCGAAACCACATAGTGAACCCCCTAGTTGTTACGGCTGGGTCTCCTTCGTTTGCTGATCCAGCAATTTCAGCAGATACGGAAAGCGGTATTCCCCGTACATGTTCCGGATTTGCGCGGCAGCGACTTCCAGCTCCATGCCCACGGCGGTAATATACAAAGGCTTGGTGCTGATCCCCCTGTAAATCGTTCGGACAACGGCCTCGGCCTCATTATCGCGGAAGGCGGTTTTGGCCACACCGATCACCGGGATCTTTCCTGCATAATTCGTATACACATAATGGCCGAGCCCAGGCTTCTTCTCCTTGTTCAGGTACACATAGCCATCCACAACAATAGTATCGATTTGGCTGATATCCGTAAGCTTCATCAGTTCTTGTATGCAAGGGAGCTCCCGTTTATAGAACAAGCCCGGCTCGTATTCATGAGGGCTGTCCGTATAAGACGCGATCACGTCGAGCGGTTTGGAATCTTCCCAACGTTCAAAAAGAACCCCCACCGATTTCGCCCGATTTTCCCCATAAAATACGTCAACAGCGATGATCATAACCTAACAATTCCTTCCTAAACACTCCATTTTCGATAACCCAGCTGGAATAACGATTGCTCGATGTCCTGATCGACTTTGCTCTTGGAAGTGGCAAATTCCAGCTCCGATAAAGCTTGCGGCAGCTTCTGTCGGATAAACGAATCATAATCGATAGCCGTTTTGAAAATGCGGAGCTTGCGCAGCGAAGGCAGCCGCTCCATTCCCGACAAACGAGCCAAGCCTTTGCAATTCGAAATGGACAGCTCCTCCAGCCTCCCCATCTCCCGGTCGAAGTCGATGGTTTGAAGTTGAATTTGATCCTCGATCGTAAGGCTCGTTAACGCCCGGAATTTCGTTATATCGCTCAGGTCCTGTAAACCGCGGACTCTGGAGATTTCCAGATCGTCGATTTCATTCTCCTCAATTTCCCGAATATGTTCCCGTCCGCCAAGCAAAAGGCGAAGATGCTTTAGCTTCTTCAGCCGGTTCACAAAATGCAACGGTTGCTTGCTGATCGAATGCAGCGCGAGGTAAGTCAAACCTTCCAGATCGCCTACCGCATCCAGGTTTTTCACCTTGCCCCCCACATGCAATAACTCCAGATGAGGGTACTCTTTGAAATACTGCAGATTAAGCGTCTTTTTCTCCGACATAATCGTTAAGTCTCTTAAGGAGCGCAGCGAATCGATTCCCAGAATGTCCGGGTTCTCCAGTTCATATAGGCCCAGGTGCAAGCTGTGCAAATGCTCCAGCGCGGCCAAGGCTTCGGTGTTATGCGCCTTAGCGAGACAATTGAGGTGCAGCATTTTGGCATGGGGAATGCGCTGGAGCGTGCGACCGTCGAAGGAGAGAGAATAATGGCCGTAGAATCGTACACCGAAATTGTCATCCAGCCGCGCGCAAAGCTCATCCACTTCCTCCAGGATGGAGTCGTAATAGTCCGGGTGGGAGAACTGGACAATCACTTGATTGCCATCGCGCAGGTCCTGCCCGATCTGCGCCCGGTCCAGCGTGACAGGATTATTGATCAGAATTCTTCTTTTCCATTTCTTACGCATCCGTTCGCCTCCATTTGCCGCCCTTGTGCAAGCTCCAGTCCATTTTGACAAATAAAGTGAGCGAATGGTAGATTCTATTTATACTAATTTTATAAGAATCAGGTGGGCCTATGCGAAAAAAACTACAAATATACATATCGTCTACTTTCAACGATCTGATTGAGGAAAGACATACCGCCGTTGAAGCCATCCTTCAAGCCGGTCATATCCCTGCCGGAATCGAGCAATTTTTCAAGGAAAGCCCGGTGAAAATCAGGAAGCGATGGATCGACGAGTCCGATATATACGTCCTGTTTCTCGGAGGATTTTATGGTTTAACGCTTCCTGATGATGAATCCAAGAGTTATACGCAATGGGAGTATGAATATGCCGGGGAAACGGGCAAACCTAGATTTGCTTTTGTTGTCACAGATGAAGTCTTGAGACAAATGCCATACGATTTCGCAGCCATTGAATACTACCAGCAGTTTCAAGCGTTTAAACAATCGGTCATGGAAGAAGTCCCTACCTATTATGTTGCAGATGTTCGTCACATTAAAATGGTGCTTCGCGATGTATTGCCGGGGTATGCGGCACGAGACGATTTGCATGGCTGGGTTTCCAGCAAGGATATCCCGGACGTTCAGAAGCTGTTGGAGGAGAACGCAAGGTTAAAGGCGGAGCTAGAGAAAAAGAAATGAAAAAAGAGGGACTGGCACAACCAGCCC
The DNA here is from genome assembly GCF_003626695.1 of Paenibacillus ginsengarvi. Lineage (GTDB taxonomy): Bacteria > Bacillota > Bacilli > Paenibacillales > NBRC-103111 > Paenibacillus_AB > Paenibacillus_AB ginsengarvi. The sequence continues at coordinate 311,715 of NZ_RBAH01000003.1, forward strand.
CTCCCCTTCGTTCATCTTAATATTGTCCTTTAATAACAAAAAACGAACCCCGAATCGTTCCCGCCAGCTTGGACTTCTGCCTGGCAAACTTAAACTTCCCTAACTCCGCCGGTACCTCCATCCCCTCGGAAAGCTTAAACCCGACGGCTCGTTTCTTAGAGTCATCCACCGTATACATGACATTGAGCCCAAGACCGTCCTCATAAAAGACGTAAGTAAATTGGATATTTTCGACTTGAAACTGCGAAGTTTCCAAAGGCTTGGCCGCAAACTCAATATTGCGTTCTTCCTTCAAAATACGGTTCACGTAATCCAGGTTCTCCTGACTTTCGCTGGCCGGTATAACCGTAAATTCATGCTTGTATTTAGTCATAAAATAACGAGCTTCATTAGCGCGTAAACCGGCGAGCGCTTCCGCTACAGGCGAAGACTCTAGTCCAACCGTGGACACATTTTTAAAATCAACGATATACGACATGTTCATCCCTCGTTTTCTCACTTTATTTAAACTAACAACAAGAATCCACACCTGCTCATACAGACTGGTATTCACAAACGCCACTTGAAATATACAACCAAATATACGACGTTGCTGCGTCAAAACCCTTTAATTTAAGGAGTTGAAACGATACTTTACCTTGTAGAGTTAACCGGCACGTTATCATAATGCACAAACCTCGTCCCGTCAAGAGATAAGTTGCGAAAAAGCGGCTTAACGGGAAAGCCCCCTTCCTTTTTCCAAACCGGAATGAATTTCCGAGTATGGAGAGCCATATCGCTTTTTCCAATTCAACCGGTTTCACGTACAATTTTCTTCAGGTGGATCGCGATTAAGAAAAAAAGGAGGGGCAGTATGAACAGCGTGGACAAAATCAGATTTTTGATTTATTACGGTGAAACGCAAGAAAAGCCATGTAACGGGTACATGGAGCTCAATTCGGATGGCAAGATGATCGCGCTTTATAACCAATATGGCGAGGAGATCGACCTATACGGCGGACATGAATTCGTCCGGGTACGGTCGCTTGGCAAATTCGATGATGAAGACCGCGATAATTTTTACTCCTTATTGGAAAGTGATGGTGTAGGATAACCGGCATTTCAAATCATGCTCGCCTAGGAGGCGGTCACTGATATTGTTCATACAGCTGCTCAACAATCGACGAAGGCTGCAAATCAAGCTCTTGAAGCAGCAACTGCTTATACTGCTCATAGTGATTATGAAGAGACTGCCGATCTCCCAGAGCCCCGTATATATGCAGCAGCAGCAGATTGGATTCTTCTTCGAATTCATTACGGGATACAAGCCTTCTCGCAATTTGCGCCGCTTCTCTAAATCGCTTCCGATCCAGCAGCCAGTTCGCAAGACGTTCGGCAAAGGAGTCGTACAAAACGGCCAAACGCTCATGCTCCGCAGTAGCCCATACAAACGAGTGATTCTCGAAAAGCTCGCCTGCAAACTGTTTCTCCAGATCGATGGCCGCCGCAGCGTTCTCTTCGTTGATATCGGATAACTCCTTCATGTCCTGTTCCAATTGAATAAAATCGACATCGGCTTGTTCCAGATCAACACGATACTGCTCTTGCACGGAAATGACCATTTCCTTGAGTCCATGCGGTAACAGCGCTTTTCTAAGCTGATAAACCGCCGTATTCAGATACACTTCTGCATTTTTAACAGGCCTCTCCGGGAAAACATCTTCCAAGATTCGGATTTTGGTTACGCTTCGCCCCCGGTTTACGAGCAAATAGGCGAATAACTCCATACTTTTTTTGGAAATCCATTTTACTGTACCCGCCTGCTTACTACTGGCCTCGAAACCACCCATCCCCCGAACCGTCAACCGATTAAGCGGGGAAGTGCCAGCGTCATCAGAAGGAGATCTGCCTCTGCTGGCGGCTTAAGTGACCGTCTGGGCCAGTCGCTTTCTGGAAATCGGCTTAACCATATAGTCCAAAGGATAAACATCGTAAGCATCAAGCGCAAATTCCGAATGCGAGGTAGTAAACACGATGTCAAGCTCCGCACGAAGCGAACGCAAGCGGCGGGCCAGCTCCAATCCGTTATCCTCAGCGATCTTGATGTCCAGAAAGGCCAGATCCACATCCTCGTTCCGGACGAAGTCCAGTACCTCCTCCGCATGCTGGAAGCTGCCGACAAGCTCCACGTCTTGCATCGTCGATAACATCCGCTTCATAGCAAACAGCATGGCAGGCTCATCGTCAACTATGAGAACTTTCATCATGCTGTTCCCCTCTCATCGTGAAGTAAAATACGCTTCCTTGTCCTGCTTTGCTTTCCGCCCACATCCTCCCGCCGCTCCGCTCCACGAACTGGCGGCTTACGAGAAGTCCAAGTCCCGCGCCCTTCTCTCCCCCGGTGCCAGGCAAGGAATGGAGCTGCTTCTCGCTAAATAACTGACGAGCCTGTTCCTCTTCCATGCCAACCCCATTATCGCGGACGGAAATAGTCACCATGTCTCCCGATAACAAAGCCTGTACATGGACAGAGCCGCCCAATCCGGTAAATTTAATCGCGTTGGACAACAAATTGCGAAGTATTAAGCCTAGCGCTTCCCGATCCGCATACACACGAGTGCCTGGGGTAATGGGAGGAAACACCGTAATCTGTTTGGCCTCGCTTTGGATATGCAGCGTTTGGCAACATTCCTCCACAACCTCGGACAACTCCACGAGCTGCGGACGAAGCGCCAAGTCTTCCCGCTGGCTGCGGAACCATTCCAATAAATTAGTAGCCATACCGAGCGTATTCCGAATCTGGTCGCCCAGCATCTCCACGATCTCGCGGTGATCCGCATCGAGACGGTCCCGATCTTCTTCCAGCAATTCAACGAGTTGAAATTGCAGCGCCAGCGGACTGCGAATATCGTGCGATACAATCGTGAACAACTGGTCCTTCAACTGGTTGAGCTGGGCAATCTGCTCCAGATGACGCTGCTTCTCCGTAATATCGAAGATGAGCGAAATACTTCCCTGTCCCTGCCTGCGCAGCGTATGCAGAGGATATACGTTCACGCTGTATATTTTTCTTTCGCCATCGAGCCAAGCGTCAATCTCTACATTGCCTTGCTGCATAGAACGGCACAGCGCGCCCCAATCGGGCCAACGAATCAATAGTTCCGATATGTTTCGGCCGGAAATATTCGCATAACCCAGCTTTGAAAACCAGTGTGCAGCCTGTTTATTGCTATCTATAATTTTTCCCGCAGCATTCGCAATCAGAATACTTTCCTGAAGCGTATCCAATACAATATTTCTGGCAAATGGAACGAGAGAAAAAAACTTGTATCGCAGCACAATGATTAGCACCAGCATGCCCAGAAAACTGCAATATACCGACAAGGGAAGCAGCCAAGACGCCCACCCTGGATTAACCAGTTTCACAATTTCTATAATAACCGTAACGGAGATCAAACACAGAACCCACATCCCGGGGTTACGCAAATCTTTGCGGATATTCCGGATATATTGAAACAGGAAATAAAAAGATACAGCCAAGATACTGTAGCAAAACATCGAATACGCTATCGAATAAACGGTTTTCGTCGTTACCAAATGATCCTCATAGAGTTCAATCTTCTGATAGACCACATGAAGATCCGAATCGAACCACATCATCATCGACCAGAGCGTGAAGGCCGCAAGAAAGATAATCTTCCCTCGTCCCCTTAATAATTTGTCGTAGGCGACCAGTTCCAGCACGAACAAAACGAAGAACGGGACCATCAGATTTAAAGCCGTTTGATGAATATTGCGAAAAAAAAGCTTCTCCGCCAAAGTATAACTGTTTGTCTCCAGAATAACGCCACTTGTATAAATAATGCGGCATGCGATCACACCGAGCAGATAGGTTACACCGCGTTCTTTTCTAAATCCGTATACAAAAACAAAGATGACGCACGTCAAAATCACTGAAGCAATCATAAAGATAGGCTGCATTGTTGCACTCATAGATCAGGTCACCTTATGTATGACTTAAGAAGATTCCTCCACCATCATCAGCTGTGGTTTGCATCCGATGCCTATGTCCTCTCTATCATATATCGACCACGGCCATAATTTCTATAAGCCTTATCCATTTTTCGCAAAGACAAAAAAGAACCGGTCCGTTCTGTCATGAATCATGACGTAGCGGACCGGCCTAAATCTGTTGCTATTGGACCTATTCAATTAGTCAATGAACTTTGCCTTCTTCAACATTCTCTGAATAATGGCAGCCGTTTCCGCTCTTGTGATATCGCTCGCCGGCTTCAACCCGGCGCCGGTACCGTCAACGATTCCATTCTTCACTACCAGGGCAACAGCAGGTTTAGCCCATGTGCTTACTGCCTGGCTATCCGAAAATATCGATAATGCCGCTTCGATATCGGCCGGGTTCATAGTTGCTTCCAATCCCAGCCCTGTCAGCTTCATGGCCCGTATGACGATGGTCATCGCTTCCTCGCGTGTGATGGTGTTCGCAGGACGGAACGCTCCATCCTCATATCCATCGACGAGACCGTATTCCTGTGCCTTTGTTACTGCCCCTGCATACCAATCGCCGGATTGCACATCTGTAAATCCAGATACGCCTCCTGTGTCGGATAACCCTAATGCTCTAACCATAATCGCTGTGTACTCCGCTCGCGTCACCGCTCCATCCGGGTTATAATGCGTCTCATCGATGCCGTTCACGATGAAGCGCGAAGCCAGATCGTTCACCGCATGTTTGGACCAATGCTGCTCCACATCCGCAAACGTTTTTGGATGGTTAATAAGAGCGAATACGCCATTTGTCAAGCTATGGATAATCGCGAAGTACTTCCCGTCTTTTAACCTCACGTAAGTGGGTACATGGTGGAGCGTTCCATCCTCCTGGATCATTACAGCGGTTGTGATGCCGCCAGGCTCTGTCCCGTCCGGCAGTGAAATTTCCATCTCTATATACGAGCGGAACTTGCCTACTTTCTCTGCATTCCCTTCATACGCGGCTGTTACCTGAAAATCGACCGGATGCCCCACAAAGGTAAAATTACGATTTCCCGCTCCATTTGCCTTCCGCCATCCCTCGTTGAAATCGCTCTTCCCGATCCGAGCCTGAACGATCATATCCTGCACGTCTTCTGTGCCAAATCGGGCCGCCAAACGATCGATTCCAATTTCTGATGCGGGTAGACGGAGTGTTCCATAGGGCGTGCGAATTTCCCATACCATATGCTTTCTTTCCATCGCTTTAACTATATCCCCTGGCAGAAGCACGGAGATATAATCTACCTTGGATGAGATAATCATACCGACTACCGACATAGAGTCCGCTTTCTCAAGGAGATCGTACATCTGGGCGGCATCTATCGTAATCGTCAGCTCCTGCTCCCCCGTCATATTGGCCTTCGCTAACAATTCATAAGAATGGTCGCCAAGGATCAGTCGAACTTCTTCCGTCTGCTGCGGCTCCGCCGGAGTTGGCGGATAGGACCCGGAAGACATTCTATCAACTGTCACTACATAGGTGTTCGTGGATCCGTTCTGTGCTGTGACCACGATATCGATCTTGTTGCTGCCTACACCCAAGATTACCTGGTTATCCGGAGCCTCCGTACCGTTCACTATGATTTTCGCTGTGGCATGCTTCTCATATACCGCTGTTGTTACCGTGGTAGCCCCAATTCGGTTAGTGACACGGGAATCGTACGAGAACACTCCTCGCTCAAATGCCGGGCTTAGTGTAAGATCCGTTAAGCTCAAGCTTTCCAGACTTGCATCCCCGCTAAGCGGCATAGCAAGGACTTCGTTGGAGTACAGGCTAGTCCCTCCTGTGTTATTTGCCATCACCGTGAAGTAATAGCCGATGCCGTTTGTCAGACCTGATGCCGTATAACTATATGTCGCGCTGCTTACGGTTTCAATAGGAACAGTGCCATAGGAACGGGTAGCAGTCCCTCCGTACACACTATAGGATACGGCTCCCGGCACACCCTGCCAGTTTAACGTGACCATTCCGTCAGCCGCATTTCCCACCAGTCCGACAGGAGACTTCGGCGCTCTCGTAATCGTAACCGAGTAGGCTTTGGCCGAACCGTCTTGCGCCGTCACACCCACAACGATCGTATTGCTTCCCTCGTTCAGAACCACTTCAGTCGCTTGACCGCTTGGAACAGCCGTATTGTTCACTTGGATAGCGGCATGACTGTCGTACACCGATGCCGTCACCGTAACCGCCGTAATGCTGTTTAACACAGTGGCCGTATAGTGAGTCGTACCGGGGGCGAAAGCTGGACTCGGGATCGTGTCCGAAACGATTAGGCTGCTCAAATCTGCGCTGCTGCTTGTTGTCCACTTCGCATACAGCGTCGTATTCCCCGTAATAATCGCCGCAAATGTGAAGGGGGCTGTCAATTCTGCGTCCATGTACCAGCCTGTGAACGTATAGCCCGCCTTCGTCGGGTCGGCAGGTTCGGTTGCCAGCGCATTGTAGCTCACCGCCTGACCGCTAATAGCCGTGCCGCCGTTGCTGTTGAACGTCACCGAGAAACTGTCCGTTGCCCACCTCGCATACAGCGTCGTATCTCCAATGATCGGAGTGGAGAACGTGAAAACGGCTGTCAGTTCTTCGTCCGCATACCAGCCTCCAAACGTATAACCTGTCTTGATCGGGTCGGCCGGTACCGTGGCGGTGCCGGTATAACTTACTTCCTGACTGCTCACTGCACTGCCTTCGTTACTGTCGAACGTCACGGTATAACGGTTCGTCGTCCAGTTCGCATGCAGTAACATATCTCGCGTAATGGCCGTCGCGAATGTGAAGGATTCCGTCAATTCCGCGTCTGTATACCAGCCTGCAAACGTATATCCTGCCTTCATCGGATCGGCAGGCGCGGGGGTCGTGCTGTTGTAGCTCACCGCCAGACTGCCCACCGATGTGCCGCCGTTGCTGTTGAAGGTGACCGCATAGCTGTCTGTCGCCCACTTCGCATACAACGTCATATCTCCTATAATCGGAGTGGAGAACGTGAAAACGGCTGTCAGTTCTTCGTCCGCATACCAGCCCCCGAATGTGTAACCCGACTTCGCCGGATCGGCAGGTGCCGTGATCATACTGCTGTGGCTCGCTGCCAAGCTGCTCACGGCCGTTCCGCCGTTGCTGTCGAAGGTGACCGTGTAGCTATCCTTCTCCCACTTCGCATACAGCGTTATATCTCTCGTAATCACCGTGTTGAATGAAAAGGCAGTTGTTAACTGTTCGTCCGTATACCAGCCGGCGAATATGTACCCTGTATTCGTCGGATCGGCAGGTGCAGCGGCTATCCCCTCGTAGCTCACCGTCAAACTGTTCACGGGCGAACCGCCATTGCTGTCGAACGTTACCAAATAGCTGTCCGTCTCCCACTTCGCATACAGCGTCTTATCGCCTGTGATCGCCGTGGTGAACGGAAAAAGCGTCGTCAGCTCTTCGTCCATATGCCAGCCTGCGAACGCGTAACCCGGCCTCACCGGATCGGCAGGCGGTGTAACCAAGCTGTTGTAGGGCACCTGCACTTGTGCGATCGAACCCTCGTTGTTGTCGAACGTCACGGTGTAACTGTCCGCGATCCAGCTCGCATACAGCACCATATCCCCCGTAATGGCCATGGAAAAGGTGAAAGGCACAGTCAAGCCGGTGTTCATGTACCAGCCGCCAAACGCAAAACCGGACTGGGTCGGGTCTGGAGGCTCGACAGCGGTCTGGTTGTACCTCACCGTCTGATTGCTCACGGCCGTACCGCCGCCGCTGTCAAATGTAATCGTGTATTCATTTGCCGTCCACTTGGCGTACAGCGCCATATCCCCCGTAATCGCCGTTGTGAATTCAAATGCAAGCTCCAGCTCCTCATCCGTATACCAGCCTCCGAACGTGTAGCCCGGCCTTGTCGGGTCTCCCGGTGCCGCGATCGGGGTGTTGTAGGTGGCCGTCACCACCGTGACCTCCGTGCCGCCGTTGCTGTCAAACGTAACCGTGTAACGTCCCTCTATCCACTTGGCATACACCGTCGTATTCACTGTAATCTTCGCAGGGAATGGAAAAGGAATCTTCAGCTCTTCATCCGCATGCCAGCCTCCGAAGGCGTAACCCACATTCGTCGGGTCTCCCGGCGCCGGAATCAGGTCGTCGTAAGTCGCTGTCACAACCGTGACAGGCGTACCTCCTTTACTGTCAAACGTGAGCGTATATACGTCCTTCGTCCATCTTGCATACAGCTCATTATCCGCTGTAATCACCGTGTTGAAATCAAAAAAATCCATCAGCGCTACATCTGTGTACCAGCCTGCGAGCGTATAGCCTACCTTCGTCGGAGCCGCAGGTTCCACGATCAAAGCACCGTAACTCACTGCTTGGCTGTTTACGGATGTACCGCCGTTGCTGTGGAACGTCACCGCATAACTGTCTGTCGCCCATCCCGCATGCAAGGTCGTATCCGCTGTAATAACTGTAGTGAACAGGAACGGTGTTGTCAGCGTAGCATCTGTGTACCACCCGCTAAATGTGTAGCCGGTTTTGGCGGGGTCGGCGGGCGCTGTCGCCTTGCTGCCATAGCTAACGATCAGATTGCCCACAGGCGTTCCTCCGTAAGTGTCAAACGTGACCGTGTATGTATGGGGTACCCACTTGGCATACAAAATCGTATTCCCGGTAATCGCGGTGGCGAAAGAGGCTGGTGTCGTCAATCCCGCGGTCGTATACCACCCGCCAAAAGTATGGCCTAATTTGGTTGGGGCGGCAGGTGCTGCAGCCAAGCCGTTGCTGGCGACGGTCTGGCTGCTCACCGCCGATCCACCGCCACTGTTAAACGAAACCGTGTAATTGGGCAGCCACTTCGCATACAGCTTCGTATTTCCGGTAATCGCCGCATTAAAATCGTAAAGCGTCGTCAACCCCGTATTCGTGTACCACCCTCCGAACGTATAGCCCGTTCGTGTCGGGGCCGTAGGTGTCGTCGCCTTATTGTTGTAGCCCACCGTCTGGCTGCCCACCGCAGTACCGCCGTTGCTTTCAAACGTGACCGTGTAATTGTTTAACGTCCATTTCGCATACAGCGTCGTATTTCCCGTTATCGCCGTCGTGAATGCGAACGCTGTTGTTAATCCCGTGTTCGTGTACCACCCTCCGAACGTGTAACCCGTTCTCGTCGGAGCCGCAGGCGCTGTCGCCTTGTTGCTATAGCTCACCGTCTGGCTGCTCACTGCCGTTCCGCCATTGCTGTTGAACGTGATTGTGTAATTGTTTAACGTCCACTTCGCGTACAGCGTCGTATTTCCCGTAATCGCCGTAGTAAATGCGAACGCCGTCGTCAACCCCGTGTTCGTGTACCAGCCTCCGAACGTATAACCCGTCCGCGTCGGATTGGCAGGCGCCGTCGCCTTGTTGTTATAGCTCACTGTCTGGCTGCTCACTCCCGTTCCGCCATTGCTGTTAAACGTGACCGTGTAATGGTTTGGCGTCCACTTCGCGTACAGCGTCGTATTTCCCGTTATCGCCGTCGTGAATGCAAATGCTGTGGTCAACCCCGTGTTCGTGTACCATCCTCCGAACGTATAACCCGTCCGCGTCGGATTGGCGGGCGCCGTCGCCTTGTTGTTATAGCTCACCGTCTGGCTGTTCACTGCCGTTCCGCCATTGCTGTTGAACGTGACGGTGTAATGGTTTGGCGTCCACTTCGCGTACAGCGTCGTATTTCCCGTAATCGCCGTCGTGAATGCAAATGCTGTGGTCAACCCCGTGTTCGTGTACCATCCTCCGAACGTGTAACCCGTCCGTGTCGGATTGGCAGGCGCAGTCGCCTTGTTGTTATAGCCCACCGTCTGGCTGCCCACCGCTGTTCCGCCGTTACTCTCAAACGTGACCGTGTAATTATTCAACGTCCATTTTGCATACAAAGTCGTATTGCCCGTAATCGCCGTCGTGAATGCGAACGCTGTCGTCAACCCCGTGTTCGTGTACCATCCTCCGAACGTATAACCCGTCCGCGTCGGATTGGCAGGTGCTGTCGCCCTGTTGTTATAACCGACCGTCTGGCTATTCACCGCCGTTCCGCCGTTGCTGTTGAACGTGACCGTGTAATGGTTTAGCGTCCACTTCGCATACAGTGTCGTATACTTCGTAATCACCGTGTTGAAATCAAAAGATCGCGTCAGCCCTGTATCCATGTACCACCCTTCGAACGTATAGCCCGTTCGCGTCGGGGCCGGCATAGGATTTATCGCATTACCACCATAGAATACCGTCTGGCTGCTCACCGCCGTTCCGCCGCCACTGTCAAACGCAACCGTATAAAAGATCAATACCCACTTCGCATACAACTGCGTGTTCTCTTTGATCGCCGTCGTAAACGCAAACGGTTTTGTCAATTCTGGGTCCGTGTACCATCCGTCGAATATAAAACCTTCCCGCGTCGGGTTGCCAGGGACTGTTGCTCTTTCATTATAAAATACACTCTGACTATTCACCGGCGTACCGCCGTAGCTGTTAAAAGTAACGTTGTATTTACCCTTTTGCGCATTCGCTATGGTGATGTTGTCCAGCTTTAATCGGGATGGATCGGCGTCATCTGAAAATATCCACAATATTTTAATCGATTTCACATTTTTGAACTGAAAAAGCTTATTTGAATTTAACATCGCCGAAAGTTTAACAGTACTTGTCCCGACGCGGAGGCCGCCCCCTCCATATCGATAATTATCGATCGTTTCGATCGTGGCGCCAGCCGCATCTATTAATGTAATATGAATAAAATCAAGCAATAGGTTATCGCTTGTAGCGCTAAAGCCCAAGTCCTGAAATGTAAAGCTGCCGAGCGTCGTTGTGCCTTCGGCCGTGAGCAGCATATACCCCGGTACTGTTCCATCCTTTTGCGTTTGCGGCCATAAGCTTGTACCGCCTTTGACCACATCCTTGTTCACCAGGAACTTGTCGCCCGTCTTTTTATAGGTATTGTCGTAGGGCGCCAAGACGCCGCCAAAATCATAAGTACCGTCTGCCACTCCCGTAGCTACCGCATCCGCTGTGCCTGAAGCGCCCGACACATACACCAGCACCGCCAATAAAAACAAGCAAACGAATCTCATTTTTGTTCGTATTCGGGACCTCATCCAAACACTCCTCTTACTATCCATTTTTCTCAACTAGCAAGCCCTTGAATTTTAACATAGCGCTATGAAAGAGTACTGAAAGCTTAGGGAGGTCAGTCGGACTGAAAAGGAAAGAGACGAGGATGGATGGAATAGGATAAAGCTCTCCGCGCTGTCTATACCGGCAAGTTTAAAGGCACCCCGCTGGGGTGCCTTCCGGAGACCTTTTACCCGAAGTGCCACAATTATATCGTAGAAGCTTGGTTGTTTAGAAATTGTCGGACAGAAGCATCTGTGCTTAGTCCGATAGACCGGCTATACGCAGAACGGGCTTCTTCCTTTCGATTCATCTGCTTGTACAAATAACCGGCAAGCGCCCAATAGGGCTGGTACTCCGCCGCTTCTCCAGGTGGAATAGCTTCCAGCAAGATCATGCCGCGTTCCGCTCCATATGCCTCTGCGACCGCGGCGGCTCGACCGACTAATGCGCCCAGTGTCGGGTGTTTACGAACGAGGCCCTCGTATAACTGCGCAATCGCCTCCCACTCGGTACGCCCCGTCCATAAACGCTGGGCATGCACCGATTGAATCGCCGCCATAAGTTGAAAGCGGCCGATTCCGCCAGTTTGCGCAGCGGTATGCAGATAACGCTCCGCCTCCACGATCATGCCTTGTTCCCATTGCATACAACTTTGCTCAGAGAGGGGAACATAATTCCCCTCATCATCATATCGGGCCTCACGGCGCGCCTCACAGTGCAGCATTAGCGCCAACAGACCGTAAATCTCCGGTTCGCGGGGGGCAAAGGGGAGAAGCAGCTTACCCAGATGAATGGCTTCCGCCGTTAATCCCCTGCGAGGCGAATCCGCCATAGCGGCCTCGCCCCATCCGCTCCCGTAAGCGGCATAAATGGCTTCCAGAACCGCATCGAGACGATCCGGGATCTCATCCGCATCAGGCATTTCAAAAAGAAGGCGTTCCGCACGGATTTTTGCTTTTGCCCGAGTAAGACGCTGGCTCATCGTAGAGGGCTTGACGATGAATGCAGACGCAATTCGGGCTGCATCGATGCCAAGCACGGTCTGCAACATAAGCGGAGTGCGCATTGCAGGTTCAATGGCCGGATGCGTACATAGAAACATCATCCTTAAGCGTTCGTCCGGGAAAGCAACGCTTGCGGAATTCAGACGCTGTGCATCCTCGGACATGGCAAGGAGTGTCGGCAGCGCACTTTCGGAAATACGAATACGTCGGGCACGGTCGATAAGCCTCCTTCGAGCAGCCGTAACTAGCCAGGCTTCAGGCTTATCCGGAATGCCAACCTTAGGCCAAGTTTCTAGCGCGGCAAGAAAAGCGTCTCCAAGAGCGTCCTCAACTGCCTGCAGGTCCCGCCAATGTACAGCCAAATAGGAGAGCAATCGGCCGTAAGCATCACGTGCCGCTGCTTCAATGACCTGATTCGTTTCCATAGTCTATTACTTCAAAGGGGGAATGTTCTGTCTGACCTCAACCGTATCGACGGGCCCCCGGGCAGCCCATTCCAGTGCCGTTTCAAAGTCTGGAACATCAATTACGAATATGCCGCCGAGCTGCTCTTTCGTCTCCGGAAACGGTCCGTCCTGAACTACCATCTCGCCGCCGCGCCGCTTCATCGTTGCAGCTGTCTCAGGAGCATAGAGACCCGAACCGAACACCACAATACCAGCCTGCCGCAAAGCATGCACATAATGCGTCCATCCCGCCAAGTATTGTTGTTGTCGAGCGGGGTCCGTTCTTGCCGCAAAGTCCTCCTGGCTCTCATAAAACATCAAAGTGTAATTCATACAAAAACTCCTCTCTTAAATCCGTATTGGAATTTGGTTTCGCTATACTGACGTATAGGCTATACTGATTTCTACAATACCAAAACATTTTTATTATTATATACCTTATTCGGATTCGGGAGGCTGTCGATAATGGAAACCTTAAAGGAACAAAGCATTCCCTATCGGCGGATGCACAATCTGCACATCGCTGGCGAAAGGATGGATCAGGGCGAACAGGTTGTCCAACAACTCGGTGCTCTGCAGGCACAGGATTATCATCAGGCCCTGTGGGCGATCGGAATGCGTACGTTGTCATCTACTGTGGCCGATATCGAGCAGATCATTGAGGATCGCAGGATCGTTCTGACTTGGACCATGCGCGGTACGATTCATTTCGTGCATCCGGAAAACGTAAGATGGATGCTAAAGTATCTGGCTTCGCGTTTGCTCGCACAGGATGGGCGGAGATTGCAGCAATTGGAGCTCAACCAGGAAATCATCGAACGTTGCAGACGAATCATCTACGATACCTTGCAAGGGAACAGGCGGATATCCCGGCCCCATCTGATGCAATTGTTGGAGGAAAACGGAGTCCACACGAAAAATCAGCGGGGCTATCATATTCTGTGGTATCTCGCACAGAGCGGTCACATTTGCCTTGGGCCGAGGGAGGGCAAGCAGCAAACCTTTGTTTTGCTGGAGGAATGGGTGCCTGCCGCCAAGGAACTGGAGAAAAGCGAAGCGCTCGCTCTGCTCGCCGAGCGGTATTTTACGAGTCATGGGCCAGCAACCGTACCAGATTTAGCCTGGTGGGCCGGAATCACGCTTACTGATGCAAGACAAGGAGTCGAAGCTATTCGGTCCCGGCTGGTGGCCGAGAAAATAAACGGACAGGAATATTGGACAGCCGACAAGGCTCCGGCTCGCGTTAGCCATGAAGAACCATCCGTTTATCTGCTTCCGGGATTCGATGAATATTTGCTTGGCTACAAAGACCGCAGTGCGGTATTAAGCCCGGCGCACGCCCCCCATGTTGTACCGGGCAATAACGGGGTATTCATGCCGACGATCGTTATCGACGGTCAAGTGTCCGGCATATGGAAACGAACCCTTAAGAGCAAGGGGATCGACATCGAATTCATTCTGTTTGCACCTCGCAAAGACAGAGAAGAACACATCATTGAGGCTGCCGGGCGGTATTGCAGGTTTATGGGTCTGCCTTTGGCTGCGACTTCTTTTCAATTGGTGTAAAAGAGCTTGCATATTGGCTCGAATTGCTGTAATATGAAAGATCTAGTCAACACAAAGATTACAATGCTTAGTTTTACTATCGCGGGGTGGAGCAGCCCGGTAGCTCGTCGGGCTCATAACCCGAAGGCCGCAGGTTCAAATCCTGCCCCCGCAACCAACTTACCATTTTAGCTCGGCATATATACCAAAAGCCTTTAACCCGCTGATCGTGGATTAAAGGCTTTTTTGCGTTATTCTATACTTTCATGGCTCCTTGGGCAACAGGAGCTCCGTCTATTATTTGTATAACACCTTATCTACATTGTACTTAGCCTTATATTCGTTGATAATGTACGTCTCGTATATTTCTCTATGAACGGGATCCTCGACTAAACAAACCTCGATTTTGCTCACTTCCTCCCGCTTCTCTTTCATGACCGACACCGTATCCTCAAAATGCTTCTTGATTCGGGGTCTTAGCTTCCGTGCCTTGCCAACGAATAGGAGTTCATCCTTATCATTGTAGAACATAAAGATCCCCGCTTTATCTCTTGGAATCAGAATGAAATCCGTAAATCCGTAAACATGGCTTAATTCAGGGGACTTCTGTTTGTAAATCGTGAAATCCGGAGTCGGAATCGTGATTTGTATCAAGAACATTCACACTCTCTTCTGCGTTTTTGTTAGGTTCGGTTCGCCTCATGTATTTTCAGCAGCTTTGCCTGGCGCGAAAAAGAAAAAGCCGCCCCTAACATCAGGAGCAGCCTCGCTTTAGCTTACTAGAGCTTTACAACGTTCTCAGCTTGCGGTCCGCGATTACCTTGAACCACGTTGAACTGAACTCGTTGACCTTCATCCAGCGATTTGTAACCATCGCCCTGAATCGCGCTAAAGTGAACAAAAACATCGTTTCCGCCTTCAACTTCAATAAATCCGAAGCCCTTTTCACTGTTGAACCATTTAACTGTACCTGTTTGCATATAGTAACCTCCAATTTTTTTTTGCATGATCATTTATATAAAAAAATCACGCGTTGGGAAAACCCTCTTTATATAATGTGACCTTTTTGTATGTCAATTGGTTTCCACTTATATAAATCTGTATCAGATTACCACAATCGCTTCGAAAAGGCAATCCATTAAGAATCATCGTGCTTACTTGCCGGCTTTCTTCGACCGTCGGCGGTGGTTACCGGAGACGGCGGTGCTTCCTTCCTTCCCGGCAGAGCCGCTCCGATCAGCGCCGCCGCTATGGACGCGGGCATTGTTTTTGGACGCTGCACCACCCGCTCTGCCCTTCTCCGGCTTCGCCGGAACAGGCTCCGTAATCACCATCGGATACGAATGATCCCCGATCACCGGAATCTTCTGCTTCGTCAGCTTCTCGATATCCTTTAGATAAGGAATCTCCTCGTACTCGCAAAACGAGATCGCGACTCCGCTTAAGCCCGCCCGTCCGGTGCGGCCGATCCGATGCACATACGTCTCCGGGATATTCGGCAGATTGTAGTTGATGACATGCGACAGCTCATCAATGTCGATACCACGGGCCGCGATGTCCGTCGCCACCAACAAGCGGGTCGCGCCGCTCTTGAAGTTCTTCAGCGCCGTTTGACGGGCGTTCTGCGACTTGTTGCCGTGAATCGCCTGCGCTGTAATCTTCGCCTTCATCAAACCGCTTACCAGCCGATCCGCTCCGTGTTTCGTACGAGTGAAGACGAGCGCGCTCGTAATCGACTGATCCTGCAGCAGATCGATCAGCAACGGGAGCTTATTCGGCTTGTCCACGAAGTAGAGACTCTGCTTGATCCGCTCCGCCGTCGAGGAAACCGGTGTAATCTCGATTTTCAGAGGATTCGTCAGCAGCGAGTCTACCAAAGACGTGATCTCAGGAGGCATCGTGGCCGAGAAGAACAACGTCTGCCGCTTAACAGGCAGCTTGGCGATAATTCGCCTCATATCATGGATGAAGCCCATGTCGAGCATCCGGTCGGCTTCATCGAGCACCAGAATCTGAACGCGAGACAGATCGGCGAACCCTTGGTTCATCAGGTCAATCAACCTGCCCGGTGTTGCGATCAGAATGTCCAGACCTTCCTCCAGTGCCTGCTCCTGTGCTTTCTGCGAGACGCCGCCCACGATCACGGCGCTGCGCAGATTCGTGAACCGTCCGTAAGATTTAAGGTTGTCGGAAATCTGAATAGCCAGCTCCCGGGTAGGCGTCAGGATTAACGAACGAATGGGGCGCTTGCCCTTCGCGGGATCCCGCTGCGTACTCAGCAGCTGGATGATCGGCAGCAAAAACGCCGCTGTCTTTCCGGTACCCGTCTGGGCGCATCCGAACAAGTCACGGCCAGCCAGTACGGAGGGGATTGCCTGCTCCTGTATCGGTGTGGGCTGCTTATAATTTTCCTTGGCCAGCGCTTTAAGAATGGGGGAAATCAACTGCAATTGTTCAAATGTCATAAGGTCTCCTTATTCATGTCGACGTTCATCTCGATTACCAATCTTTTATACACGATCCAATGATGATAATCAACCCGTGACAGTATTCTCCGTTTGCAACAGACAGACTTGTACATATACAATAAGACAATGACAAGAGCTAAAGTCATATCGACAGGAGGATGTTAGATGCCGCAATTAATTTTTAGAGGAATTCCAGCCGAGGGCATACGTACAATCAGTATACCACTCGTAGAGGAGATGGCCGCAATATGCCAATGCGGAACGGATAATTTCACCTTGGAGTGCCTGCACGTCACCGCTATATTCGACGGAAAATTTACCGACTCGTACCCTTTCATCGATGTATGGTGGTTTGAGCGGGGGGACGAAGTGCGGGATCAGATGGCCGAGGCGATCGATAAACATGTCCGGTCACTCGGTATACCTGATCTGGAGATTTCCTTCCGTGTCGGCCGCGAGGACAATTTTTATATGAACGGACGCCGGTATAATACCTAGTTGATCGAAAGAACAGTACTTTTGTACGGGTAGCAACACAAAAAGGAGCTCTAAGGCTCCTTTGCAGAAGATTTGTATTACTTGGTCGAAAGCATCATTTTCTCTAATTCCAACGGTTCAATATATTGACCGTTTTGGTATGCTCTCATATTCCCGCCGGAAATTTCATCGATCAATACAATTTTCCGGTCTTGATCAACTCGACCGAATTCGAATTTGATATCGTACAGTTCGATTCCTTTTTGTGCAAGTTCGGTTTTTACGATTTGGCCGATTTGCTTAGTAAGCTGTTTTAAGGTACGGTATTCTTCCGCGGAGAGGATACCCAGCATATCGAGTGCATCTTCGCTAATTGGAGGATCTTGCCGTTCGTCGTCTTTTAGCGTTACTTCAACAAATGCGTCTAAAGGCTGCCCTTCTTGCGCATACATGCCATAACGACGTAGAAAACTCCCCACTGCTCTGTAACGGCAGATCACTTCAATGCCTTTGCCGAACACAGAAGCTGGTCTAACCGTCATCGTGGCTTCTTCGATGTTGGCATCGATATAGTGGGTAGGGATTCCCGCTTCCGCTAATTTTTCAAAAAAGTATTTGGTTAAGCTTAGTCCTGCTCGGCCTGCGCCTTCCATCACCAAGCCAACCGTATTCGCGCCAGGGTCAAAAACGCCGTTTTCTCCGGTAACATCATCTTTAAATTTCAGCAAGTAATTCCCATTCTCTAGAGCGAATACATCTTTAGTTTTTCCCTGATATACCAGCTGCATCTGAACGACTCCCCATTCGCAATTTCCATATATTACGTTCCATTATATCGAAAACGTGGTGATTTCGGCAAATTAATAACCAACCGAATTCCTTAAAGTAAGAATATTTTCCTCAAGGAACGTCTGATTTTTTTCAATCCCTCTGTTTTTACACCAAACAACTGCGCAGAATGCATCGTAAAAATCATAAAAGGGCAGCACTCTTTCCAGAGCCAACATAGGTCGAATCGATTGATAACCTTCCATGAACGGTAGCTTTGTTCTCGGATTGACCTCCCAAATATATCGATTGACTTTGGTAAAATCTATTTCCGACGATCCGCCACGAGCACTCTCGAAATCAATAATGCCCGCAACCTCGTTCCCATTCACTAATATATTACCCGGTCTAAAATCCATGTGAACCATGCATGGCCCGTCAGGATCCGGTAAAGCTGAAAATAGGCCATCAAAGTGAAGAATGCATCTTTCATACAGCTCTGGATCGAGAATCTCTTTGCATGGCTCTTTCCACTTTTCAAAATTACTTTTGATATGTAATCTCCAATTATTGTGGTCAAGTAACTTAAAACCATCGGTTACATGGTAACCATAACCGGGAGTTTTAACCTCATGGAGCATAGCAAGATACACTCCAATTTGAAAAGAGAGCTTCTCATCAATGTCTCCTGTACAAGGCATACCTTGAATCGCCGAAAGAAGCAATGCTCCAGTAGTACTTTCATCCCCGTACCAAATGTCCAATACCTTAGGAACAGGTAGTATACCCTTTAATGTTTCAAGCATCTGAAATTCACGGAACAGTTTATCCTTGTTATATGGAATTTTTACAAAAACGTTTTCACCACTGGCAAGAGTAAGCTTGTATACCTCAGAGCTAAAAGACTCTGGAACATCTTCAACATTCAAGACGTTCAGCTTTAGCTTTTCTATAACGTTTAGAATGGAGCTCATATAGTACCTCCTGTTTTGGAGCGATTTTGAAATAATACAAAGGCACTCCTTAGAGTGCCCGGGCTAAAATCCACTGTTTTCAACTTTTGTTGACCGATCTCTTATATCGTCAAAATTTTGCAAAAGGCGCTGCTCCAGCCCTTTTTCGTTTGTTTTTAGTTCTTGCATGATCGGAATAGTCATATCGGTATTGGGGTTGTATTTCAGACCCCAGTGCATAATGGCAAAAACGACCGGAAACAGATCAAGCGCCTTTTGCGTTGGTCGGTACATCGTTTGCGCGCGGTTTGAATCGCCTTCTATCTTGACGAGCAAGCCTGCATCCGTGAGCGATTGGAGCCGTGCGCTCAAAATATTAGTTGAGATGTGCTCGCGTGAAGCAAGAAACTCGCGGTAATACCGCTTGTTATGGATAAGGACGTCGCGAAGGATCACTAGGCTCCATGGATCGCCCCATATGTCGAGTGCATATACGATTGGACATACCGAGGAAGTTCGCTTTTTCATGAGACTGATTATACAATTCGTGCTTGCATTTTGCAAGTTTGTACTTGCGTTTTGCAAGTACGTAATTTATACTCGGTGTGTACTTAACAATTAACGAGGGAGATACCTGGTATGAATCAAAATTACAGCACTTCATTTACGGTAGACCAAAGCCCCAAAGAAGTTTTTGCCGCCATCACCAACGTCCGCGGATGGTGGTCAGAGGAAATTGAGGGCAAGACCGACGAACTCGGTGAATTTAAGTACCACCACCAAGATATTCACCGCTGCACCATCCAAATCACCCAGCTTGTTCCAGATAAAAAGGTGGTTTGGCACATTACTGACAACTACTTTAACTTCGTAGAGGACAAGAGGGAGTGGACGGATACCGACATTGTCTTTGACATCGACAAGAAAGACGGCCAAACAGAAGTTCGATTTACGCACGTAGGCCTCGTCCCCGCGTATGAGTGCTACGCCGTCTGTACCGACTCCTGGGGCATCTACATAAACGGCAGTCTTCGCGACTTGATCACCAAGGGTAAGGGCCAGCCCAACCAAAGCGAGCAAATTGCAAATAAACACGGTATAGCTAACCATTCATAGAAACCCAATGCTATAGAGAAAGCTCGGCGCTTAGCACCGAGGCTTTGCCAAGAAATTGCGCTGCCTCTTCTGAAAGCGTCGAGCATTGTATTAGCAGTAGTCGACACAGGCTCCTGAGGGGTTCTCTCTAAAAAAACTGACGTACTTATGGTAGGGTTCAGCGTAACATTACTGGGGCGAAAATCTTTATAATTTAAAACATAAGTGATTGTTTCTCGCAATAAAAACAAAACCACGGTAAGTATATACTCCGTGGTTTGGCTTGGTCTATTGAGGTGTTCTTTCTACGCTGAAGTACCATGGGAAATCTTGCTTCGTTATTATCTGATCTGGCTCACTATCGTTAATAATCTTTTTACACTTTAATTTACACCAATATTGCGAAATGGCTTCGCTGAATTTTTCAAATACTTTGTTCGAATAGTAAAATACCCCTATTGATATGTAACTATGATCGGTATTGCGTAGAATTCGTTGCCACTTTGCATCGTTGGGATCATCCATTTCTTTCATGTAACCATACATAATACTATTGAGTGAATCCCGCAGTTCTTCAAAAATCTCTTGAGCAACATTACTTATTATTTTTCCATCATTAATTATTGGAGCTATTGCGGGATGTTTTTTATTAAAAATATGGTAAAACCCTCCAGTTTGGCTTGGGATGCATAGAATACGTTTACTTTCATCTGTAAAGTTTGTAAAGATTTGATCTGCAATATGATACTTATGAATATATGTTTTTTCCAGTTTTTCTAAGTCCAAAACCTCCACATGTAAACCAGGAATCGGCGTTATTAAATATTCAGTTGTTATATTGTATCCAATGTTGCTGAAAAGTTCATCGATAACCTTCCCCATATTGTATGAATTCGTCATCTCATATTCCCTTAACACAATTACATTAATACTTTCTTGTTTTTGAAGAAAATCGGCCATTTTGGGTAAATAATCCCTTGACCAATCACGTTCAATTACCCCTATATATCTATTTTTAATTAATTCACTACCAAACACTCTATTAATGCCACCATTATTGGATATTATGGGGAAAGATACATATTCCAAAAAGAAAGCCCTTGCTTCTTCAGAGAGCAACTCTTTATTGTACGCGCCTGGTATCCCTATAAAACCCGTGCTAAATAAAAAATCTACATACCTATGGTATTCATCTAATGAATGTCGTGACTTATAATCATTTAAATGTGCTTTTAATGAGGAAATAATAATTCTTTCTATTGCAACTTTCAATAATTTATATTTTTGGTCAACAATCACCTCGGTTCTATCTGGCGTAATTGTTAGTCCGTTTTTTCCATATATATCCATATTCGTATACACACTTATCCACTTAGGGAATAATTCCATCAATGACTTCGAAGGTAATAATTTAAATTCTATATCATTAGTACTTGGTAAGCCCAAATTGAAGTATCGTTGGGATACATATCCTGATAATGTCCCATTATAATTCATTGTACCCGTATTAACTATAAAGAGTTGGCCATTAACTTCAAACTCTTTAATTTCATTTAAATTAATTTTTATCAAGCGATGGGAATATTCTCTACTCTCCCTGAATTCCTTGTTAACTATTAAACTCTCATCCATCCCTTCTATAATTTTTGGAATATTGGATAATGGAGTACTTTCATGTACAAAAACATTATTATCGATAATTATTTTTATTGGAAAGGGGGGATTTGGTATTATTTCTTGTATTACCTTTACTAATTGATGTGATCGGAAAGGATTATTTTTCTTTAATAACAAAGTTATTTGAGTACCAATCTCTATTCTACTACTATTTCGCTTAATACAAAAATGATGAGCAGTTGGAATTTCATAATGTATTGGTTTAGGCGGAAATAATGGATTTTCAGGTTCCATTCGACTTTCAACTATCATTGAATCAGCTACCATAAAAACAGAGAGAACTCCAATACCAAATTCACTAACTAAATCAAGATCGGATCCAAAGAACTTAGGATGATTATAATAACTTTTTCCCACTTGGAGAAAATATTCACTGAATACGTTATTATCCATTCCTATACCATTATCTTTTATGATTAATTCACCATCATTATAGATAATCTCAATTTTGGGAATAAAATTTTCTTCTCGATCTTTAAATAAAAGTTGTCTTGCCTTTATTGCATCTATAGAATTTTGGAGTAATTCTCGTATTGCCGTAAGAGGATTACGATATAATCGTTGACCCATAAGCAATTCCATTATTTTTTCATAGTGCAATTCAAACTTAACCTCACTGTATTCATAAGACCCATCTGACCTAATTCTTTCTACATTGATTGGTTCAGTCAAACACAACTTATATTTTTGAGCAATAATATCTGAGTACTTATTCAGTAAGTCCATACTTTCTTTTCTCTCTATCTCAATCCAATTCATAAATAATCTTAATGCTCTCTCTACTTCGGGAGTATTGCATTCTGCTTCAAAAATAATTCTTTCTGCATTTATATCCCAACCAATTATTGATCTATGCTTTCTCCATTCCTGAACACTCGTTGGATCTTGTGGATTGACAAATTCAAAGATTACACGTGGTGTTCTTTCAGGATCTAGATCCAAGATATCAGCTAACCTTAAAATAATAGAAATATACTGTATATTCACATATTTATAACCGACTAGTTTGTTTCTGGGGTATTTAAGTGCTTCACGTAATACTTTAACAGCCGCTCCATGACTATTACAGATATCTATCAAAAATTTATGTAGTGGAATGTCATTAAAACTTAATTTTAATTCTCCATGACTAAGCTCTCTTTCGATGAATTCAGCACTACGTTTAACATGATTCTTTCTTAAAAATTCCGTAAAAATCTTATCTTCAACTCTGGTTGAAGTTCGATGATCACCTATTTGCTTAGAATGGATATAATCTTTGTATAATGGATCCGTAATTAGTAGTACTTCATACTCTTTCGAACTCCTAATAATCTCCTCTCTTTCAGCAACAGAGCAGGTCATTCCGATATCATGTAAATATGCTGATAGAATAAGCAGTGTAATTTCGATATCATTAAGATTCTCGAAAGTTACTTGGGGGATAATACGATCCATAATTTGAACTATTTTCAGACTGTGGGTTTCATCATGAAGGGTATATTCTGGCATATTTTCTGGAATCCGAGCTAAAATTGGTACAACACGGTTTACAATTTTTAATACTGTCTGTGAAAGTTTATCTGTGTTGCTTTCCACTTTTAATAGTTGTTTAAATACATTAGTTTCTAATAGCGGGTTTTTATCAATCTCCATGAATTACATTCTTCCTCCTTAGTTTAAGTATATTATTTATTACTTTATTACATTTTTTTCTAAGATGCTATAGTGTCAAATCTGATATGTTTTGTAACAATTACTTTTATTTCGATACCGTTATTCTGTTGGCAATATCTCATTCTCCTATATTACGCGATATATTTCTCCCTGAATCCCCCCTTGACCAACATACCTCTCAATTGGTCATACCAAATTCTTCGCCTTACTTATGATACCTCTCAACTTAACACCCAAATAGACGAAAAATCCGCTGCGGCTATAGAAAACTTTCGCCGTCACTTATGATACTTCTCAGCTTAACGGGTCTATCGGCGAAAAATGCGAAAGTAGCTGTCGCGGCGCATAGTTACGAACCTTTCAATATCCGATTCTGCTTTCATAAATCTACACAGAAAGCCGCCGAAGTAATCGGCGGCCTTATTATTGATGATTCGTACCCGTAACGTAATAAATGCTGTTTCCGTAGACTTATAATCGTTATGTGATTGAATGCAATATTTGATACCCGATCAATCCTAATACAATAACAGGAATCAAAGCCAGTAAAGAAGCGACACGTTCTTTGTTCGAGCGTTCTAATACCAAAAGGAGAATAAAACCAACAGTGATTTTAACTGCTCCAACAGGCAGCATATGACCATAGTCATCAATATGTAAATATAAATCCAATCCTTCGGTGATAAACACTCCGCCGATCAGGGCGCTTCCGTATTTATGTTTGCTGCCTTGATCCTGCCCCCACAAAAAACCGGCAATTCCAAAAATCAAACCGCCCAAAATGGCCGCTCCCGCCCAAACTAGAATATAAAAGACCGAGTGAGCTACATCTTGGATAGTCATGGCGTAACCGTAATATCCCGTTACCATACCACAAAGGGTAAGGATGCTTGCTACGGCTGCCTTTAATTTTGAAGGACCTAATCCTCCTACAAAGAAAGCTGGAATCAACCATGCGGTTCCTGAATTGGCAAGGGAACCCCAGTTTCCTGGAAGCACTTCTTGTCCTAACACCGTAAGTATTCCTACAACGATTCCGACTCCAGCCGAAAATAACATATACTGCCTAAAATTCAAGGTTTTCAACCGGCTAATCATTTTCATTAATTTTAATTCTCCTATTATCATTATCATGAAACAGAATCCTTTACATGATATGACGGTAGAATCGAGAAATTGTTTCGGTTCTTCAACTGACCTGCCAGAGCTTAATAAAATGATCAAACGCTGTTTCACATAATAGCCGTCTTTTTGGCCTGAGTCTATCTACTAAAAATCCGCCTAAGTTTGCCGCGCGGCGGCATTCCGAGCTTCAAAGCGACTTGCGTTTTTGCAGTCTGTAAGCTCTGCAACGTAAAGCTTACCAAATTACCGTAAAAAACCAAGAGAACCGAAGCATTGAGGCAAGTTCTTCAGTATTTCCTAACGTTTTTTTACGAATTTCGAAATCAGTTCATATTCTTAAGTCTTTTCGAATTAATACGTACCACAATCATACCACTAGTTTGGAAAACATTGTCGCATCTGGTTACACAAACATCCCCCTAAAGCCCATCTCTAGAGGGATATACATTTACTCTTTAGCATTCTTCTCTGCTACTCCAACAGCTCTTTAACCCTTGCCCCCCAATATTTCGCCGTCATTTATGATACGGTTCAGCTTAACGGGTCTATCGGTGAAAAATCAGTCTAAGTTGCCTCTATACAGCATTTTCAACTGTTTTTGCTCATTTAATTAAACAAAGCCAAATTCAAGATTTAATCGAACTTTCATAAATATACACAGAAAGCCACCGAAGAAATCGGCGGCCTTATTATCTATGGTTCCCAGTTAGATAGCTTACTTCTTCTTTCTAATAGTAAATACGTCTCTCCACTTCCCATTCATCTTTCTAAGCTTTTCACGTCAGCCCACTTCTCTGAATCCAATTTGGAATGCAACTTAATGCAAGGAAATTTTCAGGAAAAATCCCTGCTTGAAGGGTCTAAAAACCATAGACCTTCTTTGGCGAGGCCCGAAACCGACCGCTTTCCCAACTCTTAGTGAGGTACTCCATTGCTCGTCTTTCATAAACAGTTATCCGTTGCGGCTTTCCCCCCTTTATTACAGCCGAAACAATGTAATTCTCGACATCTGCCCCCGGAACCCAGTCCTTAATAAAGGACTTTGACTCATCCTTCGGCTCCACTACCACATCCGTAAATCCACTCTGAACTAACATATCCTTTATCTCATCAACCGACGATGCTCCGGAAATACAACCCGAGTATAAGGTATCAAAGTCACTTCTGATTTCTTCTGGAAGTTCGGCCGTCGTGACAATATCCGAGATCGCAAGGCGTCCCCCAGATTTCAGAACTCGGAACGCCTCGTCAAATACTTGCTGCTTCGCTGGAGAAAGGTTGATTACGCAATTGGAAATAATAACGTCTACCATTCGATCTGCAACAGGCAGGTGCTCAATTTCCCCTAACCGAAATTCCGTATTCGTAAAGCCGCCCTTAATTGCGTTGTTACGCGCGCGGCTAACCATTTCAGGCGTCATATCTACTCCGATGACACGGCCTGCTCCTCCTACTTGCCGCGCAGCTAGGAAGCAGTCGAAGCCGCCACCGCTACCCAAGTCCAGTACGACTTCTCCAAGCAGCAGCGCGGCAATCGCTTGTGGATTTCCGCAGCCGAGGCCCAGATTAGCCCCCTCCGGAACGGCTGTTAATTCTTCGTTCGAGTAGCCTAGTTGGGCGGAAACATCTTCAAAGTTGACTGGTGTTTCGCAGCAGCTTGAACCCATTTTCACCGGTTTCAAAGCGATTTCTTTATAACGACTGCGAACATTTTGACGAATTTGATCGTTCGTCATTTGACTCATAACCACCACTCCCTCATGTTATTTAATAATATAGGTAGGCTCTTGCTTACCTGCTTACATTTCACTTCCCGCTCTGATACCTTTCTAAGCAATGCTATTTAGATGAAGCAATAACTTACGTACAACATACTTGGCGTCCGGCCCCACCCCCCTTAAGGTAGCTGAAGCAAATGACCGTTGGCCTTCGAGACCTACGTAATACAATCCCGGGACGGAGATGCTCACTCCGGCTATTTGTAAGGGCCTTCCCTCGGCATCCAATGCCCCTATCCGTTCAAAGTACGAAAGATTTGGTCGATATCCTGTCCCAAGATAACCGAGTCCACCGGTTCTTTCGTTCCGTCCCGCCATACTACTCCATCGGAGTAAAACGACGTGAACATGGGGCGCTGATCGGGCTTCCCTTCCTTCAATCGTTCTTGATACTGTCCGAGATCGATTACGGAGCCTGAGCTTGGCGCCTTTTTACCGAAGCGCCAGAACGGAAACATATCGAAACCGGTTGCTTTTATCCAAACATGCAGGTCCAGACCCAGAATCCGTTGTCTCATGAACTGCACGGGTTGCAGAACTGCTAAAGAGGTATGACTTATCTCAGCCAACTCGACACCGATTTGCACGGCCGAATTTCCGCGCCCGACCACTACGACCCTTTTATTGAAAAATCGATCAGGATTTCGATACCCGGAGGCGTGGATGACCTCGCCCTGAAAAGTCTCGCGTCCCGGTATTCCGGGAGTATAAGGATTATGGAAGGAACCGGTCGCATTTATGATCGTTCTCGTCTGGTACACTTCCCCGGTCTTTGAATGAATCGTAAATAGGTGTCCATGTTTCTCGACGGACTCAACACGTTGATGGTATTTGACCGGTAGCTGAAACTTTTCCTTATAATCCTGTAAGTAGCGTATGACCTCGTCTTTTCGAAGATAACGTTTAGGATCCCCCGGGATCTTCATTCCTGGTAAAGAGGAGAACCGGGCCGGAGAGAAGAGCTTTAAACTATCGTAGTATTGAGGCCAAGAACCAGTCGCCTGTTCGCTCGCTTCGAGAATGACAAAATTCAATCCCTTCTTCCTTTGCAGATGATATCCGGAAGCAAGACCTGCCTGCCCTCCCCCGATTACGATTGCGTCCCATATGGATGTCATCGAATCACCCTTATATAATTATTTGCAATTTGCAAGTATTAATCAAAAAGATTACCCCACCGGGGTTGTACAGCATAGGCTGGATTTTGCCATCGCCTCATTCAGCAGCTTAATCGAGCGAATGACGGTATCTTTTTCAAAATCGTTCATGTGTGAAAAAATCTCGTTCAGATAAGCATTCATTTGCTGATCAATCGTCGTCGCTACATACTTCCCTTCCACGGTCAGCGACAACACATAAACTCTCCGATCATCCGGGTCCGGGACCTTTTTCACCAAATTCATTTTGATCAGTGACTGAACTTGACGGCTGAAGGTGGTAATATCGGTACCCAAAGTTTCAGCAACCTGCTGCATAGAAGGTTTATGTTGATGATCGATTTCATAAAGAATATGGCTCTGGATCAAGGAAATGTCGCAACCACCGGCCGTACAGCAATTTTTATTTAGAAACCCGAATCGCCGGGTCATGATTTGGAATAACTCTCGGGTATTTTCCACGGCTTCTCGCCTCCTGTATCAGTTATATCGCATTTATTTGCAAAATGCAAATATTATTTTCGAAAAAGAAAAACCACTCGCTTGAACAAGTGGTCTCAATCATGTTTATCGATTAGGATATAATTTCATCAATGACTCTTTTTGCGCAGGTTTCATATCAATGACGCTACGAATCCCTTTTGCAATAGCCTCAGCCTCATCAACCGTTCGACATGCCCCCAAAGCGAGCAAGGTCCCGGCAGCCACTGTCCCCGTTCTTCCTTTTCCCCCGCCGCAATGAAAAGCTACTTTTTTGTTCTGCTGGTACGCATCCGTCACAGCTTGAATAGCTGTTCGAAATGCTTCCTCTTGGGGGATGCTAGATTGATCGGTCAACGGGATTTGTATCCATTGTACGCCCGGGTTAGGATAGGCGCTTTCCGTTGCTTCTCCGCGGAGGTCGACGACGATTTCGATGCCTTCGTTCTTCACCATCGCTTCCAAATCAGCCGCGGCGCCCATAAAAATCTTATCCTCGACTAAAGCTTGATAGCTTTTTTCAGCAGTCACCGATTATCCCCCCCCCTTTTAAAAGATCCGAACTCCACCTTAACCGGTGCCGATGGTGGTGCGCAGCATAGTGATAAGTCTCGTGCTTCTCCGGCCGACTCGAATTCCGAGTCCTCTTTCGTGTAGAAAATTTCCCATGCGTTCCCGTCGGGATCGTATACCCATACTTTATCTTGTACAGCATAGCAGCAAGTCGTATTCATCTCGTCAATAAGCAACAGACCGCTCTGGCGGAGCCGTTCACCCATCGCAAGCACTTCTTCGGTGTTGTTAACTTGAAATCCTAAGTGGTTCAGTACACCCTTTTGTTCGAAGGGGCGAACGTTAAGCGAAAAATGGAGGGACGGTTCATCGAGCTCGAATTTAGCATAATTCTCTTTGATTTTACTCGGTTCTGACCCGAAGAAGGCCCGGTAAAAGTCAAGGGATTTATGCAGATCGGTACAGTTTAATGCGACATGCATTCTTTTGATCATAGGAGCAACCTCATTTCCCTTCTTTGACGAATTGTTCAATCCGACTTTTAATCGAATCCCGTACGGTGCGGAATTGCTTCATGATTTCCTCTTCCGTTCCGGTTGCTTTGGCCGGGTCATTAAAGCCCCAATGCCATTTCGTCACGTTTTTGTTCATGATCACGGGACAATGTTCATCTGCATGGCCGCATAGTGTAATCACGTAATCGGCACGATTCAACACATCCGGATCGATTACATCGGACGTATGCCGGCTTATATCCACGCCAGCTTCTTGCATCACCTCAACCGCACGCGGATTTAATCCATGTGCCTCAAGCCCTGCGCTTTTGACTTCGTATTTATCGCTGCCTAATGCTTGTAAAAATCCGTCTGCGATTTGGCTTCTGCACGAATTGCCGGTGCACAAAAAGTAAACGAAAGGTTTTTTCTCCACGGTATACGTCTCCTTATTTATCCGATTATGGTTAGACTTCTTGGTTTCCTCTATTCTTGCTTCCTAATGCCCCCTTAAAGACGAGCATGGCGATAATGGCAAGAACTAAAACGACAGGCATAATAAGGAGCCAGACATTGACGCTCGAGAATTTAAGTAAGGAAAGCCACGCAAAAAGAGCGACAAGCGTAATGAATAATGTGGGAATCGTTAGAATAATGCCGATCTTAAAATACGTACCCCAACTGATCTTCACGTTCTTCGTCGATAAGACATGCAGCCAAAGCAAAGTGGCCAAGGATCCAATCGGGGTGATTTTCGGCCCCAAATCCGAGCCGATCACATTCGCATAGATCAGTCCCTCGCGAATGAAACCTTCGGCTTGTGTGCCTTGTATCGCCAAAGCGTCAATCATGACGGTTGGCATATTGTTCATTATCGAGGACAGAATCGCCGCAATGAAGCCCATGCCCACGGTAGCAGCGAACAGCCCTTTGTCTGCGATCATTTGAATAACGCTTCCCAATGCGTCTGTAAGACCTGCATTTCGTAGGCCGTACACGACAACATACATGCCGATGGAGAAGATGACGACAGCCCAGGGAGCCCCTTTGACGAGCTTCCAAGTGTGGATGACAGGGCTTTTTCTTGCGGCCATCAGAAACACAATTGCAGCCACTCCGGCAATGATGGACACCGGAATGGATAAAAATTCACTGCCGAAATAAGCAACAAGGAGAGCCGCTAGAATGACCCAGGAGAGTTGAAACAATCTTTTCTCCTTAATGGCTTCTTTCGGTATTTTAAGCTCGGAGAGCTTGTAGCTTTTCGCGATACTTTTTCGAAAATACAGGTACAGCACGAGAAGGCTCGCCAAGATCGAGAAGAAATTCGGAATAATCATACGGCTCGCGTATTCCGCAAAACCAATGCTGAAATAATCAGCCGATACAATATTCACCAAGTTACTAACGACTAGTGGCAAAGAAGCCGTATCCGCAATGAAACCACTTGCCATAATAAACGGAAGAATCATTTTTTCTTCAAATTTAAGCGCACGCACCATAGCAAGCACAATTGGCGTAATGATCAAGGCTGCTCCGTCGTTAGCGAACAAAGCTGCAACGGCTGATCCAAGCAGCACAATAAACACGAACATGAGCAATCCATTTCCGCGTGCTAATCGCGCCATATGCAATGCTGCCCATTCAAAAAATCCGATTTCATCAAGCACAAGGGATATTAAAATAATGGCCACAAATGCCAAGGTCGCGTTCCAAACAATGCCGGTAACGGTGCCGACGTCCGCGAAGCTAACTACGCCGAAAAGTAATGCGAGAATGGCTCCGGCACTCGCCGACCAACCGATATTCAACCCTTTCGGCTGCCAAATGACAAACGTTAAGGTGATTAAAAAAATAAGGAAAGCAATCATATAAAGCCTCCGGACTCAGTTGCAGCAATCATTCTCTTCGCAGATGTTAGATTGAATCTTTTCTTTTTGCGAAGGAATCTGCTTTAGAATTTCTGCGATATAGGGTTTGTCTTGAATGTTTAAGGAATAATAGACCCATTGCCCTTTTTTCGTCTCTTTGACCAGGCCGCCGTCTTTTAGCTTGCGCATATGTTGGCTAATGTTCGGCTGGCTCGTTTGTAGCAAGTCAACAATTTCGCACACACATAGTTCCTTCTCATTCAGCAAGGCAACGATTGTAAGTCTGTTTTTATCGCCCAGCAGCTTCAACACATCGGCTATCTCTTCAATTGAATTCATGCATGTTACTCCTTTCTAGGCAAAAGGGATATTCATCCCCTTCAATAGATCAATGACCTTTTCCTGAATCTCGTCCCGTGCTCTCCTAACATCCTGAATCGTTCCGCCATCAATGGCCAGAGGATCGGTAATGTTCCACTCAACGTTCATGATATTGAATGGTACGATCGGGCAACGTTCGACCACTTGTTCACAAAGTTTGACAATAGCGTTAGCGGAAATAAAAAATTTCATGTCAATCTTTTTACAAACGTTCTGCGAAAGATCGATGCCCACCTCCCGCATGACTTCAATCGTGAAAGGATGAAGCATGTTTGATGGCTCTAAGCCGGCACTTTCCACAACGACACGCTCGCCTCCGTAATGCTTGGCAAAAGCTTCAGCCATTTGACTACGACAACGGTTCTGGCCACAAAGAAAATAAATTTGGGTTACTTTTTTATTCATTTTCCCACACCCAATTCCATTTGTAAATGATTATATAATTACTTGATTATTTAAGGAAAGTTAAGTATTTGTAAAGACTTATGAAAAACGACATATTCGTTTTAGTAATCTTCCTGGGACTCTTCTCCACGTTGCCTATTGTCTGAATCTTATTGGGGGGGATACTCCCATAAGCTGTGAGGCTCATGGACGATGTGACGCGGGAGTATTACAAGTCCATTGGACTGGGTGAAGCTTATGCGCAGATGGAAGCAAAGGAGGCAATGGAAGATCATGCGTGACGAAAAGGAGAACACCTGTGATGGACGTTCTCCTTTGTTTTGGCTTGGTGGAACATGGGCGCGTGTGAGGCCGTGATGGAACGGATAGAACACGTTGAATTGGGTTATCGCTACAGGCCGAGGGCCGTATGGCCCGATGAGTGAACAGGGCGAATATATGGCGAGACGAACTTTTTCACTCCTAATCTTTCGCCGTCACTTATGGTAGGGCTCCCCCCGCATAATCTTAAAAGCCCGATAAACCTGCTCCACCAGCACAAGGCGAATAAGCTGATGCGGGTACGTGATACGTCCGAACGACAGCTTTGCATCGGCCCGCT
This sequence comes from Paenibacillus ginsengarvi, assembly GCF_003626695.1. Classification (GTDB taxonomy): domain Bacteria; phylum Bacillota; class Bacilli; order Paenibacillales; family NBRC-103111; genus Paenibacillus_AB; species Paenibacillus_AB ginsengarvi. Next base: position 343,752 of record NZ_RBAH01000003.1, read on the forward strand.
TCAGCACGTCGTCGGAAAGGCCGATGGAGCCGCCGATGATGAAGGTGACGTGGCTTTTGCCGTAGGTACCCAGTCGGTCGATCTGATCGGCCAGCTCCTCGGATGACCACATGTGGCCCCCGATGGCCATGACGATAACATGCGTGTCGGGCCGAAGCGTTGCCAGGATACGCTCTCCTTCCTTCTGCCTCACCTGTTGCTCCTCGGCATCGCTCATCCGCTCGGGCGCTTTTTCTTCCGTGATTTCGGTAATCGTCAGCTTGGCGTAAGGCGTCAGCCGCTTCGAATATTCGGCGATGCCGTCCGTAAAATATTTCTCCTTCAATTTGCCTACCGCGATAATTTGAATTTGCATGGCTCTTGTTCGTTCCCTTCACTAATTCTATATATACAACAAGGGAGCCTTCGCAGGCCCCCGCACGATTCATGTTATATGACCAAAAATTCCGGCTTGTTTTTGCACCGTTCGCAAGTAGCCGGAGGCTCCCACGCGGTGAAATGGACTTCCTTCAGATCATAGATGTCCGGCGCCTCTTCGTATTCGTCCACGAAGATGTCGATCGCCAGCTCTACATGCTCTTTGCATACCACCAGCATCGCTTAATCCTCTTTCTTCTCGCCCAATTGGACGGTAGCCGTCGCTTTTTTCCCGCCCCGGTAATACGTCACCTTGATGCTGTCGCCGATTTTTTTCTCGCCGTACATGTACTGCCGCAGGGTGATGTTGTCGTAGACCGGCTTGCCGTCGAGCTCGGTGATGACGTCGTTCGTCGCCAGTCCCGCTTCCTTCGACGGGCCGATCGCATCGATGACGATAAGTCCATTTTTGACCGAATCGGGCAGTTTTAATACTTCCGTTCCTTTGTAGCTCCGCAGCGGCTCGGTTGTAACGCCCATATAAGGACGCTTCACCTTGCCGTACTTCAGCAGACTCTCGATCGTTTCTCTGGCGGAATTGATCGGGATCGCAAAACCGAGCCCTTCGACGCCCTTCTCGGCCACCTTCATGCTGTTGATGCCGATCAGCTTGCCCTCCAGGTTGACCAGCGCCCCGCCGCTGTTGCCCTGGTTAATGGCCGCATCCGTCTGGATGACGTCCATCTCCCAGTCGTAGTTGCCGTCCCCGCCGAACGATATCGGCACCTTCTGGTGCGGCGAACTGATGACGCCGACCGTTGTCGTTTGCGCGAAGCGCAGTCCGAGCGGACTGCCGATGGCGATAGCCGTTTGCCCGGCCTTCAGCCTCTCGGAATCGCCGAACTCGGCCACTTGCTGGATGCCGGCTGCATCGATCTCCAGAACGGCCAGATCGGTAATCATATCCTTGCCCTTCAGCTTCGCCTTGCGGTGCTCGCCGTTTGCGAGAATAACCTCGATCTGGGTCGCCGTCTGCACCACATGGTTGTTCGTCACGATGTAAGCCTTGTCTCCGTCCTTGCGAAACAAAACGCCCGAACCGATGCCAAGGCTCTGTCCGCTGCCCGCACTTTCCATAGCGCTGATGATGCTGACGACCGCCGGCTTTACGCGCTCTACCGCCCGTACGACCTGGTCCTCCATAATTTGATAGCTATTTCCAGTAGACATGACCGGCACGGCCGCCGCACTTTCCGGTTCGCTGCGGTGGGTGCCGACCCCGATCAGGATTGCCCCGAGCACAAGAGCCGCCGTAGCGCCTGCCACCGTCGCGATCGCGGGAGAGCCGATCTTACTCCGTCTGGCGGAAGGAAATTCCGATCCTTCATGCGTCCAGCGGTTTTTTCGGGGCAGCTTCGTTGTGTAAAAATCGTCATCAAACAAGCTCATGCCCGCTTCTCCTCTCGGGTCCTTCACTCTATTTCCACTCGATTTCCGTCCGGAAAAAAGAGGAATGTTTTCGCTTCTAGCAGCCTATACTAATACTACAAGCCGCTACCCTCTTATTTTACTAGATTTGGACACAAAGTACGAGCCGAATTCACTGGAAAAGGGGAGAAATATATTGAATCGCATCTCAACCTCCTTGCAGGAGCTGAATTGGATCGGCAAGCTCGCCGACCTGAAGGAAGAGCATTACCGCAATACGCTGCTCGTCACCGTGCTCATGGATTTGCTGATCGAGAAAGGCGTTATGACGCGCGGCGAAATCGAGGCCAAGATGGCCGAAGTCGACCGGCTCCTCACTCCGGACCGAGCCTATCCCATCTCGTAGGCCGATCGAAATATGTATCTCTCAGCTCCACCTTGCGGTCGCCGCACTCGATGCCGCGATCCTCTAATATATTATTCACGGTCAGTTTGGCCAAATCCATCAAGTTGTGGTCCCGGCTCAAGTGAGCCAAATAAACCGTCTCCGTCTGTCCGGAGGCGATCTCGCAGAGCGCTTCGCCCGCCGATTCGTTCGACAGATGGCCCGTATCGCCTAAGATGCGGCGTTTGATATTCCACGGGTACTTGCCCATGCGCAGCATATCCACATCATGGTTCGACTCGAGAATGATCGCATCCGAATCGGCCAGCTTCTCCTTCACCTTCGAGCTGACATAACCGAGATCGGTGGCGAGACTCAGCTTATGCTCCCCGTCATGGAAGCAATAGCCGACCGGCTCCGCGGCGTCGTGCGAGATCGGATACGACTCCACCTGGAGCGCTCCGAACTGGACGACGCTGCCGGTCTCCATGACTTTGATTTTTTCTTCGGCCAGCTCGCCCAGATGTTTGTTCAGCGCTTCCCACGTTTTCTCGTTCGCATAAACCGGCAAATCGTGCTTTCGCGCCAGCGCGCCTACGCCTTTGATATGATCCGAATGCTCGTGGGTGATCAGGATCGCGTCGAGCTGCGAACCCGATATGTCCCGCTCCCCCATCAGCTGCTCGATTTTTTTGGCGCTTAGTCCGGCATCCACAAGCACCCTCGACTCCTCGCTCTCCACCAGCAGCGAATTGCCGGTCGAGCCGCTTGCCAATATCGTAAACCGGATCGTCATCGTTCATTTCTCCTGTCCCAATTCATTTCGTCTTTACGGCTTCTTCGGCACGCGTTCCGCTGTCTCCACATCCCCGCGGAAGCCCTGCACGTAATAAATATCCCCGTTCTCCAGCGCCACCCGCCATGTCGGGAAAGCCGGCAGCGTCGACCACTGCTCCGTTTCAAAAAACTGGCCGTGATAGCCGAGCCGAATGTCCGAGATAACGGCGCCGTTCTGCAAATATTTCTCCGCCAGCGTCCGCAGCACCGTATACGCCGAGATGACCTTCTTCTCTTCCTTGCCTTCCGACTCCGCATCCACCTCGACGAACGATTGCCGGTAGCCGTTCACTTCCCCGTTGTTCATGAACAGCTCCAAATTGATGTCGAACAGCGGATACTCCCCGACAAGCTGGTTCATCATAAACAAGCCGTCCTTGCTCGTCACCCGATCATACGCATATGACTCGATCTTCGGTATAGCCTTGCTGCTGAGATCCTTAAGCGAGCCTTTGCTTAAAAACAGGTTATATTTGATCGGCTCGGGAAGCATCACCTTGCGCCCGTAGCTTTCTCCGTCGACCCATTTGACCGTTATTTCCCGCATTTTCGGAGTATCCTTCGGCACGGCAGCGGTCATCTTGATACCCCGAGCGATCATGATGCGGTCCAGCTCCTGGGCGATATCCGCCGACGTCTGCTTCGAATCGCCGATAATATTCCACTTGCCTACCCATAGCTCGTACCCGAGCAGCAGGTTTAGCCCCAGAAAAGCTACGATAAAGATCGATTTCGCTCTGCTCCAATCCATGCTGCCGCCAGCCCCCGTTCCTCGTCCTACAGCATCATTTCAAATATTCGTACGTTCCGTCGCGCAGCTCCACCGCCCATACCGGATTCAGCTCCATCGTCTTATCCCGCAGAACCGGCTGATATGCAGGCGTAATCGCCACGATCAGATTTTTGCGCACAAAGGCGTTCACCATATCGTCCAGCGCCTTGCCTCCTTCGATCGTAACAAGCGAACGAGTGACCCTCGAGTTGTCCAGCATCGCAAGCGACCGTTCATAACTCGCCACGACCCTGTTTTGCAGAACGATCCGGATGAGCCCGAAGCTTTCGCTGCCATCGCCGATGATCGGGAACGAGTCGTAATACTGCCGGAACGTAAACTGCTGGCGCCCAATGAGCTGGGACGGCGTAATCGCCTTCGTCATAAAGCTGCCGTTCCACCCGCCGTGCTGGTTGATGAACTGTACGGCCGCGTTCAGATTTTCCCTTACATCGTTACGTGCGTCTACGACTGGAATCGGGTCGGTATAGCTCATCCACTGCTGGTCGGGCTTTACCTGGAGCCCTCGTTTGCCGTCGGTGTAGTACGTGTCCGAACCGTCCTTGTTGCGGAAGTTGCGCGTATTGCGCGGGTCCACGAACAACGTCTTCTGGAGCTGGTCGACCGGCATTTCGTTGATCGCGATCTTATACCTCGGCACTTCGAGCGGCAGATCCGGCAAGTAAAAGTCGTCCTTGTAGTGATAGCTCACGAGCAGTTCGCCGAATCCGACCATTTGCTCAATATTTTTGTTGTTCAGATCGGCTCTCGCTTCATATAGGTTGTAGTCGGTTTGGAAAAAGGTCCGCACCTCTTCGGCGTCGCGGTTGACATAGATCCATATGCGGCTAACGCCCTCCGTATCGAGCGGAACATCGCCTCGCAATTGGAACACCGTTTTCAGAATGCTGAACGGAACGCCGCCCCGCTGAAAGCGGACTTCGACGCCAGCCATTTTGCTGCGAACTTCCTCCCAGTCTACATTCGGTTGAAGCGTTGATATGCGTCTGAAGTTATCGAATGTCCGACCCTTCAGCATCTTCATAATTTCTTTATAATGCAGATGGTTCGGGTACACCGCCGTATGCGTCGTCTTGCCCGTATGCAGCACGATCAGCTCGGGAAAAATAAGCTCGGCCGCCGTCGTTTGCGTTCCGATCGGATCGGTCTGCACGTATTCGGCCTGGTTCGTCGGCGCCGGACGCGGCGAGCTGAACAGCAGCATATAGCTTTGCAGCAGGCTGGCGAGGACGAGAAAAGCGAGGATGACCGTCTTCGATTTCTCGATCATACCGCTTCACCTTCCAGTGGCGGGATCGGCAGCGCGAACGAAACGCGCGTTCCCTGATTCAGCTCGGAATCGAGCGAGATCGTTCCGCCATGCGCTTTTACTATTTCCCGGGCAATGGATAAGCCGAGTCCGGTCCCCCCCATATTTCGCGAACGCGCCTTATCTACGCGGTAGAACCGGTCGAAGATACGCGCCAAATCTTTTTTCGGAATACCGATCCCGTTATCCTGTACGGAAATCTCCAGCCAGTCCTTGTTGGTACGGCTTGCGCGGATCGTAATCGCCCCCCCTTCCGGGGTATATTTGATCGCATTTGATACGAGATTGTCCAGCACTTGATCGATCTGATCCCGGTCGAGCATAATTTCGTTAATGTCGTGCGCCACTTCGATCTGAATCGAGATTTCCTTCTGATCGAGCTGGAATGAGAACCGGTCCGCCACCTCTTCCAGCATGTCGAGCACATTCGTCGGCACCTTGCTCACAAGCCCCTTGCGCGAATCGAGCCGGGACAGGTGAAGCAGGTCGTTAACAAGCCGGATCATCCGCTCTGATTCGTTGCGCATAACCCCTACGAACCGGTGCGACAATGCCCGGTCCTCGAGAGCGCCATCGTCCAGCGCCTCCAGATAGCTTTTGATCGTTGTAAGCGGGGTCCTCAGCTCATGCGATACGTTTGCAACAAACTCCCGCCGTGCGTTCTCCAGCTGCTCCTGCTCCGTAATATCCTGCAGCATCGCGATCGTTCCGGTAATGCCGATCCCCCTGCGATGTATCGGGGTAAAGACGACTCGCAGCGTTACGAAATCCCCCTCTTCCTCGTTCGGAATCTCGATTGTTGCGATTTGATGCTCCCCTTGCACGTATTGTCCGATATGCCCCTCTTCCAGCCCGAGCACGTCCCATATACTCCGGTCCGTCATATCGTCGCTGGCGGGCTGCAGCATTTGCTTCGCCTTGCGATTGGCGAGAATAACCGTCCCTTGATCGTTCGTCGCGATAACGCCGTCGTTGATGTTGGCCAGCACAGACGAAAGCTTCTCGCGCTCTTCCTCGTTAAGCGATAAAGCTTCCTTCAGCCGGTTCGTCATATGATTGAACGCATTGCCAAGCTGTCCGATTTCGTCCGGCCCTTTGACCGAAACTTGCTGACTGAAATTGCCGTCCGCCATCGCCGAAGCTTGTCTCGTAATTTCCTTGATCGGGTTCGTAATCGTATGCGCAAGGACGATGCCAAGCAGCACGGTAAAAGCAAGCGCGATTCCCGTACCGGACAAAAAGATTTTGTTGATCCGGTTCATCGTTCCGTACAGCGATTCCATCGAAGCCACAATATAGACGGCACCGAGCACCTTCGCTCCTTCGCTGACGGGCTGAGCTACCACCTTGCGCCGATGACCGTCGCTGTCGACCATGACCGATTCGATATCCTTGATCCCTTGCAGCGCCGAAACGACTTCCGCCTGCGTCGACTTCTGCCCGATGAGCGAAGCCTTGCTCGACACCGAGGTCGTCAGCACGATCCCGTTCGCGTCGATAATCTGGATTTCCGCATCGCTGATGTTGAACAGCTTGACGATTTCGTTCAGCTCCGCGTTGGACTTTTTCGCTTCCGCAGAAGGACCGGCATCCTGCCCCTCGGTCAAATACCGCTTGGAGAAGCCGGCCAGCAGATCGGCCTGCGTATTGAGCGAAGACGTGAAGTTATCGATGAACGAGCGCTCCATCGTACGCACGAAGTACACACCGATGAGCTGCATCGCCATCAAGATCAGCAGCACGTAAATGATAATGATCTTGCTCTGGACCGACTGGAAAAAACGCATTCCTTTCAAATTAAGCGCCTCCCGCCTTCGGGTTGCGCATCGTATAGCCTAGCCCGCGGCGTGTCATGATGTACTCCGGACGGCTCGGATCGTCCTCGATCTTCTCCCGCAGCCGGCGGATCGTCACATCGACCGTCCGGACGTCGCCTAAGTATTCGAAGCCCCACACCGCTTGCAACAGATGTTCGCGCGTCATGACCCGGCCGCTGTTTCTAGCCATATAATAAACCAGCTCAAACTCCCGGTGCGTCAGATCAAGCGTCTGTCCGTCCTTGTATACCAAATACATATCCGTATCGATCGTCAGCCTGTGCATGCGCAGCCCCGCCGGCTCCACTGCCTCTTGGCTTACCTGATTCGCCTTGTTCTGCCTGCGCAGATGGGCTTTCACCCGGGCAAGCAGCTCTCTCGTGCCGAAAGGCTTCGTCACATAATCGTCGGCGCCCAGCTCAAGTCCGAGCACCTTATCCACCTCGGAGTCTTTGGCCGTCAGCATAATGATCGGCGTATCCTTCTTCGCGCGCACTTCCCGGCATACATCCATGCCGTCCTTGACCGGCAGCATAATATCGAGCAGAATGAGATCCGGATCTTCGGAGAAGGCGAGCTCTACCGCCTTACCGCCGTCGAATGCGCATATGACCTGGTATCCTTCCTTCTCCAGGTTGAATTTCAATATTTCCGCGATCGGTTGCTCGTCGTCCACGACCAGTATTTTGCCGTACATTCGCCTTCACCGTCCTCTATGGGAGATTCTACTTTTCACTTCCCTTTATTTTACCATACATGGCGTTTCAAAATCGCATGCTTTCGGGTAATACAATAATATCCCAAAAAAACCCCACAAAGTGAAGCCTAGGCTCCGAAGCTTATTCCAGATACTTTGCGGGGAGCCCCGAAAATATAAACAAAAAAGGCGCAAAGCCGAATCAAGTTCGGCTCCGCACCTGTTGGATGACGCAGAAATAAGGCCTTATTATTGAGATAAAAATTTAAGCGGATTTTCGGGTACGCCGTTACGCTGAATTTCGAAATGCAGGTGCACGCCGGTCGAATCGCCGGTGCTGCCCATAATACCGATTTTCTCGCCCTTTTCGAGGACTTTGCCTTTGGTTGTTTCAATCTTGCTCAAGTGGCCGTACACAGTCACATAACCGTTCTTGTGATCGACGACGACTTTATTGCCGTATCCGTCGCCTTTATCGCCCGTATAGGTTACGATGCCATTGTCGGCGACCATAATGTTGCGGTTGCCGGTAATATCGACGCCTTTATGCATTTTGCCCCAACGCATGCCGAAGTAGTCCGACAGCTTCGCTCCAACTACAGGCCAGATAAACTTGCCCGTACCTTCGCCGAGAATGACCTTGGTGCCCTTCTTCGCATATTCGGGAGTCGGCTGCTCGACCACTTCTTCGCCAACGAGCTCCTCCTCCACCATATAACCATTCGCCTTCGTTACGAGGAACGTTACCTTCTTCGAGCCGTTTTTGCCCGGCTTGATCGTCTTCGTTTCGCCGGCGCGCATCGTATCGTCCTTCTCGTAGATCGTCTCATATTGGATTTCCTGGCTTTCAACCAGCTTCTCGACCGTTCTTACCGTTAAGGCAGGCTTCAGCATCGTCACGTCGAGCACGTCGCCTACTTTGATTTTATCGTCTTGAATCCATGGGTTTTTCTCATAAATCAGCTGTTTGGAAATGTTCAGCTTTTTGGCGATACAGCCGACACAGTCTCCCTTGACGACCGTATATTTGCTTGGCGCCACATCGCCGGTTTCCAGCTTCCGGACCAGATCGTCAGGAGCCGCAACTTCCTCTGGCTTAATATCGGTAATGTTCATGTCGATCTTCTCGATAAAATCGGCGGACTGTAGTACCGATTCACCGACCTGCGGCTCAGGAGGCGCCGACAGTACGGATACGCGTCCCGCTTCTTTTTTCTGCGGCGCATATTTATCCTTGATCCGGTTCAGAACGACTTCGGCCGTTTCCTTATCCTTGACGATACCGACCAGCTTGTTGTCGACAAGCAGCTGTACGCCGACCGCGTGAGACTTCAGCAGCTCGTTCAGATTGCCAAGCGTGCCTTGGTCGTCGCTTTGTATTTTGTAAGCCTTTTCAGCTTTGTAGGCGACCTCATCCGTATTAAGCACCATATGTACGTTTGGATTATCCTCTTCCAGCTGCTTGACTCTGCCTATGATGTACTCTTCCACAACTTTCGGATCGCTGACCGTTCCCGCGAGCTGATCGCCAACATATACATGGTATACTTCGTATGTATGCATCTGTACGTATTCGTTGCCGCCGATCGAAATGGAGGCCAGAAGCCCCAAGGCGCCTACGCCTTGCAATAGCCGAAGCCGATACGTGCGCAGCAGCGATTCCGTACGATGTAGAGGCCGTCTTTTCTTGATTCTATCAAACAAGCTTATATATTGGGTTTTGGAACACAAACGCTTGACCGATTCAAACGCTGTCTTCGCCCAACCTTTACTCTTGTATGAGTCCATGAGCGTCTCCTCTTACGTTGGTTTTTACGAAAGTTGGCAACATTCGGCAGCAAAAGCCGACACCAACGTTTCTACTTTACCACAGTCTGTCTACTTGTTTCAACTTTTCTGCGGCAAAGCCAAGTGAGAGGATCGTGAAAAAGGCGGCATCTGCAAACAGTTGGACCGCTATCCCTATTAAAATGTCGAAGAAAGTCTAGTATTTGTTCACAATCTCCATCAATTTTGCGAGCTCTTGCGGCTGCAAGTACTGTTCCACGATCTTCTCGATTTCCTTCAGCTCCGAGGCGGTAAGCCCATCCTCCAGCTTCGTCGAAATAAGCTGAAGCTCCTCTTCCGGCAGTTTGGAAATGAGCAGGGTAAACACGCTCGTTTTGTCTTGCTCCGAAAGCTTTTCCCGCTTCGCCTGAAACTGCTCGGCGCTCATCACCACTTTTTCCTTTTCGCGGGCATCCGAATTTCCCGTCTGCGACCAGACCGCTACAGCGTCGTCCTGCTGCGGCTGCGTTACCGGTTTGTTCGTATCTGGCTGAGGCGTCCTCTCCTTCCCCGCTTGCGGATTACCCCCTCCACTTACCTTATTCGACCCGGACCACAATTTTGCTACAAATTCTGAAAAAGCAATGGGTTTGGTTGGCAATATCGCCTCATACGGCTTCAGCATCTCCTGCACGTAAGCGTTTAGCACATACAAAGTGGCGGCGGCCGTCAAGCCTGCCACGATGATTCCGGTTACGATCGTTTTCAAAAGCCAGCCGATCCATTTCATGATGTCTCCCACCTTTGTCGCCTCATCTTGCGAAGCTTTAAAGTTCGATAGCACCAGTATTGACGAAAACGGCTCGCTTGAAACTTTAAATATGCTCGATTGCCGGACATCCTAAACGCGAAAAAGCCGCCCTGTCCGGCGCAAACGACCGGCATGACGGCTTTCCTAAGGCTATGTGACGTGCGATCAGGAGTAGATCGGGCGCACGATATTCGTTTGATCGCGGTTGCGTCCAACGGAGAAGATCGCGATTGGAATGCCGGACAGCTGAGAGACGCGCTCTACATAATGTCTGGCCGCCTCCGGGAGATCCTCGAGCGACTTGGCACCGGAGATGTCTTCCGACCAGCCCGGCAGCTCTTCGTAGATGGCTACGCACTCGGACAGCATTTTCAGGCTTGCCGGGTAGTAGTCGATCTTTTCGCCGCGATACTCGTAATGGGTGCAGATTTTGACCGTTTCCAGCCCGGACAATACGTCGATCGAGTTGAGCGACAAGCCGGTAATCCCGCTTACGCGTCTTGCATGACGGAGCACAACGCTATCGAACCAGCCTACGCGGCGCGGACGGCCTGTCGTCGTACCGTATTCGTTGCCCTTCTCGCGAATCCAGTCGCCGGTCTCATTGTTCAGCTCGGTCGGGAACGGACCGTCGCCTACACGCGTTGTGTACGCCTTGGCAACGCCGATAATTTGATGAATCTTCGTCGGTCCTACGCCGGAACCGATACATACGCCGCCCGCAGTCGGGTTCGACGATGTAACGAACGGATAAGTGCCTTGATCGATGTCGAGCATGACGCCTTGGGCGCCTTCGAACAGAACGCGTCTGCCGTTGTCGATCGCATCGTTCAGTACGACGGACGTATCCGTTACGTATGGACGCAGCACTTCGGCATATTCCAAATATTCTTTCAAAATCGAGTCGGCATTCAGCCCTTTGCCGCCGTATACTTGCTCGATCAGCGTATTTTTCTCGGCGACGAGGTGACGGACCTTGCGCTCGAATTCTTCGGCGTCCATCAGATCGGCGATCCGGATGCCGTTACGGGCAGCCTTATCCATGTAGCAAGGACCGATCCCTTTGCGGGTCGTACCGATCTTGTTCGCTCCCTTGCGGTCTTCGTCCAGGCCGTCCAGCAGCAGGTGGTACGGCATAATCAGATGAGCGCGGTCGCTGATTTTGAGATTGTCCGTCGTAAAGCCGTTCTCGTGGATGTAGTTGATCTCTTCGATCAAGGCAGCCGGATTAATGACCATGCCGTTGCCGATAACGCAAATTTTGTTCTTATAGAAAATTCCGGATGGAATCAAATGCAGCTTATATTTCTTATCCTGGATCAAAATCGTATGCCCGGCGTTGTTTCCGCCCTGATATCGCGCAACGACCTCGGCGGATTCCGCCAAAAAGTCGGTAATCTTGCCTTTTCCTTCATCGCCCCATTGGGAACCGACAACAACAACGCTAGACATGCGCAAAACCTCCAGTTAAAGTGTGAAAATCGGCACACTGAGTTCACCGCCTCGTATCCAAGGCGGCATTTTCAGTTTATCAGTCACCTTGTGCAAAGTCAACGAATAAACGAACAATTCCACTCAGTGAGGGCCTATTGTTCGGAAAATAGACAATATACTATAACCCCAGGAAGTGAAACTCCAATTAAAAAGAAAAACGAAGCGGGTCGCACGATCAACCCGCCCCGGCTGCCACCTCTTGATGGGTGCGATCGAGACTAACGAATTTATTGTAATTTTTCAGAAACGCCAGCTCCACGGTTCCGACAGGGCCGTTCCGCTGCTTGGCGATAATAATCTCGATAATGTTTTTCTTTTCCGACTCTTTGTCGTAGTAATCGTCCCGATACAGAAACGCGACGATGTCGGCGTCCTGCTCGATCGAGCCGGATTCCCGCAAGTCGGACATCATCGGCCGCTTATCCTGCCGCTGCTCAACGCCACGGCTGAGCTGCGAAAGGGCGATGACCGGCACATTCAGCTCACGCGCGATCTGCTTGAGCGTCCGCGATATTTCCGATACTTCCTGCTGCCGATTCTCGCCGGCTTTGCCCCGGCCCTGAATAAGCTGCAAATAATCGATGAGGATCATGCCGAGAGACTTTTCCTGCTTCAGCCTCCGGCATTTTGCACGAATATCGGCGACGGTCACCGACGGAGAATCGTCGATATAAATATTCGCTTCGGACAACGTTCCGATCGCCATCGTCAGCTTCTCCCAATCATCGCCCTCGAGCTGGCCGGTCCGCATCCGCGTCGCATCGACGTTGGCCTCCGCACAGATCATCCGCTGGACGAGCTGAGCGGCGCCCATCTCGAGACTGAAGATGGCGACCGTTTCTTTCGCCCGGACTCCGACGTTTTGCGCAATATTAAGCGAGAACGCCGTCTTCCCTACAGACGGCCGCGCGGCCACAATGATGAGGTCCGAACGCTGGAAGCCGGACGTCATCCGGTCGAGATCGGGGAAGCCGGACGGGATACCGCTATTCCCGCCCTTGTGATTGTATAGAAATTCGACTTTCTCGAATACTTCCATCAGCACGTCGCGAATCGAAATAAATCCGCTTCCCGACTGGCGCTGCGAAATTTCCAGAATGCGCTTCTCGGCATCGCCGAGCAAACTGCTGACGTCGTCCTCGCCCGCATAACCGCTGGAGACGATTTGCGTCGCCGTACGGATCAAGCGGCGCAGCATCGATTTCTCCTCGACGATCTGCGCGTAGTAGTCGACGTTGGCCGCCGTAGGCACACTGTTCGCCAACTGGCTCAAATAGGTGACCCCGCCGACCCCTTCGAGCTGCTGATTGTCCTGCAACCTGGCGGTCAGCGTAATGAGGTCGATCGGCTCGTTCTGCTGCGCAAGCTCCAGCATCGAGCCGAATATATGCTGATGAGAAGTGCGGTAAAAATCGTCGCTGCCGATCCGTTCCATGACTGTGATCAGAGCATCGCTGTCCAGCAGGATCGCTCCGAGAACCGCTTGCTCCGCTTCCAAATTTTGCGGCGGTATGCGATTTTCGAGCAACTGTTCCCCGTTCATGTCTTACTCCTTCTTTCGCTTGCCTGGCTCATTCCGACACTTGGACGCGAAGCTCGGCCGTTACTTCCGGATACAGCTTCACCTTAACGATCGTTGTTCCGAGCGAACGAATCACGTCGTTCATCTCGATTTTGCGCTTGTCGAGATGAATTCCTTTTTTCTCGAGTTCCTCGGCGATTTGCTTGCTCGTAATCGAGCCGAACAGCCGGCCTCCCTCGCCTGCCTTCGATTTGATCGTAACGACCATTTCCTTCAGCTTCTCCGCGAGCGCCTGCGCGTCGGCCTTTTCCTTCTCCTTGCGCTTATCCTCGGACAGCTTCTGATGCTCAAGCTGTTTGACGTTCCCGTCCGACGCAATCGCAGCGAGTCCTTTCGGCAGCAAAAAGTTGCGGACGTAACCTTCCGCCATTTCTTTGACTTCCCCTTTTTTCCCTTGGCCCTTAACATCTTTCAGAAAAATAACCTTCATTCGAATAGCCCCTCCTCTTCATTAACTTGCTTCAAAACCTGCTTCAGCCTGGCTAGCGCCTCTTCTACCGTACAGCTGAGCTGTGTAGCCGCATTGGTTAAATGGCCGCCTCCGCCGAGCCGTTCCATGATAACTTGAACGTTGATCTGACCCAGCGACCTGGCGCTGATACCAATCAAGCCGTCGGTTCGCTCGCTGACCACGAACGAAGCCATAATATCGGTCATGTTGATCAGTGTATCGGCAACCTGCGCAATGAGCAACTGGGGATATTTACGCCCTGTGGCAGTAGTCGCCACCGCGATATGCTCATATATAATTTCTGCATGTTTAATGATCTCCGCTTTGCGGATGTACTGCTCCAAATCTTCCTTCAGCATCCGCTGAATTAACGCGGAGTCCGCGCCGTTGCGCCGCAGAAACGAAGCCGCCTCGAACGTTCGAGCCCCCGTGCGCAGCGAGAAGCTCTTCGTATCGACGACAATACCGGCCAGCAGCGACGTCGCTTCGAGCACATCCATCGATAGCCGGTCGTGAAAATATTGCAGCAGCTCGGTCACAAGCTCGCACGTAGACGAGGCGTACGGCTCCATATAAACGAGCGTCGCTTCGCTGAGAAACTCTTCGCCGCGGCGATGATGATCGATCACCATAATCCGGTGCGTCTGCTGGAGCAGCTTCGGCTCCGCCACCATCGACGCCTTGTGCGTGTCGACGACGACAGCGAGGCTTCGCGGCGTTGTAATCTGCATCGCCTGCTCCGGCGTTACGAACCATTTGTACAGCTTCTCGTCTTCCTTGATCGCTTCCATCAGCTTCAGGATGGACGGGTTCATCCCCTCGAGAACGATATATCCTTCCTTCTGGCTGACCTGGACCGCTTTCAGAACGCCTATGGCTGCTCCTATGGAATCCATATCGGGAATGCGGTGGCCCATAATGATGACCTTGTCGCTGTCCCGGATCAGGTCCCTGAGCGCGTGGGAGATGACCCTTGCTCTTACGCGCGTTCGCTTCTCCACCGCATTCGAGCGCCCGCCGTAGAAAGAGAGCCGCTGCCCGACCTTGACCGCCGCCTGGTCGCCGCCGCGCCCGAGCGCCATATCGAGACTCGTTTGCGCGAGCTGCCCGAGCTCGATCAAGCTGTCGGCGCTGGCCCCTACACCGATACTGAGCGTCATCGGCAGCTTGTACTCGATCGTCAGGTCGCGGACGTCGTCCAATATTTCGAACCGGGCTTGCTCCAGCTGCCGGAGCGATCTGTTATTCATGAAGATGAGGAATCGATCCGACGCCGTCCGGCGCAAGTAAACGCCGTTTTTCTGGGCCCATCCGGTCAATTCGCTGGTCACCTTCGCCAGCATGACGCTTCGGCTCTGATCGTCCATCCCTTGCGTCGCTTCGTCCAGATTGTCCAGCATGACGACGCCGATGGCGATTTTCTCTTCCTCGTACTTTTTGGCAAGCACCCTATGCTCCGTTACGTCCTGAAAATACAGCAGCCGGTGCTCCGCCTTGACCTGCACTTGGAAAATGTTTTTGCCGACGGTAAGGTCAAGCCTGCAATCCTTGTCATCCTTGCCCTTTAGGCCCGGCAGCATTTCGTGCAGCGGTTCGCCGATCAGCGAATCGCGGCCCGTCATTTTGCCGACAAACCCGTTATGCCATTCGATCGTCCGTTCCTCATCGTACAAAATAATGCCGATCGGCAGCTCGTTAAAAACTTCGTTGCCCGCTTTTTTGATCCGGTGCGACAGCGTTCCGACATACTGATTCAGCCCTTTGCGAAACGCCCGCTCCGCCGCCAGCGTGTAATACGCCAGTACGCCCCCGGTAATGAGGCCCAAGACGCCGAGAATCCATTCATAGAAAAAAAGCGCAATCGACAGCAGCAGGATAACGATTGACGACCAGTAAATATGAAGTCCATGCCAGCGATTCAACAAATACTTCGGCATACGTCCTCCGCTCCTAAACGTCTATGATTTCTTCATTCGGGCCCGAATCGGGAAGGCGACGTCGAACAAGCCTAGCAAAGTGAGCAGCTGCATGAGAAACGGCAGAAGCACCATGAGCGGCGCCAGCACGACGGCAATGACGACCGGCACCGACCGGGACCACCCCTTCGCATCGCCGAGAAAGAAAAAGAAGGCGAGCGCCTGAACAGCGAAAGCAACCATCAGAATCGGCATCACGTTCAGCAGGATCATGTCGATCATCGTATCGCTGGTTCCCGTGAATATGAAACCGAGAATGAGCGCAATCAAGTAGTACCACACAAACGACTTCGGCAGCATCCATTCCTTCGCCGGACGTAAGGCAGGAATCATCTCTCCGCTGCGCACTAGCGCCTTCCGGGCAAGCCAGTGGGTAATCACGCTAAAATACAAGGATATGCCGATCAAATAAAGCGGCAGCAGCCTTATCATCATATCGATGATGAGATCGATCATATTTTGCGGCAGCATCTGCTTCAGCTCTCCCGGCATCGTATCCAGACTGCTGCGCACGAATTGGCGCATTTCATCGGTTACGTGAACCCCGAACGTCGTAAGCAGAATCAGGAACACAAGCAATTGCGTCAAAAAAGCAATCGTGCCGCCCGTCAGCACCGAGCGCGCCGACGATCTTTTTTTGTAGAAGATCCCCATCACGATACTCGGTATTAACAGCGACAAAGACACAATCGAGGCGACCGTACCTAGAATACCCGCGCCGAATATGGCAGTTACGACATAAACGGCCAGCAGCGACAATACATAATAAACAACAAATCGTTTCGTATCCAATTTGACGAACAAAAACACCGTCGGAATCATGGCAAGACTGATCGCCACCATGACGAGCGGGGTAAACATGAGCAAGAGCAGCACCACCAGGATGAGGCTCCATAACAAGGCTTGCCTGTTGTTCAACAAAACGTCACCTCTTAACGAAATCAGGTTCAAGCGGCACCGATCCTCGCAGCTCCCGGCCAAACAGCTATTTTTGGCTATGATACAAATTATAGCATAAACCCCGGATACTGTCCCGTTTCGGGGAACCGCCGCAAAAAACACGATTTTCCAGATAAGGTCCGCAGGTGCCGGGTTTGGCGAAGGCGAATATATACATCTAAAGCTTAAAACTTGGGAGGGACCCTTCTTCATGAAACGCCTATTCTCGCTTTGGCTCGCCTGTTTTCTCGTTTTCGCCTGTCTCGCCTCGAGCGTCTCAGCCGCATCCGCCGCTCCCGAACGGTATGTCGTGTTCGGCGATTCGATCGCTATCGGTTTCGAGCCCGGCATGACGGTCGATTCCATTCCATACGGCTACTCCGACCGGGTGTACGAACAAGCTCTTCTGCATGGACGCGCAACCGCAGCCAACTACGGGATCGGCGGACTGACGAGCGCCGGACTGAAGACGATGCTGCAAGCCGTTGCCGACGGGAAAAAAATAAAAGGATCCGACCTCCAGCCTTCGCTGCCCGACCCCCGCGCCGATCAGGTTGTCAGCGATACGGCCAAAATCAAAGCGGACATCGCCGCGGCGACGCTCATCACAATTACGATTGGCGGCAACGACATCGGCTCGAAAATCATAACCGATCTGCAGAACATGAATGATGCCGATCTGGATGCATTCGCGGCAACCTGGATGAAAACCTATACCGATAATGTGACCTCTACCCTGCAAAACATATTCACCATCAATAAAAACGTTCGGGTGTACATCGCGGACCAATATTCGCCCGTACCTGCCTTCATGAAGGCGGAATATGCAAAAGCGCAGAAGCTCAAGGACCTGTTTACCGCTACGCTGAAGCAGATCGAACAGTCGTTTACCAAAAACAATTTCAAGGTTACCGCCGTACCGGTGGCCGCAGCGTTTGTCGGCAGCGAAGGAACGTTTACGCATATTGCCGAGAAAGATATTCATCCGAACCAGTCCGGCTATGAGAAAATCGCCGAGCTGTTCGCCAAGTCGATCTGGGGCGACTATCGCGACGATCTGGCGAAAACCGACCCGATTACGGTCGTGGTCGGCGGCCGGACGATTGCTACACCGCATCTGCCGGCGCTGATCGGAGACAGCACGTTCGTACCGCTTCGTGAATATTCGGAAGCTCTCGGAGCCACTGTGGACTGGAATGACGAAACGAAAACCGCAACCGTCCGTTACAACGGAAGCAGCGTGGCGCTTACTCTCGACTCCACAACGATCTCCGTGAATGGTACCGCGAAGCAGATCGAAACCGCCGCTCCCCACGCCCATGACAGCAACGGCGAGATGAAAACCTATATTCCGCTTCGCCTAATGGCCGAAGGACTCGGTTTCGACGTTCAATACGTGCAGCAGAGCCGCACTGCCTTCATCAACTCTTAAGCAAAAAGCAAAGAAGAACCGGGAGCAGCAGCCTCCGGTTCTTCCTTATTTTTTACGGTTCATGATTCGAATAAGCTCCATATCAAGCTTCCATAAGCTCTCTCATCCGTTTCCGGGCCCGATGCACGAGCGTCTTGATCGCGTTCTCGGTAACTCCGAAATGATCGGCTATTTCCTTATATGTCAGCCCCCGGTTAAGCAGCATCAGCAGCACCTGCCGGTCTCTGGCTTTCAGCTTGCTCAGCGCTTGGCTGATTTCCGAACGAAGCTCCGCACCGACCGCTACTACTTCCGGCGATCCGCCGACGACCGGCATATCCGGAATCGATTCGAGCGGCACTTGCGGCGTTCTGCGCTTTTTCCGCCACTGATCGATAAACAGATGATAGCCCGTTTTGAACAGCCAAGCTTTGGCAGTTTCCGGCTGCACGCGTTTCTCGTACATGCGCACGAATGTTTCCTGCGCCAAATCGGCCGCTTCGCTATCATCCCCGGTACGCTTAGCCAAATAGCGATGCAGCGGAATCCGGTATGTGCTATATATGTGTTGGAACAATTGTTCTTCAGCTTGTGTCATAATCCGGCCCAGCCTCTTTCATCTCTTCTTGGTCTTACGCTGTTTAACGAAATAAAGCAACCTTCTTGGTTATTTCGTTAAAACTGCTTTACGGGATTTATTGTACCGCGCAAACCTTAAGGAGAATAAGCCGGATTTCTTAACTTTATCTTAAATAGTCAAAAGCAAAAAGCAGGACGTATGAACGCCCTGCCTTCTTGTTTGGATCACCTTGCTATAGGCTTACGATTACTCCGTCGTATACGGCAGCAATGCGATTTGACGGGAACGCTTGATAGCGATCGTCAGCATGCGTTGGTATTTCGCGGACGTACCGGTGACACGGCGTGGCAAAATTTTGCCGCGCTCGCTGATGAATTTCTTCAGCGTTTCGATGTCTTTATAGTCAATGTGAGTGATTTTGTTGGCTGTGAAATAACACACTTTGCGGCGCTTGTTGCGTCCGCCTTTTTTGGAGAATTTGCGTTCGCCGCGATCTTCTCCGCCCTCACGTCTGTTCATGCGAGATTCCTTCCTTTCTGCCTAGAACGGCAAATCATCATCGGAAATATCGATGGGTTTTCCGTCGTCCGAGAACGGATCCTGATTGTCCCGCGCTCCGCCATTTCGGCTGCCGCCGCTATTCCCGCCATAACTTCCGCCACCGCTGTTACCGCCGCCGCTGCTTCCGCCACTTCCACCGCCGAATTCGTCGCGATTCGCCCCACTGTTAGCCGATTCCAAAAATCGTACGTTATCGGCTATTACCTCAGTTACGTAAACGCGCTTTCCTTCGTTGTTGTCGTAGTTTCGCACTTGAATCCGGCCTTCCACCGCCGCCAATCGGCCTTTGCGCAAATAGTTCGCACAAGTTTCAGCCAATTGCCGCCAGGTGACTACCGGGATAAAGTCGGCTTCGCGCTGGTTTTGCTGGTTCGAGAACGGCCGGTCTACGGCAATCGTAAACTGCGTAACGGCAACGCCCGAGGGCGTGTACCGCAGCTCCGGATCGCGCGTCAGTCTGCCGATGAGAATTACACGGTTCAACAATCGAAACCCCTCCCTAACGATCGACTACTACTACTCATTCAGGAACGATTAAGCTACGTCTTTAACGATCAGGCAACGAATGATTTCATCGGAAATCTTCATTACGCGGTCAAGTTCAGCAATGACTTCGTTCGTCGCGTTGAAATGCACCAACACGTAAATCCCGTCACGGAACTTGTTGATCTCATACGCAAGACGGCGCTTCCCCATTACTTCTTGCTTAGTAACTTCGCCACCGTTACCGATGATGCCTTGGAATTTCTCGATCGTTGCTTGAACAGCATCTTGCTCGATGTCCGAACGAATGATATACATCACTTCGTATTTGCGCATGGATATTCACCTCCTTTTGGACTTAGCGGCTTCCGGATTTGCCGGAAGCAAGGAGCGGGCTTTGCAGTCAAAACTCGCACCTTATAACTATATCAAAATGCCCACTGTAATACAAGTCGAAACCTCAGCACAATCCCGCTTCATGCTTTCGTTCATCTATGTAAAATATGGTCGGCCGCTCGGGGCATGTTTTGCCGCCTATAACCGCAACCTACAGATGCGGCATCGACTGAAAAAACATAACGCTCGGAGGTGACAACGATGGGAGAACAAACCGAATTCAAGCCAGGAATGACGGCTCCAAACAATGGAACCTATATCGAAATCGGCGAGAATGATTTCCATATGGGCATTACGAACCCCAAGCAGATTCAGCTCAAGCAGGGCGAGAAGTTCCCGGAAACGACGAACAAAGACCGGAAATGGACGAAGAAGGGAAACGACTGAATCACGCAGCGCAACCTCCTACCCGGGTAGGAGGTTGTTCGCAACAAAAAACGACTCCGAGGAGTCGTGATTTTTTATGTATGGCGGAAAGGGTGGGATGCGGCCTTTACGGCCGACTGCGCAGCGGTTCCTATCGAAGCTTATCCTCCGACGAACCTTCGGTTCTCATCCCAGCCCCCTTCCGCAACAAAAAAACGACTCCGAAGAGTCGTGACTTTTTATGTATGGCGGAAAGGGTGGGATTCGAACCCACGCACGCCTTGCGACGCCTAGCTGATTTCGAGTCAGCCCCCTTGGGCCTCTTGGGTACCTTTCCGCATCGGCCACTATCCTCAAAATGAGGACAAGATTTATTATAGCACACTGATTTGAGGTTTCGCAAGGCCCTTTTCGCAATGATTTTACCAAAAAATGATTTAAGATGCTCCGCCTGATTCCGCATCGCCGGCAGCTGCCGATCGAAGCACTTTCTTCATCTTTTTCTCGAACTCCAACCGGGGAATGAGCACGCTATGCTTGCAGTGTACGCATTTGATGCGGATATCCATGCCCATCCGGATGACTTCCCATTCGTTCGTTCCGCACGGATGCGGCTTTTTCATTTGCACGATATCGCCCAGATCGAATTGTTTTCGTTCCATCTCTCTTTTCCTCTCCTTCCCGCCACTCGCAGGGCGGCTATCCAATCTTTTTAAGACCGTTCTGCTCCAGCGCCCTCATCAGTTCCAGATTCATGCCGCGGATGGCCTCCGCTTGCGTATTCGGTCTGCATTCAGCGGAAATACGGAGCGTTACTTCCGTATTGGTGACCGCCTGCACGCCGAGTATGGCCGGCTCCTTCACGATCAGATCGCTGCTCTCATAAACCTTATGCAGCGTTTGCCGGGTTATCTGCTGCGCCTTCTCCAGATCCGTTTCGTAAGCAATGGTGACGTCTACGATAGCTAGCGAATTATAGTTGGAGTAGTTCGTAACCTGAGTAATGAGTCCGTTAGGGATAATATGTACTTCCCCTGTAAAATTCCGAATGCGAGTAACCCGCATGCCAATCTCTTCTACCGTCCCTTTAAACGCCCCGGTTTGAATCACATCGCCTACGGCAAATTGATCTTCAAAAATAATGAAAAATCCGGTAATGACGTCTTTAACAAGACTTTGCGCGCCGAAGCCGATAGCAAGCCCAAGCACGCCGGCACCTGCCAAAATCGGAGCCAAATTAAAGCCGAACTGCGAAAGAATAAGAATAATGACAAAAAAATTAACAACGGAGGAGATCAGATTGCCAATGAGCCTTCCAATCGTCTTCGTCCGTCTCGGATCGAATTTAAGCGGGCTCTTTTCCCTTTCCTGCACCATATGCCGGACCGCTCTGCGCGTGATCGAATTGATCGCCCGGCCTACCGTATAAATAACAACTACTTTAATTAGAATAATTAACCAGGAAGTCCAATTCGCCGGATCTACCAAATAATCCCATGTAGATTGTTTAAAGTGTGCCCACCCGCTCACATCTTGAAGCATGGATATCCATGCTTGATGACTTCCCATAACGCATCCTCCTGATTTCAGCTACTGAAAACCAGCTCATACTCTTCGTTTAATCGTCTGAAAATTCCGCGAATTTCCACATCTTCGGATTGAATAATCTCCTTCACCTTCTCGAACTCCTCGGCCGGAAAATCAATTGACAGTGCACATCCTGCCGTTATTTCCTTCGGCGTCGGCCGAATATCGATATCCACATCTGCATATTCCAGCAGCATTTCCGTACGCAGCGCCTGTTGCGTCGAATCAAACGCAATCAGCATCGTCTCCAGGTCCATCACCGCCTGTGGATAAATGATCTCCAATTCTCTCATATCCGGTACGTATAAACAAGCATTCTTTTTCGTATACTAGTAAAAATCGCCATCGTTATCGTATTCTATGTAGCTTAGGAGGAACCGCCATGAAGTTTTCACTCGGTCTGTTCAACAAAACCGACCCGGCCAGCTATCGCTTCAATTATAGCGATACTAACGTTGTGGATTCGCTCACCGAGCGTCTGTTTCACTATTTCGCGCAGGTCCCTGTCCATCAGCAAATCGTATTCGTATGTATCGGAACTGACCGGTCAACCGGCGATTCACTGGGCCCGTTAATCGGTACTCATCTGCATAAATACCACTACAGCGGTCTCCATCTTTTTGGTACGTTGGACGAGCCGGTACACGCCATGAATCTGAACGATACGATCGCCGAAATCGACCGGCTGTACGACTCTCCTTACATCGTTGCACTTGACGCATGCCTGGGCCAAGTATCCAGTGTCGGATGCATTACGGTTGCAGACGGTCCTGTCAAACCAGGAGCCGGAGTCCAGAAAGAACTGCCTCCGCTCGGACATATGCACATTACAGGAATCGTAAACGTCGGCGGTTTTATGGAATACTTTGTGCTGCAAAATACGCGCCTTAGCGTCGTGATGAAAATGTCCGAAATTATATCCCGCTCCATCTTCCGCTCTCTTATGCTGGCCAGGCGAATTACTTCGACTCAACAAGTTCCAGGGATTGAATAATCGCGTCCTTTTCCTCAGGGGTAAGCCGATAAACGGACTGCCCGGCGGAAATCGGTTTGGCATACATATGCGTTTCGTCGCGGTTGTGAATACCTGACAAAACAACACCATCTTGATTATCGCTTAAGAACGCCACCGAGAAACTAAGATCGGACCCTCTTTCCCCAAATGCATTATACCGCACAACGCCGATTTTGGACGTTACGGTTTTCAGCTTCGATTCGATATCGCTTATGCGTCTGTTTTGGGTTTCATGGGACGCTACCGCCATATCGATTTTTTGTTTATATTCGAGAAGCATTTGCTCTATATTCGTTTCGTTTACTCCGCCCATCATTTCTTCATACGATTTGCGCAGCCTAGACAGCTTGACGGACAGAGCGATGAGTACAATTAGTACGACGATAAATAAGAGCGCAAGCACAGCACAGCCTGCGAGCATATAAACAGGTTTTATGGAGTTCGCCCAATCGTTCAACGTTTTGATTCCTTCCCTCTTTTTTGGATCGTCACACGGTCTTACACCATATCCCGGTAATGCTTGCTAATTTCGCGAATCGCCCCAATAAAGTCTGATATTTCGGCTTCTGTCGTATAATATCCGATACTTGCCCGTACAGCTCCCGTTTTTGTCGTCCCTGCCGCTTCATGCGCTAGAGGTGTACAATGATAACCGGCACGAACAGCGATCTGAAAGCTTTGATCCAAAATGAAAGCAACTTCCGATGAATCGGCATGTTCCAGCACGAATGCGGCAATCCCTGTTTTAGGTTCACCTAATTTCGGCCCAAGCAGCCTTACCCCTTCCACCGATTGCAATCCTTCCATAAGCAGTTGAATTTGATTCCATTCTTTATTATGGATCGCCTCGACACCTTCATTCAGTACAAATTTTACACCTTCTCTAAGTCCCGCGATTCCTACCGTATTTTGCGTACCTGCTTCATATCGGTCTGGCCTCACGGTCGGTTGATCGATTGACTCCGACTGACTTCCCGTCCCCCCATGCAGCAGCGGTACCAGTTCCAAGTTTGGATGAATATAAAGTCCACCGGTTCCTTGCGGTCCAAGCATCCCCTTATGTCCCGGGAAGGCGAACATATCAATCCCCATTTGCTCGACATGGAGCGGAATAATCCCAACCGTTTGGGCGCCGTCCACCAATAGTTTGCTCCCTCTTTTTCGGGCCAGTTCCGCTATTTGCTCCACAGGCAAAATCGTTCCGAGCAAGTTTGAGCTATGATTACAAATGACGAGTGTAGTATTTGATCGGAAAGCCGCTTCGACATCCTCCACCTTCACTTGTCCCGTACTGTCCGCCTCTACATACGTTACTTGCACATCCATGTGGATTTTCAAATATTCAAGCGGCCTTCTCACGGAGTTATGCTCCACACTTGTACATATCACATGATCGCCTTTTTTGACAAATCCCTTTATCGCTTCATTTAATGCCATTGTCGTATTGAGCGCATACGAAATATGATTCGGATTATGAACCCCGATCAGCTTCGCAATAACGTGCCGTGTCTCGAACAAAATACGGCTCGCCTTCACCGCCATTTGATGGCTGCCTCTACCGGGATTGGCTGCCGCATGTAACATACTTTCATGCATCGCTTCGAGTACAGCTGGCGGTTTCGGCCACGAAGAAGCTGCGTTGTCAAAATACTTAACTGCCATACAGCCCTCTCCCTCCCTCTTTTTGACTGCATTTTTTTGAATATCAACTTGCATTTCACCGAAAAAGCATACCATGTCACCCCTAGATGGGTATGAGTTTGGTATGCTTTACTGGTCTGATGTTAAGGTTTTTTCGAATCATTCTCGAAAAATTACCTTAGCTTATTTTTCCCTGCAGCAATTCAAGCAACCGTTCCAAATCATCCTTTGAATAATAAAGCAGTTCGATTTTTCCTTTATCGTTCTGATGTTTGATTTTAACTGTCGTCCGATATCGATCGCGCAGCGATTCCTCCAGCTGATCGATATATGGGTCGCCTTTCCTTTCTTTGCTTCTCTCTTTTTGCGGCTGTTTCGTTTCCTCCAGCTGTTTAATATAATCTTCCAGGAAACGGACACTCCACTCATTTTTAACCGTCAAATTTGCCAACTCTTTTTTGGTCTTGTCATCCTTCACACCAACAATCGCTCTCGCGTGCCCCATCGATAATGTTCCACGTGAAACATGTTGCTTCACATCATCCGGCAGCTGCAGCAGCCGCAAAAAGTTTGCAATATGAGATCGGCTCTTCCCCACTTTAACCGACAGCTCTTCTTGAGTAAACTGAAACTGTTCAACTAAAGCTTGGTACGCATTGGCAATCTCGATTGCATTCAAATCTTCACGCTGTACATTTTCGATCAAAGCAATTTCCATCACTTGTTGATCGCTAAAATTTCTTATTACCGCCGGTATTTTCTCAAGCCCACAATGCTGCGACGCTCGAAATCTGCGTTCCCCGGCAATAATCTCAAACCCTCTAAGAACACTACGAACAATAATCGGCTGAATAACACCGTGCTCTTTGATCGATTGAGCCAGTTCGCTGATCGAGTCTTCATTAAAAGTTTTACGCGGCTGATATGGATTGGGCCGAAGCTCTTTCAAAGAGATTTCGACTACTTTATCTTCTTCGCCTACATGAAGCGACGGGATTAGCGCGTCCAGTCCTTTGCCAAGACGCTTACTCATAGGAGACCACTTCCTTCGCCAATTCCAAATATACTTCCGCTCCCTTTGAGCGCGGATCGTAAGTAATGATGGATTGTCCGTGACTCGGAGCCTCGCTTAAACGTACATTACGCGGAATAATCGTTTGATACACTTTCTGCTGGAAATACTTTTTCACTTCTTCAATAACTTGGATGCCGAGATTCGTCCGGGCATCAAACATGGTGAGCAATACGCCTTCAATCTGCAAGTTCGTATTCAGATGTTTCTGAACCAGTCTCACTGTATTGAGCAGCTGGCTTAATCCCTCCAGCGCGTAGTATTCACATTGAATCGGAATAAGGACCGAATCAGCCGCAGTGAGAGAGTTGATCGTCAGTATTCCTAGGGACGGCGGACAATCGATCAATATGTAGTCAAACATATGCTTGACCAGTTGCAACGATTTCTTCAGCCGAACCTCGCGCGAAATCGTCGGAACGAGCTCGATCTCCGCTCCGGCCAACTGGATCGTCGCAGGAATGATTTTCAGGTTTTCGATCGCGGTACTTACAATCGTATCTTTCGGATGCACATCATTAATAAGAACATCATAAATACAATGTACAACATCAGCTTTATTTACGCCGATCCCGCTCGTTGTGTTTCCTTGCGGGTCTATATCTACAAGCAGGACTCGTTTGCCCAAAGTAGCCAAACAAGCTCCCAGATTAACGGATGTCGTTGTTTTCCCGACCCCGCCTTTTTGATTCGCAATAGCTATAATCTTAGCCAACATCTTCACCTCAATCAAGAATCCCTACACAGCATGGCTGCATTAAAACGCCTTCAGTTCTAAGCCTTTTCTTCCTATGTTCAAACCATCCAATAATGAGTCGACATCTTCCATTATACCATTAAACTCTAGCAACTTGAAATATTTCGCGCTCCTAAAAAAAAGAAAAGCTCCATGAATTGGAGCTTTTCTCACAAAACCCATCAATGCTTTTTAGGGATACGAATAATAAATTCATAATGATCGTCATGGTCCTTCTCATCCGTCTTAATTTGCAAGCCAGATCCGGCGACCATTTCCACAGACTGACGGATTGTATTAACAGCCAGCCGAATATCTTTGGAAAAAGAAACTCGTTTACTTTTCTTTATAGAAGCGGCTTCATTATAAAATTTGACTCTCGCCTCTGTTTGCTTGACATTCAGCTCTTTCGTAATAATATCATTTAATACTTTGAGCTGTAAATCTTCGCTGTCGAGAGCAAGCAAAGCCCGCGCGTGTCGTTCTGTTATTTTGCGTTCCAATAAACATTGCTTTACGGGTTCGCTCAAATTCAGCAGCCGTATTTTATTCGCGATCGTAGATTGGCTTTTCCCAAGCCTTTGAGCCAAGCTTTCCTGCGTCAAGCCGTGAATTTCCATCAACTGTTGGTAAGCTACCGCCTCTTCGATCGAGGTCAATCCTTCGCGCTGTAAGTTTTCGATTAAAGCGATGGATGCCGCCTGAGCATCGTTAAACTCCCGTACGATCGCCGGTACCGTATCGAGGCCCAGCTTTTTGCAAGCTCTCCATCTGCGTTCCCCGGCAATAATCTCAAACTTGTGATTACGGACTCGAACGACGATCGGTTGAATAACACCGTGAGTTTTTATCGTTTGACAAAGCTCATCGATCTTCTCATCGTCAAATACAGTCCTTGGTTGATAGGGACTCGGCACGATTTCATGAATAGAAACATTTTTTACTTCATCCTGGTTTGTCCGCTCCGAGAACCCGAACAGCTTGGAGAATTGTTCTTTCATATGGAAACCAATCACCCAATTCCTTTCGTTGCAATGAAAGCTTTGTCCGAGGGTTCCCCATCCTGGTTTGAATGGCTGCTGATCCTGCCATCATCCCATTCGACTTTACTATACTAATTCTCCAGAAACTCTCGATTTCCTGCCTCTGCCATATAAACATTTATTGAATGTTTCACGTGGAACATTTCATTTGCAGTTTTATTAAACTAACGGCTGCTTTAACGGCAATCCCGCTTTTCGCGGATACTTGGCAGGCGTCTTCCCAGTCTTTTCCACTATAATCATATGACGTTCCGATTGCTCAACCGGAAGTTCAAAACGTACAACCGACTTCACTTCCCCGCGAAGCAACTTCAAGCTAAAAGCCGCTTCTTGCAGTTCCTCCTCCGGGTCTGCCCCTTTCATCGCGGCAAACAAACCGGCGGATTTCACGAACGGCAAGCAAAATTCGTTCAGCACATTAAGCCTCGCCACTGCCCTAGCGGTAACCAGGTCGAACGAATCTCTCAGTGAAACGTTGCGGGCCAAATCCTCTGCCCGGCCGTGCAAGCAATCGACATGTTCAAGCCCTAACGTTTGAACAAGATGGTTCAAAAACTGAATTCGTTTATTTAAGGAATCTACAATCGTAACCCGCAAATGCGGAAACATGATTTTAAGCGGAATACTTGGAAAACCGGCACCGGACCCAATATCGGCCATCGTAGCGATGCCGGACATCGGCACAAAAAAAGAAAGAGAAAGCGAGTCGTAGAAGTGTTTGATATACACCTGCTCTCTCTCCGTAATGCCGGTCAAATTCATTTTTTCGTTCCACGAAACAAGCTCGCGAAAATACGCCTCGAATTGATTCCACTGCGTATCGGATACGTGCAGCCCTTTTTGAAGCAAAAGGTCGGTAAACAGCTTTTTCACATCGTTCATCGTATCAGCCTCTTGCGGTTGCGGTTTTATTGTATTGCTCCAAATATACGAGCAGTATCGAAATGTCGGCCGGCGTAACCCCCGCGATTCGTGACGCCTGCCCGATCGAGAGCGGTCTGATTTGCGCAAGATTATGTTTCGCTTCATTCGCTATACCGCGGATCTCTGCGTAGTTCAAATCTTCAGGCAGCTTCTTCTTTTCCATCCTACTCAAGCGCTCGACATGGATCAGCTGCTTCTCGATATAGCCTTCATACTTGATCTGGATTTCAACCTGCTCTTTCATCTCTTCGTTCAGCTCGTACGGCGAAGGCGATAGCTGTTCCAGATGGGCATAGGTCACTTCCGGTCTGCGCAGCAAGGAAATCATGTCCACCGCATTGTTAAGCGGCACCGTCCCCAGGTCCGTCAGAAGCTGCTGAACATTCGGCTCCGGACGAAGCTTTGTCGTTTTCAGACGCTCCACTTCCAGCGCAACTGTTGACCTTTTGTGTAAAAACTTCTGATAGCGCTCTT
Source organism: Paenibacillus ginsengarvi (assembly GCF_003626695.1). Taxonomy (GTDB): domain Bacteria; phylum Bacillota; class Bacilli; order Paenibacillales; family NBRC-103111; genus Paenibacillus_AB; species Paenibacillus_AB ginsengarvi. Next base: position 372,684 of record NZ_RBAH01000003.1, read on the forward strand.
CCGATATAAGCCCAATATCGTAACCGATCGGCGTCAGCCGAAGATCCGCATTGTCATGGCGAAGCAGCAGACGATACTCCGCTCTTGAAGTAAGCAGCCGGTAAGGCTCGGTCGTTCCTTTCGTCACGAGATCGTCGATGAGTACTCCGATGTACCCTTGCGAGCGATCCAGGATGACCGGTTCTTTCCCGAGTACTTTTCTTGCTGCATTGATGCCGGCCATAACCCCTTGCCCGGCCGCTTCCTCGTAACCTGACGTACCGTTAATTTGACCAGCCGTAAACAAGCCGGGAATTTTTTTCGTTTCCAGCGTAGGCCATAGCTGGGTCGGGACCATTGCATCATATTCGATTGCATAACCGGTCCTCATCATTTTTACATTTTCCAAACCGGGAATCGACCTCAGCATCGAAAGCTGAACTTCCTCCGGCATGCTAGTGGAAAGCCCCTGAACGTAATACTCCGACGTATTCCGCCCTTCCGGTTCCAAAAAGATTTGATGCTTCGGCTTATCCGCGAAGCGGACGATCTTATCCTCGATAGAAGGACAATAGCGAGGTCCGGTCCCTTCGATCGCTCCGGAAAACATCGGCGCCCGATGCAGATTGCTGTTAATGATTTCGTGCGTATCAGCCGACGTATACGTCAGCCAGCATGGAAGCTGTTCCCTTACGAACGGCTCGGTTTCATATGAGAAATATTTCGGCTGCTCATCGCCCGGCTGAATCTCCATCTTGGAGAAGTCGATCGTTTCCTTCTGTACGCGCGGCGGAGTCCCCGTCTTGAAACGAACGAGCTCGAGGCCAAGATTCTTCAAGCTCTCCGACAGCTTGACCGAAGGCTGCTGGTTGTTAGGCCCGCTCTCGTACATGAGATCGCCCATAATGACTTTGCCGCGCAAATACGTGCCGGTCGTCAGCACGATCGCTTTGCCGAAATACTGTGCCCCCGTCTTCGTAATAACACCGGTGCACACGCCGTCCTCGACAATAAGCTCCTCGACCATCCCTTGGCGCATCGTCAACCGTTCTTGCTTCTCAATCGTTTCCTTCATCGTATGCTGATACAGAAATTTGTCGGCTTGGGCGCGCAGCGCATGAACCGCAGGTCCCTTCCCCGTGTTGAGCATACGAAGCTGAATAAACGTTTTGTCGATGTTGCGTCCCATTTCACCGCCGAGCGCATCAATTTCCCGGACAACATGCCCTTTAGCCGGCCCGCCGATCGACGGGTTGCATGGCATAAATGCGACCATATCGAGGTTGATCGTCAGCAGCAGCGTATCGCAGCCCATTCTGGCCGAAGCCAGCGCAGCCTCGCAGCCGGCGTGACCGGCTCCGATAACGATAACATCATAATGGCCAGCAGTATAATTGGTTATCATCCTTACCCCTCCTTTGCCTACCAGTCAATATATACGAACATACATTCCCATTCATTTCCCCAAGCAAAATTGCGAAAATATTTGATCGAGCAGCGATTCATGCGCCGAATCCCCGACAAGCTCCCCGAGGTGCTCCCACGCCCGGCTTATATCAATCTGGATCATGTCGATCGGAATCTGCCCGTCGACCGCCTCCAGCGCCTCCTCAAGCGATCTCATCGCGCTTTTCAGCAGATGAATGTGCCGGACGTTGCTCACATACGTCATATCGTTCATCTCGAGCTGACCGCCGAAAAAGAGGCCCCCGATCGCCTGTCCCAAACGCTCCAGTCCCTCTTCCTCCTTGACCGACATCGAGACGATTCGCTCCGGTTCAAAACGAGCCTGAATATAGTCCAGATCGGCCTGCAAAGGCAAATCGCTTTTGTTCAATACGACGATGCTCATCTTATCCCGCACCTGTTCGATTAGCAGCTTCTCATCCTCGTGGAGCGGCTCGCTGCGGTTCACAACCATTATGATCAAATCCGCGTCAGTCAATGCGCTGCGCGAACGCTCGACGCCAATCCGTTCGACGATATCATCCGTTTCCCTCAAACCGGCCGTATCGAGCAGCTTGAGCGGGATACCGTTCAAATTGACGTACTCCTCGATAACGTCGCGTGTCGTGCCGGGAATATCGGTAACGATCGCCTTGCTCTCTCCGGCGAGGGCGTTAAGCAGCGAAGATTTACCTACATTCGGTCTGCCTACGATCGCCGTGACGATGCCTTCGCGAAGAATTTTGCCCTGTTCCGCCGTGCGAAGCAGCCGGTCCAGATCGGCGAGCGCCTCCTTGCACTTGTCCCGGATAAAAGCGTTCGTCATCTCTTCTACGTCGTGCTCGGGATAATCGATGTTGACCTCAATATGAGCCATCAGTTCAACAAGCCGGTGCCGCAGCTGCTTCACCTGCTTGGACAGCGTCCCCTCCACTTGCCGCAGCGCGATCTTGTACGCCCGATCCGACTTCGCTCGGATCAAGTCGATAACCGCCTCCGCCTGGGCAAGATCAATGCGGCCGTTCAAAAAAGCCCGCTTCGTAAACTCGCCCGGCTCGGCCAAACGGACGTCTTGCTCCAGCACAAGATCGAGCACCTTCTTGACCGCTATAATGCCGCCGTGACAGCTGATCTCGACAACGTCCTCGGTCGTAAACGATCGAGGGCCGCGCATGACGGTTACAAGCGCCTCTTCCACGCGCTCCCCCGTAGCCGGCTGAATCACATGCCCATAATGCACCGTATGAGTAGGAACATCTTTCAGCTTTCCTTTAAATGAAAAAATTCGATCGGCTGCTCCGATCGAATCGGCGCCGCTTACGCGAATGACGGATATGCCTCCTTCGCCCGGAGGAGTCGAAATCGCGGCAATCGTATCTGCCATCTCGTTATACACCACCTTTCCTTTACCCCTACGTCTGCAAGACCGGAAAAACAAAAACAATGACTGCCGCCCAAGCGGAGCCATTGCCATTTAAGGGCCTTACCGGAATAACGCGCCTTTCTTTTGACGAACAGGCCCGCCCTTACGGTCTGCAACACATCGCTCGTCAGCCAAGACGACCATTCCGCTAAAGCTCCTTAGTTGCTGCGGGGATACGGCTCATGCCTGAAGTCATCTATCTGAGTGCAATAACGACTCGGCGGTTCGGCTCTTCCCCTTTGCTGTAGGTCTTCACATCCGGATGATGCTGCAGCTTGGAGTGAATCACCTTTCTCTCTTGCGGCGACATCGGCTCCAGCACGACTTCCTTGCGGGTCCGGATCACTCGCGTCGCCAACCGGTTCGACAGCTCCTCTAGCGTCTGTCTGCGGCGCTTGCGGAAACTTTCCGCGTCGAGCACGATTCGGATATGGGAGTCGGCGTAGCGGTTCGCCACAATGTTGAGCAAATATTGCAGCGAGTCCAGCGTCTGGCCTCTTCTTCCAATCAGTATACCCAATTCTTTGCCTGTCAAATTGAGCTGCACGCCGTCATCGGTATTTTCACGATCGATTTTCACTTGGATGTCCATCGTACGAAACACATCTTCCAAAAACTTGACGGCTTCCTCCAGCGCATCCGGAATAAGCTCCAGCTCTACCTTCGCTTCCCGCGCGCCTATCAAGCCGAATAACCCTTTGGAGGGCTGTTCCAATACTTTGACCTTCACCCGCTCTTCCGGAACGCTCCACTGCGCGAGTCCGGACTTTACAGCGTCCTCGATCGTTTTTCCCGTGACAACGATTGTTCTCATTTCGATAAGCCACCCTTTTGGTTAGATCTACCGTACAGCAAATAAGATTGCACGACAGTAAACAGGTTGCTGTATACCCAATACAAAGGCAAAGCCGAGGCGAAATTCATCGACATGACGAAAATCAGCACCGGAAAAATGAGCATCAAATTTTGCATCTGCGGAGTCGTCTGGGATGCCATTACTTTTTGCTGCAGGAACGTCGTTATCGCGGCAAGCGTCGGCAGCACGTAATACGGATCGGGCGTGCCGAGCTGCATCCACAGAAACGTGTGCTGGCTGATTTCGCCGTTGCGGACGATGGCGTTATACAGCGCGATCAGAATCGGCATCTGCACGAGAAGCGGCAGACAGCCTGCGAGCGGATTGACTCCGTTCTTCTGAAACAGCTTCATCGTTTCTTCCTGCTGCTTCTTCGGATCTTCCTTGTACTTGTCCTTGATTTTCTTCATCTCGGGCTGAATCGCCTGCATCGCCTTGGAGCTGCGGTACTGCTTCAGCGTAAGAGGAAGCACCAGGAAGCGGATAATGATCGTTACGACCAAAATGGATAAACCGTACTGCCCCCATAACAGGTCGGCGAACCAGTTCAGCAGCCAAGAAAGCGGATGCACGAAATACCGGTCCCAGATCCCGTTGCTCGGGTCAATCGGGTTCGTTTGCGCCGACATACTGCTGCAACCGGATAACAAAACGACGGCAACAGCAAACAGCGCGGCAAATTGTATGCGACGTCGGGCCAAAATTTGCTTCCTCCTAGATCTTTATCTATGAAACGCTATGCAAGCTATAGTCGACCGTACCCGGAACATTAGACCTTCCCGAATCGTTCAAAAAAAGGCACCGTCAAAGACGGGAAACGGCCCTCCTATCCAACATCAACTATACCACATGTTGGACAGCAAATGAAACTTTCCGCTGGAATTTTCGGCTCAGCAAATTAGTCCACATGTGGACAACCGTTTGCCGCCTTAATTTCGCAGTAATTGGGCTCTTTTCAGCCCGTGCATCAAGCTTTTTTCGAGCTGGCCGTAGTCCATGTCGACGACCGGCTTGCGGGCGATGACGATAAAATCGTAATGCGAACGGATCCGCTCCTCGTTCAACCGGACGATCTCCTTCAGCAGCCGCCTGATCCGGTTTCGGACAACGGCGCTTCCAAGCTTTTTGCTTACCGATACCCCCATCCGGAAACGCTCGATCCGCGGATTTGGCAAACAATATACGACAACCTGCATATTCGCGGTCGACTTGCCGTAGCGGTACACTTTATTGAAATCTTCCCTGCGGGTCAGCCTCAGCTCTTTCTGCATCTTCTTCACCATCTACCCTGCTAATGCGATTAGCGGAAGTATAAATTTTCGGAAACACTCAAAAAGAAAAGACCACCTTGAAGTGGCCTTTCATTACGCGCTGATTACTTTTCTTCCTTTTTGGCGGCGTGCTTTCAACACTTTGCGGCCATTTTTCGTGCTCATTCTCTTGCGAAAACCGTGCACTTTTTTACGTTTGCTAACATTCGGTTTAAAGGTCGGACCCATCGATTGCACCTCCTACGGTATTTCCGTGAATCATCCGAAAACGCCTCTATACATTAAATCATTTTTGCCCCTAAAAGTCAATTTTATTAATCGATCGTCTCTCTGTCCTGGTGCAAATGTTCCGCTCCGTCATTCGCCCTGACGGCTGCCAAAATCCGTCTGTCCCGTCGAAGCTTGTCCACTATTCACAGCCCCGGTTCGCTTTTTCGCCACCATTATCCACTTGTGTATAACTTTCGAGGCTTTAAAATCGCAATTTGTCGGTTTTTACACAGCCTATAAACAATATGTAGTGCTGTTGACAACTTTTACGCACAAGGTCTAGATATTGTGGATAATGTTTGAAAACACGCGCCATCTCTGCTATTATAGTATTGTTTTCGGTTGTGAATAGTCTTCCGCACTTCTCCGGTTATCAACAGCTTGTGGATAAGTTTGTGAACAATTTTCCCCGTACGTTCATTATTATATTCCCAAACCTTTGACAAATGTGGATAATTACCGACATAACCTTTGAAGTCTTTCACATAGCATGGCCCACTGTTCTACCGGCAATAATCGAAGGAGTGAACAAACTGTGGACGGTCATACCCACGATTTATGGCAGCAAGTGTTGTCCGTGATTCAAACCAAACTAAGTAAACCAAGCTTCGACACTTGGCTGAAATCAACGAAGGCGTCCGTCTTTACCGAAACGCAGCTGACCGTATGCGCACCGTCCAGCTTTGCCCGGGATTGGCTCGAGAGCCGCTACAAGAAGATGATCGCCGCAAACGTGCTGGAATATCTGGGAAGGGACGTCGAAGTCAGCTTCATTATCCAGGACACCGAAGAACCGGTGGGCAAAGCCGCTCCTTCAGGAGCCACTCCGATCGTCAAGCAGCCTCCCGTATTGGAAGACGGCAGCATTTATAACATTCTCAACCCGAAGTACACGTTCGATACGTTTGTCGTCGGATCGGGCAACCGTTTCGCGCATGCAGCCTCGCTGGCCGTTGCCGAAGCGCCCGCAAAAGCGTACAATCCTTTATTTTTGTACGGGGGCGTCGGGCTCGGCAAAACGCATCTGATGCACGCGATCGGCCACTACGTGCTGGAGCACAATCCGGGGGCGCGCGTTTTATATATATCGTCCGAAAAATTCACGAACGAGTTCATTAATGCCGTCCGCGACAACAGAGGCGAAGATTTCCGCAACAAATACCGGAAAATCGACGTGCTGCTGATCGACGACATACAGTTTTTGGCCGGCAAGGAAGGAACTCAAGAAGAGTTTTTCCATACGTTCAACGCTCTGCATGAGGAGCATAAGGCGATTATTATTTCGAGCGACCGCCAGCCGAAAGAAATTCCAACGCTGGAGGACCGGCTGAGATCCCGCTTCGAATGGGGGCTTATTACCGACATCGCGCCGCCCGATCTGGAGACGCGGATCGCCATCCTGCGCAAAAAGGCGAAAGCCGAAAACCTCGATATTCCGAACGAAGCGATGGTGTACATCGCCAACCAGATCGATACGAACATCCGCGAGCTGGAGGGCGCCCTGATTCGTGTCGTCGCCTACTCGTCCTTGATCAACCAGGACATCACGACTCATCTGGCAGCCGAGGCGCTGAAGGATATTATCCCGTCCAGCAGGCCGAAAATCATTACGATCCATGATATTCAGCAAAAGGTCGGCGAGTTTTACAGCCTGAAGCTGGAGGAATTCAAGGCGCGAAAGCGGACGAAAGCCGTCGCTTTTCCGCGGCAGGTGGCGATGTATTTATCCCGCGAGCTGACCGACTACTCGCTCCCGAAGATCGGCGAAGCGTTCGGCGGCCGGGACCATACGACCGTCATTCACGCCCACGAAAAAATAACGACCGCGCTGCAGAACGATCAGGACTTGTACAAAATCATTCAGGCGATTACCGAAAAAATTAAAAACCCGTCCTCTTAATAAGCGGAAGCCTATGCACAAACTATTCACATGTGGATAGGCTTTATTGTTCAAGCGATTTTCGCACATATCCACATATTCAGGGTCCCTACTACTACCATCACTATAAAAGATATATACTTATGAATAGCGACGTTCGGCATTCGCGCATCTTAGGGCGATTCCCTACGCCTATTCTTATGCGCGCATCGGAACCATTTAGAACCGGGAGTTGAAATGATGAAACTGAATATTTTGAAAGACGTCTTCAACGAGGCGATTCAGCACGTGTCCAAAGCGATCTCCAGCCGGACCACCATTCCCATTTTGACCGGCATCAAAATAGATGTGGAACCTACCGGCATTACGCTGACCGCTTCGGATACGGAAATTTCGATACAAAGTTTTATTCCGATCGAAATCGACGGCACCGAGATCGTTCAGGTCATGACCCCCGGAAGCGTTGTGCTGCCGGCGAAGTTTTTTATCGAAATGACGCGCAAATTGCCATCGTCCGACGTAACGCTCGAGGTGAAAGAAAATTTTATTACATGGATTCGCTCCGGCTCGGCCGAAATTCAGATCGTCGGTCTCGATCCCGAAGAATATCCGCTGCTCCCTCAGCTCGAAGAGAACAACGTAATGACGATCTCCAGCGATTTGCTCAAAAGCATGATTCGCCAAACAACATTTGCCGTGTCCACAAGCGAAACGTCGCCGATTTTGACCGGTGTCTTGTGGAATTTCCAACAAGAGCGGCTGAAGATGATCGCTTGCGACCGGCTGCGGATGGCATCCCGAGAAGCGCAGATCGCGATCGGCGACGCCGTAGATTTGCAAAATATCGTTATCGCGGGTAAAAGCTTGAATGAGCTTAGCAAGCTGCTTCCGGACCACAATATGGGCATCGAAATCGTAGTTGCGAACAATCAGGTGCTGTTCAAAATGGACCGCATCTCCTTCTACACGCGCATCCTGGACGGCGCCTATCCGGATACGTCGAAGCTCATTCCGCAGTCGTTTCAGACCGAGCTTACGGTTGACACGAGAAAGCTTGCGGACAGCATCGACCGCGCTTATTTGCTGTCCCGCGAAGAAAAGACGAATATTGTCAAAATGACGCTGAAGGAAGACCAGACGGTCGAAATTTCTTCCAGCTCCAGCGAGCTCGGCAAAGTGACGGAAAATATCGAAGCGCACCAATTGTCCGGCGACCTGCTCAGCATCTCGTTTAACTCCAAATATATGCTCGATGCGCTCAAAATCATCGACAGTGAACATATTCAGATCTGCTTCCGCGGATCGATGCAGCCGATAATTATTAAGCCGGGCGATCATGGGAATATGCTGCATCTGATCATGCCATACCGGACGACGAACGGATAACGGAGTAATCAGCGATGAAACCTATAACGATCTCAACGGAATTTATTACGCTCGGCCAATTTCTCAAATTGGCGGACTGCATCTCGACTGGCGGAGAAGCGAAGTTTTTCGTCAAGGAAACGACTATTTCCGTAAACGGCGAACCGGAAAACCGCAGAGGGCGCAAGCTGTATGCCGGTGACCGGGTGAAAGTCGAAGGCTGCGGCGAGTTTACAGTCGCTCGGCGAAGCTAGGAGGCTTCTTCTTGCACTTAAAAAAACTGGCGTTGCGCGATTACCGCAATTACGAATCGGTGGAGCTTGCGACGGAGGGTGCCGTCAATATCATTATCGGCCCGAACGCACAAGGGAAAACGAATCTGCTCGAAGCGATATTCGTGCTGGCCTTGACGAAGTCGCACCGGACGCATCAGGATAAGGAGCTTATTCGCTTCGGGGCGGAGCGGACGATGCTGCGCGGAGAAATCGAAAAAAAGTACGGTCCATGTACGCTGGATCTGACGTTTACGAATCAAGGCAAAAAAGCAAAAATTAACGGCCTGGATCAAAAAAGGCTGAGCGACTTCATAGGGGCGCTCAACGTTGTCATGTTCGCACCCGAAGACTTAAATATTGTCAAGGGCTCCCCGAGCATCAGGCGGCAATTTCTCAACATGGAGATCGGGCAAGTCCAGCCCTCGTATCTATACGATTTGTCGCAATATCAGAAAGTGCTGGCCCAGCGCAACAATATGCTGAAAACGTCGTTCCGCGAATCGAAGGTGAACGAGACGCTTTTGGAGGTTTGGAACGAACAACTTGTAACCTTGAGTATTAAAATTATGAAAAAGCGTCAAAACTTTATTCATAAGCTGCAAAAATGGGCGGAATCTATCCACATGGGGATAACTAACGGCACGGAGACGCTGGAAATTGGCTACGTCCCTTCCTTCGCCTATGACGGTTCGGTAGAAGAATCTGTTTTATTTGAGCAATTTATGATAAAGTTATCACAGGCTAAAGATCAGGAAATGCGCCGGGGGACGACGCTTTACGGCCCTCACAAGGACGATCTGGCATTCTCGATCAACAAAAAGGACGTGCAAACATTCGGCTCGCAAGGGCAGCAGCGGACGACCGCGCTGTCGCTCAAACTTGCGGAAATCGAGTTCATTCAGGAGGAGGTCGGCGAGTACCCGATCCTGCTGCTCGACGACGTGCTCTCCGAATTGGACACTTATCGGCAAACTCAACTTCTCGAGACGTTCCAGACGAAAGTTCAGACGTTCATCACGACGACCGGCACCGAAAGCCTGCAGATGAATCGACTGAAGAACGCCTCCATTTTTCATGTGCGAAACGGCCAACTGGTTTAAACAATCGCTTAAGTTCGAAAGAGGGAGCTGATTCGGCATGTTTATTCATATAGGCGGGGAAAAAATCATCAGTACGTCCGAGCTGATCGCCATCTTCGATCTGTCTATCGAGAAGTCTTCGAAAATATCGAAAAGTTTCGTGCTTCATGCGCAAAAAGAAAAAAACGTGGAAGTGATCGGCGAGGAAGAATGCAAATCGATCGTCGTGACGAAGACGAAAGTGTATTATTCCCCGATTTCGTCGACGACTCTCAAAAAGCGGACAAGCAGTTTGCTCGTTAGCGATATCGAGATATTTTCAAATCAAAGAAGTAGGTGACCTAGCGAATGACTGTCAACCAACACGCATACGACGAAAGCCAGATCCAGGTGCTTGAGGGGCTCGAAGCGGTACGCAAACGCCCAGGGATGTATATTGGGTCAACCGGCGTCCGGGGGCTTCACCATTTGGTTTGGGAAGTAGTAGATAACAGCATCGACGAGGCGTTGGCGGGATTTTGCACATTGATCCAGGTCATCGTTCACAAGGATAATAGCGTAACCGTCATCGACAACGGCCGGGGCATTCCGGTCGGCGAAAACGCGAAGCTGAAAAAATCGACGCTCGAAGTCGTGCTGACCGTCCTTCACGCCGGCGGCAAATTCGGCGGTGAAGGGTATAAAGTATCCGGGGGCCTTCACGGCGTAGGCGTATCCGTAGTTAATGCGCTGTCGGAGCAGCTGATCGTGGAAGTAATGCGGGACGGCCATATTCATAAGCAGGAATATAGCCGCGGAGCGCCGCAATACGACATTCAAGTGATTGGAGACACTGACGAGACAGGGACGAAGATCACGTTCAAGCCGGACTCGGACATTTTTACGGAAACAACCGAATTCGAATACGACATTCTGCAATCCCGCATACGCGAGCTCTCCTTTTTGAACAAAGGCATAGAGATCCAGCTTAAGGACGAGCGGCATGATATGTCGAACACGTTCAAGGCGGACGGCGGCATTATTTCCTACGTCGAATATTTGAACCGGACGAAGCAGGCGATTCACGAGCCGCCGATTTATATCGAGGGCGAGAAAGATAAGATTCAAGCGGAAATTGCGCTGCAATATAACGACAGCTACACGGAGAACATTTATTCGTTCGCCAACAATATCAACACTCACGAAGGCGGAACACATGAGTCCGGCTTCAAAAGCGCACTCACGCGCATATTGAACGACTACGCCCGCAAATCGAACTCCATCAAGGACAGCGACTCCAATCTGAGCGGCGATGACGTCCGGGAAGGACTCACGGCGATCATCTCCGTCAAAATTCCCGACCCGCAATTCGAAGGCCAGACGAAGACGAAGCTTGGCAACAGCGAAGTGAGAGGCATCGTCGAGTCCTTGTTTGCGGACAAGTTGGAGGAGTTTTTGAACGAAAATCCGGCCATCGCCAAGCGGATCATCGAAAAGGGCATTCAAGCCGCCCGCGCCCGCGAAGCCGCCAGAAAAGCGCGGGAACTGACGCGGCGCAAAAGCGCTCTGGAAGTCAGCTCCTTGCCGGGCAAGCTGGCCGACTGTTCCTCCCGCGACGCTTCGATCAGCGAAGTGTATATCGTCGAAGGGGATTCCGCCGGCGGATCGGCCAAAAACGGGCGCGACCGGCATTTTCAGGCGATATTGCCGCTTCGCGGTAAAATTTTGAACGTGGAGAAGTCCCGTCTCGACAAAATTTTGTCCAATGCGGAAATCCGCGCCATCATTACGGCGATCGGTACGGGGATCGGCGACGATTTCGACATTGCCAAGGCGCGTTACCATAAAGTCATCATTATGACCGACGCCGACGTGGACGGCGCCCATATCCGGACGCTGCTGCTGACGTTTTTTTACCGGTATATGCGAAGAATTATCGAAGCTGGCTACGTCTATATCGCGCAGCCGCCGCTGTTCAAGCTCGAGCGGAACAAAACGGTGCGTTATGCCTATAACGAGAAGCAGCGCGATGCGGTTTTGCAGGAGTTCGGCGAAGGCGTCAAAGTGAACATTCAGCGGTATAAAGGTCTTGGCGAGATGAATCCCGGCCAGCTGTGGGAAACGACGATGGACCCGGAAAGCCGGACGATGCTGCAGGTGAGCATTCAGGATGCGATCGAGGCGGACGCAATATTCGACGCGCTTATGGGCGATAACGTCGAGCCGCGCCGGGAGTTTATTCAGGAGCATGCCAAGTTCGTCAAAAATTTGGACGTATAAATAGGATGACCGTGCGGGCGCGGCAGCAGATGCTGCGCTCGTATCGGCAGCGGGGCGTCAGGCTCCGCAAGCTTCGCAGATCAACCAGCTTCCAGGAGGTCTCATGTCTGAAGAAAACCGTTCGCTCATAAAAGATATCGACATCAGCTCCGAAATGCGCGAGTCGTTCTTGGGATACGCTATGAGTATTATCGTCAGCCGCGCGCTCCCGGACGTCCGTGATGGGCTAAAGCCGGTTCACCGCCGTATTTTGTACGCGATGTCTGAACTTGGCATGGCTCCGGATAAACCTTACAAAAAATCGGCGAGAATCGTCGGCGAAGTCATCGGCAAATACCACCCGCATGGCGACTCGGCCGTGTATGAAACGATGGTCGGGATGGCGCAAGATTTCTCGACCCGGTACATGCTTGTCGACGGACATGGCAACTTCGGTTCCATCGACGGAGACTTTGCGGCCGCGATGCGGTATACGGAAGCCCGTCTGTCCAAAATATCGACGGAGCTTCTGCGCGATTTGCAGAAGGAAACGATCGATTTCGTACCCAATTATGACGGCGAAGAAGTGGAACCGTCCGTTCTTCCTTCGCGTTACCCGAACCTTCTCGTCAACGGCTCTTACGGGATTGCCGTCGGGATGGCAACGAGCATTCCGCCTCACAACCTGGGCGAGGTAATCGACGGCGTTCAGATGCTGATCGACAATCCGGATGTGACGCCGCTCGAGCTTATGCAGGTCATCAAAGGACCGGATTTTCCGACAGGCGCCTATATTATGGGCCGCGAAGGCATCCGCCAGGCGTATACGACGGGCCGAGGCAGCGCAACGATGCGGGCGAAGGTCAACATCGAAGAAAACAATAACAAAGCGCGCATTATCGTCTATGAGCTGCCTTACAAGGTAAATAAGGCGAAGCTTGTCGAGAAAATCGCCGAGCTTGTGCGCGACAAACATATCGACGGCATTACCGATCTGCGCGACGAATCCGACCGGAACGGCATGCGCATCGTGATCGAACTGCGCCGGGACGTGAACCCGAACGTTGTTTTGAACAATTTGTACAAGCATACGCCGATGCAGTCCAATTACGGGATCATCATGCTGGCGCTCGTCAATGGCGAGCCGAAGGTGCTGAACCTGAGGGATATGCTTTATCATTATTTGAAACACCAGCAGGAAGTTATTCGCCGCAGAACCGAGTACGATCTGAGAAAAGCGGAAGCCCGGGCGCACATTCTCGAAGGCTTGCGCATCGCGCTCGACCATTTGGACGAGGTCATTACGCTCATCCGTTCATCCAGAACGACTGAAGAGGCCCGCGACGGCTTAATCAGCCGGTTCAGCCTGAGCTATGAGCAGGCGCAAGCGATTCTCGATATGCGTTTGCAGCGTTTGACCGGCTTGGAACGGGAAAAGATCGAAGCGGAATATGCGGAACTCATGCAGAAAATCGCTGAATACCGGGCTATTTTGGCTGACGAGAATTTGATTCTCGGCATTATTAGCGACGAGCTTCGCGAGATTCGGGAGAAATATGCCGACGAGCGCCGCAGCGAAATTACGATCGGCGAAGAAAGCATCGAGGACGAAGATCTCATTCCACAGGAAGACGTTATTATCACGATTACCCACTCGGGTTACGTGAAACGTTTGCCGGTAACGACGTACCGCAGCCAAAAACGCGGCGGCCGTGGTGTGATCGGCATGGATACGAAGGATAAGGACTTCCTCGAACATTTGTTCGTTTCCAATACGCATCAATATTTGATGTTTTTCACGAACAAAGGGAAGGCGTACCGGCTTAAAGCATACGAGATTCCGGATTTGAGCCGCACGGCCAGAGGGACGCCGATTATTAACCTGATCCAAATCGAGCAGGGAGAGACCGTAAACGCGGTTATCCCGATTGAGAGCTTCGACTCGGAGCAATATTTGTTTTTTGCTACGAAGAAGGGGATCGTCAAGAAAACGCCGCTGGACGACTATATCAACATCCGCAAAGCCGGGCTGATCGCCATCCATCTGCGCGAAGACGACGATCTGATCGGTGTGAAGCTGACGGACGGCAAGCAGGAAATCATTATGGGTACCCGTCAAGGGATGTCGATCCGCTTCTCGGAAGATGACGTCCGTTCGATGGGCCGTTCCGCAACCGGCGTAAAAGGCATATCGATCGCTGACGACGATGACGTTATCGATATGGACGTCGTCGACTTGAACGACGATGTGCTGATCGTGACTTCCAAAGGCTACGGAAAGCGCACCCCGATGGAGGAATACCGCATCCAGACGCGCGGAGGCAAAGGAATCAAAACGCTTAATATTACACCGAAAAACGGGCCTGTCGTCGGCCTGAAGGTGGTCAAGAACGAGGAAGACCTAATGATTATTACGGCGTCGGGTACGATTATCCGGACTAGCATGTCCGGCATTAACACGATGGGCCGTAACACGCAGGGCGTGAAGCTGATTCACATTCGCGAAGACGAAGAGGTTGCTACCGTTACGAGAGTGGAGAAAAACGAGGAAGCCGCGGAAGAAGCCGATCCGGAAACCGAGCAATAGCGGAAACGGAACAATCGATATTCTGAATCCCGAGGAAGGCGAATAAGATGGCGACCATTTCCGTTTCCCAGTTAAAGATAGGCGATAAAGTAATCGAAGACGTCGTTACGAAGATGGGGAACGTTCTACTGAAAAAAGGCTTCAACGTTTCCCAGCGGGAGCACGACATTTTACGGGCGTTCCTGATTCCGTCCGTTACGATCGAGTCCAGAGAGACAGAACCGGAAGCAGCCGACAAAGCGGAGGAACTGAAGCAAGAGGAGACGCCGTTTACCGCCGAGTACGATAAAATGCTCCAGTTGCTCAAAAAGGTGTATAAGGACGCGATGTCTTCTCCCGAATTTCCGATTTTGGATATCCGCACCCGATTGGAGCAGCTGATCGCCAAAATCGAGCATTATAACGTGCTGACGTTTACACCGAGGATGCTCGGCACCGAGGATTATCTGTTTCACAACAGCATCATGGTTTCTTTAACCTCGTACTTGCTTGCCAAGTGGCACGGTTTTCAGAGCAAGGACTGGATTCCGATCGCGCTCGGCGGCCTGCTGCACGACGTCGGAAACGCAAAGGTGGATGCCGCTATATTGTCCAAGCCCTCCAAGCTGACGAATGCTGAGGTGGAGGAAATGAGACGGCATACGCTTTATGGGTATACGATGCTCAAGAGCATACCTTCGCTTAACGACGGCGCCAAGCTGTGTGTCCTGCAGCATCACGAGCGGGACGACGGCTCAGGTTATCCGATGGGCGTTAAAGGAGAGAAGATCCATCCGTATGCGAAAGTGGTAGCCGTAGCGGACGTTTTCCACGCGATGACGAGCAATCGGACATATAAAAAGGCCGAGTCGCCATATCTCGTGTTGGAGCAAGTCCAGAAGGAGTCCTTCGGCAAGCTTGACCCTACGATCGTATCGACTTTCATCAACAAAGTAACGCAGTTCCATAACGGGACAGTCGTACGTTTAAGCGATAACCGGGCTGGAGAGATCATATTTACGGACAGAGCGAATCCGACACGTCCGATGGTCAACGTAAGCGGGACTATCATTAATTTGGCCGTCGATCGGACGTTGTTCATCCAGGAAGTTTTATAGAGCAGCAGCAGCGGATGCCCTTAAGGGTATTCGCTTTTCTTTTGTTAGTACAAACTTTTTCAAAAAAAGTGTTGACTTCACCTTGTGGGCGTGGTAATCTATTTCTTGCCGCTTCGGAAGGCATTGATCGAAAGCAAGCTACGAAAAATGTTTTCAAAAAAAAGCTTGCAACAAGATAGGCTGATGTGGTATATTAAAGAGGTCGCCGCAAAACGGCGAAAAATGACGAAAGTCATTGATTGCTCCTTGAAAACTGAACAACGAGCGTGCAAGTGAAGGTCTCGCAAGAGACCACAACAAGCTAGTTAAGTAATGAGCTATCAGCTTATCTGATAAGGTTTTACCTTTTTGGAGAGTTTGATCCTGGCTCAGGACGAACGCTGGCGGCGTGCCTAATACATGCAAGTCGAGCGAATCCTTCGGGGTTAGCGGCGGACGGGTGAGTAACACGTAGGCAACCTGCCCG
>NZ_RBAH01000040.1 GCF_003626695.1 Paenibacillus ginsengarvi
CCGTCTGTAACACGGGTTCGTGACACCAAGAAAGTACGACCTACCTTCGCCAGCCCAGTACCAGTATGGACAATATTTTCATTCATCAGTGGTGCCGCAAAGCAGCATGTTTGTCTGTAACGTTAAATAAAACTCCCCTTCTGGCCGCAATGACCGTACGGGGAGTTTGTTATTTTGCTCAGTTCTGCATCACAAAATCGTTCTCGATCTTCTCGTTCACATCGTCAAACATACGCAAAATCTCGTACTTCGTATTGCGCTGCGCCGGGATTTTGCCCGCTTGGCGAATGAGGTCGAGCGTCGAGCCGATGTTGACCTTGTGCGTCGTACCTGCGGCGGAGACGACGTTCTCTTCGATCATCGTGCTGCCGAAGTCGTTACAGCCGTAATGCAGCGAGAGCTTGCCGACTTCCGGTCCCATCGTGACCCACGACGATTGGAAGTTTGCAATATTGTCCAGCATCAGGCGGCTGATGGCGACGTTTTTCAAATAAGCGTCGGGTCCGAGCTTCTCCGCCTTCAAATTCGTATTGTCCGGCTGGAACGTCCAAGAGATGAAAGCTAGGAATCCGGGGCTCGGGTACTTATTCGCGATACATTCGTCCTGCGCCTCGCGAACGCGAAGCATATGCAGCACGCGTTCCTCCATCGATTCCCCGAAACCGATCACCATGGTCGCGGTCGTGTTCATGCCAATGCGATGCGCGGTCCGCATCACATCCATCCATTCGGTCCAGCTTCCTTTCAGCCGGCTGATTTTGCGGCGCGTCCGGTCGTCCAGTATTTCCGCGCCTCCGCCCGGCAAGGAGTCGAGACCCGCTTCATGAATTTGGCGCACCACTTCCTCCAGCGACAGCCCTTCCGACACTTCCTTCATCTTCCAGATTTCCGCCGGAGAAAACGAGTGCATCGTAATATCCGGAAACCGCTGCTTGATGCCGCGAAGTATATTCGTATAATAGCTGAAAGGCAAGTTCGGGTTCGTTCCGCCCTGCATCAAAATTTCGGTGCCGCCGACGTCGATCGTCTCCTGAATTTTCTGGTAGATCGTCTCGTCCGGCAGCACATAACCTTCCTTCGATCCGGGAGCCCGGTAAAAGGCGCAAAACCGGCAGTACACGTCACAAATATTCGTATAATTAACATTCCGCCCGATGACGAATGTCGTAATCGGCTCCGGATGAAACTTCAGCATGATCTGATTCGCGGCCGCGCCCATCTTCTCGATCTCGTCGGAGTCGTACAGCGTGAGGCCGTCTTCCAAGTCCAGTCGTCCACCCGCCAGCGCTTTGTCCAATATGCGGTCGATCCGGCTCATCCCTATCACTCCTTCACATGTTCCTTCTATCGTACCATATCGGAACCCGGAAAAACAGGAAGAAACCGTGACGTTTTGGACGAGCGGCGCTATAGCGAAATGAACGCAAAAAAGCCGCCCTGGGGAGGACGGCTTCTTTGCATGGGTTTGGGTAGTCTTGAATGTTGCTCTCGCGAAATACCGTATGGGGGGCGGCAGTCGCGCCGTTTCAACAGCTTGCTTTTTTTATTTGAACGGCTTCAGTTGCTTATCCGCCGGTCGAACCGCATTGACTTGATCGACATAAGCTTGGAAAATTTGCTGGCCTTTGTACTTGGTCATCAGCTCGTCGCGGTATTTAGGCCAGTTCGATGCGTCTTTGTCGTCGAAAATAACTACGTTTTGCAGACGGGCCATTTCCTTGCGGAAGTCGCCGATGTTCATGCCTTCCGGCGGTGCCAAAGCTACCGGTTCGCCTGCATGTTTCGGAATCGCTTCGACGAATTTCAGAATCGCGCGGTCGCGATCGGAAACGCGTGGGTCGATCACTTCAAGGCCAAGCACGGACGGCTCGTCAAGGTTCGTGAAGAACTTCCAGATGTCGAGGAAGCTTCCGTTTTTCGTAACATCCGCTTCATACGCCGCCGGGTCAAGCGTAATTTTCTTGCCTTCTTTCTTATAGTGCTTGCCTTCGAGACCGTAGTGGGTCATCAGATAGCCTTCTTCGCTGGCGAGCCAGTCGAGAATTTCGACGGAGCGTTTGATCTTGGCCGGCGATTTTTCCGCAACCGTTTTGGAGAACAGGAACGGGCTTGCGCCGCCAGTAGTGCCTTGCTTCCAGCCGTACGGCTGGTTTTGGAACGGGAAGATTGGCTGCCAGTCGGCTTTCGGATCGAGCTGCTTCGTGCGGGATTGAACGCTGTTCGGCGACGACTCCATCGCGAAGCTCTTGTCGGTCGACCAGAGGACGCCGACTTTGCCTTGAGCGCCTTTGTCGAAATGCTGCGGCGCTTTGTTGACGAACCAGTCCGGATCGACTACGCCATCCTTGATCATGTTTTTCACGTCTTGCAGTACGTTTTGCAGCTTCAGGCTGCTTTGCGTTTCTACGAACTCCAGGTTTTTGTCGTCGATCATGAAGTCGGCGACAAGACCGTTGTTGACCCAGGCCGGGAAGTCAAGTGGCAACTTGCCGCCGGCAGCGGCAGCGCTAAAGCCGTACGTATCTTTTTTGCCGTTTCCGTCCGGATCGTCGTTCGTAAACTTCTTCATGACGTTCATCAGCTCGTCATACGACTTCGGCATTTGCAAGCCGAGCTTGTCGAGCCAGTCCTTACGCACATAGAACGAACCGTAGGTGTTGCGCTGGAACGGCATCGGCGAACGGGAATATTTGATGCCCTTCAGCTGGTAGTTTTTAATTTCGTCTTCCTTGATCCATTTGAAGTAGTTCGGCATCGTTTCTTTTGTCACGAAAGGCGTTTGGTCCGCGAGCAGACCGTCAACCGCAAACTTCTGGCTGGCTGCGCCGTTCGCAAGGAACATGTCCGGATGGTCGCCGCCCGTCATGATGACGTTGATTTTGTTATCGTAGTCGGTACCGAACGGCAAGTAGTCTATCTTGAGCGATACGTTGAATTTTTCCTCAATCGCCTTTTTCACGAAATCTTTGTCGCCCGACGGAAGCGAAGCGGTAGCCGGCGCAAAAATGAACCATTTGAGGTCAAGCTTTTCTTTGGTGGCCGTCTTGGAGCCGCCGTCGCCCGATGCGGCCGGCGCCTTGTCATCCTTGGTGCCGCAAGCGCTCAGCACCATCGTGCTTACGAGCATAACCGCGCCCAACACTTTTAAACTTTTCATGGAATCCTCCTTGTGTTTACCTAAGATGCTCCGGTTTTAGTGTGATCTTGAACCCCTCTGCCTAATTCCACGTCAAAAACGTCCGGTTGCTGAATCGACATTTGCAAACCTGCCTCGCGGACACCTCCAGTATAGAATACGCTACCTGACATGCCTATCGGCAAACGCTTCCATTATAGATAAGAGACGTCGGCAGGAGAAAAGCTCGCCTTCCTGCCAAAGCTCCAATAAAAACCGAAAGTTACGCGATAACATGCAGATTTTGCAAATTCACTTCGCCGTCCAGCGTTTCGTTTGCCAAAAAGCGGCGAATTTCTTCGATGGAATACCGGCCCAGACGCTGTTTGCCGTTATTGACCGCTCCGGCGATATGCGGGATCAATATGACGTTCGGCAAGCTTCGGAACGGGTGGTTTAGCGTCGGCGGCTCCTGCTTCGTAACATCGATGCAGGCGATAAACCGGCCTTTCGCAAGCTCGGCGGCCAGATGCTCCTCGTTAATGAGGCTGCCTCTCGCCGTATTGATCAGGATCGCGTCGTCTCTCATCAGAGCGAACGTACTCGCGTTAAACATGTCGTCCGTTTCCGGAATCGAAGGGGCGTGGATCGAGATCACTTCCGATTCCTTCAGCAGCTCCTCCAGTTCTACCTTCCGGCAGCCTAACGATGCCGCTTCTTCAGGCGATACGATCGGGTCATACAGCAGAACATCTACTTCGAACTGCTTCAGCAGCCGTATATAATGGCGTCCCGCTTTGCCGGCGCCTACGACGCCGACGGTGACGTCGAACAGTTCGCGAACGCGTCCCCAGCCTTCGCCCCATTTCCCGTCGCGCGTACCTGCGGCTAACTCCCACATGCGCTTGATCGCCGTAATGGTTAGTCCCAGCGCGGTCTCGGCCACGCCTACGCCAAGAGCGTCATTGGCGCTGCTTACCCGGATACCGCGTTCGATCAGCTCCGGCGTTACGATGCCTTTGACCGTTCCGGCGGCGTGGGTAACGAACTTGAGCCGTTTTGCATCGCGAAGAACGTTTGCATCGAACGAAGTGCAGCCCCATGATGTAATCGCAATGTCCGCGTCGCGGATCAGTTCGGCGATACCCTCCTTGCTAGGATTGCCGGGATTCGTGTTAATTACGAGCTCGCCCATTTGACGCAGCCGGTTCAAATGCTTCTCGGTAAAAATTTCTCCCCAGACGTTTGCACCGGGCAATAAAGCGATTCGATTCATGATGCTCCCGCTTTCCGAATTGTAATGGTTTTGTATTCATTTAACTCACAACTAACTCTGAATGACTTCATTCTAACCAACCATTCACATAATGTCAATATAAAATCGTTTTCATTTCATTTTCATAGTCTATATCTGACTCACAAAAATCCGATCAGCAATCAGCGCGGACAACCGCCGGACACGCAGCCGCCTTGGCACGCCGCAAAAAAAAGCCCCGCATCCGCGGAGCCTCGCCTTACGCTTCCTGAAGCCGCTTTTGCCGCAGCTCGTTAAGCGCTTTTTCGATTTTTTCGCATACCGCCTGCTCCGAGGCTAGTCCCGACCAATACAGTCTCACCTCGCCGATAATCGCGTGCAGCATCTCGGTCGTTACGTTCAGGTCGGCGTGCAGCCGGTAAGTCGGCACGATATCTCGGTGCATCGGATAACGAAGCGGCCGGAACATCGACTCCTGGCCGATCCATTCGGCGGCCGGCTTCAGCGCCGGAATGCTGAGCGTATGCTTGCGAATGTTCAGCTGCGACGAGTGCGACGTCAAGAAATCGACGAACGTCTGCGCCGCTTCCTTCTGCTCCGACTTTGCGCTTACGCCGAGCCCGATCGCAATAAGCAGCGTACGCGGATTGTTCACATAAGGGAGCGGCGCGATATCGTATTCGAAGTCGGCCTTCTTCAGCTCGTTCAGTCCGAAATAGGTCGTCATGATCATCGATGCCTTCTGCTGAAGAAACAGCTTCTCCGCGTCGGCCTCGTCATAAAACAGCGGCATTAGCGACTGCTGCATGACGACATCCCGGCACAGCTGCAGCATTTTCATCCACGTGCCGTCGCACAGCCGCACCGGCTCCCCCTCCGGAGGCAGCTTGTCGCCGCTTTGCAGCAAAAAGACCGGCCAGCGGTTGTTCGATAGCAAATAAAAATAAAACCCGTACCTTTCGTTCGGAACGGCCAACCGGTCGGCCGCGTGCTTCAGATCGTCCCAAGTCCAGCTGCTGTCCGGCTCGAGCACGTTTTTCTCGCGGAAATGCTGACGGTTATAGCAGAGCACCACCGGCGAAAACGTGAGCGGCTGCACCCACTGCAGCCCTTCATGCACGAACAGTTTGTTCAAATACGGATAAATGTCGTGATTCGGCTGCTGCGGCTCGAGTGTATCGAGACTGGCCGCGTCCACCATTTCCCGGAAATTCGGCACGTTCACCGTCACGACGTCCATAATACCGGATTCGAGCGACTCGCGGATACTGACGAAATGATCGAGCATCATCGTTTGCACGCGAATGCGGGGATACTGTTTATGAAAATTGGAGATGAGCGTGCCTAGATCCGTTTCCTCCACCGTTGTCCGGTGACAGCCGAAACGAATCGTAATCGAGTCGTCTTGGGGGACGTCCGCAATGCGGTTGCCGACCTTCGGAATTTTCTCGATCAAGCCCTCCGACACCAGCGCATCGAGACAATGCCGGACCGACTTGTTGCTGATGCAGTACAGCTTGCCGAGCTCTCGTTCGGAAGGCAGAAAGTCGCCCACATTGCGTTTGCCGGAAACGATCTCGTCGCGGATCGAACGGATCATCTCGTCCATTCGTTTGGTCAGCGTCTCCCGGCTTGGTCTGTTTGCCATGCCAACCCTACCTTTCCCTCATTCTCGTCACCGACATGGGATGTCCGATTCGTTCTGACGCACATCTGACTTATGAAAATCGATTACAGCTATAGTATCACAATCGGCGATTGAAACATAGTGGCTTGTAAACGTTCCCACATTTCGCCGAACGATCTGTTCCAAACGAATCCGCACAAACAAAAAAGAGCTGTCTCCGCCCGGCGACATGACTTGACGCATTCGTGGGTCAGAAACAACTCTAAGCTGCAGCTTTTGGTTCGTTTATAGGAAGTCCGGAGGGCCAAGCCTTGGCTCCGGGCGTTACTTAAGCTCGATCTCCCGCTTCGCCGCCTCGAACGCGTTCGACAAGTCGGCGATCAGATCGTCGACATGTTCGATGCCGACCGAGAAGCGCAGCAAACGATCGTCTACGCCCACCTGTTTGCGGATCTCCTCCGGAATGTCGGCATGCGTCTGCACGGCCGGATACGTCATCAGCGATTCCACCCCGCCGAGGCTTTCCGCGAACGCGATAAGCTTGATATGGCGAAGAATCGGCTCGATCGTCCGGGCGTCCTTCATCCGGAACGAGAAAATGCCGGTGTTGCCCGACGACTGTCTGCTCTGGACCTCATGTCCCGGATGGGACGGCAGCGCCGGATAATACACGTCCTCCACCATCGGATGCGCCAGTAAAAATTCCGCGATCTTCGTCGCGTTATATTGATGCCGCTCCATGCGCAGCGCCAGCGTTTTCATGCCGCGCATAAGCAGCCACGAATCCTGCGGATTCAGCACCGCGCCGATCGAGTTGTGCAGGAACGCGATCTCCGCCGACAGCTCGCTGCCTTTCGTGACGATCAGCCCGGCGAGAACGTCGTTGTGGCCGCCCAAATATTTCGTTGCGCTGTGGACGACGATATCGGCGCCAAGCTCGATCGGACGCTGAAAAAACGGGGTAAGCAGCGTATTGTCCACGATCGAGATGTAGCCCTTCGCCTTCGCCCATGTACATATGCGCTCCAGGTCGGTAATCATCATCAGCGGGTTTGTCGGCGTTTCGATGACGATCGCCTTCGTATTCGGTCGGGACGCCGCCTCGAGCGCGTCGAGATCGTTCGTATCGACATAAGTGGCGGTCACGCCGAAACGTCTCATCACTTTCTCGATCAGCCGGTACGTGCCGCCGTACAGATCCAGCGAGACGAGCAGATGATCGCCCTGGCCGAACATGGCAAAGATCGTCTGCAGTGCAGCCATCCCGGAGCTGCAGGCGAAGCCGGCGTCTCCCGATTCCAGCTCGGCGACCGCTTGCTCGAGCACCGAGCGGGTCGGATTTTTCGTGCGCGAATAGTCGAAGCCCGTGCTTTGTCCGAGCCGCGGGTGACGGAACGCGGTAGCTTGGTAGATCGGGAAACTGACGGCGCCCGTAACCGGCTCGGATTGCGAGCCGATCTGCGCCAGGCGGCTTTCTATTTTCATATTCGATTATCCTCCTAGGCATAATGGGAATTTAGTGGAAAAGGGGGCGGAACTGCACACTCGGCAGCTCCGCCGCTTACTTGCCTTCGAATTGGCGATCGATCAGAGACCGGCGCCGTACGTAAGCCAGCCTGCTTCTTCGAGCGTTTGTTTTGGCTTCAACGCGCTCAGATCGAATGGAGTTTCCTGGTAAACGTAATAGTTCAGCCAGTTGGAGAACAGCAGGTTGGCATGCGCTCTCCACGTCACGAGCGGCTCCCGGGACGGATCGTCCTTCGGGAAATAGTTTTTCGGCACGTCGATCTCGAGTCCTTTGGCCACGTCGCGGTCATATTCCCATTTTAGCGTACAAGGATCGTATTCGGAATGCCCGGTTACAAAAATATGTTTGCCGTCCTTCGTCGCGACCAAATAAATGCCCGCCTCTTCCGATTCCGACAAAATGTCCAGCTCCGGCACCTTCTCGATATCTTCCCTGCGCACTTCGGTATGCCGGGATTGCGGCACATAAAACAGCTCGTCGAAGCCGCGCAGCAGCTTCACATGTTTCGCCGTCGTCGTATGCGGGAAAACGCCGAATATTTTCTCGCCGACCGCATATTTCGGTACTCCGAAATGGTGGTACAGACCGGCTTGCGAAGCCCAACATATATACATCGTCGACGTTACGTTCGTCTTCGTCCAATCCATGATTTGCTGAAGCTCAGTCCAGTAGTTCACTTCCTCGAACTCCATCTGCTCGACCGGAGCGCCCGTAATGATCATGCCGTCGAAATAATCGTTTTTGATATCCTCGAACGTTTGGTAAAACTGCTTCAAATGCTCGGGACTCGTATTTTTCGACGTATGCGTGCCCGGATGAAGCAGGACGAACTCGACTTGCAGCGGCGTGTTGCCGATCAGCCGCAAAATTTGCGATTCTGTCGTTTCCTTCGTCGGCATTAGATTCAGTATGGCTATTTTAAGCGGACGGATATCCTGGTGGAAGGCGACCGTCTCGTCCATGACGAAAATATTTTCCTCGATGAGCACTTCTTTGGCAGGCAAATGGTCCGGCACTTTGATAGGCATCATATTCACTCCCTTTAGGTAGTATGGATCCGATTGTGAAAACAAAAAAGACCTTTCTCCGAGAAAGAGAAAAGGCCATCGCTTACGCAAAAAAGCTCGCATGTCCTCTCTCATCTCTCAGAAACGTACGATCCGTCTCCGCAAGAATTAGCACCGTGCATCATCGCCATTGGACGACTTTGTCGGTTGCCGGGCTTCATAGGGCTGGTCCCTCCACCTACTCTTGATAAGAGTTACAAAGCAATATTCAATTGATACTTCTACTGTATCCGATCCGGGCGATTTCGTCAAGATACCCTGATGGGCCGCCAGGGCAGCATTAGGGAAACCGAAGGAGCGGAGTGGAGCATTTGCATCTGGAACAGCAAAGCGGTCGCCTTTGCAATCGGATTGCTACCTGACAATTTTCCATCAAGCAATCCGATTGCAAGAGCGAGTGGAAGATGAAATGATCCCGCAGCGGCCGTTTACGCTAACACCAAACCTATGCGATGGCCCTGTCCGGGCGTCTGCGGCTCGACATTCCATATTCCGGGAATGACCCGAACGCTGCACGGTCATACTAAGAACCTAACTTACCGCGAACGGATGAGAGCGATAGTGAGCTTCTTCAAACTGCTATTCCGACCGAAACGCTACAAAAGCAGTAAACGGCCCCCAGCGCCGCCCATACCGAAGCCCGCATCGGCGCAAACGACCGGGGACTCTGTCTCCGCCGAGCTGGATCACAACCTGATCCGGCTCGGGCAACTGCTGCAGGGAGCCGCAGACCTGCAAATACGCAGGCTGAAGGTTGCTCCGGACGGGACCGATGCCTTCCTTGCCTATCTCGACGGACTGACCGATAAAAATTCGGTGCAAAATACGGTGCTGCACAATTTGATGTACGAGCGGCGCGATTCCGGAGCAGATATTCCGGCTACGGTCGGCGGAGCCGCGATCGCATCGTTTTGGCAGGACATCGAATATTCGATTCTTTCCGGCCAAAGCGTTCTATTTATTCAGGGGGATACCCGGGCTTATTTGATCGATACGAAAGGCTGGCCGCAGCGGGAAATTTCCGATCCGCAGCTGGAAGCGTCGCTAAAGGGCGCGCATCAGGGCTTCGTCGAAACAGCCGGCCAGAACGTGGCGCTGATCCGCAGATACATCGCAAACCGGGAGCTGATCGTCAAGCAGGCGACGATCGGGGAACGGGGCAAAGCGCTCGTCTACCTGATCTATTTGCGCGATGTAGCCAGCGAGGAGGTGATCGCCGAGCTGGAATCGAGAATGAAAGCCGTGTCGGTCGATGCCGTCATCAATACCGGCGAGCTGGCCGAGCTGATCGAGGACCATGTGTATTCCCCGTTTCCGCAGTTTATTTTAACGGAACGCCCGGATTCGGTCGCCTCGCAAATTTTACAGGGCCGCATCGCCGTCGTTGTCGACCGCTCTCCGTCTGTGCTGGTCGCGCCGGCCAGCTTTATCGCTTTTTTTCAGAGTGTGGACGATTACAGCACGAGATGGATCGTCGCTTCCTTTATCCGTCTTCTTCGATATGCCGCTTTCTTCGTCGCCCTTTTTTTGCCTGCGCTGTATGTCGCCCTGATTTCTTTCAATTACGAGGTTATTCCGATGGAGCTGTTCTTCTCCATCGCCGAGACGCGGGAGCGTGTTCCGTTCACGCCCGTTGTAGAAGCGCTCCTGATGGAAATTACACTGGAGATGATGCGAGAAGCGGGCATTCGTCTTCCTTCTCCGGTCGGTCAAACGGTTGGCATCGTCGGGGGGATCGTCATCGGCCAGGCGGCAGTTCAAGCCGGAATTGTAAGCAATATAATGGTCATTATCGTAGCCGCAACCGCCATCGCGTCGTTTATCATTCCAAGCTACGATATGGGGGCCGCCATCCGGCTACTCCGGTTTTTAATGATGCTGCTGGCTGCCACGTTCGGCATCGTCGGGCTGGTCGTCGGCTGGATGCTGCTCATCGCCCATCTGGTCCGGCTTACCTCGCTCGGCGTTCCGTACGCCAGCCCGCTTGCGCCCTTCCGGTTTGCGGATATTAAAGATTTGTTTATACGCTTTCCGTTATGGACGATGAAAACCCGACCCAAGAGCATACCGACAAGGCAATCGGTCCGTCAAGGGAAAAAACGAGGCAATAGGTGGTAGCTTTTGAAACCAATAACGGTCGATCGCATTACTCTTCTTCAGTATGTGTTTATTATTAACGGCTATCAAATCGGCGTCGGCGTACTGTCACTTCCGCGGGAGCTGGCCGAAAAGGCGGGGACGGACGGATGGGTGGCATTGTTAATTAGCTGGGCAATCGGGTCGGTTTGCGGCATTGCCTGGATTAAAACGATGGAGACCTTTCCAAGCCTGACCCCGTTTCAGCTGTTCGAGCACCTATTCGGTAAAACGATCGGCAAGCTAGCGATTTCGGCCTTTGTGTTGTACTACGGTTTCTTCACTTGGCTAATTATGACCAAAACGATGCTGTATATTAAAACATGGCTGCTGCCGAAAACGCCGGATTATTTGATCGTCGGGCTGATTGCTTTTCCGATCCTCCTGATTGCCCGCTCCGGGATTCGGGACGTGGGGAGATTTTGCGAGCTCGTCTTTTATATGACGACATGGATGCTGCTCGTTGTACTGATCCCGATTAAAGAAGGGACCATTCTCAATCTATTGCCAGTCTTCAAGGAAGGCGTCAAGCCAGTTATAGATGCAGTAGAGGTTACCGTTTACTCGATGTCCGGGTTTGAAATAAGCGCTTTTCTGTACCCGTATCTCCAAAACAAAAAATACGCCGTTCACGGGATGCTTGCCGCGAATACGCTGACGATGCTTACTTATTTACTCGTTACGCTGACCTGCTTCATCTATTTCAGTCCAGCCGAGGTGGTCGAATACAATCAGCCCGTGCTTAATTTGCTGAAGGTTATCGAATTCCGCTTCGTCGAACGGTTCGATATGATTTTTTATGCTGCATACATTCTTGTCACCTCCACCGCTTGGCTGCCGGTATGGCATTTCGCTTCCCGCGGATTCGCGGCATTGATCGGCACTCGGAAACATGCGCCGATCGTAGTCGCCGTGTTCGTCTTGTGCGTAGGTCTTACTTACGCGGTTCACCCTACCTGGAATCAGTCCGAGCAATTTTCGAAGCTGGCTGCAAAAGCGGGAATTGTACTTGCGTACTTGCTCCCCTTGTGCCTGCTGGCATACGTCAAGGTGTTCAAAAAGATCAGTAAACGGAGGGAAGCGCGTTGAAACGGATAGTCGTCCTATGGTGCTTCATGATCGCTGCGGCCGCTATACTTGCCGGATGCTTCGATCAAACCAAAATCGAGGATGTTACGCTCGCCCTCATCGTCGGTATAGACGTGGACGACAAGAACCGCACTGTCGTTTACGAATCGTCCCCCGTCTTTCACAAGGAAGCGAAAGATAAAGAAGAAAAGTATGGAGTTCATGCGATCACGCTCCGCCGTTCCCGGGACAAGTTCGACTTGATGGCCATGGGCCTTGCAACCGGGAGCAAAACGCGTGCCATTCTAGTCAGCAAAAAGGTAATGGAGCAGCCGGACTGGAGCAACTATTTGGACCTTTATATGCGCGATGCCAAAAATACGGTAACCTCTTACCTGATCGCCGTCGACGGGTCCGTTTCGGACATCGTTTTCTTTAGCCCGAAGGATAAGCCCCGCCTCCCTTTGTATTTGGTCAAGTTAATCCGTACGGCCTCCATGAGAAATTTGACCGTCAATACGACCCTGCGCGATTTCCACAGACAAATGCTGGAACCCGGCTTGACCCCCTATGTAGCCGAGCTTAAAAAAGACGGTAAAATAAAAATAACCGGGACGGCTTTGCTCGACGAGCAAGGCCGGTACAAGCTGTCGCTTGACGAGCGCGAAAACCGACTGCTGCGCATTTTGCAAAATCACAAAGACGGCGATTATTCATTCACCCTTTCAATGCCGGAAGCCGCGGCCAAAAAAGGCAAAATGGATAAATTAAGCGTAACCGGTCATCGGATTAAGACTAAAACGAAAGTGAAGCACGAGGACAAGTTCATCTTCGACATTGATGTTAAAATGTCCGTCATCATCTCGGAGCGGCTCTTCCCCGCCAACGTTCGAAGCAATGCGGCCGCGCTGGAAAAAGAGATGAACAAGCAGCTCGAAGCGCGCTTCGCCAAACTTGTCGGCAAAATTCAGAAGGCGCGGATCGATCCGATCGGACTCGGCTTGTACGCGCGAGCCTACGCCTATCCCGAATGGAAGAAGGTGCAGAACCGCTGGGGCGACGTCTTGTCCGAGGCCGAGATCCGCGTTAAGGTGAAGACGCGAATCGCCGGAATGGGCACGATCAAATAATGCCGCAAATCGGAGCACCGAAACTTACATAGCCCCTCAAAGTGGAGCCTAAGTCACCGGACTCGCCCGGGCTTGTCGTTCGCCTCATCACCTTGGCGACCGTTCGCACATACGTTATAGCAGCTTCTTTTCGCGCTCCGCCGCGAAGCATCTTGTGCGATGCTCCGGGGGCGCGTTATACTAGACAAGTATTCCGCCCTCTTGCGGGGCATGGATACAGCCGCCCGCGCCATGTTGGCCCGGGTTTCGGCGTGTCGAAAACAAGATCATAACGAACAAACGAACAAAGGGGTGAACGATGCATGGATGGGGACCGACCCGGACCGTCAACGAATCAACTGAATAGCCGGAAACGGCAGTCCGGTCTTCGCCTGTGTTTCGTGCCTCTCGTATAAGATCCAGGCGTTACCGGTTAGCCTTCTGTCGTTCCCGAGCAGCTTAAGCGGATCGTTTGCAGTGTCTATGTTGGCCATTGTTATGTTGTCTGGCCTGCTGCTGGCAAGCAAAGAGCCTTTTGGCATGGCGCCATGCCGCCGAGCGGAAAGCGAGGACCGCGCAAAACTTGCGCCCCGCCTTTTTTCGCCCGGCCGCGTGCGATGTCTATTTGGCGCTTTCTGCGAAAATCGCATGGTGACAACCTTTATTTCGGGGAACACTGCTAAGGGGTGAGACAGATGAAGGTACGTCTGGTACAAAACGGATTGTTTACGCAAATCGATGATATCGCGGATGCGCTTGTGCCTCCAGCGAACGGTTTTTATTGGGTCGACGCCAATCTGGAAGACTTGGAAATGCTGCAGCCGTTGTTTCAGCTGCACGATCTGGCCGTCGAGGACTGCTTGAACGACGAAGAGCAGAGGCCGAAGCTGGAGCTGTACGATTCGCATTATTTTATCGTCATTAACAGTATTCGCTTTGACGACGAAGAAATCTTTTTACGCGCACTTAATATCTTTTTATTCCGGCATACGATCATTACGGTCACCCGCCAAAAAATTAACGAAATCCGCTCGATCAAGCCGGTCCTCTGGGAAGAGGAAGTGAACTCGCCCGACCGCTTCCTCTATCACCTCGTCGACCTGGTCGTGGATAATTACTTTACGGTCGGCGACCGGATCGAAGCGAAAATCGAAACGCTCGAGGAAGACATCCTCGTGCATACGAAAAAATCGCATTTGAACGAAATTATCGGTCTCCGCAGCGAAATTTTGTGGCTCAAAAAAATGCTCGTGCCGCAGCGGGACTTGATCTGGGCGCTTAACAAAAGAGAGCTTCGGCTCATCGACGACCAGCTGCAAAAATATTTCGGCGACATTTACGAGAACGCCGTCAAAATAACCGAGGAATTTGAAACGTTCCGAGATCTGATGGGCAACTTGCGCGAGGCGTACCAGTCCAGCCTGTCGAACCGGACGAACGAAATTATGCGCATCTTTACGGCGCTTACGACGATATTCATGCCGATGACGATCATTACCGGCATATACGGCATGAACTTCGACAATATGCCGGAGCTGCATACGGCTCACGGCTATTACGCGGTGCTGGCGATCATATTCGGAGTAGGGTTGTCGATGTTTCTGTTTTTCAAAAAAAAGAATTGGTTCTGATCCGGCTCCGGCAGGATTCAAGGCGAAAGGCTGCCCTCGCGCGATGGCGAGGCGACAGCCTTTTTTTGTTCAACTTAGGCTCGTGAAGGCGCTTACGGCTTAGGCCGATTCCGGCTCTTCGCTCGTCCCGGACGCCGAGTCGGCCCCGGGGCTCTCTGTAATATCGATCACCGATTTGCGGTAGCGGATACGCAGCAGCCTTAGCCATTCGTAAACGCGGCTGATCGCCGCTTCTTCCAGCGACTTCTCGTCGTATAGCTTTTGCAGTACAGGTCGCAGATACCGGTCCCCCGACCGTTTGAACTCGCTCCACGCCTGCTCGACGAGCTCCTCCGGAATGGTCTCCAGTTCCCTGTCGATGAATGCATCCAGCTCATAACCCTCCTTGTCCAGCTCCTCGATTACGGTGACCAGCTCCCTCCGGCTGAGCGAAAAAAGCGGCTCTGTCTGCGTAAGCGTATTCCCCGCATGTATTGCCTCCAGCAGCTTCCGCTTCGTCTGTCCCCGGGACGCCTCGCCTCTGCGGCGCTGTTCCTGCCGCTTCTTCGCCCACTCTTCCGCTTCGGCATCGCCGACGGCCTGATCGACCCAGGCGAGCGGAAACGACGTCTGCCTGTCCGACTGGGCCGTCAGCGCCAATAGGTCCTGCCCGTACAGCGATACCTTATGCTCGCCGAAGCCGGGGATTTGCAGCAGTTCCTCCGGCGTGTGCGGCTTGAAGGCGCTAAGCAGGCGAAGCAGCCGATTCGACGCCAAAATGAACGCGGCCTTGCCTTCGTTTGCCGCCTGGGCGTTGCGCCAGCGCCGCAGCGCCTCGAACAGCGCTTCGTCCGCATGGCGCTCGGCATAATATTCCAGCTTTCGGGCCAGCGCCGCCTTTCCCCCGGCCGCCGATTCCCGCTGTGCTGCAAGCTGTACGAGCGGCTTGAAGCCGGCTTCGCGCTTCTCGGCAAGTCGCGCCCGAAACTCTGTGAGCATTCGATCCCACGACGGTCCCTTGTACCAGCTTTCCTGCGACGGAATCCCTGCAGGGCTGGGCTCGTACCACCATACATGCCATTCCCCGAGCTCCTCGGCGATCGATACTTGAGCGGCTTCAGCCGTTCCCCCTTCCTCTACTTCCTTCTCGAAGCTGTTCAGAAAAACCAAGTTCATCCTGCACTCCTCCTTCGTTTAGCGGCAACAAAAAAACACCCCTCCTACAAAAGTAGAAGAGGTGCTTCCTCATGCCGTACGTATAAATAATTCCTTTTGATCGTACCATAACGGCAGCAACATTACAATATATTCCTTCGGCTAAAACCATGAATCTAGGAGCAGTTGTATCCGTTAAAGTGAAACGACCGCCTCACAAGACCGCCGAATGCACGCATCACCGGGACATTTGCTTTTTGCCAGGGAGCGGCGTCTCATGTATAATCGAGGTACCAAACGTACGACACGGAGGCTGGAGCATGTCCGCGAATTCATTCGATTTTTTGTACGACCATACGGAGGATACGAGAACGCGTTTCGTTTGCTTCATATCCCCGTCCTTGCAGCGGTTCGATCTCGCGCTCACGACGACAAGCCGGTTTTACGGCAAACAGCTTATTACCGACATCCAATCCGGCAAAACGGCAATTATCGGCCCCGACGATCTGGAGGAGGCCGGCTACTTGGAATACGTCTTCAAGCTGTCCGAGGAGGACGCGGAAGACTTGCGCAACTTTTTGACCGAAGTGGTCGGCATGATTAATTTTACCGATATTTAGCTTGCTTAAGAAACCGTCTATCGACGCTCCGGTGCGCCCGCATCGGGGCTGTTCGGTCGTTATCCGCTTATGACGGCGTCGCTTGCAAAGGCTCCCGGCCGTTGCCTTGTTATACGTCCCGCTTGTTCGCCGCCTGCTCCAGGTTAGTCACCATTTTGCGATACGAGGAGATGAGCAGATCAAGCTCCTCCTCGGTAAAGCTCGTCCACATGCCTTCCGATACGACCGTGTACCGGTCTATCATTTGCTGAATGATACGCTCTCCTTGCTCCGTAATTTGCAGAAACGTCGTCCTCCGGTCATGCTCCGGCACGATCCGCTCGATCAGCCCTTTTTTGACCAGCTTGTTGGACAGATTCGTTACGGCCGACAGCGTAATGTCCATCGTTTCCGCTAAGCTCGAGCAGGTTTTGCGTCCTTCCTTCTCGACAATTTGCAGCAGCCAATATTGCGAGTCGGTCAAATCGTAAGTAGCGAGTATTTTCGTAAAGCCGCTCACGAACCGGGTAATGTGGGTCGCATACAGCTCGGACAATTGTTTCTTCTTCTCGTTCAGCATCGCATACACCTCTATCGTTCACGCCCATTAATCTTTTACATTTAATCATTCCGCCCGAAAAAAAGCAAACGCTTTTGAACAAAGAACTCACATAATTAAAATATTTGAACTGTAAATAATTATTAACTATTAATAGTATACCCTATCCTAGGCGTATTGCGATACGAGCTTACTAATAAAAAAGCCGTCCCCGAGGAACAATGGAATTAAGATAGGCTTCCAAGGAGGATGAACGCATGTCCGGACACGAGAATGAACTTGAAACGAAGGAAGGCTTTTTGCAGGAGGAGCGGAGCGAGTATACCGATCTCGCAACCGTGGAGTCGCAGCGCAACGATCTGACAGCCGAGGAATTTCCGGAAGGCCCGTACGGCGCCGACCTGGAACGCGAAACACTGGGCAAAAGCTCGCCGTGGCGCGCCGATCAGCGATCGACGAGCGCCTTCGCCTACGAAAACCGCGACCTGCACGAGGGGCTCGACCGCGGCGGCTATCCGGGCGAGCATGATACGCACGACGAAGCCGGCGACGAGTATCCGGTCGACTGATAAGCGGCTCGCGTCCCATCCGCAACAAAACAAGACCGCCAGGGAGTAGCCTGACGGTCCTTTTGGTGAACAGCCCCCGCAATAGCGGAAAAATCGTTCCGCTATCTATAGATGCGGCTAGTACCAGCAGGCGCGATCGCCTCGCTAAGCCGATCTTTCCGACCCTATGGCCGACTCAGGCGGCTCCGCTTTCGTCCGCCTGGCCGGGCAGCAGCCTGCGCTTCGGAACGAGCAAATAAAAGATGGCGATGATAGCGAGCAAGCCGGCGCTTACCCCAACCGTCACCGTTTCGTTGAACTGTCCGGCGACCCAGCCGCCGACCGCAGGGCCGACCATAACGCCGATTCCTTCGATGCTGGACAGAACGCCCCAGCCAGTACCTTTCTGCTCGCTGGGCACGAAGGAGGACAAGACGGCGTTCCACGACGGCAGCACGACCGCGTACGACAAGCCAAGCATCGACGCCAGCAGCATCGCGGACGGCAAACCCGAGGAGGAGAGCAGCATCACGAGCGCGGCGGCGAGACCGAAAAATCCGGCGACGAGAAACCGTCTGTGCCCCCATCGGTCGGATAGCCGCCCCATCGGGATCAGTCCGGCTGCTGTGACGATACCGCCTACGATCAGAACGAGCGAATAACCGGAATAGTCCAGACCGAGCCGGTTCGTCGCAAACGTCGGCAGCACGGGCACGAGCAAACCGGCGGCCGCCGTTTGCACGATCATGCCGGGAACGAGGGGTTTCATTAACACAAGCCTGCCCTTTAGCTGCGCCAGCTGCTGCTTCAGCGGCATCGAAGCGAGCGGCTGGCCCGTCTCGAAGCGGGTAAGGAACGCAATCCCCCAGCCGATCGCCAGCAGCGCCAGCAGCAGTATAAACGATATGGTGTACCCCCGGTCCAGCACAAAGCCCAGCGCGATCGGCCCGGCCCCGAGACTGGTCAGCCATATGGTATAAATGACGCCCATCTGCGAGCCGCGCTGCTGCTCCCGAATCGAGCTGAGGCAGATGAGCCATACCGGGGAAGCTCCGATACCGAGCAGCACCGCGCCGGCAACAAGCAGCCAGGGCGTCCCGGCGAAGAAGACGGCCCACAGCCCGGCTAGCGAGGCGGCAAACGCCAGATGAAGCATGAGACGGGACGAAAACCGGTCCAACAAATAACCGGCCGCCACCTTGACGCCTGTATCGGCCAAATAATGAATCGACACGGCCAAGCCGACAGCCGCAAGCGAGATGCCGAGATGACCGGCCGCATAAGCGGGCAAAAACGAAATCAGAAGAGCGCTGCGGACAAATTCGATCGCAAACAGCATGACCGACAGACGTTTGAAATGAGGCGTCCATATAGAGCGGGCGGATGATGTCATGTTTACTTGGGCCTCCAGCCTGAATGGGGATCGAATGAAGCGCCGGCGGGAACGGGCTCGGCAATCGATGCGCCGATCGAGCGTATGACGCGGTCGGCAATGTCGCCCGCAGCTTTTCCCGGCGGCCGGATGTTCGTCCGCGGCCACCCCATCCGGCCGCGCTCCAGCATAAGGTTGACCTGGTCCGCGAGCTGATTCATATTGTACGTTATGCGGGCAAAGCCTTGCTGCTCGAGATAGATGGCATTCTCCTTCTCCTGCCCGGAAAACGGCTTGTAGATGAGCGTGGGAATACCGATCTGAATCGCCTCGGCCAATGTAACGCCCCCCGCCTTCGTAATCATGCACGAGGCGTATCGCATCAGCTCGTCGACCCGCTCGACATACCCGTAAACGGCGACTCGCCGTTCAGCGCCGAACCATGCTTCCAACTCGCGTTTTAGCGGCTCGTTGCGGCCGCAAACAATCGTAACGCTCGCTTCGCCAAGCTCGAGCACCCGCGCCGCCATCGAACGGATATCGCGCAGCACCCCGAACGCGCCGGCCATAATCAGCACATTGCCGCCGCTGCTCGTCGGTTTCTCGGCCGCCTCTCCAGTCTCATAGAACGCATCGCGAATCGGGATGCCGGTCACCGTAATGCGCCTCCCGGGAACGCCCCGCTCCATCATCGCCCGCTTCAAATCCTCGGTTGCGGCGAAGAAGTGGTCCGGGGTCGAGCTCAGCCACCGGTTATGCAGTGTAAAGTCGGTTATGACGGTAAACGTCGGAACCGCAATGCCGCTCCGGCGGACATGCTCGAACACGCCGCTGAACGGAAACGTGCTGATGAGCGCAAGCGGGCGGTCCCCGTCCAGCACCTCCGTCAATTTATGCAGGCCGAACGTGCCGAGCCATTTGGACATCATGCCGCCCGTCTTCATATCGCGGGTGAGGTAATAGCTCCAGCCGTAGTAATCGAGACCAAGCTCCGACCAAGCCGGGCTCCGGGCGTACAAAAACTTCGAGAATGCGTCCATCGCCGGATGCGCCTCGCGGAACAGATCGACGATCCGCACATTGCCGAAGCCAAGCTCGCCGAACTTGCGCTTCAGCGTTCTCGATACTTGCACATGCCCGTCGCCGTAACCGGCGCACAAGATGACAATCGCTCCGTTTCGTTGCCGCATCGTCCGCTCCTCCTCGCCGTTATCGCCATTCCCCTCATAGGACGGCGGCGGCTACTATCGATACGCCGGTGCCGATCAGGCAGCCGGCCAAGCAATCCGAAGGATAATGAAGCCCGAGGTACATGCGCGACATGCCTACCGTAGCCGCCATCGGAATGACGAGCAGAGACAGCCAAACCGAGGCAAGGGCAAACGGTACGAAAATCGAAAAAACAGCGGTCGTATGACCGGACGGAAAGGAAGGATCTTTTAGCGGCTTCGGGCCGGTGATCACCTCGCTTAGCGCCATATACGGCCGGGTCCGGTCCACTTTTCTTTTGATAATGGCTACAGCGGCATGGCTGACGGCCAGCGAAACAAGGCTTTTCCAGCCGACGCTTCTCCACGGCTCCGAGGCGAACAGGACGGTCGCCAGTACGAAGGAGATCGTGAATAGGGCTCCCCCCAGATGCGTCAGCCATCCGAACATGCGGTCCAACGCGGCATGACGGATCGAGCGGTTGCACCAGCGAAACAACCGGCTGTCCCATTCCCGCAAGTACGGATACAATCGTTTGGCCACTACTAGGCCTCCTTCCTGCAAATAACTGCTCTGTCTGTGTCTGTATCTATATCTTTATCATAGCGGAAACCGGTAGGGATGGAAACCAGTCTATTAGTCGGTTTTGTTCCACGTCCTAAGTCGGGCATGAACGTTCCCCCGGACAGAAGGACATCTGTACGCAAAAAAAGAAGGGGCATTTTCCCCTTCTTGTCACAGGCCGTTTGGCAGCAAAGGCGCTGCTTTCGCTAGTCCTATTTCAGCATGCCCTTGTATACGCCCGGCACCGAGCCCTCGATCGGAATCGCGCCGACCGTTTTGTTGTAAAATTCCGTCGGACCCGCGCCGCCGATAATCGCATAGGCGTAGCCTTCGTCGTACAAGCCGTGCATGCAGGCAAGCAGCAGCGCTTTGCCAACCCCCTTGCCCCGCATGGCTGGATCGACGCCGGTCGGGCCGAAATAGTTTTTGCAAGTAGCTTCATAACAGCCGAAGCCGACGATTTTGCCGTCCTGGGTTGCGATAAAACACGAAACCGGGGAACGGGAAAACGCCACGTCTACTTCGCTCTCCCAGTGCTTACTGAACGTGCCGCTTACCCATTCCTTCACAATATGCTTCTCCGGCGCCAGTCCGCGGCGGATGACGATTCCTTCCTCGGCCAGCTTGTTGATAATCGTCGTTTTTTCAGGCAATTCATACAGTTTCACGAGCATATCCGGCATAGTTAACCCTCCAGCATCTGGTTATGTAGTTTTCGGTAAAAAAGTTGTGCAGCGCGCCCCGCGGCTTGCAGCCGGAGCCGGCGATTGTGGGCCGCGGGAGCATCAGCCGATCTGCTGCGCCAGTCCCTTGAACTCCAGCTCCTCGAACTTCTCGCGCAGCCGGTGGAAATCCGGCGACCAGACACAGCCGTCCAGCGGGCATTCGATCGGAACGTCGCAGCGGATCGTAGCCAGATCGCGGGACAGGTGCAGCATATCGAGCGAAGCCTCGATCTTCTTGCGCACGCTTGCGGATACCGAGTCCAGCGCGGCCAAAATGCCGTCGATGTCGCCGAATTCGCTCAGCAGCTTCATCGCCGTTTTCTCCCCGATCCCTTTGACGCCGGGATAGTTGTCGCTCGTATCGCCGGTCAGCCCTTTCAGTTCAATCACCTGCCGCGGCGTCAGCCCCCGCTCCTCAAGCAATCCCGCTTCGTCGTAGACGGCGTAATTGGAGGCGCCCTTCTTCATAATGACGACATGAACCCGCTGAGCAACGATCTGGAGCAGGTCGTGATCGCCGGTCAGCACGAATACATGTGCCTGTTCGGACGCATAACGCTCGGCCAGCGTGCCCATGCAATCATCCGCCTCGTAACCTCGTAGTCCAACGTTCGGCACCCCGAAGCTGTCGACAACTACCTTGACCAGGTCGAACTGGGGGATCAAATCTTCCGGAGGGGCCTCGCGGTTCCCTTTGTAGTCCCCGTACATCTCAGTGCGGAACGTCGTGCTCCCCATATCCCAACAGCATACGACGTGCGTTGGCTTAAACCGGTTGACGGCATCGAGCAAATATTTGACGAAGCCGTGCACTGCATTTGTAGGCAGGCCGGCGCTTGTTCTTTTGATATATCCGCTATAGGCGCTGGCATAATAGGCGCGGAATAATAGCGCCATGCCGTCTACTAGCAGAACGGTGCGGCGGTCGCTCATCTCGCAAATCTCCTTCTGTCTTCCAGCATAGTATCGCTTTGACATTATAACATAGTTGCGCAAGCTGCGGATAAACATTCCACAGCTTGCACGTATGTATGAAATATAATTCCTTTACAAGACCGGATAAGCTATGCGCTACTTGAAGCTGTCCAGCACGAAACGCGCCAGCTCGCCCGGGCGAAGCGGATCGGCTTTATGCCGCAAGACGAACGTTTTGCCTAGCGCATCATACCTTTGCTTGAGCACATAAGCATGCATCGGATGATGGATCACTTCGCTGACCGGCGCTTCCGCCGGAATACGCGGCAGATCGAGCTCGAATTCGTACTGCATAAGCAGCGGCGGCGCTTTGTCCGACATGTACGTAATCGCCGATGCCCGCTCCATCAGCTTCAGTCCCTCTGGCCGGTACAGCTCCTCGACGGAATCGACGCCGTAGAACATAGCCAGATTCGGCTGAATATGCGGCCCTTCGTAGATCCCCTCGTAAAACCGCTGGTCTTTGGACACCTGGGTGCCGAAGCCGACAAAAGCGGTCACCTCGCTCGACTCGCGCTCCACAGGGTCTTGGCTGTCAAGCTTAGCCAAACTGCCTTGCAGGGCGTTCCACAAGGCTATATGCCCGCCTGCGGACGATCCGCTCGACGCGATCCGCGCCGGATCGATATGCCACTGCGCCGCCATGTGCCGGACGAACTGGATCGCCCGGGTACCGTCCTCCATCGGGGCCGGGAACGGATGTTTCTGTATGAACCGGTAATTGGCCGACAGGACGGAGATACCCGCTGCTAGGCATTCCTGCATCAGCTTCGTGCTGACAACCCCGCCTTTGTCTCCGCCTACGTAACCGCCCCCGTGAAAAAAGATTACGGCCGGAGCGGGCGCTTCCTCGCTTCCGACTAAGTAAGCGTCCAGTACATTACGCTCGTGCGGACCGTACGCCACGTCCTTGTATTCCGTTACCACTTGCTGCATGACTCTCTCTCACCTTCCCGGATTGCCAAATAATAGATTTGAACCACTACTACCAACTTAACGGAATATTTGTTCGTATGCAAGCGTTTCGAGGCGCGATTTTGACGGAAAATGTTTGCATCCGCCGAAAAAAAGACGAAGTTCTCCCCCTCTGAGGCAGCGCTTCGTCTTTCGTGACCGGTAACAATCAAACTTTGCGATAAACGACGGGAAAATGCTCGCCCGCCAAAATATCGCCGGGGCCGACTTCTACATAGTCGTTCATGACATGGCCGCCGGCAGGCTCATACCGCGTATAACCCGGCATGTAGTGGACGGCGATCGCCCTGCGCTTCATCGTCGAGCGGTTGTGCGGACTGCCGTGCCACGTCAAACAGTGATGATAGCCGACCTGCCCTTTCTTGATCTCGAACGGAACGGCTTCTACGGCCGCGCCTTCCGGAAGCTGTCCGGGATCTTTCGCATACGGCTTGAACTCCGGCGTGGTCGCCATATTTTTCATCTGATTGCCCCATTTGTGACTGCCGGGCACCATCCACATGCAGCCGTTCTCGATTACCGCGTCGTCGAGCGCTACCCACGCGCTCACAAGCTCGGCGGGTTGAATGATCGGCCAGAGCGGATGATCCTGATGCCAGCCGGTCGGCCCTCCGGACAGCGGGGGTTTGTACTGCACCTGATCATGCCAAATCCGCAGCGTATCGGTCCGGCACAGTTGGGCGATCTCCTCGGTTATGACCGAGTGGCAAGCATGACGGTAAAATGCGTCGCTCGCCATCCATATGTTGACGACCTGTACGACCTTCTCGTCCACGCTCATCTTCATATTGTCGTACAGCTTCGACTCCGACTCGCGCATATTGCGATTCAGCACCGGCCGCTTCACCGACCTGCCGTCCATCACCTTCTCCAGCTCTTCGCGGAGCGTCTCCACCTCGTCTTCTCCGAGCACAACCCCGCCCTTTAAAAAACCGTTCGTATCGAACTCCTTGATCTGCCCCTCGCTAAGCATCGGCTTCCCGCCCCTTCTTTACATGGAATCGTTTACGCTTTAAGCTTAAGGCATCGGAAGCGGCGAGTATTTGCATTTGTTCCACGACTTTATTGCATTTTTTCCAGATCGGGCGGGAGGCTGGCTATTTGTTGATCGGGGATTGGCACGAGATGACTCCAACCGTCAATTTTGCGAGCAGGGCGGCGACGGATTACAAAGCCCAGTGGGGACCGCGGCTTATACCGGACTATCAGATGTATTATGTCGCCTCCGGCCATGCGGCGCTGCTGCTCGGCTCCGAACGATTCGAGGCTGCCGCGGGCGATTTTCTGTTTTATGGCCCGGACTGTCCCCATCTGCTGTCCGCAGAGGCCGGGACCGACTACTTCAGCTTGCATTTCTCGTGGAATGCGGGTTCCCCGGTTCCGATCCATCCCGCTCCCCGTATTCGCGATTACCGGGTCCTGGACGTTTCCCTGCCAGCCGCCGCATACGCGATCAGCTTGCCCGGGTATGGCGAGGTATCCGTTCCGCACCGCTTTACGGCGCACGGCCAAGAGCCTTTGCTGATGCGGATCGTGAACGAGTACCGCCAGGAGCGTCCCGGCTTCCCGGTTATGCTCCGGGCGCTGCTCATGGAGCTGCTCGGCTCGATCATCCGGCAGCTCACGGACCAAAGTCCGCAGGAGGCGGAAAAAAGCCGGATCGCGCCCGCGCTCGACGCCATGCGCGAGCAGCCGGGCCGAAGCTGGACCGTATCGGAGCTTGCCCGTCTGTGCGGCTACAACCCGAGCTACTTCACCGACGTTTTTCGCCGGGAGCTCGGCAAAAATCCGAAGGCGTATTTAATCGCGGAGCGAATCCGGCAAACGAAGCAAGGGCTGCTGCGGGGGGAGAAGCCCGAGTCGCTTGCCGAGAAGCTCGGGTATACGAGCGTCCACTACTTGAGCCATCAGTTCAAAAAAGAAACCGGGCTGACGCCGGGGCAGTTCCGCCAGCACGGCGCAAACGCGGACGAGCCGTAGAACGGCAAAATGCCGCATATAGCGGCATTTTGAGGTAGCTTGTACGTTTTCGCATCCTTTTTTCAGCCAAACGCATTTAGAACAGCTTCTCTCCGAGCACGTGATCGAGCGGAACAAATCCGATATCCCGGCTGTCTCTGCTGTTGTTCCGGTTGTCTCCCATGACGAATAGATGGCCGTCCGGCACGTTCCAGCCGCGGGCTGCCGTCATATTCATCTCTTCCTTGATGTACGGCTCGTTTAGCTGTTCCCCGTTCCGGTACAGCTGGCCGTCCTTGATTTCGATCAGGTCGCCAGGCTTGCCGATCACTCTTTTCACATAAAAAATGCGGCCTTGATCGCCCGAGAACAGGCTGACGAGCGGGTTATCCAGCAGGTCGTCCACAACCGACCGCGCGCGGCCGACGCGGCTGTCGATGACGACGATATCTCCGTACGACGGTAAATAGGAAAGCGTATGAGACAGCTTGGACACATACATCCGCTGCCGGTCGTGCAGCGTCGGGTCCATCGAATGCCCTTCCACCTTAAAAGGTTGAAACACGAAGACGCCGATCAATAGTGAAAAAACGAAGGCAATGCCGATCGACCGGACCCAGCTCCAAATCTCTCTTCCTATTTTCATGCGTTTGATCCCTCCGCTACCGCCTTTTTAGCTATCGTACCTAATTTCCGGCTTCAGTTCAAATCTACGAACTGCTGGAAATGCTCGGGTGCAGCGGCGCCAAATGGCCGGGGCCCCCCGAATGGTATAGGATCAGCTGCCAAGTAAGGAGACCGAGACTATGAGATTCGTTACGGAAACGCGAATGAAGCGGCTTGAAGAGCTGCTCCGCCGGATTCCCGGCGACGACGATAGAAGCTATGCCCTGCATCTGCTCGAATCGATCCGCGCCGATATTGAACGCAACTACGCCGAAATCCAGCATCCGCCGGACGTAGGCCGCCTGATCCGGCCAACCGGTGACGATAACGATGCTGAGGGCATCATCACGCTTAGGCCCAGAAAACGCTGAAGCTGCTGCGTCAGCTTGGGCGGGTTTGGGCATGCTGCTGCACGCGAAGGGCTACAGAGTCATAGCGATAGCGGTCTTTCGGGACTTCTATTTTGTCAAAAGCAGTCTTTCTGAAGAAATAGAGTGTTCTGGAGACTCTTATTCCCGGCACAATAACCTCGCAGCAGGATTTCGGCACCAAATAAAAGCCCCTACAAGCTGCTATCTCCAAGCCACTCCCTATTCCGGCCGATATAACGCGCTCGAAAGACTCTTACTTTCCGGCGCCCGCCAGCAATCATACTCCAAGCACAGCCGGTACCACAGCAGAAAAAAACTCTGCGCAGGCGACGGATAAACTCCCATCGCTAACGCAGAGCCGTGCCCATCAGGACTTCAAAACGGGAGTCCCCCAACGCTGAAGCGTCTTGCCGATAAGCAGCCGGATTTTATCGTCCATCACGTTGCGGATTTCCGAGCTGCCTTTGAACGAAATGACCAGAGAGCCGTCTAGCTGTTGCCTATACTGCTCGAATGCCTCGGCGATCACGGGCCGCGCATCCTCGTGGCGGTCGCCGATCGCGGCTAACGCCATAAGCGCATAAGAGACGTACTGGAAGCGCAGATCGGTCTCGTCGGACAAAAATTCTCGATTGGCGTCGATAAACGAAAAGCCTTCCCGCGTCCGCAGCAGCGCGATCAGCTCGGGAATCGCCTCCCGGTCCGCCAGCCTGCCGAGCAAATAAACCGCCGCATAGCCGCGCGCCTGATTATACTTGAGGCTCGTGAGCGGCACGAACGGGTCCCGCTCCCGCGCCATTTCCCTCAGCACGGGCGCGGCTTCCGCAGCCCCCATCAGCGCCAGCGCCATCGCGCTGTGCTTGCGCAAATGCTCCGGCTCGCTTCGGTCCATCCACCCGAGCAGCTTCGGACGGATCGCTTCGCCCAGCAACTTCGCGGACCAGATCGCCACGCCCGGCTTCGTGCCGGACAGTGCTTCGCGGATTTCGCGGATATCGCTCATCCAGCGAATCGGTCCGCTCTGCTGCTCCCCGTGGGCCACTCTGTGCTCGAAATACACCTCGTCCCGCTCCGACAGGCAGCCGGATTCGCGAAGCAGTTGCGATAGCTCCGCATACGGCACCTCCTTCAGCCGGACCTTCTTCGTTACGGCGAGGTAAGCGGCATAGGCCGCGGCCTCCCCGCATTTTTGCATATCCCGTTTCATCCGTACGCACGAGGCCATATCGTGATCGACCGCGAGACAGCGCCCCGCAGCTAGAAGTCCGTCATAGCCCCGCGGGATGAGCGCCCCGAGCGGAATCGGCACAGTGAACTTCAGCCCCCACAAGCTTGCCGCCACCGTCCAGTCCCGCTGCAGCCCGCTTTCGAAGGCGACGTCCTTGCTGTGGTTATCGAGATTGGAATACGCCATGAAGAGCGGTTCGCGGGAATAACCCTCTTGTAAAAACCGGTCAAGCGTCACGTTGTCCTCGCCGACGATGAACTGGCTCTCGCGCACCCCGAGCTGCGGTGCGATCCGCATGAACCGATTCTCCTCGTTATATTGTTCCTTCAAATGCGTGGAGAGCAGCGCGGAATTGACGATCGCCGCCGACATGCTGTCCGGATTTTCCGGGAATACGTATCCCGAATCGGTATAGAAGGCGCGGACCCGGTCTTTATCGAATCCGAACAAAGCGTTCGAGAACGGCTGGGGCTGGCCGTCGAACTCGCGGCCGCCGCGCAGCTCGCAGCCGGCGAGCCGGCAAATGTCCGCATTGCCCGTGCAGTCGATCACGACGCCGCTTGCGACGGCGTACCGCCCCCGCCGGGCCGAGAAGACTTCCAGACCGGTGACCGTCCGGCCTTCCAGCTTCACGCCGAGCACCGTCGTTTCGTAGCGAATATCGACTCCGGCCAGCGCCGCCTCCCGCTCGAATACGTATTGCTTGCCTTCGACATTAACGCCGAACGCAGGGGTGAATACGTCCTTCTCCGTCGCCGGGACCTTCGCGTCGATCTCCTCGTACAGTCCGCCCCGCGT
This sequence comes from Paenibacillus ginsengarvi, assembly GCF_003626695.1. Taxonomy (GTDB): domain Bacteria; phylum Bacillota; class Bacilli; order Paenibacillales; family NBRC-103111; genus Paenibacillus_AB; species Paenibacillus_AB ginsengarvi. The sequence continues at coordinate 28,219 of NZ_RBAH01000040.1, forward strand.
GCCGAAATAATAACCGACTACGCCTCCGGCCGTACCGGCTCCGCCCATGCTCGTATGCCGGTCGATGCCGAGCACGCTCAGCCCTTTCCTGGCCGCCGCGATCGCAGCTATGGCGCCTGCCGTGCCGAGGCCGACGACGATAACATCATAGCGGTCCGCCGCCCCGGACGAAACACTATGAGGAACCTGTTTACTCGATAGTGGCAGCATCGCGTTGTCCCACCGCCTTCTTATAATAGTCGTAGCCCTGATCGAGCGCATTCAGCGGATTCGCATACGCTTCCGAGGGAAGCCAGATCAGACCGTCGTTTTGTACGTGGGGCCCTGGAGGAACATCCGACTCGAACTCTCCCGCCACGGCGGCGATCGTCCAAGGCTTCCAGCGCTCCGGCCGCGCCTGCCAATAGGCGAACAACCGCCGCCGCACTTCGGTCCAACCGTCCTCCGGGGCGGCCTCCACTCGCAGGATGACCTCGGAGCGGTAACGGCCCCTGCATACCGTCATCATCTCGTCGATCTGCTCCGGCAACACCGCATCCCGGATATCGGTATTGTACAGGTATGCACGAATCCATTTCCGCCCGGGTACGGCCGGTTGCCCCGGCGATGTGAGCCGCTGCGACGTCGTATCCACGATCGTGTCAGCGGCCAGCGTGCCGCAGCCGGAAGCGTCATGAAGCGTTACCTCGTACTGGTCGCCGCGCCTTGTCACATCCACGATTTCCGTCAAAAACCGGACTTTCAGCCCGTTCTCCTTCACAAGCGAGCAGAGCAGCGGATGGAGCGCCGGAAGATGGGCCGGCCCGGCTTCCTCCATCAGCCCCCGCTGCATCAGCGCTTCCCGAAACAACTGCCCAAGCTTCGTAACCGGCGGCGTCCACTCCGAGCCGGGACGAAACGCCTCGATAAATTCCCGCCCGACCAGAGCGGTCCGTTCGACGACAACGACATCGCGGTTTTCCTCCAGTGCGGCGAGCGCCGCCCCGAGACCGGCAAATGTAGCGCCGACTATGAGTATAGAACATTCCGTGCGATTCAACTGCAACGGTATAACCTCCTTATGCCGATCCGCACGCTCGGATAGCCGGCCCGTTCCAAAGCCGTACCGCGCCTGCGGCCGTTACGCTTTGCGATACTCCCGCGGCGGCATACCCGTATGGCTTGCGAATACTCTGGCGAAATAAAGCGGATCTTGAAAGCCTACTTCCCGGGCCACTTCCGACACGGTCAGACTGCTCGTTTGCAGAAGCTGCCGCGCCTTGTCGAGCCGGATTTTCGTAATGTACTGCGTCGGGGTGCAGCCGGCTACTTTTTTGAACATAACGGAAAAATAGCTCATCGACAGCGCGGCGACCTCCGCCAGCTCTTCCCGCTCCAGCGGCTCGGCGTAGTGATGCTTGATGTAATCCATCGTTTTGACGATCGCCCGGCGAACGAGATCGCCTTCGTTTTTTTGCGCGTACAGCTTGCGCACCTCGTCGACGATGCCGAGAAATAACAGCCTCGCCTGCCACTCGTAGTCCGCGTCCTTTTGCTGCCATAGATCGTAAAGCCGTTTCATCTGCACAGCAAAGCTCTCGATCTCGCTTACCTGCGTGACGATCGGCAGCGGAAGGCTGTTTTCCTGAGGATCGAGACAAGTGACGGAGCTGCCGTCCCATTCGATCAGCTTGTAATCGTAATGCACGGAATAAAACTGCATCGGCTGCTCCGACGTGTAAGCGACCTGACATTTGCTGCGATATGGAAAATAAAACACGGAACCGACGGATAACGGATGAAGGGCGCCGTTTACGGTTACCGTTCCGGCACCGCAGGTGACGAACATGAAATTTCTAAGCGATGTCGACTCGTACGACGCCGTGCGCCCATCCTTCGACTGGGACAGCCAAAACTCGCGGTCACGCCGCAGCACGCCGATAACCCGCGGATGAAATCGAGAGAAAAAGGCATTGTCCATGATCGATCTCTCCTGTTCCGTAACGTTATTATAGATGCCCCGCGATACCGTTAGAATGGAAAATAAAACGGCGTATATGGATTTATGTTCGATCCGTATCGGGGCAAACAAAATTCCATGTTTTCTTTTTTTTCTCTATTTACTTATGGTACCGCTTTCACAATAATTAGAGGTGCCGAGGGGTAAGGGGTTACCTTTTCAGTATACCAGCATCCATATACAGGGGGAATGAACGGATGAATCGGACAAAAAGTAAATCGGCCGGACGGGTGCCGTGGATCGCCGCAGCCTTATGTTTATCGCTCCTGCCGGCATGCGCCGGCGGCTCTTCCGGCACCGCCAAACCGGCACCGAACGAACAGCCGGTTCAGTCAAAAATGCAAAACGAGGCCGCGGAGCTGACCATCTACTCCATTGTCGCCTCCATTACCCAAGAAGAATTCCAGCGCACGATGGAAGCACCGATCAAGGCGAAGTATCCGAACTACAAGCTGAACTATATGATCTCGGGAACGCAGGCGAAGCTGGACAATATGGTGATGAGCGGAAACGCGCCGGACATCGTGATTACCTCGATCGCCGGCATGAACAGCAACGTCATTCCGTTCCAGCTCCAATACGATCTGACGGACCTCGTCAAAAAACATAAATACGATCTGTCCCGCATCGACAGCTCGACGATCGAGTCGCTCCGAAACGCTTCGGAAAACGGCGCGCTCTACGGGCTTCCGAAATATACGAATTCGGTCGTCCTGTTCTACAACAAGGATATATTCGATAAATTCGGGGTCGCCTATCCGAAGGACGGAATGACATGGGACGAAACAGCCAAGCTGGCCACGCAAATGACCCGGAAGGTCGATGGTATCAGTTATCGCGGCATGGGGCTGTTCACCAGCAATATGATTGTGGAAAATCAGCTGTCGTTGTCCCTGATCGACGCGAAAAGCGATAAAGCGTCGGTGAACAGCCCGGAGTACCAGAAGCTGTTCCAACTGTACAAAAGCTTCTACGATATCGTGGACAACAAGCCGGCCGGAACGTTCAACGGCGACAACGAGCTGAACTCCTTCTATAAAGACAAAAACATCGCCATGGTGATCGCGCCGATGTCCGGGTACGGGCGGTTCGAGAACGAGAAAGACTTCAACTGGGACATCGTCTCCGCCCCGACGTTCTCCGACAAGCCGGGAATCGGGTTCCAGGCGAACACGATTTATTATTTCGTGAGCAATGTGAACAAAAAAGCCGAGCAGGCGTTTCTCGCCGTCACCGGGCTGCTCACCGACGAGGTTCAACTCGCCGCCAGCAAGGAAGGCCGCCCGACGATCCTGACGAATGAGAAAATAAGCGCTACGCTGGGAGAAGAAAGCAAGGCGAAGGGCAAAAACTTCAAAGCGCTGTTCCACAACAAGTTCGCAACGGCCCCTGCGTTAAACGTCAAAATGGCTCCGCTAGTCAACGCCGGGTCGATCCTCGACAAAGAATTCGGCGCCATGATCGGCAGTGGAACCGATGTGAACACGATGCTAAGGCAGGCGGAAGAAAAAATCAACAAAGCTATATCCGAAGCGAAAAGCAAATAACGCAAAAAACGCCCGCGAGCCGATCGGCCTGCGGGCGTTAAACGTTGTTATGCCGAAGCCTTCGCCAAAACCGGGCGAGACTTCACTTTCCATTCCCTTCATTTCGGTTAAGCAACAGACGTGCCGCACGATCCGCAGAAGCGGTCTCCCGGCTCAAGCTTCGCTTCGCATTTGGAGCAAAGCTTCGTTTCTGCCGCCTCTTCGAGAGCCGGCGCCTCGTCCCCTTCCGCCAGCTCAGCCTTCGGAGCTGGAATTTCGAATTTATGGCCGCATGACGGGCAGAACTTCGTATCGGCCGCCAGCTCGGCGCCGCATACGCACGTTTTCTCGTTTTTGATTTCCCGAATTTTCAGCTCGATGACCGCAATCTCCTGGTGCCGTTCGGTAATTTGCGCGCACAGTGCGACGACCGTCTCTTCCGAGCCGGAAAGATCGCTCGCCAAAAAAGCCTGGTACACCGATTCCCCGATGCTGATCTGCAATTTCTCGATTTCTTTCCGCTTCGAGCTGATCTGGGCGTTAAGCCGGGTGACTTCGACCGTTTCTTTTGCCTTCTCCGCCGCTTTGGCTGCCCCTTCTTTCATTTTCCCAAAAAAACTCATTGTCTTTCCCTCCATCTTGATCGGTAATGGAATATGTATATTCACGTCGTACCTTATCGAATACTGTAACTACAAGTCTACCAGAAATAGAATTGATTGACTACGGGGAAAAAGAGAAACAAGACTGCCATGGACAGCCTTGCCGGTTGTTGTATTTTCGTCACACGTCGAACCCGTAGCCCATGTTGATGTAGATCAGTTTGTAGCCCATGCTTTTGTACAAAGCAATCGCCCGCTTGTTGTCCCCGTATACGCCAAGCGTTACCTCCGACTTCCCGCGCGCTTGCACAAAGCGCATCGCATGGGCGATCAAATGGCTGGCGATCCGCTGCCGTCTCCAGGCCGGTACGACGAATATATTTTCGGTCGCGCTTCTGCTTGGCGAGATTCCCCATGTCATGACGCTTCCGATCGGCTGCCCGTCCGCAAAGGCGGTGAACGTATCCCACTCCGGGCCCGCCTTGTACCATCTCAGCCGGTTGAGCGTCCATGCCTCATGGCGGGGATCGCCCTCTCCGGCCAGGGACTCCGCTCGCTGGTACTGGAGCTGCTCCTCGGGCGTATCCATCGTCCAGTGCCGAACTCGGACGCCTTCCGGAAGCGCGTACTCCGGGATCGGCTCGTTCAGATCGCGCCGCATAATATGGTGGCTGTCATAGTGTAGGAACCCTTTGGACAAGTACAGATCGATATCCTCCACATCATCCGCCCGAAAATAGCGGCACACGCGAAGCCGCTTGCCGGGATACGGCGCTTTCATCTCGCGGGCCCGCTCGAGCAGCCGATCGATCAGACGGCTTTCGACATCTGCGGGGACAGGAACTTCGTCGTTAAAAGCCGTGTCAAGGCTCAGCCTGTACACGTAATCGGCGGGCTTCGCGTCCGACGCAATGAAAGCGAACGATTCGGACGGCTCCAGATGGCCGACGGCGCCGATCCGGCCCTCTCCGTTAACCGCGCAAAAGATGTTGGCGGGCTCGAAATCGCGATTGTAGCGGTACGCCAGTTCAAGCAGCTTGGCGAAAGCGCCGATTTGTTCGGCGTCTTCCTGGATATAATTGCGAATCGTATAGGTAATAGTTCGTTCTCTCCTTTTTATACCGGCCAGCCTTGTTCCCGAACCAAATCCCGCAGCAGTTTCAGCCTTCGGTCGAAATAGGCGTCGGTCAAATAGCCGTATGTCCATTCGTCGGCATGCCGGCAATGAAGCCCTACCAGCCACAACTGCCGGGCGGCTACAAAATAAGGGATGGCGGCATAGTCAGCTTCGCCTATGTGCATTTCGCGTCCGTAGGCGTCCAAATAGGTTTGCCACAGCTTCAATGCGAGTTCTCTGTCCGGCCTATCCCTCACGGACCAGTTGAACACGGCCAGATCGTAAGCTTGCCAGCCAAGCCCCTCGCAATCGAAGTCGAAAAAGGTGACTTGGCCTTCGTCATCGATATGACAGTTGCCTCCGTTCAGATCGCCGTGGCACAGCCCCTGCTTCAAGGAAGGCGACATCGTATCCAGTCTCTCGCGCAGAAAGCGCCACAGCCGTTGGACAAATGCCCGATCTTCGTCGCGATGGGTGAGCAGAGGAATGATCGAGGGCGTCCCATCGTCTAACAAGTACCGCGTATCGATCCGGTACCGCTCGTGCTCAGAGCGGAACATCTCCATCGCCCGATGAAGTTCAGCTGCGGCCTTGCCGTACAACGCAGCCATTTCTTGCGTAAGAGGTCGGGAAGCGCCGGGGGCATACGTAAACATTGCCGCGTAACGGGTGCCTTCCGGCGCCGATAGCTCCGTCAAGTAATCACCGTCTCGACGCACAATGGGGACCGCAACCTTGCCTCCGCCTTCATATACATGCTGCAGCAAGTCGATTTCATGCCGAATATCAGCGAGTGTGCGATGACCGTGACGATACACCCGCAGGATGAACCGCTTTCTTTCAGCCAGGACGAGATACGTATCGTTCATCCCTTTGACGAGTAGCCTGCATTCGGCCGGAGCGCTCACATAAGAAGGGACTACATCGGCTGCAAGCGCGCGCTGCGACAAAACGGAATGTGTTACCGGGAACATGTGGATGTGCTCACGCCCTTCGCTTCAAATTAGGCACGAAGCCGGCTTAGGCTATCGAGATTGCTGTCGATTGTCTCGGCCGCCCATTGTAAGGTTTCTTCAACATCCTCATTGTTCTTCACGATAGCGAGAAGCCGTTCATTGACCGCACCCGAAAAATAACTGTTCCAGAATACGTTCGTCGCCCCGGCACTCGGGACCGCATACTGTAATTCGTTTACGAATACTTTGCGGATCGGATCGTCCGTTTGTCCCAATTGTTGGATCAACGCGCGGGTTCCGGCGATTTCGGCGGCGGCATGTTGCTCGGACAGTTCGCTGCGCTCGAGCAGCATTTGCTTCAAGAAGGACCAGGCGTACTCCGGAAAAGCAGCCCGTGAAGAGATGCCGATCCCTCCGGCGCCAGCGACGTTAACGCGGATTCCTTCCGCAAACTTCGGCATCGGCGCGCAGCCGAAAGGCTCCTCCATGTTCGCAATGCCGTGCAGCGCATCGATGTAGTCGACAATCATCCCGATTTTTCCTTCCCGGAACAGCCGCCGGAAGCCGTAGTCCGCCATCGGGGCCGCCGCCTTCTTGATATGAATGAGCTCGGCGACCCACTGTAAGGCAGCTATCGTTTGCGGGCTATCCAAATACCCTTTCAACCTCGTCCCGTCCGGGGATATGAACCTTCCTCCCTTGCTAAGAACAATCGGTTCCAATATGTTCGTGTGATAATAAATGGACGCTCCATATTTCCACATCTTCGGGTCACCTTGCGACGCCATAAGCGTCTGCGCCGTTTCCGCGAACGTCTCCCAAGTCCATTCCGCCTCCGGGTATGGCAGAGCGGCCCGATCAAACCACGCTTTGTTGAAAAAAACGGCCATCGTTGCCCCGGCGAGCGGAACACCGATTACTTTGTTATCCACGGTCAACAAATCCGCAAACGGCTTTACAAAATGCTCGGCAGCAACTCCATCCCGCTGCATATAAGGCCGTAAATCCGCCAAATAGCCCAGCCGGTCGTACTCGATGCCGCGGGCGCTGTTCATCAGGATCAGATCGGGCGCTTCGCCGTCCGCCATATACTTTCTCAGCTTGTCATGGTAATTGCGTACGGTGTGAATATGGAGCGTCATGCCAGGATGGCCCGCTTCAAACCGCCGTTTCACTTGTTCCATCAATTCGTCGGATATTTGCGGGTTCGGGAAACGCAGCATTTTGGGAAACAGGAAGGCGCCAACCACCTTTTTCGCAAAAACAGGCGCATCGAGACGATTTCGGCTTACAGCCTTATCCATTGCGTCCATTAGCTCGCGCTTTAAGCGGACTCTGATTCTTCTCAAGCGGCTATCTACAGCTTTTATGGAAAGCCCTAGAAAAGACCCGATTTCCTCCATGCTGTAACCGTACATTTGAAGCACAATGGCCGTACGATTCTCTTCCTCCAGCGTCTGTAACGCATCGCGCACGTCGGAGTGGATCTGCTGGCTGCGATAGGCTTCCTCATAGCGGCTGTCCGCAATCGCCGCTGTTTCCTGAAGCGGCACTGGCTGCCGCCGAAGCTTGCGAAGATGATCCAGGCATACGTTGCGGGTGATTTGATACAACCAGCCGCCAACAGCCGCTGTCTCCTTCAATTGGGGAAGCGACTTGAACGAACGCCAAAACACTTCCTGCGTCAAATCCTGCGCCGTGTGAAAATCGCCGATCATCCCGTAGGCTGCTCCGTACACCGCGTTGCTATAATGCTCTACGACTTGCCGAAACGCCTCGGTATCGCCATCCGCGGCCCTTTTTACCACTTGTTCGTCCACCTGCGATCCACCCCATCCTTATCGACTTCATCTATAAAGACGAAGGCCGTTTCGCAAATTCGTCGCACTAACGTTGCTCGATTTTTATTTGCCCGCGCTCAAGTCTTTGCGAAAATAGTAATGCTTAAACCCTCGCGGGGCGTCTTCGAATACAGCCACTTCCCGGTAGCCGTGCTTCAAATAAAATTCGGGAGCCTGGAAGCTGAACGTATTCAGCTTAATAAACGTACAATGCTTGTCTCGGGCAATTTCCTCGATCCGCTTCAAGAGCTTACTCCCGTGCCTGGAGCCTCTGTAAGCCTGATCAACCCAAAGAATGTGCACCTCGATCCAATTCCAGCATAGCTCGCCCAACAGCCCGCCGATCACGTTGCCTTCGTCATCCTTGATCATCAGGTCGATTTCCTCGTACACCGACCTCAGATCGTCAGGCACATGCCGGGCGTTAAATTCAATAAGCTTTCTCCGCACGTACTCTCGTTCTTCCCGGTTCCCCATCTGAATATGTGTCATCGCAATCGCCTCCAACGCGGTAGTAGCTTTCCGCAGTTCCTCTCTTAACCTTACCATTCCTCGCATGTGCGCTTCCATTGCAAGTTCCGTTTTAATTGAACTAGCGAAACATCCGTTTCGTTATTTACAACGACAAAGAGCCGCCGACCGGCAGCTCCTGTACTATTCACCAGCGGCCTTCAACCGGACTTCCGTAGCCGCCTTCAATTGTTTCAGCAGTTCGACGGACGCCTCGATCTCGACCTTACGGGTAGAGACGCTTTCGACGCTGCATCCGACCGGAATGCCTTTGTCCAGCCCGAAATCGAGCAGTTCCTCATAAATCGCGCGGGACAGCTGGACCGATTTGTCCAAAATGTCGTGGGAATGTACCAATTCGTTTTCCAGCCATTTCGGGACGCTGATCCCGAGCCATTTCATAAACTCCAGCGTTTTCACCGAGCCGCAAGGAGCGAAGTTAAACAAGATCGGAACCATTTCGAGCTGTTTGTCCCGGCAGTAGTAGTAATAGTCGGATAACAAATTTTTGGTCGCTTCCAGGTGGTAGGTAGCCTGCGAAACGAAAAAGGCGCAGCCGTCGTTTTTCTTGCTCACAATGCGCAAATGCTCGTCCCCATGCTTCGCATGTCTCTCCGGGATCACGACGCCCCCATACGTCAAAAGCTTGTTCAGTCGCCTGCTTAACTCGTAAGCTTCGGACAATCTCAGCCGGACCGCCTGCTTGCCGGACGACGCGCCAACGTATACCGCATACTTCTCCTCGCCCGGGCCATCCTTGATCCAAGCGGAAAGCTCCGCCTCCGAATATTTGCCCGCACACCGGTAAATGATCTTCGGCACGTCCAACTGCTTCAAATACGTGTTGCCATACAAGTTCGGATCGACCGCGGACAAAAACGGAAAAGGCCGCTCCTGCTCCACCCGATCGGCTTCTTCCTGGATGTCGTATAACAGCAGGGCGTCTAGGGGCAGCCCTTTCAATCTTTCGACTTGCTTTTGCGCGATTTCCGCAAGCTTGTCCGGCGTATTCGTTATTTTCGGCGGCGTCATTCCATACGTGACGATGCCCGGCTGCCTGTCGGTTATTTTTTGATGGAGTGTGTGCAAAGTCCTCGTCCTCCTCATGAAATGATTGCATGCTTATTCCGAGTCGCAGCCGGAACTCACGATTCGCTGCATCCGCATCTCGCTTTCGAACACCCTCCAGCCGAGCTTGGCGTTCACCCGGCCCATCGGTCCGTTATTCGAACGGTTTGATGTGTAGATGGTATCGCAGCCTTGCCGTGCGGCAAATTGGATACCGCGAATTTTCAATGCTGTCGCGATGCCGCGCTTGGTATACGCCTGGCTCACCGCCGTGTACCCCTGGGCTAGCGAAGAGCCTTCCGGACCCGGCTCAAGCTGCGAGTAGCCGACATAACGCGTTCCGTGCCTCGCGATAAAAAAAGCTTCCGCTAACAAATCCGTTCGGTGCAGCCAGGAGGCGTCCGTATTCGGCGTTCGGAAACGGGTCGGCAGCTCGTTCGGAAAATCCGGATACGTCTCCAGTACGAGCCTCTCCAGCTCCTCCGTGCAATCCGGTCTCAACGCCCGCTCTTCCGACAATGTCCCGATCCAGATTCCATCGCGCTGCAGTTCCTTCTCGGTGTGGGCGAACGGTTCGATATTGGCCTCGGGAACATACAGCTTCTGCTGTTCCATCCGATGATTGCAAACAAAGCCTTTTTGCTCGAAAAATCGAATCGCTATCGGATCGGAAGCAAATACTCTCGCTTCGACCGCGTAAGGAGCTAATCTGCCAACCTCTTGCTCGATGTTGTCGTACAACTCGTGAGCCAAAGCGGCTTCCGTGTATGGCTCTTCCATATTAAGCTCCAGCCGCAAACGGATCATCGGCGCAACCTGTTCGGACAACAGCGCATATCCGGCGATATGGCCCGTTTCGGCATCGGCCGCCACAACCTTCGCCAGTATCCGCTTCCCGTCGATCTGTTCGACTAGCGAGAACGAGCCGGTTTTACCCGCATATACGGACTGGGATAGCTGGATCACTCGTTCCCGATCCCCGTCGGTGTAGCTGCGTATGATGAACGGCACAAAGCATGCACCTCATTTCACTTTAGAAAAGCTGAATATGACAGTATTACGACTTACTCGCGATCTCCGCCATCTCCTTACTGATGTCCGCCAAATCATCCTCGGCTTGCCCCATCATCCGAGCCAATTCGAGACATTGCTCCTTTTGTTCTCTCGTAAGCTCTCCCGAAAAATGCAGCGCCTCCGCATAGTAGTACAGAAGGTCCGATTCCTCCCGCGATAACTCCCGCCCGTAATCCAATTGCTCCAGTCGATTCAAACATTCCTGGGCCAGTTCATTCCCGAAGCGCTCCAACTGGAGGAATATATCGTATTCGGACTTGTCGTACAGGTAAGGCGAAACCGAGGTGTATGAGCTATGGACCGCTGGAATCCAATGGTTCAAATAGTCGCTGATGGGCAGATGGCGGATTTGATCCAACTCTTGCTCAAATTGCCTGTCTTTTTCCCTAAGATCGGGAAACACACCGTATAATAACTCGGGTGCAATCGTTTTGCGCATGACCGTACCATAATCCAAATAATCGTTCCCCGTAGATGCAAATACGATGAAATTTTCCGTTTTATTCAGAGGGGCAAAGGCATTCTCCTCGATCAGAAGACGCACCGCCTTCAGCGCGATCGCATAGTAGCCGTCTCGGATAACGCCAGCCTCGAATGCGAAAACCGGCTTATCCTCCTCCTCATCGAAGTCCGCTTGTTCGGCGTCATCGGCGTCATCGGCGCCATAAGCAATGGTCTCGAAAGCTTCGACGATTCGCCCCGGCTCCCCCTCCGGCCAAAATTGAAAGTCGAAGTCGCCTTGGTTGTATTTCAGACTGTTTATTTCACCAAAGTCGTTATACTTTTCTCCATACCGGCTCCGGTATCCGGCCAGTGTTTCCTCGAATCGCGGGATTGTGTTCATGTAGATGAAAATGCTACTATGTTCGTCCGCATTCAAGTTAAACACGTATACTTCTTTGTTATCAGGGCCGTTTGCAAATGAATGTATAATGGATTTGCATCCCTGAACCAGCGCCTCCGTGAATCGATCCACCGTTATCAGTTCCGCCGACTCCGGCTTTACCGAGCTATAGGTAACGCAGTTTTCTTCGCTAAGGACATAATATCCCTCTTGACTCAGCGGCGTTTTTCCCTCGATCATTCGTCCCAGCTTGGAGTAATACGTGTACATTCTTGTTCATTCCTTCCTGCCCGGCCGCATATTTTCCTTCTGCTTGATCCAATACCTGAGTCCTTTGCCTGCATAAGGCTCGTCCCGGAAACGCGGGATAACATGGAAATGCGCGTGGCTTATTTCTTGATTCGATACGCGGCCCACATTCCAGCCAAGCGTATAACCGTCGGGCGAATGGCCGTTGTCCAGAAGCTCCTTGACCTGCTGTAGAACGTCATAGGTGGCGTTCCATTCCTCACGGGACAGCTCGAACACATTTTCCTTATGCGCCTTCGGCACGATAAGTCCGCATCCTTCCAGAACGAGCTGCTCGCTCTCTTTCTGGAGAAACAGGCAATATTCGTTCTCGAAAACAATACGCTGCCCGTCCGCTTCTTTTATATGGCAAAAAGGACATTCGTTCATCGAGGCTACCCCCTATCGCGCCGCCGACCCAATCGCAAAAAGAGCCTCCGGCGCCAAATGCTTCGTCCTCTCGTTAAGCTCGGGCGAAGGAAACCAATCGTTCTCGTACGCGGTGCCGTATTTAATCGTATGAATGACCGAGCCTGGCGACAAATACAGATTATGGTGAACGAGCGGACGAAACGTTACGCTCTCCCCGGGCCGCAGCAGCTCCAGCTTGAACTCGCCTTCATTCAGCTCGGCGTAGGCGATCCAGCCCGATTGCACGACGTACAGCTCCGACACGCCTTTATGGTAATGGCTGTTTTGCCAGGCGCCGCTTTCCGAGGCGACAGTGCGGCAGTAGGAGCTTCCGTCCGCCGAGCAACCGAGCCTGAACCTTAGCTCCCCGTTATCCATCCGGTCGTGCTTCGTTTCCATACCGTAAGACCGTGCTTCTTCCGGCGAAATAGGCTGCATCCTTCATTTCTCCTTATAGGCTGTGATTGAATGTCGTTCCACCTCGTCCGGTGTCATCAATGTTTTATACATTTTACCATATGTAGGTAAAAGACCGGACCGGAAATTTTCGATAAGAAAAACGTTTATCGATACCAAAGAAAAAAACGCGTGAAAAATATAGTTGACAGCCGCAAAGGTCAAACCTTATATTGAGTTTGTATTTATATGTGAATTTTTGCGTTTGATTGTATTTTAATAGTGCATTCAAAAACAGGAGTGATTCCAGTGAGCGAAAAGGTACTATTGATTCTCGTCGACGGGATGCGTCCCGATAGTCTGGAGATATCCGGGCATTCTTTCATCGAGGAAATGAAAGCGAAGGGAAGCTACACGCTGGACGCGCAAACGGTGATGCCCAGCGTTACGCTGCCATGCCACATGTCGCTGTTTCACAGCGTCCCGCCGGAACGCCACGGCATCCTGCAAAACCTATACGCTCCGCAGGTGCGTCCGATCGCAGGGCTCTTCGAGCAGCTTAAGGCGGGCGGCAAAGTAAGCGGCTTCTTTTACAACTGGGAGGAGCTTCGGGACTTATCCCGCCCCGGTTCGCTCGCTCACAGCTGCTTTATTTCCGGCGGCGCTTACACGTACGAGGAAACGAACCGCGTGCTGACCGATCGGGCGATCGAATACATCAACGACAAGCTTCCCGACTTCACTTTCCTGTATCTGGGTCTAGTCGATGAAGTGGGCCATAAGCACGGCTGGATGTCGGAGCCGTATATCCGGTCCGTGTACGATTCCTGGGCTTGCATCGAGAAGGCGGCGCGGCATATTCCGGAGTCGTATACGGTCATCGTCACATCCGACCATGGCGGACATAACCGCAGCCACGGCACGAATATGCCGGAGGATATGACGATTCCGCTGCTTATGCAGGGTCCGTCGCTGGAGGCAGGCAAGGTTATTCCAGCCGCCAATATTATCGACATCGCTCCGACGATCGCGAAGCTTCTTGGCGTGCAGAGCAATTCGGATTGGGAAGGGCGCAGCCTCGTGTGAATGGATAAGCATACCCCGAAGACTGAAGCAAAATAGGACCCGCAAGGGTCCTATTGCTTACACACATCAACTCTTATCCAAAACCGACCGTCAGGACCAGCCGTGACGACCGGGGGAGGAGTCGTTAGCGGATCACTTTGACGTCGGGGTCACCCGAAGTCGTGAATACAATCGCATCGTCGGACGCAAGCAGGCGCGAGATCGGGTCTGCCATCGCCAGCACCAGGCGGCCGGAGCCGTCCAGCACCATTGTTCTGTACTCCTCTTTCTCATCGAGCCGGCACACCATTTTCCCATTCAAAACCTGAACGCCGTCAAGACTACTCTGCAATACCAGCGTATCATCCCCGTCCGGATTTATCCGGTACAGCCGGTATTTCCCGTCGCCAGCGCTTGTTGTGTAATACACCTTATCGTCTATTCCGTCGAACCAGGATACCGCGTTTTCGGATAGCTTGCGCTCCCCTGTTCCGTTCAGAGCAGACGAGTATAAGGCATTGTCCGTATCCTTGACGTAATACAGCTTCTCGCCCAAAATCCGGAAGCGGCTCACTCCCGCGTTGACGATTTTCTCCGTTTCGTTCGTCTGCAAATCGATTTTGTAAATTTGGTTCAAGTCACTGTAGCCATCCGGCGCGACTTTGGTTGCCCTTATATAAATATCGTCTCCGACTACCTCAGCGGAATCGCCGGTGCCGATGCCGTCAACGATGTAGCCGGAATTGCCGGTACTTACATACCGGCTGTAATACATATGCGAATCTCCTACGGTTTTCCCGCGCTCATCGTTTTGCCCCGGCGCTGCAAGTGACAAGTTATTGCCTCCGGGAGAATTGGGACCGAGCGCGATGATCAAGGTGCCGTAAGGCGTTTTTTTGAAATCGGTATAGCCGTGAAATTTGAATTTCTTCTCGCCTTTCCCGTCCTCGTTCACTTTTACATACGTATTCGACCCCATTAGATTGGAGCCTAAAAAATAGGAAAACCAAAGCTCGTTATCGAGAATTCGGAAATGGATCGTTTTCCTCGGAAAATCGTTTCCGGCAAGAAACTCGTACGAATAAACAAGTTCTTTTTCGGACGGATTCTTAAGGGGTGTCCGGTACACCTGATTCGTACTCGCCGCCGTTTCGGCAAAGTAATAATACCCTTTATACAAGGCAACCTCGTTGTCGCTTGCGTATGTAGGCAGGTCCGGAATCAGAATTTGCGGGTTGCGGGAGCGAATGTCCAATCCCCTGGCGTCATCATAGCGGTATTCCCAGTCGAATTCGTCATGCGCAAACCGCCAGGTTAGCGGAAAGTAAGTGACATCCCGGAAGCTCAACAGCGGATACGGTTCCTTCGAATTATCGATCGACTTGCCGTTAATCGTAATCGCTGAACCCGAGATTTCCGCGTTGTACGAAGCCGCATTGCGACGATCGGCTTGGTAGGATACGTACGGAGAGCTTACCGGGCCCTGAGCGATGCGAAGACCGCTCTCCGGCGTCCATGCAGCCTCCAGCCCGAGCAGCCGCGAGTCGCTCCACGTCATCGGGAAATAAGTAATATCCTTGTAAACGAGCAGCGGATATTCGCGATACGTTTGATCCACCGCATGCCCGTTCAGCGATACTTGAAAATCCGGTAAGCTCACCCGAACTCCCGTCGAGGCAGCCCTGCCCTCCACAGCCGGAGCAAGCAAACTGAAGATTACAGCAAGTGCGGCCGCGCAGCCCGCCCATTTTCTTCTCACCAACTAACGTCCCCTCTCCTTAGGTAACACTTCTCTTATAGACGCTTATTTTTGGCGAAAGTTCAAAATGATCCCAACATTTTATGGGGCGGGCTTGTTCGGTATTCCTGTAAGCCGTTTTTTGGCAAACGAAAAATGGGACCCTGCAAGGGTCCCATCGGTCAAACAAGCTGCTCGCAGCCCGTCTCATGCGAACGGTACGCCGCATCCACGGCGGCGGCGACGGATTGCCCGTAAACTCCGGAGGCGAGCCGGCCGCTGCCGCCGCAAACGGCGAGCAGCATGTCGCTCCACTGAGCGGCGAACGGCTCGGGCAGCTCGCCGAGCTCCACCGGCTCGTAGCCGCGCCCGGCTCCGCCGATCCACAGCGATTGCTGCCCGTCCAGCTTGAGCTGGCCGCCGGTAAACAGCAGCTCCGTCTCGTTGACCGACACATTCCGGTAGCCGCATAACGAGACGACGGCCGGTACGCCGGAGGCGGTCTGGAGGTACAGCAGGCCGCTGCCCTCAACGTCTCCGCGATCGCCGTAGTAGGAGACATCCGCCTTTACTTTCGTCACCGGGCTGCCCGTAAGCCACTGGATTTTATCGATCGAATGGCTGCCGAGATTGCGGACGACGCCTCCGCCGGATCGGGCCCGATCCAGAAACCAGGCCGGACGTTCCTCAGGATAGTAAAAATGATGCCTCCGGTCGTTAATCATAACAAGCTTGCCGAGGCTCCCCGATTCGACGATCTGCTTCGCCTTCACAACCGCCGGGAAATAATGCTGCATATGCCCGACGAAAATAACGACGCCGCAGCGTTCTCCCGCCGCATTAATGTCGGCGCATTCCGCCGCGTCCATCGCCATCGGCTTTTCCAGCAGCACGTGACAGCCCTGTTCGGCGCACCAGATCGCCGCCTCCTTGTGCAGAAAATGCGGCAGCGTAATGACGACGATATCCGGGCGCTCCTCGCTGACCATGCGGCGGTAATCCTCGTAAGGCTTCGCTCCGTACGCCTCCCCGAGCTCTCGCGCCCGCTCTTCGTCGATATCCGCGACCGCAGCCAGCTTCGTATACTCGTTTTCGTGAAGCGTCCTCATATGAATTTTGGCAATGATACCGGCACCGATGACAGCCGCTTTGTATGTTTGCATGCTTCTCTCCCTCTCTCTTTAGCCAAAAAAACGAACGCCGGACTTTTCGGGCCGGCGCTCACGCATTGGTACCTAACCCATCTTTCCTGCGCCGCGGTTACCTGCAGCTCGTCGAACGAAACGGAATAGGCGGGTGGCAGCTTCGTTTTTGTCCCACACGGCAACAAGCCGAATCATATGCAAGCCGGACGGGTTATTTCAGCAAATCGGCCAGACTTTTATCGAGCTTCTCGCCCGCCTCGCGAAGCGCCGTATTCGTATCCTTCGTACCGAGCACGACGTTCTGGTAAGCATCGAAAAACGCAGTATGTCCCGGGCTTTGTCCTCTTACGATTTCCACCTTCGTCAGCGCGGACGGGGCGAACTTTTCCGGGAGCAGCGCCTTGACGTTTTTGTTTTTGAGCAGAGGCACTTCCTGGCCGAACTGGCTCATACCCGCCACCCGGTCTTTCAGGATCGGCAGCATGCCTTTGCGGGCCAGATTGTTTTGGAATTCCTCCGATGTCATGTAAGCGATTACATCAAAAGCGTCTTCTTTGTGCTTGCTCGTCTTCGTAACGTAGAAATAGGTCGGATACGATTGCGGACCGACGCCGGGCTTATCGGCCAGCTGCGGGAATGTAGCGATATCCCAATTAAACTGATCCTTGAGCGTCGAGAGCGCGAGAACGACAAAGTGAAGCAGCATCGCGGCCGACTGGTCCTGGAAAAACATTTTTTGCTGGGCGGCAAGACTCCACGTCTGCGCGTTCAGACCGTTGCCCGGAATCTGCGCCACGCTCGTCAGAAGATTAAACGCCTTGCCGAACTGCTCGGACGTAAATACCGACTTTTTCGTAGCCGCGTCGAGATACGCCGCCGAGTATTGGTTCAGCACGATATTGGCGGACGACGACATCACGAGCCCTTTGTAGTCGATGCCGCCCTCGGACCGCGACAGACGCTTCGCCATATCCTTCAGCTGATCCCAGGTCAGCCCGTCTTTCGGATATTCGACGCCGAACTTGTCGAACAAGTTTTTGTTGTAGAACAGGCCAAGCGTGTTCGTAAATACCGGAAGGCCATACATGCCGCCGCTGGCAAACCCTTTTTGCAGCTCTACGGTGGACGGCTCCAGCTTGCTCAAATCGTACTTCTTCGTCTTGATCATGTCGGAGATGTCGTATTGGTAGCCGTATGTCGTCAGCGTGTCCGCCTGCCCGATCGACATAAACAGGACGTCGATCGTTTGCCCGGAGGCGACGACGTCCGCTACCTTGTTCGCGCCCGCCGGGAGATGTTTGACCGTGATGTGGGGGAATTTTTTCTGAATCATATTGCCGAACGTATCCATAAAGGTTGCGTCGTAGTCGGCCACTTGCGAGTAAAATACGAGCTCCACCGGCTCCTTCTTCTCAGGCGCCTTGCTTCCTGCATCGCCGGCCGTTTGCGTTCCCGCGTCTTTCGTTCCTCCGGAACACGCCGTCGCCGCCAGCACCATCGCCGTGGCTGCGGTTATCAGCTTGATCTTGTTCTTCATTCCGATCAACCCCCGAATCCATATATTTAGGTTATAACCGTTAACTGTTTGCCGAGTCTTTCACACAGTTCCTCTTCATCCAGCAAATCGGCCCAGTATGCTTTCAGCTCCTTCTCGAGCTTCCGAAGCGAATTGTACGAAATGTTCAAATCGCCGTGAGACCGCAAGGAGGACATAATTTCGCGGAACATCAAATATCTGGACGGACGATGCCCCGAGCTGCTGCTTGCGAGGCTAGCGTCCATGTACGCCGTGCCCAGGCTCGGAAGGCTGAACGTACGATCGCGAATGACGCTTTGCGCATCGCCTGACGTCAAATAGTCGATGAACAGCAGCGCCTCCTCTTTGTGCACGCTGTGACGGCCAATCCCGATACCGAGCGAAATGACGAGCGTTCGCATTTCTTCAATTGTGGGAACGGGCGAAATATCGAACTCGATGTCCGACTGTCTCCAGCCGTTCATGCCCATATAGCTGCTGAGCGTCATGGAAACTTTGCCTTCGAGGAACATCCGGTCGATGTCCTCATGACTTTCCGACAAAAACAAGGGAAACGCCTTGCGGTTATGAATGATGCGCTTGCTGATCTCCATGCTGCGGAGCAGCTTCGTGCCGCGAAGATCTCGCAGCTGTCCGCCTTCCCATTCGAACCGTTCCCCGCTTTGCAGCAAAAAGACGGGCCAGCGGTTTTGCGACGGCACGTGGAAGCAGAAGCCGTACCGGCCTTTGCCGTCCGACAGCTTCTCGGCTGCGGTCATCAGATCGTCCCACGTCCAACTGCCGTCAGGCTCCAACATGCCGTTCTCGCGAAAATGATCCTTGTTGTAGCAGAGCATGATCGGCGAAAAGATGAGCGGCTGCATAAGCAAATGTCCGCGAATGGTGAACAGCCGGGAAATATGCGGGTACAAGTCGGGCTTCTCCGCCAGTGGCTCCAGCAGATCAAACGAAGCATTTTCGGATAAACTTTGCAGCTGATAATTTTCGAGCATCAGTACATCGCCGGCGAATCCTCCGTATGCCGGGTCGATCGACGCAGTCCCTTCTTGCAACACCGTTTGCACCGAAATCCAGGGGTACTTGCGATGAAAACCTTCAAGCAGCCGGGCCAGCTCCAAATTGCGGAACGCCAGCTGATGACAAACCAGCCTCAGTTTCACAGGAGGGCGGGTAGCCGCGACGCGGTTGCCCACTCGCGCAACCTTCTCGATCCAGCCTTCCTCTACAAGCTGCTCCAGTCCGGCGCGAATGGAATTGTTGCTCATGCCGAATCTTGTCACCAAAGCCTTCTCCGAAGGCAGATTATCGCCCGGCTTAAAGCCGCCCTCTATAATTTCATTTCGCAACGTGCTGACCATTTGCTCCAATTGGCGATGAAATTGCTCTTTCGTTGGTCTTCTTCTCATCGTTTTTTTCTCCATGCTCCGCTTAGGCGGTTTCTTTCCATCTTACCATGAGTGTATGGCGATTCGCCCTCCCTTCGGCGCTCTTTCCATTACTGATTTTTAAAATTAAATAATATTATGAATCAGTATCGAAAACAACGCCAAACCATTCCTATAATCCTCATATTAATGGACCAAAACCGGATCGTCAACTTTATTTTAATGAGTCAATTGTCATATTATCAATAATTTTATGAACCAGTTAAATGACAACAAAAAAGAGAGCACCTCAGGCATGTCTAAATGCCTTCGAAGCTCCCTCCGCTACGCGCTTTTCGATGAATCAGGCTTTCTTCTTGACCGCTTTCACATCGTACAGTCCGCCTTCCGAGCTGACGACATACTCTGGCTTCGGCTTGCCGCGGCTCGCCCGATGACCGGCAATATGCGCCTCGCTTTTCTCCCAGTTTTTCCAATGCTCTTCCGATTCCCAGCGGATCAGTACGATTACTTCTTCATCGCCGCTCCGTCCCTTTTTCACCATAACGGTCAGATCGACAAAGCCTTCCTGCTTCTCGATAATGCCTTCTCCGCTAAAACGGTTGACGACCTGCTCGGCGTTTCCTTCGGTAACGATCGTTTTCCTCATCTGAACGAACAATACGCACAGCTCCTCTCCAAATCCTATCAACCTCCATTATATATGATAATGATAATGATTATCATTGTCAAATAAACCGGTTAAGCAGAATTAAAGAAGGAATGCAAAATACCCGCCCTGTTAAGGCGGGTGCAACGGTTCGAACGGGCTCCGGTTTATTTCGTCGTTCCGCCGAACCGCTTCAAATTACGGGCACGGGCACGCTCGATCTCTACTTCCCGGCTGCGGGGCTCCGCATTCGTTACGAGAGATCCGAGCATCGTCCGGGCTACCTCGGTCACGTCCCGAACCGCCTGGTGAAATACCGCCTCGTTCGCCTTGGACGGTGTATTGAAGCCCGACAGCTTGCGTACGAACTGGAGCGCTGCCGCTTGAATTTCGT
Source organism: Paenibacillus ginsengarvi (assembly GCF_003626695.1). GTDB lineage: Bacteria > Bacillota > Bacilli > Paenibacillales > NBRC-103111 > Paenibacillus_AB > Paenibacillus_AB ginsengarvi. Next base: position 48,764 of record NZ_RBAH01000040.1, read on the forward strand.
CATCCGTCACGGGCGGATCGAAGTTGAACAGCGTTTTAATGTTTCGGCACATTCGCGATTCTCCTTTCCTTGCTTTCTTGGTTTATATTATACCAAAAGCTTCGGATCGAAGTCTTTCGACGAAGTGCATTCGTGTTTTAGCGGTAGCTTTTGTATGCGGGGTGGCGAACACTGAGGACCGAGCTTAACGGAACCGAAACTTCCGCTAAGCGGTGCATCCCACTGCCGGACCGGCCCATAGCGGAACAAAAAGTTCCGCTACCCTCCACCCCCAAATCATGCTACCTTAACGCAACCTGCTTTACGGTTGTACGGCGCCGAATGCCGCGCCGCCCACTTGCGTATCGGAGGAAGCCCGCTCTCCCGTTTGCAGCCGGTACATTTTGTAATACCGACCTTCGAGCGCCATCAGCTCCTCGTGATTGCCCCGTTCGACGATCTCGCCGCGATGCAGCACGAGTATCTGATCGGCCCCACGAATCGTGGACAGCCTGTGCGCGATGACCAGCGTTGTCCGCCCTTCACTGACAACCTTGAGCGCTCGCTGGATGAGTCCTTCCGTCTCGCTGTCGATGTTCGCCGTCGCCTCGTCCAAAATCAGAATCGATGGATCAAACGCAAGCGCCCTGGCGAAGGAAATGAGCTGCCGCTGACCGGATGACAGTGTGCTCCCCCGTTCGATCACCGGCTCGTCATAGCCGCCCGGCAATTGCTCGACGAACGGCGCCGCCCCGACGTCCTTCAGCGCCTGCTTCACCTGCTCCAGCGAGATGTTCGGGTTATACAGACTCACATTGAATTTGATGTCGCCTGCAAACAGATAAGGGTCCTGCAGCACGATGCCCATATGCTTACGTAGCGCCTGCTTGGACATCGCCGAAATATCGCGGCCGTCGATGGTGATAGCGCCCTCGTGCGGCTCGTAAAAGCCGAGCAGCAGGTTCATGATCGAGCTTTTGCCCGATCCGGTATGCCCGACAAGCGCCACCGTCTCCCCTTTGCGGGCTTCGAACGAAATCCGCTTCAGCACCGGCTCCCCTTCCTTGTACGCGAACGTGACGTTATCGAACTTCACCTTTCCTTCCGGCCGGCGCGCCCCGTCCACCTTCTCTACTTCCGCGCCGTCGATATCCATAATCGCGAACACCTTATCGGCGGATACGAAAGCGCGCTGCGCATTCGTAAGCTGATCGAAAATGCCGATGATCGGCTGGAAAATACGGCCCAAATAATCGATGAAGGCGTAAAAAACGCCGAACGAAATCGCCGATTGCAGCGACTCGCGGCCGAAATACCAGACGACCGCCGCCGTCACAAGACTGCCGATCGTTCCGACAATGTTGCGGGAGGAGAGCGAAAACACGCGAAACTGCTTGACCTGATTCACATACCGATCCTCGTTCAGCACCTCGAACTCCTGGATCGTCTTCTTCTCCCGGCGGAACGCCTGAATGATCGGCATGACGGCGATCGACTCGTTAATCATCGCGTTCATGTCGCTGAGGCGGGCGCGCATGATGGAGATATAGCCCTTCGAATATTTCAGATGAACGACCATGATGAGCGCGAACAGCGGCGGCAGCAGCAGGCAGAACAGCGCAAGCCGGACGTCAAGAATGAACAAGGCGACGAAGATGCCCGTAAGCTGTACGAAGCTGACGACAAAGGTCGCCATAAAGCTCATGAACAAGTCTCGCACCGCTTCCGTATCGTTGGCGATCCGGGACACGACCTGCCCGATCGGCGTATTGTCGAAGTAGCGCAGCGGAATGCGGTGAATATGCCGCATGAGGTCCATCCGGATGTTCTGAATAATCCGCAGCGCCGTCGATTGCAGCATGTACGACTGCGTGAAGTTGCCGAGCCCGGCGACCGCAAGCAGCGCCATGTAAAGCGCGATAAGCCCGAGCACGGCGCCCAGATCGCCCGCATCCGCGGACAGATGCCGGTCGATGATCGTTTTCGTAATGTACGGCCCGCCCAGCTCGGCGACGACCGCGCAGACCAGAATTAGCAGCGCGCCGATGATTTTGAATTTATACGCTAGCGCATACGCGAGAAGTCTTCTCGTCGTTGATGGCTTGGACATAACAGGCTCCTTTCATTGTTCCAGGCTCGCTTCCATCTGCTGGCGCTCCCACTGCTCCTTGTACCAGCCGCCGTGCAGCATCAGCTCGTCATGCGTGCCTTCCTCCACGATCCGCCCCTCGTCCAGCACGATGATCCAGTTCGCATGGCTAACGGCGGACAGGCGGTGCGTGGCGATCAGCGTCGTCCTGCCTGCGCGCTGGCGGCGAATATGGTGCAAAATCCGGCTTTCCGTCCTGGCGTCGACGGCGGATAAGCAGTCGTCGAGCAGCAAGATTTCCGAGTCAACCAGCAGCGCCCGGGCGATCGCAAGACGCTGCTTCTGTCCGCCGGACAGCATGACGCCCTTCTCGCCGATAATCGTGCCGAACCCTTCCGGCATTTGGGCGATATCGTCCGTGAAAAACGCCATCTCCACCGCCGCGGCGATCTCCTCATCCGTCGCATCCGGCTTGCCGAGGGCGATATTGTCGCGGATCGATTTGGACAGCAGCAGATGCTCCTGCGGCACGTAAGCGACCCACCGCTTCATCTGCTCCAGCGTGATATGCTCTACGCCCGTATCCGCGATGAGAAGCCGATCCGGCTGCACCGGATACTGCCTGAGCAGCTGTTTCAGCAGCGTGCTTTTGCCGCTGCCCGTGCGTCCGACGATGCCGAGCGTCTCTCCACGCTCCAGCGTAAACGAAATGTCGTTCAGGCTCGGCTGCGTCGCGGCCGGATAGGAGAAGCTCAGCTTGCGCATTTCGATGCGGGTCGGGACGTCCACCTGTACGGGGGAATCCGTATCCGGCACGTCCTCCTTCTCGCTGAGGGCGGTATCTAGCCGATCCGAGGAAGCGCTCCCGCGCTGGAGCACATTGATGAACTCGCCGAACGAAATCATCGGCCAGATGAGCATGCCGAGATATATGTTGAACGAAATGAGCTGCCCGAGCGTAATTTCATGCTGAAATACGAGATAGGAGCCGTAGCCCATGCCGATCGAATAGCTGACGCCGACGATCAGCGAGATAAGCGGCTGGAACAGCGCGTTAACGAGCGCTACCCGCCTGTTTTTATGCATCACGTCTGTCGTAACGCCGCGGAAGGCGGTCAAATCGTGCTCCTCCTGCACATAGGAGCGGATGACGCGGATACCGGAAATCGCTTCGAGCGCGTGATCGTTCATTTTGCCGAACGACGCCTGCGCCTCCATAAACCGCGACCGCACCTTCTTGCCCAGCTTGCTGATGACGACGGCTAGAAACGGCAGCGGCACGAGCGCCGCCAGCATTAATTTGAAGCTGATCGATGCAATCATCGTAACGATCACGACGGACGCCCCCACGAGCGTGTTGACAAGGGTCATAACGCCATAACCGGCCGTATTCCCGATAGCCAGTATGTCGTTCGTCGCAAGCGCCATCAATTGCCCGGTGCTGTTCCGCTGAAAAAACGCGGACGTCATTTTCGTCAAATGGGCGAGCAATTTGCCGCGCAGCAGCTTCTCGACGAGCACGGAATTGCCGAACAGCGTCGTGATCCATACATACACCATCACGTACATGAGGAGCGCCAGTCCGACAAGCAGCAGTACGGTCGAGCTTAATTCCGCAGCGCTCAGGTCCCCGCTGCGTATATGGTCCACCGTATTGCCGATCAGCTTCGGCGGCACCGTCGTGAGCAGACTGACGGCCGTCATGAGGCCGATCGCAAGCCCGTAATGGGCCCGCCGGCTTCGAAAAAACCACATTAACCGTCTTACAAAAGCCAAAAACGTTCACCTCTCCCCGTAGGTATAACCGTTACATTTTCACATGGATAAATCCTCGCCGAACAGTTCCCGATTCCAGAATCAGGAATCGCCTTTCCATTATAGCACATACGTTCGCTTCTTGGCTTCTCCAAAGTTTGGTTTTAGTCAATCTCTCCCTCCATTTGCACGCCTTTTCGTGTATGATGGGGATACAAGTACGGCATAGGTAGCCGAGTCCGACCTGTTCGCCGGGCCGCCACCGGGCGAAAGTGGTTTCCTGGCGCGAAGCGCTCTCTAGAACGGGGAGCCGCGGCTGCTCGCAGGGATGGTTGTATCCGGCACTTACACTCCGGGCGTTTCGGCCTGGAGTTTTTCGCCTGTGGCAAAGCTTTTGTTTGGAAAAGGGGAAACTTATGGAACAAAACAAATCGATATCGATCACCTGGCTATTCCGCTACATCGCGCCCGTCAAAGGGCGGATGCTGCTGCTTCTGCTGCTGCTGCTCGTCACGACCGTGCTTCAGCTGCTTAATCCGCAAATCGTGAAACGGTTCATCGATACGGCGGCGGAGCAAGGAGCCGTCTCCGGTCTGCTTGGGCTGGCGGGAGTGTTCCTCGTCGTCTCCGTCCTGAACCAGCTGATTGCGGTAGCGCTCAGCTATCTCGGCAACGACGTGGCATGGCGGGCTACGAACCGGCTTCGCGCCGACCTGATGGGGCACTGCCTCCGTCTCGACATGCGCTTCCACAATTTGAAGACGCCGGGCGAAATGATCGAGCGGATCGACGGCGACGTCACCGGCATGTCTAACTTTTTCGCTATGTTTATCGTGCAGATCGTCGGCAGCTTCATTTTGCTGACCGGCATTCTCGGCTTCATGTTCGCCTATAACTGGCCGATCGCCCTAGTCATGGCGGTGTTTACGCTGTTCTCCATCGGCGCGATGACGGTTATCCGCAATATGGGCGTCTCCTCTTCGCAGAAGGAACGGGAAGCGAGCGCCCGCATGTACGGTCTTATCGAGGAGCGGATTGCGGGCATCGAGGACGTGCAGACGAGCGGTGCCGTGCCTTACGTCATGAACCGGTTTCAACGGGCGATGCGAACCGTCTTCCAAAGAGGGCGCAGGGCGTGGATGATGCGCGTCGTTCCGTGGAACACGACGGTCGTCCTGTTCACCTTCGGAATGACGGCCGTGCTGATGCTCGGCGTTTACAACTATTTGAGCGGCGAAGTAACGCTCGGGGCGCTGTTCCTCATCTTTCAATATACGCAAATGCTGAACGATCCCATCGAGCAGCTCGGCAACCAGATGCAGGAGTTCCAGAAAGCCAAGTCCGGCATGCGCCGCTGCCGGGAGATTTTGTCCAGGGAGAGCGAAATTGCCGAGGGAGCCGGCGATACACTGCCGGACGGGGCGCTCGGAGTCCAGTTCGAGCATGTGCACTTCAGCTACAATCCGGATAAACAAGTGCTGCACGATATTCATTTCGCGCTTGCGCCCGGCGAGCAGCTCGGCATCGTCGGCCGTACCGGCAGCGGCAAATCGAGCATCAGCCGGCTGCTGCTGCGCCTGTACAACTTGAGCGGCGGCGTCATCCGGGTCGGCGGCGTCGACATCCGCGAGCTGCGGCTCGAGGCGCTGTACCGCCGGGTCGGCATGGTGACGCAGGACGTGCAGCTGTTCGACGGAACGCTGCGGGACAATCTGACGCTGTTCGATCCCGGCGTGACCGACCGCGACATAACCGAGACGATCGGACGGCTCGGGCTGAAGCCTTGGGTTGACGGCCTGCCGCAAGGACTGGATACGCATCTCGCCGCCGGAGGCGCCTCGCTCTCCGCAGGAGAGGCGCAGCTGTTTGCGCTGACCCGCGTCTTTCTGACCAAGCCAAGTCTGGTCATTCTCGACGAGCCGTCGTCCCGGCTCGATGCGGCTACGGAATCCACGCTTCATGCCGCCGTCGATCAGCTGATGGAGCGCTGCACGGGCATCATCATCGCCCATCGCCTGGCGACGCTCGAGAGGGTGGACAAAATTATGGTGCTGGATGACGGGCGCATTGCCGAATTCGGGGAAAGAGAGCGGCTCGCGCGCGACCCGTCTTCCCGTTACGCCCAATTGCTTCGCACGAACAGACAGGAGGAACTCGCATGACCGTCGGCCGTTTTATAAGGGAAATGGTGCGTTTCCGTCCTACGTTATTTATTGTCAACGGCCTGCTGTGGGGTGTGTTCCACTCGATTCCGCTTCTTATCGGCCTTGGGATGCAGTGGTTTTTCGACCGTGCGACGGGCGGCTCGCAAAATTACTTATGGCTCGCCGCCCCGCTGGCGTTCGTGGCGCTCGTCCGACTGACGCGCGTCGGTGTCTTTTTCGTCGCCTTCTTCGAATGGGTAACGTACATTTACCACATGCAGGCGATACTGCGCACGAACATGCTGGCGGGCATCATGCGCTGGCCCGGCCGCAACACGCCGGCATCGCCCGGAGAGGCGATGACCCGCTTCCGCGAAGACGTGGACGAAGTGGTCGAGTACGTCGAATCGTGGGTCGACTTCTGGGGGCGGCTTATATTCGCCGTCGTCGCCGTGGCGATTATGGCCTCGGTCAACTGGCAGGTGACCGCGGTCGCGATCGTCCCGCTGATCGCCGTGACGCTGCTCAACAATTTGTCGGGCAACCGGGCCAGGCTGTACAGCCGGCTCAACCGCGAAGCGACGGGTCGCATTACCGGCTTCATCGCCGAAACGTTCGGCGCCGTTCAGGCGGTCAAGCTCGGACAGGCGGAGGATCACGTGTTGAAACGGTTCGTCAAGCTGAACGAGGACCGCAGAAAAGCCGCGCTTCAGGACAATTTGTTCAAGCAATGGATGCGGTCGCTCAATCAGCACGTGCTGAACATTTGCACCGGACTTATTCTGCTTATGTGCGCTTCGGAGATGCGCGCCGGCCGATTCACGGTCGGGGACTTCGCGCTGTTCACATCATACCTGAGCATGTTCGCGAACAGCATCGCCCTGTTCGGCTACATGGTGTTCCAGCATAAACGGCTGCGCGTCGCGCTTGACAGGATGCGCGTCTTGTTCCGTCCAGGCGAGGAGGACCGCGTGATCGAGCACCGCGACATTCATCTGTACGACGATCCGCCGGAAGTGCCGATCCCCGTGAAGACGGACGAAGAGCGGCTGCACCGTCTGGAGGTGAAACGCCTCTCGTATACGTACCCGGATTCGGAGAACGGCATCGCGGACATCAGCTTCTCCATCGAGCGGGGCAAATTTCTCGTCATTACCGGACGAATCGGTTCCGGGAAGTCGACGCTCGTGCGGACGCTGCTCGGACTGCTGCCGAAGTCGGGCGGAACGATTTGCTGGAACGGCAGGACGGTAGACGATCCGGCGACCTTCCTCATACCGCCCAAAGCGGCTTATACGCCCCAGGTACCGCGGCTGTTCAGCGACCCGCTGCGGGACAACATCGTGCTCGGCAGCCGGGAAACGCCGGCATCGCTCGAACGCGCGGTTCGGCTGTCAGTGATGGAGAAGGATCTGCACGATCTGGAAAAAGGGCTCGATACGTTCGTCGGCCCGAGGGGCGTCATGCTGTCCGGCGGCCAAATCCAACGCGCCGCCACCGCCCGCATGATGAAAACGGAGGCCGATCTGCTGTTGTTCGACGATTTATCCAGCGCGCTCGATGTGCATACGGAGAAGCTCGTCTGGGAGCGGCTGTTCACCGAGCGGGATGTCACCTGTATCGCCGTCTCCCACCGCCGCGCTGCGCTTGCGCGGGCCGATCACATCATCGTGCTGAAGGACGGCCGGATCGAAGCCGAGGGAACGCTGAACGAGCTGCTCGCGACCTGCACGGAAATGCAGCTGCTGTGGCAAGGGGAAGCGACCTCCGGCGATGAGGAAACGGAAGCTAAGGCGGGAGAGCCCGCAGCGGAAAGCCGCCTGCACGTCTAAGGCGGAGCAGAGTTACGATGGCGTGATTCGTATGTTGCCACGTGCGGATATTTACAAGTAGCAGTCTTTAGGGCCTGCTATCCCCCTTTAAAATAGCGGATTTGGTAAAATAAAGTATGTTTAAGCCACTAGCGTTGCAAAGACTCTATCACACTATGTCAGGTCGTGCTGAATTGAGGAAAAATTCATTTCATTACTTTATTTTACATTAACTTTTTCCGGGAATCCGCCAAAAAGGACAACTCCAACAT
>NZ_RBAH01000041.1 GCF_003626695.1 Paenibacillus ginsengarvi
GCCTTAGACATTGAGGAAAACCTTCCCATATACTGTGGGACGGTTATTTGTTGTACCCTTTTACCAGTATATCATCCTTCGTTTCGTTCATTAATAATTAAATATTGACAGCCTATTAGCTGGTATAACGCAATAACGGCTGCTCCGCAGCAACCGTTCAAGTATCGTGACCGTTTGCTGAAAAAGGTCAGATTAAGGAGCAGCAGATTTGTTCATCCGCTTAGCGGATATCAGATATAGAATTAGCACTACTCCAAAAAGGTTCCATAAACTCGGTATTGATGTGACAGTTAGATATAATCCATAAGGCAGGGACCAGACAAATACCATATACATTAGGATTCGTTTTTTTAAAAATGAACTTACTATGCCTAATATCGCGTACCCGCGTGGGTATTCAGCGTCACTGTCTCCGTTGCCCATGCTTTGCTCTCCGGGAAGTTGTTCGGCTGAAGGCCCAGCACCGCCGAGGCCTGTCTCGCTCCGTCTTCATGGCTTGCGTATTCGATCTTGGCAGGCAGCGGCTCGCGTATTCGCGGGCTGATCGGCACGCTCAAATCAATAAGTTTCATCTGTGTTTCCCTCTCTCCTTTATACTAACTACGAATCGTTCCGGCATCCTCGTCTTAGTGATTACTCAACTATCCTCCCGTTACTTCAACTGAAAAAATAGCAGTTGCCGTGGCGATCTGCTTCTTACGTCAGGCATAAAGACTGATACTATGATCAAGCTGCAATTTTTGCATGTCTCAAACAGTTTACCGTCTTTTGATGATCACCCAGCCATTTTTGTCATTCCATTTCACGTCGTAACCAATGCCTCAGCTACAAAACAGATTTATGGTGGTGAATCTTAGCCAGCACGGTGCGGGCGTATTCCGTCGGCGTCATATCCGTCGCTTTTTTGAAGCAGGACGAGAAATAATGGATACTGCTGTAGCCGAGCCTCTCCGCGATTTCGGTGTAGTTATACCGCTCTTCGCGGATCATCGATTTCGCCTCTTCGATCTTGAGATAAGTGAAATATTGCATGATGCCGAGTCCCGTCATTTCCTTAAACAAAGATTTGAGCCGCGTTTTGCCAATGAAAAAATGGTTGCATATTTGCTCGAATGTAAGCGGGGTGGAAATGCGGCTTTTCATATATTCGGTGATTTCTTCAATCAACTCCAACTTTCGTTTATCGTGAGGGATGATCGATACATCGGGTTTGCCTCCAATGCCGTGACGGCTGCTATGCCGGCGAAACAATTTGATCAAAAAAATCTCGAGGTAGTTTTTTATCAGATGCTCGCAGCCGAAGGGCGATCGTTCCTTTTTGCCGAGATACGGAGTAAATTGTGTATCGATCGGCGGATCGAAAGCTTCGAAGCCTTCTTTTAATAGCTCGGTAAGGATGGAGCGCTCATCCTTTTCCAACCGAAACGCTCTATTTTCGAAAAACAACATGGAGGGCGATTTCGACTCAAAAGAGACGATGATCAGATTCACAGCGTTTTTGGCTCCCCCGCAGTGGTATACATTCGGCGCGTAAAAGACGATATCCCCTTGCATTAATTGGAACCGACCGAAGTCGGTGAACACTTCCATCTCTCCTTTGTCCACATAAACAAACTCCCAAAAATCATGCTTTTCCCCCTTGTCATAGAAGCTTCTGGAAAGTTCGTAATAGTGGAATGTGTACAGTCTGTCGATAGCAAACTCCATGTGCAGATGATATTGTTTGCGGACCATATGTGTGTCCCTCCGACCAAAAACCGCAATTTATCGGCTATTTTCATAAAGACCGACTGAGCCGCAATCGTCTATGATAAAAGCGAGTCGCGCGGCTCGGACACATCGCTTTAAATGTTTATAAGATCACAATACGACTATATCAATACTCTCAGGAGAAGTTCAATGAGGATTTAGAAGCCAATAAGCGAGGGATCTGACATGTTGAAAGTCTGGAAGCAATGTTTTGTGCTGATGATTATTGCATCGGTAACGTCGGCTTGTACAAGCAAAGAAGCAAGCAAAATCGGAAATAAAGGGGTTGGCGGCGAGTCGGCGAAAGATTGGTCAAAAGAACCGATGGAACTTGTTTTCTTTGCCAACAATATGGAGACGCCTGAAGATATTAATTCCAGATATGGCGATCCACTAAGAAAAAAATTTCCCAATCTGACGTTCAAATACATACAAGCGACGAAGGGAAACACCTTGCAAGATTTGATTGCCGCGGGAGATCGTTTCGATATTTTCTTTAACGCAATCGGTCTTTTCGAAAGCCAGGCTTTTGAGAACGGAATTCAATACGACATGACCGATTTGATCAAGGCGCATAATATCGATTTAAACGTTCTAGAACCAATGCTGGTTAACGAGATCAAACGGGCTTCCGGCGGTAAAACCTATATGCTTCCGGTCCAAAATAATAATTTCGTGCTGTACTACAACAAAGAACTGTTCAATAAATTCGGGGTTCCTTATCCGAAAGACGGCATGACATGGGACGATATGGTAGGGCTTTCAATAAAGATGAGTAGAGTCGACGAAGGTACAAACTATTTCGGGTACAGCCATTACTCAGGTCTCACGCTGAGGCTGAACTCCTTGTCCATCCCAATATCCGAATCGACCGGCTCGGGCATGCCGATCATTAACAAAGACGAACGATGGAAAACGATTTACCAAAAATATTTCATCGAACCGTTCCATTCGCCGGTATATGAAGATCATTTCAAGAAAAGCGGAAATATCCCCAATCTATCCAATTTCTCCAAAGGGAATTTAGCCATGTTCCTTTACTTGTCATCTTTAATGCAGCTTGCCGACCCTTATTTGAAGGACGTTGATTGGGACGTGGCGGCCATGCCAACCTTGAAAGAGAATCCCGGTGTCGGCACGCAGGCTAATCCGATCTACATGGGCATTACAAAAATGGCAGGCAACAAGGATGGGGCTATGGAAGTTTTAAAGTATTTCATTTCAAACGAGTACCAGGTTGAAATGGCGCGGCAAGGCATTATTCCATCATTAAAGGACAAGGATGTCAAAAGCCAGCTTGGAGCGAGCGTAACAGGGAGTGCAAAAGGGAAAAATTGGGGTGCGGTTTTTTACAATAATTTCGCTCCATCGGCTCCAATGGGACCGTACGATATCAAACTGGCGTCTATTTACGAAAAGTATGCGGATACTTTGACCAAAGGCAAAGCCGATCTGAACACGGTATTGCGCCAGGCGGAGGAGGAGTCGGTAAAATACGTGAATGAGCAAAAAAGCAAGTAAAATGATAACGTTGTCGGAGCGATTACAAAACAACAAATATCGTGAAACGAGGAGTCGTTGAGAATGGAACAACAAAAAAACGAGGCCGGACAAACCGCTATTAGCAGAAGAAAACTGCTGATCTCGGCAGGGGCAGCAGGTGCGGTTTTGGCAGCGGAAGGTTTGTTGGGCGGTCCCATAGGCAAAGTTTATGGTACGAATGCGTCCGTATCGGAAACGGTCTACGACAAAAGGTCCGTTCATCGATTCCCGTTCAATGTCGATGTCATGAACGACGGGGTCATAAACGTGAAAGGGTTCGACGCGAATGGAGATGGGATAACGGATGATACGGCGTCCATTCAGATGGCTGTTGATGCCGCGTTAGCTATCGGTGGAGGAGTAGTGCTTTGCCCAGCCGGAACTTACCGTTTAAGTTCGAATATTACGTTTCCGTCAGATGTCACGCTTTGGTTTGTAAACGGTGCCAAATTTAGCATCGATAGCACTGTTACGGTAACGATCAATGGTCCTGTTACCGCGGGGGCGTACCCTATTTTTAGCGGTTCCGGTACGGTTGCCGGCAACATGAAAGTCGATGTAGTTTATCCCCAGTGGTGGGGGGCCAAAGGCGACGGAATCAACGATGACAGACTTTCATTGCAGAATGCTTTTAAATGCGCTTGCACCAATAATCTTACAGTCGACTTGCTCAATCATTATACTTACATGATTAACTCGTCTAACGGCAGTAGTATATTCGATCTAAACGGGCCGGTCCATATTGTAGGTCGTTCGACAATAAAGATAGGGTCGATCGGCGATTACGAAATGCTCTTTAACTTAAAAAGTGATAATATTTCCTTTGAAGATTTTACGATAGATGATCATACTGCGGGCAATCCCATGACTTCCCAAACGGGAACCATAGGGAAACGCCGAGTCTCGATTTACGGGTTTAATGCCGGTGTTATTCAGAATATACAGTTTAAACGCATCAGAATAAAAGATACATTAGGTGTTTGGCAAATTACCATGAAGGCCAAACATGTAATTATTGAGGACTGTATCATCGAGTACGCATCGACAGGGAGTCCGACATACGATAGAACGTGTTGTTATATGAATGGCGAAAATTGGAGCGTTCGAAATAACAGGTTTATCGGATCCCCCATATCCCACACATGCATGGAAACACATGGGTCCGAAATTACGGTAGATGGCAATTTCGTCAAAGATTTTGATGCCCCGTTATACATTGTAAACGATAACAATGCCGTTCCTTCGATAGAATCGGTCTCGATTGCCAACAACACGTTTATATCGCGGCAAGGCATCCGCTTATGGTTTGAAATTTCAAATTGCAACGTAAATACCGTGAATATTCACAACAACTCGATTACGGTTACGGGAGATCATTACGGCATTCTTACTCACTATATTGCAGGCGCAAACGTAGTTGTCGACCGGGTGCATATCACGTCGAATCATTTCAAGTTAAATGCACAGAACTATGCCTTTATCGAGCTTTACAACACGCAAGGCGGAGCGGGTTATACGGGCAGCGTCGTCTATAACCGGGTTTTTATCAATGACAACTCCTTTACCGGAACAGTTAAAGAGGCAGTCAAGCTGTATTCCCAACCTATCAAGCATCAGAGTTTCAAATATGTTGAGTTTAAGGGAAATACATTCGACATCGCGCAGCTTTACACCGACAGGCTAATCTATATGGTGGATACGCCTGTGGCGTTCGAAGACGTGCAGTTTAATGATAACGTATTCAATGTCCGTTCCGTAGCAAGCCCTTATACTTTAATCCGGATGTTTCAGGTTGGATACGTCGAAGCTAACCGGCCTGCTATTCACGGGAATGTGAAACTGAAGAACAAGAGCTATAGCATCCCGTCCGGTATTGCTTTCAATTACTCCAATACACAAGGAAACCTGGTGCTCGAGTCAAACGAGAGATTGGATCACAATCTGCAAACCGCTGCCGCCCTGTATATTTACAAAGGAATTTTGACCGACATTTACAATCAATCGATTACATATGATCAAGGCGCTGTCGCTAAACAGATAAGGAATGGTTCAGCCCCGCCGACTAGCGGAACTTATAACGCGGGTGATTATGTAAATAACGTCACCCCTGCAGCTGGCGGCTACATGGGCTGGGTTTGTGTGGCGGCTGGAGCTCCAGGAACGTGGAAGGGCTTCGGCGCTATCCAGGTATAATATTTCAGAATCCGGAGTTCGCCTCGAAGGCAGCTCCGGTTATTATTATCGATAAGGAACGTTTAGTTCTTAGTTCGATTTGTGAAGAGCATTCTGGCCCTCACGTTTCGAGCGTATTCCGTTGGGGTCATGTTAGTCGTCTTCTTGAAACAAGAGGAAAAATAATGAATGCTGCTGAAGCCGAGACGTTCGGCGATTTCCGTAAAGTTATATCGTTCTTCGCGAATCATCACTTTCGCTTCTTCGATTTTGAGATCATTGAAATATTGCATGACGCCGAGCCCCGTCAATTTTTGAAACAAAGCCTTCAACTGGGTTTTCCCGATAAGACAATCGAGGCAAATTTGCTCGATCGTCAGCGAGGAGCATAGACGGCTTTTCATATAATAAATGATTTGTTCCAAAAGATCCGCCTTTTTATTCTCCGGAGGGATGACCGGCAATGGGGGAGCGCCGCCCGCCCCGTTCTGCGGGCCACATCGGCGGAGAAGCTTGATCAATAATATCTCCAAATAATTTTTGATCAAATGCTCGCAGCCGAACAGCGATTGCTTTTTCTTGCTAAGATACGGGTAAAGCAACGTATCGATCGGAGTATCGAATGCTTCGAGCGCTTCCTTTAGCAGCTCGGCCAAAATGCTGCGCTCCTCCTGCTCCAGCCGGAACGCCTTGTACTCGAAAAAAGACATGAACGGCGCCTCGGATTCGAACGAAACGATCATCAGGTTTACCGCGCTCCTCGCTTTTCCCACGTGAAATCGATTCGGCGCATAGAAGGCGATATCCCCCTGCTTCTGTAGAAACTGTCCGCCGTCGACGAATATTTCGAGTTCCCCTTTGTCCACATAAACAAGCTCCCAGAAATCATGATTTTCCCCGTGTGTATAGAAGCTCTTGGCGAGCTCGTAATAGTGGAACGTATACAGCTTGTCGATTGCAAATTCCGTGTGCAGCGCATATTGTCTCCGCACCATGCTATCATTGCTCCCATCCAAATTCTACAATCATTTTGCCTTATACTATATCATCTTTGAAGCTGGAAAGATGGAGCGGTTAAACTCTCCGTTTACTTTAACGAGCAACTGCAGCCGACCATTGGCCGCCTGCAGTCATCAAATGATTGTACTATCGTAACCGTTAGTTGAATCAACCTTCTACGCTTTACCACATATATGTGATATGGTTCAGCGTATCATTCACATCAAACATTTTTCTTCTGGCAAGAATTTTTTATGTTTTCTGGTAACTTGCATCCTATTTCTTGTTCGCTTCATGGACCTTCAGCAGCTTCCCTTTGATCGTTGTATCCTTCATTTTATTGAGTACCAGGCGGCCTTTGCCGTTGAGAATATCCACATAGGAAAGATTGTCCTCAATGGTGATAATCCCTATATCATCCGCCGATACACCTTCGATTTTGGCAATGGTGCCGACAAAGTCTACTGCTCTGATCTTTTTTTTCTTCCCACCGTTAAAATATAGCTTCAGGATCTCTTGATCCACTCGGGAGCTCCTGTCCTTTTTGACAGCAGGTTGAATCCTCAACTTCGCTTCAAAAGAGGCTTTAGCATGTGCCGCTGCTTCCTTTGAAGGACTATTTTTATTGGGGATTTCAAACCCGATATATCTTTCAATGTTGATAACGAATTTCTCTTCATTCGGCGTAGCGAAGGAGATCGCTTTCCCCGTATTGCCAGCCCGTCCCGTTCTGCCGGTCCGATGCACATAGCTTTCATTCTCTAAAGGAAGGTCATAGTTGATCACATGACTGATGTTGTCTATATCAATCCCTCTTGCGGCTACATCCGTCGCAATCAGATAGCGGAATTCCCCTCGTTTGAACTCATTCATCACTTGAAGGCGATTATCCTGCTCCATCCCCCCATGGATTCTGTCACAGGGATATCCCAGCTTGTCTAATTCCTTAAACACAACATCGACCCTAACTTGCGTTCGGCAAAATATGATACAGCTGTCCGGATTCTCGACCATAGTGACGTCCCTGAGCAAGTTTAGCTTGTTGTCGTCCTTCACGATATAAAGGGAATGTTCAATTTGGCTTGTCGTTCTACCTGTCTTCATCTCAATATCCAGCGGATGCTTCATATACCGATGGCATAAATTCTCAACATCCTTGGGCAGCGTCGCAGAGAACAGCATGGTCATTCTATCCTTAGGCAACTCGCGGATAATCCTCTCCACCTGCTCAATAAATCCCATGCTTAGCATCTCATCGGCTTCATCTATCACAAGAAACCTTACTTGCTCCAGGTCAATGGTTTGTTTCTCGATATGATCCATTACTCGTCCCGGCGTACCTATGACAACATGATTTTTGTGCGTCAACTGCACCCTCTGCCTGGCAAAAGGCTGCTTTCCGTAAATAGCGGTTGCCTTGATTCGCTTATATCTTCCAATATTCATGATGTCCTGATTGACCTGATCTGCAAGCTCACGCGTTGGCGTTAGAATCAAGGCCTGAGGCCGATTCTCTTCCCACTCCACCATTTCACAAATCGGAATTCCATAAGCTGCGGTTTTACCGCTTCCCGTATGAGACTTGACGGTCATATCCTTCTTCTCAAGCGCGGAGGGGATCACCCTGCTTTGAACTTCCGTTGGCTTCTCGTACCCCAAGCTATCCAAGGCACGGATAATATCTTCACTTAATTTATAGTCCTTAAAACTTTGTTCACTCATTAAAAGACCCCTTTGTTGAACCACCTATGAATTTTTTAATATCTCATCAATTTCACTTTTCAATAACAGGTACCTGTGAACACTTCTCATGATCGGAACCTTGGTTAGTGTGCTTTTGTCTACATAAGATTTCATTTGATCTTTAGAATAACCTAACAAACTCCCTGCTTCTGTAACTGTTAAAACAACCTCGTTACTTGTGGCATTAAAGGTTTTTTTCACTTTTAGATTCCAATCTTCGAATTCAACCATAAATTTCACCCCCTCTTATTCTTTGCCAATAACTTACTTAATCTCTTATGCCGGTTATCCGGCCCCGTTAAGAAATAGAACAGCCACCCTCAACTCAATGAATGAAGGGCAGCTGTTCTTGATTTCTCTTACAACATCACAACGTTTTCAGCTTGTGGACCGCGGTTACCTTGCACTATGTTAAATTCAACGCGTTGTCCTTCGTCCAGCGATTTGAAGCCGTCACTGACGATCGCACTGAAGTGCACGAAAACGTCGCTCCAGAATTCATAAATTAACATGCAACTTTATTGTTAACAAAAAAATTAAAATTCACACATTGCAAAGGTTTCATCGCACAAATGAACACCTTTTGTAATATGTGAATCTAGGTCTCAGTTATATGATAACGTAATTATAACACTTATTCAGGAGAAAACAAGGAATAGTATTTATCAATCTAAGTTTGAAAACGTACGAAGCCTGCCACGAAGCAGGCTTCTTGTCTTATGGGAGTACTCAGAACTTTGCTCATTATTTACCGGCATATTCCTTTGTCGCTGTAGCCAGCATGGATTCCCAATTGGAAAAATCCGTCTCCCTCACCACA
The DNA here is from genome assembly GCF_003626695.1 of Paenibacillus ginsengarvi. Lineage (GTDB taxonomy): Bacteria > Bacillota > Bacilli > Paenibacillales > NBRC-103111 > Paenibacillus_AB > Paenibacillus_AB ginsengarvi. The sequence continues at coordinate 9,026 of NZ_RBAH01000041.1, forward strand.
TGCCGGTCAAAAAGTTCGCCGGAAATATTATTGACATCCTCATGTGTCTTTGCTTGAAAATTGCCTTTATCTAAAAACTCTCCAAAGCTCTTAAAACTGGAGTGCTTACTCATGAACGATTCACTAAACAACTTTTCTAAAGAAATATGATTCGGATCTTCTTCAATCGTTTTCTGGCCTTGTAATTCCTTCAACAACTCGTCAAATGATATAAGCTTATGCTTTTTCAAACTACCACCCCTTAATCTGTGTTATGGATCCTAGCCTATCTTGTCGATATCGAAGACCACTCATTTTCAAGCCAGTTATCAAAGTCAGCGCCTTTATCACCTTCGTAGGTATCATACACATCGAGTCTCATCTTTTTTAATTTCTCTTTAAACTCTTCAAAGGAATGACCTGCTGGCAAGCTTTTCTTAATTCTTACCAAGATTTTAGTCGTTCCTTTAATCAAGTCTCCTTTTTTCCTTGGCGGCAGTTGAATATCTTCGCCAAATTCTTTGAGTTTATGGAAAGCAGCCTCTTGAACTTTGTACACGGCATCATTATTGTTCATCTTTGAAACGCTTGCAGCGGCCCGGCATATGGCGCATGTTCGAATCGACATGGGTTCTCCGTTACCCGCGGGTCCTGCTGCTTGTGCAGCACCTCCATCAGCTCCACGTTCAGCTTCTTCTTGATGTCCGAATATTCCGGCCTGTCAGCCACATTCTCCATATAAAAAGGATCCTTCCGCAAATCGTACAGTTCCTCATACGGGCGTTTACCGAAGCCCAAACGGAACAGCGGCTTGATCTCCTCTTCATTTCGGTGATGAATCATCCATGCTTTAGTTGGGCTAGCATCCATATCGGCGTAGGCGACTCCGGTTTTCCAATGCAAGTCCTCGTAGGAGGGAGGCACGGTATTCGGATTGTCCAAGCCGCGGGGAGCGCCCATTGGCCAGCGGTCCGGCTCAAAATTGATGATGTACAGATATTCCTCAGTCCGAATGGCCCGCTGCGGATAAGGCAACTCGCCTTTGCGAGCGGAGCTGACATGCCTCTCCCGGCCGGTTACGACAAAGGTGCGCCCCGGGTCCACCTGACCGCTTATCTCGCTCAGCAAAACCGGTAGCAGACTGCATCCCGTCATCGATTCTGGGATCGGCATCCCCGCCGCCTCCAGAAAGGTCGGTGCCAGATCCATCAGGTTCACGAAGTCGTCGATGATCCGTCCCGGCTGGATATGACCCGGCCAACGCATAGCAAGTGCGACCTCGCAGCCGATATTGTACAGATTGCATTTGCCTCGCGGCATTCCAGGAATCCCGTGGTCCCCGCTCACGACGATCAGCGTCTCGTCGAGCTCGCCTAACTCCTCCAGCCGCTGCAGAATAATGCCTAGTCCGGTATCCATCGCTTGGCATTCGCCCAAATAATCGCAAACATCCTCTCGAACCTCCGGAACGTCCGGCAAAAATGCGGGCAGCCGGCCCATGAGATCGTCTGGATTCAGCCCCCATAGCGCCTTGCCGGAACCCTGCTCCCACGTACGATGGGTATTGGTCGGACCCCACCAATAGCAAAATGGCTTTCCCTCCGGCCGGGATTCCATGAAAGAGTCAAAGTTCATTCGAACTTCGTCTAGAAGCTCTCGCTTGGCTGCTTCTATCCCGATCTCCTGCGCGCGCTTGGTGACATGGTGAGAAAACTTGCCGAAGTTGGCGCCACCCGTTACATACGCGGTTCGCTTCCCGCCATACGGAGCATTGGCGGTTTTTCCGGGAGACCACACTTTGTAAGTGTGGCCGATGTGGTAGCCGTTTTTCTCCAGCTCAAGCGGATAAGTCGGAATCGTTTCGTCCCAGACGGCCCCGAGCAGAATGGCGCCGAGACCAGTCTGCCAAAAATATTGGCCGGACAGCAAGGAACTGCGGCAAGGTGTGCAGCTCGGCGCCGGAACGGAAGCATTCATAAAGAGCGCGCCTTCTCGGGCGATCCGATCGAAACTCGGAGTGGAGATAAGCTTATTGATAGAATCAGGTCCTTCGTGCTCGGCATAAATGCTGGCATAGCGTCCCCAGTCGTCGGCGAAAGCAAACAAGATATTCAAATCGAAATCACCTTTCCTTAGGAAGATTTTTAAGTCACCTCGGCAAAATAATCATTAGAGTGACTATTAAGCACGTCTGCCCGTTACTTCAATGATGAAGAGCAGGGAGACGGCTTCTTAAATGAAGTCAAAATGATAATAGAACATTCTCAATTTCTTTCCACTCTTTGAATCGAATGGGAACCCTCTTATGCCACACCGTAGCAATTTTTTCCCAGTGTTCCATGCGTCTGTTATACTTTTCAAACCATCCACCTAAGAAGTTTGGACTTGATACAAAGCCATAACAGAGTTCAGCCGCAATTGCTTTCCATTCCTCTTTTGGCAAAGGATTTATGGAATGATAACCTTTACAAAAGGAAAAAATCCCGTTTAAATCTAATGCCGACAAATGTAAACAACACAATAAATCTTCTCCTATGTAACCCTCGGTTCCTGCTCCATCAGTCCAATCCACCAAGGCAGCCACTTCACCATTTATTTTTAGCATCCGATGGAAAATGAAAATTATTTTTGGGTTTCTCAGTTGTTATCATCCAATTCCGATGGAACTTTCCTAAAAGCTGCCCCATATAAAAGGCTTCACGTTCTGGTAATTGTCCAGGGTGATATGTATGGCCACTTATCCATTCATTGACCTGATAAGTCTCATTTTCAACATGCGCTAGCAACTTGCCTTGTCTTGTTTTAATAAGAAGGGGAGCAGGAAAATCGTATTCCCGTAACGATTGACTTAGCTCAAGCCCCCGTATCATTCGGTCATATCTTTTTTCTACTCGTTCCTTATACCAAAATCTTTTTGCATACCACTTTTTTGATCCAGCCAGAATACAGAAACTTTCCTCCCAAAGACCGTACTGTATTCTTTTTACATCATTAGCCTTTATTCCATATTGTTCCTCAAGCGCTTTAATTAGCTTATCCATATAGTCATCGTCCTTAAGAAATATGTATCTCGCTTGTTACTATAACGCGCATCATAGAGAGCTGCCCTTGTGGCAGTCCCACAATATCGTAGTTAGCGTAATGCTTCCAGGTTTTTTTGCTCGTTCAAACGCTTCCCAGATAACTTCATAGTATGCCCCCTCCTAGTTTTACAATAATTGGTTAGTGTGAAGCTATGTTATTATACTATTAATAAATTGACAAACCTTAAAAACTCACGTTTGCTTTCTGAATAGAAACATACATTCGCCTACCATGCCTGAATATGGAGTTTTCAGAAAATGAGATCTTTGTTTATCTTTATATATCTCATTTTTTTGAAGGGAGGGTCTATCGAATAGCTACCGATCATCATCGCGTCAGCCTGATTAGTTGAGCAATGATTCATGTATAAATGCCGTTTCGAGTCGGAATAAACCACCAGCCATTTTTCCCTTTTTTTTCTATAAGGGTTGAAGGTAAAATAAATATTGTAAGGATAAATTCATGAGAATAATATTTAGAACGGAGTGATAGTTTGAGGAAATTTATACTAGGCATCCTTGTTGGCGCCCTTATATTTTCGGTTAATCGAATCGATGCCTCCAACTTGTTAGAAGTTGTTCAGTTCCCCGCAAAACTTATCATAAACGGGAGCCCTGCAGCACTGGATGCCGATCATCCTATGTTGAACTATAATGGATCTGCTTATGTTCCGGTCAGAATAATCGGCGAGGCATTACAATCTAAAGTTAAGTATCTCGATGACCCAGAAAGGACGATCTCAATAAACGACCCGCGTGCAAAACTGCCCCAAAACTATCCCGAAGACTTGGCTATTCTGAATGGGGATGTCGTTTATCTCTCCATGTCCAAGGCCTACAATGAGGTACAAATAAGTGATTTTCTTAATAATATACAAAAAAACGTTGGCGATTGGATACGGATTACCAGATACACCTTCGAAGGTGACCCTATCATTCAGTTGGTTTCATATAACGATGGAATTTTCAGATATACCCTTGATAACTCCCGCGATAAATTCGGCGCTACTGATATTAGGGTAATGGATTGTTCAGAATTGAATAAATCAAATGGAGAATTACTCGGACATAAGTATACCGAGCTTACTTTAAAAGGCTGCGGTCAGAATCAAGAATCAACCTCGCTATACAAACTATTTGACAAATAAGGAGTTAGTATTGGATATCCACCTTACGTTAGAGCATCACACATCAATCAGACTGTGCGCAACGAAGGCAGCCGAACATATTGTCCGGCTGCCTTTGTGTAACGACTGAGCTATCGTACCCATCCCCCCGATTTAAGGATGTATTCACGGAAATTTTTTAAAAAATACTAACTCGAAAAGGCTGTTGGATTTTATTGTATCCATAGTCGTAAATCCGGAATCGCAGTGGATTTTCAAGATACTGCCTCAAATCGACGTCCTTGAATTTGGTCCGGAAGCAAGTATCCTCGGTATCCGAAAGATCCGGATACGTCGAACCACAACCTCCAGCAAAGCTTGAAAGTTTAAGCCTGTATTCTTCCGGTGTCGACACCCGCATCAGGCGAACCCCCTCGAACGACGTAATAGGGGATTGCTGCTTCGGCGTCTGTAAGATGATTTCCAGTAGTTCCGGGTACAATTTGGCGCTTTTCAGCTTGAGCCGGTCGTCCGGTGTCTTTAACAATTTCTGTTGATCCAGATCGACCAGCACATCCAGCTTGTCTTTGTCCAGTGCGCGGATGCTGCTGCCCACAATTTCGAGCGACTTCGCTTGGGCCAAATAGTTCCCTTCGAAATAAAGGGTGACCGGGTTTGGCGGCAAGCCGAGTTCTCCTGTATACGCTTGATCCGACCACACATCGGCGTATGAATGCGAGAACGAAGAAACATAATATTCGAGCGCTTTCCACTCATTGCCGGTTTCATCCATCAGTCGCAAATCCTCGATAGCAAAAATTTGCTTGGTGTTGTGCGGATCTATGACCAATTCGAGTTTGGTCACCGTCGGCAGCATGGTCGCCCGCAGGAACGTCACCTTTTGCCCTTCCAAGGTCACTGTTTGGTTAATGTCGAATATTTTCTTCTGAAGGGCGAATTTTTCCTTATCAATCCGAAACGTGAACTTCCATTCCGGTTTGAGCGGCCACAGCACAGCCTCATCTTGCTTCTGCCCCTCCATCTGCACTTTTAAAGTGAGTCTCTGCGGAATGGAGGCATTTTCCCGCAATAAGTACTGCATATTTCCGTTCAATTGATTCCCTTTTGCTACCCACGGGGGTTCGATCTCCCCAAGTGTCCTTCCGCCATCGACTACTTCACCGGTGTCGGCATCGATCCAGTCCGCTCGGACATTGTTGATTTGCTTGTAGCCTACCTTGTCCGTAACGGTGTAAAAAGCGATCATTCTGGCCTCGTCGATAATAATATCGTTAATCGTCACTTGAATCCCGTCGTGCTCAACGCTCTTGCCAATATGCTGCATATAATCGTTCTCTACGGCCGTCTCGATTCCTGCATCCCGATGAAGCGCCTGCGCCAGAAACTGAAGAATCGGCAGCTTGCCTACGTAAGCCTCAATGGAAGTTGAAAAGCGTGCGCTTGCGAGCAGCATGACAACAATTAATGCAGCGGCCCATCCCACCTTGCGGTAATGCCTGCGACGAAGTTCCTTTCCTTTACGCATCCCGCTGCGTATAAAATCGTCGATTCGTTCGGGCACGGGATCGTAACGATAAGCTTCCTTTAGCGACTGTAAGCATTCATCGTTGCCAAAGTCAAAGTCCCGATCCGAAGCCGGTTCTTTTGTCGGTTCTGCCGAGGGTTTGGTCTGATCTGCATTCGCCTCAAGATTCATACTTTTCCGATCTTCCATTACCTGTCCTCCTCTTCCATTCGCAAATGACTGCGCAATCCTTTAAGCGCTCGGTACAGCCACGTTTTAACGGTACTGTCCTTCCGGCCAAGCACCTCGGCGATTTCTCGAATCGTATAGTCCTCGTAATATTTCAAAAAAATGATTTGCTGGTATCTCGGCTCCAGCTTATCTATTGCCGTTTCGATGACGATACGAGAAGAATCGACTACCTGACCGGAGCCTATTGGTTCATGGACGATCGACGTCTGTCTGCGCCGGCGCCTTAGTTCGTTCAGGCAATAATTCATCAGGATCCGAACGATCCATGTGCCGAAAAACTGCGGCTTCCTGAGCTTATGCAGCTTCGTATAGGCGCGGCATGTCGCTTCGTGTACGGCTTCGAGCGCATCTTCTTCGTTCTTCAGATAGCCGAGCGCGATGCGGTATAGCTTTTCTTTGTGGCAGCTCACCAGTTGGAAAAACGCTTCGTCATCTCCCTGCTTCGCAACCCGCACGAGTTCGGTTGAATCCATGTCCGTCCGTTCCCCATTCCTCATAATTTATGGATTAGACCTCGCAACAGTGGAAAAAGTTTCAACCTGAGCAACTGAACTTGTCCATGTATTAAAAATTGAAGGGAACTAACCCCATAGATACGAAAAACCTCCCATAAGAGCCATGAAATCTAGTTGGCTTCATATGGAAGGTCTTAGTGCACGGTCGCCTTGTAGATATTTTATTGAGCCAGTTTTCCCTCCGCTTCAGTTGCTGAAGATGGATATAAATCGTTATACAAATTGGTTAATTTTAATTTGACCTTATCGTGATCCAATGTAAATGTTAACAAATATTCGGCATAAGACTGTAGTTCTTTAAGCTGCAAGTTAATAGCGTTATTATCAAAAGTAGCAGTAGCTACGGTACTGTTAATCGGGGATATTTCCGACGGGTCGTAGTAGGCCATATAATTTCCATTAAATCCAAAGCTACGGGTTCTTTTCACCCCTTTAAACTCAATGGTCAAACTCCCCACGTTGTTGTTTAGGAAATCAAAGGTATAGGAGAAAGCTCCATTTTCAAAATCATACCTTTTTCCGGAAATATCCTTGGCAAAAGGCGGAATTTCAATCGTTTGGGAGACAACAGGCGGACTTTCAGCGTGCAAAACTTCTTGTAACGTCCGACCTGCTATCGAAATGTTTTCCAATGGTTTTGATGATATAGAGGGTATTATAAATTGCTCCAATAGCAGTGTTGGCAAGTTGAAATTAGTTGTGCTTCCAGTTGTGACAACTACCATATTTTGATGGGGCAGTACATTAATGGTTTGCCCACCAGTACCAGATGCTGAATACCCCTCGTTATTGTTCATCCACCATAAATATCCATAGTCTCTACCTAAGAACAGATTCGATTTTAGGTGAGTCCTCGTGGATTCCATAACCCATTCTTTAGAAACGATTTGATTTCCATAGCGGACAGGATATCCGTAGCACCCGTATTGTAGTTAAATATGCTGCCAGGTTTCTCCTGCATTGGACGATTGAGTGCGAATAACACTGGATCTGCGGCTTGAGTCGCTTCTGTATACGAATTACCTGTTTGCCCGTAGGGAACAGTAGACTCCCGCCAATCGAACCCTGCTGTCATCGTAAGCAAGTTTTGAATCGTGATCTCCTGTTTTAGCGGATCCATGTTGTCGATGGACTTATCCGGGAAGTAAGGCAATACTTTGTTTTGAATGTCGGTGATCTTACCTTCCTTTACAGCGATACCTATTAAAGCGGAAAGCACACTTTTCGACGTTGATTGAAGGGTATGGACCAGGTCCTCTCGATAAGGATAAAAATTTGCGTTCAATACCATGTATCCGTTACGGATAATGACAATGCTGCGAATCTTTGATTTTTGATCTTTTAAATATTCGATCATTCGAAGCAGTTGTTCCGAGTCCATCCCTTGCTCTTCCGGCTTAGAAGTTCGCCATTCGGATTCCGGAAAATAATCATTTTTTACTGCTTTTGAAGCTGGGTCACTCCGAGCATTAAAATGGTAAATTGAGTATCCTAGTACCATAATGATCATACAAAGGATAGTTAGGATTTTTTTATTTATCTTGATATTGCCCCATCTCCCCTCAGGTTGAATCCGGCCAGCTCCGGAATCGGGAACGGAAAATATTTCAGCATCGCACCCGATCCCAAAAGGCGGATTACGAGGGAGCGTAAGAAAGCTGCCGGTCATTCTCGCGGCAGCTTTTTGGTGTAGGGTTATTGGGCCATCGTTTCCCGTTGAATAATCGTTCCAAACTTTTTCAAATCCATAATCCCGTTCGACCTTACAAATTCTTGTTTCGTAACATATATCGCAGCGTTACTTTATCATAGCGTTATGCTGGGTCCATCCTTTGTCCAGCAATACTTGACCTTCCGTCTGCAGCGTATTTACTGCTTCTTCGACCGTTTTGCGGCCTTTGACCGCCTCGTCGATTTCACGGATGGTCAACGTTTGGAACGTCTGGTAAAACGAGCCCGGCATATTCAAATACGAAAGGTCGGCTTGCTGCTTTTGTTTCAGCAAGTAAAACGGCTCCAGGCTGCGGCCGTCCTTCGTTTTTGCGAAAGCGGTTCGGGTGGACAGGACGTTCGCCGTCTTCTGTTTCACTTTGGCGGCTTCCTCGCTGTTGAAATATTGTACGACTTTCCAGGCCGTTTCGACATGCTCCGCGTTGACCGATACGGCATAAACCGGCGCAACGTTGAAGCGGCGGGTAAGCTCCGGGTTTGCCGGATCGACGGGGACGGTAACAATGTCCCAATTCAGCTCCGCTTGTCCCCATTGCTTCATGCGGAACATTTGCTCGGTGTCGCTAATCATCATCGCAGCTTTGCTCGAGCTGAACAAGTCCATTTGCTTCGTCTCGTCCGGGCCGTATTGGATCGGTTTCCCGTCCTTGTAATAATAATAAAGGCTGCCCGCCTTGAAGCCGTCCACAACGTGGCGGAACGCTTTGGTCCATAGCGGGGTTCGGATCGTCATTTGCTTGCCGTCGGGACTTAAAAATTCGGCGCCATCCGTACTCGCTATATCATAAACGATGTCGAAAGGAGTCCAATATTTTTCGTGTATGCCGTATATTCGTTTGTCCGGATCGGGATCGATTGGAAACTGGCGGGCGAGCCGCATCGTTTCTTCCCAGGACATACGGTTGGTCGGGTATGGCACCCCGTATCGATCGAACAAATCTTTATTGTAGTACAGCGCATAGCTCGTCAGCTCCGGCGCGAGTCCGAACAGCTTGCCCTCGTCATTCGCCTTGAGCTGAGCGATTGCGGCGGGAGAGAAGGAGCCCAGATCATATTTCGATTTCCTCGCGAGCGGCTCCAGGTCGAGCAATAGTCCGGCATTCGCCCACTTCATGTATTGGCTCGAATCATACGTAATGAGCAAATCCGGTTTTTGCTCGCGGATCAATTTCTCATATACCTCATAGTAATTTTTACCCGGCCCGAACAAATCCTTGGTCGGGATAATTTGCACCTCCACATCCGGAAACTTGATGGCAAAATAATCGCCATAGCTTCTTGGGAACGATTCCTCGTCATAGAACGGAATGCGCAGCACTTTTTTTTCTGGTTCGTCCGCGGCTTTGCTGCAAGCGGAGAGCGCGATCGGCAGCGCCAGCGCGGCGGTCAGGGAGGCGCCGGCGAGCCGGCGCCTCGTTATAGATTTAAGCTTCATGTTTTTTCTGCGGCCTCCATCCATTCCCGATTGCGGTTTGTTCGCGGCTTTTGCTTGGTCGAGCAATTATAGTAGAGCGCATTGGCCGAAAAGGTTGGCGTCAGTCCGTACAAGGTGCCGCCCCCCGGCTTCGCGGATCGTCTCGACGATTCCGTCGCGGAAGCCGCGCGCTCAATAGTCCAAACCCACTTTTCATTCACCTCGATCTATTGGACGAGCAGCCTTCAAAAAGGGTTCCCCAAAGTATCCCATAAAGTGAAGGGCAGCTACGGGGGAGCTCCCCAAGAGCGCCTGAAAAAAGCAAGGCCCCGAACGAAAGATTCGGGGCTACAGACATACATACGCTATGCGGCACCAATGGGAAACGACTGGCATAAAGAGTCGTAGTTTTATGTCGACAACTAAATTAGCTCACCAGTTCTGTTAATCGAGCTATTGTAATCCTCAATAGGGCACCCCCATATAGTGAACCTATTTCCATCCGGATCATAAAAATCAAAGAACTTTCCTACTTCGCCTTCATCCCTAAAATTATGTACTCGTACGCCATTTTCCTTTAACGAGGCAAAAGCTTTCTCGATATCTTTTGTTATAAATCCAACAATGGAGTAGTCCTGTCCGTTTTTCAAGAACTTTGCACGTTCTTCGTGCTGGGTTTTAATAAAGAGTAACGTGGGACCTGATGGAAGATTAACACTCGCTAATTCTTCATGGACTTTATGAGCACCCTTACACCCAAGATACTTGATGTACCAATTTATAGCTTCATCAATGTCACTGACTGGCATATGTATAAAGTTAACTTCCTGGATGATTGAAACATCATTAACGTCGTTCTCTGTAGAGAATTTTTGTTCTGTCATTTTCATACCCTCCAACGAATTTCTTTATTTGTCAGCTATTCAATAGCCCAAAAAATACTCCTTGTTTTTTACATAAATACAAGTTATTATATCATCAGTAACAACTGTTTCAAAAAATTTGAAAAGAGGTGGACAAAATGAAAAGGCCAATTCAACATGTAACTGATAAAATCATTTTGTCCGCATTGACTTTTTAACGTTACTCATACGTTAACTTTGTCTTTTCGCGTCGCTGATTTTATCAGCGGCGTTTTATTTTGTCCACCCCGAGAGGGAGAAAAATATTGAAAAGACTTTTATGGTATCTGAACCAAATCACGGACAGCAACACAACTACATTTCGGTATACGGTTGTTGTGGACGGTGCTTCTGTGCAAAAAGAAATTTACGATGGGGAGTGCGCAGAAACACACCTCAAACCCAGCGGCGAAGTGCTGAACTCTGATCGCTTGGAAATACGGCGCGAGACTGTCTATTGGCGCGATGGGATTTCATATGCTTTTGAGCGCACGAACCGTATGGCTCTTGACCGTCCTACCGTCACAATAGCGATTCCCGTAGAGCGCCTCGGCATTACGGATTTTACTCCCGCCGCCGCTGATTATTGCCTACGCAGAATCGCGCCTTATTTTGAACATGTAAATGCCGAATACGCAAACAAAGCCCGTCCGGACAGCGATAACGGAAGATTTTATATGTACTCGCCCGGCGGAGAGGTACTTTCTCGCAATGCGGCATATTTTGCCTTGTGCCCGGCGAAGGATTATGAGAACGGGCGAGGCGCGAAGATTTATGTGACCAAATTTGTCGACCCGCTGCCGGATCAAATGTGCGTCTGTGTTCGGATTGAAATACAACTTCCACACGGTAAACTCAAGAGAATGCGGAACATGCTTGTGGGTCATTTGCCCGATGAAACGGAGCGCTTCGTCCGTGAATTTGATAGCGAAGGATTGCGCTCAGCACTCGCGCTCGAAGCAAAGCAAAACTCGATTCGCAAATTTTTGCGCGAGGAACATTATTGTGCGTTCATCGCCAATGGAAGCATACTGGCAAGAGAGAAAGGTACTCAATTGCCAATGAAGGAAGCGCTGCCGTTCCAGAGCACAACCGAGGACGAAATCGAAATTGCTGGTGTGCGCGGTATGGGGATTCGGCACGGTGTAACGGTTATTACCGGTGGCGGATATTCCGGCAAATCCACTATCCTTAATGCGGTTTCGGCCGGCATATACAACCACGTTGCGGGCGATGGGCGTGAGTTGTGCATAACCGATAACAGCGCCGTTACGATAACAGCGGAAGATGGGCGCGCTGTTTCAAGCTTGAACATCTCTCCGTTCATAAAGTGGCTTCCCGGCGGCAACACCAAAGTATTTTCAACTGCTCACGCTTCCGGCTCTACATCACAAGCCGCAAACATAATGGAGGCTGTAGATTGCGGCTCAACGCTTCTTCTTATTGATGAGGATCGAAGCGCGACTAATTTTATGATTCGTGACGCGCTCATGAAAGAGCTTATTGAAAAAGAGCCGATTACACCGTTTACCGACCGTGTGCGCGAACTATCCGCCAACGGCGTGTCCACCCTATTGGTCATCGGCGGAAGCGGCGAATATCTTTCTGTTGCGGATAAAATCTACATGATGGACGACTTCGTCATTCATGATGCGACTTTGCGGGCAAAAAGGCTCTCGCCAGAACTATCCAAGCCGCCGAGCAGCGCAGATTGGACAACTCGGAGAGCTTTAACGAGCAGCCGTTTCACGTCATATCCTGAAGGAAGCGGCTCCGAAAGGCTTGAGGTATCCGATACGGGCTTCATCGTTATTGGCGATGAACGTATTGACGTTCGCGCACTGCACGATGTCGCAACAGCGGCGCAGGTGAATGCTCTTGCTTTTATGCTGCGCTTCTTGGAACGCGGAGCTGATGATGGCAACGAACTTGAAACTCTTGCGCTTGCAATGCGCGGTCTTACTCGCAAAACGACCTCGCGTGAGATTGATGTGGCCGAGTGCGTGAGGAAGTTATATGCACAAATCGAACAAGAGGGTATTCATATAGTCGATTCGGGCTTTTTTACAACAATGAACCGTTTCCTTGACTTGCCTCGTGAATTTGAGCTGCGCGCTGCCATAAATCGTATGCGCCGCGTAACTTGGTCAACTACACAGAAAATCAAATAAACGGTAAAACGTAATGCGCTCTGTGGACAACATGGATCACAGAGCGCCTTGTTCAATTTTCAAGCCAAAGTAAAAATCCGAACCCGTTATGAAAATGAGGCTCGCTCTCGTCGATATATAACTTACGGCTGGCGAGGAAGGTCGTTAAGCTAAATTCAACACGTTTCCTTTAGTTCAGCACACACTACAATATTGTTGTTGCATAACTACCTAATATATGTACTTCATGACCGAATGTTTGAATGATTTTTATGGCTTTTTCCATGCTTTGATCACTTCGTGCTGCCTCCGTTTCAATAAAGAACCGATATGTCCCTAATTTTTTACCCGTTGGTCTCGATTCAATCCACGAAAGGTTGATCGCTAAAGAAGAGAAGATATTTAATATTGAGGAAAGCACTCCAGGAAATTCATTGTTCGGCGTAATCAACATCATTGTTTTCTTTTGCTCAATATCAGTTGTGGAGTTTTTACTAACTACAATAAACCGCGTATGATTTATGGTATTATCCTGCACCTCGCTCTGAAGAATCTTTAAACCGTACTCTTGTGCCACCGTCTTCGAAGCAATAGCTGCTTTTCTTAGAATATTCGATTCTTTTATAAATAAAGCTGCTTTAGCTGTACTGTCCGTATATTCCACTTTGAAAGCATGTGATTTTATATACTGCCTGCATTGGTTAATTGCAGGAGCTATTGAGATTACTGTATCGATATCGCCGATATCGCTTTCAGTGTTTCCAATTAGATGTAGCGAGACTGTAAAGATGAGATCAGCCTCAATATTCAAGTTGTACAACAATAAGCCATCGACAGTCATGTGTATATTCCCAGCTATCGAATTTTCGATTGGGACTATACATTTATCCACTTCTTCGTTGCTGACCGCTTCTAGCACATCTTGTATTGATTCAAACATAAACCACTCGGTGCTCTTGTCTTCAAAAAACTTTTGTGCAGCTTCTTCAGAAAATGTACCTTTGGGGCCCAAATAAGCGACTTTTGACATTACAGAGCTCTCCTAGTTTTTTTCTGTAAATTATACCGCGAAAAGTAAGGAAAAATATATCTCTCGTGTATATTTTTGTTGAGCAATTCGTCTCCGTTAGCGTAACGGATGAATTCTTTCAAACTACGCTGTATCGTATACTTGAACAACTTCCACAATACCAGGTCTATATTCAGTTTTAGATAACCTTATCCAAAATAAGCATCGTTTTCGATTGCATAAGCATCTATGTCAATTCACAGTCAAAGCAATGGATTTTGTGAAATATACTTGTATAAAAGTATCGTCCATTCTTTTGCTATCGGGTTCAAGTATTGGTTTACCGTTTGGCCAATAAATCAAGGATGGATTCCACAGTGAATTCCTAGCCCATTTTCGCAGCTCTAAAACAGGCATTACTTTGTCGCTGAAAGCTTTACCTTGATTAAATGCGTATCCTAATGCCATTTCAAGATATTGCTTTTGAGAACCTGATAGCCATCTACCTGGTTAATACTAGACTGCCCCGTTACTTCAACGCGAATAAAAAGAAGCCGCCTCAACAAGGCAACTCCTATATTATCGTATCCGTTTAGCAACGAGGCTACTACCTCATCCAAATTGATTATCAAGCTCTCATCATCTTAGCAGTACTTGATAGTTGGGTGGAGAATCCTTGATCGAGAGGTCTGTCAACTAGAAACAGGTCGACAAAACGCTGTACCGCCCGGACGGACGCGTCGCTGTCCAAATAACCGACGGCCCGGCTTCCGTCCGGGGAAAGCATGCTTCCGCCGCTCGACAAAATCACCGACTCGACGAACATCCAATCTTTTTGCACGACCACGCCGTATTGCAGCGCATTGCCGGCTTTGTCCCGCTTTGTCAGCCGGATCGCACTGTCCACGAACTGCTCCTACGTCCATCCCAAGGCGGGATAGGGGATGCCCTGCTCCTCGAAACGATCTTTCTTGTACAGAAATCCCGGGACGCGGGGCTCGAACGGAACGATCGCTAACTTGCCTGGTAATGTCGCATCCAATGTGAGCACGATCATTTCCCCGTGTGCACATTGGATTATCGTATTTCCGCACGCGACAGCGGGTGATCTTGCCCCAGTTTGGCCGGATGCCCATTCCCAAATGCCTCTAGCTTTGATAGACATCGAGACAAGCGTTAGAAATTGATTGCCGCGGTTAATATTGGTGATTGGCCCCAGTCCATGAGTCGGATAGCTTCCCCGTTCAATCGCTTCATCTGCGGATCAAGGATGCAGCTCCAAATAAAAGTCGTCGAACCAAGCTTGTCCATTGGCACTCTGGTCCAGTTTCGCATAGACGCGCAGTTTGGCTGTATTTGGTGACAGCGTGATCGACCGCTCGTACCGCGTCCAGTCGGTTTGGGCAGGAACTTCAATCCAGGTGTACCGCACCGTTACTTCATTTGCATTCATCTCGCGAACGCCGAACCAGGCCAAGCCTGTTGTCGCATTGCTTTTCGCCCAACCAGAGAACGTAAGCGACGCATTGGCCCCGACCGGTATCGAAGTTGCCGTGTACAGCTGGTTGCTCGTATTTGCCGGTTCCGGGAACAAAGTAGCTGCATACTGTCCTTCGTACACAACATCTGTGACACGCGCGCCTTTGCCATATGCCCAGCTTCCCGCCGTTTCAAATCCGCCGCTGGTCAATATGTTGCGATCGACGCGTACATGTAACGTCAACGTCTCGACAAGCCCTGTTCCTTTGTACACGCTAACCGTCACCGGGTAGCCGCCACGCGGAAGCGACTCGCCCACGTCAACGGTTCCGTTCACAACGAGCTGACCGTACGGACCGACCTGCGACGAAGTTGGCAGCTGCACCGCCAGCCCGCTCGAGCTGCTTGTCTGTAGTGACAAATGCTGCTCTGTGCCGCTCTGGTTCGCAAGTTGAAGTTCAAATGGATACGTTCCCGATGTATTCGCCAGCACGGACGACATGTTGAGCTTCGCTGTCAATAGCGGGCTGACCGACCATGTTACAGAGCGATTTGCCTGCACTGCTGCGCCTGCAAACACAAAGGAAACATTTGCGTCCACTTGCGCCGCTGTCTCCGTATACCCACCGGCAACCGTCCACGACTGAACCAATGTGACGCTCGCTTGCGCAGCAACTGTCGGAAGCGTCTGCGACCATGCCGGCGCGGCAATCTCTGCCGGCCATACCGCTTGCAACACAACACCTGTAAGCGAAGCGCTGCCTTGGTTGGTCACGACATACGTCACCTTGGTAAGCTCCCCGCGGTACAATGCCTCGGCATCGAATTGAATCTCGATCGAGACTTGGCTCACAATGATCTGCTCCGCAAGTGCACGTGCATGCTGCAGTGAAGCAGCCGCTTCTACCTTGTTCGCCACAGACGAGCCTGGCAGCCATGCCAGCAGCGCATCCAACTGCTTCACCGCTTCGGCTGCATGCTGCAGCGCCGCTGTGACACCCATCCCATGCCCATTGCCGTTGACATTACCATTACCATTACCATTACCATTACCATTACCATTACCATTACCGTTTCCGTTTCCGTTACCATTGCCATTTCCATTGCCATTTCCATTGCCATTTCCATTGCCATTTCCATTTCCATTTCCATTTCCATTTCCATTGCCGTTTTCGTTTCCGTTACCTTTCCCTTTTCCGTTGCTGTTTCCATGTTGATTTTCGCTTGTCAACGCGTTCTCCACTCCAGAAAGCGCCTGCAACACTTTATTGATACCTTCCACCCAGACATTGTTGGCGGATGCACCGCTTGTATCCTGCACCATATGCGCGGCACGCTGTGCCGTCTGCACAAAGGATGACAGCTTGTATACATATGCTTCATGCGCGCCAATCGTGACTGGTAATGTCGCTATCAATCCACTGACAGGCGCGGTAGCTGCTCCATACATCAGTTCCCCGGTGTAGCCAGCAAATGGCAGCGGCACCGATACCGTTTGTGCCGTATTCGAATGGTTCAGCACGACCGCGTATACGTCACCAGCCACGTTCCATGTTGCATATTCTGTGTCGGCATTGCGCGCTTCCGCTGTTTTGGGATTCTTCGCCAGCGTCTGGATCAAGCTATACTCGTCTTGGAATGCGACGAAGCCAGGATATAGATCCGAGTCCGGCAAATACCAATCCGGATCGCTGTATGCGTAGTAACCGATTGCTTTCGCTCCGCCGATGATCGACTGGTACGCCATATTGCGCAGTTCATCGATCGTCGGCAAATAAGTCCATGTCGTGCTTGACGGATAATAAAACGTTTGCAAGATCGTCCACACTTGCCGGTTCCCGCCCACAGCAGCAATACCATTACGAATGTCGTCTCCAACTTCCGTAATTGGCTTGTTCGGGAACGGGTACGAATCGATGGACAAAATATCGGTCATGCGGCCGTTGCGCTCCGCAAACAGCGGGTTCGCTTCCGTCAAGTAGACGGGATGCTTGTCGTCAATCGTCCGGATGATCCGGTACGCTTCGGTCATCTCCTCGATGCTGTATTTGTCCTGCGGTTCATCCACCATCATCCAGCCAAGCAAGGCCGGATGGTCTTTGTACATCGTTACAATATCAGTCGTCAACGCCGCGTTTTCGCCAATTTTGCCGCCATAGTAGAGCGGGAACATCACCTTCAAACCATACGCTTGCGCATTGTTGAGCAGTTGTCCGACACGCGTCGTTGTATTGGCAACCCAGCCCTGCACCGTGTTGATGCCGGCCTCTGCCATTTTGCCGTAATCCGCTTCCTTCACATGATACCCCATAACCGGGAAAAACGGCTGTCCATCCACAATCATCGGTCCGTTCGGATCCGGCTGCATCGCCGGCCGCGCAAACCGGTAAACCGTCGCTTCATTACGGTCCACCTCGACATTTGCCAACGTCTTCAGCACAAGCTCGACCGTGTACGGCTCCTTGACGGTCATCAACTGCGGCTGGAACGAAAACGTCGTCAGCGCAACTGCCGGTACATTCGTTTCGCTGGCAATAACCTGGCCGTCGGACTGCCGCTTTACACGGAAATCGACCTGATGCTGGGCATAGTCCGCCGCATCGAGAAACAGCTTTGTCTGTACGGAGCCAGTTGTGTGATCGGTGTAGTAAAAAATTTGGTCGGTGTACAGTTTGAATGCGCTTGCATTATTCGTCTTGACAAACGACGCATCGTCGAAATGAACGAGCCCGCGCCCATACAGCCGCACATACATTTTCACATATTTTGCGTTATCCGGCGCAACAACCGAACGCTCGTACTTTGCCCAGTTACCTGTCACTATTTTACTGTACGTCCCTTGAGCCTCACCGACATACGTACTGGAGGACAATGGCATTCCGCTATAAAACTCCAGCTTGATCGCAACACCGCGGTCGCGGATGTCAGTCGATTTGTACCAGACGCTGTAATCATACGAAGCACGTTCCTCGACTTCCACCACTTGGGATACCCACGGATTGCGCGAAGTCGATTCGGTCTTCACCGTTACGCCCGCAGATCCAGTGCGCGCAGCAGCTGCCGTTACCTCGACCTCGTCGTTTGCCCAGTTGTTGATACCGAGCCAAGGCTCCGGCACTCCCGCTGTTGTCACCGTTTCGAAGCTTGCATTGTTCAACAAATTAACCTGGAGCGGTGGCTGGGATGCTTCGCTGTACGAAGCTCCTGCAACCAACACAGTTCCAACAAGCGCCGCAGTGGCAATAAGCCGTTTACAGCTTGCGATGAATCGCTGTCTTTTCATCATTGATCACTCCTGTTCCTCATTTCGCGGGACCATACCACCTGCACAGCGAGCAACGTGACGTCGTCGTTTTTAATCACTACTACGGGCGGTATGACAAGCAGATTTTCTGTCGTTCGTTCCCGACATTGCGGCCGATGGACGGAAAGGCTTATTTGTTCCGATGCATGCGTTACTTGGCTCCTTTAACCGCAGCCAACTGCTGCTTGATTTCTTCTTCTGCCTGCGACAACGCCCTGTTTACATCGATCGTTCCATTCAAGTAGTCGTTAAACTTGTTTCTCGCAATGCGTTCTCCTTTTTCACGGTATTGCAATGGAACGGGATAGGGGACGGGCTTGCTTTTGAAAATGCTTGGCAAATGCTTGTCCTTCAATGAAGGGTCTTACATTACTAAATCTACAATTCTTTAAACCCTAAGATCGCTTTAGGCGCTATTCCAAAAAAGTTTCATATTCAAACCATATATACAGCTGTGGTCCGCCTCAGTCATTTCTTGCCTGCGGAAATCGGCTTTTCAAATGGAAATTGTGTTTTGGCAATCCGCAGCACGGGTTTATCGTTCGATGCCTGTTGAGATACGGCCACGGTATCGCCCGCTCCATTCTAGCGGAGTTCCTTCTCACAGCCGCACAAAATCAGGACCATGACAGATACAAATGCAGCCATCGCGACCAGCCCGTCTCTTCTCATCGTATCCCCCTCCTCGGGCAAGATTGTTCGATCCAAGTTAATATGCACTTATCGTAAACAACTTGTGACGGTTCGCGACTACTTTTCCTCCTTTCCGGCTAGCTCCAATTGTAAACGCCGCCAAAATGGCCGTATATCGCATTTTCGTTGAATTATCTTCGCAATGTCTTCTTTCCCAACGATATGTATAAAAACGAACGGTCGGCATATCGATGAAATCTTTGTGTCATCGTCATACGATTATTGCGTTACGGTCATAAACGGAGCTAGGCTGCCGATCCAATGTCGGCAGCCTAGTCTTAGTTGGATATTGAGCTATCGTCTCCGTTAGCGTAATGAAACATTCCGAGTTGCCCGATGCGTAAACGCATTGGACCCGACTCTACGAATCCGTTAGAGTTTTAATCGAATAAATGGATCCTCCACTCTATCATTTAATAATTCTTGATATGCCTTATTTCTAAATGTATTTCCCATCATATCCTTCTTTCGATAGTTCCTTAATTCTTCTAAATCAAACTTAGCTAGATAAAGACCTTCTGTCACATTATCCGCTAACATAATTGTATTGCTTACCGACTTACCAGTCTTATCCCAAACGATTGGACTGAATGCACATGAACATCCAGCATTCTCGCCCGGTGGGTTTGCCATTACAATACCAACCATATTTTCATATGCTCTTGTCGAAAGAGCTTGCAATCGATGGTTCATGCAACCGCAATCATTAGGAACCAATATAATTTCAGCACCTTTTAACATCAATACTCTTGCGCTTTCTGGATATTCTCTATCGTAACTATGCTGCCCGCTAGCGTAACACCAACTTTAATCACTTTGGAACTTTTTGGCTAAACTAATGTATAATCCTAAAGAGATGATGTTTATGAAGAACTTACGTATTTGGTTGTACTTAGTGGTTCATTTTAGCTGAATCGAATTCCAAAAGCAGGATTAAACCAGACGATAAGGCGAGGCCACGACTCAACAACGGAACGGAAACCTGGGTTCAAAGTGATCAACTTTCCAGTGCTTTGTATTGGAGGAAAGATGGGTTAGCCTCTACCTTGATTTCAAAAATGGCGATCCATTCGGTCGCCATTTTAGTTACAATTAAAGGGACCCTCTTAGGTTACAAGTGAAAGGAATTGACTATATGAAAAATAGAAAGACGCTCACTCTAAGTATGATCGCTGTCACTCTCTTGACAACGTACTTTGTCCTTCAATCATTTCGTGTATTCGATTCCAATACATTCGTCGCGAAAAATGGTGTTCTTTCCTTGCAGCATTGGGATTGGCAGGAAGAAAAAACTATTCCGCTTGATGGAGAATGGGACTTCTATCCAGATGAATTAATTGTGCCAAGCCCGGATGAGGATGTCTTTGAACGTTATAAGAACAAACGCCAATCCATTCCGGTACCTGCAGCATGGGATCGCTATAGGGCTGGGAACGCTACTCCTTATGGGACAGGCACGTACCGCTTGCTTATTCAGGTTCCGGAGGATGACCGTTATGGTGTAAAGCTGAATACGATTCGAAATGCGAGCAAAGTGTATGTAAACGGGGAGGAGCTTGGCTCAGCAGGTGTTCCTTCAAAAACCACCGAAGCATATCGCTTCGATTACAAAAAGTATGTCGTACTGGGAAATAGTAAAAATAAACAGATAGAACTTGTTATACTAGTTGCTAATTATGACTATGCCGTTGGCGGTATTGTTAATTCGCTCTACTTTGGTCCAGGCGATCAAATATTAGCAAAACAAGGCCGTGAAAAATTCATTGAAGCCTTTCTCATTTCTGGCTATTTTCTGTTTACACTTATATACTTTACGACCTATTTACAACACAAACGGAAATTCCGGTATGAGCTCTATTTCAGTCTATTCAGTTTAGCGCAAGCTGTACATATATCTACGATAAACGAAAGATGGATCTACTTACTATTTCCGGAGATCAACCCGTCCTTACAACTAGGAATACAAGGCATTTCACTTACACTTTTCGTCTTGTTTTTCCTACTTTTTGTTTATTATTTCTTCAACATGTCTGCCAGCAAAAGGATCGTCACTGCATTAAGTACAATCTTAGGATTTCAAGTCTTGGCGTTGTGTGTGTTAAACATGTCCATTGATCTTATGGTAAAGGTTCCGCTTCCGCTCAATCAACTCATTGTTTCTGGGACTACGGCTATTGGTTATGTGTATATTTTTATTATGCTGCTAAAAGCCTATAAGCAAAAAACGGATGAGTCCGACTATGTGCTGATCATCGTTTTTGCTTTTGCTGTTTATGGTATTCTACTCGCAATTGTCCTGCTATTTGATGTGGATATCGAAATCCCGTCACTTCTTTTGTTTTTAATTATGGTGATGAGCTTGGCGTTACTAATGAGTCATCGTTCCCAGCAGGCCTATAATAGAGTCGAGGAACTGTCTAATGAATTGCTTGAATTCGACCGAATGAAGGATGAATTTCTAGTCAAAACATCACACGAGCTCGGCACTCCGCTCCACGGCATTATGAATCTTTCTCAATCGCTGCTGGAGGGTGAAGAGGGGCCTTTAAAAAGAAAACAACAAGAAAGTGTTATTTTGATACACTCGGTTAGTAGAAGATTGGCAGGCTTGGTTAAAGATCTTTTATTTATTTCTAAAATAAAGCAAGGTGAAGTTTCTATTACATCCAGACCGATCGAAATTCGAATTATTGAGGAAGTGCTTGCTGAGATTGCCTATGTTATGCCGCCCGCTCCGTCTGTTCAAGTGATCAATATGATCCCAAAGGTCTTGCCGCTTGTCTACACCGACGAGCAAAAGCTAAAGCAAGTTTTCTTCAATCTGATCTACAATGCGATTAAATTCACTAAGCAGGGAACAATCACGATCTCAGCTCAAATCATAGAAGATCAGATGCACATATCGGTTGAGGATACTGGTCCAGGTATTGCTGCAGAGTACCATGACCTCATATTTACAACCTTTTATCAAGTTGAAAGCAGCCGGAGCAGGGAATCAGAAGGACTTGGTTTGGGATTAAGCATTACCAAGAAAATTGTGGAGAGTGCAGGCGGACGTATTTGGGTAACTTCAGAAGCAGGTAAAGGCTCATGCTTCACCTTCACGATCCCGCTCGCTACTAAGCAGCAGCTACTCGAGCATAACGAAATAAACAATCACGAAATGAACGAACAAATTACGTCTGCCCAAATGAGAATTCGTGAGACGAAGCAGTCGCAGGTTATCCTGCCTACAAAAGTGAAAGGGTCAAAGCCATATACGATATTAGTTGTAGATGACGAGCCTGCCAATCTGAAGGTACTTATCA
The DNA here is from genome assembly GCF_003626695.1 of Paenibacillus ginsengarvi. Classification (GTDB taxonomy): domain Bacteria; phylum Bacillota; class Bacilli; order Paenibacillales; family NBRC-103111; genus Paenibacillus_AB; species Paenibacillus_AB ginsengarvi. Next base: position 31,476 of record NZ_RBAH01000041.1, read on the forward strand.
ATATGCTTTATTCGCTTCATTACAGCGTAATTGCAGTAGGCAGCGGGCAGGAAGCACTCGACATCATTGAAACGGAAAAAGTGGATCTATTAATTTTAGATTTAATGATGCCCCATATGACGGGATATGAAGTCTGCAAGACGATCAGGCAGGAGCAGGACTTAGTAGACTTGCCTGTCATCATATTAACAGCCGCAGGACAATTGTCTGACTTAGTTGTATCCTTTCAATTAGGTGCCAACGATTACATGCAAAAGCCTGTTAATTTGAAGGAATTAGAGATGCGAATCGAGTCCTTATTATTAATGAAAAAATCAGCACAGGATGCTGTGGAACATGAACTCAGCTACTTCTATGCTCAGATTACACCGCATTTTTTATTCAACACACTCAATTCGATCATTATGCTAAGTTGGACTGACCAGCAAAAAACCCAAACTGCTTTAGAACATCTTTCTACCTATTTCCGGGGAAAGCTGGATTACCAGAAGCAGCGATCACTCATCCCTTTGGAGGAAGAAATACAATTAGTGAAGGCATACTTAGCGATAGAAAAAATGCGCTTCGAAGAAAGGCTTCATATCGAATACAATATCGACGAAACGATTCAAACCTATATTCCAGCAATGACGCTACAACCGCTAGTAGAAAATGCGGTTCGTCACGGGATCTCCAAAAGTAAAAACGGTGGAACGCTGCGTCTTTCGATCAAGCGGGAGCAGCAGCATATCCAAATCACAATAGAGGACAATGGTGTGGGGATTCCTCTAGAAAAGCAGCAAGAGCTATTACGAGGTCGAAATGAGCGATTGGGCTTTACAAATCCATTTAGAAAGCTTTCGCTTATTAAAGGAGCTCGTCTTCAAATGAACAGTGAAGTGGGCATAGGGACAACGATCATCATTCGTATGCTCGAGATCAAAGACAACAGGCAAAAGTTCTAATTTTCACTCATACATAAAGCCCTAATCGATTCCACAACGAAATGAAGGACGTAACAGTAACATGCCCCCACCCTTATAGAAGTGGGGGCTTCCCAGGACTTAAGGGTTCAGTCGCCGTGGCAAACTGCTCCTTGTTTCGTTTAGTAACGTCTTCGTTTAGTGTAGCAACCTATTTAATCGGCCCCTTACCAACCAACTGTCATTAATCCCCCCCTTATTACTGGCGTTCATGTTCAATCCAGTATCCTCCCTCCATCAAGAAATTCGTTCTATTCAGAGTTTCAATACGGTTATTGGTTCGTTGTGGATGATCTCGTCGTTCTCACGAAAGCCGAAACTTTCATAAAGCTTTTTAGCGACGAAGTTATCGGCCTCATAACAAGTCCAGCAGTAATGTGCAGGCCCAGCCGGAAATGTGCGGATAAACTCCAAGATTTTTCTCATGGCTTCCCGACCATAGCCTCGGTTCTGGTGGTTCTTGTCAATCATCAGTCGTAAAATACAATAGCTATCGTGTGCGATTGACGGGAGGTCGTATCCGGTGATTCCATAAGTCAACATAACAAAACCTACAGGCTGCCCATCCGAATAAATGGCAAATGGCATTGGATGTCCCCCATTGGTGGCAAGGACATAGCACGAAGCTACACTTGATAGATTGGATGCAACAAAGCGCCGCTGTTCCTCTGATACTTCCAAGTTAAATATGGCGCGTCTGTTTTCCAGCGTTATTTTTCTGAGAGTAATCATTCAGGTCTTCTCCCTTTATCCATTGTCGTTTGCGCCGCGGTCGCATAAATAATATTACAGTTTTCACCAAAAAGTTGTAGACTTATATTGATTTTTTTTATACACTATTATGTATCCATGACTTTTTTAGGTGTATCCTTTTTGGCATATGGTAATTGGTGAATCGGCACATAGTTGTGCCGATTTTATTTTTTAGTAACGTAATCTGCCCGTTAATATGAAAAACGTCTATCGACGTACTTCAAAGATGAGCGACCGCGTTTTAGCGGAAATTTTTCTTGGTACAGAAAACTTTACCTTTATCGAAATAACCCTTCGAAGTTGTGACGCTTTAGTGAAATTAAATTTTCTGTATCGTTAAGAAAAGGCATCCGATATAAAATGCCGGCTGCCTCCAAAAATTCTATTGAAATTAAAGTCTCCGTTAGCGCAATGAGCCAATTTGCAATATGATACGGTTCTAGCTTAACGGGGCTATCGGCGAAAAATGCAAAAGGAGCTGTCGCAGCGCAACAAGCTCCTAGAAATCGATTTGATTAATTTTTGAATATAATCTAAGACAATGCTTTGGCCAGCAAGTAAAACCGGTGCTGTGTCACCTCAAAGTAACCTTGCCGTTCAATATGCAGATGAATACTGTATAGCTCTTCTCTGTATTTATCGACTTTGAAATCCGGAATCTGCCACGGAATGGCCTTCAAATAATAGACCAGTGCGCCGACATCATAGAATCGTTGACTAAGAAACTGCTCAGACTGTTTCACGACTTCAAGGTGATTCTCCTGCACGCCCTGTATGGCGGCATCGAGCTTCCATTCCGAAAATGCTGTATTTAACGCTACGCCGAATCGTTCGTTGATCTCGAAGCAATCGGTGCCTCCCGACTGTTGAGTTAGGAAATACCCGCCGTCGGAGAGCACCCGCCGAACCTCCCGCGGCGAATACGATTCATGCTTGTTCAGCACTAAATCGAACTGGCCGGTCTCAAAAGGAAGACGCTCATCATCCTCCACAGAAAGGACAGTCACACCCAGCGGCTCCAGTAGTTCTTTGGCGACGGACAAGTTCGGCTGATAGCCTTCGGTGGCGCAAACGAATTTCGGCCATGGCCTCAACATTGACAACAACTCTCCGCCGCCGGTCCCCATATCCAGCATCGACTCGGCATCCTGCACGAGAGGGATGGCCATGCTTCCGTATGACCATGCCAAGCAGTCGCTAGTCATTCGCCCTGTTTCCACAATATAGGAAAAGTCCCATCCCGAGAATGGCTGATTCGCTTGCCCGATCCAACGTTCAAATTGCTTGTCTTCTCTTCTCATCTACAAGTCCCTCCAAAATCGTGATCTGCAAATCAAATAGTACTTCCATTTACAGATACCGTCCGGTGGGCCACGCGCATAAGGAGATGGGACTTAGTACTCGTGCTCAATCGATCGCATAGAAGTGCTCCTCCCTTTTGATGCAACACCTTTTTGCGGCCCTTAGTGTCCGAAGAAAATAAAGTCCTAGTCTACTACTGTTTCATTTAACTATCGTCTCCGTTAGCTTAACTACATTGCACCGTCTGTTTGCTTCAGGGGAATATATATTTTAAAACTGCCTGAGTCCTGTGTAAAATCAAAATCTCCATCGTATTTCTCGAAATGGACCATCTCTTGATCCTCTTCCCCACCATTAGAAGAATTACAAATGCGATCAAAGGTCTCAGGCTGGTTGGACATTGTTCCGTTGTGAGTATAAACTTCGTAACTAATATCTGGAACTGTTATTTTGACAAAATCGGGAGGGATACCTGTACCTTCATCGATCTCGGTGCAAACAATAAACCCCTCCCAGGGTACTATGTGATAGATAAAATACTTTGAATCTTATGGAAACCCGATATCCCGGAAATCCGTTGGTGGAAATCTTTAAACTTTTGGTTCAGCCAATTGGGCTTACCATCCCACCCAGGGAAATCTGTTCCATGGCGGATGCCCGCTAAGTGATAAGAACCTCTTCTCTCCGATTGATATTCCACTTGCTGACCCTCCCCTGTAATGTAATTTTGAACGTTACCGTTATTGCCGCTTAGCACCTTGAATGCAGTAGGAACTACTGTAGGTTTATATGCCTCGGTTTCCTTCAAGAAGAGTTTACGATGCCCGTCTCGTTTTTTAGCATTCTCTGCCAAGCACGTTCCCTCACTTCCATAATAGTCAATACCAACATTATCCAGAGTTTTTCAAAAGTCTTTATGTCATTTTTTATCATTTATGTGTTTGGCTTGATAACACATAACTGCCCCGTTAGCTTAACCAACGGGCGTCAGTCTACAACTTTACTTTCTCAGTCTAATACTTTATTTTCCGAGTCTAACACTTTATTTTTCAGTCTAATACTTTATTTTCTTTCAACAGCTTACATATATGATTTTTATTTTGCTGGTCACAATTGCTAATATGAAATCCGATCACTAGATGCCCTAAAAAAGAGATTTGTACTAATTCTACTAGCCCTTGGAGAAACGCCTCCGATCCAGTTTAAAAACATAATTTCAATGCTACATTTTGTCAATACCGTGTAATGAACATACGCATTTTTTATTTTGTTCGAATAGAATATTGTCATGACATCTTCTATTGAGAGGAGCGTTATCAATTGAACAAAAAAATAAAGAGAATGATAAGTGGCCAAAAAGTTGTCGGTGGGGGTATGAGTCGTATTGTTTATGACCTAGGGAATGGTTACGTTTTAAAAATAGCACAATCGAAAGATGGAATTATTAGTAATAAACGAGAAGTTACGATATACAAATCAGCGCCTCTTATATTAAAAAAACATCTTGGCCACATTAAAAAATATGGTGATGGGTATAGTTGGATAGTCATGAAAGGTTATCATTTGAATTTCAAAAAAACGGACAGAATTATGCGAAAACTCATTACAATGAAGGCTGATTTTAGAAAATACGGAATTATCCCTTCCGATATAACAAGTAAAAACGGTAATCCCAACAACAAGAACATACGCCGGAAACCTAATGGGGAAATTGTTATAATTGATTATGGGGATTTTGAGTGGCGTAAAGCTACCACGTAAAGCGACTTAATAAATGAATGAATCTTGTTCCAGTCATCATCCGCCGGCCGACGCACCTTCAGACCAAACTAATAAACCTGAAAAAAACACTTTACAGAAGGGACATTCTGTAAAGTGTTTTGGCAGGCCGCCGATCCATGCCAGCAGCCTCGTTCCAGTTGATTGAACTATTGTACCCGTTAGCGGAATAGCGCGAATAAGGTACTCAACCGAGGGGCGTCTTGTGTTGCCGCAACAATGCCGCAATGTCGACGCCGTCTATAGTCAACCCTTCTATATCGCAATCTTCAATACTGACGCCTCGTAAATTAGTTTTTTTTTGTACAATTACACATGACGTAAGTAAACATTATTCCCTCATCACTTACTAGGTATTGTAGAATGCTTTCTGCCAGCTCTGGATCCGATGACCTGCGGAGTGCACTGACTCTTTCCGCTTTGCGACCATTCCCTTGCTGCCTAGTTACCATCTCACCAAAAAACCTCTTGCCTTCCGCAGAGGAAGATTTCCAACCGACATAGCTATTTTGGCGTTCCCTTCGACTATCATCTTCGGGAATTTCACAAGCTTCTTGTCACAAATCGGGAATGTCACAACGTTCTTGTCATCGCCCAATGTCAAGAAACTTGTGACATTAATAAAATAAGCCGCGATTTACGCGACTTTAAATGTAACAATGTTTGTGACTTCCGACATGAAATCAGTCACTATGGCCGCTGATTCATTTAAATGTAACTCCATAATAACCCAAGTTGCAGCCGCCTTCCCTTTCAATTTTAACTGTCTTTTGCTCATTATTGTCGAGTACTTGGTAGTTTACCGTAGAAGGACGAACCAGTTCAATGAAATAATCCCCTGGCGGTACTTCCTTGCCGTCCATTCCGGTATGGTCCCATGTAAATGATGCAATATAAGCGAATGAACTTGGAATTACCCCCGAAAAAGGCGGCAACTTGTGGCTATATACAACCTCATGACCGTCCTTTACACGAACTTGAAAAGTTAGTTCAATTGGACTAACCGATATATCTTCTTTCATATTGTTGTGGATTTGGGCATAAAAAGCTTGGTCATTCTCATAAGCACCCCCGGGAGAAATAAAAAACGGGACACCTGGAGCGCAATTCGCTACCAGTTCCCCCACCCGCTTTAATCTCCACTCGATCACGGGCTTTCCTTGGTAAATATCAATTTTATGCGCCCAGTTCGTCGCTTCCGATCCCGGCTCGTATCCGACTGACGCACCCATCTTTTCAGAAAAAAGCCTTAATGGGATATAAGCCTTATTTTTATAATTGATTACGCCATTATCTCCAGAGACATCAATAGCTTCTACATCCTTTCCGTTATGGATCGTAACCATGCTCGGAAAAAGAGTTCCTTGAATCGTTGAAGAGGGCACCGCTGCCGTTAGAAGTGTCAAAATAAACCCGCACACTAATCCAAACATCCATTTTCTCAAAATAACCATCCTCCCGATCCGCGTAATTCTTGATTATTTTCCTTATATTGTTAGATGCAAGAAAAGCCTTTTTGTTACGTTATCCTGCCCCGTTACTTCAACGGACAACGGCAGCCGATCGTGTGCCGGCTGCCGTCATGTAGTGACTGAGCTATCGTGTTCCGTTAGTGGAGACGAGAAATTTTAGACCGCGCGAACATTGAAGCACATTATTCATGCATGAACAATGGCCTGATCGCTATTTCATTTCCATGCGGTCGAGCCGGCTGTTTCCCTCCCATGAGTGGTTGTAGTACAGTGTGTCGCCCGCAAAGTAAAGTGTAGTCGCACGAGCGGTCGTCAGGCCAGTTCCCCCCGAACCGTCAAGGCGGAACTTGTCGATATTGCCGGAACCCATAATTCTGAAATTGCCTGCGGCCATGTAAATCCAGCCCTGGTGGTAATGAAACGCCCTAATCAAGCCCTCCGAGGAGGTATGCAGCGGAATATCGACCAGTCCGTCTCCGCTCATTTTGTTCAATTGTATACCATTCTGGCTAACATAATAGATCCACCCGTCGATGAGGATCGCACGGGTCACATCTTCGCGAAGCTTCCGATTATCGGAGCCGTCCAGGTTCATCCGAAACAGCATGTTCTGTCTGACATAGTAGATCGTATCCCCATCCAGAAAAAATCCGGAAAAGGACGAACTTTGGTCTTTGGCCAGGAGCACTTGGTCTTCCGTACCGTCAGTCTTCATCCTACGAATGCTGTCGGTCCAGTAATAGCCGCCGCCGTTTGTATCATGCATGTAATAAATCCAGCCGTTGTTCACCCATAGCTTTTCGGCAGGACCGGCGAAAAGCTGCGTGCGCCCGGTCCCGTCTGTTTTGATCTTATAGATGCCGCCGGGATCATTTGGGGAGGGAATCGTGTAATATAGCCAATCCCCTTCGATGTTGAGGTACGAGGCATTGTCGTCCGAAAGCCTCACTTCCTCGCTACCATCCGTTTTGCGTTTCACCAGTTGACTCGTTCCGAAATATTTGATCTCCGGATTCATATAGATCCAATCGCCTTGAACGGCTAGTTGTCCGTTATTCGCCACATTGAGCGCATCGGCCTGCTTCGCTTGCACATTCGTTCCGCCTCCGCAGGACTCGATCCCGAGGCCATGTTCCGCATCCCAGCTTGTCATCCATCCGAAAACGTCGTGCGTAAACCGCCACGTCATCGGAAAATACGTGATATTGCGGTAAAGCAGCAGCGGATACGGTTCAGCTGCATTGTCGATCCCTTGTCCGTTTACCTGAACTGGAAACATGGCAAGCTCAGCCTTTTGTGTATCGTCGTATGAATTGATTGTGGAAGTCAAATTCTGTTGGAGCGGTATGCAGGCGTTCGTATTTGCCAGCGACATCCCCTGCATTGGGTCCCACTGTGCCGTAAGCCCCAGTGCGGTCATGTTGTTCCAGGTCATCGGGAAGTACGTGATGTCCTTATACACGAGAAGTGGATATTCGCTGTGCCGCACATCCAGCACGGTACCGTTCACGGTTATGCGAAATTCGGGAAAGCTTACCTCGACCCGGTCAGTTGCAGCATTTGAGACTGTCGGCTGCAAGGCAAGCGGTATACTCAAAAGCAATGCATAGAGACAAAGGCGGGCTTTGTTCAAATCGAATTCATCTCCTCATGAATTACTTCTTATATGTTATAAACGGTCGTTATTTCCGAAATGTTGTAAAAAAAGATGTTGTAGCTGAAGCTCCATTTGGCAGAACTACCGATCCTGCCCGTTACTTCAATGAACTGGAGCAGGTCGCCGCGGCGTCTGCTCCAATCATCAAATTTCCCGCTATCGTCTCCGTTAGCGTAATCATCGAGAATATACATGGTTATACTTGGTTGTACTTTAAAATCGAAAACATATTTCCATCAGGATCTACAAACTCGAAGAACCATCCCATTCCTTCGTCGCGTATATCGGTTGCTGAAATTCCCGCGTCACGAAGTTCTCGATGAAGTTGTTCAATTTCATTAGTTGTAAAACCAATTATCGGTCTGGTTACACCTTCATTCGACCACACCGCACGAGCGGATGAATCCGACTGATTAAGCACCAATACAGGTCCATTTTGTAATTTCATCACGACCATTGAATCGTTTTTAAATCCAGGTTCAAATCCAAGATATTTATGATACCAGTCTAGAGAACGTTGTAAGTCGCTAACAGGAATATCATTAAAGTGAATTTCTTCAATTAGGCACTTCTTCATATTTCACCTCGCAGTTTGGTCAAGATAAGTTCGTTCTTCTGGTCATAAATTCCTTTTTTATGTTGGACAATTTCAGTAAACTGCTCCGTTACTTCAATAAACATCAAGAGGAGCTGTCCTTGCGGCAGCTCCATGCTATCGTGCTCCGTTAGCGGAATGACTAATTTTCAATAAAAGTACTTGAACTATTTTACATCGATGGAGACGCTACCGAATAATTCTCCACCTAAATAGGCATTAAGTTTCCATTTTCCTGAATTAGGTAGTTCTAGACCTGAAGGTAAATGAGCATCCGCCCCATTGTTTGGACCACCTAAACCGTAATTGTACTCCCATACATATTTTTTATCCGGAGTTCCCATTCCCTCAAGCAAAACTTGATGCTTTTCGCCTGTTTTCAGATCAATGGCTTCAACTTTAAAGGGAACTCGAGCTAATTCTTCTTTCGTACCCCAGAAATGCCACATGTACTTATTCGGTTTATTCGCAACAAAACCGCTAGGAGCTAAAATACCAATTCTTCCTTCAATGCCCTGTAACGTATATACTCCGCTCTTGAATGTAGGGCTTGCTTGAACATCAACATCTTGTTTTTTACATCCAGTTGTTGTTGAAGTAATTAACATGAGAATAAGTAAAACAATAATATTTTTCATAAATTCCTCCTTTTCATGACAAAGTTATTGTTATTTTAGACGTATTATATCACCCTCTAGTTGCGTTAAACTGCCCGTTAGCTCAACAAGGCCGCCGAATCCTTCCGGCAGCCTTGTCTTTGTGATTACGCAACTATCGTCTCCGATAGCTCAAAAACCCTCAATATGTAAATCGGGGTAGTTCGCTACATTAATAACATTCCCCGAAGGATCTGTAACATTGAATTCAGGAAAGCGATCAATGTTCCAGGTGTGCGTTATTTCGGTTACTTCCTCATTAGCCTCAACGAATGTTCGGTAACACTCAAAAACATTAGATGTTTTTATACAAAGAACTGCATAAGGTTTTCCTTCTGATACAAATTGAATCGGTAGTGGTTGCTCTACTCGCTTTAAAAACAAGTATGGACCTGGTTCAAGCTTTAAATCAGATTCGTTTTCAGTTTTCCAGCAGTGTGTAAAACCGAAATATTTCTCATACCAAGCTACTGACTCGTCAATATCCCTGACCGGTAATCTCACCTGAACTACTGTATTAACGAGTGATTTGGTCTCCTCGGTGTTAATCATCTTAACCCCTCCTTATTCATTGTTAATCTCGGGCTTATTATACCGATCATTTGTTCGCTTGTAAATATTTCCCTTCATATTATCCTGCCCCGTTACTTCAACGATCAGGAGCAGGTCGCCGCGGCGCCTGCTCCTGATCTTATGATTATACTATCGTTCCCGAAAGCTTAATCTCCTCGATCTGGTCCGTTGCAACGTACCCCGTCAGGAAGACGCCCCCTGACCGGTTTCTGCCTTGCGTAAATACACCCCCGTTATCGAATGCTCGGCAGCAGCAAGCTGGACAGGGGTGCCTTCGAATACAATTCGGCCACCCCGGTGGCCGCCCTCAGGACCCATGTCAATGATCCAGTCTGCGCTCTTGATCACATCCAGGTTGTGTTCGATGACCACCACCGTGTTGCCCCCGTCGACCAAGCGGTTCATAATGTCCATCAGACGAGAGATATCGGACATATGCAGTCCAGTTGTCGGCTCGTCCATTACATATAGACTGCCTTCCTTGTGAAGTTCCCCGGCCAGTTTGATGCGCTGGCATTCCCCGCCTGACAAGGTGCTCAGAGGCTGGCCAAGCGTTACGTATCCGAGTCCCACATCCTCAAGCGTCCGCATTTGACGGAGCAGTTCCTTCCCGCTGAAGAACGCCGAAGCTTCCCGTACCGTCATAGCGAGGACGTCGCTGATGGATTTTCCTTTCAGTTTATACTGCAGCACTTCATCACTGAACCGTTTGCCCGCGCATATTTCACATGTCGTCCTTACCGGCTCGAGAAAGGCCAGGTCCGTATATATCATCCCAAGACCCTGACAGTTGGAACAGGCTCCCTTGGAGTTGAAGCTGAACAAGGAAGCACTCACCTTGTTGGCTGCTGCGAACAGCCGGCGGATCTCGTCCATCATCCCCGTGTAGGTAGCCGGATTGGAGCGTATGGACGTGCCCACGGCCGTTTGATCAATGACAATCGCTTCCGGATGCGACGGCAGGAATGCTCCGTTAATCAGTGTACTTTTGCCTGAGCCGGCTACTCCCGTTACCACAGTCAGCACACCGACCGGTATATCGACTGTCACATCCTTCAGATTGTGCAGGCTGGCGCCGGCTACGGTCATCCGACCCTTGGGCACCCTAGTTGAAGTTTTCAAGGGCAGACTTTGCTTCAAGTACCGTCCTGTCAAGGTATCCGCGCGGAGTAAGCCCGCAAAGTCGCCTTCGTAGACGATTTCTCCGCCGCGGGTTCCCGCATGAGGTCCAACATCGATGATGTAATCGGCGATCTCCATTACTTCGCGGTCATGTTCGACGACAAGTACAGTATTCCCTTTGTCCCGGAGCTGGCACAGCATGCCGTTCAGACGACGGACATCCCGCGGATGCAGTCCGACGCTCGGTTCATCGAAAATGTAGATCATGTCGGTAAGACTGCTGCTCAGATGCCGGATCATCTTGATGCGCTGCGACTCCCCGCCCGACAAGGATGCGGTTTGACGGTCCAGACTCAGGTACTCCAGCCCAATAGAGACCAGATGGTTCAACCGGATCAGAATCCCGTCAATCATCGGACCAGCAACGGGATCCTGTATAGCTTCAATAATACGTATGAGCTCGCCAATCTCCATCGCTGCGCACTGGGCAATGTTGTATCCGTTAATCCGGCAGCCCAAGGCCGCTTGATTAAGCCGGCTTCCTCCGCAAAGGCTACACTCGCTATAAGATAGAAACAGGTCAAGGGTTTCTCGTTTGGACTCTGACAACTCACTACTATCCCTCTTTAAATACAGGCGGGTCAGCTTGGGCAGCAGACCTTCATAATCCGATTCGATATCGCCGCCTTTGGTGCGGTATACGATCTTGCTTTCTTTGCCGTGGAGGAGGGTATCCCATTCTGCCTGCGTATAGTCGGCAAGCCGCTTGTTATTGTCGAACAAGCCGGAATGGGTATACGTATTCAAGTACCAACTTCCCACTTTGAATACGGAGAACAGGATTGCGCCTTCATTCAGTGACTTGGACCTGTCGAGCAACTTGTCCACATCAAACTGCACCACCTGTCCGACTCCGGAGCATTCCGGGCACATGCCAGCCGGCTCGTTAAACGAGAAAAAATGTGAAGAGCCGACAAAAGGCTTGCCGATTCTGGAAAAAAGCAACCGGAGCATGGCATAAATATCTGTGATTGTGCCGACCGTCGAACGGGAGTTACCGCCGAGCCGTTTCTGGTCGATCACAACCGCCGTAGACAAGTTCTCGATGAGATCGGTATCCGGCTGACTAAACCGGGGCAGCCGATTGCGGATGAATGCGGTAAAAGTCTCATTAAGCTGTCTCTGCGCCTCTGCGCTTACGGTGTCGAATACCAAGGAAGATTTCCCCGAGCCCGAGACGCCGGTGAAGATTGTGATTTTTCGCTTCGGTATACGGACATTCACGTTTTTCAGGTTATTCTCACGTGCTCCTTTGATTATGATGTCTTCGACGTTCATAGACTCCACCTCGGATTTCCATTTTCTTAGTTTCACAGTATAACGGAATAATCACGACAAGTTTTAGACTGAACCCAGTAGATGAAAAAGCGGCGGTCGAAGACTAGAAAATAAAGTCTTTGACTTGCCGCTGTTAAAAACGATTTTATGATTGGAATGTACAATATTATTAGTTCCCATCAAAATGATAAAATAGTTGTACAACGCCTGAGGAGAACGTTCTTGTAGTAACCAGTTTTAAATTCAATCTCTGTTTTATATCCACAAACAGCGGTTTCCCTTCTCCCAAAACGACAGGGTGAACAGATAATCTAAATTCATCAACAAGTCCTAAATTGATAAAAGTTGTAATAAGACTTGCTCCGCCATATAGCCAGATGTCTTTACCAGGCTTATTCTTTAATTCATTTACTTTTTCAAGAATACTATCATTTATGAATTTTGCTTTATTATCCGTTCCCTTTTGCGTCCTGGAAAACACATATTTCTCTTTACTATGAACCAATTCCCAGAATTCTCTTTCAGAATCCGCATGTTCAAGTTCCGGAGTAAATTGTCCCCATAAATCATAGCTTTTTCTTCCATATAAAATGGTATCAATTTGATTTAAAAAATGATTAAACCCCATCTCAGAGTCCATAATGCACCAATCAACTTCACCATGTTTTCCTTCAATAAAACCATCTAAAGTAACAGCTAAATCTAAAATTATTTTTCGTTTCATGATTTGTTACTCCTTTCGTTAATCTATCACCATTATAGACCTCATATACGTCACCTATTGTCATATTAATAAAAGAGAGCTCTCCGTCTGAGCGATTCCCTGAAAAGCAATACAGCATTTATTCTACGCGGGTTCTCATCAATCGTTTAAAAAAAGAGTAGTAATATTCTTTTCAAGAATCTGCCCAATCTTACTTTATTCTGCCGCCAAGCATTGTGGTTATTCATTGACATAAACCGCCAGTTGCTTCAATGAACTCAAAGAGGAGCTGTCCTTATGGCAGCTCCACGCTATCGTACCCGTTAGTTCAACCGAACGAATAAATTGTTCTATCCTTTAAAGGGCTCATGTACAACCAGCATATTTCCACTTGGGTCGAAGAACTCAAAGTCCATTCCTTCCCCTCGTTCCTCTCTAACCTCACCAATTCGAACGCCGTTGTTCCGCAGCTTTTTTAATAGTGTTCGTATATCTGCTGCTTCGAGGCCAATTACTGGAGTTATGCCATCTTTCAATTGAAAATGAGCAAATGTATCATGTTCAGTTTCCCACAAAAAGAAATGGGGACCAGTGGGAAGCTCAAGGATAACCATCTTGTTATCCCCACGTTTCCATTTTACTTGGAATCCTAGATTTTCTACATACCAATCCATGGACTGAGTTAGCTGTTTTACTGGAATCATAACATGAGAAACTCGATTAATGATTACATCGTACATTAAGGTCTCGCCCCCATATTGGTCATGGTAAATTAACCCACATACAGAATAACGAATGTATGTTCTCTTGTAAAGATGCTCTTTCTAGATAATCATCACGCATAACTCCCTTTAGCTTAATGAAAACGGCAGCCGATCTTCTGGCCGGCTGCCGTTGTGTCTATTTTAACTATCGTCCCATTTAGCTCAAGCCTTACTTTACTTTATCTCAACTGGAGACGATCATCGACGCTTTACATGAGCCGCATGTGGGACAACGTCCGAAACCGCGCACGTATCGAGAAAAGGCACGCCGTGCGTACCTGTCTCTCGCCAAGCAACGCCGAATCGGCTATCGGGCACTCCGCCGGGGAATCGGGAAGCAGCTTACCTTTATTAAGCGAGATCTTCGCATCATTGAAGAACTGGCGGCGATCACGGCGCTCAGCAGACGGCAATACAAGCAGTTGCTTGTCATTCAGGAGTTGTATCGGCAGCAACGACTGATGTACACGAAGCGAGTCTATCATGTGGAGGATCGCATCGTCAGCATTCATCAACCGCATATTCGTCCAATCGTTCGCGGGAAAGCAAAAGCGAAAGTCGAATTCGGTGCGAAGGTGTCCGTTAGCATGGTGCAGGGTTACGCTTTCTTAGAGCGCCGGCAATGGGACAACTTCAACGAAGGCGTCACCTTGATCGAATCGGTGGAGACGTAAAAAGCTCGGTTCGGCGTGTACCCGAAAGAAGTGATGGCCGATCGGATCTACCGAAACCGGGAGAACCGTGCCTACTGCAAGAGCGCGGCATTCGGCTCAGCGGGCCTCCGATCGGTCGACCTTCGAAGCAGGCGGACACGGCGGAGATGAAACGAACCGCCAAGCTGTATGCAGGCGAGCGCAATGCGATCGAAGGCAAGTTTGGTGAAGGAAAACGAAAATATGGGTTGAATCGAATCCGGGCGCGACTCGAGCAAACGAGCGGGGCCGTCATCGCCCTGCAGTTCCTCGTGATGAACCTGGAACGCCGCTTGCGGCTCCTTTTTGTCTTTATTTTCAACATGCTGCTGATTCGCAACGCCCACAAACGAATTGCTCTGTAATGTTTCGTTCAGCAAGCCCTATGTACCACAACTGTTATATCATTTTTTAAAAATACCAATATGTGCTCTTGTATGAATACTTATACATAAAGGCATGACAGGAGAGTAAGCCTTGGGATGATGGTTTTGAAAAATTGGCATCCAGCATACATCTCATGCGGTTATCTGGGTAATGTGTAATAAATACTTTACACATAGTAAAAAATAATATACTCTATGTATGAAAACTTTTACACAAGAAACGGAGATGATCCCAATGTATGATCAGGAGAAAAAGACAGTCGCCTCATTGCTCGCAAGCCTGATTGTTCTTATTGCTTATGTCCTGTACAGTTATGCCAGGATCCGGGAGCGAGGGGCTGATCTGGAGTCCAACCTCACCTGGTGGGCGGGTGTTATACTGGTGTTCATTGGGATCGGCATCGTCGTGTACAGCATTATCCTGATTGTGTTTCGCATTCTGAATGCGATTGTGATACAAGCACGGAAGGAAGAAGACGATTCGACGGATGTCTTAGACGAGATGGACAGACGGATTATGCTGATTGCAACGAAAAACGGGTTTATTGTTGTCAATGCAGGATTTATCGCCGCGCTCGTTACTCTCGTCCTGGATATGCCGTCTGCTGTCATGTTGAATATTGTGTTCCTGTCCTTTCTTGCCGGGGCGATGGTTGAGGGGTTCTGGAAGTTGTTACTGTACAGAAGAGGGATCGGGAATGGATAACATCACGATTACGAACCATATACGTCGGTTGCGTTTTCACCATCATGAGATGACACAGCTCGAGCTGGCGAGGAGAACGGGTGTTACGAGACAGACCATTGTCGCTGTAGAGAACGGCAAGTACTTCCCCTCGCTGGAGCTTGCGTTCCGGATTGCCCATGCGTTCGGTGAGAAGCTGGAGGATGTGTTCGTCTGCGAGTTCACGGGAACAGACGACAATACAAGGAGGGGAACACGATGAAAGCAGTCGGACAGCCGCAAGACAATCGCCAGAGTCGTCACGGAAAATGCGGAGGACCTACGAACGATTGCGGGTTTGGCTGTAGCCGGAACGTATAAGGTGGTCATTGACCGAACGTGGCCTCTGGAGGAGATGTCTGAAGCACATCGTTACGTGGACACAGGTCGCAAACGCGGTAATATGGCAATAAGGGTAATGGAGTTATAGCGCTGTTTCGAAAGCGACAACTTTCACATGCATTTCTCACTTTGTTGAATGAGAAGATGCTGATGGGTCGCAGGGCAGCCGTGGATGCCATGGATGTTCGTTTGTTCCCCGTCCAGAAAGCCCTTTCTATGGAGCTAGCTTTCGATCATCGTCAAATTCTTGAGGATGCGCTCGTGGAGATTCGCAAACAAATGCTGACTACCATTGATTGCTAAGGAATTTCTACCTAAGGAATTCACTATAAGCGAGCTGTATCAGGTCATTCAAGCTGTTGTGCCTGAATTTGACGAGAAGAATTTTATGCGATCACATCAACCCAAAGTCGCAAGGGTATCATTGAGGAGGTGAGGGATCATAAGAGCGATTTGAAGAAATCGAATGAATACTCACAAAGAGCTGCACAGTTGTATCGCTATTCCGAAACGGAGCCAAGGTTGTCTCTATATCAATAAATGACGGATTGTCAAGCTAAGTGCGACAATTCGTCCATGAATGCTTCGTGAGCCGATTTCCAGCCGAGACATTTACGAGGGCGAAGGTTGATAAGACGAAGAGCTGTCGCCAACTCCTCATCC
>NZ_RBAH01000042.1 GCF_003626695.1 Paenibacillus ginsengarvi
ATTAACTACCAAAGCGAATTCAGGGGGGTTGGTTTCCTATTGCCAAAAACGTGCGTATCCGGAGGATTGCGCAAAGACAATACCCTCCAAGCGGCGTTCTCCCACCCGATTAATTTTCAGGATAGAAGGTTTAACTTCGCTAAAGCAGTAAAGCGAAGTGCGAGTTTCTGTAATAAGAAAAGCCACCGCTTACGCCGGGTCATTCAACGTGGAAAAGGCTTCGTTTAGAAGCTTTTTTTATTTGCGCTGGAGCTGGTTTTCCCGGCTACATCGTAATCGAAACGCGAATATCTTGCGGGTAATTGCCAAAGCCTTTACCGAACAAGCTAACGCCTCTGCAATGAACGGCCGAGTCGGGGCAGGAAATATTAGGGTTGACATAAAAAGAGCGGCATTTTATTATTTTAACTAGAATGTAATTATATTAACTTTTTAGTTAACTTATGAAAGGAAGTGCCAACATGCCACAAGAAACTTTGCGGCCGGAATATCCGCGCCCGCAGCTTGTTAGAGAGCAATGGCTCAACCTAAACGGAACCTGGGAGTTTGAATTCGACGATGAGCGAATGGGGGATGAGGAACAGTGGGGAGCTGGGACCAAGGCCTTTTCCAGACAGATTCAAGTTCCGTTCGCATACCAAAGCAAATTAAGCGGGATTGGCGAGACAGCGTTTCACGATCTGGTATGGTACAGACGTATCTTCCCCATACCGGCGGATTGGGCGGGCCAAACTATTCTGCTGCACTTCGGGGCGGTAGACTATGAGGCAACCGTATGGGTGAACGGGCGGCAGGTAGCGTTCCACGAGGGCGGGCACACGCCGTTTCAGGCGGACATTACATCGGCTCTCCGGCAAGGGGATAATACGCTGGTCGTTCGCGCCGAGGATTTCAGCCGCGATGTGACGCTTCCGCGCGGGAAGCAATATTGGAAGGAAGATTCAGCCTCGATTTTCTACACGCGGACCACCGGCATTTGGCAAACGGTGTGGATCGAGCCGGTCAACAAGCTGCATATTCGGAAGTTGAAGTTCAAGCCGGACATCGACAACAATGAGATTCATATTCGCACCTTCCTCAACCAAGCGCCTTTAGGCTGCAAGGCAGAGGTTCGGATCGACATTCGCTTTAATGACGAATATTTCACCAGTGCAACTTTCAGCATTCGGCACGCCGAGGAAGCGATAACCATCGGGCTTCATGATTTTAACGACCACGGGCTGGGCCGCTGGTGGACACCGCACAAGCCGAATCTTTACGATGCGACAATCACGCTGCTCATTGACGGACAGGCGGCGGATACACTGGACAGTTATTTCGGCATGCGCAAAATTTCCGTCGAAGCGGGCAAAGTGATGCTCAATAACCGGGTCTACTTCATGCGTTTGATTCTCGATCAAGGTTACTTCCCTGACGGCATATTGACGGCCCCGAGCGACGAGTCGTTGAAGCGGGATATCGAGCTGGCCAAATCGATGGGCTTTAACGGAGCCCGCAAGCATCAGAAAATCGAAGATCCCCGCTTTTTGTATTGGGCGGATAAGTTAGGGTATCTCGTCTGGGGCGAAATGGCCAACGCCTACAGCTACTCGGAAGAGTATGTCCGCAAAGTAACGCAAGAATGGCAGGAAGCCATAGAGCGGGATTACAATCATCCGAGCGTCGTGGTTTGGGTGCCTCTTAACGAAAGCTGGGGCGTACCGAATATTCTTGTCGATAAGCGGCAGCAGCAGCATGCTTTGGCGATGTATCATATGACGAAGTCGCTGGACGATACGCGTCTCGTCGTCTCCAACGACGGATGGGAGAATATGAGCACCGATCTGGTCACGATTCACGATTATGCCTGGAAACGCAGCAATCTGGAGGAACGATACGCCACGCTGGAGCGAACACTGGGACCAAAACCGCACCGGCGCGAAGTTCTCGTCGGCGGCACGGTCTACGAGGGGCAGCCGATTCTGGTGACCGAGTTTGGCGGTATCGCCTTTAAGAAAAGCGAATGGGAAGGCTGGGGTTATTCCGGCGCCGAGAATGAAGAGGATTTCCTTAAGAAACTGGCGGATGTGGTAGAGCCTTTCTTGCAGTCACAACATGTCCAAGGCATCTGTTACACCCAGTTGACAGACGTCGAGCAAGAAATTAACGGATTGCTGACCTACGATCGGGTACCGAAGGCGCCTTTGGATCAGATCAAGAAAATAGTCAGCGGCCCCGTAAAATATTTATGAGAGCCGCAACGGAGGTTTATCGCAACCCGCTGGCTATTCAGCGCATCGGAGATCCGTTCGTGTTGAAAGCTTCGGACGGAACCTATTATTGCTATCCGACGTCGGCGGGCGATCGAGGATATAAAGCTTGGACCTCGGACGATTTGGTGAACTGGCGGGAGTTAGGGTTCGTTTACGAGAAATGCGAAAAAAGCTGGGGCTATAAGCAGTTTTGGGCGCCGGAGGTCGTCGAGCATAACGGCCGCTTTTACATGTATTACACAGCCAGATGGACGGAAAAGGACAGTCTTCGCATCGGCGTTGCCGTGGCCGACAAGCCAAGCGGCCCTTTCATCGACGTCTACGACCGGCCCATGTTCGACTTCGGCTATGCGGCGATCGATGCAAACATCCTTGTCGATGAGGACGGCGGCAAATACTTGTATTACTCGCGCGATGTCTCGGAGAATTACATGGGCGAACGGCGCGAAAGCCATATCTATGGCGTTCGTCTTGCTGACGATATGATAAGCGTCGTCGGAGAACCCATTCTGCTGCTGAAGCCGGAGCAGGAATGGGAATTGAAGTCCGGTCCAGAAGTATATTGGAACGAAGGCGCCTTTGCGCTTAAGCGAAACGGAGTTTATTACTTGATGTACTCGGCCAATTATTATGCGAGCAAGCAGTATTCGGTCGGTTATGCGATTTCGGACCAGCCTCTCGGGCCCTTCCGCAAATATAAGCATAATCCGGTATTGGCCTCGAATGGGGACGATGTTTCCGGACCGGGGCATCACTGCGTCATTGATTCGCCAGATGGCTCGGAGCTTTTTATCGTTTACCATACCCACACCGTTGCAAAGCTCGGAGGCGGCAATCGCCAAGTTTGCATCGACCGAATGGGCTTTAGAGAGGACGGCTCGATTTATGTGAACGGTCCTACGCAAACTGAGCAGCCGGTTCCATCCAATCGAATCGTAGAATGAGCGGGCGGCGTTTCCCCGGAAATATAACTCATACTTGACTGAAAGCCTCCAATTCCGCATGAAAGCGGATAGGAGGCTTTTATGCTTTCCGGCATCCAAGCGATGCTTTTAACCCGATTGCAAAGCTGTGAACCGAATACATTGAAAAAAGTGATGAAAATAACTCAATTTCGTGTGTGCTGAAAAACGCTTACGAGGTTCCCGGTTTCGTTCAAGGCACGAAATATGCGTACGGTGTCAATTCCTTCATCAAAGACCGCAATCTGGCGATGTTCGCGAGTTGGGAAAACGATTTGCTTGGCCGGATGAGCGAAGCTCGAGCCGCCGGAAACCCGATGAATTGGGATATGGTCACGCATCCAAACTTTAAAGAGAATATGGGGAAAGGAAGAGATCCCGCCGCACATGCGATGTTTATCAGCAATAGAAGCAAGCATAAGGAGCAGGCGTTTCAGGTGATCCAGATGATTACGGATCTTGAAGTGCAGTCGATCTTCAATCGCAATGGAGTATTGACGATTTTGCCGAAAACCGATACGGTGAAGAAGGAGTACGGCCAACTTCTTCCGGATCTTCAAGGCAAAAATATGGCCGCCGTATTCAAGATGACGCCGTCCGCGGCCGTCATTCACGAATACTATTCCATCATAAGCTCGCAATTGACCAAGGCGTCCGGCGCAGTCGCTTTGAAGCAAAAAGACGTGAATACGGCACTTAAAGACGCTCAAGAAGAAGCAACGAAGTTAATCGCCGTAGAGTTGAATAAATGAGAGCTGCAAAAGGGTCATGACGAAAAAGAAAACGCTTACCATTTGGGTCGTAGGCAAGTATGAGGCAGGATGCGGAGTCACGGAAGTGGCTCCCTTTTACGTTTAGCAAACGGAGGGGTTAGGTTCGTTCGCGAGGTTGTAAGCCAAAGGAGGAAAGGCGTGGATAGCAAAGCGGATGTCGTGATTTATGGAGGAACGCCAAGCGGGATCGCTTGTGCCGTACGATGCGCAAGAGAAGGTCGGGAAGTCGTGCTAGTTTGTCATACGAGAAGGCTGGGAGGAATCATGAGCTCCGGACTCGGTGTGACGGACAACGTTTATGCCGGGTTTCGCGCTCCGATCTATGATACGTTTGTTCGTCAAGTACGGGAGTATTACAGATCGAAATACGGAGAGGAATCCAAACCTTATAAGGCGTGTTATGTCAAAGGAAAGCTGCACGTCGAGCCGCATGTTGCCGAGCGGGTGTTCACGGATCTGGTGCAGGCGGAGTCCCGGATTTCAACCCTGTACCGGTATTATCCGGTATCCGTAGAGCGGTCGGGCCGACTATTGTCCGCCGTGACGCTGCGAAGCTTGGACGACAGTACGACGGTTCGGATCGAGGCGGATGCGTTCGTCGATGCAAGTTACGAGGGTGATCTGGCTGCCGCGGCGGGAGCGGAGATGCGAACCGGCCGGGAAGGGCGCAACGAATACGGTGAACCGCATGCGGGAAAACTGTTCGTCTTTCCGGGCAACGGTCCGATTTCACCGGACGTTGTGGCCGGATTGCTCGATTTGCGTACGATTACTAAATCCGGGCAGCGGATTTTTGCCGACCCGACCGGCGAAGGAGACGATGCGTTCCAGGCTTATAATTACCGGGTATGTCTGACCTGCAACCCGGACAACCGGATCTACCCCGACAGGCCGCAAACGTATGACCGAAGTCTGTACTTAGGTATCGTGAAGAAGCCGGAGGAGCACGACGGTTCAACGTTTGCACTTCGAAGCCATCTCATGCTAAGCGACGGCAGTTGGTCGTTCCAAAGCCACTTGCCTAATGAGAAGCTGACGTGGAACGACCCGTTGCTGCTCGACGCGAATTTGGAATATCCGGCAGCGAATTGGGATCGCCGGGAACAAATCGTTCGCAAGCATAAAGAGTTTGCGCTAGGCATGCTGTATTTTCTGCAGAACGACGAGGCGGTTCGTCCGGGGGTCCGGCAGGAGGCACTGCGATGGGGACTGCCCAAGGATGAGTTTGCCGATAACGGTCACTTCCCGTATGACATATTGGTTAGAGAGGGCAGGCGTCTCGTTGGGCGATACGTATTCACGGAGCATGATGCCTTGCAGGCGATCGGCATACAACGGGCACCGATCCATTCCGACTCGGTCGGCATTGCCGATTGGCCGCTCAGCTGTCATGATTGTACCTCGGGCCGGCGACCCGGCAGCTTGAATGACGGCGTGCTGAACTTGCCCGATGTGACGAAGCCTTCGCAAATTCCTTATCGCGCTTTGCTGCCGAAAGATTCGGACAACCTGCTGGTAACGGTATGTCTATCCTGCTCGCATATGGGCTGGGGCACACTTCGGCTGGAGCCTGTATTTATGCATTTGGGGGAATCGGCTGCATTTGCCGTTTCGCTTGCCGCCGCAATGGGGAAGGCGCCGGGGACTCTGGATGCGAACCGACTTGTTCGAAAACTGGCCGACAACCGGGTGATGGTCAGCCTGTTTCAAGATATCGATCTGTCGGCCGGGCAAGAATGGGGGCCCTCCATACAGTACTTCGGTACGAAGGGTTTCTTTGACTCTTATGAGGCAGCTCCGGAAGCGTATCTCGGCCGGCATACCGCCCGCCTATGGGCAGAAGCATTCGGAAGTTTGGCCGCAGGCGATTCGACCCATCGCGAAACAGCCGAAAAGTTGACGATAGCGCGGTCGCAGCGGGTTGCGGAGCCGGAGCGGGTGAGCGGGAACGAGTTTTTCCAAATGATAAAAGATGAATTAGTCAAACACGGCATAAACGGGTTGCGCTGGCCGCTGGAATTGAATCCGGAGTCAGCCATGACCCGGGGAAACGCGTGTTTGCTCTTGTATCAATGGAGCAGCGAAAGGTGAATCTTTCGTACGGAGTCTTTGGATAGAGTCGGTTTGCAACGATCCATTTTTGTTTCTTATATTGGGAAATATTTGATTTGTTATTGGATTATTGGTAATCTAGTAGTATTTAATCTTGATAGATTTGGCTTGCTTGATACTGTAAAACATGGAATGGTAGTTGCAACAGGGAAACATGAAGGTGAGGAAGACGCATGATTTCAATCGACCGGCTCACCAAGTCCTATTCGAGTGCAAAAGTTTTGAAAGAGATCTGCCTGCATATTCCGCATGGGATGTTTGGATTGCTTGGTCCGAACGGAGCTGGAAAAACGACTCTGATGCATATTTTGGTTACTCTTATCACAGCTAACTCGGGAACTGTAACGATAGGCGACTATACGTTAGGGAAGCATGATCGGGAAATCAGGAAGATCATCGGGTTTTTGCCGCAAGAGTTCGGCATGTACAATAAGCTCACCGCATGGGAGTATCTGGATTTGATCGGAACGTTGAAAGGAATGAAAATAAGCAGAGCACGTCGCCTGGCGATTGCGGATTTACTAGAGCAAGTGAATCTTGCCGGAGAAGCCCGGAAAAAAATCGGAAGCATGTCCGGTGGTATGAGACGCAGACTTGGAATTGCACAGGCTCTTCTCGGAGATCCGCTTGTGATTGTCGCCGATGAGCCGACAGTAGGACTCGATCCGGAAGAACGGCTCCGTTTTCGCAATTTGCTAAGGTCGTGGAGCCTGGAGAAGACAGTTCTTTTATCGACACATATCGTCAGCGACATCGAAGATACGTGTGACCGACTTGCTGTGCTGCGTTCAGGCGTAGTGCTATATACTGGAACGCAGCCCGATCTAATCCTGCAACTGCAAGGGAAAATGTGGACGGGTGTTGTACATGCGGAGGAACTGCCTGCTATCAAGAAACGGACATTGGTATTGTCGTCTCGACGCGATCGGGATGGCGAAGAGGTGCGAGTTGTAAGCGAGGAGCTTCCTTTCCCCGAAGCTCGTTCTGTCTACCCGAATCTGGAGGATGCCTATATGGTTTTGGCGGGAGGGGGGAAACTTGGCTAGCCTGTGGCGTCACATAGGGTATGAATGGAAGATGATGGCGCGTTCGGCGATGCTTTGGGTCATCATCATTCTCTTTGTTGGCGTTGTATTGCTGTTCTCGATAGGAGGCATGTATACCGCATATCGAAATTCCGGGTATACGGCGGTATTAAGCAGCTCGTACCTCTTCTTCCTCTATTTTATGGGAATGATGATGGCTGTGGACAGCAGCCGTCGCGAACAGATCGAAGCAACGGACGTATTGAGGGGGACGTTGCCTTATAGCAGTGCAAGATGGTTATTTGGTAGATGGTTGGCTCTCCTGCTCCCCTTTACATTGCTGTCATGGTATCCTTTATTTCTTTTTATTAGTGGAATGTTTCCGTTTATTGCTGTGCCGGGAGTAAGCGCGGGCATCATCTATTTGGCGAGTCTTGCCGTGCCGATGTGGTTTGTCGTATCCGTTGGTTTTTTTATCGGAGACCGTATTCCCGGAAGATGGAGCTACTTGGTCGCGATCCTGTTCTATCTTGTTTTCGCTTACGGAATCCATCTATGGATAATGGGAAGGCCAAGCGCTGGAATTGCCTTGTTTGATTTGGCAGGATACGTGCATCTATTCGAAGGGTCCGATTTCTCGCTGTTCTGGGGATTTTATACAGATTCCCAACACTGGCTGCATCGACTATTTTATTTGGCCATCGCTATCGTCATATTGGCAGCAACTTTGATGAGACATTCGCGGGGGCGCAGAGAACGTGGAGTCCCGTATTATGCGGCGGCTGGGGTAATAGCTCTGTTGCTCGTGGTTGTTATCCCCTGGATGTATTTCGCCGCCGCAGAACGCCGGTATATCGCTGCAAGCCAGGTCCAAGAAGATTATGCGCGATTTGCCGGAGCAGTAAACACATCTACGAACATTACTCCGGTTAGTTATCGGATGAAAATAGGATTCGGCTCTTCAGGTACGCTGAGAGTAACGGCGGATATCGAATTTCAGGCAGACTCTACATCAAAGCCCAATCATCGCTTCACGGGGATGAGTGAGATCGAGCTGTATCTGGATCGTCTGTTTACCGTTAAACAGGTGCGGCTCGATGGAGAGCAGGTCGACTGGGAGGAGGGGAGCATTCCGGGAGCTATAAAAGTACGAGCGCAGATACCTGCTGAGAGCGCCTACTTGTTAACAGTCGAATATGAGGGAGCTGTAGTGCAATGGAGTACCGCCAAAGGAATGTACGGCGGAGATAAAGTGGTCAGGCGGGCCTATGCCTCCACTCGCGATTTGCTGCTGCCAGCTAACATGATCTGGTATCCGATGACCGCAGCCCAACTCCGTAAGCAAGGCGACTTGCAGCAGATGAACTTCAACCAGCTTCCGCAGCCAGTTCGAACAAACGGCCCAGCTATCCAATACGAGCTCGAAATCGCGAGTAAAAGTCCTATGCCAATTGTATGCAGCGATAGTACCGATAGAAGTTCGACGAAACAGGGCAGCAATTGGATCACCATGATTAAGGCGCAAAGTCGGGATTCGTTAACCCTCATAGGTGGACCGTTTGAGCTTGTTCAGGCGTCGGGAGAGCGATCCGAGGTTATGCTTATTGCTTCGACTTTGGCAGACCGATCGGTCGCTAGGCAGACAGCCGCAAATACAGCGAAGCTGCTTGATCGGACTTATGCCTTTATGGATCGAACAAGAGAACTGCATGGTTTGCCTATCAACATGCCGGATAAAGTTACGTTAGTACCCATCCATACGGGCCAATCTTTACTCTATATAAAAGATCCGTATCAGCAGCTTTACGCGGCGAAAGCAACGACTCACATTCAAAACGGCTGGTTGGAGGTTGACGAATCGTATCCTTCCGGCTTTGAAGCAAGCGAGTGGCTATTGCTATGGCAATGGCTGGAGAGTTTGCAGATAGAAGATACGATCAATGCTCCGATGAAAGAATTCTACCATTTGCTGAAGGAATATGTCATGTCTGATACTGAGCCGCCTATCCATCGTGAAGCGAGAGGAATGATGTTTCGCTACGAGAGAATATACAATCATTTGGGTCGCGAACAGTTCGAACGGTTTATGTGGGATTTTTATCGTCGGTTGGCAGAGATCGGCAGTCAGTTTGGCCTGATAGACCGCAGTCCAGATACCAAGCGTGAAACTCAACGTGAAATCGACCTACAAATTTTGCAATATTTGATTTCGCAGGAGGGCTCAAGATGAGTCTCACAAGCTTACGGTATCATATCAGATTGATGAGCAGCGGGTTGTTTTGGGGAGGTTGGATTTGCGTTGTTTTGGCGATGGTGGCGATTGCCAATATGGGTAGCCTGACGAAAACTTGGCCCAACATGCCGCTGCTTATAACCGTGCTAAGTGCTTCCATGCCTGTATTTACGATCTTATTGTTTGCAGGTGTATTGGCGGAAGAAACAGAAAAGCGTCTGCTCCCGCATTTGTATACACTTCCCAGCTCGCTGCTTCGATTATTAATCGAGCGCGTCATCATCGTAGCCGTTTTTGGGCTGCTGGCATGGGGTGGTTTGCTCTTATGTTCCGGATTTGTGATGAAATCGTTTACACTTCGCGATATGGCACACATCACAAGCTTGGTAGTTCCGGCCAATCTCGTATTCGGGCTGTTCGTTACACTAGCCGTGCTGCTCGGGAACAATACGATCGCAGGTTTGATTCCGGGTTTCGTCTATTGGTTTGCTGAATTGGTATTTCCAAGCTGGGGCGGCCCCTTTCGCCTTATTTGGCGCAAGCTCCCTGACAGTCCGCTGCTTGTTATGAAACATTCGTTTACGATGTTTGGTTTGATAATTATCGTTTTTCTTCTATTATGCTTTGTCGTAACACTGGGGAGAGCATGGATCCTACGAAAATAAAAGTACGATAGTAACAAAAAAGAGTGTTTATACCTAGAGAAAGGTGGAGGGATGATTGAGAGGGAGGAAAAGTTCGACGGCGGTGGTTTTGACAGTGGCAGTCGGTATGCTGGCCGGCTGCGGCGTCGGGGGAAATGCGGAGGCGAAGCTGAAGGAGCTGGGGAAGGACGAGCAGGCGACGATCAAAGTGATGAGCATGTACGACGAGCGGATGTTTTATCAGCAATTCGGCGCGTTGTTTTCGGCCAAATATCCGAATATCGACGTACAGGTCGTCTCGACGCAAGGGGCGATCAAGTTTACTCCCGATACGGACTACAATAAGGAAATCACGAAGTTTATCGACGAACAGAAGCCGGACGTCCTCATATTAACGCTCGATCAATATGAGAAAATGGCGGGAGAAGGCCGGCTGTACGAGCTTGATTCGGTCATTAAGCAGGATAAGTTCGATATAGCGGGCATTCTGCCGTCCGTGCTGGGTGCGATCAAATCGCGCAGCGGCGAGAAGCTGTACGGGCTGGCCCCGGGCTTCAGCGCGCAGGCGCTGTTTTACAACAAGACACTGTTCACGGCGCAGGGCGTACCGCTGCCGCAGGACGAGATGACGTGGGAGCAGGTGCTGGAGCTGGCTAGACGTTTCCCGAATGCCGGGAACGACGCGAGCCGGCCGTACGGAATCAGTCTCGGTACGGGGGACAGCCTGTTCCGTTTTATTATGATGCTGGGCCAGACGAAAGGGCTAAACTTTGTCGACGCGAGCACGATGACGATGACGATGAAAAGCGAAGGCTGGAAGAAGGTAGCCCAGCAATCGTTGGATGCGTTCAAGTCGAAAGCGATCTATCAATCCAAAGATCAGTTTCGCAGCGGAACGATGGAGGAGTATTACAAACAGGAGCCGTTTATAGGTGGCAAGGTGGCGATGACGTTAAACGGCGCCTACTATCTGGACACGCTCAAGCAGGCGAAGACGGCGCTTAAGGACGGCATGCCGCAGTGGGATCTCGTTTCGTACCCGGCGGAGCCGGGCAACCCGGACAGCCAGTCGACGATAACTGTCACTCAAATTTTTGCGGTGAACGGGCAATCGCCGAGCGTCCGGGCCGCATGGGAGTTCGTCAAATATATTAACAGCGACGAGTTCGCCCGGGTCACCTCCAAAGCGCCGACCATGGGCAATTTTCCTTCGCGAACCACCTATATGAAGGATGCGGAGGGCCATAACCTCGAAGCGTTCTACAAAGGCAAAGGAAACTCCGCAGCGCTCGGCAAATCGCTTGCGGGAGTGCCGGAATCTTTCGTAGGGCAGCTGTACGGGATTGCGGAGCAGCAGTTCAAGGATGCGATGGACGGGAAAATTACGCTGGACGAGGCGCTTCAGGCGATCCAGGATAAGGGGCAGGCTGCGCTTACGAAGGCGAAACAAGAGGAAGAACAGAAAAAGAAAGAAAAATAGCAAGGCTGCGGAAGCGCATCATAACACATAACAAACAGGCGGGACCAAGCTTCCCGCCTGTTTGCTTTGTTAACGTTACAGAAAGTTTATCTTCGCTAAAGCAGTAAAGCGAAGTGCGAGTTTCTGTACCAAGAAAAGCAACCGCTTACGCCGGGTCATTCATCGTGGAAAGGCTTCGTTTAGGAGCTTTTCTTACCGCCCGCGATGCTTCGCTTTCGCCTTTTGGACGGCGATTTCGCGCTTGCGCTCCTTCTCCGCTTCCCGCTCCAGGCGGCTTAGCTGCACCGTGGTTTTGTGGCGGTGTGCCAGCTCCTGCTTGAGCGCCTCGTCCGCATAGCTCGAAATGCCGCGCTGCTGCATCTCGGCCGCAGCCAATCTCGCCAGCCGTTTCGGATTGATCCGTTTCGTCTCGGCAGCTCCCCGATCGACCGATTGCGTCGTCCTCTCGAGCAGATCGTTCATCCGCATTCGTACGAAATCGAGCACCTCGGCATCGTGAGGCTCGGCCCCGAAATAGAAAACGGCATGCCTTTAATCGTCCGCCGGACACGTCCTCCACAACGCCAACCCAAAATTGTCCATCATAATACACAGTCAGCTTCACTTGCAATCCCCTCTCTTGGTACCCGGGGCGAAGGACATCCCGAGGGGGAAGGTTACGACACGGCCTGACTTTGCCGTGCATCCGGACTACCGACCGGACCGTGTTTTTACGCCCGCGCTTTGCATCGTTTACGATACTTATTATATCGAATCGGGCGTGCCGCACAAGGGATAAAATGGATAAAAGAGGTTTGTCGCCGCTACCAAGTGGGCATACTGTAAGGCGCGGCCAAAAAATAGCGGATCTTTTGGATC
Source organism: Paenibacillus ginsengarvi (assembly GCF_003626695.1). GTDB lineage: Bacteria > Bacillota > Bacilli > Paenibacillales > NBRC-103111 > Paenibacillus_AB > Paenibacillus_AB ginsengarvi. The sequence continues at coordinate 12,340 of NZ_RBAH01000042.1, forward strand.
ACGCCTAAACGGATATTGGCGAAAGGGCTCCGGCTGCCGCAGCTTTCGGGCGGGTGCCGGGAGGTGATGCGCGCATGGCGATCAAAACCGAGGATTACATTAAATATTTGACTGAGAAAGTCGTCCATTACATGGACACGCCCGTGGAAGTGCGCAAGGAGCAGCGCAGCTTGACCAAAAGCGCGCGGGAGCCATGGCTGGTGCGCTGGTTCGGTCTCGTCCCGTTATCGGTTCTACTGTGGTGGAACCGGCGAAGACAAAAAAAAGAACACCCCCATCCGTAGCCGGATGTTCCGGGGTGTTTTCAATATATAGGAAGAGGAGGAGAAATACCGAAGTCAGGATGTACGGCTCTCGCGCTGCTGGTGGAAGGTTCCGTATTCCTTTAAAACCTCGAACGGAATAAAACGAAGTCCTTCCTGCTCCAGCCGGATGTAGGGCTCGCTGCCTTCCCAGTGGTGAAGCCCGGTAACGGCAAAAGGGGCGAGCACTTGGCGGCCGTACAAATTGGCCTTGAACATGACCGGGTTATCCGCGCTTTCCAGCACGGCGGACAATTGCTCCGCCGAATCGGCATGGAGCGGCTTGTCGGTAATCCAGTACGTATTGTCGAACGGATCGAACGACGGCTGCACAAGCGAGCGAAGCAGCCGCGGCAGATTGCCCGGTACGGCTTGGGCCGAATCGAAGGCCCGTAACGGTTCAAAGCTTGGAGAAGTTAACGGAAGCTGTTCGCCGGTTACGGCGTCGATATAAATCCATTCACTGCCGCTGGGCACTTTCCATACCGCGTGAAGCGGACTGTAATAGAGCCTCTGGACGGGAACGGGGGGAGTGGCCGTGTCCGATGTTTCCGCAGAATCGGAAGGTATAAGTTCACTCTGTACCAACGATCGGTACAGGGTTTTCATGCTGAATAACGGACTCGGTCCAGAACCGTATTCGATTAGCTTCAGGCTGCCGTCTTCGGCTTCGCCCGCCACGAGGTATCCGATTTCGTTCCCGTTTTTACGCAGGAGGACGAGATAGCCGTGCATGCCGGCTCCGAGCGGATAGCGGGTCCAGGTAGCGCCTTGCCAATCACGGAAGTCGTCCTGGGCCGCCAGCGAGGCGATCCATGCGTTCACCTGGGCTTCGAACGGAGTCGGAGCGAGCAGGGAAACGCTGCCTGGCAGAGCGGGGGCCGTAGACTTGTAGACCGAGGACTCGACGGTTAAAGCGTTCGCATCATTCGTATGCGTTTCCATTTGCAGTATCGCCGCACTCTCGGAAGCCTGGCCGATCATCAGCCCGATTCCGAGCGCTAACGCCGTCACCGCAAGTAGCCACCTTTGCATCATTCATCACCTGCCGTTTGCAAATTAGGGGGCATCGGCTTTTAGGCGAGGACGGTGTATAGTTAACTTATGTCCTCATTGTAACGAATATGCCCAAAAAATGTTGTTGCTTCCTGTCAAGCTTGCCGCTTGTTTTTTTGAGAAGTTTTAGCGGGATTCGTCAGTTCGTGCCGTTACAGGGGAGACCTTAAATGAAACAGGCCTCCGCTGACGACATGTACGCGGATGCGCGGCTGAAATTGCCACTCAAGCTCTTCCCGGCGTTTGCTCCACTGCTGCTCGGCTTCCTGCTTCGCTTCGTCGGTTAGCGCCTTGACGGTCTCCTCGTAATAACCGTCGACCCTCTCGAGTTCGTCGCGTAGGCGCTCGTTCGCGCTGGCCGCCCAGCCGTGGTCATAGCGCTTAAGCATTTTCTCCACATGCTGCTCGATGATTGTCCGGGCTTTGGCAATCGTAACGGCCGGTCTTGCGATGTACACGTTTGGCGGAAGACGGGGCGTCAGCTTCCTCCCCGAGCATTTATCCTGAACCTGCTCGATCAGTTCCCCGGTGGTGAGGTCTACCGCAAGCGAATGCAGCTCGTCGCGCTTCATATCGCATTCCAGTTCGAGTTTTACGTGGGTGCACAGATACGACCGATAGCCCGATGAGCCTAAGCTTGGGGGAGCGCCGCGCGACGAGCTGTCCGGCTCCTCGAACAATTGCACGTATTTCCCCGCCGATCTGACTGCGTCAAATAACTGAAGCAGCCGCCGGCTTCCAAATGTAACTTCTTCGCGCGGAATGCGCCCGGGTCCGAACGTCCCGGCAGCGGGGGCGGAAACGCCGAAGTAGCGGCCGAGAATCGATTCCCCTTGCGCCAGCGGCTGGCCGGAAGGTCCGAGCACCCGCGGAGCGTCTCCCTGCTGCTGCTGAACACCGCCGCCGGCGGGAGGGGGAGCTGCTGTTTTCGCTTTTGCCTCCGCTTCGGCATTCAGCTTGTCGGGATCGAACACGAATGTGAACGACATCGTCTCGGGAGGCGCTCCCGTACGTTCGACGAAGCTCCAGTAGTAGGAGCGGTTCGTCAGCCGCTTGTCCGCCTCCGGCGACAGCTTGACCGTTACATAGGCCGGGTGCTTCTCGATAATATGGCATCCGGTTTGCTCCAAATACCGCAGCGCAAATTTTTGAATTTGTTTGTTGTTCAAAACCGCACCTCCGTATCGGCGGGCTGGATCGTCTGGCCTACGGCGCTCAGGATGGCGCCCAGTCCGGCTTTATCGGTTCGCTCATGCTCCACCTCGTCGCGAATGGAGCGGAACGATTCGCCGAGCCGATCGAAATTTTGCTTGATCTCGGAGTCGCTTCTGGCCTCGGCCCACATTTTGAACAAGCTCGATTCGAGCGACGTTTTTTTCTCGAAACGCTCGAGTATCGTATCGAGCCCGCCGACGACCATTTCGAACATATTGATCTTCTCGTGCAGCAGCGACAAAATGTGTTCCTCGATCGTGCCGATCGTCGACAAGTTGTAAATCCTTACGTTTTCCGTCTGGCCGAGCCGGTGCACCCGGCCGATTCGCTGCTCGACGCGCATCGGATTCCACGGCAGGTCGAAGTTGACGATATGGTGGCAAAATTGCAGGTTGATCCCTTCGCCGCCGGCTTCCGTCGCCACCATCACCTGCGCCCGTCCGCGGAACAGGTCCATCATCCAGTCTTTTTTGCCCCGGTTCATCCCGCCCCGGTACGGAACGGCGGTAATGTTGTGCTCTTTCAGAAACTGGAGCAAATATTCCTGGGACGCCCGGTATTCGGTGAACACGATCGTTTTGTGCCCGATGTCTTGGATCAGCTCCAGCGTTTTGGCCGCTTTCGTGTTCGCTTTGATGCTGCGGATGCGTTCGACCAGCTCCCAAATTTTCGGACGCAGCGGCGAGTCCTCGGCCGTTTTCTTGAACAGATTGACGAGTGTGAGGAACACGGCGTCCCGGCTGCTGCACACTTCGCGCTGCAAGGTGACGAGCGACAGCATGCTGCCGATGTCGCCTTTCGCCGCTTCGTAGCGACCGCGGACGAAATCGCATACGCCGTCGTAAAGCGCCTGTTCCTCGGGCGACAGCTGAAGCGGGATATTTTTGACGATCCGTTTCGTAAACTCCAGATCGCCGTCGATGCGCCGGTTCCGGATCATCACCTTCGACAGCTCCTCCTGCAGCTTGTCCTCGTTTTTCGGCACTCGTTTGCCGGTAACGAAGTTGGCGGCGAATTGGCCCTGTCCGCCGAGCTGTCCCGGCTTCAGCAGCGTGATCAGGTTATACAGCTCGCTGAGATCGTTTTGCACGGGCGTCGCCGTGAGCAGCAGGCAATATTTTTTGCGGAGCTCCTGAACGAATTTGTAGTTCGTCGTTTTTTTGTTTTTCAGCTTGTGCGCCTCGTCGACGATGAGCATGTCGTATTCCTGGCCGAGTACGATTTCGCGGTGCGGATCGCGTTTGGCCGTATCCATAGAGGCGACGACGACGTCGTACTGGGTCCACATGTATTCTTTTTTTTGTGCGACCGCCGGGATGCCGAATTTCTGGTTCAACTCGCGCACCCATTGCAGTACAAGCGAAGCAGGGACTAGGATCAGCACCTTGCGCACGAGGCCGCGCACCAAATATTCCTTGATGATCAGTCCCGCCTCGATCGTTTTGCCGAGACCGACCTCGTCGGCGAGAATGGCCCGGCCGCGCATTTCGTGCAGCACTTTTTTGGCGGTAGCCTCCTGATGGTACAGCGGCGTAAGTCCGCGAATATGCGGCAGGCACAGCAGGTCGTCGAAGCTGCGGATCAGTTCGGCCTGTTCGGCCTCGCAGGCGAGCTGGTACATCGTGTAATCGTCCCAGGGGCCGTTTTTGCGGACGCGCGCTTCGAGCTCATCGAACCAGGACCGGTCGAAGTGAATATTCAGATGCTCGTTCAGGCTGCGCACATGTTCAGTAGTTGCCGAATTCATGGGGGTCCTCCTTATGCCGGTCGCCCGCAGGGTATGATAGGCTAGTATTAACCAAAATAAGGGGAAACATAACGAATTTATTTCGGTATGCTCCTTTTCGGACGGATCGGAATATGCTAATAAGAAAAATTCTCCTTTCCCCCGCAGCGCGAATCATGTAAAATGATGTAGGTAATGATCGACAACGGTATAGATTGGCGGATGAAGGCTCAAGGAGAGATCGCCTCCTCCTGACGGCTGCCGTAAGGCGGTTCGGAAGGAACGGGACGGCGGCGCCGAAGGAGTAAGTCGCGGCAAGCGATGAATCTCTCAGGCAAAAGGACTTGACCCGGACGCGACTCTGGAGAGCGTTCGTCCCACACGGCCGGATTGTATAGGCCGCCTGTGCGAGCGAACCACCCAAGGGGTAACTTTGCGCGGAGATGGGCAGTAGCGGCGCTTAGGGAACTCTCAGGTACAAGGACAGGGCAGAACGATGCAAGCTTGGCTTTAGGCGCAAGCGTGTTTCGTTTTGACTTGTCCTTTTTTGGCGTTCCCGTCTGAAATAGGGCGCGATGAGGAAAACTAGGCCAAAACTCCCCGGAGACAACAAGAAAACGGGGCGGTGACGGTGCATGTCGGCGAAGCGGAAGCCCGGTTGTGCCGATCAAATCAAGATGAGGTGAACGTATGACGTCTTTGAAGCAAACACCGCTTTATCCGGTATACGAAAAATATGGTGCGAAAACGATCGATTTCGGCGGCTGGGACCTGCCGGTTCAGTTTTCCGGCATTCAGGGCGAGCATGAAGCCGTTCGCGAAAGAGCCGGTTTGTTCGATGTGTCCCATATGGGCGAGTTTTGGGTAACGGGGCCGGACGCGGAATCGTTTCTGCAGCAGGTGACGACGAACGACGTTACGAAGCTTGCCGCGAATCAGGCGCAGTACAGCCTGCTTTGCTACCCGAACGGCGGCGTCGTAGACGATCTGCTCATATACAAGCTTGCCGGCGACCGGTTTATGCTCGTCGTGAACGCTTCGAATATCGACAAGGACTTCGCCTGGCTGAATGAGCATCTTCAAGGAAACGTGATACTGGAAAACGTCTCGAACGATACATCACTGCTCGCGCTTCAAGGTCCGCAGGCGGTGCATATTCTGTCCGTGCTGACCGATTCTCCGGTTGCGGAGTTGAAAAGCTTTCATTTTATGCCCGATGCGGACGTCGGCGGCGTCCATGCGCTCGTCTCGCGCACCGGTTATACCGGTGAGGACGGTTTCGAGCTGTACGTAAGCGCAAACCAAGCCGTCAAGCTCTGGGATTTACTGCTTGAAGCAGGCCGCGAGCACGGACTCGAGCCAATAGGTCTCGGTGCGCGGGATACCCTGCGCTTCGAAGCGCGCCTGCCGCTGTACGGCCAGGAGCTATCGGCCGACATCAGCCCGCTGGAGGCGGGACTCGGCTTTTTCGTGAAGTTGGACAAGGGCGATTTTATCGGGCGCGAAGCGCTCGCGGCACAGAAGGCGCAAGGCCTCGCGCGCAAGTCGGTCGGCATCGAGATGATCGATCGCGGTATTCCGCGTGCGCACTATCCGGTGTATTCGCCGGGTGGGCGAAAAATCGGCGAGGTGACGACAGGAACGCAGTCGCCGACGTTCAAGCGCAACGTTGGACTTGCCTTGCTCGAGACCGCTTATGCGGCGAATGACACTGAGGTGCTTGTAGAAATTCGCGGCAAAAAGCTGCGGGCAAAGGTAGTTCCCACCCCGTTTTATAAACGCGCGAAGGCGTAAAGAACGTGTTCTCCCAAGTGAAATGATAAAGGAGCCATCATCCATGAAACATCGCTATTTGCCGACGACCGAGCAAGATCGCAAAGAGATGCTTGAGGCGGTCGGCGCCGCTTCCGTATCCGAGCTGTTCGCCGATATCCCGGAAAGCGTCCGTTTCCAAGGGACGCTGAACATATCCGAGCAGTTGAACGAGCAGGCTATGCTCCGCCACATGCGGCAGCTGTCCGGCCGCAACGCCGATTTTGACGCCTACGCGAGTTTTCTGGGCGCAGGCATGTACGATCACCACTTGCCGGTTGTCGTCAACCACGTCATTTCCCGTTCCGAATTTTATACCGCTTATACGCCGTACCAGCCGGAAATTTCGCAAGGCGAGCTGCAGGCGATTTTCGAATTCCAGTCGTATATTTGCGAGCTGACCGGAATGAAGGTCGCCAATGCGTCGATGTATGACGGCGCGACGGCTCTGGCCGAAGCAGGCGCGCTGGCGCATGGCGCGACGAAGCGCCGCCAGATCGTGATTTCGCGCGCGGTTCATCCGGAAGCACGGGCGATTATGCTTACGACGGCACGCGGCCTGAACCTGGACGTTGTCGAAGTTGGCTGCGAGGACGGTGTGACGAAGCTGAGTGAGCTTCAGGCCACTGTCGGCGCGGATACGGCTGCGGTTATCGTGCAGTCGCCTAACTTTTTCGGCTGCATCGAAGACATTGCGGCGATCGAGCCGATCATTCATGGAGCTGGCGGTTTGCTGGTAGTCAGCTGTAACCCGCTCTCGCTCGGTCTGCTGGAGCCTCCGGGCAAGCTCGGCGCCGACATCGTCGTCGGCGATACGCAGCCGTTCGGCATCCCGGCATCGTTCGGCGGGCCTTCCTGCGGCTACTTTGCCGTAGCCGAGGCGTGGATGCGCCGTATGCCGGGCCGCATCGTCGGCCAGACGGTCGACCGCGACGGCAAACGCGGCTTCGTGCTGACGCTGCAAGCGCGGGAGCAGCATATTAGGCGCGAGAAAGCGACGTCCAACATTTGCTCGAACCAGGCGCTGCTTGCATTATGCGCATCCGTTTATTTATCGACGATGGGGAAACAAGGCATTCAGGACGTAGCCAAGCTGAACGTGCAAAAAGCGCATTATGCGGCCAAAACGTTTGCATCGCGCAGCAAGCTGGACATCGTATTCGGTTCCCCGTTCTTCAATGAATTCGTCGTGAAGTTGGGCGCGGGGACGGATGTCGGCGCGATCAACTCGAAGCTGCTGGAGAGCGGATTTATCGGCGGCTACGATCTCGGCCGCGACTATCCGGAGCTGAAGGGCCATATGCTCGTCGCCGTGACGGAGCAGCGGACGAAGGAAGACATCGAACAGTTTGCAGACAGATTGGAGGAGCTGCTGTGAGTACGACGACCCAAACGTTAAACGCCGGAGCGGCTGTTGCCGCCGGTACGGCCGAAACATCAACCGTGAAGCACGATAAAGCGTTAATATTCGAACTGAGCAGACCGGGCCGCGTTGCTTATTCGCTGCCGGAGTGCGACGTGCCCGAGACGCCGATCGGCGAGCTGATCCCGCAAAAGCTCCTGCGCACAAACCCGGCTGAGCTGCCGGAAGTGTACGAAGTTGACGTCATGCGCCATTATACGGCGCTGTCGAGACGCAACTTCGGTATTGACAACGGCTTTTACCCGCTTGGCTCGTGCACGATGAAATACAATCCGAAAATTAACGAGGACGTTGCCCGTTTCCCGGGCTTCGCCAAAATCCACCCGTATCAGCCGGAGGAATCGGTGCAAGGCGCACTGGAGCTGCTGTACACGCTGCAAAACGACCTGGCCGAAATCACCGGAATGGATAAAGTGACGCTGCAGCCTGCGGCGGGCGCCCACGGCGAATGGACCGGCCTGATGATGATCCGCGCCTACCACGAAAGCCGCGGCGAGAAGCGGACGAAGGTTATCGTACCCGATTCGTCGCACGGAACGAACCCGGCCAGCGCTACGGTAGCTGGTTTCGATACGATTACGATCAAGTCGGACGAACGGGGACTGGTCGATCTGGATGCGCTCCGCGCGGCGGTCGGTCCGGATACGGCGGCGCTCATGCTGACGAATCCGAACACGCTCGGCTTGTTCGAGGAGCAAATCACCGTGATCGCCAGCATCGTCCACGAAGCGGGCGGCCTGCTCTATTACGACGGCGCCAACTCGAACGCGATTCTCGGCATCGCCCGTCCGGGCGACATGGGCTTCGACGTCGTTCACTTGAACCTGCACAAAACGATGAGCACGCCCCACGGCGGCGGCGGTCCCGGCGCGGGTCCGGTCGGCGTAAAGCAAAAGCTGATCCCGTTCCTGCCGTCGCCGAACGTCATTCGCAAAGCGGACGGCACGTACGGCTTAGATGCCGGTGACGCGGCGCTGTCGATCGGCCGGGTCAAAGCCTTCTACGGCAACTTCGGCATTCTGGTCCGCGCCTACACGTACATTCGCACGCTCGGAGGCGAAGGCTTGCGGCAAGTGTCGGAGAACGCCGTATTAAACGCCAACTACATGATGAAGCGGCTCGCCCCATACTACGACGTGCCGTTCGATCGTCCGTGCAAGCACGAATTCGTCATGTCCGGCAAACGCCAGAAAAAACTTGGCGTCCGCACGCTCGATATCGCCAAGCGGCTGCTCGACTTCGGTTATCATCCGCCGACGATTTACTTCCCGCTTAACGTCGAGGAATGCATCATGATCGAGCCGACGGAAACCGAAAGCAAGGAAACGCTGGACGGCTTCATCGATACGATGATTCAAATTGCCAAGGAAGCCGAGGAGAATCCGGACCTTGTCGTAAACGCACCTTACACGACCGTTGTAAAACGGCTCGACGAAACTCAGGCAGCCCGCAAGCCGGTGCTGAACTGTACTTGCGGCTGAGGCGATGAACCCTTCCGTTGTACCGATAAGATCCGTTCCAGACAAAACTTAGCCTGACCTAGCGCAGGCTAGGTTTTTCTTTTGGTGCGGGTACGGCTTCTCTTAACGTCCACCGGCTGGTCTGAGGTAACGGAACGGTTTGTTCCGTTATTGTATTGGAAGTGCGGGAAACAGTGGGATAACGGAAGAGAAAGTTCCGCTATACCGGCCCAGGGGCTCCGGATTTCGCTCACGCCGAGGCCATAACGGAACTATTTGTTCCGTTACCTGACCTGAAAAGGGACGGAAAACAGGAAATAGCGGAAGTGCCTGTTCCGCTAAGTCAGCGGGAGTGGAGACGAGGGAACAGACACTGTCGTATGTGCATGTGCATGAGCGCAGGGCGAAGCTGTTCGGGGAACGCCTGCTCAGTCATGAGCCGGTACGGCACTTTCGATTTTGGCGAAAATATTGTACGATTAAAGCTTAAAGGTCTAGTCTACGGCGTGTTGGCACACTCCTAACAGATGGAACGAAAGGGGGAGACGGATTGTTTCAGTATGTGGAGCAGCACTACGAGGACGCCGATTTCAGTTACAAGGACTGGAAGGAAGCGGAGCTGACGCGGTGCACGTTCGTTCGCTGCCGGTTTATTGGAGCAACGCTTGCGGAAGTAACGACGACGGCGTGCCGGTTCGTGGAATGCGACTTCCACGGAGCGTTTCTGAACGGGTCGATCCATACCGAATCGGCTTTCGAAAATTGCAGCTTGTTTGAGGCGAGTTTGTTCGTGGCGAGGTTCAGCAATTGCAAAATGACAGGCTCGGACTTCTCCAAGGCGAATATGGACGGTATGACGGTGCAAGAAGGGGACTGGTCTTACACGAATTTGAAAATGGCACGGCTGGCGAAGCAGGATCTGCGCGGCGTCCGGTTCGTCGAGGCCGACTTTACGGACAGCGATCTGGAGAAGGCCGACCTGCGCAGAGCCGTTCTCAGCCGGGCCCAGCTCGCGGGCGCGAAGCTGAAGGGAGCGGATCTGCGCGGAGCCGAGCTGGACGGGATCGATTTTCGTCCGGTGGACATCAGAGGAACCGTTATAGAGGCGATGCAGGCTGTAGCGTTCGCCCGTTCCTACGGCGCGAAGGTGCTGTGAGGCCAAACTATATCTGAGAGAGGGGGACCCCCTATGCCGGAGACGGTTTGGAGGTTTATAAGATCGGGGGCGGGCACGCCCGCGGACAATATGGCGATCGACGAAGCGATGCTGATCGCTCACAGCGAAGGGAAAACGCCGCCGACGGTCCGCTTTTACGGCTGGAACCCGGCGACGCTGTCGATCGGCTATTTTCAGAAAGCGGAGGACGAGATCGAGCTTGCCGAGCTGCACAGGCAGGGCATCGGCTTCGTCAGGCGCCCGACGGGCGGCAGAGCGGTGCTGCACGACCGTGAGCTGACATACAGCATGATCGTTTCCGAGGAATACCCGGACATGCCGACGACGGTTAATGAAGCGTATCGCGTCCTGAGCGAAGGGCTCGTACACGGATTTCGCCGCTTGGAGCTTCAGGCGGAGATGGTCAATCTCGGTTCGTCCGAGGAAAAGGCGAAGTACACGTCGACCGCCGGCTCGGCTGCCTGCTTCGATTCCCCTTCGTGGTACGAGCTTGTCGTGGAAGGGCGGAAAATCGCGGGCAGCGCCCAAACCCGTTCGAGAGGCGTTATTTTGCAGCACGGCTCGATTTTGCTGGAAATGGATGTCGAACAGCTGTTTTCGCTGCTGAAATTTTCAAACGAGCGGGTGAAGGAGCGGCTGAAGACGTCGTTCCATACGAAAGCGGTAGCGATCGGCGACATCTGCCGGGCGATGGGCCGCGCAGCCGTGCAGTACGCCGAGGCGGAATCGGCGTTCCGCGAAGGGATCGCCGAAGGACTTGGCGTACGGCTTGAAGAGAGCGAGTTGACGCCATACGAGCGCGAGCTGGCCGAGCAGCTCAGCCGGGAGAAGTACGGAAGCGACGAATGGAATTTTCGGCGTTAACGTAAGAGGGAGAGCAAGGAGAAAAGCTCCGCCGTTTGACCGCTCGCAAAACGAATGCGAACGGCCGGACCTGCGGAGCTTTTGATTTGTGCCGGCTGGTGACACGCAACCTTTTACGGGCCGCATTTCTTATTACTCGGCCCTCGTACCCTTATATTCGATACCCCAAGCGAAAATGCTGACCTCCGTGTCGCTTTTCCTGCGCATCGACCAATCCGACTCCATCGGGCCTCCCGCCAGCTTGATAAGCTTGTCGTCTCCCGTCCAAGCTCCTTCGTACGTTTTGCCTAAGTCAAGCCAGCGATAGGTGCCGTCCCGGCTTATTTCGATCCAGTCTCCGGCCGCCCCCGGCGTATACGAATGCGTAAAGGTACGCGAGCCGTCTCCGTTCGTTACCGAGCTGGTAGGCGCATAACCGCCGGGAATCCATACATTCCATTTGCCGTGGAAGAAGGACGCGTCAGCCGCTTCGGATCGTACAACCGTTTGCTGCTTCGGCACTTCACTAGGAGAATCCTCGAAAAGCGGATTCTCCGTATCCGTGATTGTAATCCTGCCGTTATCGAAATAAACGTGCATGTTCAAATGCTCGCTTACAAAGCGCAGCGGAATAACGGCCGTTTCACCGCGCATGACGGGAGGCGAGTCAAGCTCGTAAGCTTTTCCGTTCACGATCGCTTGGGTCGAGTTCATCCATAGCCGGATCGTAATTCCCGGATCTTTCGACAGCGTGATCGAAAAATCCTCGGCTCCCCACCCGACCTTGGCCCCGAGCGCCTCCCCGATAAAACGGAGCGGAACCATCGTCCGTCCCTCATGCAGAAACGGCGCCGTAAGAAGCGGGTATTCCGTCCGTTTGTTCGTTTTGTCGAGAACCGCGGCTTGTTCGCTATCCAAAGTCAAATAAATCGATAACGGCAGCTCCCGCTGCTCCGGCTCCGGGACTTCGTACTGCTCCGACCACCGGGAGCCGCTTGCACCTTCGGCTGCGGGAGGCGGCGCGGGAGATTGTACCGGAGGCAGCGCGGGAACCGGCGCATCGGTTTTGGTGCCCGCTTGCGCCCCGGTTTCGGTTTTGGCGTCGGCTCCAGGCTGCTGTTTCCCAGCGCTATTCGCCTCCGGACCGCCAGGAGCGGAAGCGGGCGCGGCTTGCTCCACAACGAACGTAAAGACAGCCTTCGCTTCGGAGATCGAATCGATCCGAAGTTTGGCGAGCTTGCCGTCACGCAGTTTAATCAGGTAGACGGCGTCTTCTTCGAGCGTTACCGAGCTTACGTAGCCGGACCGCGGCCGCTCGGCCGCGTCCTCAAGCTTTTGTCCGGTAAGCTTCACGATGCCGCCTGCCCCCATCGCTCCGTATCGGTTGATGACGAGGTCGGCGTCTTTGGCCGCAGAAGCAAGGGACAGGTCGGTTAACGAAAGTCCGCCCCGATCGAGCACATCGCCGCTCCAGTTTAATGTAAACGGATGAAGCGGGGTGTACGTGAACGCTTTGGCGGCGCTCCAATGCACTTGGCCGGTTCCCGTATCCGCGGCATATACGGCACCGGTCGAAAGCACGGCTGACACCAGCATAGTGCACACGAGCATGAACAGTTTCTTCATTTCGGAATGTCCTCCTTCCAAATCGACGGCTTCCTCGGGTCGATTGCTAGCGAATCGTTTGCCCGAGCTTGCCGGTAATCTCTTTGATCATACCTCAGAGCCTCTTACAACCGGCTTACAAAAAAACACCTTCCAACCGCCGTTAAGACGTGGAAGGTGACATTATTGTTACTTTCGGGTGGCTCATCATCGAAGCCTAGGAGACTCCACTTTGTGGGAGAAGTTTACACCAGCCAAGCTTTAACGCTGCGAGGCGAAAGCGGAATGTCGCCCGACGCCGGAAAAAACTCGCGCTCCCCGCTCCAAAATTCGTCGCCCGATTCCGCTTGCTGCCGCACGGTTTCCGGCAACTGCTGCACCCGGTAATCGTCGCTTAGGTTGAACAGTGCGACCAGCGTTTTGCCGCCGTAGTCCGCGATAACGATCGGCAAATCGTCGCCGTCGTGCCGGAACAGGTTAACCGGCTTGCCGCGTCCCGCCGGCTGCTCGAGCAGGCGTCCGAGCCACATGGTACCGTCCAGATTCAGCTTGCCGAGCGCATCGCCGAGAAACAAGTCGCCGCCGGTGACGAGACAGGCGAGCAGCAGCGTCTTCGCCTCCTCGGCGTTCATCTCGCGGCCGCTGCACCAATTGGCGCCGACCTTCCACGGCTGCTTGCCGAAACGGCGGTTAAGCTGCGGATCGTCGGTCGTTTCGCCGCAGCGGACAATGGCGAAGTCCGGGTCCATGTTGCCGAGCGTGCCTTGCATCCACCAGCGGGCGAACATGGAGCGGATGTTCTGACGAATATGGCTCCAGTAGTTGTGAATGTCCCCGGTCGTCCGGTGCGCGTCCGCGATTCCGGCTACCGCTTCGTACGGCGCTCCGCAGGCAAGCAGGTAAGCGTCTGCACCGATCGAATCGCGGATGATCCCGAACAGCTTGCGCAGCATGCCGGCATGGGACATATCTTTTCCCGAGAACGAGGAAGCGCCGAGGAGCAGCTGCGTGAAGTCGCATTTGAAATAAGTGAAGCCGGCGGCGCGCAGCCGGCGGAACGTTTCTGCGATAAACGCGGCGGCGTCCGGGTGGGTGATGTCGAGCTGGGCCATGCTGCCGTAGCCTAGATTTTGCAAAAAGACGTTGCCCTGCGCATCTCCGACGAACCAATCCGGATGCTCGCGGTATAGCGGCGTGTATACGTTGACGAGCAGCGGAGCCGTCCATATGCCCGGCTCGTAGCCGGTTTGCCGGATCGCGCCGCAAAGCCCGTCCAGGCCGTCCGGAAACTTCCAGCCGCTGTCCCAAATTCCCCACTGGCATTCGTAGCCTTCGTCGACGACCATATAGCGCAGCGTTTCGCCGAATATTCGGCGTGCCGTTTCCGCGTTATCGATCATATCGTTTTGCCGGATCGCACCCGCATAGTAATCCCACGAGTTCCAGCCGGTCACCCGAGGCTGGAAGCGGAGCTGCCCGTCCAACCTCTTACGGATCAGCTCGCCGTATCGCTCCAGCAGTGCGTTCCCGTCCGGGCCGCCGAGCACAATCAGCCCAGCGAGTGTTTCTTCTTGTCCCGGCGCAAAACTTCTCGGCGAATGCAGATGGACGCCGACGCCGAACGCTCCGTCCCGATGCGGTTTGTCGTGGAGCAAAGGGAAGTCGGCGAAGCAATCGCCGTATGGAGGCAGGGCGCCAAGCAGCAGCGCGCTCCCGTCCTTCCGGGCAGACAGGACGGTGACCATACCCGAGGCGTCGGCCGGGTTCGACCATTCGTTCGGCCGATGCACAGGGCGGATGCCCGACAGCTTCGAAAAGTCGCGGGAATGGTACAGCTGGACATATTCGCGGGTGTCCGGCCTCCCTTCGAACTGGCCGGCAGGCCACTCGATACAGACGCGCTGCAGCCGGATCGTCTCTTCCCCTTCGTTGCCGATCGTTACGCTGCATACGCCGTCGTCCCGCCGTTCCAAGCTAAGCGCTAGGCTGTCCCAGCGGAGAATCGTTTTATCGTCCGATTGTTCGGTCTTCGCCTGTTTGCGATCGAACGTTTGATTGGCGCATACCACTTTGATCGATGCTCTGTCGAATGGGATATCGCTTGGTTTCATTCGCACACTCCCCGTTATGGATGGATGAATAGACAGAAGGATGGTGAAGCTGTTTGCCTGTTCTGCCGGTTTGACGCAAACGTTGAATATACCGGAATCATAAGGCATACTGGCGTTGTACGAACATGGACGATGATGACGGGTGCATGGAGAATTGTAACTTGAACGGCGTTAAGCGGTGCCCGAAGGAGGCGATTTCGTTGTACAATGACAATAACGGCCACAACGCGAACGGGAGGATGCAACATGAGAGAGGATTTGTACGGAGTCACGATCAATCCGCGCCCCGGGGCGGGCGAGGCGGTCGTTTTGTTCGCGGGCAACAACCGGACGCCGCCGCTGCATCGCGTCGGTCCCCATATGCTGGACTATCATCTCGTACATCTGGTCGTATCCGGCCAAGGCAGCTTCTCGGCAGGAGGACGGCAGTACGAACTGAGGGCGGGCGACTGCTTCTTTATCGCTCCCGGCGAACTGGCCGGATATGAGTCGGACGAAGCGGACCCGTGGACTTACAGATGGATCGGCTTCCGCGGCACGGATGTCGATTACCGGCTGCGCGAGCTGGGGATCGGTCCGGATACGCCGGTCGTAGAGGCAGCGGGAAGCCGGCGGCTGCGCGCGCTGTTCAGCCGCACGCAGGAGGCGCTTCGCAGCGGGAAGCCGGGATGCGACTTGCAGGCCGGCGCGTATTTGCGGCTTTTTTTCGCGGAGCTGGCCGACCGGAGGGCGCTTGCGGTTGCTTTGGAGGGCGAGGGACCGGCCGAGGCGGAGCTGAACCGGCGGATCGGACTGGCTATCCGTTTTTTGGCGCTTCAGTACCACAGGCCGGTGTCGGTGGAGGAGCTGGCAAGGGAAACGGGGTACCACCGGGCGTATTTGTCGCGAATGTTCAAGAAGGCGACGGGGCTCAGCCCGGCGCAATATTTGCTCAAGCTGCGCATGGAGCGGGCGAAGGCGCTGTTAAGCGAGCCGTTAACGGTTGCACAGATCGCCGCTTCCGTCGGTTATGCCGATCCGTTCCACTTTTCGAAGATGTTCAAGAAATGGCACGGCAGCGCGCCGACCGAGCTGCGCGGACAAACGATCGGCATGGAGCGTTTTCAGCCCAGAACGCGATAGCCCGCTTCTTTAGGAGTAACGGTTCAGTTTCGATGGCGACGGTCCGCTTGCTATATGGAACATCCTTAAGGTACTCCGATAAACGGTTTTGTTGTATAATAGCCCTATGAAGGAGGGCGGTAAAGATGGCAAATCAGTTTGCCAGAGCTGGCAACGACTCATGCAAAGCCTGATATAGGGCGATACTTTGCGTGGGGCCGGACAGTTAGGATGAATACAGTCGCCCAACAAAATTATTATCGTTTCTAATATGGGCTTTGCACCTTATTTGGCAGGTCAATAAAAATAAGGGGTTGGCAAAGTGAACGTACCATTCATTAGAAACCATCAATATAACCTGATTCGGAAGCAAGCCCGTATGCTGCTCAATGCCTGCAATACGGTATCCGATCCGAAAGTCGTCGAAGCGGTAAGAGCCGGCGCGCTATCCGCGATTGTCGAAGCGTTCCCGCAGGCGACGGAAATTCAGAAGCAGGCGCTGGAGTGTATTACGGAGCTGCGGAACGCGGAGGATTACGAGCGCTATATGTTTTCGCTTGCGCCGTATATGGCGGAGTTTGAACCTGTGACCGAGCAACAGCTCAGGAAGCTGTTTCCGAAAACGAAAAAGCTGAAGCTTCCCGATCTGGCCGCGATCGATAACCGCTACGTCACGTACGTGGGCTGGACCGACATCGCGACGAATAAATTGTTTATCGTGTATCGTCTGAACGGGCAGCTTGTCGGCATCGAAGGCAGATATACACCGCTGAACAAAAAAGGCGTTTGCTTTTTGTGCAACCGTCATGAAGAGGTCGCTATGGTGTCGGCTATGACCCGGAAGAGACCGGCTAACGCTTCGCCGGATTATTACCAATCGATCGGCAACTATATGTGCGTGGGCAGCGAGACCTGTAACAGCAATATTACCGACGTAGCTTCGCTGGAAAAATTCATACAAGCCGTTCTAGGCTAACGGAATCGGCTTTGGGACTCTTTGGAGTCCCGAATCAAACAAAGCATCGCCCACCTGAGTGGAGCGATGCTTTTTCTTTTCGAACGGAACTGGTTTTTGGTTTGGCCCTCGGGCTAACCGGCTACAATTTTTCCTCCAGACGCTCCAGCACCGTGTCCAGATCGTCCAGCTTCGACCAGTAAAACCGCATCTCGTCGCGGATGGCCGTCAGCTCCAAAGCCGTCAAGTTCAGATCCGTATACGTCCGGAACGTGTGGATTAACTCCCTGTACATATGGAACCGGTACGGGGTATGGTTATCCCCCTCCGCGTCGACCCATTCGGCCGCTTTGCGCAGGCTGGGCAGATTGAGCGTATGGCGGCGAATATGAAGCTGCGTCTCGTAGGAGAGCAGATAATCGACGAACCGTTTTGCCGCCGCTTTGCGGGTTGAGCTTTTATTGACGGCAAGGCCGATTGAGACGAGAATCGTCTTGACCTCCCGCAGATGGGGCAGCGGCGCGATATCGTATTCGAACGGAGCCTCCTTCATCGCATGCAGATGCGAATAAGAGGCCATAACCATCGACACCTTCCCGCGCAAAAACAATGAAACGACATCGCCGTCGTTTTCGGACAGATGAGACGGGAAATGCTTGTCGACGATGCCCATGCACGTCTCGAGCGATTCCTTGACGAGCGGAGTGCACAGATCGTAGCGGCCGTCCGCCTTTCGCTCGAACCGGACCCTGTTCTGCAGCAGAAAGATCGGCCAGCGGTTTTCCGACATCAGGTGAAAATAAAAGCCGAGCCTCTCTTTCCCGGCGGCCAGCTTGCAGTACCGGCAACAAATTTCGTAAATTCGGGAGGCTCGGTATGATGAAGGATGCAGCTAACGGCACGAATCAGGATAACAAGGCGGAACAGCGCGCTATGAGCCGCCGCAAGGCGATTGCGGCCATCGGCGCGGGAACGGTCGCGGCGGCGGGTTTAGCGGCGATTTTGCCCAAAGGCATCGCTTTTGGCCAAACGGTTGCAGGAGCTGTGTATGGCGATGGCGAAGCATGTTGTGGGGCTCCATACGTGACGATCGCCGAGCTGCGGTCCGATACCGCCCCGACTGCTCCGGACGGACTTTATTATGTGACCGATGCCGGACGTGAAGGGGAATTTGCGTACGATGCGAATGACGCGTCATCCACCGACGACGGCGGAACCATATTCATATCGGTATCGGGCAAGCGGTACAAGCGGCTTGCCGGACGTTGGCCCGCGAGTGTGTACAATGTGAAATGGTTCGGCGCGAAGGGCGATAATACGGCGGACGACAGCGCTGCATTCCAGGCGGCGATCAACAAGGCGCAGGAGCAGTACGCGGTCGACAAAACAGGCGGGACGGTGTATGTGCCTCCGGGAAGGTACCGGGTGACGGGACTGACGGTCCGCAGGCCGTATGTGACGATCAAGGGGGAAGGGCACGGCTCCTCGATCCTGATGAATTACCACAATTCCGCTCCGGTGCTCGACATTCAGCGCGACGACTCGACGACGATATCGCTGCACGATTTTGAGCTGCGCGATGTGATGATCAAGAACAATGTAAACCGTCTGGCCGGCGACCGCCCGCTCGTAACCGCCAAACTGCTCGTTTCGTCCCGGTTTACGAATGTCGTCTTCCGCAATTCGAACGCATTCGAGGGCGGAAGCGGCTATAACGGGTCGGGGCTCAAAATTTTGAACGGCTTCGAATTGGCGTTTACGTCCTGTACGTTCAGCCATTTTCTGAAGGGTTATGCCGTGGATATGCCCTGCGACAGCTTGAATATCGGCAATTACCATTTTCTGGACTGTCTGTGGATGTACTGCGTGCATGGGCTGCTGCTCGGCAGGGGAAGCAAATCGATGGCGAATTCGACGCTGCTGTCCAATCCGAAATTCGTCGCCTGGCAGGGCGGCAACTATGTGAAGGAATGCAAAGTCAAATACGCCCAGACGACGGTGGCTTCCTCGCCTGCGGCCAACCAGGTAACGCTGACGAACGCGAGCGGCTTCGAGAGCGGTCAAGTCGTGCTTGTCGGCAGCGAGGACCGGCTCACGCCGGCGCTGATCAGCGCCGTGAGCGGAAGCACGCTCACGCTCGACAGAAGCGTAACCGTCCAGAACGGCGATACGGTGCTTCAAGGGACCGTAGCCGTTGTAAGCGGCTGGTGCGCCCAGGAGGTCCGGATCAACGTCGGCCATTTCGAAGGCTGCGATGTCGGTCTGCTGGCCAGCAACCATCTCGGCCTGATTACGATCGACGGCGTCCATGCCGGGAACAGCTCGAACATCGTCGTTATCGACGACCAGGTGCAATATTTGTCGCTCCAAAACAGCCGTGTCTTCGCCTCCGATCCGAATCATTTGTGGCCGGACTGGTTCACGGTAGTCCGGATTACGAAGCTGGACAGTCACGACAACATCATTTTGCTCGACAACAATATGATTGAAGGCGGAAGCGCTTATGTCTCTTACGCCGGACGCGAGGTGTACAACCAAACCTCCTACCAGCCGAAGGTGCGCTTTCAGAGCAGGCAGGCCGGAGCGGTGTACACCGGGAACTTCCCGCAGACGTTCAGCGGCAGCGTGACGATCGGCGGCTCGTGGAGCGGTCCGCACCTCATTATGGGAACGTACCATCTGTGGGTGGACGGGAGCGGAGCGCTGCGTTTGAAAAATGGCGCGCCGACCGGCGATTTGGACGGAAGTCCGGTCTAACGAACGAATCGTAAGAGAAAAGGTTAACAAGCTTCGCCGCGGCCTTCATAGAAAGATGGGGGACTATGAGCGTAGAACATAGCCGTACATACCCGCAGGCGACGCGTGTCGCCTTTGCCGGGGACAGCATTACATGGGTGGACGGTCTGCTGGACGAGGGCTTCGTCGGGGAAGCGGACCGTTACATCCGCGATACTTTTGCCGAAACGCTGACGCACGACAAGCTCCTTGTATCCGGACAAAAGGAAGCGCTGAGCAGCCGCAAGTTTTACGGCGGCGGCGCGTGGAAACTGACCGGGTCGGGCAGCGGTGCGGCCTTTACGCTGGAAGGCGACGAACTGACCGTCGTACAGGGGAAGGA
Organism: Paenibacillus ginsengarvi; assembly: GCF_003626695.1. GTDB lineage: Bacteria > Bacillota > Bacilli > Paenibacillales > NBRC-103111 > Paenibacillus_AB > Paenibacillus_AB ginsengarvi. The sequence continues at coordinate 32,244 of NZ_RBAH01000042.1, forward strand.
GCGGGGGAACGAAGCGGCGACGCTGATCGACTTGTACGTCGACGGAGTGCTGTACGACACGTTCTCGAACCTGAACGAATCCCCAAGCGGCGAGGAGGCGGTTCGTTTTGCCGCGGACGGAGCGGCGGATACGTTCGACCTGGGACGACCGTTCACCTATGCCCACAATGTTACCGTGGATGGGGAAGCGGTGGCCGGGCATCTGAGCCGGAGCGGCTACGGAGGTGCCTTTCCGCGCGAATGCGAGTATATCGTCATCCGGATCTACGGCGCCGGCCCGGACGGCGAGCCGGAGGTGCATCATGCGCTGAAGTTTCGCCAGGCGCCTGCGACCGGGGCGGTTATCGAAGCGTCATTCCGCTATGGCGAGACGATCGCTTATGTGAAATCGACCGTGGGGGAAGCGGAGGAACGGCTCGGCTCCCCGCTCGAAAGCCGCTACGGCGAAGGCGGCGTCGCTTTCGATCCGGCGAGGCCGGTTGCGGTAAGCAGCGGGCTCGATTTCCGCGAAACCGAAAGCCGCGCGATCCGCACTTGGCGGTTTCCGCACGCCGCGAAACGTTCGTTCGAACTGAAAATCCGCGGCTTCGATCCGCGCGGCGGCTGCACCGGGGAGCCTTACGGGATCGTCAATTTCGTAACGAACCGTTTCCATGCGGTTATGAATGCGGGTATCGGCGGATGGACGGCCCGGCTGTTCCTCGGCGACCGGGGACTTCGCAGCGCGGAGCGCATCGCGAACTGGAAGCCGGACATCGTCTTTATCGGTCTCGGCACGAATGACGACTGGGAAGCGGGCAACGGGTTCGTGGCGTCGCGGCGAGTCGAAGGATTGAGCGAAGCGGGTGTGAGGGGGCAACCCGCGCTGTTTATCCGCAACTGCCGATATGTAGGTCCGGACCGTTACAGCATCGACACGGCCGAGCTGGTAGTAGCCTCCTGCACGCCGCAAAGCGTTACGATCGACCGGACGGATATGACCGATGATGGGATCAAGCCAGGGGATATAATCGTTGTCGGTGATTATTACGGAGACAACCGCAACGTGCAGAACCGGATGATCGAAAGCTGGGACCCGCTGACCGGTACGGCGTTTTTCGCCGATCCGCTTGCGCCGACCCGGGTTACGCCGCACATAAGCGATTATGCCGGGCAGGCCGTGCGTATCAAATGCGTAGAGGGCTACGTCTCGGCGATGGAGCGGATGATCGGGACTATTCGTGCGGTGAATCCGGAAGCACGAATCGCGCTGATCGAAACCGGGCTGAGCAACTATAACACACGGTTGCTTACCGGTTATCCGGAAGCGATCCGGGATTTGGCGAGGCGCTGCGGCCTCGAACTGGCGGAGGTGTACCGTCCGCTTCTGGAGTGGCAGTACAAGCAGCCGCACGACTTGCAGGGCTTTATCGGCTCCGTGGAAAACACGATGTCGGACGGCTCGGCCGACTATCCGATCGTCTCCGCATCCGGCCGTGATTTGTCGGAGGAAGCCCGGTACCAACTGCGCAATTGGTCCGTTCGGGTGGACGGGGATGAGCGCTATGGCGACGGCTGCCGGATCGAGGGAGGCTTTGCGCTCGCGTTTGCACCGACTGCCGCGCCGGAGCAGCTTACGATTACCGAGTGGGACGGCAGAAGCCGCAACCCGAAGATGGCGTACCGGTTCATTCCGTCACGGCTCGTCTTCACCAGGAACATTCCTCCTGCGGGGGCCCGTATCGAAGTGTCTGTGTCGTCGGCCAAATGGAGCCCGGACGACGCCCATCTCGGGCTGCCCGGGGGGGGCGGAGTGTACGCGAAGCAGGTGAAGGCCGCCCTATCGCGAATGTTTGCGGCCGAATAACAACAGATGCGTTAGGCGAAAGACCTTCGGACCGGCTTAAGCCGCGAACGGAAGTCTTTCTTCTGCTAGCGCAGCAAGATTCCGTATCGCGGAGGAAGGAATCGTTACTGGAAAACATCCCGCTAAAAGATCGGTTATTGTCCAACCAGATTATATATAGTATATTACATATGATTAACCATTTTTGTATACTGGATCGGGTAGGAGGCTGCGGCGATGTTCATCGATATCCATGCTCACGCTTACAGAAAGCCGGTACCGTTTGTCGTAAAATTTTGCACGGCGGAGGAATTGATCGCGAGGTATGACGAGCTTGGTATCGAGCGAGGAGTTTTGCTGCCTGTAGTCAGTCCCGAAGTGTATTTGCCGCAAGCGAACGAAGATATTTTGGATATGGCCGAGATGTACCCGGACCGGTTTATTCCGTATTGCAACATCGACCCGCGCGCTTTGTCCAATTCGGCGGAAGCGCCGCTCGACCGGCTGTTGTCGTATTACAAGGACAAAGGCTGCAAAGGACTCGGAGAAATCATGCTGAATGTCCCGCTTATGCATCCTATGGTGCAAAATTTGTTCCGGCACGCGGAGCGCGTCGGCCTTCCCGTCGTGTTCGACGGCTCCGACCAGATCGGCGGAGATTTCGGGCTGTACGACGACCCGGGCTTGCCCCAACTGGAGCATACGCTGCAGCGGTTTCCGAATCTGACCATCTTCGGCCACGGGCCGGTGTTCTGGGCGGAGATCGGGCGGCTTCAGACGCCGGGCGAGCGGGCGATCATTTTCGATCTCAAGGGCGGCCAGGTCGGGCGGTTGCCGGCAGGACCGATTCGGGAAGAGGGCGTTGTGCCGATTTTGTTCCGCAGATATCCGAACTTGTATGGCGATCTTTCCGATTATACGGCCCATAATGCGCTGGCGCGTGATCCCGAGTACGGACCTAAGTTTCTGGAGGAGTTTCAGGACCGGCTGTTTTTCGGTACGGATATTTGCACGGTGGGCATGCCGGTTCCGCTGGTCGATCTGCTGCTGGAATGGCGCCGTACGAACAAAATTAGCGAAACGGTCTTTCAAAAAGTGGCGCGGGAAAACGCCGCGAAGCTGTTCGGTTTATCCTCCTAGACGTATGGGACGCAGCAGTCCAAAACGAAAAAAGAGACTTTGCATTTCCGAGGGTCGGGAATACAAGGTCTCTTTCTTTGTGCTGCGGGACTATAAGCCGAGCTCGGCTTTTTCCGCTTTGGTCAGGCGTTTCGCAACGAGCGCGTAGGAATCGTCGATCATCCCGCGCACTTCGTCAGAGGGAATCGTTCCGTTCATTTCCACCGAGTTCCAGTGCTGCTTGTTCAGGTGGTAGCCGGGCTTGACCGCCTCGTACATTTGTCTGAGCAAATAGGCGGCTTCGGGCTCGCATTTGAGCGAAATGACGGCCTGCCGCTCGCCGCCGGATATAAGCGCGAACATTTTGGAGCCGACCTTCATGACGAGCGGCTCAGGCCCGAAAGGATAATCCTCGCGCGCGCCCCGCTTCGCTAAACAGATTTGCAAAAGCTCCGTTCGTGTTAAAGCTGTCAAAGTAAGCTGGCCCCCTCTATCGCCGCTGCGGCGAAGGAATCGTATCTTCGAAAGCGCGCTGCAGCTTCCGGGTGATCGACCCAGGTAAGCCATCCCCGACCGGGCTACCGTCGATCCGGACGATTGGCATCACTTCCATAATCGTGCTGGTCAGAAACGCTTCGTCAGCCGCCGTCAGCTCCTGGAGCGTGAAAGGCCGCTCGATCGCCGGTATATTCAGCTTACGGGCAAGCTCCAGCACGACTGCGCGCGTAATACCGTTCAGGATGAGGTGATTCGCCGGATGAGTCAGCAGCACGCCGTCTTTGACGATCATCAGGTTGGAGGCGCTGCATTCGGTGATGATGCCGTCCCGGTGGAGGATGACATCGTCCGCTCCGGCTTCGACCGCTTCCTGCTTCGCAAGCACGCTTCCGAGCAAGTTCAGCGATTTGATGTCGCAGCGGAGCCAGCGCACATCGGGACGCGTAATCGCGGAGATGCCGGCTGCCATCGCCTCGACCGGACGTTTGACCGCGCCGCAATAAGCCATCAGCACCGGCTTTGTGCCGGGAGCGGGAAAGCCGTGCGCACGCGGAGCGACCCCGCGCGTAATCTGCATGTATACCGTCCCTTCCTCCAGCCGTTCGCGCTTCAGCAGCTCCAGTACGATCCGATTGATTTCCTCGATCGGATACGGCAAGCTCAGCTTGATTTCCGCGGCGCTTCTCTCTAGCCTCTCGTAATGGGCGGAAGGTTCGTATAAGCGCCCGCCGTACACCCGGATCATTTCGTAAATGCCGTCGCCGAAGCAGTAGCCGCGGTCCAAATAAGATACCGACGCTTCCGATTCGGGCATGAAACGGTCGTCCATCCATATCATGGCGATTCCCCCGAACAGCAGAATATTGCAACTGAAAGTCTGGAATAGTATGAAATATTGTAACAAAGCGGGCTATTAGATGTCAAAGCGAGACTACTATTGAAACCGTTTTCCGCATCGGACCGCAGAACGATTTTGGCAGCGGGATTCACCTGATCCGGTTTGAAAAAAATCGGAATTTGTCGACAAATCGCAGCCGAATCCTCCCTAAAATAAGGAGCATCGCCGAGATAATCGCAGCTTTTGCGAAGCTAGTCCCTCTATTTTGCGAAAATTCGTTCGTACCCCGATAGATGCACAACATGTAGTGTTGTATAATGAAGACCACAACCATATGTTGTGGATTTTTGCTGCAAAATATGGAAGCTTTACATAAAATCCTGAATCCGTGAACGCAGGTTCGTGGACTCAAGAATCAGCATGAGGCAGACGCTCTAATCGCTTTTGCGCCTGAATATTAGATCCGGGAGGGCTAACATTGGAGACGGTTCAAGTGAACAAGCTGGAAGGACTCAGCGAAAAAATATTTCTCGATCGGTACGCGTTGAAAGATGCGGATACGGAGCATACGGCAGTAGGCGACATGGTCCTTGTACTGACGAAGGACGATCCGAAATTCCCAAGCAAGGAAGTCGGGGAAGTGATTTCCCGAAACGGCAAACAAGTGACGATCCGGCTTCGCAGCGGCGAGTTGTTCGAATCGACTATAGATAAATTGACTTTGACGAAGGAGAAAACCCCGGAGCAGCTATGGGACCGTCTGGCGACGGCAATGGCTTCGGTTGAGACTTCGCCCGAGAAGCAGCAGGAGTGGAAGGAGAAGTTCCGCTACCTTCTAAACGACTGGCGGCTCGTTCCGGGCGGCCGGATTGCGGCGGGAGCAGGGGCCAGCGACGAGCTGACGCTGTTCAACTGCTACGTCATCCCATCGCCTCACGACAGCCGCGGAGGCATCATGGCGACATTGTCGGAAATGACGGAGATCATGTCGCGCGGCGGCGGCGTCGGAATCAACCTGTCTTCGCTGCGTCCGCGCCGCTCCGTTGTCAAAGGCGTGAACGGCTCTTCGAGCGGCGCCGTTTCCTGGGGCGGGCTGTTCAGTTACACGACCGGACTGATCGAGCAAGGTGGCTGCTTCGGGCCGAAGGAGCGAATCGCCACAAATCGGGGGCTGATTCCAGCCGCGGAGCTGGCAGACCGAATTTCCTCAGGAGAGGTACTTTTGGCCTTGACGGAAAAAGGACCGCGGCGTATTACTTGCGCGTTTCGCAATGGTGTCAAGCCTTTATTCCGCGTAACTACGAAACGCGGTTTTACGGTTGAAGTGACCAAAGACCATAAAATGGGCGTGCTTCACAATGGTGTTGTCGCTACAGTACCTCTGCGGGACTTGGATGTGGACTCCGAAACCTTGATTTTGCTGGCAGACGGTCTGTATGAAGTCCCTTATGTTCAATTGCGAACAGATCCGTACAAACGTTCCGGGATGAGTACGAAGTTGAATGAATCCGTGCAATTACCCGAGCTGCTGGACGAGCGTCTTGCTTACCTGCTCGGCTATTCTTACGGGGATGGGTATGTGCATTGGGGACGCAAAGTGAGCTGGGAAGCGCCGAAAGCGATCAAGTTTGCGACAGCAGACGAGTATCCGGATATCCGTGAACGTTTGGTTGGATTGGTCCGGGAATTGTTCGCGCTTGAACCGACCGTCGAAGTAGGTGATGGCGCTTGTCACAATGTTGCTGTTTATTCCCGCATTCTGATCGACTGGCTTGAGCAAAACGGGATGCTGAAGTCTCGAAGTGAAGAGATTCGAGTTCCCGATGTGATCTTCCGTTCTCCTTCTTCCGTCATGGGAGCATTTGTTGCGGGATATTTCGATGCCGATGGTTGCGATCGCGGATCGAAAGGAGGCTACGGGTTCGACAGTGTCAGTATCGGAATGCTGCGCGACATCCAACAACTGCTTGCGGCAAATGGCATCATGTCTCACATCCATTCGACGGATCGAAGTGAACAAGGCTGGCGGACCATCCATCGTCTTTGTGTGACAGGCGCTGAATTCAAGGAGCGAATGAGCCGCTTTCTCGATTTGTCTAATAAAGATAAACAAACATCCGGCTTCCGAAATCATGGCAATAGCTACCCGCGAGAGGCTTGGAAACCGATGGAAATTCCGGGGCGCTACTATCAAGGGGTTTGGGATTCGACAAAACCACGCATTTCTTATCGGGCGCTATCCCGTGTCAAAGATCGACTGCAAGCGGACGGTCAAGTCGCACTGGCGGAACGAGTAGAACAGTTACTGCATACTGTGCCTGACCGTATTGTATCCATCGAATCGGTCGGGGTAAGCCCCGTATTCGATTTTGAAGTGGAAGACGTACACATGCTTTGCGGCAACGGGTTTTACACGTCAAACAGCCGGCGCGGGGCTTTAATGCTCATGATCAACGACTGGCATCCGGACCTTGTCGACTTTATCACGGTTAAATCGACGATGGGACAGATTACGAACGCCAACTTGTCCGTATGCGTCAGCAATGCGTTCATGAAAGCCGTCAAGGAGGATCTCGACTGGGAGCTCGTCTTCCCGGACACGACCGATCCGGAATATAACGACATCTGGGACGGCGATCTGGCGAAATGGAAGTCACTCGGCAAAGCCGTGAAGCCGTACCGTACCGTCAAGGCGCGCGAGGTGTGGCATACGATTATCGAATCCGCATGGCGTTCCGCCGAGCCGGGCGTCGTGTTTATGGAATATTACAACCAGATGTCCAACAGCTGGTATTTCAATCCGATCATTTGTACAAATCCATGCGGAGAACAAGGCTTGCCGGCATGGGGCGTCTGCAACCTGTCCGCGATCAACCTGTCGAAGTTTTACGACGAAGAGAAGATGGACGTCGCTTGGGACGATCTCGGCAAAACGGTTCGTTACTCCGTCCGCTTCCTGGATAACGTCATCGACCGGACGCCGTATCACTTCGAGGAAAACGAAAGCAACCAGAAGAGCGAGCGCCGCGTAGGCCTCGGCACGATGGGACTAGCCGAGCTGATGATCAAGCTGAAAATCCGCTACGGTAGCGCCGAATCGCTGCTGTTCCTGGATCGCCTGTACGGCTTTATGGCGAAGGAAGCATACTTGTCCTCATCCGAGATTGCGGCCGAGAAAGGCTCGTTTACCCAATTCGACGCCGACAAGTTTCTCCAGAGCGGCTTCATGAAAAACATGACGAAGACGTTCCCGGAAGTAGGCGAGACCATCCGCCAAAAAGGTATGCGCAACGTCACCGTCATTACGCAAGCTCCTACGGGCAGTACGGGCACGATGGTCGGCACTTCGACCGGCATCGAGCCGTACTTCGCCTTCGAATATTTCCGCCAAAGCCGTCTCGGCTTCGACAAGCAGTACGTGCCGATCGCCCAAGCGTACAAGGATACGCACCCGAACGAGGAGCTGCCGGACTACTTCGTTACGGCGATGAGCTTGTCGGCGGAGGACCATATTCGCGTGCAAGCGGCGATCCAGACGTGGGTCGACAGCTCGATCTCCAAGACGGCGAACTGTCCGTCCGACTTCACCGTCGAAGAGACGAAGCGGCTGTACGAGCTGGCGTTCGACCTCGGCTGCAAAGGCGTAACGATCTATCGCGACGGCAGCCGCGACGTACAGGTGCTGTCGACCGAGAAGAAGGAAGAGAAAAAAGAAGAAACGAAAGCGGAGCCCGTGCAAGCGGCGGCAGAGCAGCCGGCATCCGGTGCGGCCCCGGCTCAGGAGTCGGTCTCGCTGGCGCAGCTGTCGGATACGCTCGCCACAGGCATCGACATGCAAACGAAGCAAGTGTTCGACAAGCAGTACAAAAAACGCCCGCAAACGCTGCGCGGCGCGACGTATAAATTCAATACGCCGTTTGGCATGGCGTACATTACTATCAACGACATGAACGGCACGCCGAGCGAAATCTTCCTGAACGTCGGCAAAGCCGGCTCCGACGTATTCGCGATGTCCGAGGCGCTCGGCCGCGTCTGCTCCTTGTTCCTCCGCTACGGCGACCACGGGGACAAAGTGCAGCTGCTCGTCAAGCATCTGAAGGGGATCGGCGGCTCCGGCGCAATCGGCTTCGGCGCGAACCGCGTAGAATCGATCGCTGACGCCGTCGCCAAGGCGCTGGAGATGCACATCGGCGACGAATCCGAGCCATATATTACGGCGACGCAAGAAGTAACGGCAGCGGCAGCCGAAACCGTGAGCGCGAAGCCGCCGGCCTACTCGCCCGGCAGCATCTCGACCGATTTGTGTCCGTCGTGCGGCTCCGCTTCGCTTGTGAACAGCGAGGGCTGCAAAAACTGTACCAACTGCGGCTATAGCAGGTGCTCGTAAGGAAAGCCCGGGGATGCCCGGGCTTTTTTTTGTAATGTAAGTTGTAACTAGAAATGTCGCAGACCTGAAGGCTTGATGGTAAAGGCTTCAATATTATTCGATCATTAGCAGTGCTTTGACAAAATACGCCGGGCTTGTAGCACTTATATCAATACAGCATTGAAGGAAGCGCAAGAGGAGGCTACGAAAAATAGTTCCTCTTCCCATTTTGTCGTAGTCGTGGACAGAGCCTAGGAAACTCATATTGCTCGGGCTGTCAGTTTTCGAGGTGTTGCAATTGGTCATTCACTTGAGTTTATGGGGAATAGAGAATCGATGTTGTTGGGCTGTTCGTTGATTTTATAGGAAGAGAAATGAAGGAACTCGAGAATTTGTAGAAAAGAATCGGTGCAAATACTCCGCCATACGGCCCGAAACGAAGTGTCAGCGGCGTAAGGTTGACATTTGCATACCACTATACTACGATATGTAGTATGGTGGTGAGACAAGAATGCAAATCAAAAAAATGAATATGGGCGGCGAAGGCTTGAACCGATTTTTTGGGCCTCTGGAATCCCGCATAATGGATCTTCTTTGGAATTCTGAGGGTTTAAGCATCAAGGAAGTTCAGTCGATCCTGAATCAGGAAAGTCCAATTTCGATCAATACGGTGATGACCATCATGAATCGTCTGCTAGACAAGGGACATTTGACAAAAGTCATGAAAGGAACCGGCCGAGCGCGAGCAGCCAAGTTTAGCCCGATTCTATCCAGAGAGCAGTTTCTGTCCGAACAAACGAAGCAAGTGTCGCAGGGACTCATTCAAGAATACGGAAGCCTGGTTGTAAACCACATGATCGATGCACTTGATGAAGTCGATCCTGAAGTCATTGCGAGACTGGAGTGCAAGCTAAATGATCTGAAGAGCAGGAAAAAGCAATGAGCCCAATAACAAAGCTAAGAGGCTCTTATGCGCTAATGATAGTTATTATAGCAACTACAATTGCACAAATGGGGGTGATTCTTGCCTGCCAAGTCCGTAGCGGAACGTTCCTAGGTCCCATTTTCAATTGTGCTATCCTCGTTTTATTTGGCTACATGCTTGGCATGATGATATGGCGGATTATCCGACAGATGTATTTATCGCAAAAATGGATAAAACATTTTCGGAGCCGCAAACACGACAAACTCACCAAGCACTTGAACTACATATACCGAAATTGGGGAACAGAAATCATCGTTGTACAAGACGACTCCTTTGTAGCGCTTACGATTGGTCTAATTCGACCAAAGATCGTTGTCTCCACAATGGTTTTAGATAGGTTTAGCAAAATGGAAGTAAAAGCGATTTTGCTGCATGAACGATATCATTGCCTCAATCACGACGGACGCAAATTGTTCCTCTCGAGTTTGCTGGTTGATGCTTTTGGCTATTTGCCGATCGTTAAACCGATCGTTAGCTATTATGAGACATGGAAAGAACTGCTTGCGGATCGATATGCAATGGAGCAGATGGGCACGGAATTCTATTTAGGCAATATCTTGTTAAAATTGGCAAAACGCGAAAATCACCATCGATGTAAGACTGCCGTTTATTTTGCGAATACAACTTTGCAATATCGCATGATGCAGGTTCTTGAGCCAGAACAAGTTGTGAAGGTTCCGCTTGCTCTGTTGAAACCATTTTTAAGAACCTGTTCCATTTTACTGTTGTTAATCGTGGGTGGGGATTCATAATCCCTTTTTAGATAATCATACTACATATTGTAGTTTAATTGCCTGAGAGCTTAGTCCTTTAAGCCATGATTTAGAAAAAAATAGCGTGGAGGATGAACTTGTGCATAATGAATTAGTTTCAATCGGGCCTGTGACCATTTACGGCTATGGAATGATGATTGCACTCGGAATTCTTGTCGCTTATAAGATGGTCCTATATCGTGCGGCAACGGAACAAATCGAGCAATCCCATATATCCTCATTAACCTTCCTTAGCCTATTGGGAGGATTTGCGGGAGCCAAGCTTTTGTATTGGATCACTCAAATCAACAAAATCGTAAATGACCCGGGCATTGTTTTAAACGTTTCCGAAGGGTTCGTGATTTACGGAGGCATAATAGGGGGGATTTTGGCTGGTTATGCTTACTGCCGGAAGAAAAAAATAAACTTTTTCCAACACCTGGATCTGTTTATCCCCTCTATAGCATTGGCCCAGGGATTCGGCAGGATCGGCTGTCTGCTTGCAGGGTGTTGCTACGGAGAAGAAACGCAAAGTTGGTTTGGCATTACCTTTCACCACTCGGAGTTCGCCCCGAATGATGTGAAACTTGTCCCAACGCAAATCATGGAGAGCCTGCTTAATTTCTCCCTTTTTTTTGCACTGATCTATGTGGCTAAAAAATATCGGCCGCATCCTGGGGGAATTGCAGGTTTGTATCTTGTTATGTACAGTTTAGGACGATTTGGCATCGAGTTTTTCAGAGGAGACCTTATCCGCGGGCAGTTTGGTGGTCTTGCTACCTCGCAGTGGATCGCTATTGGGGTGGTTTTAGTAACCAGTCTTGCATTTTTGAAAAACATAAGAAAAAAACCTGCTATTTTCGAACTATAGGCAGACTATGGTGCTTTAGGTACGGCTTAAGCCACAAACGATCGACCATGATGGGTGATGCCGAAGCTGAGTAGTGATTAAATAGTTTGGCAAAGCCGAGGAAACACGGCGGACTCGATCGTTACTAGTATCCGGGCCAGAACTATACCGTTTGCCGACATGCCATTTTTTGTGGTATATTAGTCATATCGTTTCTAAATCGTATCGGTAAGGGAGGTGTCAAAAATGTTGCAAGTCGCCGCACGTAGCAAGTGGTCCCAATACTGGGTGCACCAAGCTACGATCGTATTCCGCTTTTCCGCAAACGGGAGAGGTCTGTCCATTTTAGGCGACTGCAACATTTTGACCCCTTAGATCGAATGCCTGTTCATTGCATTCGATCGGCCCTTTGATTGGGAAGCTGCGGGCAAAAGGTTGACTTTTGCCTGCGGCTTTTTTGCGTTACACCCAAATAACCGTATGCGAGGATGATCGATATGTTGCTCTGTGCAGTGGATAAAATAAGCAAAATGTGGGGCGGAACGCCCGTAATTCACAATATGTCATTCGAAGTCAGCGATCGAGACCGAATCGGGCTAGTCGGCCCGAACGGCTGTGGTAAGACAACTTTGCTGAAACTACTAGCCGGTTCGGAGAAGCCGGATGTCGGTCATATACACTGGAAGAAAGGAAGCCGGACTGCACTACTCGCTCAAATTCCAGACTTCGGGCAAGGGGTTACGGCGGAGGTCGTACTTCGTGAGGCATTCGCTGAATTGTACCGGATGCGCGATCGGATGGAGGAACTGGAATCACTCATGGCGTCATCGGATCCGGCGGCGGCGGGAAAGGCTCTCGACGAGTACGGAGCCCTGCAGGACGCCTTCTCTGACAAGGGTGGCTACGAGACCGATGCGAATTTGTTGCGAGTCGCGAACGGCTTAGGCATCGCGCAGTTGCTTGCATTACCATTCTCCAGCTTGAGTGGCGGCGAGCGGACGAAAGTGTGCCTGGGGCGCATTTTACTCCAGGAGCCCGACCTGTTGCTGCTGGATGAACCAACAAACCATCTCGACCTGGGCGCCATCGAATGGCTAGAGTCGTACATGCAGACGTACCGGGGAAGCGTGCTAATTGTTTCGCATGACCGATATTTCCTCGACCGCGTTGTTAACAAAATTTACGACTTGGAGGGGGGGACGGCCGATGTCTATCATGGAAACTACACCTGGTTCGTCGAGGAGAAAGAGCGACGGCTTCTTGCGGAGTTCTCCGCATATCAGGAACAGCAAAAGAAGATCGGAAAGATGAAAGAAGCAATCAAGCGGCTTCGAATGTGGGCGGCCCAAGCCGACAATCCGGCGATGTTCAAGCGGGCGGCGGCGATGCAAAAGGCAATCGATCGGATGGAGAAAATTGACCGTCCCGTGATGGAGCGCAGGAGGATGGGGCTTGCATTCGAGGTTGGCGAGCGGAGCGGCAATGACGTAGTCGTTATGGAGGGCGTTCGAATGTCGTACCGTGTGGAGGAAGATGCCGGCGCGACTGACTTGTCGACGGCAGGCCCTGTTCGAATGTTGTATGACGGAATCGGAATTCATATCCGTCACAGTGACTTCGCGGCGATCGTCGGCGGAAACGGAAGTGGGAAGTCGACACTACTGCGCATGATCGCTGAAGGACTAAAGCCTGACGATGGAACAGTAAAGCTCGGAAGTAACGTGAAAATCGGCTATTTGGCCCAGCACGACTTGTTTCCAGACGAAAGGAAGACGGTGTTGGATGCATTTCGCCACGTCGTTATGGTGGAGGAGGGCGAAGCGCGTAAGCTATTGGCGAACTTTCTGTTCTACGGCGCGTCCGTCTTCCGCAGCGTGGGCAGCTTGAGCGGTGGCGAACGAATGCGGCTCCGATTAGCGCAACTGATGCACCAGGAGCTGAACGTGCTCGTGCTCGACGAACCGACAAACCATCTCGATATCGATGCCCGCGAAAAGTTGGAGGAGGCGCTGGTATCTTTCTCCGGCACGGTTATCTGTGTGTCACACGACCGGTATTTGTTAAACAAGTTGTTTCCAGTGACGTATTGGCTTGAAGCAGGGAAGCTAACCCGTTATGAAGGAATGTATTCCGAAGCGAGACGGAAGCGGGATGAGCTTAGCGCCAGCGGGTCGGCGATTCTGCCGGTAAGCAGCGCCGGCGACAAGCGGGAACGCTCACTACCACGTGAAAAAGCGGGGGACGTGAGGTGCGAGCGACTTGAAGCGAAACTCGAATCTGACATCGCGATATTGGAAAGGAAGCTGGCGCTTCTGGATGACGCTATGATGGCTGAAGAGGATGCGAGTAGGCTTGTGGCGTTACACAACGAAAAGGCGATGCTCGAGGCGGAGCGGGAACTGCTATACGAGCAGTTGGCCGAAACCAATCTATAAAAGCTTACGGTGATAGTCCTTGACGGTGGTTTGGGGGGATTCTCGCACCGTTGCTTTTATTTTGCAAAGGGGCATAGACGAGAGAAGTAGGCTCCCATAAAAGTATGGAAATAAGTCGCTAAAAACACTTATGAAGTTTCTTCATCAGTGTTTTTGTTCGAAACGATTCTAAGTTATTGTTATCCTATTAATTACTAGGGGGTGCAAAAATAAAGGGAGCCGACTAATGGCAATGGCTCGGCTCTCGATGCCACTTCTAAATTAAGTCTTTGAATCAAACGCTCAACAGGTCATCATGATCGTGCCGATGGCGGACGGGATGTACGCATGGGACGACGGATACGGTCGATTTCTTCCTGCCGAACTTCTCCCGGACCCGGAAGGGCGTATGTGATCAACGGCGCCAGGGTCGATTTCCAAATCTGAAGCTTATCTATAATGGCGGTGGCGGATTTGCATCCAATGATCCCTGATGGTAAAATATACCTGTTGTCATGAAGGCAGTAACGTGATATATTATTGTTCCGGCCACAAAATGGACGGGCAAATGAATTAGATTTGCTCCTTGAAAACTGAACAACGAGCGTGCAAGTGAAGGTCTCGCAAGAGACCACAACAAGCTAGTTAAGTAATGAGCTATCAGCTTATCTAATAAGGTTTACCTTTTTGGAGAGTTTGATCCTGGCTCAGGACGAACGCTGGCGGCGTGCCTAATACATGCAAGTCGAGCGAACCTTTCGGGGTTAGCGGCGGACGGGTGAGTAACACGTAGGCAACCTGCCCGTAA